>NZ_JAWFXC010000005.1:0-321793 GCF_032576335.1 Clostridium sp.
CTTAGAGGTAACAATAGTTTGTCCGCAGTTTTACGAAAGCGAACCGAAGGATTAATGATTGAATAACCTCACACCGCGCGCAAAAGCGAAGCTTTTGGCGGCTGAGAGAGCATTGAATCATCAGCTTAGTGGTACTAAATGCCAGATAGTAATTTATTAAGCTAGTATTTAAATAATAGAATTAATTAGAGAGAAACTGTGGAGATATCATTTTATAAGCATTGTTTTACAAATCTTTAAATTGTAAAACTAACATTACGAAATGAAGGGCCTGATCATTTTTGCGTGAACTTACTAAATACTTAAAATCATATCGAAAACAGGTAATTCTTGGTCCTATCTTTAAATTGATAGAAGCTATTTTTGAGCTAATTATACCAATAGTTACAGCGAGAATTATCGATCAAGGTGTTCTGAGGGCAGATGTACCGTATGTTTGGAAGATGGGCGGTGTTATGCTGCTGCTCGGTGTAGTAGGGCTGTGTTCAACTCTTGTCTGCCAGAAGATGGCTGCAGAGGCTTCTCAAGGCTTCGGAACCGTTTTACGTGGAGAATTATTTCGCCATATTAATACGCTCTCATATGCGGAAATTGACCGTTTTGGCACACCATCTTTAATCACCCGTTTAACGAACGATGTTAATCAGCTTCAGCTTGCAGTGGCAATGCTAATTCGGCTGGTAGTGCGTGCGCCGTTCCTCGCCATAGGTGCGGTAATTATGGCAATGACTATAGATGTACCGTTAGCAATTATTTTCGTTGTAGCAACTCCACTCATAGGTCTTGCTCTGTATTTGGTTATGAGTCGTTCCATCCCATTCTTTAAGTCCATACAAAAGAAATTGGATGTGATTTCTCGTTTATCGCGCGAAAGCTTGTCTGGCGTACGGGTTATCCGCGCTTTTTCAAGGCAAAAACAAGAGACAGAGCGTTTTACTGATGCTGCTGAGGAGCAGGCTGCCGTTGCCATTCGTGTTGGTAAACTATCCGCTTTGTTAAACCCAATTACATTCTCTATAGTGAACTTTTCTATTTTAGCGATTGTATGGTTTGGTGGCTATCGGGTGGATAATGGAGTCGTTTCTCAGGGTCAGATTGTGGCCTTGATTAACTACATGAACCAAACTTTTTTGGCTCTAGTAGTTGTTGCAAATTTAGTCGTTATTTTTACCAAAGCATCAGCTTCCGCATCCAGAGTAAACGAAGTGCTTCAAACGGAAACCGCAGTAAGAGAAACCACTCGTTCAGAAGAAGTTAAGACCATACCCGGTGCACCAAAGGTAGAGTTTTGCAATGTAAGTTTTTCTTATCATCAATCTGGAGAATATGCAATTAAGGACTGTAATATCGCAATTGCTCCCGGAGAAACCATAGGTATTATAGGTGGTACGGGTTCTGGCAAGTCAACTTTCGTTAATTTAATACCTCGTTTTTATGATGTTACGGAGGGTCAAGTTCTTCTTGACGGTGTAGATGTACGCGAATATCCGTTTCAAATATTACGAAATCGAGTTGGTATTGTACTTCAGCAATCTGAACTGTTTACTGGAACGATCGGAACAAACCTGAAATGGGGAAATGCGAACGCAACAGATGATGAATTGTGGTTGGCTCTCAAAACTGCGCAAGCAGAAGAATTTGTAAGGGCTTTGCCAAAGGGATTGTCATCGCCTGTTAGTCAAGGCGGTAAAAATTACTCGGGTGGTCAACGTCAGCGTTTAGCAATTGCCCGAACCCTAGCTAAGAATCCACAAGTGTTAATTCTTGATGATAGCTCAAGTGCATTGGATTTTGCAACAGATGCGGCCTTGCGTCGTGCTCTAAAAAATGATACTGCCGAAATGACCGTATTAATTGTGTCTCAGAGAGTGAGCTCAATTCGCCATGCAGACCGAATTATGGTACTCGATGATGGAGCTGTGGCTGGAATTGGTACTCATGAAGAGCTAGTTCAAGGCTGCCCGGTTTATCAGGAGATCTGCCTGTCGCAGATGAACCGTGAGGAGGTGGCAAAATGAACCGCACTATAATTGGTCGTGTAGCCGGGTATATGAAGCCTTATTTGGGGTATCTCGCAGGTGCATTACTCTGCGCTATTATTTATATATCTCTTTCATTATATGCTCCTATTCTCATTGGTCATGCAGTTGACCAAGTGGTTGAACCGGGTAAGGTAGATTTTGAGAGAATGCGGCAAATCCTTCTTTTGCTTGCTATTACCGTTGTTACAAGCGCGGTATTCCAATGGATTATGACCTATTGCACCAATCAAGCGACCTACCGCACGGTACGTGATTTACGCGTAAAGGCATATGAAAAGGTAAACCGCTTACCTTTAAAGTATATTGATGGCCACGCGCATGGAGATTTGGTCAGCCGTGTTGTGAATGATGTGGATCAAGTGTCAGATGGCTTGCTGCAAGGCATTACACAGCTGTTTACAGGTGTAGTAACAATAGTAGGCACACTGCTGTTCATGCTCACCATTAGCCCAGTAATTACACTCGTAGTGGTTTGCATAACTCCACTTTCATTGTTTGTGGCTGCTTTTATTGCGAAAATATCTAGAAAGCGCTTTTTTGACCAGCAAGCTTGCCAGGGAGAGCTTAGCGGACTAATTGAAGAAATGGTGGGCGGCATCAAAACCGTTCGGGCATTTCATTATGAAAATCGTGCAGAAAATACATTTGACGAAATTAATGACAGGTTGTACGAAGCAGGAGAAAAAGCACAATTTAATTCTTCACTTTCTAATCCATCTACACGTTTTGTAAATGGTATTGTATATACCTCGGTTGCGGTAATTGGAGCAATATGTGCCATCACTGGTGTTCCTACTCATTTAAGTGTAGGGCAGATTACTAGCTTTTTAGCATATGGCAACCAATACACAAAGCCATTTAATGAGGTGACCGCTGTGCTAACTCAAATTCAAACGGCATTTGCTTCTGCTCGCCGTTTATTTGAGGTGCTCGATGAAGAGGAAGAGCCGGCAGAGTCTGAAAATACCCAGCAGGTAAAGGGAAGCGACTATACGGTAACGTTTGATGATGTTAGTTTTTCATACCGCCCAAATACCAAGCTTTTGCAAGAAATTGATATAAATGCGCACGCAGGGCAGAGAATTGCTATTGTAGGTCCTACCGGTTGCGGCAAAACCACGATTATTAATCTGATTATGCGTTTTTATGATGTAGACAGTGGCAGCATTCGGGTGAACGATTCCGACATCCGCCAGATTTCGCGCAGCAGCCTTCGCTCTTTATTCGGTATGGTATTGCAGGATACGTGGCTTTTCTCTGGTACGATTCGTGATAACATCGCTTATGGCAAGCCGAATGCAACGTTGGAGGAAGTGGAAACAGCTGCAAAAGCGGCATTGGCGCATTCTTTTATTACCCGTTTGCCCAATGGCTATGATACGATGATTTCAGAGGATGGGGGAAACCTATCGCAAGGGCAACGGCAATTACTTTGTATTGCCCGGGTGATGCTCGTTGACCCGCCTATGCTAATACTCGACGAAGCAACCAGCAGTATTGATACCCGCACAGAACTGTTAGTGCAAAAGGCTTTTCAGCGTATGATGGAGGGGCGTACCAGCTTTGTAGTTGCTCATCGCCTTTCTACCATACAGGGAGCGGATTTGATTTTGGTTATGAATGCTGGCAAAATAATTGAGCAGGGAACACATGAGGAACTGCTTGCAAATAAAGGCTTTTATGCGAATTTGTATAACAGCCAATTTGCGGCGAGCTAATTCACACTCTCTAATATAATTCTGAACGGTTTCATAGTATCTTTTAATTGTATTCGAAGAATCCGTATAAAAGAGAAGAAGAATGCGTCTGTGCTCGGCATGTGTCGAGTTCAGGACGCATTCTTTGTTCTGCAATGTTATAGTTTTATGTATTTCGTAAAATAGTTATTGTCCACAAAGCTCCGCACCGGAGAGTGCCGCACCGATGATGCCTGCATCGTTTCCCAGCTTGGCGGTAACCAGCTTTGTCTGGATTGGAGAGTTGGTTACATACTGCTCTTTTTCTACGATTGCCTTTGTAGGTGCAAGCAGAGCTTCCCCCTCATGGCTAATTCCCCCGCCAATACAAATAGTATCTGGCTGCAAGCTGTTAATGATATTAATTAGCCCGCAGCTCAAGTCTCTGATATAAACCTCTACCACCTTTGCGCCAAGCACGTCACCCTTACGCATGGCATCGAATGCGCTTCTGCCTGAAATTTGGTTTAAATCTCCGTTAACCATCTGCCAAAGCGCGCTTTCATGGGCGGTATCCTGTTCCATAAGCTCACGTGTTGTTAGTATTAACCCCGTAGCGGAAGCATACTTTTCCCAACAGCCTCGTCTGCCGCAGTTGCAGGCGCGACCGTCACGTTCAATCACCATATGGCCCATTTCGCCAGCGGCGCCGTTTTGTCCGGCATAGATTTTACCGTTTAATATTAAGCCACTCCCAACACCCGTTCCAAGGGTAATGGCAACTGCATTGTGTGCCCCCTTAAGTGCTCCGGCCTTAAACTCGCCCCAGGCAGCAGCATTGGCATCGTTATCCACGCCAATGGGGAGGTGCAGGCGGCGTTCCAATTCCTCCCGAATGGGAAAATGACGAAACGGTAAGTTAGGTGTAAGCTCTACTACGCCGGAGTTACGATTTACCGAACCAGGACAGCCAATTCCCACTGCTTGTACGGTCTGTTCTGCCTCTGCGCAAGCGATTTGCGCGGCCAAAGCAATTCTGTCGCATAGCTCCTGTGGTGAGCAAGGAGCACCGGTGGGCATAGACTGTTTGGATAAAAGCTTGCCGTTACGGTCAATAACACCAGTCGCAATGTTTGTGCCGCCCAAATCAATGCCAAGATAACACATCGGAAAACCCCGTTTCTATCGTTATAATACAGGAAATATAATTTTACTTTCTTTCTATAACAATTATATCATCCCGTAGTAGTTTCGTAAATTGTTTCGTAAACGTCGACAAAAAGAAAAAGGATTTGACAAATGTTATTTCTTTGGGTACAGTTTAAAAAGAGAAAATTCTGCCATAATGATAGGTAGAAGCTTCCACGCAAAGTTTTTAAGGAAAATGGTGAAAAGTGTGCAATATCAGGAGTTACCCCAGTGGATGCAACAGGAAGAAATCAAACCTTATATTGAGCTGTTGAACCGGCAAAAGATCTCCTTGTTTTTTAAGCGAGTGTTTGACATTGTGGTTGCAGCATTGATTTTATTGGTTTTATCGCCGTTTTTTTTGTTGTTGGCAGTGGCGATTAAAATCGATTCCAAAGGTCCGGTTTTTTTTAGACAAGTACGGGTAGGCCTTAACGGGCAAGATTTTCGTATTTATAAGTTTCGCTCTATGGTACAGGATGCAGATAAAAAAGGTCTGGCGCTTACCACAGAAGGAGATTCACGAATCACGCGAGTGGGCAAGTTGATTCGAAAGTGCCGTTTGGATGAGTTCTCGCAGGTTCTAAATGTTCTGGATGGTACCATGAGCCTCGTGGGGCCAAGACCGGAGGTGCGTAAGTATGTAGATGCCTACAAGCCCGAGTACTTGGCAACCCTTTTGGTGCGTCCGGGCGTAACTGCAACGGCGAGTATCCATTTTAAGGATGAGGATGAACTGCTTAATTCTGGTGGCGATCCGGAAGAAATTTATATTAATGACATTCTGCCGGAAAAGATGCGTTATAACCTAGAATATCTCAATCGTATCTCTGTATGGCAAGATTTTAAGATTATGCTTCAAACGGTAGTCGCTGTTTTTAAACACTAATATTTTGTGCAAATTCTCCCATATAGCAGTAAATTTGCAATTGATTTTACGAGCCGGTTGTGCTATAATATCTTCACGCCGTTTTTAATGTATATTTTTACGGTGGAAGATTGCATAGATGCTCCGGTTCGTAATTGCTTTTTGAGTGTATGAATCGCAGTTTATGCAATGTAATCGTTATTTGCTGGTGTGGCGAAATCGGCAGACGCAAGGGACTTAAAATCCCTCGGTGGCAACACCGTACCGGTTCAAGTCCGGTCACCAGCACCAAAGGAAAATCCGCATGAGTCTTAGGATTCAGCGGGTTTTTCTTGTTTTTGAATATAGAAATAATTTACCCATGAAGCAGATTTTAAAGTTTTGTATAAAACAAACGTGAAAAAAATAATAACAATCTACTTAATAAAATAATATGAGGTGGAACCTTGAACTTTTCTTGTCCCAAATGCTTAACAAACCTTAATCAAAGCCAAAACACGCTTCAATGCGAAAATGGGCATAGTTACGACATTGCGAAATCTGGTTATGTCAATCTTCTAATGGCACAAAAACGCTCTTCTCACACATTTGGTGATGACAAAGCTATGGTGGAAGCTCGTAAAGCTTTTTTAGACGGAGGACATTATGAGCCTTTAAAAAATATGCTTTGTGAAATCATAAAAAACTATTTTCCCTTGCAAAAAAAAGCAGTTATTCTAGATTGTGGCTGTGGTGAGGGATATTATACACAAGGATTGCTTGATACGAAAAGAGCCTTAACCCTATTTGGTATTGATATTTCAAAAAACGCTGTCATTCATGCTGCAAAGCGTTGTCGCGACGAAAGTGCTCTCTTTGCTGTTGCAAATGCTTTTAAAGTGCCACTTGCTGACGGCTCTTGCGATGGCATTGTGTCTATATTTGCGCCGTATTCTATAGATGAAGTTAAGAGATTGATGTCCCCTTGTGGTTTTTTTATAGAAGTTTCTCCAACAGAAGACCACTTGATTGGATTAAAAGCTGCTGTTTATGACGAAACGTATCTAAATACACCGCCTATCCATCCAGAGGGAATGACTTTAATCGAACGAAAATCAATTTGCTACACGTTGAAATTGCATAATAATTCAGAAATTCAAAACCTTTTTACAATGACACCATATACTCGAAAGACATCACAACATGATAAAGCAAAGTTAGATAAACTTAACGAGCTTTCAACTCTTGTGGGATTTTATATTTCTGTTTATCGGTTGTAAATTGTTTTCTATTATAGTTTAACATCTATAATAGTTGCTTTGATAAATATGAATTAGAAAAGAAGTCGGACAACCTTATAAATATTTGACTTAAAATGTCAATCCGAAATCGCCAGTGGGTAGAAGAAGGGGTGCTTGATAATTGGGTTTACTACTCCCGTTTTTCATAGATGCACACCCTCATGTTGAGAGAACAATCAGATACACATCATTGATAAACCGGTCATGATACAGGTAAAATATCATGACCGGTTTTTTAAGTGTAATTTATTGCTAATTGGAGACTGTTATGAAAAGAATAATAACAATTCAACACACTCAATCCGTCCATCATACCAATGGTATGGTTGGTTCTTGGACTGACTGGGATTTATCAGAGCTAGGAAAAGAACAAGCAGAAAATATCGGTAAAAATCTCTCTTCTGAATTAGGCGAAGAAAAGTTTATAATGTATTCTTCAGATTTACTTCGTGCAAGACGTACTGCCGAAATTGTAGCAACACATTTAAACGCTGAATTGGTGATTCGTGATGCTTTAAGGGAGCGTAACTTGGGTTCGGCAGTTGGAAAGTCGGTACAATGGTTGCGTGAAAATATGGAGTGCCAAGAGTCTACTGTTGACGACAAAATGTTTCGTGATGCTGAGTCTCGTAGAGATGTGTGGAACAGGTTACAACCTCTATTTAATGAAATTTTGAATGGTGAAAACGAAAACGTTATTATAGTATCGCATGGAGATACATTGAGTGTATTTAATGCCATTTGGCTTGGATTTGAAGTTGAAAAGCTGAATAAATATGACTTATTTGGTATGTCGGGAGGTGTTACATTTATGCAAGAGAATACGAATGGCAAACATGTAATAAGAAAACTGAGTGATATGTCTTACATGAGAATATGAAGCATTACAAAAAATCACGGAGCAAAAACTCCGTGATTTTTATAAAAACTGGTTGTTTACTCATGGCGAACATAAGCTGCAAGGTATGATTAGCGTTATTATGTAATTGATAGAACAATTTAGATGGGAAATGATGAGGCTTTTTATGAACATTAAGATTATATTCAGGAGATAGAGAGTCAATAAATCACCGATAATGCCTTAGTTTATCTCTTTTAATATACCAAATCTTTATGTTACTATTGTACGTCAATAGGTGGATTCAATTTTAATCGCACGATATGGAGTACCTGTATTCATCCCCTATCTTATTTTTTACAACATGCTCCTCCTCGACAAGATCATTTAAAATACTGTGAATGCTTTTCGAGATGTCATACGGTAGATCGCTTGGAGTGGCACCTGCTCGCCTTACTGACTCAATAAACGCCTGGACTAAATCGTCTTCTGTCGCTGTTTCTAGTTTCCTCAAATTATGGAAAATCGATTTTTCTACTTGATCTATCATCCCCTGTATTAAATCGGTAATATCGTCTAACCAATCATATACTTCCTTGATTCGTTGCGTGTTATCTATGGCATTAATAATATCAATTTCTGTCGAGCCAAATTCTTTTATTGCAGATAATGATTCAAGGGCATCCACGGCATAAGAAAAATTTTCTGCCAAGTTGCCATTTTGTTTTATAGTTTCTATGTTTTTTTGCCAGCGTTCTATGTGCGGTACAATCACTAATTCATATTCTTTTTGGCATTTGTCGCACAATTTCATCGAATTTAAATTTAAAAATAGACCTTGCTTTTTACAATGGGCACATTTAGCCATAAGTTCCTCCAATATGGTAAGATTTTTTATTAAGTTAAATAAAAATGATAAGGTGAAGCCCTACAATTTTATTACTTGCGAATAAATGATGGATGGAAATAACGTAAATACAAAAGACGAATTTAAAATTGTACACCATGATAAATAGAATAAAAAACTGTTTGTCGGGGTGCATTTTATTTGAACAGTTCTATTTTATCTTCCAAATTGTACTGGTACCATTTTGCTCTTTTGCAATGATGTACCCATCATTATAGTGAATACTGGAATATTTTATGGGGAGCAGTTCGTTTCCTTTTTTATCAATCATCCCGAATGTATCGGAAAGGTTATAAGATTGATAAGTGTTCTTTCCGATGATTGCAAAACCATTTTGAAAATCCTGAAGGGTATTGTTTGAATAATGAAGTATGGTTTTTCCGCTCTTATCAATTACGCTGTAATTTTTATTTAGCTCATTTGTGGTTTTTACAATGGATAGGCCATCTGAAAAAGGAGACACGCTAAAATAATTGAGAGGAATCACGACTTTTCCAGTGGTATTAATAAAACCGTATTTATAAACAACTTTTTCTTTATTTGACTGCGCAACAAAGGCGAGTCCCCCAGAAAATTCGCTAATATTATCGTAGGTGGGCTGTAAAATAACGTTTCCCTGCTTGTTAATGATTCCTTTTTTATCGCCTTGTTCAATAACGGCCAAACCCTCATGGAAGCTTTGAACATAATCGTATCTCATGGGTATCACAACTTTCCCCTGAGCGTTGATAAAACCATGTTTGTCATTTTTACAAACGGCTGCGAATCCCTCCGAAAAGCTGTCGGCATAATCATAAATTAGAGGAACAACGACTTTACCGTTTTTGTCAACAAATCCGTATTTGTTGTTTTTCGCTACTACGGCCAGCCCCTCTGAAAAGCCCTTTGCTTCGTCATAAATGAGCGGAACAGTTACCTTACCTTCTTTATTAATGAAACCGGTTTTATAGCCGATTTGCGTTGAGCTGGGCAATCCTGCAATTGGCTTTTGAACATATTGATATTTCGTGCCTACTAAGGCTAGGCCTTGTGAGAAACCTTCCGCTTTATCATAGATAAGTGGAATAACGGTTTCTCCCTTTGTATTGAGAAATCCCCATTTATCAATTCCTCGCCCAAGGTCAAGTGTGCCCGTATCGCTGTTGTTGTCGGTATCCATTCCAACCCGTACATAACCATCAGAAACGTTTGACATCTGATGGTATTTTGGCGAAATCACTTCGTTCCCTGCTGTATCGATGAGTCCAAAGAGTTCATATTTCTTACTTTTATCCGCGTATTGGCTAACCTTTGAAAATCCGCCTGAGAACCCCCATAGTGTTCGATATTGCAAATTGTCTTTTACAAGAGTTAACTCACTGGGTGTTGTTTGAGCATATGTGGTTGATGACAGTGCAATTGCGAAAGCAAAAAATAATGTGAAGGCCTTCCTTTTCATTCCAAAATCTCCCGATTCCAATCGTTAATAATTGAATTATTATACCATAATTAACCACAATATAGAACAAAGATTTTTATAGAGATATTACGCATCGACACATAGATTTACCTAACAAATTAGATTCAAATGTTGTACCGCACATGGATAGACAGTATAATAGAATTATAAAAAGGATTAAACGATTGATTAACATAAAGAGGAAAGAAAGGAACGTTTTATATGGAGAATCCAGAGCAGAAGCACCAACGGCGCCCGCGGTACAAAGGGACGCATCCAAGGAATTTTAAAGAGAAATACAAAGAGCTAGAGCCGGAAAAATATGCCGATACGATTGAGAAGATAATTCAAAAGGGCAATACACCTGCCGGAATGCACATTTCTATTTGTGTGAAAGAGATATTGGATTTTCTGCAAATAAAGCCCGGACAAACCGGTTTAGACGCTACCTTAGGGTATGGTGGCCATACCTTAGAAATGCTGAAATGCTTGCAGTCAAAAGGCCGTTTGATTGCCCTTGACGCAGACCCCATTGAATTAGTAAAGACCCGGGAGCGCTTGCAAAAGCTAGGCTACGGGCCAGAAATCTTAACCATTAAGCAGCTTAATTTTGCAAACATTGATCAAGTAGCTGCTGAGGAGGGCCCCTTCGATTTTGTGTTAGCCGATTTGGGGCTTTCGTCCATGCAAATTGATAATCCCGAGAGGGGGTTTACCTTTAAAAGGGAAGGCCCGCTAGATTTGCGCCTGAATCCTGAAAAAGGAATCTCTGGTGCTGAGCGATTAAAAGAGTTAACACGGGATGAATTGGAAGGAATGCTCATAGAGAATGCAGATGAACCATATGCGGCCCAAATCGCAAATACGATTGTGACTAAATTACGAAAAGGTGTTCCCATTGAAACAACCACTCAGCTTCGCCTTGTAATTGAAGAAGCTCTAAAGTTTGTTCCGAAGGATCAGCGCACAGAGGTCATTCGTAAATCGAGCCAAAGAACCTTCCAGGCTCTGCGGATTGATGTAAACAGTGAGTTTGAAGTGTTATATGAGTTTTTAGAAAAGCTGCCGAATGTATTGGCTAAGGGGGGACGAGTCGCCATTTTATCCTTCCATTCGGGGGAGGACAGGCTCGTTAAAAAGTCGTTCAAAGCGTTGCATCGCGAAGGGGCGTACAGCGAAATTTCTACAGAGATAATACGGCCTACCTTAGAAGAGTGCAATCGGAACAGTCGTGCTCGCTCTGCAAAATTGCGGTGGGCGATTAAAGCCTGAATGACGCATCCTATTTAATTCAAAGTTATTACTTTAATACAAAGCTTTTATTTACTGAATGCTTTTTTAAAAAAGAAATAAACGGAAATGTTACAATTAAAATAATAGTTCTTTTAAAATAAAAGTTGACGAAAGAGACAATGTGTGTTACATTTAATAGGTATTCTAAAAATGTTACATTGTCTCACATGTTTTTGTAAGTCATTGATTCGTTTAATGAGTTATAGAAATGTGTGTTTTTTTGTGCAGTGGTAGGTGCAAATAGAAAAATGGAGGTACCACTCATATGAATTCTGGTACAGTAAAATGGTTTAATTCCGAAAAAGGATTTGGTTTTATCTCAAATGATGACGGCGGTGAAGATGTATTCGTTCACTTTTCTGCCATTCAGTCTGAAGGCTATAAGAGCCTGAATGAAGGCGATAAGGTAACTTTCGACACAGAGCAGGACCCGAAAAACAGCAAAAAGCTGCGTGCTGTAAACGTGAAATTAGCTTAAGACCATCGAATGAGAGAGGTCACCATTTCCAACTTGGATATGGCGGCTTTTCTTTTGTTTACAATCAATAAACGTATTGAAGAAATGGAGATTATGATTATTACTAACTTTGATCAATTTGGTTTTACACCGGAACTAATGCAAGGTATTACAAAAATGGGGTTTCAAAACCCTTCTCCTGTACAGGCAGCGGCAATAGCTCCCATGCTAGAGAAACAGGATTTATTGGTGCAGGCACCGACCGGAACCGGAAAAACAGCGGCGTTTGGTCTGCCGGTTTTAGAAAATGCGGACCCCGAAAACCGCCAAATTCAAACGGTGATTCTCTGCCCAACACGCGAACTGGCACTGCAAACCTGCAGTGTGTTAAAACAAATGTCTATCTTTAAAAAGGGGATTCGCATTCTGGCTTTGTATGGAGGAGAACCCATTCAAAGGCAGATTATGGCGCTGAAGCGCTGCCCGCAAATTGTGGTTGCTACCCCTGGTCGCTTAATGGACCATATGCGCAGAAGAACCACCCGATTAAACCGTGTAAACAGCATCGTGCTTGATGAAGCGGATCAAATGCTGGACATGGGCTTTCGTGAAGATATTCACTCTATTTTGGAGTGTGTTCCGCAGGAGCGGCAAACGGTATTGTTTTCAGCAACTTTGTCCGACGAGATTAAAAAAATTGCAGAGCAGTACCAAAAAGATACACAGCATATTTGCATTCAGCAGAATGTAAATAAAGTAGAAAAAGTGGAGCAGTATTTCTGTGAGGTACGAGGAAATGCAAAGTTCTCTAGCTTGATGCAGTTAATGGAGAAGAAGCAATACGAGCTTTCACTCATCTTTGTTTCTACAAAAGTGATGGCAGACACACTTGCGAATCAGTTAACCGATGCCGGACACCCAGCAGAGGCAATTCATGGTGACTTGCGCCAAAGACAGCGCGACCAAGTAATGCAGCGCTACCGCAATGGTAGAGTGAAAACACTTGTAGCAACCGATGTTGCCGCCCGTGGTATTGATGTTGGCGGAATCGACGTTGTTATCAACTATGACATTCCTGGTGACTCTGACAGCTATGTGCACCGCATTGGGCGCACCGGTCGTGCAAATCAGAGCGGCGTTGCGTATACGCTCATTTACCCCAGAGAACGTGGCAAGCTGCATATGATTATGAGAAATACCAAAGCCAACATTACGCCCTGTGCGTTAGATGGAAAGGCACTCTTGCCGGATATTCAAAATCCTCATAAGCAACCGAAAGAAAGTAATTTCAGAAAAGAAAATAAACGGCATGAGAATTATAATAAATCCAAATCCCCCAAAAAACCTTGGAGGAGCGGACAGCCGTCTCGCAGGCGGCATGCAGAGAAAGCCTAATCAATATTAAGAGTAAAAAGCTTGCCATCAGTGAATTTCTACTGACTTGTGCGGGCTTTTTTTTATTTATTATTTAAGGCCGAAATTTACGTTTGTTTCAAAATGATGTCGATAAATCTTGCGAAAGATTGTTTAAAACTGTTGACAAAATGAAATAGAAGTTGTAGAATTAGCACAATTAAATATCTCTTTTCCGGTTGGGCAGTTTTCATATGAATTTGATAACTGTTTTCAAGATTTGTAGCTTAGGGTGGAGGCTTCGTTTGAAGCTTTTACCCTTTTTTGTTTTGAAAATGGCTATCAGCATCCACTTTGAAAGGAGGAAAAATAACGACCCGATTTTTCAGAAAAGAGAAATAGAAAATAATATGTTTTTATCAATTGTTTAGGACTTGAGAAGAAAAAGGAGGGAACCCCATTGCAAAATTTGTTTTGGGTTGGTTTTGTCGGGTTTATCCTGGCCATTTTTTTTGCATTTTTGCAAGAAAAGAAAGTAATGAAATATTCAGAAGGTACCGCTGAAATGAAAAAGATAGCGGCATCTATCCGTGCAGGTGCAAATGCCTATTTAAAGCAGCAATACTCTGCGGTTGCAAAAGTGTTTGTGATTGTATTTATAATTCTGTTAGGGATGGCATTTTTTACAGATGGACAAATGCTCTCCAAATTCACTCCGTTTGCTTTTTTATCGGGTGGTATTTGGTCCATGCTCGCAGGCCTTATCGGTATGAAAATCGCTACCAACGCGAATGCTCGTACGGCTCAGGCGGCCTCTGAAAGCTTAAATAAGGGCTTGCGTGTTGCGTTTTCTTCCGGCTCAGTAATGGGCTTTACTGTGGTAGGTTTAGGAATCCTCGATATTTCAATCTGGTTCCATGTGTTGCACTATGGTTTTGGCATTACCGATGCCACCCAACTGGGTAATATTATGGTTATGAACGGCATGGGCGCTTCTTTTATGGCGTTGTTTGCTCGTGTTGGTGGTGGAATCTATACCAAAGCGGCTGACGTTGGTGCCGATTTGGTTGGTAAGGTAGAAGCAGGCATTCCGGAGGATGACCCCCGTAACCCCGCTACCATTGCAGATAATGTAGGGGACAATGTAGGCGATGTTGCCGGAATGGGTGCAGACCTTTATGAATCTTATGTTGGTTCTATTTTAGCAACCTTTGCTCTGGCTGCCGCTGCTGGTTATGGGTTTAGCGGAATGCTTTTGCCGATGCTGCTGGCAGTATGCGGTATTGCTTGTTCCATTATCGGCTCCTTCTTCGTGAAAACAAAGGAAGATGCAACCCAAAAATCACTTCTTACTTCCCTGCGTACCGGAACCTATTTGGCAGCGGTATTGTCTGCCATTGTAGCAGCACCCCTAACGTATTACACGGTTGGTAATTGGGGCGTGTATGTTGCTATCCTGTGCGGCTTGATTGGTGGTTGCGCAATTGGTTATTTTACAGAATACTATACGTCAGATACCTATAAGCCGACTCAAGATCTTGCCGCTTCGTCTGAGACTGGCTCCGCTACTGTAATCATTGGCGGCTTGTCTTTGGGAATGCGTTCCACTGCAGCTTCCATTCTCATTGTTGTTGCAGCGGTAATCATTAGTTTCTTTGCTTCTGGTGGTGGAACTAGCTACAACTTGGGTCTGTACGGTATTGGTATTGCTGCTGTGGGAATGCTTTCCACATTGGGCATTACACTTGCAACGGATGCTTACGGACCGGTTGCAGATAATGCTGGCGGTATTGCTGAGATGGCCGGTTTGCCTGAGCAGGTACGCGAGCGTACCGATGCACTCGATTCCCTTGGCAATACAACGGCTGCAACGGGTAAGGGCTTTGCGATTGGCTCTGCCTCTTTAACTGCTTTGGCACTATTGGTCTCCTATGTAAATATTGTAAACGAAAAAGGTTTTACAATGGATCTCTCTTTAACCAACCCCACTGTGTTGGTTGGTTTGTTTATTGGCGCAATGCTTGCCTTTGTATTCTCTGCTTTTACCATGAGTGCAGTGCAGGTTGCCGCAGAGTCTATTGTTATGGAAGTTCGCCGCCAGTTTAAAGAAATAGCCGGCATTATGGAAGGAACAACAGAACCCGACTATGAGGCCTGCGTTAGCCTTTGCACAAAAGGCGCATTGCGCCAGATGATTGCCCCCGCGATGTTGGCAATTATAGTACCAATACTTACCGGCCTTATTTTAGGCGCGGAAGGCGTTGTAGGACTTTTGGGCGGCGTTTCGGTTACCGGTTTTGCGATGGCAGTATTTATGTCGAACGCTGGTGGCGCATGGGATAATGCCAAAAAGTACATTGAGGCTGGTCACCATGGTGGAAAAGGCTCCGATTGCCATAAAGCCGCTGTGGTAGGCGATACGGTTGGTGATCCTTTTAAAGATACCTCTGGCCCGTCCCTCAATATTTTAATCAAGCTCTGCTCTACGGTTTCGATTGTATTCTCTGGTTTAATTCTTTCGTTTAATTTGATGGGTTTACTGTAATCGAATACGCAAGCAGCATACAATCTTAATCATGCAAAAGAAAAGACGAACACTGTAACAGTGTTCGTCTTTTTGTTTTGTTTAATATACGTTGGGGAGTCTAGCGATTTATAAGTACCATTTTATAGCTGAAGAGAGATAGGGTTAAAAGCTTTATAAATAAAAGTTATTCTAGCCGTTCATTTGAATAAAAGCAAAGCCCCTTACAAAGGAAATGTTTCGCACAGAAAATAAAATATGGAAAGCCAGCGCAAAGCGCTGGCTTTCCCAAAATCATATCCATCATTTGTACCGCAAAATTAATGCGTAGCTGCTGATTATTCCCCTAAATAGGATTTTAGCAGCACTTGCAGCAGTTCGTCACGGTCAATGCGGCGAATCAGGCTGCGGGCATTATTATGCGCCGTGATATACGTAGGATCCTCAGAGAGAATGTACCCTACGATTTGGTTGATTGGGTTATATCCTTTCTCTTTTAAGGAATCGTAGACGGTAGTCAGGATGTTTTTAATATCCTCCTCACGGTCGCCGGGAAAGGAAAAAGTCATTGTTTTATCGAACATGGATACACCTCCAGTATCGTAATCATACAATATTTCACGGTGGAAAACAAGAGGAATTCGTTACAAAAATGGGAATAAAGTATTACGATAGCTTAACTTAAGAACGCAGGTTTACACCGATTTTCTCAAGCTCTGCAAACACTTTTTTCATAACAGAACCGGTGGCTTCTTCGTTTAACGTGCTGTCACCGGAGCGCAGTACCAAACTAAATGCCACACTCTTTTTACCGGCTTCAATTTGCTCGCCCTTATACACATCGAACAGGCGAACGTTCTCGAGCAGCTTGCCTGCACCGCGAATGATTGCCTTTTGCAGGTCATTAACCGGAATGTCATCGTTGCAGATGAGTGCTAGATCACGGGTAACTGCCGGGAACTTGGGCAGGGGAGTGTACAGCTTCTCCAATTTTGCGTGTGCGTACATCACATCCATATCGAGCGTAAAGCTGTACACACGCTCACCAATACCGTAGTTTTCTTGCACTTGCGGATGAATTTCACCCAAAACACCCAATTGCTCTCCGTCAATGGTAAGAACGGCACAGCGGCCGGGGTGGTAGCTAGGTTCGTTTGAGGTGGCGGCAATGTCCCACTCAGTAACGTTCACGCTCTCTAGTAAATCTTCGACGATACCCTTGAGCGTAAAGAAATCTGTGCCGCTCCCATACATGCCGCCAACCAAAACACGGCGCTCAATGGGAAGCTTATCCGGTTCAGTGGGTAAATATTCTCTGGCGGGCTCAAAGAACGCAACTGCGGCATTGCGGTTGTTATAGTTCTTTGCAAGGATCTCCATCATGGAGGGCAGTGCTACCGTGCGCATTATGCTTGTGTCTTCCCCAAGTGGGTTCGAAATTACGACGGAGCGGCGCAAAGGCGAGTCCGCAGGCATCCGAATTTTATCGTAATATTTGGGGCTAATAAACGAATACGTGGTAATTTCGCTCAGGCCCAAAGCCAGCATTGTGTTGCTTACAGCAGCATCAAAGTGCTGGCGGGCGCTGTATTTGCCTTGTGCACCACCGGGAAGAGTTTGGCTCGGTATATTATTATACCCATAAAAACGAGCAATTTCCTCCGCGATGTCTGCTTTGTGCTGTAAATCGGGGCGGAAGGTAGGAACTACCACGGTTTCGCCTTCCACAGAGCAGCCAATGCGGTTTAGAATCTCTACCATTTGCTCTTTCGTCAGCTCACAGCCGATGAAGCGGTTAATCCACTCTGCTTCGAGCGGAATATGCAAAGGTTGAACGTTAATATTGCCGTCCATCAGCACATCGTCCATTACGTCGCCGGCGTCGAGCAGTTCCACAAGCTCGCAGGCGCGGTTCAGTGCGGGCAGGCAGTTGTTGGGGTCAAGCCCTTTTTCAAAACGGGAGGAGGAATCGGTTCGCATTCCTAGCGCTTTTGCGGTTAAGCGAACGGAGACCGCATCAAAGCAAGCAGATTCAAACACGATTGTTGTCGTATCATCCACAATACCGCTGAACTCGCCGCCCATTACACCGGCAACCGCTATGGGCTTTGCTGCATCGGCAATTACTAAATTGTTTTCATTTAGTTTGCGCTCTACTCCGTCCAGCGTGGTGATGCCCTCGCCGTCTTGTGCACGGCGCACACAGATTTTGCCTTGCTCTACAAAACGCAAATCAAAGGCGTGCATGGGCTGGCCGTACTCGAGCATTACATAGTTTGTAATATCTACAATATTATTGATGGGTCTAACGCCCATCACGCGCAGGCGCTCACGCAGCCAGCGAGGAGAGGGCTTTACCCGAACATTTTTTACGATACGTGCACTGTAAACCGAGCAAAGGTCATTCGCTTCAATCGCAACGTTTAATAGCTCTTTACCACTGCCGTTACCACCCTTAACAATTGGGGTATGCAGGGTAAGCGGCTTTTGGAAGGTAGCGGCGACTTCACGAGCCAAGCCAATCACGGAGAAGCAGTCAGGGCGGTTAGAGGTGATTTCAAACTCTACCTTCGTATCGTTAAAGCCAATTGCTTCCTGAATGGAGTCGCCGGGCTTGCAGTCCTCCTGCAAAACGAAGATGCCGTCTTCAATTGCATAGGGGAAATCGCTTTTAGTAAGACCTAGCTCACCGAGTGAGCAAAGCATACCAAAGCTTTCAACACCACGCAGCTTGCCTTTTTTAATCTTAACACCATTCGGCAGAGTAGAGCCGTGCAGTGCTGCGGGTACGAGGTCGTTTTCTTTCAGGTTCTGTGCACCTGTTACAATTTGAAGTGGCTCTGCCTGACCGACATCTACCGAGCAAATCAATAGATGATCCGAATCGGGGTGGGGAGTAATAGAAAGCACACGGCCTACAACTACTTTATCAATATCGGCACCTTCTGTGTGGTATTCTTCCACTTTAGAGCCGGAGATTGTAACAGCTTCTGCGAAATCACGCATCGGCATGGGGTCCATCGGTACAAATTCATTTAACCATTTCATTGAAAGATTCATGTTGGCTCACCTCCTAAAACTGCTTTAAGAATCGAATGTCGTTCTCAAAGAACAAACGCAGGTCGTCTATGCTGTAACGGCGCATTACTACACGCTCAAGGCCCATACCGAGCGCAAAGCCGCTGTATACCTCGGGGTCTATTCCGCAGTTGGAGAGCACCTTGGGGTGTACCATGCCGCAGCCCAGAATTTCAATCCAGCCCTCGCCTTTGCACAGGCGGCAGCCCTCGCCATGGCAGTTAAAGCACTGCACATCTACCTCGGCGGATGGTTCCGTAAACGGGAAGTGGTGGGGACGGAAGCGAACGACAGAGTCTTCCCCATACAAACGCTTCACGAAAGTTTCGAGCGTATCCTTTAAATTGGCAAAGGTGATGCCCTTATCCACAACAAGACCCTCAATTTGATTGAAGAGAGGGGAGTGGGTCGCGTCTACTGCGTCAGAGCGATACACACGGCCGGGAGAAATAATGCGGATAGGCGGCTCTTTCTTTTCCATTACACGAACCTGAACGGGAGAGGTTTGCGTGCGTAGAACAATATTGTCGTTAATATAGAATGTATCCTGTGTATCACGAGCAGGATGGTCTTTTGGCATGTTCAATGCCTCAAAGTTGTAGTAATCGTACTCGACTTCGGGGCCGTCTACAATTTCGAATCCCATGCCGACAAAAATCTCTTTGATTTCATCGAGAACAATCGAAAGAGGATGCTTTGCGCCTAGCTCATGGTGATTGCCGGGCAGGGTTACGTCTAGTTTCTCCTGCTCCAGACGAGCTTGTAAAACTTGCTCTTTCAAATCGGCGGCGCGTTTCGTGATCTCCTCCTCAATCATTGCACGAACCTGATTGGCCAATTGGCCAACAACAGGGCGCTCTTCTGCACTTAGGCCGCCCATTTGCTTTAATATTGTGGTCAGCTCGCCCTTTTTGCCTAGGTATTTTACCCGAAGCGTTTCCAGAACCTGCTGCCCCTTTGCCTGAGCCAGTTCTTTTACCGCACTGTCGCGGATGGCATCTAGCTGCTGCTTCATGAAATATTCTTCCTTTCGGTGTCAATTTAGAATGAGAACGATAACGTAAAGAAAATAAAAAAAGCCCTCGCCCCCTTATGAAAAAGGGACGAAGGCAAAACTCCTCCGCGGTACCACCCTGATTTTTGAAACATCAAACACTTTATATAGCCTTTAACGGTGCCTGCCGTCGCCGCCTACTTCATAAGTTCAGCAGCGCCGCTCCAAAGGGAACTTCTCCAATACTCACCCGCAAGCATGCTTTCAGCCCATGGCATACTCTCTCTGGTCGGAGAAAAACTGGGTACTTTCCTTTTTCATCGCGTTATCTTTTATTCAATATATCATGCTATTCACTTTTTTTCAAGGGGTAAAAGCCGGAGCGCCAAATTCCTTTGTCTTATAACTAGCCCGTACGTTTTTTAGTAATTCCGCTTTTGCCAGTGATTTATAAAATCCTAAAATATGCAGATGTTTTTAGGGGGCTTGACAAAAGTGTATAGCAACCATATACTATGGATATGAATGAAATGAAAAATGACAAACTTCAAATTGCGAACCAATCTCTCTATTTAGCATTAGCCTTAGTTGATCTGGATAAAAAGACTCGATTTTACGGAACGGATGTGCCGATTTTCCACTCTGAAATACATGTAATAATGGCAATCGCAGAGCATCCCGGTATTCATGTGGGGGGCTTGGCGGATATATTGGGAGTGACAAAGGGAGCTGTTTCTGAAATCCTGAAAAAATTGGAGAGAAAGGCTCTGGTAACGAAAGAGGTTGACGAGCTTAATTTATCTAGATATTCCTTGAATCTGACGGAAAAGGGGAGAAAGGCACATAACAACCATCTGCAGTACCATGCCGTTTTGAATAGTATGGTAGAAGAAGAACTAAATCATGCTTCTGACCAAGAAATAAAATTTTTAACCAGTTTTTTATCCTCTTTCATTAATCGAATCAAGTTTTTTGAAGAAAGTTTTGATGAATAAAAGATTTGCGTAAGTGTATGGTATCCATACACTTTTTAAATCGCTTTTAGTTAGGAGGTGCTAACATTAAAAAGAATAAATCACACAAAATTCATATAAAATCTGCTTCTCAAGATACGAGAAAGCAAAAGCGTAAGGAAATGGAAGCGGAGGAAAAAACAATCTGTGCCGTTTACAACTCTTATCTCTCCTGTATTTCATTTCCTCTTTACCTTTATGGTTGTCCAATGCTGCCGCCAATCCAATCTTTTGCTTATAGGGAAGAACAACGGAATACGGATGAAACGAACCGAAAAAAAGACAAATGAGCATATTTAAGTGTATGGTATGTATACACATTTGTTTTAATTCATAAAAGGAGAATCAGTGATGGGTAAAAAAATGAGCCCTTCCAAGGAGGAATATTTAAAAGCGATTTATCGATTGTCAGAAAAAACGAAGTTCGTCCGTTCCATTGATCTTGCCGATTATTTGAGCGTTACAAGGCCCAGTGTGCATCATGCCGTTACCGCGCTACAAGAAGAAGGACTTGTTGTAAAGCCATTGCACGGTGAAATCTGCCTTACGCAGGAAGGAGAAAAGCAGGGGCAGATTATTTCGGCAAAGTTTCAATTACTAAGACAATTGTTGATTTACTTTTGTGGTGTCAATGAGCAAACAGCTAGCGCAGACGCTTGTAAAATGGAGCATCTCATCAGCGATGAAACCACATTTGCTTTGAAAAATCTTTTAAATAGGGTTGAAAGCTCTTCTGCACATGCACATTATAAATTCGAAAAATAATCCTCCGTATTTACTTGCTAGTATTTCAATATTCGAAATATACAAATAGCGAAAGCAAAACTAGAAGATACTATTTCTCATTCAATAAAATGGTGTGGCTTTCTACTTACAAAATTGTACGAAAGCCCGCCGTTTTGCACAAGTACGGGTATAAAAAACAATGCCCGTTCGTTGGCTGTAACGAAGATGGAAATAAAATTTTGAATTCGTGGCAATTTATGATAGAATAATACGGTATTTGTATAGAATGGGCGGCATATGCGCGCCGGTATAGAATAACGGAGGAAACGAGAACATGATAACAGTATCCGAATTGGGATTGGGCTTTAACGGACAGAATTTATTTTCCGGCGTTAACCTGCTCTTTACCCCGGGCAATTGCTACGGTGTGATTGGCGCAAACGGCGCGGGAAAATCGACCTTTTTAAAAATCCTGTCTGGAGAGCTGGAACCGACGAAGGGCGAAGTTGTAATTGACAAGAAGCTGCGCATGTCGGTGCTCAAGCAGGATCACTACGCGTTTGATGCTTTTACGGTGTTTGATACGGTTTTGCAAGGCAACCCGCGACTGTATGAGGTTTCAAAGCAAAAGGATGCCTTATACGCAAAAGAGGATTTCTCAGAAGAAGACGGTAATTTGGCAGCGGATTTGGAAGCTGAATTTGCTGAAATGAATGGCTGGGACGCAGAAACTGAGGCCGCCAAACTCTTGCAGGGCTTGGGGATTTCGGTAGATTTGCTGTATGCAGAGATGAGCTCTGTTTCAGAAACAGAAAAGGTAAAAATCTTACTGGCGCAGGCACTATTCGGCCAGCCCGATATTATTCTGCTGGACGAGCCTACCAACGGTTTGGATGTTGACTCGATTCATTGGTTAGAAGACTTTTTGATGGATTACATGGGTACCGTTATTGTGGTATCACATGACCGTCACTTCCTCAATGATATTTGTACCCATATTGTAGATATCGACTTTACAAAGATTCGTATGTATGTAGGTAACTACGACTTCTGGTATGAGTCAAGCCAGCTGATTCAGCGCGTGATGCGTGACCAGAACCGCAAGAATGAAGATAAAATTAAAGAGCTGCAAGCGTTTATTCAGCGCTTCTCTGCAAATAAATCAAAATCCAAGCAGGCTACGTCGCGTAAAAAGCTGTTGGATAAAATCACGGTAGAAGAAATGCCGGCTTCCTCCCGTCGTTACCCTTACGTTGGCTTTACGATGGATCGTGAGCCTGGCAAGGAAATTTTGACGGTAGAAAACCTGAGTAAAACCATTGACGGTGTTAAGGTACTCGACAATGTATCGTTCCGCGTAAACAAGGGTGATAAGATTGCGTTCCTTGCGGAAAATAAAATTGCCGTTACCACTCTGTTTAAAATCTTGATGGAAGAACTTGAGCCGGATGAAGGAACCTTCAAATGGGGCGTTAGTACCTCTCAGTCGTATTTCCCCCAAGATAACACAGAATTCTTTAACGACTGTGATTTGAGCATTTTAAAATGGCTGGAGCAGTATTCAAAGGATACAACGGAAACTTACCTGCGTGGTTTCTTGGGTAAAATGCTCTTCTCTGGTGAAGATGTACTCAAGCAGGTAAATGTACTTTCCGGTGGTGAAAAGGTGCGCTGCATGCTTTCCCGCATGATGATGTTTGGCTCGAACGTACTTCTGCTGGATCAGCCCACCAATCACCTTGATTTGGAGTCTATCACCGCAGTCAATAATGGTATGATTGAGTTTAAGAGCGTTATTTTATTTGCCTCTCACGACCATCAGTTTGTGCAGACCGTTGCAAACCGCATTATTGAAATTTTGCCCGAGAATGGTGTGGTTGACCGCATGACAACGTATGAAGATTATTTGGAAATGAGGGCTCAGCGCGCTTAATGCGCTAAAACGGAGGCGTAACCAAACATGAATACGGAAAAGGTTCGGAACTATTTAAAGCAGTTTGGAAAAGACGATAAGGTTCAGGAGTTCGAGGTTTCCAGCGCTACGGTAGAGTTAGCCGCACAGGCGCTGGGAGTAGAGCCTGCCAGAATTGCCAAGAGCATTTCGTTAAAGGATGAAAACGGCTGCATCTTAATTGTTGCCGCAGGGGATGGTAAGGTAGATAATTCTGCATTCAAGAGTCATTTTGGTATGAAAGCCAGAATGCTTGTACCGGAAGAAACAGAGGAACTCACCGGCTACCGAGTAGGGGGCATCTGCCCGTTTGATAATCCCGATGGAGCAAAGGTGTATCTGGATGAATCCCTGCGCCGTTTTACTACGGTGTTCCCGGCTTGCGGAACCTCAAATTCTGCTATTGAGCTTACCTGTGAAGAATTGCAGAAATGCTCCCGTGCTCTTGGCTGGGTAGACGTTTGCAAGGGCTGGAGGGAACAGCCCTCAGCGGAATAATATGAAGAATTTGCCGAACGCACTGACAATACTACGGATAGCTCTTTGTGTTCCACTAGTATATGTGGAACCTTTTTCGATTGGGTTCTTTATGCTATATAGCATTTGCGGTGTTACCGATATGCTCGACGGCTTTCTTGCAAGAAGGTTTGGCTGTGCCAGCCCAGCGGGAGCTAAGCTAGACAGTGCGGCAGATTTTTTGTTAACTGCGGTGCTTCTATTTCGCCTTGTTCCTGCGATGAAACTGCCGATTTGGCTTTTTTGGTGGATTGCAGGAATAGCGCTGATTAAGCTTTGTTCCCTTGCGGTTAACTATGTTCGGCATAAACAATTTGCCTTTCTGCATACCTATGCCAATAAAACAGCGGGGCTGCTATTGTTTTGCCTGCCATTTGGCTATCCCTTTTTCGGGGTTAACGCCGGAGCGGTTCTTTGTGTGTTTGCTTCACTAGCCGCAATAGAGGAACTGATTCTCTGCGTTACCTCATCGGTTCTAAATCAAGATGTAAAAGGCATTTTCTTCTCTAAAAATAATTAGATGAACTTAATAAGTGAAAAGTGAGAGCTTGCTGTCTGGAAATATAGACAGCAAGCTCTTTTTTTGATTATTAAATAAATATATTGACTAATTGAATAGAGAGGGTTATACTAGACGCAATAAAGACAATATACTGACTAATTGCGAGGATACTCATAATAATATTTGTTTAGGAGAGTAAAAGATGAGAATCACGATTGATAAGCAAGAGGCCTTTGTGGATGAAAAAATACATATTGCCGTTTCGGAGTTACCAGCGAATCGTTTGTTAAAGGCAAGCCTTACCATGGAGCTGCCGTGGTGCAGCGGCGAGGAATTTTCATCTTACGCAGTTTTTCAAGTGGATGAATCCGGTATAGTGGATTTTTACCAAGCGGTTCCAGTGGAGGGTAGCTATCACACTGCGGACAGTATGGGGCTGATCTATTCCGTAAAACAATCAAAATCCGTAGGGAAAAATATTGTGCAGGGAATTGGCGTTGAAAACCCAATCCTTATCAAGTTAATCGTAGAATCTTCTTCGGAAAAGCGTGAAGTAACGCTTACACGGAATTTTAAAAGCAACGACCTCATCATAAAGCTGATCCACGAGGATTTTAACGGTGTGCTTTTTTACCCGCAAATACCTGCCGAGAAAACAATTCTAATGTTAGGTGGGTCGGATGGTCAATTGGATGCCCTTTCTTTAATGGCGGCTCCGATTGCCTCCAGAGGATTCAATGTGCTAACCGTACCGTATTTTGGGGCAGAGGGGCTGCCAGAAAAATTAGAAGAGGTTCCGCTCGAATACTTTGAAACCATTTTCCGGTGGTTAGAGAATAATGAAATCACAAAAGTGAAAGAAATCTATCTGCACGGTACCTCAAAAGGCGGTGAACTAGCACTTTTGCTGGCTTCCCGTTATCCTCAAATTAAAAAAGTTGCCGCAGTCGAACCGCATGTGTATTGCTTTCAGGCACTTGATGGTCTCGCGAGCGGCAAGAATGCTTCCAGTTGGTCCTATCAGGGAAAATCGATTCCTTTTATTCCAGTAGATAATGCAATATTCTTTGAAGAGCAGAAAAAAGCGGTGAAGGAGGGGGTTCCCTTTGGCTTTGCCAGCACCTATCAAAAAAGCATTGAGAAAGCAGAAAATCGAGAAGAAGCCAGAATAAAAATCGAGAATTCGGAAGCGGATTTTCTACTAATTTACGGGGAAAAGGATAATATTTGGAACAGCTACGATGCCTGCAAAGAAATACTGCAAGTGTTCAAAGAAAACAAGTACTCGCATTCAGTACAGATTTTGCCTTATAAAGATATGGGTCACCCGATACCTGTTCCTTTTGTGGTTCCTATCAGCATTACCTTAGAAATGCCAATGAATGGCGGAGTATTTACCTCCGGCGGTACCATTGAGGGGAATGCCAAGGGGCAGTATGAATCCTTTCAAAAAACAATTGCATTTTTTCAGCAATAAAATAAGAGAGAAGTAGCTTAATGTAAATAAATTTTAACGTAATAATAGTGCTTTTGATAGTCTTTTGATTAGTCTTAAGTAATCCTACTTATTATTGCGATGCCAAAAAAGCATTCATCTAAATAGTGATATTAAATTTCTAAGGCGGTTATGGCAGTGGATTATGAGAAAGAAATGCGACTGCTGCATTTAACGCAGCAAGTATACTCAAGCCTTATTTCTGTTTCAAACAAATTACAAACAGCCGGGGACAGATACTGTACCCCTTTTACGTCTCGGCAATATATGACGGTTTTGGCGATACTCCATTTACCGGAAGAGGAAACAACAATTGTAAACATCGCAAATAAGTTGGGCAGTACCAAGCAAAATATTACGCAATTGGTTTCTAGCCTTGAGAAAAAGGGATCTGTAGCAATTGGCCCTAGCAAAAAAGACAAACGTGCAGTGAATGTGCGTGTAACCGAGCTAGGTATGCAAACACTGCTAAGCTGCGCAGGCAAAATCTCGGTAGACTTAATGGCAGACCTCTTTGCTGACTTCGATGAAAAAGAACTGGAGCTTTTATGGAGACTACAAAAGAAGTTGTATGCTTTTGACGGAGTGGCTATGGATGGATTAGAGGAAAATGTGAAAGTTCCATTTTCGCTCAGTGAGCAAGAGATTCAAACCGCCCTCGAGCGATTCTCACAGAGGCGAAACAACCCGATGCCATATCAAACGAGCCCAATAGAATAAGCTGTTTTATCCTAGAAAACCCCATCCCGCTTTTTTAACCGGATGGGGTTTTGTTAGCTTAAAGAAGAGCCGTCGCAAATGATTGCGGCGGCTCTTCTAACAGAAGGAATATGAAAAAGGTTAAACGTTGAATTCAAAGTAACGATTGGTGTTGTTGAATGAAATATCCTGTACCAGTTTGCCAAGGTAAGGAATATCATCCGGGTACTCGCCGTTTTCTACCCATGTGCCAATCAGGTTGCATAGAATGCGGCGGAAGTATTCGTGGCGAGTGTAAGACAAAAAGCTTCTGGAGTCTGTCAGCATTCCGGCAAAGGTACCGAGAACACCCAGGTTCGCAAGGCTGGTCATCTGCTCAATCATGCCAGTTTTGGTGTCGTTAAACCACCAAGCGGAACCCTGCTGCAGCTTGCCTGCTGCTTCGGTTCCCTGGAAGCACCCAATCAGTGCGCCAACCATTGCGTTATCTGTAGGATTGAGGGGGTAAATGATGGTTTTGGGAAGCTCGCCGGTTTTGTCCAGATCGTTGAGGAATTTTGCTGCCGTGTCTGCACAGCAATAGGTTGCAATGCAGTCGAAACCGCTGTCAACGCCAATGCGGTCGAGCATACGGTCGTTTACACTGCGCAGTGCGCCGTAATGCAACTCCATCACCCAGCCAAGCTTTGCATACTTGCGGCCAACGAACAGAAGAATGGCATACTTATATTGATCGATTTCTTGCTGTGTAAGAGCCTCGCCGCTCAATCCCTTTTTCAATATAGCGTTAAGCTCATCATCCGTAGCAGGATTGTACATAATATAGTCAACGCCATGGTCAGAGGCACGGCAGCCCATGCTGTCGAAAAACTCCATGCGTTTTTCCAGTGCAGCGCGAACATCTTGAATTGTTTGAATGGAGACGCCGCTTACCTGCGCAAGCTGCTGCATATACTCGGTAAAACCGGGCTTATTAATATTCATAGCTTTGTCCGGTCTCCAAGCAGGAACAACCTTAACGTCAAAGGTTGGGTCATCCTTTATTTTCTGGTGCCATTCCAAAGAATCGATGGGGTCATCTGTGGTTGCAATGGCTCGCACGTTAGATTGCTTAATCAGGCCGCGAACGCTCATGTTGTCTTCCTGCAGCTTTTTGTTGCACAGGTTCCAAACCTCTTCAGCGGTGTCGGCATTTAAAACACCGTCGTACCCAAAGTAACGGCGCAGTTCCAAGTGGGTCCAGTGGTAGAGAGGGTTGCCAATTGCTTTGGGCAAACTCTCTGCAAATTGCTGGAACTTCTCGCGGTCGCTGCTGTTCTTGCCGGTAATCAGGTCTTCATTTACACCACAGGAGCGAATCAAGCGCCATTTGTAATGGTCGCCGCCCAGCCAAACCTGCGTAATGTTTTCAAACTTGCGGTCTTCGGCAATTTCCTGCGGGATGATATGGCAATGGTAGTCGATCACCGGCATTTTGCTCGCGTAGTCATGGAACAACGTTCTTGCCGTTTCATTGCTTAACAGGAAATCTTCATCCATAAATTTTTTCATGTTTTAAGCCTCCAGTTTTTTGTTTCATCAGCATGGTATACGAATCTTTTGTGAAAGTATGGACCTGTGGGGGATTGCTGTTTTCACTCCAGATATGGACCGAAAGTTCGGTGAACCCCCACTTTTTATTGTGGGGTTGCCTGAAAGGTATCTCGCTGAACCAGGGTAGCAGAAATCACCATTTTCTGCGGTACGCTTTTGCCCTCTAAAATTCCGGTCAGCATAGAAATGGCTGCGGGGCAGAGTGTGTCGAGCATATTATCTACACTCGTAAGGGAGGGAGAGCAGGATTCCGACAAAATGGAATTATTAAAGCCGATGACCGGCATCGTAAGATTCAGTTTTTGCAGTGCTTTGATTGCGCCAATTGCCAAAAGGTCTTCCGACGCCATCACGGCGCGAAAAGAGATACCGGAGTCAAACAAAGTAAGAACGCGGCGCTTTACTTGTTCAATCGATTTTGGCACCTGAACAATCAGGCTTTCATTTACAGGAATTCCGCATTGCTTTAAACCATCTCGGTAGCCGCTCAGCTTGGAGCAGCCGCTGTAGGTTAAAATATCGTAAAGATAAAGTATTTCGCTGTACCCTTGGCGGTTTAACAGAGTTACATTTTGTGCAACGGCAGTCTGCTCGTCACACGTAACGCAGTAGGTACCGGGTAGCTCTACTAACCCGTTAATAATAATAACGGGAACCTGCTTTGCTGCCATTTCAATATGGCTGTTATCCACATTTTCTTTAAACGCAGAGCCAATGAGGATGACCGCATCCACTCGCTTGGCCAACAGCAGCTCCAGGTACTTTTTCTTATCTTCCAGGTCGTTCCCGGTACAGCATAACAGTGCGTCAAACCCATTTTGGCGCAGAAGGCTTTCTACTAAAGAAACCGCCTTTGCATAGAATGTATCCGCAATATCGGTGCACAATATTCCAATGATCTTCATGGAGTTTAAATTGAGACCGCGCGCAAATGCGTTTGGTATATATTCTTCCTCCTGAATTACGGCCATTACTTTTTCCCGTGTAGCGGCACTCACATTGGGGCTGCCGTTCATTACGCGTGAAACAGTCGCAATGGAAACACCACTGCGCTGAGCAATATCATAAATGTTCATAAGAGCTGGTATCACCTTCTTTTGTAAGGGCTTACAATTGAGTATATCCTTTTCTAGCTAAAAAATCAAGAAATTTTTCGAGTAAAATTAGCTTTTTTAGCGTATAACCAATTAATCCAAAAGCTTTTCAAAAACCTATTGACATTTGAGTCTCAAATGTTAAAATAAAAAATGTAAGCACTTACATTGTGAAAAGGAGTCATCTTTGATATGAAACAGATTCAGGAGCTTCATTCGCGCTCACCCCGCGAAATAAAGGTCGTACAATTCGGCGAAGGAAATTTTTTGAGAGCCTTTGTGGACTATTTTATTGATGTGGCCAACGAAAAGGGCGCGTTTAACGGTGACGTTGCCGTGGTAAAGCCGATTTCTTTCGGCACTCTGGAGCGTTTTCACAAGCAGAATAATCTTTATACGGTTTCTCTGCGTGGCCGCAAAAATGGCGAGCCTTCCGTCGAAAACCGTGTGGTCACCTGCATCAATCGTGTGGTAGATGCTTATGGTGAATATGAGGAATACGCCGAATTGGCAAAGCTCCCCAGTCTGCGTTTTGTCGTATCAAACACAACGGAAGCCGGTATTGTTTATGATGAGACAGACCGTTTTGAGTTAACTCCTCCCAATACCTACCCTGGCAAGCTGACCAAGTTCCTGCATGAGCGCTTTACTGCGTTTAACGGTGCAAAAGATAAGGGTCTCATTATGTTGCCGGTGGAGCTAATTGAAAATAACGGCGGAAAACTGCGCGACTGCGTAAACCGCCTGATCGATTTGTGGCAGCTTGGCGATGAATTTAAGAGCTGGGTCGCCGAAAGCTGCGTATTCTGCAGCACCTTGGTTGACCGTATTGTAAGCGGTTACCCCAGAGGGGAAGCCGAAGCTATTTGCGAAAAAGAGCTTGGTTACCAGGATGACCTTCTTGATGCCGGCGAGCCGTTTGCTCTGTGGGTTATTGAGAGCGACAAAGATATCTCCGGCGAGCTGCCGATTGACCACCTTGAAAAAGACGGTATGGAGGTCATCTTTACCGATAACCAGAAGCCGTACCGTGAGAGAAAGGTACGTATTCTCAATGGTGCGCATACTTCTTGCGTTTTGGCAGCTTACCTTACCGGTAAAAACATTGTTCGTGATGCCATGCAGGATTCTTTGTGCCGCGAGCTGATGGAGCGCACGGTATTCGATGAGATTGTGCCTACCGTAAAGCTTCCCCGCGAACAGGCAGAGGCATTTGCAAACTCTGTACTCGAGCGTTTTGATAACCCGTTTGTAGACCACGAAATTCTTTCCATTGCACTAAACTCGGTTTCTAAATGGAAGTCTCGTATTCTGCCTACCTTTAAAGATCAGTTTGCAGCCAATGGAAAAGCACCGAAGTTCCTTACGTTCTCCTTTGCCGCACTGCTCGCTTTCTATACCATTGAAAAGCTGGAAGACGGCGTGATGGTTTGCCTGCGTGACGGCGAGCCTTACCGTTTTAAGGATGACGAGCCGGTTATGGATTTCTTCGCAAAGCATTGCAAGCTGTCGGTGGCAGAGTATGTGAAAGCGGTTGCTTCTCATGAAGAGTTTTGGGGCGAGGATTTGACAAAGTACGGTGATTTTAAAGAGCAGGTAACTGCCAACTTGGAAGACATTCGTGCGAACGGCATGACAGCCGCTGTGAAAAAGCTGCTGGGAAAATAAACGGAGGAGCCTTTTATGAAGCAGTTTTATCAAATTAACCCAAAAGATACCGTCATTGTTGCCTTGCAGCCTATCCCTGCAGGAACAGTGCTCGATGTTGACGGTCAAGAGCTGAAGGTGGTAAACGATGTACCTCCCGGCCATAAAATAGCACGCAAAGAAATGAATGAGGGAGAGCCGATTGTCAAATACGGCTTTCCCATTGGTACCGCGGCACGCAAGATTCAGAGCGGTGAGTGGGTGCATACCCACAACGTGAAAACAACCCTTGGCGAGCTGCTGGATTACACTTATACTCCCGATTTTCATGAATTGGAAGCGATTGCACCCAAAACTTTTGAGGGTTACCGCAGAAAAGACGGAAAAGTGGGTGTTCGCAACGAAGTTTGGATTATTCCGACCGTTGGCTGCGTGAACTCCATTGTAAAACAGATTGAATTGCAGTCTCAGCAGTATTTAACCCCGGAGCTGGACGGCATCTTCTGCTATACACATCCCTATGGCTGTTCTCAACTGTCGGACGACCATACCAATACGCAAAAAGCGTTGACGGGAATGATACATCATCCCAATGCGGGTGCTGTTTTGGTGGTTGGCCTTGGCTGTGAAAACAATACCATGGAACAAATGCAGAAAATGATTGGAGACTATGACCCAGAGCGTGTGAAGTTCATGGTTTGCCAAGAGTTTGAAGATGAAATAGAGGTTGGCGTACAGCTTATGGAAGAGTTGTGTCGTTATGCTTCTCAGTTCCATAGGGAAGAATGCAGTGTGTCTGACCTTGTAATTGGCCTAAAATGCGGCGGTTCCGATGGATTCTCCGGCATTACCGCAAATCCACTTGTTGGTGCTTTCTCCGATTTGTTGGTGGCACAGGGTGGAACCAGCATTTTAACGGAAGTTCCCGAAATGTTCGGTGCAGAAACGATTCTCATGAATCGCGGAAAAGACCGTGCAACGTTTGATAAAACGGTTGATTTAATCAACGATTTTAAAAAGTACTTTATGCGTTACGGGGAGGAAATCGACTCCAATCCGTCCCCCGGTAACAAGGCCGGTGGAATTACCACACTGGAGGATAAATCCCTTGGGTGCATCCAAAAGGGTGGTACGGCAAAGGTGGTAGATGTTCTAGGCTATGGCCAGCCGGTTGCCCATAAGGGCCTTAACCTGCTGCAAGGACCCGGAAATGACCTTGTCGCCTCCACAGCGCTGGCAATTTCCGGAGCTCATATTGTGCTATTTACCACTGGCCGCGGCACACCGTTTGCTTGCCCTGTTCCTACCATTAAGGTTTCGAGCAACACGGCACTTAGCCAGAAAAAATCTGGATGGATTGATTTTAATGCCGGTCAGCTTCTGGAAGGCCGCAGCATGACTGAGGTTGCCGGAGAGTTCTTTGACTTTATTGTTGATGTTGCTTCCGGCAGAAAGCATGCAAAGTCTGAAAGTTTAGACAAGCGCGATCTACCCATCTTTAAAGATGGTGTAACCCTTTAATTTGCTTTCATCGATTTCCCTTTTATATGGCACTCCTGCGTTTGCAGGGGTGCCACTTTTTTATCTCTTATTTTCTGCCTTAATACAAACAGGCTTAAATTTTGTCTTTCGGTAGTATATATAGTGATAGAAATAGCTTGAGGGGAAAGGGAGTTCTGCTTTATGTATCCAATTTATCCATACTATGGGAGCAAACAAGTTTGCAAAGAGGAGCCGGTCGCATTTCCATCTCAACAACAGACGGTGCAGCCCGGCATGGAATACTTGATGAGACCACTGCCGATTTTTGAGAATCCCGAGTATCGAGCGGGTGGGAAATTAAAGGGCAAAACCGCGCTCATTACGGGAGGAGACAGTGGAATTGGCAGAGCAGTAGCAGTTGCTTTTGCCAAGGAAGGTGCGAATATTGCCATTGCATATTTAAACGAGCAAAAAGATGCGCAGGATACAAAGCGGGTTATTGAAGAGCAATATAGCGGGCAATGTCTGTTACTGGAGGGTGATCTTCGCAGTGAAGATACCTGCCAACAGGTAGTGGAGCTTACAGTTCGGCAATACGGAGGGCTTCATGTATTGGTAAATAACTGCGCCGTTCAATTTGTACAGAAAAACTTTGAAGATATTACAACAGAACAGCTGCACAACACTTTCGCCACCAATGTGTATTCCTACTTTTTTATGACGAGATATGCTCTACCATATTTGCATGAGGGAGATAGTATTATCAATACGGCATCGGTTGTTGCTTACCGTGGGGATGAAAATTTAATTGATTACTCCTCTACCAAGGGAGCGGTTGTGTCGTTCACGCGTTCACTGGCACTCAATTTAGTGAATAAGGGAATACGAGTGAATGCGGTTGCTCCAGGCCCGTTTTGGACTCCGCTTCAGCCAGCCGCCGGTTCTCAGCCGCCGGAGGCTATTCAGTCCTTTGGTGTAGACACTCCTATGAAGCGAGCAGGTCAGCCCTTTGAGATTGCCCCTGCCTATGTTTACCTTGCTTGCGATGACTCCCGCTATATGACGGGTCAAACCTTGCACGTAAACGGCGGAGACTGGATTGGCGGATGAAGAATAAAAAAACGGCCTCCGGTTCAAACCGGAGGTCGTTTTTTTTACGGTTCTGGTTGTACTTGCCAATCTATGTTATACTATATTTTAAATTTAGGCTCATTTAATCAAAGCTTTATTTCAATTTAAGGGAAGAGGGGATACAATGGCGCAATTAAATCAGGTCGCATCCATTTTTGCAGGCTGGGAGAAAGCGATGATTCGTTCCTGTCTGGATGGCTGCATGGGTTATTTTCTCACAGATGACGAGCAAAACCCCTCTGCGGCCCAAATTGTGATGGGGGATTTTTGCTTCTTTGCCGGAGTTCCGAATGCCGCCTTGGCTGCAAAAGCGGCGTCGCCAATCATGGTTCCGCAAAATGGCGAATGGGAGCAGATGCTGCAATCGGTGTGGGGGAATGGGGCAACCAAAGCATTGCGGTATGCCATTCAAAAAGAGCCCGATGTGTTTTCCCCAGAACGATTACATGGCTACATAGATTCGTTAGAAAAGGACTATCCCCTAGAAATCATTGGCGAGGAGCAATACCATTCTCTTCTTCGGGATGATTGGTCGAAAGATTTGTGTTCCCAGTTCCCCAGTTACGAAGATTACCGCCAAAAAGGCGTAGGCGTTGTAGTTACCTATAAAGGCACAGCGGTGAGCGGCGCTTCCTCCTACTGTGTGTATTCGGGCGGAATTGAGATCGAAATCGACACAAACCCGGAGTATCGAAGAAAGGGACTGGCCACTGCCTGTGGAGCTGGCTTAATTTTGGAATGCCTCAAACGTGGTCTATACCCAAGCTGGGATGCGCACGATTTGCGATCGGTTGCTCTGGCAGAAAAACTGGGGTATCACATGGATCACCCTTACACCGCTTATATAAAAAATGATTTTGTTCTTTAGGATAGAGAATTAAATAAAAAATATAAAAAGGACACTCTGATTCAGCTACTGCTTTTTCAGGGTGTCCTTTTAATTGGAATAGGAAAGAGGTTTATTCTGAAAGGAGCGGAAGCAAATGCCCATATCCTTCTTTTTCCATATCCTCTTTTGGGATGAACCGGAGTGCCGCGCTATTTATGCAGTAGCGCTGGCCGCCAAGTTCTTTGGGGCCGTCTGGGAACACATGACCCAAATGTGCAGATCCAACTCGACTTTTTACTTCGGAGCGAATCATGCCATGAGATAGATCGGTCTTTTCCTGCACAACATTCGGGTCTATCGGTTTAGCAAAGCTTGGCCAGCCGCACCCGGAATCAAATTTATCTCTGGAAGAGAAGAGTGGCTCGCCGGTTGTAATATCCACATAAATGCCGGGCTGGAATACGTGGTCAAATTCATTTTGAAAGGGCAGCTCCGTTGCTTGCTCCTGAGTTACTTTGTATTGCAAGTCGGTTAGTTTGCTGCGAAGTGTATCTTCATTCGGCAGTTGATATTCCGCGGGGTTTATGATAGCACGGCTGGCTTTTTCAAACTTTTCAGGAGCAATATGGCAGTAGCCGCCGGGGTTTTTATCAAGGTATTTCTGGTGGTACTCTTCCGCCGCAAAATAGTTGGAAAGAGGCTTTACTTCAATCGCGATTTTTCTCTCGTGTTTCTGTTGCAGTCGTTGAAGCGATTTTGTGATAACAGGCAAATCGTTTTCATTGGTATAGTAAATTCCTGTTCGATATTGGCTGCCGACATCGCCTCCTTGTCGGTTCAGCGAAAATGGATTCACAGAATCGTAATACAGCTCCAATAAAAATTCCAATGAAAGCTTTTGAGGGTCATAAATAACCTTTACCGTTTCTGCATGCCCCGTGTTTTGGTTGCAAACTTCTTCATAGGTGGGAGACTGCGTTACGCCATTCGCATACCCAACTTGCGTTGAGATTACCCCGGGTATGGAGGAAAGATATTTTTCGCCTCCCCAAAAGCAACCGCCCGCCAAATATATTTCAGACATCGTTTTACCTCCATTCTACATTTATAATACCGAAAAGTGAGATGTTTTTCTTTTATCACTATTATAACAGAAAAAAGGAAGAGAAATACAGTTTTGTACACAGATAGAATAGAACCCTTTTAAGGCAAGATTGGTACATTTTAAATAAAAATAGAGTAGAAACAAAAAAACAGAGCAGAAACAATTGTTTCTGCTCTGTTTTGGTGCGAGGGAGGAGACTTGAACTCCTATGAGCTTGCGCTCACTAGAACCTGAATCTAGCGCGTCTGCCAATTCCGCCACTCTCGCATGTTTTTTCGCAACCATTTGATTGCTTGAGTATTATATCATGGGCTATTTTATTTGTCAACAAGGTGGCTAAAACTTTTTCGACATCTTTTCATTTGATTCCGAAGATTCGACAATTATGCAAAAAAACTCGAATTTTATACAGTTAAAATTAGGTCATAAAAAGAATAGTAAAAATCAAAAATACTGATTTGTTGAGATATTTCGCTAGTGTTTCGTGGCATATTTTGGCATATTAGGCATTGTAACCGAAAGAATTACAATTAAACGGCGGAATATTCATAAAACCTCCATTTTTAAGGGATTCAGGAAATAAACGTATAATTTGACAAGATTCACCATACCAATAAGATATAATAAAAGACAGAAAATGAGTGATAAATAGAAAGGATGTATAACACCAATGAGAATACTGGTAACAAAAGAAGAGCTGGACAGAAAGCTGACACAGGTCAGTCATAACGATTTAATTGAGTTATGCATTGTACCGGCGCAAAAAGATGGAGCGGAATACAACCCCGGATTTTTGCACCTCGGTTTCATACATAATGGACAATATTATGATTTGGAATCAATTGATGCGTATTTTACTCAAGAAGGAATTAAAACGGCTTAATAATTGCATGATGTACCCTCCCCCCAATTAATTGGCTTATGCCATCCCTGCGATGTGATAGTAAACAGTAAAATATCCTAAACCCCCGAAAGGGCCCATCTAATATAGACGGGCCCTTTCGGGGGTTCATTACTTAATATATATGGGAAAAGTGTGTCATAAGCAGGTTAAAAACAACATCTAAGATATTGTATATAAGAAAATGTAACAACTAGAGTAAATCGTATAGTTGGTATACTTATATTGAAAACATGAAGCCCTCATAGATACAAACATATACCGAATAATTGAATTTTATCACGTTGTTATTTTTTAGTCAATCTATTTTAAAGAAATAAAATGATTTTTTCTGATTTTTTTTATCAAATTGCATTATTTACACCTATATTACTGTAATTTTGCAATAAAAAACTCTCTCTCCACATCTAATTTAGTGAAGGGAATAGGAAAGAGGCCATGCTCATACGGCTTTGTTGCTGGCAAAAGCGTTACAGAGTATGGTAAAATAAAATAATATCTTGGTAGGTATGGTCTTTCATCCGAAAACCAAGTGGGACCGTACCGATTTCAACAAAGCCTAATTCACGATATAATCGAATAGCGTGAATATTGCTTTTTACTACGGCATTGAATTGGAGAAGTTGAAAACCAAGAGCTTTGCTCTTTTCTAAGGAATGCTGAACTAAAAGTTTTCCTATTCCGTTCCCTCTGTACGCCGGCAGTATCATATACCCAGCATTGGCTTGGTGATTACAGCGCCCCACGTTGTTTGGGTGGAGGATATATAATCCCATAATCACACCGTTTTCTTCTGCCACTGCGGTAAAGCTCTGTTCCGCAAAAAAATCAACCGCTTGCTCCAGTGTGAGATAATCTGTTTGAGGAAATGAATTTCCTTCTTCTACAATTGTATTCCATATTTTTGTTAACATAGGAATATCTTTGTCTTGATATTCTCGAATCGATACCATTACAGAGCACTCCCTAACTGCATATGCAACTAAATTTGAGAAAAGTATATCACATACTAATTGAGGGGACAAGCAAATCAAAAAACTCTTTTTTAATTAAATTAACATTTTTTTCAAAAAGGCTTGACTTCTTAGGTTAACGATGTTATTATAGTTAAGCGCTCTTGAAGAGACGCAAAAATATCGCGGAGTGGAGCAGTCCGGTAGCTCGTCGGGCTCATAACCCGAAGGTCGTCAGTTCAAATCTGGCCTCCGCAACCAAACATACAGAAACAAGCCCATAGAAATATGGGCTTGTTTCTGTTTTATGATAAATTTATATGGAAAGGGCGCCAGCAACTGGAATTGAACCCCCATTATATATAGAAAAGTGTCGTGAATAATCGAGTCTGGTTAGTTCTATAACTGGCTACTCTCACCAGATACGTATTTGCTCTCTTCTGCTATGCAGGGCAGGCGCGCTCGCTTAACAGCCTCTAACTATTAAGGTCGTGGCTGCACAGTCTATCAAAGAGTATTGTTACATCCTATACCGATTTTGGCATTCAGTATTAAGTGGATTCACTACATCCACGATCTCATTTTATTACTGAATAGAAAAAAACAGGAGCCTAGACGCAGCTGGTGAACTGTACGTCTGAGACTCTTGAGAAGAATATAGTAACCATGCTACCGTGAGATAACACAGAAAACCAATCCGTGTTAATGACATTTTAGTGTTCGGAACGTACTTCATTTACGTTTTGATTAGTGTAAGATTTGCAAGATTTCTTATAGTTATAATTGTTGTTAAGAGGGTTACATTATGCCATTTTCTAAATTTCACATTTTATATTGGAGAAAGAAATAGCATTCTGAATATATTTTTTAGCCGAACTATCATAGTTCGGCTATTTTTATATAGTACAATTGGTAAAATTTGGTTGAATATTGACGATTTTAGAGATATAATTAAAAAAAGGGTATATGACATAATGAAAATTATGTGAAGTAGTATAAATATGTAAGTATTCTAACAAATCTGATTTACTATATCTTATTTTTGCTGTTCCCATTACTTGCCTTGTAATTGATACGGCAACAAGGAGTTTCAAAATGGATGAGACGAAATACCTGATTCTATTTAAGGGAAAAGACTGTACTAGGGATATTAAGTTTTGTCAACGAGTTGACAGCCGATATCGAATTCAATTCCACAATAATAGTGTTGTATATACGCCAAGTGCTGATCTGGTTGAGTATTATGAAAATCCGCAGGTTTTGTCACCAGAGAAAATCCGCATTTCAAGAAATGGTAAGCAAATTCTCTCAGATGCTTGTAGTTATGATTTTGGATTTTATATCCGTATCGCCTCTAAAGGCAATCCTTATTTAAGCCTGCACAAAAAATCTGAAGTTACAATTGAATATTCTTTTCTGGATAAAGGAAATGCCGCAGAGTGCCTTAAGTATTTTTCTCGAGTTGCAGATATTGTGGGATTAAAAAATTCAAATCAAGACAGTATACTAAAACTACAGTATGACGAATTGAAGTTTGTTGGAGAGCATTCTGCTTTGGCTAAATATCTTTCACCAGCTGATGTGTTGAATGCGTTGTGCGATGACACTCCTATTATTTTTCCATTCGGATTTAACCTCAGCCAGAAAGAAGCAGTAGAAAAAGCATTTCAAAATCAAATCAGCCTCATTGAGGGCCCCCCTGGAACCGGTAAAACCCAGACAATCCTCAATATCATTGCCAATGCGCTGCTACGCGGGAAAACCGTAGCTGTCGTCTCTAATAATAATTCTCCAACACAAAATGTGCAGGAAAAGCTGGAAAAGTATAATCTCTCCTTTATTGGTGCCTTTCTTGGTAACAAAGATAACAAGAACAATTTTATTAGTGAACAATCCGGCGTCTATCCTGATATGACAAGCTGGAAAGTGGAGAATGAATCTCTGTCTCAGACACAAAGAAAGCTATCCGAATTGGCTAAAGATTTGGATGATAAACTCAAGGTCCAAAACAAAGTAGCTTTTGCTAAACAGCAACTTTCAGATATCAAACTGGAAGCTGCCTATTTTTATGAGTATTACCACAACATAGAAAACCATCTACCACTATCACGAAAAAAAGGATTCTCCGTTTTGCAATCAAATAATCTGTTAGATTTATGGTTGAAATGCGAGATGTTTTCCCCAAAAAGACGTCGGGCGCCATTTTGGTTCAGTTTTATGAGCAGACTGCGTTACGGTCAATTTGACTTAGCATTTTACAAATCCCCGCTGAATGATATAATTACCGAGTTCCAAAAGCAATACTATGATTTGAGAATTCAGGAGCTAGAAAATGAAATTAAATTTCAGGAAGAAATACTGCTGGAATTCCATTTTCCCGAGAAAATGCAAGAGCATACCCACTGCTCTATGGAACTACTGAAAGCCACGCTCTTCGAAAAATACAAAGGGCGCAAATCACGGCCTGTCTTCACAGACGAGGTGTTTTGGAAAAATGCTAGCGATTTTCTTGATCAGTACCCGCTGATTCTCAGCACAACGGAATCACTGATTAAAAGCCTAGAAAACGTTACTTATGACTACCTAATTATTGATGAAGCATCTCAGGTGGACGTTGTTAAGGGTGCTCTTGCACTTTCCTGCGCCAAAAATCTGGTAGTTGTGGGGGATTTAAAGCAGCTTCCTAATATAGTGCCGGATAAGGTTGCTAAAGTAACCCAAGCCATTTTCCGTGAGTTTCAATTGCCGCAGGAGTACGAATATTCCTCCAATAGCTTGCTATCTTCAATTGGTAGCTTATTTCCTAATATCCCCAAAACGTTATTGCGCGAACACTATCGTTGTCACCCTAGAATTATTGATTTCTGCAACCGTAAATTTTATAATGGACAACTGATTATAATGACAAAAGACAACGGAGAATCGGATGTCTTGAAAACATATCGTACGGTTGAGGGAAATCATGCTAGGGGCCGATATAACCAGAGGCAAATTGACGTAATATTAAACGAGGTACTACCCAATCTAGGGGCCGATATTTCGGGAAATGATATTGGTGTTATCTCACCTTATAGAGAGCAGACCAATGCTGTATCTGAACAGTTGGGGGACACCGGAATTGAGGTGGAGACGGTACATAAATATCAGGGAAGGGAAAAAGAAAATATTATTATTACGACTGTTGATAATCAGATATCAAAATTTGTGGACAAACCTGATATGCTCAATGTGGCGATATCTCGGGCAGAAAAACGCCTGCGAGTGGTTGTGTCTGGTAATGAAGGAAACGAAAATACAAATATTGGTGATCTTGTAAAATATATGCAATACCATAATTATGAGGTAATAGACAGTAAGATTTGTTCTGTTTTTGACCTGCTGTATAAGCAGTATTCGCAAAGAAGAGAATTAAATTTTGCCAATAAAAAAAGAATATTTGAATACCCTTCTGAAGAATTACTAGATTCTATTATTCGGCGTGTATTGAGTAAGAATGAGTTTGCAAAGTTGAAAGTCTATTATCACTATCCTTTGCGGCTGCTGTTAAAAAAGGTATCTGAGCTATCCAAGGATGAGATTGTCTACGTTACCAATCCCAATACTCATGTAGATTTTCTGATTTATGATAATATGGATAAAAAGCCTATTTTAACTGTAGAAGTTGATGGTTATGCATTCCATAAACCAGGTACCAGACAGCACGAGAGGGATATAATGAAAAATAAAATTCTTAAACAGGCTGGGATTCCTATACTAAGACTTATGACAAATGAGAGTAATGAGGAGTGCAGATTAATAAAAATGCTTCAGCAGGCTCTTGGGTAATTAATGATGATTAGTTACTTCTAGTTATAGCAATTAGGGGAAGCTCGCTCAACAGCAGGTTTTGTACCACAATGTAAAACTAATATAGCGTTTTATTATAGAGTTAAGCATTCATATATCGATGGCAAAATGAGAAATCCATTTAGAAAAATACGAATAGCTCAGAGCAATTTTGTTTTGCGTACGATTGGAGGAAGTTAAAATGGTCAAGCCTAGAGGTTTGAATATTACAAGTAAAGGGGCAGGATTTGATTCTGTCTTTTATGAGGTGCATTCAGAGGATCTGAAACTTGCCAATCCAAACTGCTTCCGTATATTTAGTCTTGATGTTCAGAATAATGCATTTAGTCATATCGGCCTTCATCAATTCTTGCAGAAAAATATTGGCCGATATGTATTTTCCAGAGCAGAAATTGAAAAATTTAAGCTCAATGATGAAGAAGAAGCAATTGGACTAAAGGCCCAAGAACTATTAAGAACAGCTAAAAATTCAAAAGATAGCGGTGCTGGTGGTGAACTGGGTGAGATACTGTTGTATTTGTTCCTAGAACAAAAACTAAATGCCCCAAAGCTTTTAAGCAAGATAGAACTTAAAACTTCTGAAAACCAGTATGTTTATGGAAGCGACGGAATCCATTTGTTAAACTGTAATGACGAAGATGGCAATCCTTTTTGTCAACTTATACTTGGTGAATCAAAAATAATAGGAAGTTTGAAAACCGCTATTAATGATGCTTTTGATTCTCTTGAAAAGGCAAATTCGTCTCCTGATAATGAACTCCGGTTAATCGAGACAAATATTTTCAAAGAAGCTTTTGATGATGCAACAGCGAATTACATAAAAGCGCAAATTGTACCGAGCAAGAGGGATTTAAGCTATCCGATAGATAAAGCATTTGGCGTTTTTCTTGGCTATACTCTCGGTTTGGATGCTAATCAATTTTCAAATTCCAAATATCGTCAGGCCGTGCAGGATCAGATGAAAAAAGATATACAAGACAATGTGGCTCATATAGCTTCAAAGATTTTAGGAAAAGCGTTGGGAGCATTTTCATTCTATTTCTATGTCCTGCCCTTTGATGATGCCTTAACAGATCGTGCCGCTATCATCAAAAAGCTAAAAGGGGAATAGAGTAATGGCGAAAAGATTCGGAGATGTTTTATATCGGGACATAGAGAAAAATACTTACTTGAATGAATTGTACGATAATATTTTGTACAACTACTCTCTTATGCTTTTTGGAAACAGTAAGGTCGCAAAAAGGCAGATACAGATCAGTCATGCTTTGCGTTTTGCTGATCTTCTTTCAAAGTCAGTCCATTCCAAAAGATCAGAGAAACATAAAATCTGGGCGCAGGAAATAGTTGCCCTTTTGAATGCCCTTTATCCAGAAAACGAAACTATAAAGTTTTATATAGGCTCTGTATTAACAAATGCCGGAAATTACCGTGGTCTTGGACAGTATATCTCAATGTTTACGGGTACTGATCTTTTAGATCGGTCATATAACGAGTATGTCCGCAAATTAATGAGTATTCCGGCTGATCCTGAACTTCATTTTTTTAAATCGCAAAAAGTAGTGTATGACGAACTGGATAAGCAATTCTTTAGCTATTCAGGCCCTACTTCAATGGGTAAATCATTTATTATGCGGATGTTTATTAAAAAGCAAATTCTTGATGGAAAAAAGAATAATTTCGCTATACTCGTTCCTACCAAAGCACTAATAAACGAAGTATCAAGCAAAGTGATTGATGACTTGAAGGACATGCTTGCCGAAAAGGATTATAGGATGATTAATTCGGCAGGCGCTATTGTTCTCAAACAGAAGCACAACTTTATTCTTGTTATGACACCTGAGAGATTACTCTATCTATTGACAGAATACAAGAATTTTAAACTTGACTACCTTTTTATTGATGAGGCCCATAAAATTTCGAGCAGAGATAGCAGAAGCCCATTCTACTATAAAGTAATCGATTTGGTTGCAGAACGAAGCGCGGGGACGCATATCATTTTTTCGTCGCCCAATATTCCGAACCCGGGAGTATATCTAAACCTTATCCCATTAGTGGATAAAGGTCAATTATCCGAAATTGCCTGTGATTACGCCCCTGTTAGCCAGACAAAACATCTTGTTGATCTTACCACGAACTCAATTCGCTCTTATAATGATTATAATAGCAGCTTTGCCGACGTATGTAGCTTTAGCAGAACAGTAGATCTCAGCGAGCTTATTTCATTGATGGACAATAACTCTCAAAATATTGTATATTGCAGCTCTACAGCAAAGGCGGTTTCGTACGCATTAGACTACGCAAAAAAATATTCCTCTGCTACACAAATAAGTCCAGAACTAAAAGAGTTAATCAAGGACATCAAAAATGGAATACACGCAGATTATTTTCTCGCAGAAACATTGGAAAAGGGTGTAGCATATCACATAGGTTATCTTCCGTCAGATATTAGAATGCGGATTGAAGAACTCTACAAAGCAGGAGATATCAAAACAATTTTTTGTACAAGCACCTTGGTGGAAGGGGTAAACCTTCCGGCAGACAATCTGTTTATAACAAGCTATAAAAATGGTCGTTCCGATATGTCTCCAGTTGATTTCAGGAATCTTATTGGTCGCGTTGGGCGCATCGAATTTAACCTATATGGTAATGTCATCTTAGTTAAAGTTGATGAAAGAACAAGTAACAATAAATTTGAGGAATTATTGCAAAAGGAAGTCCCAGACCAAAAATTATCATTGGCTTCAGAACTTACAAAAGTACAAAAGCAAAAAATCGTTGAAAGTCTGATTGCAGGGAATATAGAATTACTACGATATCCAAATAATCAGTCCGCCGATAATTATGCTCTTATGAGACGGTTTGCCATAATACTACTACAAGATATTTTATCTTCCAATGATAAGAGTTATGTACTCAACGAATTTTCATCTTATCTCGATGAGGGCATGATATCTCAGATTAAGACCGCTTTTAGTTCTAAACCCCAAACAGGGGATGACATTAATATATCGGTTGATCAAATAGATAATCTAACAACAGCAATAGCAAAAGGGCTAAAATATCCTGACTCTGGCACTAACGGTAAGTTTGACTATAGTGCTATTATCCAGTTTCTCGAAACGCTATGTGGAGTTTTCAAGTGGGAGATTTATGAAAAATCCACATTAGGTTATCGCACACAGCAAACACAGCAACTCGGAAAACTAAAATGGTACACAGTGATTCTATTACAGTGGATGTCTGGTAACGGATTGAGCTTTATTATGAACGCAGCAATTGATTATAAACAAAAAAATCCAGCTAGTGGAGTTGAAATTGATGGTCAGATCATTGCTTATAATGATACAAAAGAGCACAAGAATGCAGTAATATCATCTACACTTAATGCCATTGAAGATGTAATTTTATTCCGAATTTCTAATTATTTTCTGCGTTTTTCGCTTGAATATAAAAGGTTCCATAATTTATCTTTGCTTAATAATGATTGGTATGAATATGTGGAGTATGGAACAACAAATCCACTAACTATACTATTGCAACGAAATGGGTTTTCAAGAGAGGCATCTACATACATCAAGAACCATCAAAGAGATTTTATAACCATAAAAGATGGCGAGTATAGAATCAAAACAGATTTATTGTCATGCCAGAATAAGAGTGTTAGGCATGAAGCAACAGAAGTAAGATATAACATTCCAGAACTTTTCGCATAATAACAGTTCATTATTCAATTTAACATTATTCGTATGTCCTAATCATTTAAGTATACGTTAGAGCTGCTAGTTATTTTTAAGATGAACCTTATAACATAGAATAGCAGCCAACTACCCATTATGTTTATTCGAAATCAAATCAGCTTCGTTGTCCACTCCTCCACGTTCCACACCTGTGTGACCAGATCGCTGTAAAACTCCGGTTCGTGGCTCACCAGCAGCATGGTACCCTTGTAATCACGGATGGCGTCCCGCAGAGCGTCCTTCGCGTCCACATCCAGATGGTTGGTGGGTTCGTCCAGCACTAGCAGATTCATGGGGCGCAGCATCAGCTTGCACAGCCGAACCTTCGCGTTCTCGCCACCAGAGAGCACCCGCATCTGTGTGGTAATATGCTCGGTGGTCAGGCCGCAGCGCGCCAGCGCGCCCCGCACCTCACCGTTGCTCATTTTGGGGAATTCCTGCCAGATCTCCACCAGCGCCGTGTTGTCGTTGCCCCGCTCCTCCTGCTCGAAGTATCCCACCTCGGCAAACTGACCCAACTCCACCGTACCGGACACCGGCGGAATCAGGCCTAGCAGAGTTTTCAGCAGCGTAGATTTTCCCAGACCGTTGACACCGCGGATGGCGATTTTCTGGTTGCGCTCCACCGTCACATCCACGGGACGGGTCAGCGGCTCGCTGTAACCCAGCACCAGTTGCTTGGCTACGATGACCTCGCGGCTAGGGGTACGGGCAGGTGTGAAAGAGAAGACAGGCTTGGGCTTGTCCATCCCCAGTTCAATGACATCCATCTTGTCCAGTCGCTTCTGACGGCTCCGCGCCAGCGTGGCGGTGGCGGCACGGGCCTTATTGCGGGCCACAAAGTCCTCCAGCTGGGCAATCTCCTTCTGCTGCTTCACATACGCCTGTCCCAGCTGATGGCGTTTGATGTCATAGAGTGCCCGAAACTGCTCATAGTCGCCGGAGTAGCGGGTCAGCACAGTGTTCTCCACATGATAGATCACGTTGACCACATCGTTGAGGAACGGAGTATCGTGGGATACCAGAATGAAGGCGTTCTCGTAGTTCTGCAGGAACCGTTTTAGCCACGCGATGTGGTTCTCATCCAGAAAGTTAGTCGGCTCGTCCAGAATCAGGATCATTGGGTTTTCCAGCAGAAGCTTCGTCAAAAGCACTTTTGCCCGCTGACCGCCGGACAACTCGCTGACATCCCGTTCCAGTCCGATGTCCCCCAGCCCCAGACCGTTGGCATACTCCTCAATGCGGGAATCTATCACGTAGAAACCGGACTGCTCCAGAATCTCCTGAATTTCGCCCACATCCTCCATCAGCTTCTCCAGCGTATCACCCTCGCACTCGCCCATCCGGTCATAATTTGCCAGCAGCTCCTGCTCCAGCTTGTACAGGGGTGCAAAGGCGGAGCGTAGAATATCGCGGATGGTCTTTCCTTTCTCCAGTACGCTGAACTGATCCAGATACCCTGTTGTGATGTGGTTACACCACTCCACTGTTCCCTCGTCTGGCATCCGCTTGCCGGTGATGATGTCTAAAAAGGTGGTCTTTCCCTCGCCGTTTGCGCCCACAAGGCCGATATGCTCGCCTTTGAGCAAGCGGAAGGACGCGTCTTTTAAAATCTGTCTGGCCCCGAAGCCGTGACTGACATGACTGACTGTCAATATACTCATGTTTGTTCCCTCAAATTCCTCTCACAGATTGCATGGTTTCATTATCTTAACGGGATTTTGCACAAAAAGCAACCGCGCATGGGGCAGTCTGCAAAATTTTCTGTCCCCACCGCCCCTTTTTTCGCAATTAATAATTCCAGTCTGCCGAGCGTTGTATTATGTTTAATAGCCATGATGTTCAGTTGAACATCATGGCTAAGGGGTTGGCGTTGACGGCAGCATGAAGCTGGTTGTCATCGACATGGGTGTAGATTTCCGTAGTTGCTATGCTTTCGTGCCCGAGAATCTGTTGTAGGGATCGAATATCCACATGCCCATACTTGTACATGAGGGTTGCTGCCGTGTGACGGAGCTTATGCGTGGACAAGCCTTCTGGGGGGATGCCCGAAGCTATGATATGCTTCTTTACAACATTCTGAATGGACCGCGTAGTGAGGCGTTGATGATTCCGAGAAATGAACAACGCGTTGGTATCTACATTCATGCACTGGCGAACCGGGAGCCATTTGGATAAGGCCTGCTTGACTGCTGGTGTCATATATATTTTCCGTTCTTTATTGCCCTTACCAATTACAGTCAATACATTGCTATCAACCTGCTCAACATTGAGGGCTGCTAACTCAGATAAACGCAAAGCACAATTCAGGAAGATTGTTATGATACAGTTATCTCGTGTTGAGGTGGAGCTGGCTTCAATCAGGAGTCGCACTGATTCCTCTAAGGTCATACAGCGAACGATACGCTTGGGCAGCTTTGGCGTTTCCAATTCTTCGGCAATATTATTATCTACAATATGCGCCTTGAATTTGAGATACTTCCAGAATTGTCGGATTGAAACGATCTTTCTGCATCGTGTGCCCGGCGAATTATGAAGCGTTTCATGATGATACGCGATGAAGCCGTACATATCGGTCAGTTGAATGGAACGGATGAAATCCACATCAGCGAACTTAAAACTGGCGTCCGTAATGCCTCGTTGGGCTGCAAGATAACGGAAGAATTGAAGCAAATCCATTCTATACTCAAGAATTGTATTTTGGCTACGTCCTTTAATTGTAATGAGATAAGCCAAGTACTGTTCCAGAATGGGACATGTTTTATCAGATTGCATATTATCACTCCCTATGCGAAGTATCGCCATGGACAACGAATGCTATGCAACTGATAGCAATACTGGGCAATTATAAAAGTAGATAATACAGAAGAGGCAGTCGCCAGAATACTGAACATAAAATATTGCATTTGTATTTGAATTAAAGGAGGAATGGTAAATGCCTAATAGTGATAATTCTTGGGTAAAAAGTTATATTCATAAACTTTTTACTTGCAATCTTAACAAAGAGGGCACTCAATTAAGAGCAGAAAAAATAGAGCATGCCAACATCCCCTTATATAAATATTGCTATGTTTGTGATGAAGCTGGTCGTACTTCAACAACGATAGATTACAATATTGATAATTTTGAAAATAATATCTTGTTTTTCCAAAATCCAAGTAAGTTCAATGATCCTTTTGATTGTTTTTTGGGCTTTTCTCAGTCGGAGTTAATAAGGGATTTGTTGTTTCAAGAATTAAAAAAAAAGAAGCAATTGACCCCACAGAATCGTAAGGCCATTAAACTCCTTTTTGGCAATTCAACAGATGAATTTAGCACTGACTCCATTACTTCGGAAAATTTGGGATCTCTTACAAAACTTATTACTGGATTGATCCCCGATGAAGATCCTTTAGCAAGCGTGTATGCAGAATTATTACACTCTTTATCTGATGAAAGTCCTAATATGCTCAAGAAATTGGTTGCAAATTCTTTGACAATACATGATAAACAAGTCATAGTGGATCTTCTATATAACAATCCCACCTTTTGCGAAATTATAACTAAAAATTGTGATCCTAAAAACGTTGATTTTATTTTAAAAGTTGCACCCCGTGATATGAAACTCAAAATTGAAACAGAACCAGATAGCTTTATGAGTAGCAGAGACGGAAATGTATTTGGAATATTTGATTTTTTGCGATATACTTACCAGCTATCAGGAGATGCGAACGATTTTTCTATTAAAGAACTTAATGACATAAAAGAAAAATTCAATCAGCTTTCAAATGAAGCAATGGTAAAAAGCCGAAAATTGATTGACGAGCAATTTCGTATTACCTGCCTAAGCGAGCGAATGGATTCTTCTTTAATGTGGTCGCATTATGCAAATAAGCATTATGGATTTTGCTTGGAGTATGATTTTACTGCAACACTAATTGAACGAAGATACCCTGATTTGTTGCCAACACAGTTAATGCTGTTTCCAGTCATTTATACAGAAAATCGTCCTTTACTTTCAAAGGTAATGTTTAGCGGAAAAGCAATGATGCAAATGATAAAGACAAAAAAGTTGCCGCCGGATTTTTTGGAAAAACTTATGTTAGGGCTATTATGTAAAAGTCAAGATTGGAGTTATGAAAAAGAATGGCGTGTTTTCCAATTATTAAGCGAGGCTCCTACAATGCGACTTCCAAAAGCGCAGCTAAAGAACGGGTTATTTCTATTGCTCAAAAAAAACATATTCCAGTTTTCCAAATGTTTTTGCACAGCGACAAATATAAATTTGATTACTATCAGATTACATAGGGATAAAATTTTGAAAGCAATGGAACATGCGTTAATGCTTTATGAAATAGGTCAAGCTTCCCATTATGTTTATTATGAGAAAGAAATATTAAATCAGCTTTATTCTCGCAGACAGTGTTGCGCGCCGTCTGCATGAGCATCACACTGTATTTCCGTAATATAGAAGATAGACTAAGAAGTCGGACATTTTGAACTGCACCCCATTTGTTTTCAGTATATCATACTGTCTAACAAATGGGGTGCAGTTCATTTTTTGTCCGACTTATTTATTTTATATGGAAAACTACTTTGGATTATCCTAACGATCTATTGGCTCTTTATCATCACGTAAGCCTTTATAAACAGGCTGCCTTAATCCTCCGTTATTAGTTATTTCCATAAATTTAACAGTGCATACAAGCTGTGGCAGTACCCAAACAGCGTTTTTGTTTCCCTTGGGTGGGGGAAAGGGGGGCCTGGATTCATTTGAATTTGATATTATTCTAAAATCTTCGCGTGATACTCCAAGAGTGACATGACCTTTATAAATTAGAGCTGTATTCTGGTATTGGCCAAGTAAAAGACTTTACCTTGCTAATCAATGTATCTCATGAGTGAAATATCAATTACCGAGCCGATTTTGTAGTAAAATATGTCAAAAGCAGTAAAGCTGGCCGGGTATTATCCGCGGCCAGCTGAATCTTGAATTGATTTGACAATCTTTAGCGTGAATCTTCAATCATTCGGTACCCGACACCCATTTCTGTAAGAATATACTTTGGCGTTCCCGGATTTGCTTCTATCTTTCTTCGGATATTTGCCATGTTAACGCGCAGCGTGTGGCTGTCGTTTCCATACAATCCCCATATTTCTTTCATGATATAATCATGTGTGAGAACCTTTCCTGCATTTTTTGAAAGCAGAACCAAGATTCTGTATTCAACAGGAGTCAGATGAATTTTCTCTCCGGCAAGAAATACCATCCTCTTGCCGTAATCAATTTCAAGATCACCAATAGTCATATTATCTTCACCAAGGGCTTCTCCACCTATGGCTCTGGGACTATGCCGGATTGCAGTACGTATTCGGGCAAGTAATTCAGAAGTCCCAAAAGGCTTTACAATATAATCGTCCGCCCCAAAATCAAGAGCCACAACCTTTTCACGCTCATGACCGCGCGCAGAAACCACCACGATAGGTGTTTTTGACCACTCACGTATTTGTTTTAATACCTCCACGCCGTCAATATCCGGCAGCCCTAAATCCAGAAGGACCACATCTGGGGCATGGGATGTAAACATGGCAAGTCCTTCTTTTGCTGTTTTTGCCTGAACAACCTGATAGTCATTCGATGTTAGAACAGCCGAGATAAAATTACAGATGGCTGTATCGTCTTCGATAACCAAAATTAACGGCTTTATCTCCATCCTTACTCACTTCTTTCCAGCGGTAGAGTGAACCGAAAGATCGCCCCGCCTTCTTTTCTGTTTTCCGCTTCTAATTTGCCATTGTGTGCTTTTACGATCGTCTTGCAAATTGACAGGCCAATTCCCATTCCTCTTGAAGAATCAGGACTTTTATTGAGAGTAGGTTTGTAGCTTGTAAGAAGGTAAGGGAAGTCCTCTTCGGAAATTCCTTTTCCCCGATCCAGCACCTCAAACTGGGCCGAATCTCTATTTTTCTCTAAACGGATTTCGATGGGAGAATCGCTGGTGGAATACTTAATAGCATTTTCAAGAAGATTAATAAGAACCTGCACAATTAAGGTTCCGTCCATAGGGACCTCCAAAAATTCATCGGGCACATGAACGGTGATTTCCCGTTGGGGAAATCTTTGCTTGATTCGACTAACGGCTTCTCCCACGACTTCTTCTGCTGCTTCCGGGCTTTTCGTCAGATTCGAGGCGTTTTCATTGATTCGTGTAACGGAAAGCAGGTTTTCCACCATGCGTATCAGCCACTGAGATTCCTCCTGAATGTTGGCTACTAATTTGTCCCGAGTGCCTTCATCAAGACTTTTACCATTTTCACGTATCGCAGAGCTGGCTCCTAAAATGCCGGAAAGGGGTGTACGCAGATCGTGAGAGATTGCCCTTAATAGAGTGCTCCTCATTTTTTCCTTTTCCGACTCCAGCATAATATCGCGTTGCTCATTAGACAAGTGCTGACGCTCCAAAGCCATTGCGACCTGTGAAGCAATCATGCGTAAAAACAGGCGGGTATTATGATCAAGATTACCTTTGACACAAGAGATCCCCCAAACCGCGAGAACTTTTCCCTGGGAGATTACGGGCATATAAAACGCTCCCGACCCCATCAGCGTATTGGTTCCCGCTCCAGCCTGCTTCTGGTTGAGAAATACCCAATGTGCGACCGCTTTTTCATCAGCAGAATTTAGAAACGAGCCATCTACATCCTCCTGCGCCTGCATTACGCTGCCATCTTCTTCCTCTCCGGGGTCTGTAATGAAAAAGACGACGGAACGGTTAAACAGGTTGACAATATAATTGTTTGTAAGTGTAATAATATTTTCGAGGCCCCTTGTGGCAAGTAGCTTTTTATTGATTTCGTACAGAACCTCAGTGCGGTGTTCCCTTTGCACCGCAAGCTTGGCTTCTGTTTTAATGCGTACAGTCAAGGTGCTTGTAATCACAGCTACCAACAGCATAATTAGGAAAGTAATGGGGTACCCGGCCTGTATGGCGTTAAAAGTAAAATAAGGCTCTGTAAATAAGAAATTAAAGGTTAATACACTAATTACAGAAGCGACGATGCCGTACAAATATCCTTCCGTAACACGTGAAATGAGCAGAACAGAAAGGATATAGACCATAATGATATTCTGGTCTCCGATGTCAAGCTCCCGCAGCCCAAATGAAAGCAAGGTAGTAGCGGCCAAAAGAGGAATTGTTTTCGCGGTATCTGCCCAAGACAAGTTAAAGTTTTTATTTTGCTTTATCTTGCGGGGCTTTTTATAGCTTCGGCGGGTGTCGCTACCAGGTATAATATGAACCTCTATGCTTGGTAATAGAGAAATCAACTTATCCTCAAAATCTAACTCAAACAGATTTTTAATTGTTTTTTTATTTCTGCTCTTGCCAACTACAATATTAGTTATGCCGGAGAGCTTAGCATATTCGGATACAGTGATGGCAATATCGTGCCCGGTGAGGGTAACATTCTCCGCGCCAAGTTTTTCGGCCAAATCCATATTGGCTCGGATTGTCTTCTTCTGCTCTTTGGTAAGGTGGTCACTTTCAATACTTTCGACATATAAAGCAATCCAATGTGCGTGAAAGGCTTCAGCGGCCCGCGCCGTCCATCGAATGCACCTTGCAGATGACGGGGAGGGGCCAATACATACCAGCAGTTTGGTGTTTGCTCTCTTTTCTGATAGACGCCGCTCATTCTGATTCTCATAGCTAATTTTATCTGCTGTACAACGCAAAGCAATTTCACGCAACAGCCGCAGATTCTCATGTGTAAAGAAATTGTGCATAGCCGTTTCCGCACGTTCAGGGCGGTATATTTTCCCTGACTCAAAGCGTCGCAGTAGTTCGTCCGGCTCAATATCTACCAGTTTGATTTTATCTGCCCGATCAAAGATATAATCCGGCACTGTTTCCTGCACCTTGATTTTTGTGATGTTCTCAATCACATCATTGAGGCTTTCCATGTGCTGAACATTGACAGTCGTATATACATCAATTCCAGCACTTAACAATTCCTCTATATCCTGATACCTTTTTCTATTTCGCCTGCCTTCCGCATTTGTGTGGGCCAGCTCATCGACCAAAATCAGCTCCGGCTTGCGCCTTAATGCTTCGTCTAAATCAAATTCTTTTAGCTCAAGGTTCCTATATAAGATCATTTTAGGCGGCAACACTGGCAGACCCTGCAGAAGCTGTATGGTTTCCGGGCGTGTATGAGGCTCAATGTAGCCAACCATAACATCCACGCCACTCTTATACCGCTCCTGTGCATCATCTAGCATGGCATAGGTTTTTCCGACACCTGCGGCATATCCAAAAAATATTTTTAACCTACCCAATCCTTTATCATTGTTATCCTGAATCTCATCTAAAATATCATCGGGATCGGGTCGCTGATTGAATGGATTCATTGACTGGTCACCACCTTTATAACTTAATATCATATCACAATCATTGATTATATCAATGATAATCTCTGAGTAATATATGTACTCTCTTTATTCAATCTCTTTTGGCCGCATTTCCGATACCATGCGAATCTTAGTTCAACAATATATTTATTTTTTTCTTTCTTTTCCTGTGGAGAGTCTGAGTCGTTAAATGCTCATTTCCCTTTTGGAGAGCAGCCGCCGAAGCAATTCATATTTTGCCTTACGGGAAAGTAAGTGGGGTCAAGCGCCCATGCAGCCCTAAAATGCTTCATAGCTGTTAAATGATTGCCCTGTGCTTCCAAAAGCAAGCCAAGTAGATTGTGTGGGTTCGGGGGCATGAATATCATTACCTATAGCTTTTTTGATAAACAATTCGCTTTGCTGATAGTCCTGTCGTTTTACCAGCTTTCTAATCCTGCCGCATAGCACAGATGATTTTTGCTTTGCATCCAATTTATCTAGCCATTCCACAGTTTTCACCTCCACAAATCATGTTGGTGCTGCTCTTATGCATTACGAGCAGCACCGCTTTCTGTGAATATCCGAATACTATTAATTAAATCAAACCATCCAGTGCTAAATTAACCTTAAGAACATTGACAGCCGATTCCCCGATAAATCCAAGAAAACGTCCACTTGTACAGGCCTTAATTATATTTCTTACTTCATCCTCTGTCATATTTCTGGCTGTAGCGATTCTTGCCACTTGATACTCCGCCGCTGCCGGTGAGATGTTTGGATCTACACCGCTGCCGGAGGCTGTTACCAAATCCATCGGGATATCAGCTTTATTATTCGGGTCAAAGGAATGCCACCAGTCGGTGCGCTCCTGCACAAGCTTTTTTTGTTCTTTACTCACAGGGGAAAGGTTGCTCACGCCTCCGGGTCTGCCAATCAGATACTCCGGTTTTGTGAATTCCTGTGCAATCAGTTCGGAGCCATAGTTTTTTTGTGTCCCGTCTCTCAAAGTAACGGTTATTACACTGCCGTTTGCCTGATTCGGAAATACCAACTGTGCAATACCCGTTACTGCCATGGTATAGAGTACACCGCAAAGCAGCGTCATCACGCCAAAGCATATCAATGCAGGTTTTAATAATTTCATATTTTTCCACCTCACACAAGGCCGCAAGCGGTCAAAATCATATCAATCAGCTTAATGGCGGCAAAGGGTGCGGCTATTCCACCCAAGCCGTAAATCAGGATATTTCGTTTTAACAGCTTTCCGGCAGGTAGTTCGCGGTATTTCACGCCTTTCAGCGCCAGCGGGATGAGTGCAATGATAATCAATGCGTTATAAATAATTGCAGAGAGCATGGCGCTTGTGGCGCTGGTCAGTGCCATAAAATTGAGGGCGGCAAGCTGAGGGTAAATCCCAAAGAAAAGAACGGGGATGATGGCAAAGTATTTCGCCACATCGTTTGCCACGCTGAAAGTAGTCAACGAGCCTCTTGTCATCAGGAGCTGCTTGCCGATCCGCACGATGTCAATGAGCTTTGTGGGGCTGGAATCCAAATCTACCATATTGCCCGCTTCCTTTGCTGCCTGCGTACCAGAGTTCATGGCTACGGCTACATCAGCCTGTGCAAGTGCAGGGGCGTCATTGGTGCCATCACCCGTCATGGCAACTAAGTGACCTTTTGCCTGATAATCACGGATAAGCGTCAGCTTTGCCTCCGGCGTAGCCTCGGCCAGAAAATCGTCCACACCCGCCTCTGCCGCAATAGCCGCTGCCGTCATGGGGTTGTCGCCTGTAATCATAATGGTCTTTATGCCCATCTTTCGCAGGTCTTCAAAACGCTCCTTCACGCCTTTTTTTACAATGTCCTTCAAATAGATAACACCCAGCACCTGATTGTTTTTCGCTACCACAAGAGGGGTTCCACCCTCTCTGGCAACACGCTTCACAAGTTGGCCGCATTCGCCCGAGTACTCACCGCCTTTTTCTAGCACATACGCTTTTATAGCATCTGCGGCCCCTTTACGAACCTCATTATTCTGATAATCAATACCGCTCATTCTTGTTTTTGCGGTAAACGGTACAAATGTGGCATTCAGTTTTGAAAGTTCCCGGCCTCGTATTCCAAATTTCTCCTTTGCTAAAACAACGATACTTCTTCCTTCGGCGGTTTCGTCGGCAAAAGAAGAAAGCTGAGCGGCATCGGCAAGCTCCTGCTCGGTTACACCATTTATCGGTAAGAATTCGCTGGCCTGTCGGTTTCCCAATGTAATGGTTCCGGTCTTATCCAGCAAGAGCACATCCACATCCCCGGCGGCTTCAATGGCACGCCCGCTCATTGCCAGCACATTTGCCTGATTTAGGCGGCTCATGCCTGCGATACCAATAGAGGAAAGGAGTGCGCCAATCGTCGTGGGTGCAAGGCATACAAAAAGGGCAATCAAGTTGGTAATCGAAATAGCGGAGCCTGACCTTGCCTGGCCGCTTGCAAAGTCTGAGAAAGGAAGCAATGTCGCTGTAACTACAAGAAAAATGATGGTAAGTGTCACCAGCAAAATTTGCAACGCAATCTCATTGGGGGTCTTTTTTCTGGTCGCTCCTTCCACCATGGCAATCATTTTATCAAGGAAGCTTTCTCCCGCTTCCGCCGTTACTTCAATAATTAGCCAGTCGGATACTAAAGTTGTTCCTCCGGTAACGGCGCTTCGGTCGCCGCCTGATTCACGAATAACAGGTGCGGACTCTCCCGTGATGGCGCTTTCATCTACAGATGCAGCGCCATCAATCACTTCGCCGTCCATAGGGATTTGGTCGCCAGCCTTGACGTATACAATGTCGCCCTTTTTGAGTGAGTTGGACAGTACTTCGGTATAGTCTTCCGTGTTAGATGCGGAATTCAGCTTTTTTGCCTTTACGTCTTTTCTCGCGCTGCGCAGGCTGTCGGCCTGCGCGCGTCCACGTCCTTCGGCAATGGCCTCCGCAAAATTGGCAAACAGTACTGTAAACCACAGAATCAGCGCTATGGCGAGGGTGTATTCCGCACTTTCATCTTTTAGCCCCGCAAACGAAAGCACATACAGAACAGTTGTCAAAATAGCGCCTATATAGACCACCAGCATCACAGGATTTTTCACCTGTATGCGGGGGGAAAGTTTTACAAAGGATTGCCTTAGAGCATCAGCGAATATACCTTTATGCTTACTTTTTATTTCCATTTTAATCGCCTCTTTCTATCGGGATGTAAAGTAGTCGGCAATCGGTCCAAGAGCCAGCGCAGGCAAAAAGCTCAGTGCTCCGATTATCAGGATAACCCCGATTAAAAGCCCGACAAACATGGTATTGCTGGTAGACAGTGTTCCCTCGCTGACCGCAACAGTTTTCTTCTGCGCCATATTTTCAGCCAGAAAAATAGTAGCTACAACTGGAATAAATCGAACCAGCAGCATAATAACCCCGCCTAAAACATTCATATACACAGTGTTTGCAGTGAAGCCGCCAAAGGCGCTGCCGTTGTTGTTTGCCATAGAGGAAAAAGCATATAGTATTTCTGAAAAACCGTGAGCGCCAGAATTGGTCAGCCATGACGCTGTATCCGGCATAACAACGGCGGCAGCAGTACCGAGTAGCGTTAAAAGCGGAGGGGCGAGAATGATCAGGCAAACCATTTTCATATCAAACGGCTCGACCTTTTTCCCTAAATATTCCGGTGTTCTACCGACCATCAGCCCCGCAATAAATACTGTGAGCAGGACAAAAGCCAGCATTCCGTAAAGTCCGCTTCCCACACCACCAAAAACAATTTCACCGAGCTGCATCAGGAACATAGGAATCATGCCGCCAAGCGGAGTAAGGCTGTCGTGCATGGCATTCACAGAACCATTTGACGCCGCCGTAGTAGCTGTTGCCCACAGAGAGGACGCACCGATGCCGTGTATGATTTCTTTACCTTCCATACTGCCGGAGGCTACAACGCCTTCAAATATTGGCGCTGCAAACTGCTCACTGGTGGTTGTAACAACAAGCGCGGCAACAAAAAAGACCATCATCGCAATGTAAATGGATCGCCCTTGGTTGCTGTCCTTCACCGCTTTTCCAAAGGCAACACAAAGTGCAGCAGGAATCAGCAGAATAGACAAGACCTGTATCAAGTTAGTAAACGGCGTGGGATTCTCCAGCGGAAAGGCGGAGTTCATTCCGAAAAATCCGCCGCCGTTTGTTCCAAGCTGTTTGATTGCAATCTGGCTTGCCGCAGGGCCTAATGGAATGGTTTGTACAGCACCACTTTCCAGCATAGCAACATCTTTGTATTGGCTGAATGTTTGCACAACACCTTGTGAAACCAATAAAATAGCAACAATGAAAGACAGTGGAAGTAGCACATAAAGCGTTGTTTTCGTCAAGTCTACCCAAAAGCTGCCGAGAGACTTTTTCTGTTTAAGGATAAAGCCCCTGATCAGTGCAAAGAGAACGGCGATGCCCGTTGCCGCCGATACAAAATTCTGTACAGTAAGCCCTAAAAACTGAGTCAGATAAGACAGCGTAGATTCCCCCGAATATGCTTGCCAATTCGTATTGGAAACAAAGCTCGCCGCTGTATTAAAAGCCAGATGCCAGCTTGTACCTTCCATTCTTTCCGGGTTAAATGGTAGAAAGCCTTGCAGAATTTGTAAAAGCCAAAGGAAAACAAGACCGACCGCACTAAATAAAAGGGCAGAAAGCGCATACCTTTTTGCGCTCATTTCTTCATTACCCTCTACGCCCATCAGTTTATAAATTCCTTTTTCCACAGGTTCAAGCACACGAGTCAGAAATACCTTTTGACCGGTCATAACTTTATATATAAAAATACCTAGTGGAATAGACAGGCTCACCAGGAGAACGATAAAGCAAACATCCTGCCATATAATGTAGCTCATAACTCTTCACCTCTAAATAAGACATAAAATAAATATGCCAATAAGCCAAGACCGATTAGACCAGCTATTGCTAATACCAATCCCATTCCCATTTTCCCATCTCCTGATTGCTTAAAAATTAAAAATATACATTATCTTTAAAGACGCATATTTACCTACCATTGGATTGTGCAAAGAGCAGATAAAAGGATTACTAATCCCCGAAGAATAATTTTCATTCAGTCCATGGTAGTCACCTCATAATATCTTTCACACTTAAGACCATTGACATTCCTTGTCGTAATCACATCATATCAAATAAAAAATCAAGATAGTGGCAAGATGAAAAGGCCTTATGTCAATAAGTTGGCAAGAACAGTATAAAAGCTCAAACAGTTTCGTCCTCTTTATCATAGAATATTATTTCAAACACTTGCACAGTTGACCTTCCTTCTGACAAGATAAATCCCAATTAATATGGGATTTATCTTGTCAAGATCGTAACTCGGACATTTTGTCCGAGTTGAAGATTATTTTAAAAATACTAAAATATCTGAAGCTGATTTATCTTCAAGTATTTTAGGTAAGTTAAGGGGCTTGCAAATTCTAATTTCCTCTCTTTTTTCTTCCACATATTCAATTCCCTCCTGAATGCTACTGGTTATAAAAGTATAGGCGTTATGATCCGGAATGGATACAATGTACTGATCTTTAAAAGGTTTGAAGGACAAGACTAGTTTTTGTGGCTGACTATCTGAGTCATAGATGTCATTCATAAGCTACATGTTTTCTCTCTTAAATGTATTCAATACATGGGCATAAGTATCTAGAGTGAAAGAAACAGAAGCGTGACCTAATATTTCTGACAGTACCTTTTTATCCATCCCTTTTTCCAGTGCATGTGTGGCAAAAGTATGACGCAAGGCATGAAAGGTAATGCCAGTGATCAAGCATTTATCTAACATGCGATTGTAATACTTTTTAAATGTGGTTTGCTCAATATATTTGCCTTGCCGGTCTGTGACGACATATTCGGTGGTTCCTGTTTCATTCTGTTGACGTTCCTTCCATTTTCTTAAATCTTCAATTGCGTTAGGAGGGAGGGGGATTGTCCGTTTGGATTTTTTAGTCTTCGGCTCATCAAATAATATAGAGGTGGATGTTTTTAAATTTGAATAATTCTTGCATCTCTGAAGAATTCTTCGTATTTTTAGTTCACTTTTCTGAAAGTCAATATCCTCCCATTTAAGCCCTAACAGCTCCCCAATCCTTAAACCAGTGCACAAAGTAAGTCTAACAAAAACGCCGTAACGATAATAATAAGACGCTCTGATTATATTCTTTTTTTGTTCGTGGGTAAGAACTTGAATTTCTTTTTGTACGACTTTAGGTAAACTTACATACAAGGAGCAATTTTGTTGAATTAGTCCATCGGCAACCGCTTGTTGCATTGCCTGTTTTAAGATGATCGCCATATTGCGAATCGTTTTTGCAGAAAGTCCTGAATCGAATTTATCATTAAAAAAGTTTTGCAGAAACGGTGTTGTTACGTCAGCAATTTCAATATCTTGAAAGACAATAAGATGATTATTTATATGCCCTTCATAGTTTACGTAGGTACTTCTTTTTATCGTCTTTTTCTCATATTTATCAAGCCAAGTAATTAGCCATGAATATAAACTCACTCAACCTCCTCCAAAAGTATAAATAATGTAAATAAAACACCTGGTGGCCCTCTACTATTGTTCATCTTTTAAACCTCTGCAAACAATATTAGTTGTCACTACCGTATCCTCGAATATTGTAACGATGCTCTTTTACTACCATTTCTTTAGTAATCAGCTCGTCTACGGCCCTTCTGGCGGTTTTAGAATCTATTCCACAACAATCAGCAATCGTCTGATAGCTAAGAACTACCGCGTTAAAAATGTTTTTTCTGCTAGTCAACAGGCAAAATACTTTAAAACCATTGGGGGAGAGCCGGTAATTAAAAATCTGATTTGCCATCTTTATAAATTGCACTGTTAGCTCTCCTTTCAAAAATAATCCCGTGACAGAGTTGTTCGTCTGTCACGGGATTATTATTTTTTATTGAAATTATTCTTTTAAGCAAATTTTAATTTAAAGCTTGGGTAACCGTTTTTCGTGTGCAAAGCGATATATTTAATTGACCAGTTGGGAAACATGTGTTAGTATAAAAAAAACAGAGGGTGTACTCGGTTTATGTTTAAGGAGATTACAATGAAAAAAGGAAACAAGCGAAAGCTGGATATTCAGCGGGCAACAAAGGTGATTATAATTGAAAAGGGTTACTCAGCCGTTACTATGGCAGATATAAGCGAAGCTCTTAAATTGTCGGTCGGTGGTCTTTATTACCACTATCATTCTGTGGAAGAGATCTTTTTGGACATTGTTGAGAATGAAACTCGGGATGTATGGGGGATATTTTCCGAAGTGAAAGACATTAAAAGTTTAGTGGAAGCGTTTCGCTCTTATCACCAGCTTGAAAAAAACGACATGATGAATTTTGAAAATACGCTAAATTGTATCTTCTACCCGTACTTTTTCAGTTTTCCCGCAGAAGTCAGAAAAGAAAAAATGAAAGAAGCCTATTTGAACACAACAAGTGCAATAAACACAATACTAAAAAAGGTTTACAAAAACACCAATCATGTTATGCAGTTAAGTAATCGCATTTATATAATGTTGCACGGTTTAAACATACTTGCTAGTTCCGGGCAGATTGATGAATTAATTATTGATAACGAATTTTTAGAAGTTGAAAAACTAATGTGGCAACTGTACCATGAAAGCGAGGGAACACAATGAATTATTCTGTCATAAAAAAATATGAATTTAATAATTTTACCGCAGTGGAAAAGGTTCTTACACTAGATGAAAACCGGTGGAGATACACAATTAGCGGAAATGGAGAGCGTTTTCTGCTTGCGATACTTTCAAATATTTCGGGGCACTTGTTAGGGCTTCCGCTTGCGGAGGAGTTTCGAGAAGAATTTACAACAATAGCACTTTCGGTTCCGCCTATGCATTCGTTTGCCGATACAGCCACAGGCCTCAAAGCTGTTTTGGATACGGAACAAGTAACAAAGTGCAATGTGATCGGCAATTCCAATGGTGGGGTATACCTTCAAAATCTTATAAAAGAGTACCCCAGTATTGCTGATAAAATTGTGTTTTCCCATAGCTTGACTTCCATGAACCCAAATGATGCTTACACCACGAATGCGTCGGAGGTCAAGATTTATCGCAAAATGCGTAAAATACTTAAAGTACTTCCCGTTTCTGCATTGACATACGGGCTGGGCAGAACGTTTTTTTCAAAACTGCAATTCAAATCCGGAAAAACTGATACAGATAAGTTAGTCGCACTTTGCAAAGAGGATTTTAAAAGAATCACCAAGCAAGATTTTTATATTATGGCTGACTGTATGGAAGATTTCCTTTTTAACCATATATTTACTTCTGAGCCGTATATAAATAGGCCGAAAGATATTTTGATTGTGGACAGCGATACGGATCATTTGGCGAACTCAATGCAGCGCAAACAGATGCTGGAGCTTTGCCCTAACGCTAACGAATATCATTTTCAAACTGGTGGACACGTTACAATTATAAATTGCCGTGAAGAATATTTTTCGTTGCTGCATAAGTTTTGGGATAGATAGGATCAATTTCAAAAGAGTAGCTGTCAAACGGATAAAAACTCTTCTTTTGAAATGATTGAGGAATCATGGCGGTACTATTTGTTCCACCATATGTATTTTATAAAAATGCAAAGCTTGTTTAACTGTAAATAGCCCGCAAAGTTTTGAACCTTGCGGGCCGTTAAGATTGTTTTATTCAAGTTGAGTGATAACTAGGTGTGCCGAAACAGGTCTTGTTCCTCCAGCGAGGGGAGTAATAGTTAGTGCTGTTGGATTACCTGCAGGATTTCGAACAGTGATAATTGAATTAATAACTGTCGTTGTGACAAGAGCCATTCCCACTATTTGCGAAGTACCTGTTGCACGCCCTTCTACTGTATAAGCTAAGTCTGCTCCATTAAGAGTTAGAATCAGTTGGCCTGCTTCAGTCACACTCACTTGGAACAAAACTTGATAAGTGCCAATTGTTGCTAAGTTAAACGAGCTGGGGCCTATGCGAGTGATATTTGTTCCACTAATTGGTCCATCTTGTGGGAAACTCACATCAGTACCAGGAGCTACGGTTGCTGCATTATCAGGGGGCATTAACGCGAAGAAATCTGCAAAATTTAATAAAACTCCTCCTGTTGGACCGGTAGCGCCCGTTGGGCCTGTTGGTCCAGTTGGACCTGTTGCCCCCGTTGGGCCTGTTGGTCCAATGGGACCGGTATCACCCGTTGCTCCTGTTGGTCCAATCGGACCGGTAGCGCCCGTTGGGCCTGTTGGTCCAATGGGACCGGTATCACCAGTTGGGCCTGTTGGTCCAATGGGACCGGTAGCGCCCGTTGGGCCTGTTGGTCCAATGGGACCGGTAGCGCCAGTTGGACCTGTTGGTCCAATGGGACCGGTATCACCCGTTGCTCCTGTTGGTCCAATCGGACCGGTAGCGCCCGTTGGGCCTGTTGGTCCAATGGGACCGGTAGCGCCCGTTGCTCCTGTTGGTCCAATGGGACCGGTAGCGCCCGTTGGGCCTGTTGGTCCAATCGGACCGGTATCACCAGTTGGTCCAGTTGGTCCGGTAGCGCCCGTTGCTCCTGTTGGTCCAGTTGGACCGGTAGCGCCCGTTGCTCCTGTTAGTCCAATCGGACCAGTAGCGCCCGTTGCTCCTGTTGGTCCAGTTGGGCCGGTAGCGCCCGTTGCTCCTGTTAGTCCAATCGGGCCGGTAGCGCCCGTTGCTCCTGTTGGCCCAGTTGGGCCGGTTGGTCCCGTTGGGCCTGTGGGTCCTACGAATGCGCAACAGGAATTACAACAACAATCATTTTTTAGTTTACATATACATTCATTTGAATATATTTTCATCGTAGGTCGAAAACATTTATTTTGTGAAATATCATTATTTTCCATGACGATTCTCCTATAAAGCTAAATAAGCTGAAACTATAGACTTAATATTTCTATAATATGCTGTCATAAATAACCGGTTACGATATGTCTGAGTTAAAGAATCAAGAGGACTAATCTGACCGTCAAGCATAATGTCATCGGCCAGCTCTTGCATCTTTTCGGATGAGTAAAGCTGGAACGGCTAAACATATACTACATCACATGAATAAGCTATTTTTCGGTGCGCAAAGTCTGATGTTTCCACGATATAACCACAGGATATACCGCAAGCTTTGTATATAGGCAGGTTATTACTATAATTGCGGTGTGCCAGATAATCATTAAATACCAATATGTGTATGTGGTTCTTCTGTAAAGCGAGGGTGGTAGCAGTTACTACAGCCGAAAGGTTTTTTCCCTCACCTGTAGGAAGTTCTGCAATGCGTCCTTGCTGCATTGAATATGCGGCCATTAGTTGTGTGTCAAACAGTAATAGCCCTGTATTCCTCTTAATAATCTCTTTTAAAATGCTGTATGCTTCAGGCATTCTTTTTTCATGCAAAACACATTCCCGAAGCAATTCGGACAATTCGTATTCTGACTGACTGTTCCATTGGTAATCGTTTATCTTTCGAATAAAATCGGCGTATAAAGTATCAAGCCCTCTTTGAGAGCCTTTGTTTTTATTCATAAAAAATACTCCTTATCCATAACACTAATTGCGTTATGATGAAGGAGTATCTGATAATTTGCACATTAAATCAAGCGCCCAAACAAGAGCGTTTATTTTTGGGCGCAAAAACCCCTTCATCAAACACACATGATTTATATGTGAAGTTTCAGAAGAAGGAGTATTTATTCGTTCTTGCACACTGAAAGAGCCACGACAATGTAGCCGGTTTTATGCTTGGAAATTACAAATACAAAAGAGATAACCATAGTGAGTATTGCAGGAAAAAGCGCAATAATCGGGTTTAGCAATGCCATAGCGAATGCGGTCAGCGTGAGGAAATAAATGAAGCTATGAAAAGCACGGTTCTTAAAAAAGTTTGAATAATTAAAAAAGAAACCTAACATCATTTGTTTCCTCCTTTCACAATACAGTTATCAATAAAAATATATCATAACTATGTTAAACTGTCTATTAATTGTGCGTTGGAAATTGATACTAAAAATAACAGTGTGCGACCTATAGACCCTACGCACGTATTTGATCTACACTTAAATAAATACTTTCTGGTTGACAAGAACATATTAAGTGATAAAATAAACATAATTGAATAATATCTTCAGGGCAGGGTGCAATTCCCTACCGGTGGTAAAGCCCACGAGCCGCAAGGCATGATTCGGTGAGATTCCGAAGCCGACAGTACAGTCTGGATGAAAGAAGATAACAGCCGCAGTTTTCTGTGTGTATGCGATTTTTGCTCTGGAATATATTTTATATTCCAGAGCTTTTTATTTGCAGCAGCATAGTTTCACGCTTGTGGTAGAAAGAATGCCCTGAACTTTTTGTTCAAGGCATTCTTTCGTTTTATGGAGGTGCTGTATGAATGATATAGAATATATGCGCCTTGCTATTCAGCTCGCAAAGCAAGGCTACGGTTGGGTAAACCCTAATCCCATGGTAGGGGCAGTAATTGTTAAGAATGGAAGAATTATTGGGCAGAGCTATCACCAAAAATATGGCGAATTCCACGCAGAACGAAACGCACTGTCTGATTGCTACACATCGGCTGTCGGCGCAACGCTTTATGTTACGTTAGAGCCCTGCTGTCATTATGGTAGAACACCGCCCTGTACGGAGGCAATTATTGAAAGCGGCATCAGTCGTGTAGTGGTCGGTTCGTTTGATCCCAATCCAATGGTCGCAGGGAAAGGAATCGCTCTTTTACGCTCCCACGGAATTGAGGTAACAGAGGATATGGCAAAGGATGAATGCGACAAACTCAACATAAGCTTCTTCCATTACATCCAAAATAAAACGCCCTATGTAGTCATGAAATATGCAATGACCATGGACGGAAAAATCGCCACGCGCACCGGCCAATCCCAATGGATCACCGGCGAAAAGGCACGCCGCCGAGTACATGAGGATCGACACCGCTATTCTGCCATTATGGTAGGCGTAGGCACGGTTATTGCAGATGATCCAATGCTGACCTGTCGGTTGGAGAATGGCAGAAATCCCCTGCGTATCATCTGCGATACGAATTTAAGAACACCGTTGCAAGCAAAGCTTGTCACTACCACCGACATTGCTCCGACCCTCATCGTTACGGCTGTAACCGATACGAATCGCCATCAGCCATATCTGGCCGCAGGTTGTGCGGTTATGGTAGTACCGCAAAGGTCGAATCAAATTGACTTGAACAGCTTGATGCTAAGATTAGGTGAAAAACAGATTGACAGCCTTTTGCTGGAATGCGGCGGCACACTGAATTGGTCAGCACTGCAAAGCGGCATTGTGAATAAGGTACAGGCATATATCGCACCCAAACTGTTTGGCGGTAGCGGAAAAACTCCAGTAGAGGGCTTAGGTATTGATTCTCCCAGCGGAGCTTTTTTACTTAGCGCACCGGTCATCACACAGTTAGGTGAAGATATTTTATTAGAAAGTGAGGTGATTCGGTGTTCACAGGAATCATAGAAGAGGTGGGTAAAATACAGAGCATTCAAAAAGGAACAAGCTCTTCTGTTCTGTCAGTTCAGGCATCGGAGATTATGGACGACATTCACCTTGGCGACAGCGTTGCAGTAAACGGCGTCTGCCTTACAGTTATATCTATTTCTCCTAGCGGCTTTACCGCTGATGTAATGCATGAAACACTGAACCGTTCTTCCCTTGGGAACCTGCGAACAGGAAGCCCTGTCAATCTGGAACGAGCTATGCCCGCAAACGGCAGATTCGGTGGTCACATTGTTTCCGGGCATATCGACGGCACAGGTACAGTTTCCGATATTTGCAGAGATGATAATGCAGTTTGGTACACCATTAAAACGCCTTCGTCAGTTCTTCGATACATTATTGAAAAAGGTTCGATTGCCATTGACGGAATCAGCCTGACTGTGGCAAAGGTATCAAAGAACAGCTTTCGCGTTTCCATCATACCGCACACGGTATCAAGAACGACACTATCCAGCTGCCGTGTGGGTGATTCGGTTAATTTAGAGAATGACTGCATTGGCAAATATGTGGAACGACTTATAGAAAGAGTACCGCAAAACAGCAATATAACAGCTGGGTTTCTTGCTGAATACGGTTTTTAGGAGGTAAAAATATGTTTGAATACAGCACCATTGAAGAGGCGTTATCAGACCTTCGTCTTGGAAAAATCATTCTAGTTACAGACGATGAGGACAGAGAAGACGAGGGAGACTTTATTTGCGCAGCTGAGTTTGCCACCACTGAAAATGTGAATTTTATGGCGGTGCATGGCAAGGGTCTAATATGTATGCCCATGAGCGCAGAGCTTTGTAAAAAGCTGCAATTTCCCCAAATGGTCAGTGATAACAAAGATAACCACGAAACAGCGTTTACCGTATCCGTTGACCATATCGATACCACTACTGGAATTTCAGCAGCAGAGCGCAGCATCACCGCTATGAAATGTATTTCGGACGATGCCAAGCCAGAGGATTTTCGCCGCCCTGGCCATATGTTTCCACTGCTTGCAAAAAGGAACGGCGTTTTGGAGAGAAATGGACATACCGAGGCAACCGTAGATTTGATGCGGTTGGCGGGTTTGAAAGAATGCGGTCTTTGCTGTGAAATTATGAGGGATGACGGAACCATGATGCGCACGCCGGAACTAATGGAGTTGGCGCAGAAATGGGGTCTTAAAATGGTTACAATCAAGGCCCTGCAGGAATACCGCAAACGAAATGATAAGCTCGTGGAGCAGGTGACCTGTACCACTATGCCAACAAAGTATGGTGAGTTCATGGCCTACGGATACGTCAGCAAGCTCAATGGTGAACATCATGTCGCGCTGGTCAAAGGTGAGATTGGGGATGGCGAAAATCTGCTGTGCCGTGTTCATTCTGAGTGCCTTACCGGGGATGCGTTTGGTTCTACGCGCTGTGACTGCGGCCAGCAGTTCGCAGTTGCCATGAGCCAAATTGAAAAGGAGGGGAGGGGTATTCTGCTTTACATGCGTCAGGAAGGGCGTGGAATTGGCCTAATAAATAAGCTGCGTGCCTATGCGCTTCAGGATCAGGGCATGGATACTTTGGAGGCGAATCTTGCACTTGGCTTTCCAGCAGATATGCGGGAGTATTTCATCGGCGCGCAGATATTGCATGACCTTGGAGCCAAGACCCTACGATTGCTAACCAATAATCCGGATAAGGTCTATCAGCTTTCCGGGTTTGGGTTGGAAATCATTGAGCGCATTCCCATTGAAATGGACGCTACCGATGACGACCGATTCTACCTTGAAACTAAGCAGAACAAAATGGGCCATATCTTACATTATTAAATTAAAAGGGAGATTACATTTATGAAAATATTTGAAGGTAAACTTGTATCTAAGGACATTCGGATTGGTATTGTTGCCGCACGGTTTAATGAATTTATTACAAGCAAGCTGCTTGGCGGCGCTCTTGACGGTCTAAAACGTCATGAGGTCAGTGAGGACAGCATTGAGATTGCTTGGGTACCGGGTGCCTTTGAAATTCCTCTCATTGCTTCTAAAATGGCGAAAAGCGGAAAATATGATGCGATCATTTGCCTTGGTGCAGTCATTCGTGGCAGCACAACTCACTACGACTATGTGTGTAGTGAGGTCTCCAAGGGGATTGCTCATGTATCTCTAAATAGTGATATACCAGTAATGTTCGGTGTGTTGACAACAGAAAACATAGAGCAAGCGATTGAGCGAGCCGGCACCAAGGCCGGTAATAAAGGGTTTGACTGTGCGGTTGGTGCAATTGAAATGGTAAATCTCATTCGAGAGATACAAGCCTAATAAGTTAATTTTTAATTCAAAAAGCTTATTAAAGCTGTAAGTCGTAAAATTATCTCTGTGCTAAACTTAACATTTTCTAAGTTTTGCTTCACAACCAAAGCGCTTTTCTTTGGCTTTTGGCATCATAGCTTTCTATAAAAGAAAAGGCCGACACTCTGAAGTGTCGGCCTTTTTAATCCTAAGTGATTAAATAACACGTTTTCATAATTGGTGTTAACACTTTTTAAATGACTTGATGGATATCCTGCAAGAGATGATGGAGCGTTTCGGTATCAATTTGTCCGGGTGCAGATGCTTTTTTCACAGTTCCGAAAGTCAGCGAAGATCCGAAGATTTCACCGGTAATGCGGCTGACTACTCCCATTTTAGCCATAGACATTGTAATGATTGGCTTCTTTGCATATTTCTGTCGCATAATTGCCGTAGCTTCCAATAATTTGATGACATCTATTTCGTCTTGGGGCATAACCGCGATTTTACAGATATCGGCTCCTAGATCCTGTATTTTTCTCATCCGATTAACCATTTCTTCCTGGGAAGGTGTACTGTCAAACTGATGGCTTGACCCAATTACTTTCACACCTGCCGCATGCGCGCTATCTATCATTTTTTCTGCAATTGTCTCCCAAGCCAATACCTCTACATCAATCAAATCCACGTAGCCCGTCGCCACGACAGCCTGATTGATTTCTACATATGCTTCTGGATTCAGGTCAATTTTGCCGCCCTCTCTCATGGTGCGCAGAGTAAACAGCAAGGGAATTTGATTTAAAATAGAAGACAGCTTCTTTAGAACATCCTTCACTTCTTCGATATTCAACGCACCTTCAAACCAGTCTACGCGCCACTCAACCATATCTACTCGACTGTTTATGATGTCCAATGCGTCCTCAATGATTTCTTTTTTCGTGTTGGCTACAATGGGAACACATATTTTGGGGATTCCCTCTCCGATTGTTACGTTCTTTACAGTAACTGTACTCATCTATTCCACCTCTTACTGTCCTCAAGCTGTAACGTAGGTTTCTTCCATACGTCATGCAATTTACCGCTTTAAATCGATACAATAAATTTTACTTTCATTTTATTAATTTGTCAATACGTTCTTAACTTCATTTGAATATGTGCGCTTTTGCGTAAGACCCCTCCGAGAAAAGGGAAAATAACGATCTGACTATGTACAAGAGTTGTAATTTTAAATAAGATTATCTTGGGGCAAGTCAAAAGAGCCGATTTTATTAATCGGCTCTTTCACCAACGCTTACACGTTTTAGGTGCAGATGAAAAGCATGCAAATACGTACAGTCAAGTTTCCATTCATGCAACATTGCGTTTCAGATGCGCACTGATAAAGTCATTAGCCAATAGAATTAGTGGGATTTCTTTTTGCTCATCACTTCTTTTACCGCAGAAACAATATCTGGTACCGACATTTTGTGCTCAGCATAGAGTAACTCAGCATCTCCCGAGGAAGCAAATCGATCCTGCACACCAATACGCTTCAAGGGGGTGGGGATTTTTTCGCTCAATACCTCTGCAACTGCAGATCCCAATCCACCTATGATATTGTGATCCTCTACTGTGACCACGGCACCAGTCTCTTTGGCGGCCTTGATAATTGCTTCTTCATCCAAAGGTTTAATTGTATGAATTTCAATTACCTTAACACCGATGCCCTCCGCATGTAGGCGTTTGGATGCTTCTATCGCCTTAGAAAGTAGAATGCCAGAGGCAAAAATAGCAGCATTATTGCCGTCGTCCACAATGGTGTCTGCCTTGCCTAGTTTAAATTCATAGTTGGCCGGGTCGTGAATGTCATCTGCCGGATTGCGGTGAAGTCGAATGTACAGTGGTCCGTCAAAGTCAATGGCTGCTTTAGCGACTGCCCTAGCAGATACCTCGTCGGAGGGTTGCACAATTGTCATATTGGGCATAGCCCGAAAAATAGCAACATCTTCAATCGCAGCATGTGTGGCTCCGTCGCCTCCAACCTGAAGACCGACATGGGTACCAACTACAGTTACATTCAGCTTGGGGTAGCAAATAAATTGCCTCACCTGTTCGCAGGCACGCATACTGGTGAAAACAGCAAAGGTAGAGGCAAAGACCTTGTTTCCGCAGCTGGCAAAGCCCGCCGCTGTGCCCATCAGATTTTGCTCCGCAATACCAATGGAAAATTCCCGCTCTGGGTAAAGCTTCCCAAAATTCTCCAAGGCGCAGGCCTTGGTATCTGCGTTACACACTACGAAGTCTTTTGTTGCTGCAAGCTCTGTCAGCTCCTTGCCAAAAGCAAATCTTGTTGCGATTCCCATTACTGCCCGCCTCCCATTTTCAATTCAGCAAGAGCTTGTTCTTCTTGCTTTGCGTTGGGGGCCTGACCATGCCATGCCGCCACGTTCTCCATAAAAGAGACACCCTTGCCCTTTACTGTCTTTGCCAGAATCACCACTGGACCTTCCGTCTGTTTCGCCTGATCAAGAGAAGCCAGCACCTGTTCCATATCGTTGCCGTCCGCCACTTGAATGACTTTCCAGCCAAAAGCACGCCATTTGTCGGGCAAAGGCTCTACACTCATAATCTCGTCAATGGTGCCGTTTATTTGCAGGTTATTACAGTCAACAATAGCAATGATGTTTTTTACTTTATGGTGGGCGGCGCACATAGCTGCCTCCCAAACCATGCCTTCCTGCAGTTCACCGTCTCCCATCATGACATAGACTCTGTAGTTCAGCTTCTTCATTCTGGCGGATAAAGCCATTCCCACTCCGACCGCGAGTCCGTTGCCGAGAGAACCAGAGGAGATGTCTACGCCGGGGGTCTTATTCATGTCTGGGTGACCCTGTAAAATAGAACCATATTCCCGCAGTTTGGTTAGATTCGACACGTCGAAGTACCCTTTTCGTGCTAGAGCAGAATATAAAATGGGGCAGCAGTGTCCCTTAGAGAGAACAAAACGGTCGCGGTCATATTTACGGGGGTTTTTCGGGTCTATATTTTCCAATGAGTCAAAATAGAGGGCAGTTACGTATTCCGCCGCTGAAAGGGAGCCACCGGGATGCCCCGAACCCGCCTTGCTCACCATGGCAATTACATCTTGTCGAAGCTGGCTGCACATAGCTTCCAGAGTGGGGATATCTCTTGTCTTCATTTCCATATTTACAACCCCTTAATCCGTTCCACTACCATGTTCAGCCCGGAATAAAAACTGCATAGCAGCGGAGTTTTTACATCCTTCAGGTCGGGCAGAAGAGCCCGCATGCTTACCTGAGCCATAACAATCGCATCGTATCCCATGCTGTCAAGCTTGCGGATTTCCTCCAGCAGAATTTCATTGTGACGCTTTGCGTCGCCGGAGGACAGTGCTTCCCACGCTTCCTGCTGAACAACAGAGTGAATCTGCATTTCTTTGCCCTCTTCTTGGCCGAGTCTCTCTATCAGCCGGCGGCTAGGAGCTTGAGTAGTCATTAAAGTGGAGATAAGGGCGATTTTGCTGCCAAGAGAGACGGCCTCACGGGCCATCGGCTCGTCGATTCTCACCACAGGGACAGAAGAAAACTTTTGACATAGCTCTGCCACATCTCCCATGGTGGAACAGGAGAACAAGATCAGGTCTGCTCCAGCCTTTTCCGCCGCCATCGTATAAAGTATTGTGCGCTCGATGACCGCCTTGGTGGGAATGCCCGCGTCACGTACATCAGCCAGAACGGTATCATCGGTAATATACGTCACCCGGATGCCCGGTAGTTTTTGTTGCAGATATGCTACCGTATCCTCTCGTTTTGCAAAGCTAGTTTGCAAAATGGTAATTTGTTTGTTTGTTTGATTAGACATAGTAATATAACATGCTCCTTTCCAGAATGTTATTCACAAATCCGATTATTCCAAATCCACAGCTTCAGTATATCTCTCAATAATCTTCATGTAAAATACCGTTATTTTAGTTAGAACAAAAATTTTTCTATAATCTACTACAAATCCCCCTTAACATTGCTAAAATTGCGATGCTAAGGGGGATTTATCTACAGTTTTTATAGCCGTTATATAGATCTGTTCGTGTACCAGCTCAGGCGAGCCACAAATGGTGTTCTATTTGTTTTCTGCAAATTCCTCAACGATAAAATCTCTCAGTCTTCGAGCCGTGGGGGGCAAATACCGTTCCTTCACCCATTGCAGATAAATTTTCCGGCCCAGCAGCTCGTTGTCTGGTTGGGCAAAGGGGATAATACAAACATTGTTGCTGTGGAAGGAGGGAACCACAGGGGCGATGGCCACCGCCATTTCAGAGCTAATAAACGCCCCCATAGCGGAACATTCCGCTACACTGAGTACAAACTTAGGCTCCAGACCGCGTGCGCGGAAGCAAGCAGAAATATGCCCGGTAATATTGCTGTTCGGACCCAAAGAGATTAAGCCTTCGTCTTTTAAATCTTTGATAAAAACGCTCTCCCTTTTGGCCAATGGATGGTTTTGAGGTACGATCAGATTTAGCTCTTGAGTGAAAATCTGCGTACTAATCAAGTCTTGCTCCCGACTCTCGCCGGAAATAATCAGGTCAAGAGACCCCTCCATTAATTTATCGATGAGCAGGCGATTTACACCCTGGACGCAGCTAACGGTAATGTTACCATTTTCCTTATTGGTATAAAAGCGCTCCAAAAGCTGGGGGATAAAGTCAAAGCTGATGCTGTATATGTTTCCTAAATTAATCGAGCCTGTGAAAGGATCGGCCAATTCATAGGCTTTAATTTGTATTGCCTCCAGCTTATCCAGAGCTACCCTCACATATGGCAATATGGATTCCCCGAAATGGGTGAGAAACGTCTTATTGTCCCTGCGCTCAAACAGAGGAAAGCCCAATTCCTTCTCCAACTCAGAAATGGAATAGCTCAAACTTGGCTGTGAAACATAAAGCTGGTTGGCGGCCTTAGTGTAGTGAAGAACCTCCGCCATGACGGAAAAGCACTTTAGCTGTTGTATCGTCATAAAACACCCTCCCCGATTTGACTTATATTCAGAATACCATGCGCAGCTTTAAATGTCACCATTGCAACCTTATTAAAATTATTTTGCTGGCCATTGAAATCATTAATTGGACTTTTTATCTAATTTTGATTAGAATTAAGCCACCGAATTAGTTCTCATATCCAAATTCACATGACTTAATTTTATAATTGCTACTAAATGTTGGAAAGGATGTACTTACTATATGAAAAAGCTTTTATCTTACCAGATTGTGGATTATCTTGAGCGTAGAGATGTAAAATATGTGTTTGGCTTGTGCGGGCATACCGTTATTGCCATGCTGGATGCACTGAAGGACTCCAAAAAATTAAAATTTATTTCTGTTCGTCATGAGCAGATTGCATCTACTGCTGCGGATGGCTACGCTCGCATTACCAAAAAGGCAAGCGTAGTGATGTGCCACCTAGGCCCAGGTTTGTCGAATGCCACCACTGGTGTGCTCAATGCTGCTCTAGATTCCATCCCCATGGTAGTAATCGCCGGAGACGTGCCCAGCTACTATTATGGAAAACACCCTCATCAGGAAGTGAATATGCACTGTGACGGCAGTCAATATGATATGTACAAACCTTTTGTTAAGCGCGCCTGGCGAGTGGATACTCCCGAGATGATGCCAGAGATTTTAGATAAAGCTTTTCGTTTGGCGGAAAGCGGACGTCCGGGACCCGTACTAATCTCTGTTCCTATGGATATTTTCTCAAGAGAAATTGATACGGAATATTTTGCCCGTACTTATCGCGATAGTCGAATCACGGTTCGACCTGCTCTTGATCCTGATGTTGCCAAAGAAATCGCTAGTAAATTGGTGGCCGCAAAGCAACCTGTTCTCCATGCGGGTGGTGGTATTCTTTCCTCCGGCGCTTCCGATGAATTGGCAGCATTGGCAGAGTTTTTGGATATTCCGATTTCCCGTACTTTAATGGGGCAGGGCTGTGTTCCCGATACCCATCCCTTAATGTTGGGTCAGACTGGCTTCTGGGGTTTTGAACTAACCCATAAAATGACCACCGAGGCAGACGTTATTTTGGCTCTGGGCACTCGTTTGGCCGAAGCAGACAGTTCCAGTTGGTATGAAGGAGTCACTTTTGATTCTGAGCGAACTCATTTCTTGCAAATTGATATAGACCCCAGTGAAATTGGCCGCAATTATCCTGTGGATATTGGAGCTATTGCGGATTTGAAGCCTGCCTTGAAGCAAATTCTGGCGGAAGTAAAGCTGCTGTGCCCGGAGGGCCGCAGTCATCCAGAATTACGGGCAACGATTGCAAAAGAAAAAGCCCATTTCAAACAGGAAAACCAGCCAATTTGTGACGACAACCGTTTTCCAATGGCACCTCAGCGTATTTTGCGTGATGTGAAAAAACTTCTGCCTAGCGATGCCATCATCGTAACCGATGTAGGTTGGAATAAGAACGGCATGGCACAGCAGTACGATATTGAGGTTCCCGGCTCGATACACCACTGCTCCGGCCTGGCTACTATGGGCTTTGGTTCCGCTGCTTTGTTGGGTGTTAAGCTGGCTGCTCCTGATAAAAAGGTAATCACTCTAATTGGTGATGGTGGCTTTGGCACCAATCCCTCCGTGCTGGCTGCAGCCAAAGAGTATGGTATTAATGTGGTTTGGGTAGTTATGAACAATGCCGCATTTGGGACTATCGCCGGTCTTGAGGCGGCAAACTATAATACCCGTTTTGGTACCGTGTTTCATACTCCCAACGGAGAACGTTATACTCCTCAATGGTCAGTCATTGCGCAGGGATATGGCATAAAGTCTAGGAAAGTAGTATCTGCCGACGATTTCTCTGCCGCACTGAAAGAGGCTTTGGAAGCCGACGAGCCTTATTTGCTGGATGTTCCCATGGAAAATATCGTTGTTCCAACTCCCGGCTGCTGGAACATTAACGATATCTATTCTCCCAACGAGTTGGTTGATAACGGCAGATTGGTTAAAAAGGAAAACGGCAAATATGTTAGCCCTTCCCACGCAAAATCTCATAAGTAATGACATTAGGGGGGCTGTCGCAATTCATTTGTTGTGGCAGCCTATTTTAAATTATTTAGAATGAGGGAATTTAGAATGAGAACCTATTCATTGGCCTGCTTAACGATTCCAGGAATTCATCCTGTAGAACAAATAAGAATCGCCAAAGAAGCAGGGTATGACTATGTCAGTCTGCGAACCATTCCCATGCATTTGCCCGGTGAACCGGAATATTTACTACATAAAGACATTCGGCTTTTTCAGGCAGTAAAGGAAGCACTGGCAGAATACGATATCTCTCTGTTGGATATAGAGCTGGCTCGTATTCGGCCAGATATTGACATCAATGAGTATGAGCCCGCATTTGAAGCGGCTGCCAAGTTGGGAGCTACTGATGTACTGGGTAGCGTTTGGGTTCGAGATCGTAAATTTTATATGGAGCAGGCAGGGCTAATTGCAGATATGGCGGCTCGCTATGGATTGAATTATAACATTGAATTTTTACCATGGGCTGGAGTTCGCAATTTGCAGGAGGGCATCACTCTCGTTGATGAGTTACAACGTGATAACTTATTCCTTCTAGTGGATATTCTTCACGCCGGGCGTGCAGGAGTAACAGCCGCAGAATTGGCTCGTACGAATCCCAAATATTTTCGTTTTATCCATTTATGTGACGGTCCCACCTGTTTGGATGGAGAATGTGTTGCAGGCAATATTAATGATCCTTTTTTATTTCACATCGCTCGGGAAGCCCGACTTTACCCGGGGGATGGAATCATGGATATTTGTGGAATGATACAGGCACTGCCAAACCTACCTCTTTCCATTGAGTTGCCTAATTTAGAATATATTAAGCAATTTGGAGCGGCTGGTCATGCTAGAAACTGTATTGATAAGGCAAAAGCGTACTTTGCGGCAAATAACCTAGATTGAAAAATTACAGCTTCGTTTTTGGGGATATAAGTACCTTTATGTGTACATTTCCAATTCGGAAATTACCTTAAGATTAAGGAGTGTAATGGTTACATAATTCCTTCTTTATAAGAAAAAGAGGTTACAGGATGATAATTGATGTTAATACAAAAATAATTACCCTCATTGGTACGCCGCTTTCACAGTCCTTTGCAGCTCAAATGCAGAACGTAGGGTATCAGGCGGCAGGCCTCAATATGATTTATTTCTATACCGAAGCGGATAAAGAGCATTTAGGAGATATTGTCAATGGACTGCGGTATATGAATACTGCGGGTTTTGCTGTTACAAAACCCAACAAGGTTCGGGTACTGCGCTATCTCGATGAGTTGGACCCACTATGTCAGAAAATGGGAGCGTGCAACACCGTAGTAAAAACCCTTGATGGTAAGTTAATTGGCTATAACACCGACGGAATCGGATTTTATACTTCTTTAACGCAGGAAGCAGGAATCAAGGTTGATCAAAGCGTGTTTTTCTGCTTTGGCGGCGGAGGAGCAGGGCGTGCCATGTGTTCGGTTTTGGCCTATTATGGTGCCAAAAAGATTTATATTACAGATGTTTTTGAACCCTGCGCAAAAGCTCTGGTTGAAGACATCAATGAAAATTTTGCTCCGGTGGCTGAATTTGTGCACCACGGGGATTTCTCAAAGCTAGCCGATTGCAATGTAGTAATCAATGCAAGCGGGGTAGGAATGGGGGAGAGCATTGGCCGCAGCCCTTTGCAAAAAGAATACATACAACCCGGACAGTTCTACTTTGACGCATGCTACAATCCAGCAAAAACTCAGTTTTTGTTGGATGCGGAAGAAAAAGGCTGCTGTGTACTAAACGGATTAGGGATGTCTTTGTATCAGGGTGTTGCACAAATTGAACTTTGGAGCGGGGAAAAGGCACCTGTTGAAGCGATGCGTCTAGAGTTAATGAGGATTGTAGAGGAGAAGAAAGCGACTTCCAATTTACAAGAGTCCTGCTGCGCAGTTCATGCTTGCAGTAGGTAGTGCTTCCTAAAAACGCTCGATTGCTTCTTATTGTCGTACGTAAAGTGTCATGTTCCTTTGGTTCCTTGAAATACAACTTGCGGGATCCCGGCAAATATTTGCCATAGCGGTAGAAGCTATGAACGTTGTTGCGCTGGTATAACGAGTATGCGTTCACCATGCAAGCTCATTTTTCAGGGGGGTATCTTATTTAGTGGTAGAACGAATTTGCAGGCTAGCGATTTCTCAACTTTCATTTGCCTTTGTTACAGTACGAAAAAAATGAAAAGGAGTGCTTTTAATGACAGATACAAAAACGAAATCTGTTGCAATGACAATGCCTGAACCCGATCCCAAATTAAAAGCCGGCAAATTCAAAGATCTTTTACGTTATCTTGGCCCAGGAATTATTGTGGCATCTGCATCAATTGGCAATGGAGAGATTTTCTTCGCCAGCCGTGAAGGTTCACTATTTGGCTTTTCTCTTCTCTGGACTTTTTTATTGTGTGCAATTATGAAGGGGAGCGTAGTTTTCGTTGGCTCCAAGTTTGCAACATTAACCGGAGAACATCCAGCTACCCGATGGGGGCAGATTCTTCCAGGCTCAAAAAACTGGGTCGCTATTTTCTTGGGCATTGTAGCTGCCATTGCCATCCCATCCTCCATCTGCGGTTTTATTAAGGTGTTGGGGCAATGGACCTGCTGGACCTTTGGAATAGACACAAACTATACCGTGCTATGCGGAACAATTTGGGCCTTGGTTGGATTCTTATTTGTCTTTTTCAGTTATGAAAAGATGGAGAAAGTATCTACTGCAATTGTTCTAATACTTGTCATTTTCGCATTGCTTGCAGTCTTTGTCTCTAATCCAGACTGGATCGCAATGTTACAGGGGTTTGTTCCAACCATTCCGGCCGGGTATCCTGAATGGGTGCAGACAAAAAGACCTGAAATTCTTTCCGGACCCATTCTGCTGGAAATCGTCAGCGCAGTTGGCATCCTTGGCGGTGGAATCCAGGATTATCTCGGTTACATGGGTACAATGAGCGAAAAGAACTGGGGCATGTATGGGAATCAAAATATTTCAGACATTCAGGCATCTCTGAAAAACTTATCTGGCAAAGAAACAATTCCGCTGCCGGAAGATGAAGCTACAGTTTCGAATGCCAAGGGGTGGTTAAAAGCCGTTAAGATTGATAACGTTACATCTTTCACCGCTGTCTGGCTAGTAGGTTCGATTTTCATGATTCTTGGTAACGTTGTACTTGGAACCAATGGAATGCAGGTTGTTCCTTCCAATGACCAGATTATTCAAAATCAAGCTCACTTCTTCTCTGTAATTTCTCCTGGTCTGGTGTTGTTGTATAAGGCCGCTATTTTCTGCGCATTCTTTGGTGGGCTCGTAGCACTCAGCACTCAGGTTTACCCCGCAACATTCCGTGCATGCTTTTCTCCAGCATTCCCTGCCATTCATAAACCAGAAAATAAATTTAAAACTCGCTTATGGGTTGCAGTTTTTTGTATTTTTGGTGGTATTTTATTGGCATGGACCAATATTACTTATACTTTCATTCTTCAGGTTGCAACTGTAATTGGCAGTGTTTTTGGAATCGGTCTAGTCGGTCTCTTACTTCTTTGGACTGAGAAAAAAAGCTTGCCTAAAGAATATCAACTAAAACCTGTTTGGTTTACACTGACGCTTGTAAGTAGCATTATTATGGTTTTACTGGGTGTTATCGCATTTTTACAGTTGTTTAAATTCATCTAAAACTCTAAAAAAACAAGCTCATCAATATGGGCTTGTTTTTTTTTACGAAATTTAAGTGTATTTTTGGATGAGCCGCATTCCTATAATGACTTTGTTATTCAAATTCTAATCTCTGTTCGCAAAGCTAATGGGAATTCTTGCTTTTAGAAGAATGGTCCCTTCTCACTGCCTCAGTGATTTTTTCGAGGCTATACAGAATGCAACAGGCGAAATTTGAGGTGAAGTTGAGATATTAAGCCGCAACTTCCAAGAAGTTATCTTCAACAAGAAACAGGGAAGCTCTGTATGAAGCAGAGTTTCCCTGTTTAAATGCTTTAATTTAGCAGAGTGCAGCGGATTCGGGAGGCAAAATCATCGAGTCTCTCTCCAATTCCCGGTAGGGATAATGCCTCACCGGGGTCATTGGCCGTCTCCAGCATGGAAAACCGGCTGGGGAGATAGAAAGATTTATTCATATTCATTCCGGCAATCAACTGCCGAGCAACAATATCTCCTCCAGAATAACCGGATACCACTATGGAGAAAAGCGCCTTGTCGTAAAAACGTGTTTGGCGAAACAAGGCGGTAAGGCGGTTAATAAAGGCGGTCATATTAGCAGACATTGCATCATTATAATTGGGACATAGCATTACCACTCCCGCACAACGGCGAACGGCAGGGTACACCTCATCCTGCATTACACCGCCGTAAAAGCATTCTCCCCGCTCACCAAAGTGAAGGCACATGGTATAGGGGCAGCCTGAGCAGTCAGACAAAGTACCGTTACGCAACCCAATTTCGGTCACAATAAACGCATCGCCAAGGCGAGCTTTCACCTCACTCCAGAGTGCCATTGTGTTGGAAGTATGGTGGTTTGAGGCGTGTAGTACCAATAACTCTGGCTTCTCCGGCTTGGGGAAGCACTCTTTCTCTATTCTGTCGGCAAGCTCTCGGGCGGCTGCTTGATAGGCTCCCGGTAAATCGGTATGGAGCTGTTTCGCCTGTACCTTAAAGTTCACCAGCGAACCGGTGCCCTCCACTAGCGGGCGGCCCAAAAATGCACAGCCTGCTAGGTTCGCTGCCAACGTTAGCTCCGCCGCGGCCGATTTGGTATACAAAGGGGAAGTTCCGTCTACGATTAATCCTGCCGTGCAGCCCTTAAGCAGCTCGGGTTCTCGGCGCAGGCGGGCCAACAGCCTGCTATACTCTATGTTTGTGCCGGTATCTCCTAGCGGTAAGGCAAACAGGAGACGCTCGCCAGTCAGGTCGGTTAGCTCCTCTGCGCGGCGTAATGTGCGGGTCTGCCGCCCCTCCAGAGCGAAACGTAAAATTTCGTCCAGACGTATGTCTGCTCCTTGAACGTCCGGATGGGGATAGATTACTATCAAGGACATTCCAATACCTTCTTTATAAACAGTTATAAAATCTCTTTCAAGTGCTCTGCCGCTTCACGAATATGGCCAAACAGTTCTTCTGGAATGTGGGGCAGCAATTCGGTTTCAATACCAGCTGGGGTAAAACGATTCTTCACACCCATATAAATACCGTCCAGAAAAACAGAGCCGCAGTGCCACTCCCCCCGCAAGGCAAGCAGTAGAGACAATGCACCAGAGGATAAAGCGGGGGCCACATAGGGCTTAAATCCCAGCTCACGCATTTTTAAATTGGCTGTCACCGTAAGGTGTGTCAGCTCTTGAGACAGCGCTTCATCATAGTGATCGATGGAATTGGCTATGAAAAGTCCTGTGCCGTGAGGGCCGAAGGAACGCCCTTCCGACAGAAAAGAGGACAATCTCGTGTCCCGTTTTGCATAATAGGCAGCCCGGGCGTTCATCACACCAAGGCCAAAGCCCTGAATCTGTTCGGGGCGCAGGCCCTTGCCATCCCAAACGCCAGATTCATCGCGGTTGCTTTCCAGATATGCCGTTTTTGCTAAGGGATCCACTGGGTCGGACACGGCGCACCACAAGCCCTGGAACTGAGCGTCACGAGCCATTTTGGCATAGTGCTTTACGATGGCGGCATTTGCCTCAAATTGAGCCATACGCACATCTTTCACCTGAGAGCCAACCGGAGGAATCCCTTTGGAGGCAACAAAAACAAATACATCACAGTCAAAAATGCGGTCGGGGGAGACAATTTCTACTTCCGGCAGGGCGTCGTAATCCCAAGGAATTGCGACCTGACCCATCTCAAACTCCCAGCGAGAAGTAATTTGATCCGATACATCGCAGATACCGATGGAGGAAATGACATCCCCGCCCATTAGTTTTAATCCGGTGAGTAATGTAGAGCCAACATCCCCAATCGCCACGATATTGACCCGCCGCTTACCAGTTTTTGGAGCGGCATTGAGCAGGTCTTCCCAACCGATGCGGCCGGTATTAATGGCGGTGAGGCGACCCTCAGCAATAGCGGCTTGGGTGGGTGCATCCACCTCTACTTCAGTCATACGGGAGGCGTCCAGCACCTCCAGCCCGTGCGGGTCTAATAACTGCCCCGGGTGGCCTACACGAAAAGAGCCTCTACCCAAAACCGCATCCCCAGAGACCGGAGCAAAGAGCATCCCTTCTGTCACCGGAGCAATGGGTGAGCGAAAGCCGTCTTGAGGGGTAAGAGATACGAGGTTAGCGCCCTTATAACTGTAGTAATACATAGCATCACCTTCCAAAAAAGTTTAAGTTTATAAAACGGAAAGCAGAGGGTAACCCCGGCATACCGTAATTTATAGATATTCACGCAAAAGCTGTTCTAAATCATTTTTTAGATAAACCGATGCGGATAAATTGGGATCGTAGCTCAAACAGGTACCTTTGTCGGGGCACAAGGGTAAAATAACGGCCTCTGCTAATCGGGACAGTGTCAAATTTCGGCCATAAAGAATACGGTATTCCTGTTCTAGGGTAGAGATGACATCGTGTGCCGCCTCTAGGCAAGTACGAGACAAACAAAACACCGCTTCGCGACCGCATTCAGACAAGTGAGAAGGGGAGGCATAGGGTAAAATGTGATTAATGCCTGGCAGCAGGCCGGGAACAGGGAAGCTGGAACGACGCACGGTATTCCCGCCGATGAAAGGATAAAAGGTAGATTCCACAAACCACTGCCGCAGCCTTGGCAAAAAGTAAACACTGTCAATTGGTCTTTCCCACGAATGCATTAAATCTTTCCCATAACCCGACAGTACACCCACCAGCACCATGCGAATAGGAACCTCCTCCTCGCGCAGAATGGGGTCGAGCACTCCCATGCGCAGGCCGGGGTGCATCAAGTCGTCGACCAAAATCACCGGGCGATTAAAGGATTTAATGGTGCGAATCTGGCAGGGTATCGAGGCGTAGTAGGGGAAAGCTTCGATCGTTGTCTCGGTAAGGTCGGGCGAAAACACCCTGTCTGTATGAATGGTTTTTGTTACGGTGTTTGGAACGCTTTTCCCCCGAAGCAGCTTGCCAAAAGGAACACACATATTTTCGCCAAGTGTGCGCGGTACAATCGGCGTGGAGGGCACATTATTATAGGCAGTAATTTTCTCCAGCAGCCGGTGGTGAATGATATCGGCAGACAGTGTTAGAACCAAAGAACCTGGGTACAACCCGGTTAGGGAGTACTGAAGCCGCTCATGGTTGCGACGAATGGATGACAGAACCTGTGAATTGCGGCAAAGCGGCTCTTGTATTGTGGTCTCCAGATTTTGAATGAGCACCGTAGGGGCGTGCATATCTACCTCGCGAATCGGTGCTTCACCCTCTCGAGACACAAAGCCTTGCCGAGCTAGCGTGTCTTCGAGCTGCGGTGGGATGCGGTTATCATGGGGACGAAAAACAGCATAAACGTATTCTTGCTCCAGTGCATGGGCGAACAATTCACTGAGTAGAAGTTGACCATAATCCTTGTGCTTTTCTGACGTGTCGGCGCTTAAAGTGGTAATAAAAAGCACGTTACCAGCGGAACGAAGACGAATTCGGTTCGCCAGTTCGTGATCCTCCAGCGCAGAGAAGAGCTGTGAGGTTGTGAGCAGGCGATAGCTGATAAAGCCGAGGTGACGCTCATGACCGGTGCGGCGCAGCAGCAAGATGCGATCCTGCCGTCGAAGAATCGCCGCGCATACCTCTTCTCCGTTTGGGTAATCGGCAGTTAGACTGCACAACAGTGCGGGGGATGGAGTGTCAATCCATTGGAATTCTAAATCCCCAGCATAAAGGAGGGGTTTGTCAGGGGTATCTCGAAGATAAAGGCCATTTTGATAAATGAAATCTTGGATGACCGGGTCGGTGAAGGTGGAAATATCCCGATTCAAATCCACGTTCTCCCGGATGCGGGTTGAGCTGATGTCCTCCAAGTGAGACGGTAGCTGCAGCTGAATCACCTTTCCGTTGATCGGCAGATCGCGGGGCAGCTCAGCCTCTCCTGCGCGGCGGAAGATGACGTGGTTCATCTGATGGATGGAATAGGGAACTGGCTGTGCCCGATAGGACGATGCGTTGAGCACCACGTCGCTCCCCACAACCACATAAACCTGCTGCTTGGGGAACAGCTCCACCAGCTGCTGTAGATTGGCAGGATTGGCAATGTTAACTGGAATATCATCCGGAAATAGGTGAACGTGAAAATCTCCGGCTACCGACAAGTTGACAATCTGCCGGCGGATTAAATGGGGCTGGGCTTTTTTCGACCACGAGAACTCATCGACCGCCAAGTATACTTCAAACCCCATGTCCCGAATGGCATGAACAATGCCCTTGTGAGAAAGGGTAAAGGGGTCGAAGGTGCCGGGAAAAAATGCAATTTTGCGGGGTTTATCAAAGGTGAAGGGGCCGTGATCCAATCTTCGCACGGCAATAAAGCGGTTAATATGGGCGAGTGCGGCGGCTCGATAGAAGAAGGTTAGACTGCTGTGACCCGGCACCTCCTGCATCAGGAAGAGCAGTTTGCGGTAACACAGCGAAAAGAGCCGCCCTTTTTCTTCCATGTTCAGCACGGTAGATTCGAACAGCAGCTTACCAACAACCAGTAGGGCTTCCTGATGAACCTCTTCCCGGTAATGAGCCAGCCCTTGAAGCAGCAGGCCAAGTAGCTCTTGCCGCCGGGCTTCGTAGGCAGATTCTGACTCAGGAAATCGTTCCCGGTACGCGGGGTAGTGCTGAAGCAACACTCCGATGGTGTTTAGCGCACCAGAAACAGCGGAATTGCTGGAGGAACCGAGCAATCCCTTTAGCCATAGCACTTGCTCGTTTAGTTCGTTCGGGTGTAGGTACAAGGCAGTCTTGCCCAAATACTCAGGGATATATTTGGAAATTTCATACTGCCCCATTTCCAAACCCTTGCCAAGCTCCACAACAACCTCGTTGCGCTGATCGCGTCGCAGGATTGGCAGAGTTCGCACCAGAGCCGAACCAGCAGTATGCCGAACTACCACTCGTTCCGATACTTTTATTAGATTGGAGAAATGGGTTGCAATATGCAGCACATGTGTTTTTAGGCCGTGTTCCACCTGGTCTCGCAATAGCTCTACACCAGCCACTTTAACAACCCACGGAGTGGCGATTTTCAGGTTGTCCAAAAAGACTTCGCTGGTAATATCCATGTGGTACAAAGTATGCTCAAGGTTGGTAACATCTTCTCCTGCTCGGCGTAAGATTTTGCACTGAAGAAAGATGGTTGTCAAATCTTTAGAGTGCAAATTTCGTGTAAGCTCAACTATGCGGGTCATCTGCGGGTGACTGCGGGGAAGAGAACGCTGCACCTCCCGCAGGAACTCAAGGGCAACAATAACCAGCCGCAACTCTCCGCAAGCAGCAAAGCAAGCGGCAAAGTCAATCAATTTGCCTCGCATTTCCTCTCCATAATAATGGGCAGGGAGATTCCGGATGGCATCGAGCAGAGTAAAGGCGGTATCGGAGGTGATTTCCTCCGAATACTCATAGTAATTGAGCAAAGCACCTAAAAAGCGAGGAACATCTCCGGGGCGAGCATAATTCAGCATTGCCCCAACCACCAGCTTCAGCGCATAGCTAATGTGAGAACGTTCCTGTGGGGTGGTTTTATGGTCTGGAAAAATAATCTTATCCAAATAATGCGCCCACAAGGTAAATGGAACTTCCTCCGCCGGGTCGTTCTCCGCGTCTGCGGGAATCTCTTTACGGTAAACCAAATGAAAGCGTGCGATGATTTGACCCATCAGGCTTCCCGCCTGGCGTCGTATATCGCCCTCACGGTGGATGAGTAACTCGTATAAAAAAGACAACGCCTGTGTCTTTTGCCGCACAGAGAGATAGGTGAAATATTCTTCAAAAACATTGAGGTACGCGCGTAAATGTCGCCAGCTTTTGGCAGAGCGAGCCTCTTCGATGATATTACCAAATTTTTGCTCGTTGGAGAGCATATGCATTAATTGCAGGTTGTGCTCTACGGACAAAAGGATTAGGCTGTTTAGTGTTTCTTCCGGGTTCATGAGTGCGGGATCCTTGCGGGGTGCTGGGGACTGCCGATTCCCTGTCAAATCAACATCTACGCCAAGGCTGCGCATATAATCCTCAAAGTCATGGAGCTTCTCATACACAAATTCATACCGCCTGCGCTTTTTGGGGTCCACATTATCAAGCTTCGACAATATGACCTGGAACGACTCATTGAGCGGGTAAAGAATCGTAACTTCATTACCGTTTGCATCCCGAATTTGCTTGGAGCGAAAATCTGCGTAGATTAACAGTAGAGATTCTACGGAAAGAGACTCAAGCTCCAAATCCCATGTCGAGTGGTTGGAGGCAATATGACTAATCCCGTCCATTTTTCGGGCAAGGAGCCATTGGTCGGTGTAGTAGTAGTGCAAATAGGGAACTCGCTCGCCGGGGCGGCATCCGAACTTACCAAAATCGTGTGTTGCAGCCGATCCCGAGATGAGAGCCAAATCTACCTCTACTCCCGCTTCCCTAAGGCCGCGAGCGGCAATCATGGCAATGTAGTGTACACCGGCAATATGGCTTAAAGTTTGGTAGGGAGTTACCTCTGCCCCAAGGCGCATCAACTCGTAAAGAAATTCCTCTTGCCAAGCATTCATGAGGCGGCGGTATTCTTTTGCGCTGTTGCAATGACTGTACTCCTCTTCCGAAAGAAACTGAAAATCCAGCATTGGGTCAAAAGAAAGGGCAGCGCGCTCATAATTTAGAAGAATGTGAAGTATGGTAAGGTAGATTTGAGCACCCTGGGCATATTGGCCTGCTTTTGGAGCAAACCCGTTTTCTGGGAACATCAGGCTGCAAATATACTGGTAAGAAAAACGAAGCCAACCTTCCTCCGGTGTATCTGGACATAGCTGATTCAGTATTGGAGCGCATAGGTCCAGTACCTTCGTGCAGAGAAGACGTTCCTGAATGGGGAATAGAGTGGCCAATCCCTCAATCCAAACAGGATTTTTAAATTGATCCAGAGTAATCTTTCGGTTTGGGAGGACGGCCAACCGAAGAGAAGTTAGAGTCTCAGTAATCTCTCGGTTTACCTGAAGAATCAGCTTGTCGTGCATGGATGACCCACCTTTCGCTTGCCATACAGAAGAATGAAAAAACACGGGTGAACAGAGAATCAACATGCTTGATGCGTCCATTGAAAACGCAAGTTAAATTTTTTTCATTGTAACATAATTACTGAGGGTTGGAAAGAGAGGAAGTGTCGATGTTTCTGCTGTTCTTAGTATGGTTTTCAGAAGATTTTATAATAAAGATTTTATGGTGAAATCGAAGTTCTTATAAAAAATAAAATTGTGCTCGAGCGATTTACATATTGACATTTTTCGATTTGGTGCATATACTATAACATATCGAACAAATTCGATTTGAGGTGTTGGAATGGATTATTATTCGGAAAATATAAAGGTTTTTAAGGCACTCGGTGACCCCAAACGAGCAATGATTGTAGATATGCTCTCATGCGGAGAACTATGTGCCTGTGAAATTTTAAAGAAGTTTGAAATGTCTCAATCTACCTTGTCTCATCACATGAAGCTTTTATGCGAATGTGGAATCGTCAAAGGCAGAGAAGAAGGAAAATGGACGTACTACACACTGAATATGGATGTGATTCAGCAAACCAAACAATTCTTTTGCCATATTACTTCGGATAAAGAGAATTGCATTTGCAAGCAAAATAAAGAATGCTGTGATCATTGTAAGTGACAAGTGCAAGAGTAGCCTGCCAGGTTATATGGACAGATTTTTGTTATTGAGAATAGGAGATGATTGGATATGAACAAAATGAAGATTTTTGAGCCTGCGATGTGCTGTTCTACCGGTTTGTGCGGTGTTGGAGTTGACCCGGAATTGCTGCGAATCTCCACTGTGCTAAATACACTCAATAAGCACGGTATACCGGTAGAGCGGTATAATCTGAACAGTGCGCCCATGGAATTCGTTACCGACCAGACCATAAATGCGTATATTAATGCCAAGGGAGCGGAAGGGTTACCGGCTATTGTTGTTGACGGTAATATTGTAATTACCGGCCGTTACCCAACCAATGAAGAATTTACAAAGCTTTTAGAGCTGCCGGATGTCATATTGGGGAAACCGAACGAGACTACAAAAGTAAAGATAACAAAGAAGAAGTCTGGTTCCTGCCATTGCAAAGGAGGGTGCTGATGGAGCTTTTTCAGCCTTTGAAAACCATGCTGACCAAGTACCTGTTTTTTACCGGCAAGGGTGGTGTAGGAAAAACCAGCCTCGCATGCGCCACGGCAGTGTCACTTGCTGACAGTGGGAAGCGAGTACTGCTGATTAGTACCGACCCGGCTTCCAACCTGCAAGATGTTTTTTCTTTGGAGCTTTCAAACAAGGGAACACCCATTCTTGAAGTGCCAAATCTCGTTGTTGCGAATCTAGACCCCATACAGGCCGCCGCAGAATACCGCGAAAGTGTGATAGCACCCTATCGGGATAAACTGCCTGATACAGTCATTTCCACTATGGAAGAGCAGCTTTCTGGCTCATGTACGGTTGAGATTGCGGCGTTTAATGAATTTTCCGGTTTTATTACAGATGAAAAAGTACAGCAGGAATACGACTACATTATTTTCGACACGGCCCCTACCGGTCATACACTGCGGATGCTTCAGCTGCCATCTGCATGGAGTGATTTTATAAGCGAAAGTACACACGGGGCCTCCTGTCTTGGTCAGCTTTCCGGGTTAGACAGCAAAAAAGCAATCTATAAGCAAGCGGTGGAAACGCTGGCGGACGCGAATTTAACGACCCTCATTCTTGTCTCACGGCCAGAAACGGCGCCAATGAAAGAAGCGGAGCGGGCATCCGGCGAACTTTCGGCCCTGGGGGTTCATAATCAAATTCTGGTGATGAACGGGGTGCTCACGGAACCGGATGACGAAGTTTCTCATCGCTTGTTTCAAAAACAGCAGGCGGCTCTGGCTGCAACGCCCGAAGGTTTGCGTTCCCTTTCCACTTATCGTGTGCCATTGCGTGCCTATCAGGTATCCGGAATTGAAAATGTACGCGCCTTACTTCATACAGACCATGTTACCTGTTCCGAAGAAACGCTGCACACAGCGCAGATTCCATCCCTTTCTACCATAATAGATGAGCTGGCGGCAGAAGACAGGCGAGTTATTTTTACAATGGGTAAGGGGGGCGTAGGTAAAACCACAGTTGCCGCCGCCATTGCGATGGGGCTTGCAAAGAGGGGAAAGAGGGTTCACCTAACCACCACGGACCCAGCCGCTCACCTTAAATTTGTTCTGGATGATTCAAGCGGCATTACGATGAGCCATATTGATGAATCTGCCGAGCTGAAAAAGTACCAGGCAGAGGTGCTTTCGAAAGCCCGAAGCACAGGCATGAGTAAAGAGGATATAGCCTATGTAGAGGAGGATTTGCGCTCCCCCTGCACGCAGGAGATTGCCGTATTCCGCGCTTTTGCAGAGGTGGTTGAAAAGGCCAAAGAGCAGGTAGTTGTTGTTGATACCGCACCCACAGGTCATACGTTGTTATTGCTAGAATCCACACAGAGCTATCATCATGAAATCCAACGGACCAAGGGGGAAATCCCTGAATCGGTAAAAAATTTGCTGCCACGCTTGAAATCGAAAGAAACTGAGGTTATTATAGTAACTTTGCCGGAAGCCACTCCTATTTATGAGGCTTTGCGTTTAGAGGAGGATTTAAAGCGTGCCGGTATTGCTACAAAATGGTGGGTTGTAAATCAATCCCTTTTTGGAACATATACAACCAACCCAATTTTAAAGGCAAAAGCAGCCAATGAGGTGGAATGGCTCAATCGTGTAAATGAACATGCAGGCGGCTTTTTCGCACAGATAAAATGGAACGGAGACGAACTAAAGGGGGATCGTTTGCTCTTGCTTTAAAACTGTGTCTCATTAATACTAAATTCACATACCTTATTTATAATGTATGGGCAAAGATATTTTTGAGGTGAAAAGTAGATGGGAAAAATAATAAACAAGAAAATCACGCTACAACCCATTGGTGAGAGTGACCGTGAAAAATTTATAAAAGATCTGCAGGATGCTTTCACGGTTGCCGTTGTAGAGGAATTCGGTGAGGCTACACAAGAGGTGATTCCCCAAAAGGATATAGAGGAATCTATGGATGCCAAGGGGGCGGAAACCTACCATATTTTGTTGGATGGTACTATTGTGGGCGGAACGGTACTTGTGATAGACCCGAAAACTCGCCGCAATTCTTTGGACTTATTGTTTATTAGAGCAAATGAGCATGGTCGTGAGCATAGCAAGGGGATTGGTCTTGCCGCATGGAGAGCAATTGAAGAGCTGCACCCAGAAACGGAAATTTGGGAAACGCATACACCATACTTTGAAAAAAGGAACATACACTTTTATATTAATAAGTGTGGTTTTCAAATTGTAGAATTTTATAACCCTCATCATCTTGACCCACATGTGCCCGCAGCCAATTTTGAAAGCAGTGAGTACTTTTTCCGTTTTGAAAAGGTGATGAAGAGAACGTAATCTGTATACTAAAGATAGTTCTTTGCTAAATGAATGTAAAGAAATTAAAACTTAGAAAACAATAATAGTGGATTTTACCTGTTAAAGAAATACCAACGGCGTAGCCGTTGGTATTTCTTTATATTCTTATCGGTAGCTTTGAAGCATTTATATATTTAAAATAAATATATAATATTTTATTTAAATTAGCTTGCAAAATATTATAAAAAGTGATATAAAAATATAGGTTTATATACTTCATTTTAATAGTATAGGAGGACAATATGTAGTTACTTCTTATTCATTTATTTACATATCGGATAGAACTTTTGTAAAATCTAAATTTGACTTTACGAAAGTTTTGCCAAGGAAATACAAATATATTAGAATTTTTCCGTATGATGATAGATTAGTAAACTGGCTCAAACAAAATGCATCCGAGAAGTTTTTATAAATTGCAAAATATAAATCTACTCGGAATTATTGTATAGATAAGGAGCCAAAGCCTCTGGCTCCTTTCGGTTATAACCAGCAATTTATAAGGTGAAAGACGGAGATTAAATGGTGAAATATCAAAGAAGTTCGACATTCACTGTCGGAGTATGCATCATATTTTTATTTTATTCAGCAGTAGCTATTTGTTTTCTTATTAAATTTAAATGGAATTTTAATGATTCAATAGTATTTTTAGCATTTTATGAATACCCTATGTATTTTTTAATTCCAATTGCATGTCTAAGAATAGAATTTGATTATGAAAAAATAATCTTATATTCTGGATTTATTAAATTACGTACTTTTTCATGGTTGGAAGTTTGTGAAATAGGTACTGCCCATTCAAGAGGGAGATGTATGTATGTTGATTTTATTTATATTTCTAAGAGACCGATTACTAGTAAAGAACGGTCTGATATAAATAAAATAAAACTAAAAGAACGTAAAAATTTTATTACAATAGAAAATCGCGGCAATCTAATCGAAGAAATTAAGAAATACTCAAAGTTGTCATATCAAAGCTTAATATAACATGAAGTCTGGAAGAAGGCAGAATTGATCTGCCTTCTTCCAGACGTATTTTATAATTATGATTTAAAACGGTGTGAGAATCTTCAGTACGATTTTAGAAAATAAGCAGTTGATCATTAATTAAGCCTACGATTATTTGGAGGAAGAGTTTTGAAATATTTAAAATATAAAAACGTTATGATACTTTGTTGTGGTTTTCCAATTTTGCTTTTAATAGCAGATGGCATTTCGTACTTGGTTGTAAAAAGTAGTACAAATCTTAACCAGATACCCCAATTGTTGATTTTAATAATTTTTTTAGTAATTGAGCTACCGTTATTTATTGCTTATTTTCAGTTCGTAGAATTAAAAGACAATAAATTAGTTAACTATCATTGGAATATAAAGGCATTTGAAATTGAATTTTCAAATATCAAGCAATGGGGTCATTTTAATAGTATAGGAGGAATTACTTATTATCCATTTATTTACATATCGGATAGAACTTTTGTAAAATCTAAATTTGACTTTATAAAAATCAAGTCAAGGAAATACAAATATATTAGAATTTTTCCGTATGATGATAGGTTAGAATACTGGTTAAAACAAAATGCGACGGATAAGTTTTTATAAACTGCAGAACATGTCGAACTAGTTTCGGTTTTTTCCACTGAGTGACTTTACATGTGAAAATAATTGAAATAATTTTTTAAGCAAGGTGGAACTCATTCAATAAACAGAGACACACGAGTTAATATTAATTCGTGTGTCTCTGTTTTTTATTTTAAATTCAAACATGAGCTTAGCCTAGTTATAATTTATTTAACGACCTCCCTTTTTAACATAAAAATAAGAAAGCAAAAAGGTAAAGGTTAAAAAGGAATAGGCACTCACTCTTTGAATAAGCCCTAGTACATTCCAGTGCATTGCAATCGCTACTAAGTGGAGCAAATTAGAAAGAAGAAAAACAACAGCAAAGGTGAGTGTGATTTTGCCAATTAAAAGTATTTTTTCTTTTTTCCAATACCCAAATGCCAAAAGGAAAAGGGATAGGTTTGTTAGAATAATAATCAATAAAATCAAAAGTAGGTGGAAAATATTCTGTGCATTGGTGGAAGATTCCATTGTCATAGGAAAGACGCCGAACGTAAAAATAGAGATGGCAGCGACGATGAACAACAAAACGAACCCGATTTTTGTGTACGTACTGTATTTTTTAAAGGCTTTATAACTAAGAGTAGCGGAGAAAACAAGAAAACAGAGTTGGTATAGTTGAATTAGAGTACGAAGAAAGGGAGAGTAAGGAGTTCCATCCGCGGTTAAAACACTAATGTAAGAAGTAATAGGGTTATAGCCTTTTATCAAAATCCACCCCAAGATATCATGCAGTAAAAAAGATACAACACCTAGCATGCCAAGAAAAATAAAACCTTTTTGTAGCTTCATAGATAAGCTCCTATCTTAATTGTTATAAGTGAGAGCATGAGAAGAGACACTGATCGCCTTAATTATGGATTAATAGGATATTTTTTTTTAATAAGAGGAACAATATTTATAAATATAAAATAGGGAGTAAAAAATGACAGAAACATTTTTACTTATATGTAACGTTCTTTTTGTTTTAGCTGAGTTATTTACAATTTATGATGCTGCAAAAAACAAAAAGTATGCTCTAATAATACAAAATGTTATACTAGTTGGAATACCTGTATTACTTATAGTTTTAAATCAAAGGCTTCAGTATCCGATTTATCCCTTTATTCTGTTATTTTTTATGATTACTTTAATTGGGCATACAGTACTAGGGCAAAGCCTTAATTTGTACCATAGGAGTAAAATATTTGACCGCTATCTCCATTGCTTTGGTGCTTTTACATTTTCGTTGCTTTCTTACTCCATATTGCAAAATATATGGGGGTCCATTCAAGGAGGTAAAGGGTACACTGCTTTGCTAATTGCCGCAATTGGTATTTCGCTGGGAACATTATTTGAAATATTAGAATTTATTATAGATACGGTATTAAAAAGTCCAAAGCCATTAATGCATCAGCATGGTTTAGCGGATACGGATATGGATTTAATCAGCAACACATTAGGTGCAATATTAGCAGGAATAATATCCGTTTATTTATTTAAATAAAAAGAAAAGGTTACGAAACTTCGTAACCTTTCTTAATGTTTTTAAGAATCTTATTGACAATTTGTGAATTTTATGTTAATAATAAAATTGTTTATACACATTAGTAGCGTAATGTGTATTGGATGAGCACTGTTTTGCTTAGGGAAGTTGTTCCAGTATGAAATTCATTATTGGAGCAACTTCTTCTTTTTTTCCTGCAATAATCGCAGCAACTATTAAAATTAGAAGTAATATCTCTAGATATTTTAAAATAGATTTAAAATGGAAAGATGGTATAAAATATTGTACTGTTTTTGTCTCACGAATTTTTTCTTCATCCTTGGTAAAAACGGTATCATGAATTTTTTTACAGACTACGATTGGGTGAGTAGCTGACTTCATGATGATTCTCCTTTCTATGAGGTAGACGTGATGGATGTTCGACTTAAATAGTCCATGACTTTTCCCTCCTTTCTTCTATAATTATAAAAATGACCAGTTCCTTTGTAATCGGAGTAATCTGGTCATAATTAGCCCTCCATACAGAACCAACTTTCGGCTGCCAATACGGAGAATTATTCTGTTTTCAGGCTAACGGTAATATCCGAATAAATACAACGAGACTCAGAGCTTGGGTGCCCCCAACAATTTAAAACTAGTAATTACGCCTTAAGAATAGAGTTTTTTCAAGGTTATGTCAACATGTAATATGTCGATTTTTGTGGACATTAATAATATATATTTTTAAATGCACGAATAGACATTTTGTGACATATGTGATATTATTATTATGCTGATTTAATTATTATGGAGAGGTTCTCCATAATACAGGGGAATGGAGAAAGCAGGATGTTTATTTTTTTAAACATCCTGCTTTTTTTTATTGTTATATAATTACACCTTACTTTTCTTGGCATAGTTTCTCTAGGTACTCAAAATCATCTGTATTGTGTTCCGTTTCCCATTTGGGTCGTTCCTGCTCCAAAAGGGATTGTGCCTTTGTCAGATTCCCTTCTGCAAGCTCTTTAAATATGGTTAAAATCAAAAAGAGTGCGCCCCATTTGGGAAGCTTACTTATTTTATTAAATGCTGCATTCTGTTCATTCATAATATGAATTGCCTTGTTGTTTTCTTTCAGATAAAAGTGTATATAAGTATAATCTGCCCAGTAAAGCGTACGATTGACTGCATTTAACTTTTTGGGGTTTATCAATGACAGCATTTCTTTTGCTTTGCGAAAATCTTTCTTTTCACAATAAGCAGCACTTAGGCTTAATTGTAAAATGCTGCGAATTTGCAGTGATTTTTGCTCGTCCATTAAATCGTTTATTTCAGCAATATAACGATCTGCGTCATGCTGTTCTAAAAGTATTGGTTGCAGAGAAGCGAGCTTTTGGTTAAACGCCCGGTACCACAAAAGGTTAATTATAGTGGAAGATATAGCGACAAAGCACAAGAATACGATAATAGAGAGCTTTTTTACTTCATCACTCGGTTCGAACGCAGCTAAGCCAACCCCAAAAAGAAAGGAAGTTACGATTAATAAGATCCAAAAAATACTCCGAATTTTATATCTGTTATTTAGCATAATTTAACTCCCTTCAGCTGAATTAGCTTTATCATATCATATCCGCTTATAAAATCAAGGTATTGTTTTCAAAGATATTCTTGACCAATTGGAGCATAATGCAACGTTTTAGAGTAGACTTGTTGGCCTAGAATTCGCTACAATAAAAGGCACGGAGAGCAATAGGTAACCGATACTGTAAAATCATGCAGGCTAGTTAGCTTCTCCTAACTACAAAAGAACTATTTGGATTCAAATAGTAAATAAGAATCAACAGCAACTTTTGTAGTTAGAAGAGTACGGCCTGAATTTCGTTTGGTTAAACGTTATAACACTTATGAAAAAGTCCGGTTTAAAAAGCTCTTGTAAACTGCTTATTTAAGGAGGAAAACAACTTGCAAAAACAATCCAATCTTTCAAGGTTACTTGGCTATGCCGGTAAATTCCGGTATTTAACCATCTTGTCTTGGATTTTATCTGCGATTAGTGCGCTGGTAGCGCTGGTTCCATTTATCTACATTTGGTTGATTATTAAAGAAGTACTGGAGGTTGCACCGAATTTTTCAGCTGCACAGAACCTTGCGTATTACGGGTGGATGGCGGTAATGTTCGCCACACTGTCTCTTTTTGTTTATTTTGCGGCTTTAATGAGCTCACACTTAGCGGCATTTCGAATAGCAACCAACATACGCATAAAGCTTATGAACCATATTGTAACGCTTCCACTCGGTTTTATGGATGACTTTGGAAGTGGTAAAATGAGAAAGATTATCAATGAATCAACTGCGGCTACGGAGACCTACCTTGCGCACCAGCTACCAGATAAAGCGGGCGCGATGGCAACACCGGTTGGACTGCTTGGGCTTTTATTCTTTTTTGACTGGCGCCTTGGGTTATTAAGCATTTTACCGGTGCTCATTGCATTTTTGATTATGATGCGGATGACCGGTGCTAAAATGCAGCAAAGAATGAAAGAGTACCAAAATTCTTTGGAAGATATGTCGAACGAAGCGGTGGAATATGTGCGCGGAGTTCCAGTGGTAAAAACCTTTGGACAAACAGTGTTCTCTTTTAAGCGTTTTAAAGATGCCATAGACAACTATAAAAAATGGGTAGTCATGTATACTGAAGAGCTGCGCATGACCATGATGGCGTATACCACAGCCATTAACGGTGTGTTTGTATTCTTAATCGGTGCAGGCCTATACTTCACTCAAGGTGGGGTAACGAGTGCGTTTTTGATTAACCTCATTTTTTATATTATTATTACACCGGTTATCTCCATTACATTAACAAAGATAATGTTTTTAAGTGAAAATGGAATGGTAGTTAACGATGCACTGGAGCGGATAGATAGTGTACTGAATATCGTGCCGCTCAAAGAAGCAGAGAAACCGATTCACCCAAAGGATACCTCGGTTGAACTGAAAAACGTTCGTTTTAGCTACGATGGCAAAAATCAAGCGGTTGACGGCATTTCTATGAAAATAGAAAAAGGGAGGACTGTTGCACTTGTTGGCCCATCGGGCGGTGGAAAATCAACTCTCGCGGCACTCATTGCTCGCTATTTTGATGTGGATGCAGGTAGTATTCTAATTGGTGGTGTAGACATTGGCAGCATCTCAAAGGCAGAGCTGATGCAAACCGTTTCGTTTGTATTTCAGGACAGCCGGATTTTAAAGGCTTCTATTTTAGATAATGTACGCCTTGCAAAGCCCAACGCCAGCAAGGAAGAAGTTCTTAATGCGCTGAAAGCGGCACAATGTATGGATATTATTGAGAAGTTGCCAAATGGACTGGATACCATTGTTGGTACAAAGGGCGTGTTTCTCTCCGGTGGTGAGCAGCAGCGAATTGCCATTGCGCGTGTAATGCTCAAAGACTCGCCGATTGTTATTTTGGATGAAGCGACCGCATTTGCCGACCCAGATAACGAAAGCCGTGTACAGGCAGCGTTTTCTGAGCTTTCCAAAGAAAAGACGGTTATTATGATTGCTCATCGTCTTACCACAGTTGTGAATGCAGATGAGATTTTTGTATTAAAGGATGGGAAGATTCTGCAAAGCGGCACACACCAGATGCTTTTAGCAGAAGGCGGATTATACACAGAAATGTGGGACAATTACCAAACCTCCGCAAAATGGAAGGTTGCAAAGGAGGCTGTAACATGCTAAAAAAAATGCAAAGAGCCTTTGCTCTGTCTGAAAAAGGAGCAAAAGACCTGGCTATGGGAAGCCTAGCCTGCTTTGTTCGGGATCTTGCACTTATGTTCCCGGTTGGGCTGATGTATACATTGGTACGCGATTTGCTTACCGGAGTAACCCCAAGCACTACTTATTATGTAATCGGTGTTTTGCTGTGCTTAGCCCTGATTTTTATCACCTCGTATTTTCAATATAACACCACATACCTTGCCACCTATATTGAAAGTGGAGTACGCCGTATTTCCCTCGCAGAAAAACTGCGGAAAATACCACTCTCTTTCTTCGGGAAAAAGGATTTAGCCGATTTAACCAGTACCATTATGGCAGACTGCACATTTTTAGAGACGTCATTCTCCCATTATATTCCGGTACTTTTCGGCTCCATTGCGTCTACCGTTGTTATCGCCCTCAGTTTGTTTGCATTTGACTGGCGGATGGCTTTAGCATCACTTTGGGTTCTACCGGTTTCATTTTTGATAGTCGCGTTTTCCATTCGTGTGCAGGATGCACTTAATCAAAAGCAGATGGATGCCAAAATGGCATGTGCAGACGGCATTCAGGAATGCTTGGAAACTGTTCGTGACCTGAAATCCAATAATGCGGAACAAGATTATTTAAAAGGGCTAGAGAAGAAAATGAAAGCGGTGGAAAAGAGAGCAATCATCTCGGAACTGGGAACAGCTCTATTTGTAGTAAGTGCTCAGCTTATCTTAAAAATAGGGATTGCAACTGTCGCTCTTACAGGTTCCATCCTGTTGGTTGATGGCTCGCTCGATGTTCTTACTTTCTTTTTATTCCTGTTAGTAGCATCGCGCTTGTATGATCCATTTCAGGCAGCATTGCAGAATTTCGCGGCTGTTCTATCTACCCGTACTCATGTCGCTCGCATGAACGAGATACTGGATCACCCGGTGCAAACAGGTTCAACGGATTTCCATCCCAATGGGTGCGATATTACCTTTGATAAGGTTGCCTTTGCTTACAACGAGGAAGAGGATGTGCTCAAGGGTGTGTCCTTTACTGCGAAGCAGGGAGAGGTTACCGCATTGGTTGGGCCATCCGGTGGCGGCAAAACAACAGTTTCACGCCTTGCTGCCCGTTTTTGGGATGTATCTGAAGGTAGCATAACTCTTGGTGGCGAAGATATTTCAAAGGTAGACCCCGAAACGCTCCTATCTATGTTTTCCATTGTTTTTCAGGATGTAACTCTCTTTAACAATACGGTGATGGAGAATATTCGAATTGGCAGGCATAATGCGACTGACGAAGAAGTAATCGCAGCCGCCAAGGCTGCCTGCTGCGATGTTTTCGTTTCTCAAATGCCAAATGGTTACCATACAATGATTGGGGAAAACGGAGCAACTCTCTCCGGTGGTGAGCGACAAAGAATCTCTATTGCGCGCGCATTGCTAAAGAATGCGCCCATTGTTCTTCTCGATGAAGCAACTGCTTCTTTGGATGTAGAGAACGAAACGCTGATTCAGTCGGCTATTTCAGAGCTTGTAAAGAAAAAGACCGTGCTGGTAATCGCACACCGAATGCGTACTGTTGCCGGTGCAGATAAAATCGTGGTTCTCTCGGATGGTACGGTTGCTGAACAGGGCAATCCACAGCAGCTTCTAAGTCAAAAAGGTATTTACAGCCACATGGTAAAGCTGCAAACGAAAGCATAGTGCATGAGTGTATCTATTTTAAATAATTAAAGTATTTTTAGAGCGACCGTGAGCACTCTGCCTTAAAAAATAGCTATGTTTTATAATGGAGCAATTCAAAGCGGAAATCTCGATTCTCTGGATTATTAAAAAAGAAAGGGCTTGCTGCCTGCGATTCGCAGACAGCAAGCCCTTTCGGCTGCCTCAAATATTTGTCTAACTTTTTAAATTCACTTTAAAATGACACCGCTTTCTTCTTAGACCCTTCGAAAGGGTGTAAAACACTCTCTTTGCTGCCTTTTTGCATTGAAAAGCCTAATGGTTTGAGGGTGAGAGTGCGGTTCATATGTTCAGGGAACCCGAGAGGAATGTACCTTAACGAATGAGCTTGGTGAGCTCGCCGGCCATTTCTTTAATATCCAGGCCATTGGTAAATTGCAGGCAGGTTCCAGTAGGGTACCGCGTTTTCTCCACCCAATGAGCCGGGATGGAAGAAGCGCCGTATTTTGCGCCGAGAATCGCTCCAGCAACGGCGCCAATCGTGTCCGCATCGCGGGCAAAGTTGGCCGCCAGCACTACACCTTCGCGAAAGGTTTCGTTGCGCATCCGCAGGCACGCAAAGGCGGAGGGAAGCGCTTCTGCCGTTGTGGCCCAGCTGCTGGTGTAAAGCTCGTCGTGCAGCGGCATCCATGCATCCATAATAGAGCCGTTGGCACCGTCAACAATCTCGAAAGCGCGGTTCATGGCGCGGAAGAACCAAGATTCCTCGGGAATGACTTTCATCACTGCGCTGAAAATTTCGTCCATGGTTGCGTCTACCATAGCAAGAGAAACCGCTACTGCCACAGCCTGTGCGCCCCAGATTCCGTCGCGGTAATGGCTGACCGAAGCGTCGATTTCCGCCATGGCGCAAGCCCGTTCCGGGTCGCCGGCGCAAATGATGCCTACCGGGCCAATCCGCATGGCAGATCCGTCACTCATGTGAAATGCGTTGTATTTACCGGAAAGCGGTGGGCGAATTCCTTTGCGCAAATTATTGGCTGCCTCAATCTCACTGGCGCCGCCACGCTTAAATTCATCCTGTACAGCCACGTCCTCAAGCCAGGCATCAACTACGATTTCACTGGTTAAATTTCCGCCGCAGCCGATGAGGGTTTTTGCGGTAAGAAGTGCAAACTCCGTATCGTCTGTGCTCCAGGAAGCACCCTTGTTAAAGTCGGTGGTGATGCCATAATTTGCACGGTTTTCTGGTTTGCGCGCGGCATCTCCCAACGAATCGCCAATTGCAAGGCCCGAAAGAGCCCCATATGCTTTGTCAAACGCTTTAGCCGGGTTGCCGGCCAGTTCAGATCTTGTTATCATAAATCCTCCATCACTTTCAGTATTCATTTATCCTAGCTTTGTTTTCAGGTACTCCGCAAATTTGTCGCCTCCGGCCTTATTCCATTTCGTCACAAATTCATCAAAAGCAGAAATTGGCTTCGTTCCGCGAATAATATCGGCAGAATACTCATCATACAAAGATTTCATAGCATCCCACTGCGGTGCCAGCTCTTCTGGAATCAGTACGTTAACATCCTCTACATAATACTGGTTTGCCAGGTCTAGAGAGCTTTGTGCCGCATCGGTATAAACCGGCCGCGCCAGGGGCGGGTTGGGCTCGAACTTGTTTGTTGTGACCCAAATGCGGGACCACCACTCGGGGTATTTGTCGGTAAAGACAATCTTCTCATTTTCAACTTTATAGTGCTTGCCTTCGATGCCGCACTTGTCAATGATACGGCCCTCGGGGCTAGCCATGAACTCCAAAAAGGCCCAGGCGGCATTCTTGTTCTTGCTTTCTGCATTCATAGCAAAGCCGCGTTCTTCCTTTGTAACATCAACCGCTTGGAAGCCCTGTGCAACACCCTTTGCAGGGGGGAGAACCACAAGGTCGCTGCCGGTGGTCGAAGACATCTTATTGTTATAAATCTGAATGACATCGCCAACTGTACCAGAGATAATGCCGGCCTTGCCTTCATAGAATTTTTGCTCAAGCACATCCCAGGTGTTCGTCAGGTATTCCGAATCCAGCAGACCTTCCTTGTACAGGGAGGCATAGAATTCTAGTTTTTTCTTTTCGGCTTCGGTTGCTCTGGAGAAAGCCCAGCGGCCATTCTCTTTTACAAGCGTGGATTTCACGCCAAACGCCTGGTTAAAGAAGGCGTTGAGGCGACGCATATTGCCTTCACCTGCGTTGTTGGAGTCATCGGCGGTAATCGCGTATTTCACAAGGCCTTTTGCCTTCATCTCTGTAAACAGAGCATGATAATTTTCGATTGTTGGGTCTTTAACGAGCGCATCATAGCTGCTAAGCTTTGTAGTCAATTCTTTTTTCATTACCGGTACATAGGTACGCGCCGGTGCCAGCCAAAGAAGATACGGATAGTTTTTTAAGCGTGCTTCGTTGACGGGCAGCATGAGGTCTTTTACATAAGTAGAGCTTTTAATATACGGTGTTAAATCCTCTAGCAGCCCCTCCTGTGCAATAGGAAGATCGCCGCCGCCCTGAAAATATACAATGTCTGCGTCAACATCGCCGGTGCGCATGGCAAGCGGCAAAGCGGTGGCGTAAGAGCCAGCTGGAGGCTCAACGAACTGAAGATCAATGTATTGACCGTGGTCAGCCATTGTTTTCTCGACCACATCGCACATAGCAATGACGTCTTCTTCCGTTGGCAATACATCCTTAACCAAGACCTTTACCGTAACAGGAGCGTCTTTGCTGCCGATGGCGGGCCAAACGTCGTTGCTTACAGGGGTTGACTGCGGTTCGGAGGCGGTGCCTGATTGTGTATTTGTGGAATTGCCGCAGCCCGTAAAGGCTGTAGCTGCCAACGTCATGGCCAATAAAAGCGCAATTCTCTTTTTCATGATTCTCCTCCTAATGATTGTTTCTGATTCCCGGCAGTAGTCATAGGGATAATCGAAATGATTAGCCTTTCACCCCCCCTGCCATCACATCTTTCGTATAGTACTTTAGAACCAGTGGGAATAGCACGAGGATTGGAATGATTGCGATCACAATGACCGCATAAGACAATGCCATATAATCAATCTTGGCCAGCTCATTGTAGTTGAGGAGATTCTGCGCGCCAATCAGCGTGGTGGTGTCGCCCTCCACCAGGAACTTTCGCAGAACCACCTGCAGTACACTGTCTTTGAGCTTGCTGATATAGACGCCGGAGCGAAGGTACTCGTTCCAGCGAAGCACGGCATAGAACATGGTCAGCGTTGCAATACCGGACCGACACAAGGGAGTTGCAATGGAAAATAAGATTCGAATATGGCCCGCACCGTCAATCTTAGCGGCTTCGTAAATAGAAATGGGGATTTCTTCGAAGTAACGCATCATGATGATTAGATAATAAACGTTGACGGCCAGAGCCAGAATGACAGACCAGCGGCTGCCGATCAGCCCTAGATCCTTTACTACGAAATATTCTGGCACCAAACCGGGGTCAAACAACATCATAATAATAAAGAAAATCATGAAAATTCGTTTGCCCACGAGGTTCGGCCGGGTTAGCACGTAGGCCGCCGATATGGTAAGAATCATATTCAGCACAGTACCCACCACGGTGATGAATACGGAAGTCATGAGAGAGGGTACCAATACCGGGTTGCTTAAAATAATCTGGTAGTTAATCAGGCTGAACCCTTGCGGAATAATGTCAAGCCCCTTCATCGTGGGGGAAAGGGAGGGAGAGGACAAGGATTTAGCAACGATATGCAGCAACGGAATTAAAATGGTCAGGATAAACAAACCCATAATGAGGATTAAAATCAGCTGACCAATGTGAAATTTTTTACGCAGCTTTGCTTGTTTCAATACAAACACCTCCAACAGAATGCACGCTCCGGTGTTACCATACGCCCTGCCCGGTCAAGCGTTTCGATGTGACATGGGTGAGCAGTACCAGAATAATACCTACACCGCCTTTAATTAGACTGACTGCACAGGCCAGTGAGTATTGTCCGTTATCGAGACCAAGTCGATAAATATAGGTATCCAGAATATCAACTACACTGTTGACTGCCGGATTCGTAAAGTTAAACACTTGGTCAAAGCCTGCCGTCATAAAGAAGCCTAGGTTTAAAATAAACACAGTGGTCATGGGGATGATTAAAGCTGGCAGGATGATTGCTCGAATGGTCTGTGAGCGGTTAGCTCCGTCAATATCCGCGGCCTCAAACAAGTCGGGGCTGATATTGATAATCGCGGTAAAGAAGATGATTGAATCCCAGCCGAGACTGCGCCATGCTTCCGAGAAGAAGAGCACCCATCGAATCGCACCTTTGCTGGTCATGAAATCGTAGGGGCCTGCACCAAACCACCCAAACACCTGATTGACTGCGCCGGTGGAAGGATTGAGGAACGAAATCCAGATGCCTGCGATGACAACCCACGACAAAAGGTGTGGCAGATAAGACACAGCCTGAATCATATTGCGTGCTCGGCGACTTCGAATTTCATTAAGTAGGATGGCAAACAAAACAAAGAAAGGGAAAAGCAGTATGTATTTCATAAAGCTGATGATCAGTGTGTTTTTTAGAATATCAGTAAACGCAGACGTACTGAACACCATATGAAAGTATTTGAGTCCTGCCCATTCCCACGGGCCTCGGGCTCTGTAATTGAAGAAAGCCATACGCATGTTCCAGATCGGCCACACCCGAAAAATTATAAAATACAGGATGGTGGGCGCGATCAGCACATACAGAATCTTGTCGGCACGCATTTGTTTCCAGTTTGCTTTCCATTGGTCACGGCGAGCCAGCTGTCGGTCGTTCATAAGGGAGCCTCCTTTAACCATAAATCGCAGCTGTAATGCTATTCTTCATACAAAACAGTAAACTATCATTGCAATCTTTCCGTGGTTCCGGTAAGGGAGAGATGATTGTGCTTTACTTTTTTATCGAAGACTAGTATTTATGTGTTGGCGCAAAAGTGAATAATGATATGTAAGAGCAGTTTAGGAAACCGGTTAATCTAATGAATTTCATTATACAAGGTTTATTTCACACAAGCAATCGTTTTATCATACAAAAATGCAGCGAATATAATATACAATTTACATCATAACACAAAAGTGTAGCTATAAATTGATATTGCATTCGCTGCATCAATTGGATTTATTAGGAACCGGTTACTTCTTGGTGGTTTCTCGAAGAACTAAAGTGGGCTGAATGGTCATGTGACGCATGCTTCCAATGGTTCCGTTAATAATCGAAACCAGCATTGTGGCCGCCTGCTCTGCCGCTTCCCGCCGCGGTTTTATTACGGTAGAAAGGGCGGGGTCGTAGGTTTCAGAGATTTCAATCCCGTCAAAACCAATGACTTCCACTTCGCTGGGCACATGTCGGCCGGCTTCCTTCAGCGCTTTCAGCGCACCAATGGCGATCATATCACTACCCGAGAAAATGGCGGTAAAATCAAGCCCTTCCTGTATAAGCCGTGTTACGGTATCTCTGCCGTACTGTGCGGAGAATTCACCGAATTGTACCAGCCGGTTATCAATCGGTATTCCCGCTTCTTTCAGCGCTTGCTCATAGGCGCGATGCCGTTGAACAGCACCGGATACGCCTGCATTTCCGTCCATATATAAAATGCGACGATTCCCTGTGGATAGCAGCTGGCGCATGGCCTGCGTGGCACCGTATTCACTGTCGCTGGCGATGCTGGCATCACATACGTGGTGATCGAAATTGCGCCCCATTAGTACAAGGGGGATATTATATTTTGAAAACTGCGCCAAAAATGTGTCGTTCGACACACCAGAGCAGAGGATAATGCCATCCACCCGTCGATCCACCATCGATAACAGGTGGTGCTTTTCCTTTTCTGGGTCAAAATCCGAATTGCCAAGATACATTGAATACCCGTTCTTATCCAGTACATCACTAATTCCTCGCACCTGGGCTGGGAAGAAATGATTCAAAATATCCGGAACCACGACTCCAATTACGCCGGAGCAGGATGTAGCCACGCTGCGAGCCAGGGTGTTGGGGCGGTAATTCAGTTCCTTTATGGTGGTAAGCACCCGCTTTTTGGTTTCTTCACCCACGCCGGTGGCTTTATTATTGATTACACGGGAAACGGTCGCTTTCGAAACTCCGCAAATCGCCGCAATATCTGCAATACTGTACTTTTGCATACTTTTCCCTCCAAACGGCAAATCAGGCAGACAAAACAGTTGCCGCCTGATGTTCTTTTGTCCTATTATAAACAAATTGAGAAACAAAAAGCAAGCGGTTTCTTTCTTATCGCCTTTAGTAATGTGATTTTTAAGAACATTAACCATAGAATAATTGTATTTTTAGGGATAACGCCCCTTGAAAACCCAGAAAAGAATGGGTATAATACAGAGTAACCGGTTGCTTAAAAGCGAGATCTCTTTCATAGGGACTCTACGTGAAAACGGCGATTTCTTCCCCGCCGAAAGGCGCAAAAAGAAATTAGCAGCTTTTTAAAGTGGCATTACTATCCTAAGGTAAAACGATTGGGAGGCTACAAAAATGATCAAGGATTATCTTCAAAAGGTTTATTCCGGATTTTTAGGGATGAACATCGGTATTCGGCTCGGTGCCCCTGTGGAACCGACTATTTGGACCTACGATCGCATCCGAAATACATACGGAGACATTACAGACTATGTAAAAGACTTTAAAAATTTTGCGGCCGATGATGATGTGAACGGCCCGGTCTATTTTTTAAGAGCGCTGAACGATGATGCGATTGAGAGACCTTTAGAGCCGCAGGATGTGGCAAGGGCTTGGCTCAATTATGCGCGTGAGGGCGTTGGAATGTTCTGGTGGGGCGGTTATGGCCGCAGCACCGAGCACACCGCGTACCTGAACCTGAAGGCGGGTATTCCCGCTCCGCGCTCCGGCTCGATTCAGCAGAACGGCAAAACGATTGCCGAACAGATTGGCGGGCAGATATTCATTGATACATGGGGGCTGGTGAATCCCTGCGAGCCGCACCGCGCGGCAGAATATGGCGCTGCTGCCGCCAGTGTTTCTCACGACGGTGAGGGAGTGTACGGCGCGCGTTTCTTCTGCGCCGCAATTGCAAAGGCTTTTGAAACCGGCGACATCCACGAGATTATGAACGCGGGATTGGCTGAAATTCCGGAAGACTCCTTGTACCGAAAGGTATCCGATGCGGTGCTGCGCTTCCACGAAGAGCATCCGAAAGATTGGAGAGCCTGCCACCAAATGCTGGTGGATGACTGGGGCTACGACAAGTACGGCGGAGTGTGCCATATTATTCCAAACGCCGGCGTGTGCATCCTCGCAATGGCATATGGGGAGGGCGACTTTGCGCGTACGGTTGAAATCGCCACCATGTGCGGGTGGGATACCGACTGCAACGCAGGAAACGTCGGCACCGTTCTTGGTGTGGCCTGCGGTATTGAGGGTCTGCCGGAGCGTTACCGTGGCCCGATGAACGACGGCCTTGTGCTTTCCGGTATTTCTGGTTACCTCAACATTTTAGATGTTCCCACCTATTGCAAAGAGATTGTCGCATTGGGCTACCGTATTGCAGGGGAACAGGTTCCTGCTGAAATCTGTGACTCTTATCACCAGGGCGAGGTGCATTTTGATTTTGAACTGCCCGGCTCCACGCATAACATGCGTGTATCGGATCCATTCTTCTGCCGTACCTGGCATTCTACCGAACAGGCGGCGAGCGGCACCGGCTCTTTAAAGGTTCTGGTAGACCGCATGGAGCGGGGGCACCAGTGCAAGCTGTTTTATAAGCCGTTCTACCGCCGCGATGATTTTTCAGACGAACGGTACAGCCCCGTTTTCACGCCGACCGCCTACCCCGGCCAGACCGTTTCCATGAAGCTGTATCTCGACCAGTGGAACGGTTGGGAGACCATCGGAATCGCACCCTATGTGCGCACTACCAGCAACAAAAAAGACCACCTGCAGGGCTATATTAAGTTAGAGCAGGGCAAATGGCTGGATATTTCTTTCCGGATTCCGGATACCGACGGCGATATGGTGGACGAAGTGGGAATTGTGATTGAGGGGTACTCTCCAGCAAAATCCAAAACACTCGGTATGCTGTATCTGGATGATTTCTCGATTACCGGAAAGAGCGAGTATTGCATTGCCCTTGCGAAGCAGAAAACAGAGTTTGGCTGTGTAACGCCATTCTCGTTCGACCACGGCGCGTGGGATCTTGATGGCGGCCAGCTGCTTTTGATGCGCTGCGAGCCTGCCTTTGCCTATGCGGGCAATTATTACGCAAAGGATTATACGGTTGCGGCTCCGGTTACGCCGCTCAACGGTGACACGCACCTGCTTACTATCCGTGCGCAGGGCGCAATGCGCGGTTACGCCGGCGGACTTGCACCGGATGGAACAGTAAAGCTCTATAAAAACGATTTCGGCTACCGCGAGCTCAGTAGCGCCACGTTCAAGTGGGAGCAGAATCAAACCTATGTGCTTTCTCTGAAAGCCGTAGGGGATACGGTTACCCTCTTGGTTAACGGGAAAGAAATGCTTTCCGCCAAAGATGAAGCTTACCAATACGGCATGTTTGGCTGCGGTTCGCTGAGCATTGGCCGCACCGCCTTTGGAGATTTCACCGTGAAGGAGGAATAAACATGAGAGAGCTAAAACTACTTTCCCCTTGCGGAATTCTCGGCTATGGATTCCCAGAAAGCTCGTTTCTAAATGGAATGGCAATGAATCCAGATGCGATTGTGGTAGATGCGGGCAGTACAGACGCTGGCCCCCACAAGCTCGGGGCGGGAGTGGCAATCGTAAGCCGCCGCGCCTGTAAAAAAGATTTGGAAATTATGATTACAAACGGTGCAAAGGCGAACATCCCGGTGGTAATTGGTTCGGCCGGGGGAGCGGGCGGACGCGTCCATGTGGAATGGACGCTGTCAATCATAGAGGAAATTCTCAAAGAGCATCATCTTCTGCACCGGAAGCTCGCTGTTATTTGGGCCGATATTGACAAAGAGATCGTCTCGCAGCGCCTGAGCGAGGGGAAAGTTGACCCGCTCGGCCTTACCGTGGGTGATCTCACCCAGGAGCGTATCGAGCAAACAACGGGGATTGTGGCTCAGATGGGCCATGAGCCTATCGTGCGGGCGTTGGAACAGGGTGCGGACATCATCGTCTGTGGCCGTGCCTATGATCCCTCACCGTTTGCCGCCGTGGCTGTATTCCATGGGTTCGATTTGGCCTATGGCTACCACGCGGGCAAAATTCTGGAATGCGCGGCTCTGTGCGCGCAGCCCGGCACTACCAAGGACTGCATGCTCGGCATTATTCGTGAGGACGGCTTTATTGTCACTCCGCTTTCCAAAGACCGGGTCTGCACCAAGACGTCCGTTGCGGCGCATACCTTTTATGAAAAAGATCATCCTTTCCTTTTGCACGGCCCCGGAATCGTGCTGAATCTGGAGCATTGCACCTTTACTGAGCTGGAGGATGGACGAAGCGTTTTTGTTACCGGCAGCCAGATTGAAAGCACTTCGCCTTATCGCATTAAGCTGGAGGGAGCCATACCGGTGGCGTTCCGTACCTTCGTTGTGGCCGGTATCCGCGACCCGCTCCTAATCGGCCAGTTGGGAGAAGTGGAAGATAAAGTAAAAGCACAGGTACGCGACTATTACGGGGATTTGGACGAAGCGGAATATCAAATCAACTTTATCAACTATGGCATCAATGGCGTGATGGGCGAAATGGAGCCCTGCCAAGATCTTCCCCACGAGGTGGGTGTCGTATTTGAGGTGATAGCCAAAACGCAGGAGCTGGCCGATACCGTATGCTCCTCGGTGCGCTCTACTTTTCTGCATTACGGGTACGAGGGGCGCAAATCAACGGCGGGAAATCTGGCATTTCCGTTTGCCCCCAGCGACATTCCCTTTGGCCGGGTGTATGAGTTTTCTCTGTACCACCTGATGGATGTGCGGGACGGGGAAGAATTGTTCCCAGTAGAAGAATGGACAGGAGGCGGCGCACGATGAAGAAACGATTGTATGAATGCGCGAAGGTGCTGCGCTCCAAAAACAGCGGGCCTTTCGAGATTACGTTGGATTGTCTGTTTGAAGATGCGGAAATCTACCGGAAGATCAAAGAAAGCGGCATCATCACCAGCGCGCTGGTGGCGCAGCTCTATCACATTCCTGAAAATTTGATATCTAATATTGTGTTTTTTGACCCAGCGCTTGGGTTTAAAATTACATTTGCCCGCCGGATTTCGTCTGGCACCTGCTTCGACAGAGATGTTTATGGCGCGCAGCAGCATGCACCGCTCATGGAATTGCTTGTGGATGTATGAGCCACTGTTTTTGATCATGCGAAAGGAAGTCATTCATCCATTTTAAACATGAGCATATGTAAGTTGCGTGCGACACAAATAAGGAGGAAACCGAATGAAAATACTGAACTTCGGTTCGCTCAATATTGATTTTGTCTATTCTGTGGATCACATTGTGGCCCCCGGTGAAACGATCTCTTCTGCACAGCTGAACGTTTACCCCGGCGGAAAGGGCCTAAACCAGTCGGTTGCTCTGGCTCGCGGCGGTGCTCCCGTTTTTCACGCGGGTATGCTGGGGGAAGACGGCGGAATGCTTCGGAAAACCTGCGAAGAGAACCATGTGGACATCTCGCTGCTCCGCACCGTGGAGGAGCGCAGCGGGAACGCGATTATTCAGGTGAGCGCCAAAGGGCAGAACAGCATTGTTCTGTTCGGCGGGGCCAACCGAAAGAACGACAAAGCATATATCAATGAAGTACTCTCTCATTTCGGGGAGGGCGACCTACTTATACTGCAAAATGAAATTAATCTGCTTGATTACCTGATAGAACGCGCGGCACAGTGGAAGATGAAAATCGCTTTGAATCCCTCTCCTTATGACGATGCAGTGAAACGATGTGACCTTTCTAAGATTCATTGGTTGCTGATGAATGAGGTAGAGGGCGCCCAGATTACTGGGGAGCAGGACCCCGATGCTATCTTGCGGAAGGTTCAAAAGCGGTATCCGCAGGTTCATACTGTTTTGACTCTTGGAAAAGACGGTGTGGTTTATCAGGCTGGTCAGCAGCAGTTTACCCACGGTATTTACAACGTACCCGTAGTGGATACTACCGCCGCCGGGGATACCTTCACCGGTTATTTCTTTGCCGGAATTGCAAGGGGAGATTCGCCTCAGGAATGCCTGCGAGTCGCATCGATTGCGTCCTCTCTGGCAGTTTCCCGCAAAGGTGCCATACCTTCCATCCCATGGCGAGACGAGGTTCTTGGGGCCGATTTGTCTCTTGCAGCGCCATAATTACCCGGCTTATGGCATGGGTTATCATGGCATTATGAATTTTTACTTTATGAAAATAGGCTAGTAAAAAACCTTCTGCTAATTTGCAGAAGGTTTTTCATTTTTATACATTCTACCAATAAATCAAGTGATTGCGACTGTTGCATTAATATAAGAGCTCATAGAAGCTTCACCTGTAGCAGCACTTGTCGTCAAATATATTACTAAGAAAAGAAGAGTGGATTCATTTACAAATAATGGAGGGTTCGCAACCGTGGTCATTGTCATATTGTCGCCAATAACCAATGTGCTTGTAAGTGGAAATGTTACACGAATCCCAGTGGATGTGAAAGTATTGCTGGGAGGGTCTGATATTAACGCCTCTACAGTTAATTCTGCTCCATCTCCAACCGTACTATTTATATAACAAGTATAGAATGCAGACAGTGCACTAATATAGCCATCACGTGGTATTGGTACTGCCATGCTTAGCACTACGGCTTCATTTGGGGTTAGTACCAGTGTAGGGGGAACGAAATCTGTATTCGTATAAGATAGATCTGCGGTTCCAATGATAGCGGCAATCCCTGGTCCACCATTTTGATTTGATTTTGCTTCTACTACACTTCTACTTGTAAAAGGCAGAATAGTATTACCGAGGGCAATAGGTCCAGTCGGCCCGGTAGGTCCGGTAGCACCATCTGCGCCAGTCGGCCCGGTTGGTCCGATAAGTCCATCCGCGCCAGTCGGCCCGGTTAGTCCGGTAGCACCATCTGCACCAGTCGGCCCGGTTAGTCCGGTAGCACCATCTGCGCCAGTCGGCCCGGTTAGTCCGGTAGCACCATCTGCACCAGTCGGCCCAGTTGGTCCGGTAGCACCGTCTGCGCCAGTCGGTCCGGTAGGTCCGGTAGCACCATCTGCGCCAGTTGGCCCGGTTAGTCCAGTAGCACCGTCTGCACCAGTTGGTCCGGTTAATCCGGTTGCACCGTCTGCACCAGTTGGTCCAGTAGGCCCGGTTGGTCCGGTAGCGCCGTCAGCACCAGTCGGCCCGGTTGGTCCGGTAAGTCCATCCGCGCCAGTCGGCCCAGTTGGCCCAGTAGCGCCATCTGCACCAGTCGGCCCGGTTAGTCCGGTAGCACCATCTGCGCCAGTCGGCCCAGTTGGCCCAGTAGCGCCATCTGCACCAGTCGGCCCGGTTGGTCCAGTTGGTCCAGTAGCGCCATCTGCGCCAGACGGCCCGGTAGGTCCGGTAGCGCCATCTGCGCCAGACGGCCCGGTTGGTCCGGTAGTTCCATCTGCGCCAGTCGGTCCGGTAGGTCCGGTAGCACCGTCAGCACCAGTCGGTCCGGTTGGTCCAGTAGCACCGTCCGCGCCAGTCGGTCCGGTTGGTCCAGTAGCGCCATCTGCGCCAGACGGCCCGGTAGGTCCGGTAGCGCCGTCCGCACCAGTCGGTCCGGTAGGTCCGGTAGCACCATCTGCGCCAGTCGGCCCGGCTGGCCCAGTAGCACCATCTGCGCCAGTCAGCCCGGTAGGTCCGGTAGCGCCGTCCGCACCAGTCGGTCCGGTAGGTCCGGTAGCGCCATCTGCGCCAGTCGGCCCGTGCGCCAGTCGGTCCAGTTGGTCCGGTAGCACCGTCTGCGCCAGTCGGTCCGGTTAGTCCGGTAGCACCATCTGCGCCAGTCGGTCCGGTTGGTCCAGTATCTCCAGTTCGACCTGTGGGTCCAATTCCGCTTGGATTATCAGATGTAATTACCAATGTACCTTGCAATGAAGTCTGTGTTGACAAATATATCCTTTCAGTACTGGAATTAATTAAAGATATGGTGGTTGGTGCAATGGGAACATAAACAATACCAACTCCATAAACTTCTCCTGTTTTTAATGGAGAATTTCCTTTTAATGGCAAGCCTCCCCTTGAAGAGACTATAGCAAAAGAAGTACCTTCTACTGAGGCAGTGGATTGTGTTGATATCCACCAGTTTACAAGGTATCTTCCTGTTTCTAAAAAGGTGATTTCACCAGTTGCGCTATTATAAACAATATCTCCGAAAGAGTAAAGAAATCTATCAAAAATCACATTTGCTCCTACATCTATGGGAGCAGATGAAGTTAGTTCAAGATGCAGTTCTGAATTTGCCAACCGATCTTCTCCTTTCTAACGAACATTATAATATATTATGCTAGAGTAAATTCAGGAGTCACTGGTCTACATGCCTGCTTCTCATAATGTAATAAAATGATGAATTGACGAGTGCAAGATTGATCCATACATTAAGGCTCTTTGGCTTGATAGCACTCTTAAAAAAATCCACCGTACACGGTGGATTTTTCTTGCGGTTACTTTTATTGGTGTTCGTTAGGATCTGTACGATAGGCCTTTTGATAATCTGTAAATTGCTTTTGTACTTTAGGGTTTTCCTGAAAAAAACGATTGAGAAGGTCAATATCTAAAACGGTTGAGGGGCTTAAAGTATGCTCAATAAGTTCGGTTTCTTCCAAAGCATTTGAACTGCCAAGTACGGTTAAAAAAGTTTCAATGGTACGGTGCCTCTCCAAAAGGTATTCTCCCATTGTTTGCCCTTGCTCCGTGAGCAATATGACCTCATAACGGTCGTATTTCAGGTAACCAAGCGCGGCTAGCTTTGAAATCATTTTCGAAGCAGAGGATGGTTTTACATTCAACAATTCAGAAAGCTGCCCTACACGCAAATAATGGTGTTCTAAATAAAGGCGGTATGCCATTTCAAGGTAATCTTCCAGCGCAGGGGTCAGTAATTGGCCATCTTGCTGGCTGGCAAGCTGGTATCCTCTTACGGTTCGAAAATCAGAATTGCTGCTATTGTTCATAGAATCAAACCCTTAATCGTATTTTCTTATTATTAAGAATGAGATGGTTCTTTTCAAAAATATAGGGGTACTCCCCTACCGGGGGCAGGGGAGTACAGCACTGCTTTTTTCTTTGCAATAGTACATTATATTCGTAACACAATTGATTTAGGCATCATATATTAGCGCAGGGAAACTATTTTGCCCTACACTGACTCGGCCAAAGTACGCAGTATGCTAACGGATTTCCGACAGGCTGCTGCAGAAGATATGCTCTAAAAGCAATTGAATAGAGCTGCATAAGTATTCTTTTAGCCTATTTTAGGAGGAAATGGATTCATGAATTGCAATCAGATTACACTTGACCGACTGCCGGTAGGCAGCAAGGCCAATGTTGCATTGCTTACCTCTGACGGAATCACAAGACGGCGGATGCTAGACCTTGGCGTAATCAACGGAACTGAAATTGAGCCTCTGTACAAAAGTCCTTCCGGCAATCCAGTAGCCTATCTTATCCGTGGTGCTGTTATTGCACTGCGCTCTGATGTATCGGAGAAAATTGTCGTATCAGTATCTTAAGCAAAGCGGAATACGGGAGGCGCTGTGCCTTTGCACAACCTATGAAAAGCGGTGATGCCGCTTCCCGTTCCGCCAAATTTTTTGTTGGGAGGATTACGAATGGGATTAACGAACGCATCTACGGGGGCGGGCGTACTAAGCCACTGCGGTCTACATATTGAAAAAGAGACCGAACAGGATAAGGTGATTGCGCTCGCAGGAAATCCAAATGTGGGGAAAAGCACCGTTTTCAACGGTTTAACCGGTATGAATCAGCATACCGGCAACTGGCCGGGAAAAACAGTTGCCAATGCGCAGGGGAAATATCGCCACCATGGATCCAATTACATTATGGTAGATATTCCCGGAACGTACTCGCTGATTGCCAACTCCGCGGAGGAAGAAGTAGCGAGAGATTTTATCTGCTTTGGTGGTGCGGATGCAGTAGTTGTTGTGGCGGATGCCACTTGTTTGGAGCGCAACCTGAATCTGGTGCTGCAAACAATGGAGATTACCAACCATGTTGTACTTTGTGTCAATTTATTGGATGAGGCAAAAAAGAAAAAAATAAAGATAGATTTAATGGGACTTTCCGACCGTCTGGGAATTCCAGTGGTGGGTATGAGTGCAAGGTCCGGCAAAGGCTTTAATGAATTGATGGATACAATTGAGACACTCACGCAATCAAAAGAAATTCAAACACCGTTACGAATCCGTTATAGCGATGAGATGGAACAGGCCATTTCTCTTCTTGAGCCTGTGGTGGAAAATGCTTTACAAGGTGCAGTTAACAGCCGGTGGGTGGCTTTGCAGCTTTTGGATAACGATGATAGCCTGCTCTCTTCTATGAAAAATTACCTAGGCTTTAATCTACTGGAGAGGGAAGAAATTTTAGAGAAAGTAACACAGGCGAAAGAGGAGCTGGCGAACGCCGGAATACCGCAGGAAGAATTCCGGGATGAAGTAGTCATTCGCATTGTTCGAACCTGTGAGGAAATCAGCCGTGACACCGTGCGGTTCGAGGAAGAAAAATATGCGGAGCGAGACCGGAAAATAGACCGTATTTTAACCTCAAAACTGACCGGAATTCCTATTATGCTGGCAATGCTGTTCGGTATCTTTTGGATTACGATCAGCGGGGCTAACGTTCCGTCGGCTCTTCTTTCCCGAGCACTATTTTCTTTTGAACAGCCACTGGTAGACTTTTTCGTATGGTTGTCTGCTCCCGATTGGCTGCGTGGAATAGTCGTTGATGGTGTTTTTCGAACGTTGGCTTGGGTAATTTCCGTTATGCTGCCGCCTATGGCAATCTTTTTCCCACTGTTTACCTTGTTAGAAGATTCGGGCTATTTACCACGCATTGCGTTTAATTTAGACCATTTTTTCTGTAAGGCTTGTGCACACGGCAAACAGGCGCTTACCATGTGCATGGGGTTCGGCTGTAATGCTTGTGGTGTGATTGGCTGCCGTATTATCGATTCTCCACGGGAACGCCTTATTGCAATTCTTACCAATAATTTTGTTCCTTGCAACGGACGGTTCCCAACACTTATTGCAATTATCACCATGTTCTTTGCCGGTGCAATCGGCGGGGCATTTGAGTCTGTTGTATCTACCTTAATTCTCACGGCTGTGATTGTTCTGGGCGTATTTATGACACTCATGATTTCACGCCTTCTTTCTAAAACCATATTAAAGGGCTTGCCGTCCTCCTTTAATTTGGAACTGCCTCCTTACCGCCGCCCGCAAATCGGTAAGGTAATTGTGCGTTCTATCTTTGACCGTACACTCTTTGTTCTTGGGCGTGCCATTATGGTAGCAGCACCAGCAGGGCTGGTAATATGGATTTTAGCGAATATTACCGTTGGTGACATGAGTATTCTGGCTCATTGTGCCGCGTTTCTCGACCCATTTGCCAGACTGATGGGCCTAGACGGATATATTCTAATGGCGTTTATATTGGGCTTCCCGGCAAATGAGATTGTAGTGCCAATTCTTATCATGAGCTATATGGCAACCGGTACACTAACCGAGCTTGAGAATCTTTCTGAATTGCGTAATTTGTTGGTGGCCAACGGCTGGACTTGGCTGACTGCAGTTTGCTCCATGCTATTCTGCTTAATGCACTGGCCTTGCGGCACAACGTGCCTAACAGTTCGTAATGAAACACAGAGTTTGAAATGGACACTTGCGTCCTTTGCAATCCCAACCGTTACCGGAATTATTTTATGTATGTTTGTAGCGGGTACGGTTCGAATTTTGGGTTTGGTATAATAGAACGTAAAAGAGGCTCGGATGTACTTGCATCCGAGCCTCTTTTTGCTTATATTCCAATACAAATCAAAAATAAGTAACCTGTTATTCTTTTGACTCTGGCTCATTTTGCTGTTGCATATGGAGCAGTAGTTCTTTGATTTCTTTTAGTTCCCCTTCCATATGGTGCAAATGCCGCTGCATATCGTCAATTTCTTTTTCCGCTTTATAGTTAATTGCAAAATCTATAATGGACTCATGCTTATCGCGTGCGGCTTGGCGATTCTGGCTCATCATAATAAGGGGAGCTTGAAATGCAGCGACGAATGATAAAATAAGGTTTAATAAAATAAATGGCTTGGGGTCAAAGTGATACGGCAAAAATGGTAAGATGTTAATAAGCATCCATAATACCAGAAAAAGGCCGAACAGAATAATAAACGTCCAGCTTCCACCAAAAGCAGCTACTTTGTCGGCAATGCGGTCAGAACGTTTTGTGTTTGTTTCGTATTCCTCATCCAGACGAGATGCAATCTTCTGTTCGTAGTTGTCTACCAAACGGTCAATGCGAGAAACCTTTTCTTTATTTAGTTTAATATCAAAGCCCTGAATGTCAGATGCCTTTTCAAAGTTCATGTTGCCCTGTGTTTTCTTTTGCATAGTATCACCCCATCAAATTCTTTTGTGTGAAACGGCTGGTATTTCTTTTGCTTATTATACCATTACGGTACAAGAGTTAAAATCCGAATGATTAAATAAAATATTTAAAATAACTGTTGACTCTCACACTATGAGATGCTTTATACTAAACATGAGCTCAAAAAAACACATATATGTGAGGAAACAAACATGCTGAAAATAGGCGATTTTTCAAGGCTGTCCAGAATCAGTATCCGCATGCTGCGGCATTACGATGAGATTGGTTTGCTCATGCCGCAAAGCATCGACTCCTCCACAGGCTACCGGTATTATAATGAAGCACAGCTTTTAATAGCCAACCGAATTCAAGCTTTAAAAGAGATGGGCTTCGGGCTTTCGGTTATTGCTGAAATATTGAAAACAAATCAAGATTCAGCAGCGTTTGTGCAGTATCTTCTCATAAAAAAGGCCGAAATTCTGGAAGAGGAGAAGAAGGTTAGCAGGCAGTTACTGCTGCTGGATTCAGCAATCAAACGACTTGGAAAGGATGTAAATTTAATGGAATACACGGTAGTATGCAAACAATTACCCGAACGATATGTAGCGAGCGTGCGCAAGGTGATCCCCGCTTATGACAAAGAGGGTATCCTATGGGAGCTGCTAATGGGAGAATTGGCAACGAAAAAGGTGCAGTATACCAACGAAAGAAACGCTCTTGCCATATTCCATGACAAAGAGCATATGGATGCCGACCCGGATGTGGAAATTCAAATTACGGTAAAGGGAAGCTACCAGGACACAGAACAGGTTGTATTTAAAACCGTACCTGCAATGCAAATTGCTTCCGCAACATTTCAGGGAGGGTACGAAGAAATTCGTGAGGTGAACCAAGAGGTAGCCAATTGGATAAGGGATAATGGATATGATTTTGCAGGCCCCATGTTTAGCATTTATCATGTAAGTCCCTCTGAATCCCAAAACCCGGATGAATGGGTAACGGAAATGTGCTTTCCGATTCATAAAATATAAGGAAAAACACCGTCTGCTTTCAGGCGGTGTTTTTCATTTTAATATTTTTATTTTAAAATAAAAATATCGTGAGCCTTACTCACAGGTATTTTCTTACCGGAAAAATCATGGTAATATAGGGCTATCACCTTTCAATTGAGGAATCATTTACTTGGTGTTTAGATTAAAAAGTGCGTGTGGATCGCTGTTTAGCGCAAATGGAGTAACTGTAATATTCATTTAGCTTAGAGAAGGGGAAATAAAAATGGTAAAAAGAGGGATGTTTTTCATTGTGGCAGCCGCGGCTTTCCTTTTTGTGCTCGCTGCCTGTGATTCTGCTAAGCCTCCTCAAAAAGCAGATTCTTACACAACGTATACGGATTCAACTATGGGCATTAGTATTAATTTGCCACAGCAAGAGCTTACCAGTCGCACCATTTCGTACACCCAGTTAGACCTTAGCAAAAAAATGGGGGAGTTTCTTCCTAAAGAGGGTACATCCTTAGTTTTTCAGCCAGATAAAGCTGCAATACCGCTGTTTGTACTTCAGTACTACAATGAGAATTCATGGGATGCTTGGGTGAAAAAGGGTTTTAGTGCAGATAAAATAACCGGATTTGCCAATACGGAAGAGGTTGGGCGTAAGGGCGGTGTAATCTATGTTTACGCAGCATCCCAGCCGAATGAAAGCGGTATGGATGAGAATACAAAAAAAGAATACGAGCGTGTGCTGAAAATGCTACCTACCATACGCCAGAGCGTTGCACTCATGTACCGAGAAGCAGCAGACACCGGTACTTTCCCGAGCTTTTCAACAACCGATTTAAATGGCAATGCAGTGAGCAGTGAATCGTTTACGAAATACCGACTGACCATGGTGAATTTTTGGGGAACCTTCTGTGGCCCTTGCATAGAGGAAATGCCGGATTTAGAAAAGTTAAATAAAAGCATGCCGGAGGGAACCCGGGTGGTGGGTGTGGTTACCGATATTTCAGGTGACGAAAACAAAGAAACGGCAAAGCAGATTGTTACCAAAGCAGGGGCTACCTACGAAAATTGGCTGCCGGAGCAGGCTTTATTGGAATATATAGATAGCCATGTGTCTGGAGTCCCCACAACGCTGTTTATTGATAGCAACGGCCAAATTGTTGGAGAAGCGGTTGTTGGTAAGCGCAGTGTAGAAAAATACCAGGAAGAACTGGAGGCTCGCCTGAGTACCCTGCTGGCGCCCGAGAGTGCACTCTCGGCTTCAGAGCCCGAGAATTTAGAAAGTAGTGAGCTTACAGCACCTTAAATTTAAGTGTGAGCGGTTTAATAATGAAAGAGGTGGAAGACATTGGAGCGTGTAGGGAAGAATCCTCGTTTTTTACGTTGGGGAATTGCCGCCGGAGCGGTTGTGATGATGGCAGTTGGCCTATGGAACGGAGAAAATCGAACTGTTCTTGCCAAAGCGGTTCAAATATGTTTGGAGTGCATTGGAATTGGATAAGAGAACGTGGGTACAGGCGCTTTTTACCTTTACAACCAACTCAAATATACAGGGGTTTTTACAAGGGAAAATCTATAAAGGAAAGCTGAAGAATGCGTGTGTGCCCGGGCTGAATTGTTATTCTTGTCCGGGTGCACTTGGCTCCTGCCCCATTGGTGCCATGCAGTCGGTGGAGGGGAGCACACGCTACGGCATTTCTATGTATATTTTGGGCTTTTTGGTCTTTGTGGGCATTCTTTTGGGGCGTTTTGTGTGCGGTTGGTTGTGCCCGTTTGGTTGGTTCCAAGAATTGCTGCACCGGATTCCCACCCCAAAGAAAAAAGTACCGCAAAAGGTAAATGCAGTACTAAAATGGCTCAAATATGGCATTTTACTTTTGTTTGTGATACTTCTTCCCATTCTTACTGTCAATGCGTTTGGCATTTCCACTCCCTATTTTTGCAAATATATTTGCCCGGCAGGAACACTGGAGGGCGGCATTCCTCTGCTTATAACCAATGCTTCATTGCGAAGTGCCATTGGTTATTTGTTTGGCTGGAAGATGCTGATTCTAATTGCTGTGGTGATAGCCTCAATTCTGATTTTTCGGCCGTTCTGCCGCTATTTGTGCCCATTGGGTGCGTTTTACTCTTTATTTAATCCCATCAGTTTTTATCGCTATTCTGTGAATGAAGACAAGTGCACTCGGTGCGGAAAATGCGCAAAAGCGTGCAAAATGGATATTGCCGCATTTCAAACGCCGAATGCACTGGAGTGTATTCGCTGTGGGGACTGCATCAAGGCTTGCCCGGAGCAGGCGATTACGATTGAGAAGCAGTGTAAACCAAAGGACTTATATAGTAAAGAACGGCTGTAATTTGCATGTTTTTATTATAATCGTTGTGTTTTTTAGCTAACATAAGGAGTTCAAAGTATGAAACTAGAACGGCTTTTTGAGTCTCATGTAATTCGGAATCTTACGATTCAAAACCGAATTGCTATACCGGCCATGGTAGTACAGCACTGGTCAAATGAAAGCGGAATGGTAACTGACAGACAGGTAGAGCATTATCGGGAATTCGCTCAGGGTGGTACAGGCCTAATTATTCAAGAGGGAACTTGTGTAGAATCGGACGGCCGCCTTGCAGATACTCAACTTGGAATTTGGAACGATGAACAGGTGGAAGGCCTTCGCCGAATTACTCAAGCTGTTCACGAGAATTCCGTTCCGATTGTTGTACAGCTTCATCATGCCGGTGTATTTGGATTTATGGAGGATACGGTTTGTCCAAGTGAAATTACCTGTTCGGTTAGAGGGCAGGAGAAGCACGCTCGTGCTTTAAGTTTAGAAGAATTGCACCGCATTCAACATTCCTTCATTTTAGCGGCCGAGCGAGCAGTAAAAGCCGGGTACGACGGAGTGGAAATCCATGCGTGCCACAATTATTTGATTTCTCAGTTTTATAATAAGCTTGTTAACCAACGAACCGATTCTTATGGGCAGCAGCCGTCTTTGTTTGCGCTGGAGATAATTCGGGAGATTCGCCGACGTGTACCAGATTCGTTTATTATTGGGGTACGACTTGGCGCTTTTGAGCCAACTCTTGCTCAAAGCATTGCTCATGCGCAAGAGTTAGCTGAGAATGGTGTGGATTTTCTGGATGTTTCTTATGGATTTGAGCAGCGTTCCGAGCCATTTCGACCAGATGATTTTCCCTTTTCAGACCGTATCTATGCCGCACAGGAGATACGCAAAAATATTTCTATTCCTGTTTTTGTTGTGGGAGAGATTGCAACACCAGAACAAGCGGAGAAAATTTTGCAAACAACCGGTGTAGATATGGTGGATATTGGAAGAGGGTCTTTGGTTAATCCCAATTGGGCCAATGATGCCGCAAATGGCAGACCAGTTGGTGCCTGTTTGTACTGTAAAATCTGTATGTGGCGGGTAGATGCAGAGAAGTGTCCCGGTAGAAAACGATTTATTAAGACAAAATGTTGAATCTATTTCTTACTTTTAATTTTTGCATACCAAAAGGGAGTCTCGATTCAATCGAAACTCCCTTTCTTTGTTTTAGAGTGAACTATCGAAAGGATTCGTGATAAATGCGAATGCAGTCTTCTTTGCTTATGCGAGCCGGGTCTACCAGGAATAAGCCGCCCATGGTTTGTCTGGCGTTATCGGCGTATTTCTCCAAATCATTCCCGTCGATTCCGTAGTCGCTCATTTTCAGCTCTGCAACGCCGCAGGCAGATTGCAGGGCGCAAAGAGTCTCCACAAAATCCATGGCGCAAGTGGCGTCGGTTTTGCCAAGAGCTTTCGCCATGGCAATCATGCGATCGTCGCAGGCATGAATATTGGCAAAATGCGTGTAATACGCCTTGCTAATCATAATCAAGCCTGCCCCGTGAGGAAGCTCATGGTGGAAGGCGCTGAGAGCGTGCTCTAAGCTATGCTCGGACGTACAGGAGGAAAGCGATTCCACCATACCAGAAAGCGTATTAGCCAGAGCAACATCAGCACGAGCGTCCTCGTCTTTTCCGTTAGAAACCGCTTTTGCGAGGCTTTTTCCAATCAGCTCAATGGCTTTGAGTGCGTATAGGTCACTAATGGGGTCTGCTGTTTTGGCTATGTAGCCCTCGGTGCTGTGAAATAGTGCATCAAACCCTTGGTAAGCGGTAAGGTGAGGGGGAACGGTCAGCATGAGGTCTGGGTCTACAATAGAAAGAACCGGGAACGTTTTTTCGTAACCAAATCCGATTTTTTCATTGGTTTCTTCCTTGGTGGTAACCGTCCACGGGTCTGCCTCTGTTCCGGTTCCAGCGGTGGTGGTAATTGCAACAATCGGAAGAGGGTCGTTCGGTACGGGTTTTCTCTGGCCGGAGCCGCCGGTCACATAGTCCCAGTAGTCCCCCTCGTTTGTTGCCATAACCGCAATTGCTTTTGCGGCATCGATACTGCTGCCGCCGCCAAGGCCAATTACAAAATCGCAGCCTTCTTTGCGTGCCAGTGCTGCACCCTCCATTACATGGGTTTTAATGGGATTGGGTAGAATCTTATCGAATACAAAATGTGAGATTCCGGCAAGGTTCAGTTCTTCTTCTACTCTTGCAAGGTAGCCGTTCTCTCGGGTAGATTTACCGGAGGAAATTACAATGAGTGCTTTTTGTCCCGGTAATTTTTGGGAGTGCAGGTTTGCAAGCTGGCCCTTACCAAATAAAATCTTGGTGGGAACGTAATAATCAAATTGCATGTTTACAACCTCCGTTTTCTTTTTCGTACTTCTACTATACCTCTTTGAGTGTACTCGAAGTCAAGCCTTTTTCAAAAGAATTTTTTATCTTGACTTCTTTGTTACCTCTAGGGTATAACAAAGGCAGTGATTGGGGCAAATGGGAATGGGATAACCCTGACTTTTTGTCCTCTCGATTCTTTTATCCCTTTTTAAGAACAAATTGTTTGAATATCGTATTTGCGCAAGTAAAATCAAGCGGTACAAGTTTGGCTGCTTTATAATAACGGTAGAGCGGCAGAAATGGTGAGGTGTTAATACGGAATGTATGAGTGGCACAAGCAAATTCAAGAGATTGTAGATGAAATCGACCAGTGCATTCAAAATCGCAACAGTGAAGAAATAACACTGCAATATCTTTCTCGCAAGCTAGGGTATTCCGAATTCCATACAACGAGAAAATTTAAGGAAATATCGGGTATGCAGTTTCGGGATTACCTGCGGAACCGAAAATTAGCTTTCGCACTCAAAGAGATTCGAGATAGCGATAAAAGCATTTTGGATATTGCATTTGATTATGGATTTTCATCTCATGAAGCGTTTACCAGAGCTTTTAAGCGAACGTATGGCATATCACCCAGTGAATACCGTAAAAAACCGATGCCCGTCACTCTCCGTACAAAAATACAACCATTTGACCGCTACTTTTTTGGACTAGGAGAAATCGGTATGATGAAATCTTCCGAAGAGATTAAAATTTACTTTATTACCATTCCGGCTCATAAATTTTTGCACGTAAAAAACTACGAAAGCAATGGGTATTGGGATTTTTGGCAAAAGCAAAGCCAGGTTCCAGGGCAGGATTGCGACACCATTTGCGGCTTGCTCGATAGCATTAAAGAAAAACTGGATGAAGACGTTGGGAACAAATCGAACGGGAGCAGTGGTCAAATCATGGCGTATATGATTGACCCCAAAGGCAGGCTGTGTGATTGGGGCATTCCTCGCACCGAGTGCTATGGGGTACGTCTTCCCATCGATTATGATGGCGAAGTGCCTGCGCAAATGCTGATGGTGGATATCCCCGAAGCGGAATATGTTGTTTTTGAGCATGGGCCATTCGATTATGAGCAGGAAAACCGTAGTGTTGAAGAATTGATGGAAAAGACAATGGCAAATTTCGATTATGAGGGAACCGGTTATAGTATGGATATGTCTCCCGGTCGAATGATTTACCTGTATTATGATCCGGAGCATTTCTTTAAGTATGTTCGCCCTGTAAAAAAGGCTTAGTAAATAAGATCACCTGCCCTTAGCGGCAGGTGATTTTTCTTGGAATATAACTTGCTCATAAACGGAACTTATCTCCTTTCCCTGAATGGCTAGTAAAGATGATTAATTTCCATAATTTTGCGCAATCTATGAAATGAGGTGAAATTATGGAATCGTTATGGAGAGAAACGACGCATTTTCAAGAGCGCCCCGCTCTTACGGGTGACCTAACTGTACCGGTTGCCATTATTGGCGGCGGTTTAGCTGGCATATTAATCGCTAGCTTACTCAAAGAAAAAGGGATAGAATCCGTTGTGCTGGAAGCAAACCGAATCGGGAGCGGGCAAACGCAAAACACCACTGCAAAAATCACGTCACAGCATCATCTCGTTTACACAAAGCTGATTCAAAATTTTAATGAAGAACAGGCGAAGCAATATGCCTCGGCAAATCAGCAGGCAATCGCGCGGTATAAAAAGTTAATTACAGAGCGCCAAATTGACTGTGAGTTCGAGGAGCGCCCCGCATACCTGTATACCGTGGAAAAGGAAGATCGCTCCGTGCTAGAGCTGGAAGCAGAATGTGCCTGCAAGGCAGGCATTCATGCCCAAATCACGCAGCAAACCACCTTGCCGTTTGAGGTGACAGCAGCCATGAAGTTCGAAGGGCAGGCTCAATTTCATCCGCTCAAGTTTTTAAGGGCAATGGCGGAGTCTGTAACAGTGTATGAAAACACCAAGGTATTAACCGTAGAAGAAAATAGAGTGGAAACCTGTAGGGGAACGGTAACGGCAGAGAAGATTGTGTTTGCGTCACACTTCCCGTTTGTTAACGTGCCCGGCTATTACTTCATGCGTATGTATCAGGAGCGCAGCTATGTGTTAGCGTTGCAAAATGCAGCAAAGCTTGACGGAATGTATCTTGGCATTAGCGAGCGGGGGCTATCCTTTCGGAATAGCGGGGAAGCCCTTTTACTTGGCGGCGGTGACCACCGAACCGGTGAGAATTCAGTAGGTGGGCAATATGCGATTCTTCGGGATGCTGCCGCAAGGTTTTACCCGCAAAGCAAAGAGCTTACCCAGTGGTCTGCACAGGACTGCATGACGCTCGACAGTGTACCGTATATTGGTCAATTTTCGTCTAATACTCCAAACTGGTATGTGGCAACCGGTTTTGGTAAATGGGGAATGACAAGCAGTATGGTATCTGCCATTCTATTGGCAGACCAAATCGCAGGGGTAGAGAATCCCTTTGCTCCGGTTTTTTCACCACTTCGTTTTACGCTTACTGCATCCGCTAAAAACTTTTTAACCGGAATGGGACAGGCGGTAAAGGGAATTACCAAGCAGACGTTTTCTCTGCCGAACCCAGACACAGCAGAAGCGCATATGCTCCCAAATGGTCATGGCGGAGTGGTAATTGCAGATGGTAAAAAGGCAGGAGTATATAAAACAGATGGCGAAGAAATGACCGCCGTTTCAGTAAAATGCCCGCACCTTGGCTGCCAGTTGGAATGGAATCCCGATGAAAAAAGCTGGGATTGCCCATGCCACGGCTCGCGCTTCGACGCAAAGGGCGGATTGCTCGATGGCCCGGCACAGACCGATTTAGAGGAGATACCCACATGCTGAACTTGCAAAAGAGTCACTCCAATGGCTATTTTGAGGGATGGTATTTCAAACAGCAAAATGAGAAAGAGACGGTTGCACTTATCCCAGCCTTTCACACAGACCGGGATGGCAATCGCTCTGCTTCTCTACAAGTAATTACAAATGAAGATACGTTTAATATTGATTTTCCTGACCAGACCTGCGAGGGGAAAAGAATGCAGCTACCTGCTCGATTGGGGAAGAGTTTGTTTTCAGAGCAGGGGATTGGGATAGATATTCAAACACCGGAATGCTCAATGTTTGGGGTGCTGTGGTTTAGCCCGATAACCCCGCCTGCCTACGACATTATGGGGCCGTTTTGCTGCTTGCCGGGCATGGAATGCCGCCACAGCGTTTTTAGCTTGTTCCACCATGTAAATGGTTCGCTTACCATAAACAAGAAAGAATATATTTTTAAGAATGGTTCTGGCTATTTGGAGGGGGACCGTGGGCACTCCTTTCCCAGCCGTTACTTGTGGACGCATTGTGCCTTTGAAACAAACAGCATTATGTTTTCTGTTGCAGACATTCCATGGGGTCCGCTAAGCTTTACCGGCTGTATTGGATTTTTGTATTACGAGGGAAAAGAGTACCGAATTTCTACGTACTGCGGTGCAAGACTGCTGTATGTAGGCGAAAATGATATTTTGCTGCGGCAAGGGAAGTTAACTCTGAAAATACAGCTTTTAAAGAGCAGCTCTCATGCACTGCGTGCTCCGCAGGATGGCAGTATGAGCCGCATGATTCACGAAAGTGCTTCCTGCAAGGTTCGGTATACCTGCTCTATTGGCTCTAAAGTGTATCTGGATTTTATCAGTGAGTATGCTAGCTTTGAAAGCAATTGGGAGAAAACGGATTAAAAAGCAAGTTTTAAATCAATAAAAGAAAAGAAGCACCGCAATTCCGGTGCTTCTCTTCTTTATTTTACAGCTTGTTTTTTCATCGTAAGAGAGATACGCTTTTTCGCTTCTTCTACACTGAGAACAGTTACAGTAACAATATCGCCAACCTTCACTACGTCTGAGGGATGCTTGATGAAATGATCCGACATCTGAGAAATGTGTACCAATCCATCTTGGTGAACACCAATATCCACAAAAGCACCAAAATCGATGACGTTGCGCACGGTTCCGGTGAGCTCCATTCCTGCTTTTAGGTCAGAAAGGCTTAAAATGTCAGTGCGTAGCAGTGGCGGGGGTAGCTCGTCGCGAATATCTCGTCCCGGTTTTTGCAGCTCCGAAAGAATATCGGTAAGGGTAGGAATACCGACTTCGCAGGCTTCGGCGGCTTGCCTCCAACCTATTGTTTCAACCTGCTGTACAATACTTTCTACTCCCTCCATTGTTAGGTCGGAGGGCTTTAATCCTAGCAGTGCAAGCAGCTTCGATACTGCATCATAGGATTCTGGGTGAACGGAGGTATTGTCTAAAATATTCTTTCCACGCGGGATTCTTAAAAATCCAGCGCACTGCTCGTAGGCTTTCGGCCCAAGACGTGCCACTTTTTTAAGTTGGGTACGGTTTTGAAAAGGACCGTTTTCGTCTCGAAAAGCAACTACATTTTTCGCTACGGTTTCATTCAGACCAGAGATATGAGTCAAAAGAGAAACGGACGCTGTGTTCAAATCCACACCTACGCTGTTTACACAGTTTTCTACCACACCCTCTAGGGCACTGTCTAGCTCAGCGGGTGGCATATCATGCTGGTATTGCCCAATTCCAATGGCTTTTGGGTCAATCTTTACCAGCTCTGCTAGAGGGTCTTGCAATCTGCGGGCAATCGAAACTGCACTTCGCAGAGAAACATCGTACTCCGGGAATTCTGCCGCAGCCAGCTTCGACGCCGAATATACCGAGGCTCCCGCTTCACTAACAACCATATAGCTGACCGGCTCATCTATTTCACGCAGCAGCTCAGCGACAAATATTTCCGATTCCTTTGAGGCAGTTCCGTTCCCAATCGAGATAACGGTAACCCCATGCTTTTGAATCAAGCGTTTTAACTCCCGTTTGGCTTCTTCTGTTTTTTTGTGGGGAGCGGTGGGGTAGACCACGGTTGTGTCGAGCACCTTGCCCGTTGCATCTACCACCGCAATTTTACAGCCGGTGCGATAAGCCGGGTCAAACCCTAGAATTACTTTGTCCTTTACAGGTGGCTGCAGGAGCAGGGGCTTTAAATTGAGTGCAAACATAGAAATCGCCTGCTTGGCAGCTCTTTGTGTAAGCTCATTGCGGATTTCACGTTCCAAGGAAGGAAAAATCAGGCGCTTCCAAGAGTCCTCAACGGCTTCCTTTACACAAGCGGAGGTAGAGCCGCCGGGCTTTACAAAGCGTTCGAATAAAGCGGCTAAAGCGTTTGCGTCGTTCAGCTCAAGCTTTACCTTCAGGCACTCTTCTTTTTCACCGCGGTCTATCGCCAAAATACGATGGCTTGGTATTTTGCTCACCGGCTCGGAATATTCGGCGTACATTTCGTATACTGGGTTTTCTTGAGCAGTGCGCGAAGCCAAAATACCCTCTCTACGGATGATTTGTCGCAGCTTTTTTCGCATTTCAGCATCATCTGAGAAATCTTCCGCCAGAATATCCTGTGCACCCTGTACGGCATCTTCCCAACTTGTTACACCTTTCTCTTCATGTATGAAAGGAACAGCCAATTCTTCCGGCGTTTTACCGCGCAGAGCTTGCTCTATAAGGAGGTCGGCTAATGGGCGCAAGCCTTTTTCCTGCGCAATGGTGGCGCGGGTGCGGCGCTTGGGGCGGAAAGGGCGGTATAAATCCTCTGCCTCAGAAAGGGTTTTGGAATTTTGAACAGCGAGGAAGAGCTCGTCCGTCAGTTTGCCTTGCGAGGTAATACTCTCTAAAATTTCTTCTTTGCGTTTTTCCAAATTTCTTAGGTATAGCAGACGGTCAGACAGCTCACGCAAAACCTGGTCATCACAGGAGCCGGTCATCTCTTTTCGGTACCGTGCAATAAACGGTATGGTATTGCCGTCATCAATGAGTGCTACAATATTGTCAACATGCGCTTGCGTAAGGTGAAATTCCCTTGCTAGCTCTGCAATCATATCCATATATATACCTCTTCCTGCTTAATGATGGTAAATGTATTATACCACAGGTGCAAAGCATGTCGCAGTATATTTTTAAATGGTGGCAGTTTCTGCGCAAAAAGATAAGCGGGGTAATCAGCATCATGCGAGTTACATGATGCTGATTACCCCGCTTAGTATATGATAAATTTCCGTTGTACGCAGCGAATTTAAGGTATGAGATGGTGCTTTTTTAGCTTTCTCCACAAAGTTGTAGTGCTTATTTTTAATTCTGCCGCCGCTTGTGCACGGTTTCCGCTGCTTCTTTGCAATATCTCTTTAATTTTTTCTCGTTCATACAGATCTAGATCTATCTGGGTTGAGGCGGGGGTGGAAGCAACCAAAGGAAGGGGGCTTGCTGTTTGCCGGGGTATAATCCCTTCCAAGTGCTCCGGTAAAATACAGGTGCTTTCAGAGAGAGTAATTGCGCGCTCAAGGAGATTGAAGAACTGCCGGATATTCCCCGGATAATCTCCCTGCTGAAGCAGACAAATCGCATCTGCGCTGAAAGATATCTCAGGGCAGTTTTTACTCGTATAATGCTCAATCAGGCTGGAAATATCTTCTTTTCGGCTTCTTAGCGGGGGTAAGTATAACTCAAGAACATTCAGTCGGTAAAGCAAATCCTCACGGAATTTTTGTTTCCGTACCAACTCCTCCAAATTTTTATTGGTTGCGCTGATGACCCGCACATCAATCGGAATAATCTTATGGTCTCCCAACCGGCTTATCTCTTTTTCCTGCAGCACACGGAGAAGCTTTGCCTGAACATCAATGTTCATTTCACCTATTTCGTCCAAAAAAACAGTACCTCCATGGGCCAACTCAAACAATCCCATTTTACCTTCTTTGTTGGCTCCCGTAAAAGCACCTTTTACATAACCGAACAATTCACTTTCCAAAATAGATTCCGGCAGTGCGGCGCAGTTTATGGCAACAAAGGGCTCAGTGGCACGGTCGCTGTAGGTATGGATACTTTGCGCAAAAACCTCCTTACCGGTTCCCGTTTCACCAGAAATTAGGATTGCGCTGTTACTTCGAGCATATTTCTTCCCAAGCCGAATCGTTTCTTGAATGGTGACACTCTTGCCAATGATATCGTTAAACGTATATTTGGCGGTGGGATGCTTTTCATTTAACTTCATACGGATTTGTTTTTCTGCGGACTGAATTCTGTTTCCGCTGCCGACAATGATAACCATGCTCTTTAGTTGTGCATTTACAATAACTGGCTTACAGTTTACCAGAAACACTCGGTCAAATAAATTTACAATTGATTTTTGCGTGGGTTCTTTCTGGCTTAAAACCTGCTCAATTTCCTGCTCAGGGAAGAGAAGAGGAAGGATTTCTTTTGGAGGCCGATTGTGAAACAGCGCTTTGGCATTATCGTTTAAAAAGAGGAGCTCCCCCGAGCGGGAATAGTTCAGCACTGCGTCTGGCGTTCCGTTTACAGTGGCCAAAATTGTTTGGAGATACTCGTCCTTTGCTTCCATCGAAGTTAAAATATTCAGCGCGCGGTCGATGGCAATCTCCACATTGCTGGAATGAACCCGCAGCATCACATGTTGTAGTTGATGGGCATCCGCTACCAGCTTTACGGAAAATCCACCAATCAAAAGCCGGATGCAGGGGCTAAGCGCTCCAATCACATCTTGTTCAATGGTGTCTGTAGATTCTGGGTTGATTACCTGTACATTCATGCCAGAAATCCGTTGGAAGCGCAGCATCGTATCATAAGCGTTATCAAAACCAATCAGAGCAATTTCTTCCGGTGCGAAGCTGCCCATATGTACCGAGTCGTAGATTTCTTCATAAAGGTAAGGAACATCCACCACAGGGCAGGGCACGTTTTCTTCTAGAAGACGAACATTGCGCCCTCTGGCTATTAGTACCCTTGCGCCGGAGGAAACGGCCTCTTTGGCATTGCGTATCGTATTCTTTCCCGTCCCTTCAATGATTCCCACCCTACCGGTCAGGCGGCGCTTCTGAATAATTTGCCGTGCGACAGAGGTAAAAACATCTGATGCGGAAAAAATCATAACATCCCGAATTTCTTTCATAAGCGAGTCCTCCGTTTCAGTATGAATTTCAATTTTGAAATTCATACTGAAACTATATCATGCTTTATTATAATAATCAATTAAACGTACAGGCGTCGCTTTTGTATAATAAATTAAAAAAACTAGATATCATCCGCCTTTTAACGCGTTTTTTCTATTTTTTACATACAAAACAAATAATTTGGCATGGGAATTGCGTTAATATTTAGTGAAAAAGAAAGGAGGCTTACATTATGGCCTATAAGGTATTATTGCCACAGCCTATTTTAAAAGAGGGATACGATTACTTACTCGAGCATGGTTACGAGATTATTGATGGGAAAGGTCCCAGCGAAGAAGATATTCTCTCCGACATAGGAAACTGTGACGCCATGATCGTTCGAACCGCAAAAATAAGCGCCAGAATTTTAGATGCGGCACCCAACCTGCGTGTTATCGCCCGGCACGGGGCAGGGTACGACGGAGTTGATCTGGAGGCGGCGCGCCGGAATAACATTCTGGTGATGAACGCACCTGGTGTAAACAGCATTTCGGTGGCCGAGCTGACAATCTTCTATATGCTTCACTGTTCTCGCAATTTTAAGTTGGTTCAGAAGCTGTATCAGGACGATTACAGCTTCGCAAAGTTCAAGCTTCCCAAAACGGAACTAAACGGAAAAACGCTGGGTTTGGTTGGTTTGGGAAACATCGGCAAGCTGGTAGCACAAAAAGCCGCCATGGGATTCGATATGAGGGTGATTGCCTTTGATCCGTTCCACCGTGGCGAACTGCCGGATTACATTGAGATGACACAGGACCGAGACGAGATTTTTCGTGCGAGCGACTACGTATCTGTTCATGTGCCTGCAACAAAAGAAACCATTCACAGCATTGGGCAGCGGGAGTTTGCCATGATGAAGGAGACAGCTTTCCTGATCAATACCGCCCGCGGCTCGATTGTAGACGAACCTGCCTTAATTCAGGCGATGGAAGAAAAACAAATTGCAGGAGCCGCGCTAGACGTTCTTTGGGAGGAACCCTTCCAAAAGGGCAATCGGTTACTGCAAATGGACAATGTACTGACGGCTCCGCATATCGGCGCAGCCACAAAAGAAGCCTCCAGCCGTGCTTCTCTGGTTTGTGCGCAGAACATTGATGATTTCTTCTGCAAACGACCTTTAAAAGCAGTTGTTCCTGAACTGAGAGAATTGATTCCGGCTGAAGAATAAAGTTTGATAATGTGAAAGGAGAAAAGAACATGAGTGTAGGTAACAGAATTTTTTTAGAACGTGATTTACCGGATGCCGAAGTGATGGAGGGCTTTCGTACTCTGCCTGCGGCCAATGTAGCAGACACAATGGGGCGTTCCTGTGCACTCAATTCTCAGATTCGTCTGATTAGTAGCCCAAGCAAACCAATTATGGTTGGCGCAGCTTTAACAGTAAAGGCTCGTCCCGGCGATAATCTGATGCTGCATAAAGCTCTTGATATGGCTGGCCCCAACGATGTAATTATCGTATCGAACGAGGGAGATCGTACCCACTCCCTGATGGGGGAGATCATGGCGGTCTATGCCCAGTGCACCCGCAAGGTGCAGGGAATTGTGCTGGACAGCCCGATTCGCGACATCGAAGAGCTGTCTCAAATGGAGATGTTTTTATATGCTACCGGTTCCACACCGGGCGGCCCGTACAAGGAAGGTCCCGGCGAGGTAAACGTGCCGATTTCCATTGGAAACATTTCCGTCAATCCCGGTGATATTGTTTTGGGTGACCGTGACGGTGTCATCATCATTCCTAGAACTGATGCGGCTCAGATTCTGGAAGAAGCCAAAAAATACGCAGAAATGGATGCCAGTAAGGTAGCCGCTGCAAAAAACGGAACGGCAAAGCGCCAGTGGGTAGAAGACACTCTGGTGAAAAAGAATGTGGAGATTATCCAAGGGAAATTCTTCGGTTAAGTTTTTGTGAGGGTGGGGAAATCTATGTTTTTGGGAATTGGAATTGGAATCTGGTCATTTGTTATTTATATTGCGGCAATCGTTCTTTGGATGCTTTTACTGAAAAGAAATATAGCGGAATGTATGGGGATTGGGTTTCTCATTGTTGCGTTGTTTAATGGAATTACTGCCTTACCGGGCACTTTGGGTACGGCTTTGCTTTCAGCCTCGAAAGAGAGCTCATTTCTCGCAACAATGCTGTTTTTACTAATGTCAGTCATTATGACAAAAACAGGAATGATCGCACGACTGGTTGAGCTTTTGAATTCTATGATTGGCCGTATAAAAGGTGGAGCAGCATATGTCTCCGTATGCGCCAGCTTTTTATTCGGCCTTGTATCCGGTAATGCGATTGCGAACTGTGCAACGGTTGGCGCAATTACAGTCCCTTGGATGAAGGAAAGCGGCTGGCCCAAAGAAGTGTCGGCTACAATGAATGCGGGTAATGCCGGTGTTGGGCAGTCCATGCCATCTTGTACCGCAATGTTTTTGCTGCTGGGTCTAGCTCCTGTTGCAGCAGCAATGACGGTCGGGCAGGCTTATATTGCCGTATTGTGCGGCGGTGCATGGACATTTGTGTATCGTCTTATTCGGGTGTGGCTGTATGCCAGAAAATACAACGTACAGGCAGTTCCAGAGGATCAGATTAAACCATTCGGACAGTCGCTCAGTGATAACTGGACCTCTTTGTTAATGTTGGTGGGTATCGCAATTCCTCTGTTTTTGACCATGGGTCCTATCGCAAAATTTCTTACTGCTGCAGAATCCTTTGCCAAAGCGGGCGTAGCTTCCATTAATATCGTTCTCTGGGTTCCCGTAGTTGTAAGTGTAATTTGTTTAATCGTAGGTAGAAAAAATCTGCCCCAAACTGGCTCGGAGTGGGTTGGGCTGCTCAAGGGTTGCCAGCCAACCTTTGCAACTGTGGGCGGCGTTCTTCTGTTTGCCCTTGCGGCCAGCAAGGTGCTTACTATGGTTGGCTTTGATCAAGACCTCAAGGTTCTTCTGGAAGCACTAACCCTGCCAAATCTGGTCATGATTATTCTAACCTGCATCATGATTGTACTTGTGGCGGGCCCTCTGAGTGCAGTTGCAACAACAGCTGCCGTTGGTTCGGTCGCGTTTTCTGTTCTGGTAGGTGCTGGGGTGAGCCCGATTGCCGCAGTTGTTGCGTTTATGATCTGCATTTCCACGGAAGGCGCCTCTCCTCCAAGCTCGTCTCCGATTTTTATATCGTGCGGATTGGCTGAGGTAGATGATCCAAAGGTTATTTTTATTCCTCTGATTACAGACTATGTTATTCCGTTGATTGGGGTGGCTACTCTGGTAGCAGTTGGAGTGCTGCCTGTTATTCAATAGTCTGTGAAAGGAGAATGATTATGAAAAAAGCAGAGAAGATTTTAGATACCCTTTGTGTTATATCTACTATTATTTTCTTTCTGGCAATCACACTTATGGTTTTTGCTCAGGGTTTTGCTGTCATTACGTTAAATGGGGCGCTGTCTACCGCGCTGTCGAAAAGCATTGCAGAGCCGGCAAGTATGGTTTCTGCGGTGGCTTCCATAATTGCTATTCTATTAGCATACATGAGAGGCCAGATGAAAGCAGACTAAGTATTTAAAAAGGCTGTTGTGCAGGAATGCTGATTAACTCCGTATTCCTGTACAACGAGAACATGCAGCGAGAAGGAGAGAAAATGCTAGATTTACTTATCATAAATGGCCATGTAATCGACCCCCTTAATCAGGTAGATAACATTCAGCCGGTAGCCATCTATAACGGGAAAATAACAAAATACGAAGAAGGAGAACCGGCAAAACATACGATTGACGCCGACGGTCGCTATGTTTTCCCCGGGTTAATCGATGCGCATGCACATATGTTTGCAGAGGGTACTGATATCGGAATCTACCCGGACATTGCTTATTTGCCAACTGGTGTAACAAGCGCTGTGGATGCGACGGCAGGAGTCTCCAACTACCGGATGTTCCGCTCTTCCGTGATTGAGAGAAGTAAAGTGACCATCAAATGCTTTCTGCAAATGTGCTCAGCCGGGCTTGTAACCACCAGTTACCATGAGTGCATCGACCCCAAATATTTTAACGCGGAAAAGATTGCCCGAATCTACGAAGAAAACAAAGACAATATTCTTGGTCTTAAAATCAGGCAGAGCGAAGAACTGGCTATGGGGTTGGGCATTGCACCGCTTAGGGCCACGGTTGCCATCGCAGAAAAAATAAACTGCCCGGTGGAAGTACACTGCACCGATCTTCCGGTTCCTACCTGCGAAGTGCTGGAAACCCTGCGCCCCGGCGATATTTTTGAGCATGTGTATCAGGGTGCTAAAAATACCATCATCGATGAAAATGGAAAACTGTATGAATGCGTTCGAAAAGCGCGAGAACGCGGCATCTGGTTCGACACTGCCGAAGGCCGCAAACATGGTGATTATGATGTGATGAAAGCCGCGATGGCGCAGGGCTTTATCGCAGATATTTGCAGTACAGATTTGGTGCTTGGCAGTATGTATCGGCGTACTATTTTTTCCTTGCCAAACCTGATGTCTCGCTATATTTGCATGGGGATTCCAATGCAGCAGGTGGTGAAAATGGCAACAAGTACACCAGCCCGGTTGATGAATATGACCGGTGAAATCGGTTGCTTGTCCGAAGGCGCACGAGCAGATGTGGCCGTCTTTGACTGGAAGGAATTTCATCAGATCTATCGCGATTGGAAAGGAAGCAAGTTTGAAGCAAACCGTATGCTTAAGCCGGAGCTGACAATCAAAGACGGAGATATTGTTTACTGTGCTCCGGACTATATTTACGAGCCTGAGTACCGATAATAAAACCAATTGTTATTTTATTAAGCGAAATACCCGAGTAAAATAATAGCTATTGGAGGCTGCCATTGCATTAGATAGCAAAGTGAATTGAAAAATCGGTGTTATCAAGCGTATTTTTAAATGCTTGGTACAGCCGGTTCATCCACTTCAATATTTGCTTTTAATATTACTACTTATAAAAGCGACGTATTAATTTTCAAATGCTGATAGATATCAATCTACACAGAAAAGGAGAATTCATATGGGTCCTGGTCTTGCGGCTATGATTGTATTCATAGCAATCATTATCATATGGAGCGTTAATTTAAAGCGAAATATCGGCGAGGCTATGTTTGTAGGCATGATAGCAGTCGCTTTGTTCGGGGGAGCAAAAGCTCCTATTCTATTATATAAAGGATTAAAATACGCATTAAACTATGAAGTCCTTTTTGCTTCTTTGGCATTCGTGTTTATGTCCTTTTTACTGCGTAAATCTACTGTTCTAGAAGGAATGCTACATATTTTAAATCGCATGTTTGGCAGACTAAAAGGCGGCCCAGCCTATGTTAACACTGCGCTGTCTACGGTGTTAGGGTGTTTGTCTGGCGGCAATACGCCCAACGCCGCCACATCCGGAGCTTTTACTGCGCAATGGTTGATAAAAACCGGTTGGTCAAAGGAAAGTGCGGCAACCCTTATCGCTGCAAACGGCGGGTTAGGGGCAGGTTTCCCTCCCAGCTCTTCCATGTTTATAGTGCTTGCTTTTCCTACCGTGGCGCAATTGGTATCGGAAGGGCAAATCTACGTTGCATTATTTGTTACAGGCATTTATCAGGTTATATGGAGAATTATATATATTTATTATCAAATTCACAAACAAAATCTTCAGCCACCTGTACTTAAAGAAGAGCTTAAGCCTATCTCTGCGGTGTTTCATGAATACGGGAAAAACGCTTTCATTTTCTTAGGTGCCATTATTCCTGTATTGCTTACAATGGGGCCGTTTGCCAATTGGGTTTCAGCAAAGTCAAAAAATTGGGATAATGCAATAGGTAGCATCAGCATTCTTGTTTGGATTCCCATCTTAATGACTCTTACCATTCTCTTATTAGATTGGAAAAACATCAGAATTAATTTAAAATCAAGACAAAATTTCATTCAGGAATTGATTCCGGAATTCACCAGCATTGGCGGACTACTTCTATTTGTATTTGCCGCCAGCAATATCATTTCCAATTTGGGATTGTCCGATGATATCGCTCAAATTCTCGATGTTCTTAATCTTTCAAAGGTGCTAACGGTTCTTGTCATATTTGTTTTGGTAGCCGTTGTTGCAGGCCCTCTTTCTTCGACTGCTACCCTGACTTCTGTTGGAGTGATTTCTCATGCTATTTTGGTGTACGCGGGAATTGATCCGCTGGCTGCCGCAATTGGCCTGCTGATTGTCGCATCCACCGAAGGTGCTTCTCCACCAGCTTCAGGAGCATTGTTTGTTGCTTGCAGTCTTACAGGGGCAAACCCGCCAAAAATATTTGTACCACTGATTGTTTGGTTCGTTGTACCTATTACTCTGCTCGCCTGCTTTGTTGCTCTTGGCATACTGCCCATACCATATTAAATTGATCAGTGAAAACAAGCTGTTCCGATTATCATATTGTGATGGAAGGTGTTTTGAATGAAGAAAATATATGAAACAGTCATTTTTATTGGTTTTTTAATATTTTTTATCGGTGGACTATTGTGTGTCTTTGGTCAGGCAATCGGTATTATTATTGGACTTATTACCGGAAATCCCGATTTGGTTTTATCCTTCGAGTTAATTACCAAGGTCATTTTTCCTGCGGCATCCATTAGTGGTCTTCTATGCTTTTTACATCCTTATTTATTTAAAAATAAGAAAAGTTTAGAGACCGCAAATAATGAAAATTTAGATGACTAATAATTTCTAAAAGATTTAAATACACAATAAAAAGATAAAGATACTGCCTGTAAAGGCGGTATCTTTTTTTATGTATAATCAAGTAAAATATAATTGAGAAAATCAAGATGAAATTTTTGAGACTTAAAAGTAGACTTTTTTCAAATCATCTAAATGAATTGTTGATTATAGTTTATCAAAAGAACAGGGAAAAGCAGATTATGATATAGTTTGTTATAATAATAGTGCTATAATAAATATAGTTATAGAAAGGGAGGGAAGGTTTGCTATGATTCAAAATCAAATCAATATGGAATCCCGAGAGAACAAAGAAAACTTGGATGGAATTGTTACCTTTGCAAATCGCTTTATTATCCTTTTTCTCACATCTTATTTTATCGCTAAAATAATTATTGGTATTTTACAAAAGATTCTTAAAATCTCGATTTTTGATAACATGACGCACATTTTATTACCATTTTTCTCACTGCTATTTGTTCTTACAATAGGCAGCCGTCTTTTCCGGACGACCCCGAAACAGATTATTCTTGGAGAGCGAACAACTTCTAAGCTGCCAATAATTGATAGCATCCTTTTAATGTTATCTCTTTTCTTCTTTGAATACGGGATTGTTTTATTGAGTCTTCCTTATTTGAAGAGTTTTTCACCCGATGAATTTAACCCGGAACCTATGTTTAATTTAATTATATCAATCATTGGTCCCTGCATTCTGGGCCCTGTGAATGAAGAAATTCTATGCCGTAGAATCGGTTTTCAGTATGCGCAAAAATATGGGACGATGTTTGCTGTAGTTACTTCTTCAGTTATGTTTGCACTCGCGCATGGTGTCAGTCTCCAAGTGCTTTATGCTCTCTTACTAGGATTTTGCGTCGGAATTCTCTGCGCCAAAACCGGCCGCATTTTGTGGTCAATTCTTCTGCATATGGCGCATAACGGCTTTATGGTGGTGATGACCTACCTGTTTCCCTTTTACGAAGGAATCCCATCCCCCCGTTTTTATCTTCTTTGGGCTTTATTTGCTGTGTTAAGTATTATGTGCTTTCTTCTTTATGCTGCTCGACAGAAAATTAGCCTGCGAGCCCTTTTCATAAAAGCAAATGTGAAAAAGCTTTGGGTGCAAATGAAATCCGATAAAAGTAAATATAAGGCCTATTTTATTTCTACAGGAGCCCTAGTGGTATATTTTGTTGCTTTTATGAATTTTTTAATGTTTTTAATCTAAAGTAAATAGGAGGAAACATAATGGAATCAAAACAGGAAGACCAGTTTTTGCAATATACCGGTATTACTTTTCTTGGAATTACGATACTTACTTATTTTAGTAGTGGTGCTCACGCAATTTCTCCATTTGAGGACACAACAGCCGGCAATTTAACGAGAGCGGGAGGCTATATAGCCAGTGTAATAATATTCTATTTATGTTTTCGCAAGCAATTAGAGAGGAATAAGCAAACACAAACCATTCAATGGCACCCACTATTCTCTATATACGAAAAGATATTGATTATGCTTTTAGTATTCTTTTTAATGCTTTTTATTATGGAAATACTTTCTATATTTAGCATCACTCCTTGGAATATCTGCCATGCAGATAAAGTCACTGTGGCAGAAGGCAGTATCGGATTTATTAAAGCCAGCTTTTTTATAGCTTTTTATGCAATGTGTGAAGAAATTATGTTCCGTCGAATTCTGCTGCAAACGCAAACTCATAATGGCCTTGGATTTGCACTTGTTTCAAGCAGCATTTTGTTTGCATTGTGCCATAGCACTCAAATACTTGCCGTGTTTGCTGCCGGTATGGCTTTAGGAGGCGTTTATATTCTAACGGGCTCCATAATATATCCAATTTTAATGCATGTCTTCAATAATATATTTAAGTTTTATGTTTTTGATTATATCTCTCCGTTAATGCCTGAAGATAGACTGCGCCTAACTCTACTTATTTTATATGGCATTGTTTTTGTATTATTATTATCCATATGCCTCATAAGCAAAAATATAAGAAGTGTTTTTAAAAGAATCAAATGGGAAATTGTAAAAGCTCATTTTAAAAATAATATAAAGCCATATGCGGAATTTTTTCGTTCCCCTGGTACATTAATATTGATTCTATTTTTATTTTTATCTAAATTTAATCAATTAGTATCACCAAATTCCTTTTAAATGAAATTCTTCAAATCAATATTTGGAGGTTATAGTTTGTCATTTATAGAAGCTAAGATAAATTTGCTACGGAATAATCATTTTTTAAAAGATGTGGCGGTGCTAAGCAGTGGTACGGCTGCGGCTCAATTGATTCCATTTCTGTTCCTGCCGCTTTTGGGCCGGCTCTACGGGCCAGAACTGCAAGGAGTTTACGGCATCTATGTTTCGATTACAAGCATCACGCAGCAAATCGCCTGTTTCCGCTACGATTACGCCGTTGTGGTGGTAGACAGCGACGAGGAGGCGGGCGGCGCTTTTGTGCTCAGCGCGGCGCTGGCGGTTTTGTTTTCGGCGCTGATAGGTCTTGCAATATGGCCCTTTATTCCCTCTCTCGGCGCTGCACTGCGGCTCACGGGCGGCGCGGAAAATACATTATGGATGGTTCCTCTTACGACTTTCATCTGCGGCCTTACCACCGCACTCAACTATTACAATGTTCGGTTTGAAAAATACAAGGTGATTTCGATCTCCAACATCATCCGCGTTTCGGTGATGGTTGTCGCTCAAATTGGACTAGCCCTGTTAGGTGCTGGCTATTGGGGGTTAATTGTCGGGCAGTTCTTGTCGTTTTTCTTCGGTAACTTACGCATGCTGATGACATTAAAAGGCCGCGTTCACCGCTCGATGTTCCGTATCTCCTTTTTAAAGAAAGTAGCGCGTAAAAATGTGGTGTACCCCAAATACATGCTCCCGAGCGCCATCGCTAACAACCTTGCCATAAATATGATGGGTGTGTTTACCCAGATGAATTACGGCGTAGTGATGAACGGGTATTACAGCCTAATCAACCGACTTCTAGCGCAACCGTTAACGCTGGTTTCCAGTGCAGTTTCACAGGTGTTCTTGCGGGGAGCTTCCGTAGACAAGCACGACGGCCAAAAGCTTAGTAAAACATTTTCTACTGTGACGAAATGGCTGATTATCGTTTCTATCATCCCGTTCGGGATTTTGCTGCTTTGGGGGGAACCCATCATTTCCCGATTTTTAGGAGAGGAATGGACACCCATGGCGGAATATCTCAGATATTTGATTCCGTTGTTTATGGTGCGCTTTGTGGTGACGCCTCTTACAAACTCTGCTATTGCACTTGGGCGGCAAAAGGCAACGATGGTATGGCAGTTCTTTTTGCTCGCGGTAGTTTTGATTCCGTCACTTCTTACGTTTGTTATCCCAATGACGTATATGCAGTATCTACTTGCAACGAGCTTGCCAATGGCGGTGGCCTACCTAATCTTCTACCGCTTTTGCCAGAAGATTGTTAAAAACGCTGTATAAATTTTGACCATAACATCGCTTATATTTAAATAAAGCAGACGAAATCAGGTAGCTTTGAAGTTATAAAATATAATACCAATGCTAATACCGCCGTGTTCGGTTTAAATTCCATTCAGCTACAAAATAAAGAAGCGGGGGCTTTGAATTTCAAAGCCCCTGCTTCTTTGGGAGTGTGTCAGTTTTACACAGAATTTTTTATACCGTTGTGCAGGAGATTTGCGTGATTTAAATTATTAGCCATTATAATTCATTGATTGTTTCAATTACTGCCATATCACGAATTCGTTTTGCCGGGGCATAAATCGCAGCAACAGCAGATACAAAAACAAACAATATGATAAGGCAGAGCATTGTTACCGGCAAATGCCATACAGTTCCAAAATATCGTGTTATCAGGCTAATATAAAGGAAACGACTGAATGGGAGTCCAATCCCACAACCAACTGCAAGGCCAGAAATGGCATAGGTAAAGGCTTCTGCGGCAATCATTCTGGTAAGCTGCCTGCCATCCATTCCAACAGCACGCATTGCTCCATATTGTTTTGATCTTGCTGAAACACTCATTGAAATACTGTTAATAATATAGAACATTGTAATCATGCTAATGATTACTAAAAATCCGTATACGACGCACTGAAACGCTAAATAGGTTGTATTACTTTCCTTGTTGCTTTCCCGTAAATCCGTATAAATCACATCACTTGCAGTGAGGTTGCTAATCTGCTGTAACGTTTTATCGTTGGCATTCTCGTTAAGGTGTATGCCAAGTGTCGTATACTTGTGCTCTCCTGTCAGCCGTTCAAAGGTTTCCTGTGAACATATTACAAGCAGCTCACTGGGATACATACTATCCGTTATGGTACTTGTTATTTTAACCTCTTGACCAGCAATTTGGATGCTATCTCCCATTTTCAAAGGGTTATCTTTATCATAGACGGTTATAACCTTGTTGCTGTCACCTTGAATTGCAGACAAATCTCCTTGCACCACACTGTCTTTTGCGCTATTGAGCAGATAGTCGTCGTAGGAGAGAAGATTGATATGGTCGATTCCCTGTCGTGAAGAAGAAGCAGGAATTCTATTCTTGTAAGAACTGCTAAAAACTTGTTTCACACCTGAAATATTGCTAATTTCATCGGTCAGATTTTTTTCAATTACCAATGCATTAGAATAACCGTTAAGAGTAATATCTGGCTGCCATGACCGCAAGGTAGGCAACAACCCACGGGCTAAATCCAGCCCGATTGAAAAGCAAAGGAACAAAATAATACTAAGTGCAAATGAAGCAGTCATTAATGCCCAGTTTTTTTTGGATGCGGTTGCATGATGGACACCAAGCATCCACTCAATTTTACCAACACGTTGTTTCATTTTGTTCTGTACAGAGAGCGTCGTTTCAACATTGCCCGAAACTGCCGCTACGGGAGAAACTTTCGCAGCGCGTTTTGCAGGAGACTGTGCTGCCAGTAGTACAGTGATAAGCCCAACGAGAACACCGCTAACTAGGCCAATCGGGCTAAAAGCAAATACCGGGGTGGTAATGAACTCACCACCAATGCCATAATGCAGCCAAGCACAAATTCCCCAACTAACTGCTGTGCCTGCAATGATGCCAATAGGTATGGCAATTTTACACCAGTTAAGTGCTTCCAAACGAACAAAACGAATTATTTGCCGGCGGCTTGCGCCGATACAACGCAGCATACCAAAAAACTTAGTCCGTTGTGTTACATTGCTGTTCAGGCTTCCGGAAATCATCAATACTCCGGCCAACAATACCAGCACAAATAAAAATCCCGCAGTTGCATAAATATTTCCCATTGCTTGGTTATTGCTTTGGCCTGAAATCCCCATAAGTGCAGTGTTTTCAGAAATGCAGTCCTTCGGTAAGTCGTACGTCTTTTTAAGTTCAGGTATCGCCTGTGCAGCTTTCGCAGCGTTCTGAAATTGAACATAGTAAGAGAGGGGGGCTGATATATCGTTTTTCGTCATAAGCGAATTAAAGGAATTTTGAGTCATATACACGGCAACCAAAAAGGTTTGTCCCTGATAATATTTTTTATCATCAGACCCAAAGCCGGAAATTTTAAAATCAGTATCTCCGGCGGGAGTGTGTAAAGTCACACGGTCGCCAAGCTGCACATTTAAGGCGAGCTTCGCATTTTCACTGAGCATAATTTCATTATCTGCTTGCGGAAAAGTTCCCTCTTCAAGAGCGTTTGAAAGCTGGGTTATATAGGTTTTATCGGTTCCATACAAGGTGGCTTTCCGCTTACCAATATAATATGGTTTGTCTGCGTCCGAATTAAATACCGCTGTGGTGCCTATTGCCTTAACATCCGAATGCTGGCTAATTTCTTTTGCATTCTCCTGGGAGATATTATCTAGTTTAATATGCCAGCTTCCGTGCCTCTCCAGCACAAACGAGTTCTCTGTGCGGAGTAGCATGTCGGATACACTGAAAATTGCAGTCACAAGCAGAACAGAAATAATAATACATAAAAGCGTCATTCGATTTTGCTTTCTATGTATTTTTGTAGAAATAGGAATCAGGCTAAGATAGCTTTTCATTCACTACACCTCCCTAAATCGGAGACAACACCGTCCGATACCTGTAATACACGGTCGGCTGTCTGCGCGATACTTCGGTTATGTGTAATCATGATGATTGTCTGTTCGTATTTTTTTGACGCCTCCCGCAACAGTGCAATAACCTCACTGCTATTTTGCGTATCTAGATTTCCCGTTGGCTCATCTGCAAGTATTAGGGACGGACGTGTGATCAGTGCACGTCCAATGGCAACTCTTTGCTGCTGACCACCGGATAGCTGACTCGGAAGATGGTTGCGGCGTTCTTTTAAATTGAGTACGGAGAGAAGCTCCTCCAAATACTTTTGATTCGGCTTCTGATAATCCAACAGAACTGGGAAAATGATATTCTGCTCAACCGTCAGCTCTGGAATCAAATTAAATGCCTGAAAAATAAAACCGATGTTCCGTCTGCGAAAAATGGTGAGCTCTCTTTCTTTCATAGAAAAAGTATCCTTGCCGTCAATAAATACTTTGCCGGAAGTAGGCGTGTCCAACGCGCCCAACATATTCAGAAGCGTGCTTTTACCAGAACCGGATTCACCAACAATTGCGACAAATTCTCCTTTCGGAACAGAGTAATTCACGTTCTTTAAGGCATGTACGGCTGTTTCACCACTGCCATACGTTTTTGAAATACCATTCACTTCTAATAAGTCCATAAAAGAAACACCTCTTCTGTTTGATGGTGATAGCATATCACACCAATCCTACGAACGGATGACACGAAGCCTACTATTTTGTAGGAATTAGAAAGTTTATGGTAAAGGTAGAGCCGAAACCTAGATCGCTACTGACTTCTATCGTGCCGTTGTGTGCTTCAATTATCGTTTTTGCAAGTGATAAACCCAGTCCAACTCCTTGTGTGTCTTTTGAAAAATGGCTTCGATAAAACCTTTTGAATATATGATATAGGTCTTCCGTGTGAATTCCACTGCCGTTATCCGTTATAATGATTTGAACAACAGATGCAAACTGCTTCCACTCAATACGAATGGTGTTTCCCTTTTTTGTGTGGTCAAAAGCATTTTTTACAATATTGCTGATTGCTTCCATAAACCAGTTGCGATCACAAAGTAGAGTAACCGTGTCATTACCAAACAGCAGCAATTCTTTTTCTTCCTTTTTTGCGCGGTAGGAAAAATGCTTTTCAATACTGCTCATCATATCCGGCACATTTTCGTTGGCTTTTTCTAATGTGATCGTTCCGGCGTCTAGTTTTGTAATTTTCAAAAGGTTTTGTACCAATATTTCAATTCGGTCAAGCTCCTGTTCAGATAAGGAAGTAAATTCTTGAATTGTAGGCAAGTCCTTTGATTCTTCCTGAATAATGCCAACATAGACATTGAGAGCCGCCAATGGCGTTTTTAATTGGTGAGAAATATCGGATATGATATCTTTTAAAAATTTTTTCGATTTTCCCTCATTATCGGCGTGCGCATTTAAAATGGCAACCAGTGCATTTACTTCATGGAAGAGTCTGTATAGCTCCCCCTCATCATTACACGCAAGGCGTGCATTTTTATTTCCCAGAATATATTCTTTAATTTGTGAAACGGCAGTTTCCATAATTTCGTTTTGTTCTATAAAATATCTGTAAATAACGATTAATATCATAATACTCATGAGTAAAGAGCAAGCCAAAATACAGAGTGCTGCATTTTTAATCTCAAATATTATAAAAGCCATTGAAAGTAGGGTGAATCCTACTATCAGCAGTAACACCCACCCAAAAAGAGATTTGATTTTCCTGTTTACCAGTATTTTCATAGCCATCCTCAATCAATCGTATTCCATTTATACCCCATGCGCCGAACTGTCAATATCTTTTGGGGATCTCCTGGGTTGTCCTCAATCTTTGTGCGAAGTCTACGAATATAAACGGTTAGCGTATTAGTGTCTATATAGTTTTCATCACAGTCCCACAGCTTGCTTAAAATCCGTTCTGGAGAAAGCACAATACCTGGATTTTCCATGAACAAACACAACAGTTTATATTCACTTGCTGTCAGGTCGAGCAATTCTTCGCTTTTATAAACTTCCCCTTTTAATAACAGCACTTTTATACCATTCGAAGTTAATTGGGTATTTGCTTGATTGAAATTTTCACTTCTGCGGAGCAGAGCGTTTATCCTTGATAAAAACACGGCCAATTTGAATGGTTTTGTAATATAATCATCACCGCCAATGTCTAGCCCCATGGTAATATCAGTTTCTTCATCGGCTGCAGTAAGAAATATAATTGGTACCTTTGAGGTTTCACGGATTTTTCTGCAAATATCATATCCGGAACCGTCAGGTAGAGACACATCAAGAATCACCAAATCATAGGTTCCTTTTATCCAAAGACTATGCGCTTCAATAATTGTGCGAGCAAGCTCTATTTCATAGCCCTGTTTTTTCATAGCAAAAGATAGACCGTTTATTAAGCTCAAATCATCTTCAACAAAGAAAATTCGTTTCATTCTTTTGAACCGTCCTTATCAACCACATATGGTTTAATCTTGTTACAACAGGGATACGATATGCTTAACATCGCTGTTGTATCCGTCTTTCCGAATTATTCTATTACTCCTTTTGGAGCCGGAATGTATTGTAACATAATCTGTTTTATCCTTTGATTTTTCCAACATGATTATATACGGTTAACGAAATAAATGCAAAAAGAGGTATGAATATGATGTGCTATTTTGATAAATACCCTATTAAAGAAATCAAATGTTAGGATTGATACCTTCGTTGCTGTAGAGATAAAACATTAAGTCTTTTAAATTTTCATTTAAGTTTTATAATAAACTTATTAACTAGTTTTAATTTTGTTTGAAAGGGGATAAATATGAAAAAGATCGGATTAGGAATTGGAATACTTCTTTTTGCAATTCTGCTTAGATTATCTTCAGCAGGATTAGAGACTTTTGTGGTTGGTATTGGTGTTATTGGGCTTGGCTTTGTTATTTCTGGCTCTAATCAACCCAATTAAACTTTATATTCTTATCTAATTCTTCAAGTATATGGTGTTGATGATTTGTGATAAGAATCATAAAGATACTACCCGCAAAGGGTGGTATCTTTTCCTTTTTTAGGTATAATAAAGAGAATGATATAGAACAAATGAGGTAAAAAACGTTGGAAACTAAAAATAAAAGCAACCATTTAATTCATGAAAAAAGCCCTTATCTGTTGCAGCATGCAAACAATCCAGTCGATTGGTATGCGTGGAGTAAAGAAGCGTTTGAAAAGGCAAAGCATGAGGACAAGCCCATTTTTTTAAGCATTGGCTACTCTACCTGCCATTGGTGCCATGTGATGGCGCACGAATCCTTTGAAGATGACGAGATTGCCGAGGTGCTAAACCAGAGCTTTGTTTGTATAAAGGTAGACCGTGAGGAGCGGCCGGATATTGACGCCGTATATATGGCAGTTTGCCAAGCAATCACGGGTTCTGGCGGTTGGCCTATGACGATTTTAATGACACCGGAGCAAAAGCCGTTCTGGGCGGGAACGTATCTGCCGAAGCACTCTACCATGCGCGCTACCGGGCTTTTAGAATTGCTTACGTTTATCGGCGAACAATGGGATAAGAACCGGGAGCAGTTGCTGCACACCGGGGAAGAAATTACAAAATATTTAAATGAGCAGGCAGCGACTCTACCGGATGCTATAATGCCGGAACAGAATCTTTTGCATGATGCAATTGACCAATTTAAAAACTCCTACGATTCGCGTTGGGGCGGTTTTGGCGGTGCACCTAAATTTCCTACTCCGCATAATCTGCTTTTTTTAATTCGCTATTCGGTTCTGGAAGAGAATCAGGATGCTCTTCATATGGCGGAGCATACACTCACCCAAATGTATCGCGGTGGACTGTTCGACCATGTAGGCGGAGGTTTTTCGCGCTATTCCACTGATGTACGATGGCTGGTACCTCATTTCGAAAAGATGCTCTACGATAATGCCCTTTTGTCGTACACTTATTTAGAGGCGTTTGCTGTGACGAAAAGACCCCTTTACTGCAAAGTTGCAATGCGCACACTTGATTATGTTCTTCGTGAGCTGCGAGATGAACAGGACGGTTTTTACTGCGGGCAGGATGCCGACAGTGATAAGGTGGAGGGGAAATATTATGTGTTCACTCCACATGAAATACGGGAGGTTCTCGGCGAAAAGGACGCAGAAGAATTTTGTGACTGCTTCGGAGTAACTGCTACTGGTAATTTTGAGGGGAATAACATCCTTAATTTACTCGAGGAATCCAACTACGAGCAAGAGAATGTAAAAATCGCACAGATGTGCTCTAAGCTATACGATTACCGATTAAAGCGCACACAGCTGCATCGTGATGATAAGGTGCTAACCTCTTGGAATGCTCTTATGATTGCCGCACTTGCCAAAGCAGGCTCACTGCTTAATGAATCGGAGTACCTCACTGCGGCACAAAAAGCACAGCGCTTTCTGGAAGAAAATCTGGTAGATGAGCGCGGCAGACTCCTCGTTCGTTGGCGGGATGGAGATGCGGCACATGATGGTCAGCTCGATGACTACGCTTTCTATGCCTTCTCTCTGCTTGAGCTGTACCAGGCGACTTATGAATTAAATTACCTTGATCGTGCCAAACAAATAGCGGGGAAGATTTTGGAGCTATTTGCTGATGAAAAGCAAGGCGGACTGTTCTTATATGCCAAAGACAGCGAGCAGCTCATCAGCAGACCGAAAGAAGTGTATGATGGTGCAATTCCATCCGGAAATTCCGTGGCAGCTGAAGTATTTGTGCGCCTTGCTGCGCTTACCGGTGAGGAGTACTGGCGGCAGGCGAGTGAACGCCAGCTACAGTTTCTTTCTGGCTGGGTAAAGGAATACCCTGCGGGGTACGGGATGTCCCTAATTGCGCTTAGCCGAGTGCTTTACCCCTCCCAAGAGTTGATTTGTACGGCGGAGTCGGAATTGGATTTTAATGAGATATGTAATTATCTAAACCAGCACTTTCTGCCGAATCTGACTGTTCTTTTTAAGCATAACAAAAATAGAGAGCTACTCGCTTCCGTCGCTCCATTTACAGAGGAGTACCCGCTACCACAGCAGGGAGTACAATATTATCTTTGCGAAAATGGAACATGTTCCGCTCCGGTACAAACGCTTTCAGAGCTTGAACAACAGCTGATAGCATCACGCAAATAAAGAATCTTACGTTGAAATCGGAAGGCTGGCCTTTTATGGTCAGTCTTTTCTCTTTTGTACTAACATGCTATGATATAAAAAAGAATCGAATGCTTTGGGAGGGGACAACGATATGGATTTGCAGATTCAAAGAACGATTCAAAATCTAGAAAAGAATAATATGGTGGGCTTTTATATAGAGAATATAGATGATTTAGTCTTGCTGCTTCAAAAGTTAATTCCGCAGGGGAGCAGTGTGGGCTGCGGTGATTCGCTTACGTTAGAACAAACCGGTGTATTCGATTTTCTACGTTCGGGAAATTATGTTTTTTACGATAAACACAAATCAGGGCTAACACCCGAAGAGAAACGAAGCATCTACCTGCAAAACTTTGCCGCAGATACATTTATTACCGGAACCAATGCCGTTTCTGAAGATGGTAAGCTATTTAATATTGATGGCAACGGCAGTCGTGTTGCTCCTATGCTGTATGGGCCGGCTCAGGTGATTGTTGTAGTGGGGAGAAACAAACTAACGAAAACAGTGGAAGATGCTATTGAAAGAACACGGCAGATTGCGGCACCTCTAGATGCTTTGCGGCTGAAGAAACACACACCCTGTACAAAGCTGAATCGTTGCGTGGATTGCAAGCATCAAGAAAGAATCTGTAACGATTTCGTTTTAATAACAAGGCAGCGGGTAGCAGGGCGCATAAAAGTTATTATTGTAAATAATGATTTTGGGTACTGAGAATGTGCACTATTCGTGCTTTTAATGGTGCTTTTTAACCATAGAGTGAAAGTGTATTCAACACAAAGTCACAATCAGTTAAGTGGCGCGTAGTGAAGGACAGTTGTCCTCCACTACGCGCCCGTTTTATAGGCTTGTTTGTGCTTATCCAACGAATGATACAATTAAAAAACAGCTAGTTTAGTGGACATTATACAACGATTTTTACATTTCGTTCACAGTTTATCTATTGATATTCTTTAAAAATATCGTATACTTAAGATGCATTCCAAATCTAATTATAAGAAGGGAGGGGAAGCGGTGAAAAAAACGAAGGCGGCTGTTCTTGTGTGTGTTACCGGCCAACGCGATTGTGATCGGTTAATACGAGTGGGAAAAAAACTTGCCGAAGAACAGGCGCTTCCTATGCAGGTTTTATGTGTTCAACCGCAGTCCGCTGGTTATGGTGCGTGCAGCGAGGAACTGGAATACCTGTATCAAACGGCGCGGGAAGCGGGCGCCGAAATGACGATTATATTTCAAGATGACAGTCCCCTGGTTGCAGCAGGTTTTATTCGCCAAATTGGTGCCGTTCATGTGGTAACCGGCATGGCAGGGTTTGCATCTACCGGGTTTATTGAAGTATTGCATAGTTTAGTGCCCAGGATTCCGATTTCCATGGTTTCAAAAGAGGAAGTCGTTTATAACATGTTTCCTGTCGATTATAAAAGCTCAAAAAGTCAGGTGGTTCCTGCGGTTTGCACATAAAAACTGAATTAAAACATAAGAGGCCTGCCGAATTTCGGCAGGCCTCTATTTATGATGGAGGAAGAGGGCGTTAGTGTGCAAATTTCTTTGTACGGCCAACGCTTTTCTTCTAGAAAGAATGATTAATTTGCGACAGCAAGAGTGATGTTTGAATCGACTACATCACGATTTCCTCTGTATTGTTGTGTTACATTCGATGTGTTGGGAGAAGTAGAATTAGAAACAGGTCCTTTTGCCCAACCGTATTTATCTACAACTGCTTTTACATGTGGAGTATTTTTATTAATGCTAAATCCGGGTAATGAAAGCTGTATCTTTCCCGTATATCCACTAATCTTCTTTTGCAGTTCGCTGCCAGGCTGCGGTATAAACGCTCGAGAACGGAACTCCAGCCATAGCTGTTCTTCACTATCTTTGTAATCGAATTCCACATTTTGTTCAATATCGAGCTGAATTGCATCAATCAGTTCCTGCAGCTTAACCTTGTCAGGCACCAACACGTGTTCTCCGTTTTCTTTATCCATAATTTGAATGGATTCCACCATCTCAGGTGTCAAGTAAAAGAATGCATTACCGCTTAGCTTATATTCTTTTAGACTCGTTACCTGCTTCATAGTTTCATCGTATCGGTTATTATGATTTGAAATCATATCGGTTGAGAAACTGCGTTTGAGCTCTGTACCATCTTTCATGTGGTAGGTAATCCGTACATCCGAAGACGTGGAATCCATTAGGCGATAGGGGTAACCATTATCACGAGTTTGCTCAATGATCAGGCTGTGAAGAGCCAATATCTTGGTTACATTATTAGGCTCCTTTATCATCTGGGGTATCCAGGCAATTTGCTTGTGGCCCTTTTCATCCATAACGCTGAAGCCATCTGAATTGTAGCGGCCGTTACTGTAATTCAGTTCCACCTGTACATGGTCAATATTTTCTGCTTTGGGGAGCTTGGTATCGAACCCAAATGCACCGGTGGCGCAAATCCCGTAGAAGGCTGCAAAACCGACTAAGAAAACTGCGTAATAAGCAAAGCTCTTTTTAAGTCCTTTAAAGCCTCGACCATACACTGCCTCAGCAATAATATGGGCAATAATAGAAGCAACAAGCAACCCAATAAAGAAGCTGGGGAAGGAGTTAAAGGTTGCGTGGAATATCAATGCGCCTGCCAAACCTGCAGCAGTAGTTGCTACAAAGCGAATAAGAGTTTTGGGAATGGGGAATGCGTAATTGCTTTCTGCACATTCACTTTTACGATTGCGGTACAGGAACAGTGAAGCAATAATCATAACTACGGTGATTATGCTCCACCAAGCCAGAAATGCAAGAGATGAGAAGCCCACTTCGCTGATGCTGCCGTAAACCAGCGGCAGGTAAGCGGCCACAAAGGGAGAAAGCGCAGAATAAGTGACCGATTGAAAATCAATATCGTTATTCAGGCCGGGAATAATCATAGAGGCAGTAAGGCGGCCAAGAATAATCATTAAAGGATAGGTAACATTTACAACAACAATGGAGATTACCATGTCGAAGGTAGTTCCACTGCAAACCGCCATAAAGGTGCAGAAGAAAAATGAAGCACAAGACATTAAGAATACCCAGCCCAGAGAGCTGGCGAGGAACCCAATATATTCAGCAATTGCAATCTTGTATACAGCACCAACCAAAACGGTGAGTGCAAAATTAAGCAGCAAAGGGAGGAGTATTACTACTATACCGCATAAAATACGCGCTCCCAACATTGCTGTGCGTGATACAGGCAGCGAATGGTATAAATCGACACTGCGTTTTTGGTGCATGTATTGATAAGAAAGCACGCTAATTAGCAGAGCCGCCAATAAAGAAAGAGATACGGTGCAAAGCGGCAGTACCACTCGAAGCACATTCAAAAAGCGACTGCCCATATCTATGATGTATCCGCTATCCATATTTGTACGCTGGGCGTTATTCATGGCAAGAATTTCAACCAGCGGCATTGTTACAAAGTGAAGACCGCAAAGTAAGGCAATCAGCCCAAAGCGATGGCGCAGCTCCCAAAAAAAGGTGTGAGTTAATTCGCTGCGCAGATTATTTGAGGATGTTTTCAATGTCATAACCGGCCACCTCCATTTCACTAATAAATACTTCCTCAAGTGTAAGGGGAAGCATTTCAATAAACACAGGGTTCAAAGCATTTAACTTTTCAAGAATTTCTTCTCTTTTTCCGCGAATCACAAAGTTTACAAGTGAGCCGCGTATGTCTTGCTTAATAATATCAAAATCTTGTAATGCTTCTTGTAAAGGCATTGGCTTAAAGATTGCCTGCACACGGTGAATGCCCAGTTTAAGAGCGTCAAGCTCTTGCTCGAACACAACTCCGCCTTTGTGCATCAGACCAACGTGGTCACACAAATCTTCTAGCTCACGAAGGTTATGGCTGGCGATTACCACGCTCATGCCACGCTCAGAAACCTCGCTTGAAACAAGCTTTTTGAGCAGCTGACGCATGACCGGGTCTAAACCGTCAAATATTTCATCGAGTAGGAGGTAATCCGGCCGTACCGATAGTGCATTAATCAATGCTACCTGCCGCTGCATGCCTTTACTCATATTAATAATGCGTGCGTTTTGGTCAAGCGGAAAAAGCGCACACAGCTCTTCATATCGTTTTGAATCCCAAGAGGCGTACGTTTTGGAATAGAAGTCTGCCATTTCTTTCATATTTGCCTGCGGGAAAAAGTATGGGTAATCAGAAATAAAGAATAATTTGCTTTTCACCGTACTGTTTTCAAACGGCTGCAAGCCGTCTACCAGAATTTCGCCGCTTTCTGGCTGGTAAATACCTGCAAGGCTGCGAAGTAAGGTAGATTTGCCTGCACCGTTGCTGCCAACCAATCCAAACACGGAGCCGGCGTCTATGGTAAAAGAAATTCCATCTAAGGCAGCTTTACTGCCAAATTTTTTGACTAGCGATTTTACTTCTATCATTGTTCAGAACCCCTCCCATTAAAGTAGTTTTCAACCTGTTCTATCATTTCTGGTTTTGTTACTCCATTCTCAGCAGCTTCGTGAATCACTTCTGCTAGCTTTTCCAAAGATCTTGCCTTTTGCCGCGACAAGATAGAAAGATCTGGTGAGATATAGGAACCTTTCCCCGGAACAGAGTAAATAATGCCATTTTGCTCGAGCATTTGATACGCTTTTTGCACGGTGTTTGGATTAATCCCAAGGTCTTGGGCCAACGTGCGAACGGACGGTAGCTGTTCGTTCGGCTCCAAGGCACCCAAAGCGGCCATTTTTGAGATGGATTTGTTTAGCTGCTCGTAAATTGGCAGCCTGCTTTTATAATCCAGCGGAAACATCCGATTCACCTCTCAGTGTATTAATGTGTATTAATTCGATTAGTACAGCTAGACTATAACACACGCACTTCTGAACTGTCAAGAAGTGCGTGGCATAATTTGTATTACAATTCTGTAAGCAATTAGAAATCTGCCGGGGGTGTGCTGCTGGTGTTATCTTTCTGAACAGGAGGGATAGGCGTTTTTTCTTGCTTGTCCAGTTCCGATTCCGACATAAAAAAACGAGGCAACACGCCTGTTTTGCACAGAACCTGGTACAGTACAAAGAACAGAGTGATATAAATTAAGATGCTTATTCGGCCTGCTATCAAAGCAAAGTAAAGTGCCGCCAGCATGGCGAGGGGGTGCACATCGATAGAGGCGGAGACAATTTTGGGCTGAATGACCTGACGAATGGTAGAAATAAGGAGCCAAGCAACAATCAAGGCAATTGAGGTAAAGTAATCACCTTGTACTAAGCTGATTACGGCTAGAGGGATATATACCGTTCCGGGGCCGAGTATAGGCAGAACGTCTGCAATGCCGGCAATTAAGCTAAGAACAAGTGGGTAGGGAACGCCAAGCAAATAGAAGACCAAAAGTGTCTGCACAAATGTAATGAAATAGATTAGAGTAAAAGATGCGATCAGCTTACCGCTCATAGTGAGACTATGGCGCGATGCCGAACGAATGTTGATTACAGTACTTTGCGACAAAAAGGATGCCACTTGTCGCTTAATGACAGGCATATCCTTAGCAAAAAAATAGGTGGAGAAAATCATGACGATAAACATGGTTAGTATGCCGGGCAACGAGGTTAAAATCATTAGAACTGTATTCAATACAGAAGTGAGGATTCCTGCGCCCGTCTGTAAAAACTTAATAAGCTGCTCTTGGTTTTGGCGGATGAAATCGGTATCGATTTTATCTACATAAAAACCTAGAACCCCCGTTAAATCATTGAGCGGCTTAATAATTTTGGTCGTATCAATGGATGAAAGCTTTACTACAAGCGTGGTGATTTCTGTTACAAGCCAGTAGCCCAAGAGAGCCATTAAACCAAACAGGACAAAAAAAGACAGCAAAGTGACGAGAATTGATGCGGCCCCAGGTTTTAAGTGTAGCTTCTCTTTTAGAAAGCGCACCAGCGGCTGCACCAAAAGCGCTAATAAAAAACCTGCCACAAAGGGAAAAGTATAACCTAGCGTTAGAGCGAATAGATAAAAACAAACGGTATACCCAATAAAAAACATAAATAATGGCTTTAACCGGGTAAGTTGAAGCTTGTCAAACAGAATCGTTCCCTCCTTTATGATAACCGGCAAGAAAAAGCACACATTATGTAGAGACTGCCGGCTTACTCTACAATTAGGCATACCGATTTGCAATATTTAACTGCATAATCGTATGCTGGAAAGTGAGACAATTATACTCTAAAATAGAAGCAACGTCAAAACAGTTTTCTGCAAATTTCGTAAACATACCGTGAATTTTCTGTAACGATTTTCCACTTAATTGTCATCTTGCGCTCATAAAATAGCTTTTATACATATTGTGTTTTTAGAATAAGAACAGAGAGTGTGGAGAGCGTCGCTTTGAATTGCCCTAAAAATATGACAAAAGTGGAAACAATAGAGGTAAAATAAGTACAGAATGTAAATACTGATGGATACTTCTTGACAAAGAAATAGCCGGTCGATATTATTGTATCAGAGCAGAATATATTGTACTATAGAAAAGGGGTGATCGAGCGTGTTGGAGAGATTTCGGAGAGCGATGTATGGGCGCTACGGCGGCGACCAATTGATGGTTGGAAGCCTCATTTTGTATATGCTGCTCATTATGCTTTCTCGGTTAATTAATTTCTATCCGCTGACGCTGGTGGCCTATTTGATTTTTGGGTGGAGTATGTTCCGCATACTTTCTCGCAATCTTCCTCGCCGCTATGCCGAAAACCAGTTATTTTTAAAATATTGGAATAAGGTAACTGCATGGTTCCATTCTAAGCAAAAGTATGTGCAGGACCATAAAGTTTACCGCTACTTTAAATGCCCAAAATGCACAACTAGGCTTCGTGTTCCGAAAGGACGCGGTAAAATTGAAGTAACCTGCCCTGTATGTAAGGCGCAGTTTATCCGGAAATCCTAAAAGTTTTAGGGGTTTCCGGTTTTTTGTAACAAAAAGAAAGGCAGAGGGTTTATCCTCTGCCTTTCTTTTATTATTATAGGTATTGTTTTAATAGTAATTAATCAATCATTTTGTGGTAATACTCTTCCACTTTACCCCAGTCTACCACTCGGAAGAGCGCGTCTACATAATCGGCACGCAGGTTTTTATACGTTAAATAGTAAGCGTGCTCCCATACGTCAATACCAAGAATTGGCCTCCATTCACCGCGGGTCTCCATCATTGGGTTGTCTTGGTTCGGGCTGGAAGAAATCATAACATCGCCTTCTGAATTCGCAGAAAGCCATGCCCAGCCGGAGCCAAATTGCCCCACGGCTGCTGCTGCCAGCTTTTCTTTCATTACCTCAAAGCTACCAAATGTGCGGTCAATGGCCGCAGCCAGCTTACCTGTGGGAGTACGAGGTCCATTCGGGGAAAGGGTGTCAAAATACAGGTTGTGATTATAATAACCGCCACCATTGTTGCGAATGGCTGTGCGTAAAGCAGGGTCCTTAATATTTTCTAAATGAGATAAAAGCTGTTCAATGGATTCTCCAGAAAGCTCTGGTAACCGCTCCATAGCAGTGTTCAGGTTCTTCGTATACGTTGCGTGGTGCTTTGTATAGTGGGTTACCATTGTCAACTCGTCTATGGTAGGCTGCAACGCACTAAAATCATAAGAAAGTTTTACTTGCTCAAACATAAAAACACTTCCTTTTTCTTATTTTGTTAGTCTAGTATAACACATTTCATAGTTCCGTACAAGTCTTAAAGCTTGTTCTAGCTTTTGCACCATACCGGTGGTTATACAGCGAATCCATATTCCTAACAAACTTTTGCCTTGCGTAAGAAAAGTGGGCATGCTACAATCGATTTATTATGTGAAGAAAGGCGTTGTCCGCTTTATGGAAAAGAAAAATATGCTCGTGTTATTTGGTTCTCCGCGTCCTAATGGTGCAACAGCAAAGCTGTTGGAAGCTTTTTTGCAAAAGGTAGATACCAATTCCGTTCGCATTACTACTTTTGACGCCTACAAGGGGAATTATCACCCCTGTACTGCCTGTGGCTACTGTCAGACGCGGGAAGCGTGCATCTTTTCTGATTTGGACGAGTTTGACCGTGAGCTTCGTGAAGCAGATTATTTTATAGTTGCAGCTCCGGTATATCATTTGAGCTTCCCGGCACCATGCAAGGCGGTTATGGACCGCTGGCAGCGGTATTTTGAGGCGCGTTTTGCAATGGGCATTCGCCCATCCATTCACAAACCCAAAACAGCAGCACTTCTTACTGCGTATGGTTCACAAAATGCGGAGGGTGCTCAGATGATGGCTCGCCAGTTAGAACTTGCTTTTACCGTTATGAATACAAAGCTGGAGCATGTTGTAGAATGGCCCCATACCGATTTAACCGGAATCGATGAAATACCCGCTGAAATTGCGGACAAAGCGCGGGCGGCAGCGCTTGCTATGACCAATAAAACGTGATATAATATCCACGGCGTAAGCGGAAGAAAAGCTTCTAACGCCTGATGGAATATGGAATCATTCAGCTTATTGATTCCGAGTAATAAAGTGGAATGTTAAGCTTGTTTGATATGATAAATAGATCAAAGCGATTATTAACAGGAGGCTTATTAGTATGTCAGGCCATTCAAAATGGAGTACCATTAAAAGAAAGAAAGAAAAAATAGATGGTGCCAAAGCCAAAATCTTTACTAAAATCGGGCGTGAGCTCGCGGTAGCGGTAAAAGAGGGCGGAGGGCCGGACCCCAAAGCCAATGCGAAGCTAAAGGATTGCATTGCAAAAGCGAAAGCTGCAAATGTGCCGAACGATAACATTGAGCGCATTATTAAAAAAGCGGCGGGCGATGGTGACGGTGATAAATACGAGAGCATTGTATACGAGGGCTACGGCCCCAACGGTGTGGCGGTAATTGTAGAGGCCTTAACGGATAACCGTAACCGTACCGCGGCAGATGTACGCCATTATTTTGATAAATTCGGCGGCAACCTTGGTACCAGCGGTTGTGTTTCTTTTATGTTTTCACAAAAAGGCGTGCTGATTATTGAGCGCGAGGGTTTGAACGAAGATACCGTAATGACCGATTGCTTAGAGGCTGGTGCATCTGATTTTCAGGCAGATGACGATGTATTTGAAATCTACACCGAGCCGGCTGATTTTAGTGCCGTACTCTCTGATTTAGAGGGGAAAGGCTATGAATTTGTTTCCGCCGAGGTGGAAATGGTTCCTACTACTTACACGGCTCTTACTGACCCCGATTCCATTACAAAAATGCAGCGTTTGCTCGATAACCTAGAGGATAACGACGACGTGCAAAACGTATGGCACAACTGGGAAAACGCAGACGACGCGGAATGATTTTAGTCTGAAAGTCCAGCGTTCATGCGGGTTTGCAGGTGGTTTTACAACAGCGAGAATGATGGAATCTGTAATGAGTGATGATATATAAAACCGTACGATGACATATCATTCAATATCGTTATTTGAATGATATGAAACAAAAGGTATGGCGTTATTAAGCCCTTCTAGTGTGTATTTCACGCATGCTAGGAGGGCTTTGTATGTCTTTAGAAGATGCTTTAAAGGAATTTTTGTATGAATGTGAACTAAGAAAATTTACTTGGAAAACGGTAAAAAGCTATCGTAATGGATTGGAATATCTCATCAATTATTTAAAGCAAGAGCAAAACGTTGAATGTGCCGAAAATATAGATTCGAAACATTTAAAGGCTTTTTTTCGGTATCAGCAGAAGAAAGGATGTAAGGAAACTTATTTAAATGGATTAATCAAAATATACAGAGCCTTTTTCAAATATCTGATTGAAGAAGAATATATACAAGTTAATCCAATCTTGAAGGTAAGTTGGATGAAAGAGCCGAAAACGATTATAAAATCATTTTCGGATGATGAAGTTAAAAGAATGTTGAGTGTCTATTGTGAGAGGGACTATTTAAGCGTTAGAAATAGAGCTATTATTGCAATGCTCTTTGATACTGGTATTAGAAATTATGAGCTGTGTACGCTCCCAGAATCTAATATTAAAGATAATTATATTGTTATCTATGGTAAAGGAAAGAAAGAGAGGCAAGTAGGTAAGAGTCCTTATTTATCAAAAATATTGTTAAAGTATGAGCGCACTAAGAAGGGCTACTTTGAATACAAAAATATCAAATATGATAATTACTTTCTTTCAAGGACAGGAAGACCATTAACGACTGAGGCAGTAGAACGAGTAGTTTCTATTGCTGCTAAAATTGCAGAGGTATCAGATAATGTTAGGGCGAGTCCTCATACATGTAGACATACATTTGCACAGATGCAATTGAGAAATGGTATTGACGTTTATCAACTCAGCCGACTTATGGGGCATGAAAATATTCGAATAACTCAGCGTTATCTTGAGGGATTGCAAGATGCTGAAATTGTAACAGAATCTATTAAGACAAGCCCTTTGATGAATCTGTAACACAAATAAAAACGACTGCCTATTCCTCTTTTTAAAGGATTGGTAGTCGTTTTTATTTGTGTTGGTTTCCTGCTAAACATATCTATTATTGCTTATGTATATTCTGGACTACTCTTAAGTTTTTCAATTAAATGATCAACATAAATTCCAGCTAATACTTTTTGCATAGCATCTGCATATTCTGGAGTTTCAGGACACACAAAAAAGTATTTTAACTTCTTGCGTTCTAATTCTCTTTTTTCTATCAATTACATTCTCCTTGCAAAGTTAACTAATTGCTTCTTCGCTTATTTTATTTGAAGACTCTGTCCAATTGTATGTTTTCTCTAAAAGTATCAGAAAAGGTTCTGGTTTTGAATTCAGTTAAATATCACTGTCATTATCCCAGTCAATATTGCTATGCTTGACGGTATCTTGATTCGCATTATCTTGTTCAGCAATTTCTAAGCGCTGCCGTTCTGCTGGCGTAAGTTTCGTAAAATCATTATCCCATGCGAGAACCATTCTACGGACTAATTGAAAAGCCAAGTTTTGGTCTTGTTCTGGTAACATATCAAGCATTTCTGCCACTCTCTGGGAAATTTCCGACATATATAAAACCTCCCTCATTTGTAAATATCACCTCTACTGCCTATGTCTATAATATACAACACTTCAATAGAATTATCCAGTAGATATTTGTATGCGTAAAATAATACGAAGTAGTAATTTCTAAAAGTTGAAATTCAACCTTTGAAAAATCTTTATGTTTCTAAAGGAACGTTTTGTTCCGTTAGAATATCAAAAAGTTCATAAAGAACTCCTGAAAGCTATACTTGGAAGTTGTTTTTTCTAGTATTTAATTTTTTGTGTGGTCTTCATCATCTATAAATTCCATTAAGTCACCCGGTTGACAATCCAATAATTTACAAACTCGTTCGATTATTTCGGTAGAAACAGGTTTGTTTTTTATCAATCTATCGACAGTATTCGGTAAAATACCATTTTGTCGTAACCAGTTTTTATTTTTTCCTTTAAGATCAAGAAATTCAAACAGTTTATTAAAAGTTATAGGCATTAAAACCCTCTTTTCTTTAATTTAATATAATTATTATATCAAATTATTTTGTATATTACAATATACAAAACTGATAAAGAATACAATGTATATTGGTGTATACATACAATTGACTTTATGTATATTGTGATATACAATTTTCACATGGAAAACTAAGCCAAATATAACTATTATAACTTAAACTTTAAGGAAGTGTTATAAAATGACAACAGGTATTATAAACGCAGAACAATTCGCATCTCTGGCAAATAAGTACACTTACATCAACGTACATATCATCAAAAAAGCGTCATTCTTCGGTGACACAGACACCCCTCAAAACTGGGCAGACATCAAGGATGGTCTGATTTGTGAGAATGTAGATTACGGTTACTATACTAATGGCTACCTTTATTTCAATGTTACGATGAGCGACAGGAGCTTGGGTATCCCTGTGAACCAGACAAGCTTCAAATTGATTGAGTCTGATTCGCAATCAGCATCGTTTATTGTGGAGTGCTTAGATGCTGAACTGGTGAAAAGTTTTCGTTTGGAAATTAGATGTCAAGAAGAACGAGTTCCTTTTCATTTAAAGCACAAGATTAGGAAAATGACTCATACGACATTTACAGATGAGTATTATGTTGACCGGAGTTTAAGCCATAAGGAAACGATAGGTTATGTCTGTGTATTGAACGTACATAAGCTCAGTGACGAGTCGGACAAGACTCTTATCTATGAATATATGAACAAGTACCTAAATGGACAGGACATGTTCAAACAAGAAGCCAGAACCTTGTGCTACCTTACAGATGATGAAAGTTTAGAGGGCATTCAATCAATTGGTTTATTTGGTTTGGAAAGTAAAAAAGTGTTGTGCTCTATGTATGTAGGGGCGTAAAAGATAAAATAAATTATAAGGAGCTTTAGCCAATGCAAATTAACTTTAAAAACGTGGTAATCAGCATTCGAATATCTGAATCTGCTATCATGCAAAATGGCTGCTATTACTTGCGTCCAACTGATGATAGTGAAACTTATGTAATCGGGTTAGATGTTCTCCAACTGTTTAAAACTGGCTCTAGCTTGTTTAAGATGTTGCGGTGGTGGACAAGCGATATCTTTAAAATCCCATTTACTACAACAGGTAAGGCTATCCTTATTGACAGTGATGCAATTTTTGGAATGAGCATTCAAGCTAACTGCACGAATAACAAATGGTGCTATAGCTTGACAATTATTGGAGTCGTTGACGGGAAAACAGAATCAGCCAGCTTTGAAATTCTTAGCTTTACACCTGGGGAACAGAGGCTTATTAATCGGTATGTTGATGAAATTTCCAATTGTGTAAGGCATAGCAGAGGTCGAGTAATTGGAATGGTAAGATAAGAAAGAAATCAAAAAGGCTGGCAAGCCTATTGCTCGTCAGCCTTTAGTAATAGTTTAAAATAAAGTCAAAGTATCTTGGTTAGGGGTCTTGTCTTTATATTTTTCTATAGTGCTCTTAATTTCCTTTAGCAGCTCTCGCTTGTTTTCAATTTTTAAATCCTTTAATTCTGATAGATTAATCCCTAAATAGCCAAAAGCAAATGACGGATCAGAGTCGAAATTTTTTATTAATGCCCTCAAAATTTCATTAGCATATTTGATATTAAAATCAGAAAATCGTCTAATGTAGTATTCAAGCTGCTTAACGTATTTTTGATTGGCTTTATCAAAATCAGATAAGTGTTCTTCAATCTCTTCTCTAGAAACATCGTTATTGGCTAGTAATCTATTTTTTTCCCTTATCGTTAAAAACTGATTTTTATACAGAATCGCACGTGTAGCTTCTCGTGCTGTAATTGTGTCATCATATTGGTATTTTAAAAGGTTATATAGAAATGATTCTAAAGTTACATAATTACAAGTTTCTTTAGACTTATTTAAAATGTGCTCAATAGTATCTATTGCAAGTTCTAGCACAATAAATTCTTCCCCATGATCAAAATGCCAAACATTCTTTTCATATAGAGATACATCAAAATCATAATTTGACAAATCTTCATTTAAGTTAATTCGAGCAACTACTTCTGTAATAGAGACATTGCTCTCTGTTAGATATTTGTTGCATAAATCCACTAAATCATCTGGAATCGGAATTTCTCGGATTACAGTATCAAAATTAGTTAACCATTCTTGTCGCTGAAGTTCTTCCGGTGTAAGCTCAATTGTACATTTCCCAATAAACTCTTCAAAGCCACTTGAAAAGTCTATTTCATTTTTAAAAATAGCCTGAAAAATTTTCTTTATCGTATCTAAATTGACAGTTTTAATATTACCACTTTCTAATTTGGATATATAAGTACTGCTTTTACCTATATATTGAGCAATATCTTTCGATTTTATATTATTGTTTTTTCTTAATTCTTTTAAAGCTAACCCCAACTCTTGAGTAATTGAAACATTTGGCAAAAAAATCACATCCTTATTGAATACAATATATCAAGCACAGACAAAAGTCAATAATAAAGAAAAAAAGAAAACGGACTAAATAAATTCAATTTTAAAAGAAAAAAATATCAATTTATTGAATTTCTCTTGACTTTTCTAGAAAACAGGTTATAATTGGAGTGCGATCAGAAAATCCACACAAGCAATCCAATATCGTACCACTGAAAAGAGAAGTGCATATTGCCCAATTACCCCACAAATTGAATATGGTTACATAATATCGGGTAAGCACCTTGGTACCCTTTAATAAAATGCACCTAAACGCAAAAAGACCGCCTGAATGTACAGATTCAGACAGTTCAGCATTGCTATTCAATTTATGAAAAAAGCACCTTGAAAATTCAAAACTTGGACGAATATAAACCCAAGCCATAACTAAATAGTTGTAACTATTACCCATGATAGTGACAAGATATTATTATTTTAACATGACTTATTGCTCATGTCAATGGTTATGGCTGTGATGTAATAAGAAAGAGGAAATTTATAATGGTAACTTCTAAATATGGGCTTGGTAAATTGCAACAGCAAATCATATCTAGAATGCAAAGTTTAGAAAAAGTGCGGGACGAATTTTATTCGGACAGTGGTAGCGGCGGGCGATTCCACAGCGTTCTAATTGAACTGCAAGGCAAAGGGTTTTCTATTCCAGATGAAACTTTGCATGTAGTAATGCGGTTTGAAGATTTGGATGCCATTAACAAAGAGATTACTTCGCTTAAAAATACAATTAATAATCTTGAAGATATGTCGAAAGGATTAAACTAACACATGAAATATATGCCCATTTTGTAAAAGTGAATTACACAAGAACATGTTGAAATCAAAGGTTTCATGGAAACAATGAATACAGGCTCCTACCAATCCTTGTCTTACCCACAATTCCCCAGTGAGGGTATAGAGGTATAGAGTATTGTTGTCGTGAGTGCGGACTGATTACCAAAGTCCATCCTTCCTATTATAAGGAAAAGCAAGAGTAAGTTTGCAAATTGGGTTAGGACGGTAGCCCGGCAAACTACCGTCTCCAATTCCCTGTTAATGAAATGAGGAAAAGAAAGATATGAGAAAATCCATTCAAATATTATGTAAGCAAAATCCAACTGTAGAAATCCCATGTCCGAATTGCAAGAAGTCCCATACATTTAAAAGCGTAAAGTTTTTTGACAAGAATACACATGAAGCGGTTTGCCCAGATTGTGGTAAATTGATTACTTATGATACTACAGAATTTGCTAAAGGCTTTGAGAGACAGCTTAAGAAGTTGGGTATAACTTGGTAACATTCAGAAGTAAAATGATGAAGGGCAGCAGGGTAAGCCCCTGCTTGCTCTTACCAACAAAAACATCGAAAAATCTCAAAAGGAAAGAGGAAAAGCAATCATGCAAACTAAATCTTTAGAATCTAAACTAAGAAATCAAGCAGCAAAACAAGGACTATCTGTCAAGAAATCTCGTTTGGATAAAATCGACACCCGTAAAGAACTCTCTACTCTAGCTAAAGTAGGAGAGCGTACATATTCCAAAATAGTAGATGTTATGGAGAGTGACAACGAAAAAGTAAAGAAAAAGCTTATGGGTGCTGAAATATCGGTTGATGCAACCTATAAGGAAGCTGTATATCAAGTAGTCAGTTAAGTGGTAGGTCATGTTTCACTACCCACCATCTCTATACTTACATAATCTCACAAGCGAAAATCCGCTGTTGAGATACATACTACTACATTCTCACTCATGCGCTGAATTTTCAGCACCGAACCGAAACCGTTCGACATGATGTCGAATAAGTAATTTCCTGATTATACATATAAGGGGTATCTGTTTCAGTTACCCCTTAACAAGGTAACAAAGAATGTTTGTCCCCTTTTCAATTCAGACGAGCTAAACATTTACGAAACCCACATGACCAATGCAGAAATTATTTTGAAGTATCAAGAGTTACTTCCTATTTTAGAAGATAACGGTAATAATTCTGTTAATGCCAGAGATTTGCATAGGCAGTTGGGTGTAAGAAAACATTTTGCTACATGGATTAGAGAAAAAATTGATAGCTCCAGTTTTGAAGAAAATATTGACTATAAGTTTGATTACCCATAATCGGGTAATTAAAGTAAATGTGGTGGGGATAAGCGTTCAAAAGACTATCTGCTCACCCTCTCCACAGCGAAAGAATTAGCTATGGTTCAGAATAATGCTATGGGTCGTATCGCTCGTAAATACTTCATTGCAATTGAAAACGCATACAAAAATCGTAATGATTGGAATTTTGACAGAGCTGACACTCTGATTGGCAGCAAAAAGTTAAAACAAAGCTCTAATGTTCACAGAATGAACGAAAGAAAGGATTTGAAAAATTATAGAACCAAAACTAGAACAACTGCACAGCTTTTATACGACACCAGAAGAAGGTTTTTTAGAACGCTACCAAGACTTTATTGAAAATCCCAGCGAACAGCAGCTTGACTTTGCAAAAGATATGTTCAACCTTGTGGTTAATGATGTAGATACATCCAAAATAACAGTAATTCCTGCCAGATGTGGACTAGGCAAAAGTACTGTGGTGCAAGCCTTGATCAGTTATTTTGTATCGTTTGATACATATGATTACCGTTGCCAAGACAGTGTTGGAGCCGTCGTTATCACTGACCAGCTGGAAAGGCTCAAGGGGTTTCAAGATTCACCTAAACATCTTAATTCTTTATGGGGTAGTGCAGCCAATAACGAAAAACATGAAAAGTATTGTAGTTATATTTCTAGCGCAGAAACTGAAACACCGGTAATGAAACAACTCATAGCATCTCGATATAAGCCAATCGTTTTATTGAGTACACAGAGATATTTTTCAATGAGTGACGAGCAGCGTGAACTTTTATTTACCTTTGAAGTTGGAAGAGAAAGCAACAAGAAGGAACTAAAAAGGGAAATCGTTATATTTGACGAAAAACCATATTTTTATAGCTTGCAAAAAATTACAATTAAAAAGCTAAATGATGTTGATACTGCATTGCGCCAAGGTATTCCCCGAGAACTAGCGGAAAAGGATTGGATTCTTGAAGAATACGGAAAATTTCGAGATAAGACAGTTAATATACTTCGGCAAAAAGAGAAGATACAAGACAATGACGATAAATTTTATTGGCAAGACCATAATACAGATAATTTAACATCAAATGATGATAGATTTTTTGAGTTAATCGAGCAAAATAAAAACTATATCGCATCCAAGGATTATCCCAACGCACTCACGGATTTAAAGGATTTTAAAAAGTTAATGGTTGATGGTGGATTTTTTATCACCCGGAAGCTGCCAAGCTGTGAAGAGTATGAAACCTATTTCCAGTTGTACCAAGAGAATAGAGGGTATTTTTATCTTGGTCAGGACAAAGCTAAATTATTTGTGCTTGATGCAACCTCCGACATAGATTTAGACTATCAATGTGACTATGTAAATATGGTCGATTGCACCAGTTATAACATTCCATTAGATATGAGTATCTATCATGTTAATGTCAATACCTCACGTTCCAGCCTGGTCTACAATAATAATTCTAGTCCCTTGATTTCTGCTATATGTGAAACACTAAAACAACAAAATAGAGATGGACTAGGTGGACTACTTGTAGCCACATACCAGAATATTGAGGATAGTTTTAAAAGCAACGGTGTTCAGGTCGGTCATTTCGGGGGTTTAAAAGGGAGCAATACATATATGGAGATTCCTAAGATGGCTCAAGTTGGGTTGAATCGCTATTCTGATTTTGCTTATTTTACAACATATATGTATCTTAATCCCGATATTTTAGAGAATCTAAAATCTATGGATGAATACCAGTCAAGAGCATATATAAGGGACATTACAAAAATAGAAAGCGGAATTTTTGAAAATCCTGATATGAACCAAATTATGATAAATTCAATTCTTGCCGACTTTGAACAAAACATATTCCGAACAGCAATTCGGCAATACAATAATGACAAACCCGTTAAAATTTGGGCTTATTGGAATTGCAATACATATGCTGGGCTAAATGAATTGATTGCAGAACGGTATTCAAAACATGGAGTTGAAATTGAGTTTTTAGGTGTTCCACTGGCTGTGCAGAAAATGAAAACTGTTCATCGAAAGCCAGCCAAAGGAAATAAGAAAACGAATCCACAAAAAATTATTGAATGGTTTGGGAAGCAGTCACAAGGCAGAGAATTTAAAGTTGCCGAGATGCTAAGAGAAATTGGGATAGATAACAATATTTTAAAGAGGATTCGAAAAACTAATTCAACTGTACGCAATCTGTTCCAACAAAGTAGCACAGAAAAACAAGGCTATTACAAAATTTCATAAGTTTGGGTACAAATGTCTTATAGAAAGCTTATAAGAGAATTGTACCTAAAATCTGTATTCAGTAAAACCAAATCACTAGATAAGGATTTTATCAGATTCCAAATATGATTTTGTTCCCTATTCCTTAATAAGTATCTTATAAGAGAATTGGGGTTAAAAACTAATTATGTTGTTAAACACCTGCCATAAACATGGAGTTTCTCTAATATAGGAGAATATCCGTAAAAATGGCAGGAGAGTTAAAATTTCATTGTCGGATACCCGCTGTCCTTGCGGGGATTCGAGACAAGGAGCTGCCGCAGCAGCGGGCTGGCAAGCCTACTCTGTGTCCTTGACCTTGAGCATATAAGTTAGCACAGTGTGAAGGGGTTGCACCCTCTGAGGAGGGCGCTTTTCCCTACGGCTTGCAGCCGCAGTGAAGAATGATCATTTGAATACAAAAGTAATATTTTTCAAAACAAAGGGCTCTATTACTGGGTTTATGGGGGATTCCCTTATAGATAAGGGGTTATATAAGTAATATTTTTCAAAAGCAAAAAAATGAATAATAAAATGGAGGAATTATATATTGGCATTAACAAAAAATAACGTACATATTATGAGTTTACAGGCTTCGAATATCGCAAAATGCATTCTTAATGATGCAGATAAAATCAAAAAACCATACGATTACAGATTCACTTTTGAGTTTGATAAAGATATCTCTAATACTAAAAAATATCGTGGTAGCTTACCATTTAGTTTAGATATGATGGAACTTGATAGTAAGTATCCTAAGGCTATTCAATGCTTCAAAAATAAAGATAAAACTAAGGAAATTCAATTTACCGATGCTATTATTGATGTTAAATTTGATTTCCCACTAAAAGCAGTGATTAAAAAGCCTAATTATAAATATCAGCCAAAACAAGGCAGAAAATCTGAAAAGCTAATTACATATAAGATTTCTTTTGGCAAAACGATTTTCAATGAAAAGCAATTGAGAGAAATCCTATATCATTCAGGATTTTCCATAGGGGATACAAAATATGTCTTCTATAAGCGTTCAAGCAGCAAAAGTCGGAATGGGCAAATGTTATTCATTGATGTTACTATGCTGGAGCATATGTTGAGTTGGAGCAGAATGGGCTTAAAAATAGAGCAGGGGCAACAGCTTGATGACTTGCCAAGTCTTAAAGCATATGAATCACTTACATTAAGTGGACTAGAAGATACCATCACTATTAGCCCCAAAGAGATATTATTTATAGATGATATTGAACATTCATTTTTGACTTCTGCTAGTATAGCGAGCCTAAAAGATGGAGAACTGGTCGTAGACGAGATTGAGAATTTTGAACGTGCTAATAGTATTTTTGATGGACAGGCTTTACTTGATGAGAGCATCTTTAATGCTTATAAATCCACCAAAGGAAAAGGCATGATGCTTTTAAGAAATCGTTATTTTAAGTCTTGTGCTTTTAATACAAGGCTGCAAGACTATTTTAAGGACTATACAAGACGAACAGGGAAAACAGATACCATTGATTTGTCTGGTGAGATTAGAAAATTATCTGATATTAAAATGGTTGCTACTCCAAGCAGCTTAAAATTATTTAAGTTTGTTTCTGCGTTATTCAAGGATAAAAAGGAATGCTTAGATTTTTGGGTGTTAAATGCTGGCTCTACATTCGGTGTTTGTAAGAGTGAAAAGGCAAGTTTTTATGATGGAGCTTGTCAATTAAGTTACCAAATGATAAACTCCATGCCTCTCACAAGATCTGATGTCAGAGAGCTTTTGCAATGGGAAATTGATTACATAGACAAGCTCAATAACGATTATAGAGTATTTAAGCATCATATACAGTTGGGCGATCCTTCAGCATCAAGAGAATTTGTATATAATTTAATGTGTGTCTGCTCTGATACAAAAGACACTTCATTGTATCGTGATTTTCGCAGACATACGGTTGATCACTATAAAGAGCAGTTGAAAACAGGCAAGATATTAATTCCAAATGCTGATTATTGTGTTTTATTTGGGAATCCGTATGAGATGCTTTTATCTGCGGTGGGGGAGCTTATAGCAGATACAGTTCATCATGATAAAGAAATTTATTGCAGTGGGTATGCAGATGGTGAAAAATTAGTCGGCTTTCGGAATCCCCATCTATGTAGCGGAAATGTGCTGGTTGCACAGAATAAATTCCACAATAATTTGAAGTGGTTTAATCTTACAAATAATATTGTTGTGATCAATAGCTATGATAATGATATTTTTGATAGGCTTCAGGGCGCAGATTTGGATAGTGACACAATTCTTTTAACGAATAATTCTACTCTTCTAAAAGCAGGAGAACAATGCCAGCGATTCAAGACCCCTATCAATAAAATCAAAACATCTAAGGTACATTACACAAATTGCCCACAAAGTCACGCTGATATTGATAATGCTATAGCTGATAATTTCATTGGAAGAATTATTAATCTAAGTCAATTACTAAATAGTTGCTATTGGAATATAGCTTATTGTAATGATGCAGAACAAGAATGGTATGATTTCGAAAGTAAAGCTAAACTGCTTCAAAACATTTATAACAAGATTAGCTTGCTCTCCAGCTTAAGCCAGTTGGAACTTGATAAGGCCAAGAAGTTTTTTGAATTTGGGGATAGCACTATGGGGGATAAAATTAGAGAAATTGTTAGCTTTGATTACGGTGCAGATATTTTAAACGTAGAAAAAGTGAGTATAACACATACTCCGCAAGTAGGAATTACTAAGCTTGAAAAATTGATTTCCGAAAAAAAAGAATGCAAGGATAACGAGAAGAAAAAAGTAATTGCTGATGAAATCCAAAAGATTGTAACAACGGAAATTGAAAAACTTGTCAAGCCAGTTTTCTTCAAATACAATTCTCAAGATGGAAAATGTCAGTTCAGACCTTTTAATACTCCAATGGATTTTGTTTGTCAGATTGTAGATGAAATACCCAAAGCAAAACCACAACAAAAATCAATTCCTCTTTCTAGTTTACTACGTCAGGAAGATCACAAAAAAGTGGATCGTAAACAAATAGATAAACTTTTATTATTGTGTGAGGAAGTAAATATTTTAAAAAAATCCATCTATGCAAAAGGTTTGAGTAAAAAGCAGCGGAAAGATAAAGAGAAGGATTATCAAGATGAATTTGAGAAATCTGTTACTGAAATAAGAAAACTTAGAATTAACCAAGATACAATTATCAATATTTTTAATCGCTGCTACCTTCCAACTTCAAGTAAAAGAAAGTCTATAACAAATAGAATGACGCTTTTGTCTTTGTTGTATAAAGCAAAACCTGCTTTAATTAAAGAATGCTTTGAATACAATCGAGATGAAAACCAGTATTATTTGATTAAAAGTACTGATGGAGATATTGAGTTTTTTGGAAAACGATATGAAGAAATAATGGTTTTCAAACTTCCAAACTGTAATTATCAAGCGAAAGATCAAGCAAGTTAATATATTTTATCAAGGCAATATCTTTCATTAGATGTTGCCTTTTTCCACGCTGTTTTCCAAATTTAATAACTTTAAAGCTAAAAAGTCCTTTAATAAAGCCATCTTTTAAGCTTGATAAACACTCACTCAACGCCCTATATGGATATAGTTAAATAAATTATTATATCAAATTTAAATGTAAAAGTCAAATAAAAATTACAATATAAATCAATTTAGAAAGGAAAATGTATAGTGTCCCAAGAAAATGTAAGGCTTAGACTGGATCGCTTTTTACTTGAAAAAGGGGTAAGACAAGCTTTTATATGTAAAAAAATAGCATTACCTGCAAGTGTGATGTCACAGTTCCGAAAGGGTAAGAAAAACTTGTACACAGATCATTTATCAGCACTTGATGATTTTTTGAAGCAAGAAAACTACTAAACCAATTCTGATATTACCGAGAGTCCTAAGCAGCTCTTGTTAATATATAAATTCTCCTTTTTGTTTGTAATGATTGGTTGTCGATCAAGAAAACTTTTCATGCTGGTTTATGAGCGTTCCAGTCAAAAACGCTCCCTTAGTTGGATAATTGCAGGTTTTAGCCAGCCTGTTAATTATATTCTTTATTATCAATCATGTTTCGCCATGATTTGATTTCCTTTTTTCTTTTTAAAAGGATGCACAGTAGGGGGATACGGTATATTGCCATCCCCTTGGTGTGTGTCTTTTTTATGCAATTTTTAAATACTTACAAGGAGTGATAATGAGATAAAAATAGAATATTTATGGATATGTACCCAGCAGCAAAACAAAATGTTTAGAATGATATCCTGATGTGAAGCACCAATGGAACAAGAAACGGTGGTTTGAATTAGAAGATACAAAAACTGGTGATACAATGTGTGTCCCAGTCTTTTTTTATAATGGGAACAAAACCTATTTGATAAGTGAATCTGTGTTAACAGGAGAAATATCAAATAGATATATTTTTGTAAAACAACACGGGAATGTTCTTGTGATTGAGGATAAAGATTTTTAAAAATGGAATGGAGCAATAAAAAATGAAGTTTGTAAAGTGGTTTATTTGGTATCTAAAAGAGTTCAAAAAGTTTTCAGGCAAACCGTTTGCCGTTAATTTTAAAAACGCAGTCTATTGTGCAAAAGGAATGTGCGAATGGGATAATCTTTCACCGCAGCAGCGAGAAGTTTGGTATTTAAGTGGCGAAGGCAAAACAATGTATTTTAATTAAATAGAAGGAATAAAAAGGAGTAATAAATTAATGACAAACCAAAAAACTAGTAAAACAATGGAAGTTAAGAGCCTTACCGTGTTGGAGGAAATCAGTAAGAACAAGTGTATGGGACTGCTTAACAAGATCATTAAAGATGAGACTGACAATCTACATAGACCGATTTATGTTTTTAAATATGCAAATAATTTGAATGAGGTTATTGGAAAATTTGGTGTTAATACAAATCAAAATGAGGTGTTTACTACATCGGTAGTTAGATGTGTATCTGATTCAAGTACTACTTGTTTTAACTTTGATGATCGAAGTATGGATGGCGATAGATGGGATAACTTTGATGCGAATTCCTTTTATGGTGCAGAGAAGGAAAATACTGTTATCACTCGTAACTATCGCATTGTAAACGATATTTTTGAAGCTGGATATGCTGGAAATCTATGTGGAAGTTTTTATGGTAAGGATAAAAAGCGTGGATTTGTATTCATTGCTAATGACGAGATTCGAGCAATTAAAGCGAAGGGCGATGCAGAAAGCAAAGCTCATTATGAGGGGAAAATGAAGAATCAGGAGAATGGTACTATTGGAAAATGAGGTTAACATAAATCCGATTGCTCATGTATTATCAGATACTGTGCAGAGTATGATGGAAGATAAATCCACCGGAAGCCCCAAAGGAATCTCTACTGGTATTCATCAGATTGATACTATGCTTGGTGGGCTGCAAGGCGGTAATCTATATATAATTGGTGCTCGGCCGGGTATGGGTAAATCAAGTTTGGCTTTGCAGTTGGCTTGTAATGCCGCTAAAGATGATAATAGAGTTTTATTTGTATCGCTTGAGATGACAAATAAGCAACTTGTAACTAGGCTGCTATCTTCTCAAACTGGTATCAAGCATACTGCTTTGAGGGATTGTAGTATTAGTGAGATGGAATTGGGAGTGATTAATTTAGCAGTTGATAAGCTAAAGGATTTACCATTGTATTTAGTGGATCAGACGGCATTAACAATTAATGATATTACTATCGCAGTTGAATATAACAAGCCAGATATCTTGTTTATAGATTATCTTGGATTGATCCAACCAGCGAGGAATGAGGATAGGCGAATTGAAGTCGATAAGATTTCTTACGCTTTAAAGAGTATTGCAAAATACTTTAATATTCCGGTTGTATGCTTATCCCAGCTTCGTAGAGGAACTATTGGATCAGATGATAGCAAATGTCCTTCGCTATCTGATTTGAGAGATAGCGGAGCCATAGAACAAGCTGCTGACGCTGTGATTCTGATTCACAGAAATAGAAAGGATGAATTACATATTGCTAAAAATAGGCATGGTGAAACTGGTGTTATTAATGCTAATTGGTATGGCGATAATTTAAGATTTTATTTTGATAATAAAGAAAAATGTGAGGAAATTAAAAATGGATAAAGTTAAAACTAGAGCTGTTAAAAATAGGAATGTGGCTGTCAAGTTGGTGAATGCTGGTTTTGAATTGCTCAATATTACAAAAAGTTATGATGATGGAAAGCCTTGTTTTATTTTTGAAGATACAAAAGAGTTTGCTAAAAAGTTTGATGAGCTTTTAGGAAATGTGGAAAAATCCAAGAAAAACGATAGTGATTCGGATTGCAGTTTGACCTGGATTGAAAGACAATATTTAATTAAGTTTTTGCAGAATCGGAAGCAAGAGTATCAGTCTATGGGTGTTAATGTAGATACGATTGATACTATTATTTGTAAGCTTAAAAAAAAGAATCAAGCTGAGGATGAAAAGAATAAAAGTACAGATAGTGCCCTACGAATTTCCTCTGAATTGGCAGAAAAGATAAAAAAAATTGATACCCAAAAGCTATTGGGCTATGTTAACAAGACCGATGTTGCCCAGCGAATCGCAATAGAAAATATGAGTAAACTTAGTCATCCTGCTCTCGGAATGAACTATCCTTGGATGAATAAATGATAAGATGGACATAAAAAAATGTCTGCCTCGCCACACGAAGTGACAGGGCAGATTCTTTATAAGGTATTAGTTAGACCATTAAAATATATAAATGAGAAAAATTATGGGCGAAACAATATTGTTAGATTCATACTGATATGTTTTGTCCTTTGGATATTATCCAATATTTAATGTTACAAAGAATTTTATTGGATAATCCAAGGTTGATGCATGGGAAAAGTGTCATGTAAATACATAGATATTAGTTTGTATTTATTGCAAATGACCAATAATTCGAAAAAACTATTTACAATAATACGATACCGTAGTAATATATAAGTACAGACGAGGAATCGGAAAGACGGTTGCTCCCACATTATTATTAAAGAAATAACCGTACTAATGGGGATTAGGAGGCGGTTATTTCTTTTTGTTTATGTTTATCATTAGTGTAGTCGCTGCAATTGTAGCAACAATAGCACCAGTAATTACACCCATAAACTGACATAGGTCAGAAAACGTAATGTACATAGCACCCCCTCCTGTCTGTGTGTAAATCACACTTCGACGAAGGGAAATAAAAAAAGATTTTAACTTCCCTTCTGCTTCTAGATTGAAAGGAAGTAACCGCCATCTATTTTGGGAAATAATTAAGCCAAAAAGCCCGATTCCAAGTCTATGATATAATTCTACACCGTATTAGGATATGTTGTCAAATTCTTTCCCATAAACTTGCAAAAAAATTGAACCTAACTAAATATCCAGATGCAATACATATCTAATTCTTCCCCGGTTTCCACGTATGCCCACAATTAATACAAGAAACCTCTATATTACCACTTCCAATAAAACCCGCTAACAGACCTACCGACCTGTTACGACAGCTCCTGCGAGAGCTTTACCAACACCAAAGCCCTTCTTATTAGCTGTTAAGGATTGAGAACCACATTTGGGGCAGCGAGGAGTGGTTTACTGCTAAAAATATGAAGATGGCCAGATTAAAGTGTTGTTAATAGAGCTTAGATTTTAATACATTTAGTGCTTTGGTCAATATTATTTATTGACACTCTTTTAATGAGAGTGTCTTTTTTTCATCATAACAAAAAGTTATGTAAACTTGTAAATTAAGGAAGTGATGATATTGTTAAGTGACAAAGAACGAAAAGTAGTTGAATTAATGGTAGAGGGAAAGACAAGTAAAAGCGATATTGCAAAGCTTTTGGGTGTTTCTCGAACGATGGTCTATAATTATTTGGATAAAAAAGAAGTACAGGCAGAGATAGCCAGATGCTTGAACGACATCCGAACCCAGTCTGAACAAAAAATTGTTGCTCAAATCGAGCCAGTAATTGAAGAGTTATATCGGATTGCTCTTACTGGTGGTACGAGAGAACGTAAGGATGCTTGTATTTATTTAATCAATAGAGTATTGGGTACTCCTAAAGCCATTCTGGATATTGACGATAAGAGAGAAGATAACAATGATGTTGATGTATTAGCTGCTTTCGATGCAGTGGCTAATAGTGAGGATGGGGAGAAGGAATGAGTGTTCCAACAAACTATAGCTATCCGATACATAAAATTTTCTATTTGTAAGAAGTAGAAAGTCATATTTTGTGCGGGTTAGCATAATGTAAATGTGTTCCACTTGCTTGACAACCTTTTTGAAACAGAATATCATAAAGGTGTAGAAAGGAAGTGGAACACATGATATATTCTTATGAGCGTGTTTCTACACAAAAGCAAGATGAAAGAAGGCAAGAAATTGCCTTAGATAAATACAATATTGATAAGAGATTTATTGATAAAAAATCTGGCAAGGATGTAGATAGGCCAGCTCTCAAAGAACTTCTTTCCCTGCTTGTTGATGGGGATATTATTTACTGTGAAAGCATATCCCGCCTTGGTCGCAATGTGGATGATTTAAGGCAGCTTACTGATTCTATTAAGGATAAAGGGGCTACTATCCATTTTGTTAAAGAGGGTATCTCTACTGATGGTAGTGGCTATAAGTTCCTTGTTACAATCTTAGGAGCAGTCGCAGAGATGGAACGAGAAACTATTAATGATAGAATCCGAGAAGGAATGCAAAAGGCTAAGAAGTATGGAACTAAAAGCGGTAAAGATATTGGTAGACCTGAAGCAACATTACCCAAGAACTTTACTAAGTACTATGACCAGTGGAAGGCAGGAGGCATTACTGCTGTAGAGTTTGCAAAGCTCCTTGATGTTGGCAGAACAACATTATATAGATACATCAATATATTTGAATCAAAAACCAAACGATAAATAATAAAATTAATTTGCCACTTCCTATTCTTATTTTAGGGGTGGCATTCTATTTTTGTGTGGGGAAAATATGTGGTTTGATAAGCTACAGAAATTTCTCATAAAATTAAAACCCATATATATCTGTTGTGAATTGTTGAAATTAATTGTATAATTATGATTATTAAAATAATTTGGGAGGGGTATATTATGGATTTATCGGAGAAGGATAGACTAATTCTTTATAATCAGTATCGTATTTTGGAAAAACTATACCCAGATGAAGAAAAAGAATGCCAACTGGCGCAGGAAGTCCTTTTAAATGGATACGAATTGGAATACGATGAGTTAATTGAAATGATGCGTATTGTTCCAAAAGAAGTATGTAACGAGGTTATTGATGTTCTTCAAATGTTTAGGAGTCTATTCTTTTCTTATGAAAATCTTAAAGATAAATCAGGGATAAATGAATATGACGTTAAGTTTCAAGGCTTTGATGGGAATGAGGAAGGAAAGCATTATTCGTATGCTAAATTTTTTATCAAAGATAAAAAAAGATATGAAGAACTGAATGATTGTGAAATGAATAGTCATTCGAATAAACTTGACCAGTATAGAGAAATGTTAGGTGTGTGGAGACAATTTGAACGCTACTCTTCTCACTTAACTAAAGAACAGATTTTAGAAATTATATCTTTAAAGTAAATAACAAGTAAAATTACAAGGTGCTTTTCGAGTACTTTGTTTTTTTATAGCTTAATGAATAAAGAAGGCGATAACAAATTAAATCCAACCAAAATATAAATATTATAAACACAATTGAAAATGCTCAATTGCTCTCAAAATATCTCATTTGTTATTATGATGAAGATCAAGCAAAGCAGCTTTTACTTGAAAACAAAAATAATCTGTTTGGCTATCATGGATTGGCTTATGCGCTGGGAAAACGTAGCCTTGAATTCTTTTGCATGTACTTTCTTCAAGATATCTATACCGGAGAGGATAAAGCAGCATTAGCAGATATCCACTATACCATGTGGGATGAGGTTCAGGAGATGATTCTCAATAAATCCCATGATAAACAAGCATATATTCTGCCAAGGGGGTTAGGCAAAAGTACTGTCATTACCTTGGCTGTTGCAATCTGGTGTGCCGTATATAAATTTAAGACATTTACCGTTATTGCTAGTGCTATAGGCGATACAGCTGAAGCCTTCATTCGCAATATTCGTATGGCTATAGAAGGTAATGCTTACATAGAATCTGCATTTGGAAAGCTGTTTGACCCAAGGAAGTGTGTTTGTAACTCTGAGAAAATTGAGCTTACCAATAAAACCATGATTCAAAGTGTAAGTGCTTCCTCCAGTCTAAGAGGTAAAGCATATAACAATAAGAGAATTGAGCTTGCTTTACTGGATGACTATCAAAAAGCGGATGAAATTGTATCTGATGAACAGCGTGAACGCAAATGGAAACGCTTCTCTGATGATATCAACTATGCCATGCAAAAAGATAACAGTACAATCATTGCACTTGGCACACTCCAATGCAAGGGGGATTTCTATGACCGTCTTCGTAATTCCCCCACATGGAAGACCAGACAAGCGAAAGCGGTGTTGCTTGATAATCTGGAAGAGTATTTTAGTACTGGATTATGGAGCGAATTCAAATCATTGCTTTTGGATAAGTCAAATGAATTCCGTCTTGATGATGCAAAGGAATTCTATTTTCAAAATCAATCAGAAATGCAGTTTCCTTTACTATGGCAAGATTACTGGTCATACTTAGATATGGCACTTCTTTATTACGAAAATCCAGTTTCCTTTGAACAGGAGATGCAGGGTAATATTGATAATGTTGGTGTACGGTTGTTTAAAACAATTCTCACGAAACCAGCGCATGAAATAGAATCTCAAGATTTTAAGAAGACCATTCTTTCTATTGACCCAGCAGGAACAGCTCGAATTGGAAGTAAGAGAGATTATTATGCTTTCTGCATTCTATCTGAAGTTGATAGCGGAATTAAGTATGCAAGAAAATCACTTATTCATGATTTTGAAATGGATGATTACATAGATTTGACCATTCGACTTTTAAAAGAGTATCCTGATATAGCAGCTTTGAGCATTGAAAAGAATGTGTATTCTGGAGCCGATGCTATCCGAATAAGGGAGCTTATCAACAAAGATGATGATTTAAAACATAGACAGATTACCATTATTAATAAGAGCAGAACCAAAAACAAAGATAATCGCATTAGTGCTATTGTGGGTGATGTGAATATGGGTAGAGTTATCTTTAATGAAGAAGATACTGAAGCTATTCAGCAGTTACAAGACTTTTGCGGAACAAAATTTACTCTGCATGATGACTATCCCGACTGTTTAGCCGATGCCATAGAGCAAATAGCGCAAATAGAGACAGCCAGTAAATTAACTGTGCTGCCTTTTTCATTTTTAGGACTATAAAGAAGGTGAAAATAGAATTTGACAGATAAAATTAAAAGGTTAGTTGCAGATTATCATGCAACAGCATATATGTATCAGAAAATGCTGGACTACTATAATGGAAAGCACGATATCCTTAATACCTATCGCTATGAGGAAAATCGAGCGAACAATAAAACGGTAATCAACTATATTCAAAAGTTTGTTGAAGAAGAATTATCTTATACTTTGGGCAATCCGATTTCTTATATTTCTAAGTCTGGTAATGAGAATATTGTGAATGATATTGATTATAGCTTGTACCATTGGCAGACCACTCATAATCAGGAACTATGCCGTCAGCTGGAGATATTTGGTATAGCTTATGAGCTGTATTATATTAATCATAGCGGTGAGTTTTGTAGCAGGATACTAAACCCAACCAATAGCATTTGCTATACGGATACTGATAATATTCCTCAGATATTCATTCATTTTTACAAACTAAAGTATGACGATTCTGAATATTACGATGTTTATTATCGTGACAAAATAGAGATTTATAAAGACAATACATTGCAATCTACAAAGAAGCATATCTTTAGCGGGGTTCCTGTTTCAATTTGTAGTATTGGAGCGGAACAGACTATCTATAATAAGATCAAAGGTTTGAATGATGCGTATAACCTGATTGCTTCAGATCAAATCAATATCATTTCTGACTACCGTAATGCGTATCTTACTGTAACAGGCGCAACGGTAGATGAGGAAACAGCCGATATGCTCAAAATTAAAGGTATCCTCAATATTCCCGGTGGAGATGCAAAAGTAAGTTGGCTAATTAAAAATATTGATTCATCCTACATAGATTCGATGCTCAAAGAGATTAAGAATAGTATGTATTCTGTTTGCAATCATGTGGACAGCCAAGAGCGATTACAATCAAATATTAGTGGCACAGCTTTAAGATCAAGACTGGTATTTTTGGAGCAGCGTTGCAAAACTGTTTTTGATGCAGTATGCGATACAGTTTATGATCGCCTACAATTCTTGTTTGAATATCTGGTACTAAAAAACAAGGTGTATGAATGGCGAGACATTGTAATTAATTTCAATCCAAATATTCCTCAAGACATTGAAATGATGTCCAGAGTGATTACTAATGTCGGTGATAAAATCAGTCAGGAGACAGCAATTTCCTTGTTAGGTATTGCTGAAAATCCAGCGAATGAAATAGCCAAAATTAAAAAGGAACGTGCCGAACTAGAAAAAATCGACCTTAATAAAATCCATGCTGTTTAGGGAGGCTGCACATAATGAATAAGCAGCTTCAGAATGAGATTCTAGGTATTAAACAAGATTCCGAGCAATACGCAGTTAAGCAAACAATTGAGCTTTTAAGAGCATACAGACACAATTTAGATGAAGTACAAGAGCAGATTGCAAAGATATATGCCCGGTATACTGTTGATGGTAAACTCAATATATCTTCTCAAGTTCGGTATAATGTTCTTCTCCAATTGGAGCGGCAATTAACGGAACAAATGCAAGGTTTGGGTGAAAAGACAGTTGATAAAACGACTAATATTTTGACCAATATATTTAACGATACATACGTTAAGACAGCCTTTGTATTGGACAAAGGTACTCAAGCATTCAAATCATTTTCTTTACTTAAACCTGAATTTGTAAAAGCCGCTGTAATGGCTCCCATAGAGGGTAAAACATTTAGTTCTCGTATTTGGGATAATGTTGATGATTTAGCAGTTCGAGTAAAAAGAGATGTAGAGCGGGCTTTAATACAAGGGCAATCAGTTGAGAAGCTTGCTCGTAAAATTAAATCTGATTTTGGTTCAACTGCATATCAGGCAAAGCGGGTTATCAATACGGAAACAGCTAAAGCCGTATCTTCTGCACAGGCTGAAGTATATCGTTCCAGCGGTGTTGTTAAGCGGGTTATGTGGGATGCTACATTAGATAATGATACCGCCAATGAAGATAGAAAATTAGATGGTAAAACATGGGAAATTGATGAAGATCATCCTATCCCTCCACTTCATCCGAATTGCCGTTGTTGTCTAATTCCTGTTGTTGATGGCTGGAAACCTACCAAGAAACGTGAGAACATTATTGACCCTGTTACAGGACAAAAGAAAGTGATTAACTATTCTACTTATGATAAGTGGAAATCCACACATGAAATAAAGTAGTACAAAGACAGTATCAATTATAAGTGAAATTTAAGCTGTAAGGCATTTTGATTTTCAAGGTAAGTGTTTATATTACCTTGTTTTTTTATTGCCTTAAATTGAAAAAAATCATTGAAAATGACACTAGAATAATACTTAAATGGATAGTTTCAGAGAGTGATTGTAAAATGGCAAGACTGACACAGAAAAATTTGATAGAAACAGAATTCTTCCGCAATGAGTTTAACAGAATTCAATATAACGATATCTGCAAACGATGTGCGAATGAATGTAAGCAAAGCTATAAATCAGTCCTTATTAAGTGTCCGAAATACAGACATTAGTAAGGGCTGTTTTTATATAAGAATTTATCTGCACTTGATAGACTTTTTGAGTATACCAAGGGCAAAAGAATAGGAGTTTGAAATGGATTTTAAAGAAATTATTGCAGAACTAGAAAAGTTTAAGGATACCGATGAGTATAAAAACTATATTGGCGGTTTAATGACAGCTGATAGAGTTGGTTTATATCTGGATACTGATGATGGCAAAAAGTTTATTCAGCCTGTACTTGATAAGTATCATTCTAAGGGGTTGGATACATGGAAAGCCAATAATCTTTCTAAATTGATGGACGAGGAAATCAAAAAGCGTTATCCAGATGCAGATCCAAAAGATGCAAAATTAGCAGAGCTTCAGGCTCAGTTTGAGCAGATGAAAGCCGAAGCCACTCGAAAGGATTTGACCAATAAGGCATTAAAACTGGCTACTGAAAAAGGGTTGCCTGTTGAGATGATTGATTTCCTTGTTGGTACAGATGAGGAAACGACTACAAACAATCTGGCTGCATTCGAGAAGGTTTTTAATGACAAACTTTCTGCTGGAATTGAAGCCAAGCTAAAGAGCAATACACACATTCCCCCGGCTGATGACCCGGAACAGCTTAGTGGGGTAGAGAGAGCATTTTATAGCAAAAATCCGGGACTAAAAACTAAAATTTAAAGGAGTTTGATATTTATGGCACATACACTACAAGAACGTTATTCCGCACTGGTGGACGCAAAACTAAGAAAGACCCTTGTAACCAAGGATAACGTGATTTTTAATCTCAATTATGAAGGTGATCCCAAGGCAGGTGCAGTTAAGATTCCTGTTCGTGATACGGAAGTCACTGCACGAGAGTATGACAAAGCAAATGGCATTAGTGCCGAAACTGGTAGCACTACATATCTTACTGTTTCCATTAATAACGATGTAGCGGTTAATGAAATTGTTGATGGCTCTGATGCTGCTTCTGTTCCCGATGGTGTCATTGCAGAGCGTCTTGACAGTGCCGGTTATAGTCTGGCTAATTCTCTTGATAAGGATGCTATTGCAGAACTGGAAGAGGGTGGTACAGCTATGGCAAGTACTACGGCACTTACTAAGACTACTGCATATGAAACCATTGTGGATGCTCGTACTGCGCTATCTGATGCAGGTGTCCCTACTGATGGTAGATGGTTGATTGTTACACCCAGCGTTTATGCTCTGCTGCTTAAATCCTCTGATTTTATTAAGCAATCTGATTTGAGCCAAGAACTAGTCGCTACTGGTGCGATTGGTAAAATTGCAGGTTTTGCCGTCTATGAGAGTAATAATCTTTCTGATGAAACAGAATTCATTGCCGGTCATCCTCAGTATTGTCACCGCATTGATGAATGGAACGTGCCTGTAACCGTTCAGTCCCTTGCCGGTTCTGGCAAGTATGTAGGTGCTTCAGCCGTTCAGGGAAGAAAGGTGTTTTCCCATAAAGTAAGCAAAGCTGCTGCTGTTGTAGTCAAAACAAAAGCATAATTAAATAATACAAGCGTTGTGAGGGCGAGTAAAACCGTCCTCTTTTGCTTTATTTAAGTGGGGTGAGTACCAATAAAAGAAAATATTCTATCATCTGTAAAAGCCATTCTAGGGCTTGCAGACAGTAACTTAGATACACTCTTAAACTATGCCATTGACCGGGCAGAGATTGCAATTATGACTTATACAGGTTGGGAAACGTTGGATGAGCATTATGTTTCTGCTTGGATCAGCTTGGCTATTTCCTATTTTAACAATGATAAATATAAAAATGATATTTCAAATGGCAAGCAAATGAAAGCATCTCAAACACAGGGTTCACGCTCTGAAACGTACATTAATACATCTATTACCAATATGAATGCAGACGGATTGACCGATGATGTAAAAGCTATGCTTCCTCTACCACGGCTGAAGGTGTTTTAATATGAACTGGTTTTATGATAAGCAGATCACGCTTTTAAAAGAAACTGATGGTTATATGTATCATGGCTCATGGGTGGAAGGTGAAATAGTCGAAGTGAAGTCTATTCCTTGTGATGTACAACCAGCGAGCCGAGAGCAGATATTTAAAGACTATGGTTATTATATTGATTGCACATATCGGGTTTTCTGTGATTTGGATAGTGATATTGGAATTGGCGGTTTGGTTCGATACAAAGACAAAGATTTTGACATTGCCAAAGTAATTGAATGGGATGATTATTTAGATTGTTTTGTCAAAGAGCGTAATGTAACGCAGGGGGAAAATATATGAGTTCTCCATTTGAAGATGAAATTAACCGTGTCATGAAAGCAGGATTGCAAGGCATGCAGGAATCTATGTTTATGATTGAGGCTGATACAAAGCAGCTATGCCCAGTTGATACAGGAACATTGAAACGCTCCTATACTTCTGATGCTGTTATTGACGGTGATAATATTATTGGTACAGTTGGAACGAATGTGGAGTATGCTCCTTTTGTGGACTGGAAAAAGCCTCATCTTACAGCCGCAGTAGATCAAAATATGGAATCAGTAAAGCAAAAAATAGCGAATGCACTAAGGCAGCGTGATTCATTATGAGTATGGATATGAATGTAATTCGGGAGCATCTTGTTCTCGATACCGAAATAAATAGCTTAGTTGGCGAAAATATCTTTCTCTTTGAAAAACCACCGAAATCAAAAGCTGAAACCTATATTATTTATAATTTTAAAGAGTTGAACGGCGGTTCATCTATTCGAGATTATCAGCTTGATATTCGGATTGTAAGTAAAGATAAATTAAAGCTATTCCCTATTAAAGATAGGCTAATAGAAATATTGGATAACTTTAATAAACCAACCAAAATTAAAGATTCTGAAACAATTATCAGACATACCCACCTTGTTAATGGTGGGGGAATTATTAAAAATGAAGAATCAGGCGAGTATCATCTACTCGTCTATTTTCTTGTCAAAATTTAAATTAGGGGGAATTTCACTCTATGAATTATATTAAAAATGGCAATCAAGAAGTTGTAATGGGTTCTGGTGATCTGTACGCAATTCCAGTAAAAGAGATTGCGGATGTTTTTAACCTTACAGAAGCGGAAGAAGCAAAACTGACCTATTTAGGATACATTGAAGCCAATTCTGTTTTGAAATCTGAAATCGAAAAGGAGCCGCTTAAATCTGCAAATGCGGGTTTAGTGGGTGAATTTATTAAAGAAAAGACAAATACTTTTCAGACAGGTATTTTTAGCTGGAATCTCGAGAACATCTCAAACTTCCTAACCGGATCAACCTATACTGTAGATGAAACTACAGGCAAAACTATTTTTTCTTATGCGCATGAAGACAAATCACCTAATGTTTATTTGCGCTTTGTAAGTACCGATGAAGCAGCAAAGAAGAAAATTGTTGTGAATATGTTTACCTGCGCTTTTAATGGAGAGTTGAACTTTGACTTTAACTTAGAAAAGCCTGTAACTTTTGATTATGCCTTTACTATTATAGCTCAATTAAAACCCAGCACAGGAAAGCACGTTTACTACGAAGTATCAGTAGAAGATCTGGAGGACTGATAAATAAATGAGAATTATTGACTTATCGCTTCTCAAAGAAGAAGATTTTACAATTAAGACTGTTACCGGGGAAGAATATCATATTGATGGTAACTTTAGTACAGAATTTTTCCTGACACTATATGATGCTTATCAAACAGTACAGAATACCGTTAAATCAGATGTTAGAGCAGCAACCGAGTTAATGAAAGACATTGTTGTAAAAATTCTAAGCCTTGACCCGGATAAAAATGTTACCAGAGAAACGCTCAGGGAACAGAAAATTGATAACTTTGTAATGTTACAAGCTATTCTAACTTCCACTATGCAGCAAGCGAATGAGAGGGCGAATAACCCTTCTTCAGAATCCCCGACATCAAATTAAAAAGTGTTGGGGATTCCTCAATTTCACAGGTTGTAAGAGCCAGTGAAGATGTTGAAATCATGGAAAATATTGTGCTTGTATCTATGGAAACACACAATAGTTACCATGACATTATGCGTATGCCTTATAGTGCCTTTTTGGGATATATCAAACAAATTCGGCTCCGTCAGCTCATGCAAAATCCAGAATGGCGAGAAGCCTATTTGAAATGGCAATATCAAGAAGATTATACAAATGGAAATATAGTGAAGCAAACAAAGCCAGATTTACAGGGCTTGCTTGCTTTGCAAGAATCGGAATAAAAAGGGGGTGAAATATGTCAGTTGTTAATTTAGCAGAGTATTCCTATAAACTGACTTTAGATTCTTCGGAATATAACAACAGTATGAAAAATGCTGATGTACAAGCAGAAGGAATGAAATCAAGGTTATCTAGTGTAGGTAATTTTCTCAAAACTTCCCTTGTCGCTGGTATGGCTGCCGCTGGTGCTGGTGTGGTCGCTTTGGGCAAACAAGCTATAACTGCATATGGAGATTACGAGCAGCTTATAGGTGGTGTAGAAACTCTATTTAAAAATAGCTCAAATATAGTTAACGAATATGCAGCGAATGCTTATAAAACGGCGGGAATGTCTGCAAATACATATATGGAAACTGTTACAAGTTTTTCTGCAAGTTTATTGCAAAGCCTCAACGGGGACACAGCTAAGGCGGCTCAAGTAGCCGATATGGCTATTACAGATATGTCTGACAATGCTAATAAGATGGGTTCTAGCATGGAATCGATCCAAAATGCTTATCAAGGTTTTGCAAAGCAGAACTATACCATGCTTGATAATCTTAAACTTGGCTATGGCGGCACAAAAGAAGAAATGCAGCGGTTACTCTCTGATGCGGAAAAATTATCTGGTCAGAAATATGATATCAGCAATTTAAATGATGTATATGAGGCGATTCATGTTGTACAAACAGAACTTGGTGTAACAGGAACAACTGCAAAAGAAGCAAGCACTACTCTTCAAGGCAGTGCTTCAGGCATGAAAGCTGCTTGGTCAAACTTACTTGTTGGACTAGCGGATGAAAATCAAAATTTTGATTCTTTACTAACAAATTTGATTGACAGTATCGGCACTTTTGCTGAAAATCTTTTACCCCGAATAGAAGTTGCTTTTAGCGGTATTGCAAAATTGGTCGGTGCATTGGGGCCTAAAATTGCAGGAATGTTACCCGGTATTGCATCTGATATATTGCCGCAAATTGCAGGAATAGCTATTTCCATGATTCAAAATTTGTTTACTGGGCTGGCAAATACTTTGCCACAGCTTATTACTAAAATTGTGGATAGTATATCACAAGCATTACCATTATTAATTGCCTCTGCTGTAGAAGCAGTCACAACATTGGCGCAAGGACTTATAGATAACATACCAGCGTTAATTAATGCCGCTATGCAATTGGTTCAGGGATTAACTAATGGAGTTATTGCCGCAATTCCAGTATTAATAGATGCCGTGCCAGATATTATAAACAATTTGATGAATACAATTCTTGAAAATATCCCTCTTATTATCCAAACTGGAATTAGTTTGTTTGTGGCTCTAATTGAAGCATTGCCAGAAATTATTGTTGCAATCGTTGCAGCAATACCATTGATTGTTTCAAACATTACCGATGCGCTAATCAATAATATACCACTCCTTATAGAGGCAGGAATACAATTATTTACTGCAATTATCGGAAACTTGCCACAGATTATATCAATAGTCATCGGTTCAATTCCATTAATCATTTCTGCTGTTGTTGAAACCTTTAATGGGCTGATGGGGAAAATGCTGAATGTGGGCGCAGATATTGCAACCAATATCTGGAATGGAATTAAAAACATTTGGAGTAGTATTGTACAATGGTTCGATGACAGCATTAATTCACTGGCAGAGTGGTTCAATGGTTTGGGGGATACGTTTACAAATATCGGTTCTAGTCTTATCAATTGGGTTTGGGATGGGTTGAAATCGGTTTGGGAAAATATATCGTCATGGGTGACTGAAAAAGTGAAATGGTTGACAGATAAATTATCTTTTTGGAAGAAAAGCCAAAGCAAAATGAAGAGCGGTAATTCTAAAAATGATGATGTAGACGGTTCTCATGCTAATGGTTTATCTTATGTTCCTTTCGATGGATACAAGGCACTTTTACATAGGGGTGAGCGTGTTCTAACAGCGAAAGAAAACGCTGCTTATAACTCCAGTAGCTATAGCAGTAATGTCCCTGTCAACATCCAGATGGGAAATATCGTCGTTCAAGGCAGTGCAGATGAAAAAATATTAGCTCAAATCCAGAGAGCGCAGAAACAAGCGGTAACTGATGCAATGAATCAATTCAATCAATCACTTTCAGGGCTTAATATTTTGGCTATTCAAAGGAGTTGTACTCTATGAATCTAATTCAAAACACGCTCCTGAAAACGATTCAATATTTAGTAAAAGATGGAATATCAAAAGCGGGATATGACTGTACTTTAACTGGAACGGTTACTGATATTGTTAGTGAGAATAAATATGAAGTTAACTTACAGGGAAATAGACGAGTTTTAAATTGTGCTGTGGATGTACATATCAATGTAGCTGATGTTGTGTTTGTTACATTACCCCAAAACAGTATTATGAATGCTTATATCTCTGGAGTGAAACGAAGATGAATAAATGAAATGGTGGTTTAGGCATATGCTTAAGCCACAATTTTTTCTGCAATTTTTATTGCAATAAATTTATTATAATTTAAAACGTATGTCATTGCTCAAATCTTGATTTTCCAATCTTAATTATGATATACTATTTTCAACAATGGAAAATAAAATTATTTAATTGTGAAATACATTTTTAGAAATTTTTAATAAGTTCATGTTATATCATCATATTTTATTTCTTTCGACTATCTGGGTTCAAATGTGCAAAACGTATGGCACAACTGGGAAAACGCAGACGACGCGGAATGATTTTACAATAGTAATTGTGAGAAACAGCTTAACTGTATTGTTACATACAAGCAATTTTTGTGTTTGATATGTTTACGAATAATACGGTTAAGCTGTATTTGTTTACAAAAAAATACTCAGGGTTTTTTGATTGGGTACATTATGATATGATTTAATATATAAGTAAACATGACAATCTGTTGTCATGTTTACTGTGTTACAATTGATACATAGCTAAAAGGAAAGGAGAATATCTTATGGCAAGAGCTACCACGAAATCAGATTTAATTGCAGATGCTACAGCTCAATTCGAGAAGATGTGGAATTTAATAGATTCTATGACAATGGAGGAACAGATCGCAACATTTCAGTACGATGACTCTTTTAATAAGAAAGAAGCACATTGGGCTCGAGATAAAAACCTGCGTGATGTGCTTATTCACTTGTACGAGTGGCACCAACTTTTGCTCAATTGGGTTGAAGCGAATCAAAATGGAGAAACAAAGCCATTTTTACCCTCACCATATAACTGGAAGACCTACGGGCAAATGAATGTTGCGTTTTGGGAGAAGCACCAATCGACTTCTTATGAGGATTCCAAAAGCATGCTACTGCAAAGCCATAGAAAAGTACTGGAGTTGATTGAAACATTTTCAAATGAAGAATTATTTGAAAAGAATCAATTTGCATGGACGGGGACATCTGCATTGGGGTCTTACTGCGTTTCTACAACTTCCAGCCACTACGATTGGGCAATTAAGAAAATAAAGCAGCATATGAAGTCATTCAAGACAAAGTGATGTGCCAGTTCAAACGTACTTGCAGAGAACCGTATTATAAAATTCGAAGACCCAGCGGAGATAACCGTAAGATTAATAGCTTAAGCTGGGCGGGTCATTGATAGGCATGAAAGCAACAATAAAGCGAATGACCCTATCTTTTCGTGGAGTATGCTGTGCTTTTTTAAAACATCTATGGAATTGTAAGTCGAGGTCTGCTCAGCAAATAAGAAATCTTAGCTTTTTATAAAGAGAACACCCCCGCCTAATGGCGGGGGTGTTCTCTTTGGGTTAGAAGATTGTATCATTTGTGAGTTGCACTTGTAAGCATTTAAAGGTTGAGAAATATTACTCTGTAAAACGAGACAAAAAAGCGCGGGTACGTTCATTTTGCGTATGAGTAAAAATCTCATCTGGCGTGCCATTTTCCAGCACGATGCCGCCATCCATAAAAATAACGTGGTCAGCTACGTCGTGTGCGAACTGCATTTCGTGCGTAACTACAACCATTGTCATGTGTTCTGCGGCAAGCTGGCGCATGACACGAAGAATCTCGCCCGTCAGCTCGGGGTCAAGAGCAGAGGTAGGTTCATCAAAAAACAAGATTTCCGGATTCATCGCCATTGCCCGGGCAATAGAAACGCGCTGTTGCTGCCCTCCGGAAAGCTGGTGTGGGTAGGCGTCCGCTTTTTCGGAAAGCCCCATTTTTTTAAGAAGCTCCATTGCGGTTGCTTTTGCATCTTCCCGGCTTTTTTTTAGTACGCGAACCGGGGCGTCTGTTATGTTACGCAGTACACTGTAATGCGGGAATAAATTAAAATTCTGGAACACAAGACCTAGCTTTAAACCAATGTTACGGCACTGTTCAGGAGTTGCGTAAACCGCTTTTCCATCCGCTCCATTTTGCACCAACATATCTCCACTGACGGAAATTTTTCCGGAATCGATTGTTTCAAGCTGTGAAATGCAGCGCAGCAGGGTGCTTTTCCCCGAGCCGGAGGGGCCGATGATAGCGAGTACTTCACCTTCTTTAACTTCCAGTGAAATCCCTTTGAGAATTTCCTCGCCATTAAAGCTCTTACGAATGTTTTCTGCGGATAAAATGGTTTGACTCATGGAAATTCCTCCTTTACTGGTAATAGCTTAGCCGGTTTTCTAGCATGGTAAATGCACGGGTAACAACACCGTTCATAACCAAATAGAACACGCCGGCAATGACCAGAGGAGTCATATCCACAGCGCTGGATACCCACTGCGAAGTGACTTTTAACAGCTCCACAACACCAATTACCTGCGCCAAGGATGTATCTTTTACGAGGGTAATAAACTCGTTGCCCATTGGTGGGGTGATTCGTTTGATTACCTGCGGCAAGATGATGTGCATAAAAGCCTGCGGCTTGGTGTAACCCAAAACCTTTGCGGCCTCACTTTGCCCTTTGGGGATGGCCTCCAGCCCGCCACGGTAAATCTCAGCGAAGTAAGCAGCATAATTTAGTGCAAAAGCTACCTCCGCCGCCAAAACACGATCGAGTTGAATACCGAGCAGGGGTTTTAATGCGTAGAACATGAACAGTAATTGAAGCATGAGGGGGGTTCCACGCATAATCAATATGTAGAAGCGCACAGGCAGATTGACGATTTTAAGTTTCGACATTCTGCCCAGTGCCACCAAAAGTCCCAAAGGAAGCGAGACGATTAAGGTGAAAGCGAAAATTTGCAACGACATCAGAGTTGCCTGAAACATTTCTGTTAACAGCACCTGATAATTCATAACGAAGACCTCCGGGACCAGTTTACATACACTTGGTTTATTTTATATCTACTGTAGTAACATCTTCTCCGAACCATTTTTCAGAGATTTTTTTCATCGTTCCATCCTTGGCCATTTCTTTGAGTGATTCATCTACTTTTTCTTTCAAAGCCATGTCATTTTTACGCATACCAATTACATAATCTTCGGCAGCGAGCGAGATTGGTGTTCCGCCATTGTCCAGAATACGGAATGCGTCCGGCTGATTGTTCAGGTAGAAACGAGCAACAATTTCATCAATCGAGATTGCGTCGATGGTTCCGTTCTGAATTTCTAGAATGGCTTTGGCATAATCATCAATTTTAACAATGTCCTTTAGAGACCCCTTGAATTCTTTATTCTCAACGGCATTTAGTGCTGTTTCTGCTGAAGAGTCACTCTGTACCCCAACCACTTTGTTGCTTAAATCTTTTAGAGAGTGATAAGTGGAATTCGTTTTAACTAGAATAATCTGGTTATTGCTCATATAAGGAATACTAAGCGCCATAGCTTTTGCACGCTCCGGGGTTTTGCTAAAGCCGTTCCACAGGCAGTCTACATTTCCGTTGTCTAGCTCTGCCTGCTTGTTGTTCCAATCAATTGGCTGAAGCTTGAGTGTTACGCCAAGACGCTTGCTAACTTCTTTTGCAAGGTCAATATCAAAGCCAATTATCTCACCTGTTTTTGTATCTTTATAGCCCATAGGCGGGAAAGCATCATCCAAACCAAGTACCAGTGTCCCGGCTTTTTGGATTTTACTCCAGGATTCGTCTTTGTTTTCCGCAGAAGAAGCGGACTGATTTCCTTGGCCGCAGGCGGTTATGCCGACAGATACCGTAAGGGCGAGGAAAAGAGCCAGTAGTTTTTTCATAATAAACAGTCCTTCCTTTGATAAACCTCTCGCTTTAGTATGGTAGTATTAGAAAGCGGTTGAAATAATGTTTTTTATTCTACTCGGTTCCATCCAAAAAGTAAAGTGATTTTAAAAAGTCTATGCAAAGTATGCAAAAAGCTTCCGGATTTGCCGGAAGCTTTCAGAACATAATAGCAAATGAGGCACAGCCCTATACGGAAACTCCGCAGGTGCTGCGCCCCATTTGCTGTAATACAGAAAATTACTAGTTAAAGTAGCTGCGGTTACGGGCGGCTTGCCCATGCTGTACCACATTGTTTACTACATCAAAACGGATAGAAACATGGTTTAGTACAGTTGTTCCACTCATAACATCTACAACAACGTAGCAGGTGCCGGGGGTTTTTCCCGTTACGCGGTAATTGCCGTTCGCCAGCCTTTGCACAGTGGCAATACCGGTGCGGCTGGAATAAACATTAATTGTTTTGGTATACGCGTTACCGGCCAAAGACACGCCAATATCGTAAATATTGCCTGGTGCCATTGTGTAAGCGTTGGTGTCAATCATAACAGAACCAGCGTATTGCACACCATTGTAAGATAAGTCGGTATTTGTGCCCGAATCCGGGTTTGGTGTGGGAGTTGGGTTTGTGCTTGCTCCAGCAGGAATATCGGAGGAATAGTCGGAAGTAAGCTTAAATTTGTAGCCCTTGCTGTTGGCAAAAGCACGCACGTAAGAATCGGAGGAACCACGCAGTGTGGTATTATCCGAGAAAGCGTTACGGCCGATTTCCAGTACACTGTCTGGAACAACTAGAGTATATAGTCTGTTGCAGTCATAGAACACACCGTCACCAATTCCCTTTAATCCATCTTCAATGGTAACAGAGCTAAGCATTTGGTCATACGCAAATACATCGTCCTCTATCGTAACAAGCTCCTTGGGAATATTGACAGTCTGCAAACGCGAGCAGTACGAGAATGCACCATCCTCTAAGGTAGAAAGGTACTGGGGCAGCTTTACGGTTTGCAAATTGACACAATACGAGAAAGCCTCAGATTTAATTTCTTCCAGCAAAGAGGGAAGAGAAATGTTCGTTAAAGCACGGCAGTTGTAAAACGCACGCTCTCCAATCGAATACAAGGAGCGCGGCATGCTTACATTGGTTAATGCAGTGCAGTTAAAGAAAGTTTTCTCGGGCAGGTTCTCCATGCCATCCGGCAAACTAACGCTAGTTAACGCGGTGCAGTAGGTGAATACAGAATCGTCCATTTCAGAGATGGAACGGGGAAGAGAAACAGAGGTTAAAGATTTGCAATAGCTGAACGCTTCTTTACCAATGCTAGTCAGACCATTGCGAAAGCTTACACTGGTTAGCTTGGAGCAATAGCTGAATGCGTTCTCTTCAATAGTCTTTACATCCGGTGGAATGGATATACTTGTAATACCGGAATTATAGAATGCGGCATCACTAATCGAGGTTACATTTGAAGGAATAGAAATATCGTTGAGTGAGGTACAACCGCTAAAGAGCCCACTGCTAATTTCCGTCAGCTTTTTGGGCAGTGAAACATAGCGAAGCTTTGGGCTTTCCGCAAAAGCACGTGTGCCAATGGATTCAACACTGCTGGGGATATTGACTGTGGCAAGACGGCCGCAGTCGTAAAAAGCTTTATCGCCAATCGTATGTACGGAATCTGGAATGGTAACATAAGTAATACGATTATTCCCCGAAAACGCGTTATCCCCAATTTCTTTCACTGTGTTGGGAATCTTTACGGTTGTATCGTTTCCGCTGTACTTTGTAAGCACCCCGTTAGAAATTTTAAAATCACTGGATGCAGCAAATACACGAGGTGCGGAAAAAAACGTTGCAGCCAATACGAAACCGATGACCAAGGTCAGCAGTTTGTATTTCTTCATAAAAACACGCTCCCTTTAAAAATATATAATTTACATTTTATTTGACATAAATATAAGTATAATTTACCATGGGAGGAAAATTTTTGCAAGAAAAGTAACAATAATGAAAAGACTGTAAACAGAATTATCATTTGCTTTAGTGTTGACCAAGGCCTTAGAATCCCTTATACTGGAAATAGATAATATACCTTGGAATCAGGCAGGAGAGTGATACGATGAATAAGTTTGTCATTACAATTGCACGTGAGTATGGCAGCGGTGGCAGAACCATCGGTAAATTACTGGCGGAAGAGCTGGGCGTTCCGTTTTACGACAGAGAGCTACTTCGATTGGCTTCAGACGAAAGCGGAATTAATGAAACGCTGTTTGCAGAAGCGGATGAAACTATAAAAGGCACCATGCTGTGGAAGGCTTTTCGCAAATCGTATTCCGGTGAGCTGATTCCGCCAGACAGCGAAGATTTTGTATCGAACAATAATCTGTTCCAATTACAGTCTAAGGTGATTCGTGAGCTTGCGGCTGAGCAGTCTTGTGTGATAATTGGTCGCTGCGCGGATTATATTCTGCGAGATATGGACCATGTATTAAAGTTATATGTTCATGCACCGATGGAGTCCTGTGTGGAGCGGGCAAGAGCATTCCACCCCAATCTTTCGGATGCGGAGCTTCGCCGCCTTATTCAGAAAATTGATAAGCGCCGTGCAGAGTACTATGAATATTTTACCCGCAAGCATTGGAAAGACGCGGACAATTACGATTTAAGCTTTAATAGCAGCCAGCTTTCTTGGGATCAGTGCGTCAGACTGGTGAAAGCATATTTAGAAATTAAAAACGGTTAAGGTTGTAACTTATCAGGACACTATTTGGAAATCAAAATAGATTAGATAAAATGAACACATAACAGAAAAAAGCACCGGAGTGGACGATACAAGTCTACTCCGGTGCTTTTAGTTTTGGGGCAGTATGTGTGTTTCTCCCGTATTGTATTCGAGTACAATGCTATGAATTTGATTTCCCTCAAACAAAACTAAGGTCGGGTCTTCACACAACGCGCAAATAAGCGGCATGTATTCTTTACTTGTGCCAAATGCAACGCTGCGAATTCTTTTTGCTCCATTCGGGTGAACAAAATTTTGGGGCTTGGGGTCAATGTTAAAATACGTCATTAAAAATGGTATTTGCAAATTGTTTGGGAACAGGCAGGTGAAACGAAGCTTTCGCCCTTTGGTATCGTTTCTGCGGGAGGGCATTTCCACGTATGGTTCGTTTGCCTGATTTAATAATTTCTTCTCCCGGTTAAAATTTTTTTCGTAAGTTTCCAATGCAAGTCCGCAAGGCCCCTCTGTATGAGAATCCCATGTGTCCATGCGCTCTGCCAGCTCGGATTTGCCAAACAAACGCATCATGCGTTTTACAAAAGATGGCATACCGGTAGAGGCTAAAAGCTCGAGATAAGGGCCGTCAGAAAAATAAATAATCGCATTGTAAGGATTTTTTGCCGAGCCATATTCCACAGTGAATCCCATTTCACGGTATTTTTCCACCGCTTTTTGTAAGTTGCCAACCTTCATAATGATATGACTTACTTTCATATAATGAAACCTCCATATATGCATACTGAAGAATGCAGGTGCATTTTTTCGTTTTATAGATTGCGGTGGGATCTTCTTTGTTAGTTATAACATACATGCGAGCAAAATACAATTGTTCAGAAGATTTAATGAGAGTATGAGCGAAAGAAACTGCTTTCTTCGCAGGTTGTTTTCATATTCTGTTTCACGGCCGCATATCTATAACCAATCAGATTAGTTTGGGAGGCAGAGCTGTGAAAGGCATAGTAGAAGAGCGAGCCGTAGAGCTGGGAGAATACATCATAGAAAACAACGCGACCGTTCGCAAAGCCGCGAAAAAATTCGGTGTCAGCAAATCCACTGTACATAAAGATGTAGCGGAACGTCTGAAATATGTTGATCCGCAGCTGTACAAAGAAGTAAAGAATGTACTGGAGATCAACAAAGCCCAGCGCCATATTCGTGGCGGAATGGCTACCAGAATGAAATACAAAAAAGACTGATGTGTTCTGTTGTTACTTTAGGCAGCCTTTTTTATTTGGCTGCAAGAAAAAAGGCGGTTCCCGCACCGTAAGGAGTGGGGAGCCGCCATTTTTTGTCTATTCATTTCAATGATTAATGTTCCACCATTTTATAACCAGCAGCTTCTAAAGCCTCGCGAATTTCGGCAATGTGCTGGTGATTGCGTGTTTCCATTACGATGCGCAGAGTACAGCCGTTAATGTCGCTTCCCTCACCTGAGTGGTCGTGGCGAACTGCAACTACATTGCCGCCCAGATCAGCAATAATGGCGGAAACCTCTTTGAGCTGGCCGGGTTTGTCGATTAACTCAAGAGTCATGTCGCAGGAGCGGCCGGCGTTTAATAAACCGCGGTTGATAATGCGAGAAAGAATTGTAACATCAATATTGCCGCCTGAAACAAGACACACCACTTTTTTCCCTTTTAAATCCAGCTTATGAAACAGGGCGGCTGCTACTGCGACGGCACCTGCTCCCTCCGCAATCAGCTTTTGCTGTTCAATGAGGGTTAAAATAGCAGTTGAAATTTCGTCATCTGTTACGGTTACAACTTCATCCACATACTGGTTGCAGATGGAATACGTTAAGTCTCCCGGTTGCTTTACGGCAATGCCGTCTGCAATGGTGCATACACCGTTCAGGCATTCCACCTGGTGGTGTGCCAGCGCCTGCACCATTGAGGGAGCACCGCTGGATTGTACGCCATATACCTTGCAGTTTGGGTTGAGCGACTTAATGGCATACGCAACGCCAGAGATAAGCCCGCCGCCACCAACCGGTACAATTACTGCGTCAACATCCGGTAATTGGCTTAAAATCTCAAGCCCAATGGTTCCCTGACCTGCCATCACATCTTCATCGTCAAACGGGTGAATAAAGGTACTTCCGCTTTCCTCCTGAAGCTGGAGCGCACGGCGGTAAGCGTCATCGTATACGCCGTCTACCAATTCCACCTTGGCACCGTACGAACGGGTTGCCTCTACTTTGGAAATGGGGGCGGAATTGGGGATGCAAATGCAGGAGGGAATACCGATTCGGGATGCAGCTAGAGCAACTCCCTGCGCATGGTTTCCCGCCGAGCAGGCAATTACTCCCTGCGCCTTTTCTTCATCACTGAGTCGAGACATCTTATAGTAAGCGCCGCGAACCTTAAAAGAGCCGGTTACCTGAAGATTCTCTGTTTTCAGGTATACTTCACAATCGTCGCCGATTTTCGGTGCATAGATTAGATCGGTTTGTCGGATTACATCTTTTAGTACAAATGCGGCATGGTATATTTTATCTAAGGTTAGCATGTTTCTCCCCCTTGTGTGCTCATGGCCATTGCTCCTGTGCGCAGAATTTGCTCAATTTGGTACGGCTTGCACAGCTCTATCAAGCTGTTTAGTGCTGTGGCGTCACCTACCAGCTCTAAAATCATTGTGGTGGGGGATACCTGTAGAATGGATGCGTGGAATGCGTTTGCTAGCGTAACGAGGAATTCGCTGTTTTCCGGTGTGCGGCGAATGCGCAACAACAGGTGCTCGCGCACAACGGCACTATCTCGCTTTAAAACAGTGACCTGTTCAATTTCTTCGAGCTTACTCAGCTGTTTGTCTACCTGACGCACAATACGATCGTCGCCTTTCACAACAATAATCATTTCAGAATACTGCTCATCCTCTGTTTGTGCGGCCACAATGCTAATGATGTTATAGCACCGGCGGCTAAATAGGCCGGAGATACGCAATAGAACGCCAGGGGTGTTTTTTGCACGTACCGACAAGATGTATTCGGTTGTATTTGATTCGCTCATTGCTGCTGCTCCTTTTCGTCGATTTCCAAAATGAGTTCTTCCGCTCCAGAGCCTGCGGGAACCATGGGAAGAACATTAAAGTCACTGTTGATAAGGCAATTGATGAGGCACGGCCCTTTGTGTTCCAGAGCTTGCATTAGAACTGATTCAACATCGTAGCAAGTGCGAATGGTAAAAGCTTTTACACCAAAGGCTTCTGCCAACAGTTCATAATTGGTTGGTTTATTCAGTGTTGTTTGTGAAAAGCGGCCATCGTAAAATAATTTTTGCCATTGGCGAACCATACCTAAAACATTATTGTTCATGATGAGCTCAATGATGGGAATGTTGTACTTTGCGGCAGTTGATAGCTCGGCACAGTTCATGTGGAAGCTGCCGTCACCCGCTACGTTTACCACTCGCAGCTCAGGCTTTGCCACTTGCGCACCAAGTGCTGCTCCCAGGCCGAAGCCCATGGTTCCAAGCCCTCCAGAGGTAATCATACGGCGAGGCTTCTGGAAAGGAAAGTATTGTGCTGTCCACATTTGGTGCTGTCCAACTTCGGTAGAAAGAATAAGGTCTTCGCCGCCCAGTTCTGCCAGGGTTTCAAGCAGGTATTGTGGCGTTACTCCGCCCTCGCAGTTGGATTTTTGAACCAGTGGGTACTCCTGTTTCCACGCCTTTACCTGCTCCATCCATTCGGGGTGGCTAGCGGGTTTAAGCTCGCAAACAAGCTTTTCTAAGATACTGCGGGCATCGCCTTTCAGGCGAAAGTCTGCGTTAATGTTTTTATTGAACTCTGCGGAGTCAATATCAATGTGAACCACGCGGCAGCCGCGCGCGAATAAGTCCGCATTGCAAATCACACGGTCTGAAAAACGGGTGCCCACAGCAAAGAGTACATCACATTCCTTCAGGGCCATTGCAGAGGGAACTGTTCCGTGCATGCCGAGCATTCCAAGGTAACGCTCGTTGGTTTGGTCGAACCCGCCTTGGCACATTAAAGAGCAGGAGACAGGAGCATCCAGTAGTTCAACAAACTCATGCAGAGCGTTCGACGCCTCGGCTGAAATAATGCCGCCGCCGGCATAAACATAGGGGCGCTCGCATTGGGAAAGCAGCTCCAATACTTGCTCAAATCGGCTTTCATCCAGTGTGGTGGCTTGATGGGTCTGGTTGAGCTGCAGAGGTGTAAATTCGTATTTGTGCGCTGTTACATCTTTGGGAATATCAACTAGCACAGGGCCTTTGCGTCCGCTTTCTGCTATTCGGAATGCTTCACGTAGGGTAGAGGCCAAATCGCTTACATCTTTTACAATGAAGTTGTGTTTTGTAATCGGCATGGTAATACCGGTAATGTCAACCTCCTGAAAGCTATCTAACCCCAAAAGGTCAATGGTTACATTACCAGTAATGGCAACCATGGGAACGGAATCCATATAGGCGGTAGCTATGCCGGTTACAAGATTGGTTGCGCCGGGGCCAGAGGTAGCAAGGCAAACACCTGTTTTTCCGCTGGCGCGGGCAAATCCATCCGCAGCATGGGCAGCACCCTGCTCATGAGAGGTTTCAATGTGGTTAATTTTTTCCCGGTACTCGTACAGGGCATCGTAAATGTTTAGTACCGCCCCACCCGGGTACCCAAAAATGGTGGTGGCATCTTGTTCGAGTAAACACTCCATAATAATCTGCGCGCCAGTTAACAGCATGTTCTTTTCCTCCTGCATTTCATTTCATTTCGGCGGAAAGGCAAATAAAAAAGCCCCCGCCTCCGGTTTCCCAGAGGCGAGGGCGTTAAGCTCCCGCGGTACCACTCTGTATTGCTGCCGTTCTGGCAGCGTCTCACTGCATATCTAACAATATGCTTCCCGTTAACGGAGGAAACCCGGACTCAGCTTACTACCCTTTATGGGTTCGGCCGTCTGCTCAAGGGTGATGTCCTGTGGGGCGCCCGCTGCCTCGCACCATCCGGCAGCTCTCTGTAAGGGCGGTATTCCGCATTCGTGTCCCTATCAAAGCATTTTTTCTGTTGCTATCATATTATTCGATAGACTCCAGATTGTCAAGAGGGTAATCACATTTATTTTTTAGAGATTAAGATTTATCTCCAATTAAAACCGTTACAACACCACACAGGATTCCAGCAATGGGGAACACCACCCAGCCCGGGTGCCACATGTCAAACAAGAAACCAATTAGCAGGAAAAAAGCAGTGGCAAGAAGCATAATTGCACCGCAGAGCCGCTCAGAAAGAGTATCGTTTTTTTTAGCTTTAGCAATGTGTGTGTTCGTAGAGGGAGGTGTACCGATTGATTGATAATAGGCAATTTGTTCTTCCCAGTACGCTTTTTGCATCCCAAAATAAACAAAAAGCCCTACCGCGGCAGCAATCAATAGCAAAAAGACTATCGCTGATAATGCTCCGTTCCCAAAAATAGATTCAAATACTTGTTGCATCACTACCGCAAGAATACAGAGAATAACACCGGCTGTTACCGCAATGGCAAATTGGCTGCGAAACGCTGTGTAGGCTCGTAGCAAGTCTTCTGGAATTGAGCGAGGGTAGTTTTCTTCTGTAAGAGGAATGCTGTTTTGTTCTTCCGTAATGCCCAGCTCCTGGCGAATTTCATCCATGCTGCCAAATTCTGCAATCACGGCGCCCAGTGCTTCATTCTCGTTTTTACCTTCTGCAATTAAAGTTTGGTACCGTTCCTCCATGCTTTCAATAATGTTCATTTTTACTTCGGCAACCTCTTTGGTGCGGGGCAGGGAAGCAAAGGAATTCTCTACATAATTGCGAATCTTATTCATGCTCATTGCTAATCTCCTCTTTCTCACTGGTAAAATAGTCCACAATTTGTCTGGTGAGCTTCCACTCGCTGCATTTTTCACGGTAATATGCTCGCCCGGCATTCGTAATGGTAAAATAGGTGCGCGGCTTTCCAAAGGATTCGGAGCCGTGGTAGCTGGCAATATAACCGTTTTTCTCAAGCCGGTTAATCGCCGAATACAAGGTTGTTTCTTTCATGCTGTAAACCTCGTTAGTACGGGTTTGAATCTCTTTTGATATTTCGTACCCATAGGAGTCGTGTTCAAGCAAAAGAAACAAAATCATTATATCGTTGTAGCCGCGCATAATGTCGCTGCTAATCAAAATTTTTCCTCCTTTTATTACTACGTCTGTTGAAGTAATTTGAGTATAGCATAACTACTACGACAAGTAAAGTAATATTTTTGATTACTTGACAGGAGCTTCTATTTTCCGGTAAAATACTTTTATATTAAAAGTTTTATAAGGAGCACTATTTCGTGAATTTTGAGCAGCAGGAGGAGTTAAATTACTTCTTTGTAGAGACCTTTAACCGAATACTGCAATATGAGGAAGCGGCGCTTTCTGCCGGCGATACTATCGGTCTGAGCATGAAAGAACTGCACATATTGGAGGCTGTAGCTCAAATGCAGCTTTTGCAGCAAAACACGATGTCTAAAATTGCAGCAAAGCTTGGAATCAGCACGGGTGCACTTACTACGGCGATTGGTGTTTTGGTTACAAAAGGGTGCTTAGAACGCCAGAGCAGCGAGCAAGACCGCCGCCTCGTTTGGATTATTTTAACCCCCAAGGGGGAGCGAGCTGAACTCCAGCACCGCTTGTTTCACAAAGAGATGGTTCAAATGATTGGTAATTCTTTAACCGAAGAAAGCTTAAATTCTCTTCTGGCATCACTAAAAACCTTAAGTCGTTTTTTTGAACAAAAAAAGGAAGGCGGAATACAGCATGAGCGTTCAGATATTAATCGATAGTACGGCAGATCTATCGCGGGAGGAGGCCGAGCGCCTCGGAGTTCGAATTGTTCCATTGACGGTGCATTTTGGTGATCGTCAGTATATTGATAAATTTAACATCACAGAAGAACAGTTTTACGAAATGTTGAATACCGAGGCAGAAATGCCAACTACAACACAGGTAAGCCCCCAAAGCTTTTTGGATGTATACGCAGAATACCCCAACGATGAAATTGTAGGGATTTACATTGCGCAAAAGCTCAGCGGAACATACCAGTCTGCTGTTATTGCAAAGGAAGAAAGCGGGCGAGAGGATATTTACCCAATCGACTCGTTAACCGTTTCAGCCGGTGCGGCTCTGCTGGTTAATGAAGCGGTTCGTCTGCGCGATGAAGGTAAGAGCGGAAAAGAAATTGCCGAGCATATCACAGAGTTAACAAAGCAGGTGGAAATGCTGGCAGTTTTCAATACAATGAAGTATTTGGTAAAGGGAGGGCGGCTTTCCAGCACCAAAGGTACGCTGGGTAATCTGCTTGGCATTAAACCGATTATCATGGTAAAGGACGGCGTTCTTGAGGTAATTGGAAAAGAGCGTGGCATGAAAAAAGCACTTGATTTTGTTGTGCGCCATTTACGTGAGCTGCCGGATTTTGACTCCTCGAAACCGATTGCATATTCTCACAGCTTTAATTCGTCCGATTTGGAGCTGCTCAAGCAAGAGCTTGGAGAAGGGCAAACCCTGATTATGGGAAGCGTGGTAGGTACCCATGCGGGCCCCGGTGCTCTCTTGGTAGGCTATTACCGTAAATAATATAAATGGAAGCATAGAAAAATCCCCGCCATACGGCGGGGATTTTTTATCTTTAGATAATACGCTATGTATTACAATTGATTACCAGAGGTCGTAGAGGAACGGAATTTACCGGGAGCTGCCCCTGTATGCTTTTTAAATGCACGAATAAAATTATTGGCATTCCCAAAACCACATTCCACCGCAATTTGCGCGATCGGCTTTTTGGTGTTCCAAAGCAGGTCTTTGGCATAAGAGAGCCGATTCATCAGCAAAAACTGTTTAGGGCTGTACCCAGTCATGTTTTTAAAGCTGTGCGACAAATAGTATACACTGATATAAAATTGCTCCGCCAAATCCTTAATTTGAATGTCTTCCAGGCAATGTTCTTCCAAGTACTTTTTAACCTCATAAATATGGGAAGAATGCCGGCCATCATACGAAGAAAATTGCCCTTCCGCACGGCGATAGGCCATAATAAGGGACTGCTGTAAAAACGACACCATGTAATCGCCCCGGTAAGGGCGGAAACGTGCGCTTTCACGAGCCATATTTTCGAATAAATTCTCAGCTTCTTCTTGGCAATCGGTTAAATCAAAAGTAGGGAAGCTCTCGTCGGAATGGTGCTGAAAAACAGACATAAGGGGGCTGTCGTACAGAATGTGATGAATCTTCAGTGGCTGAATTGTTACAAGGTAACGCTGGTACGGTGCTTCCAGAACCTCTAATGAACATTCATCTAAATTGCTGAAAAAGAACATATGTCCCGCAGAAATAATATAATTTGCTCCGTTAACTGTTAGCTTAATTTTTCCGTGCTTAATGTAAATCTGACGATATACATTAAAGTATAACTGTTGAATCGGCATGTCGGAATCGGCGTAGGTACAGTCAATTGCCAGATCTAACTGCGGTTCCATAATAGGCCTCCTTTGTCCTCATCATTGTATCTGTGTTATAAAACTGCGTACTTATACAGAGTGCTTCAAACTACGTAACAGGCTTTTGCTTTCCGAGGGTACGCGGTTGGATTCGAGTATCTTTTGTATTGCTTTGTTATGAGTAAAATCATCCCATACCGGCTGCTTTAAATATGGGAGCGTAGCCTCAGGGTTTTTCACAAAGCAAACTGAGACTGCCCACGCAACCGCCATTTTGGCATAATAACCGGTTGCTTTGGTTCGGCTTAATTGAATAAGTGTGCGAGGTGTGTTTTTTTCGCTGGCGTAGTAATTAAGCAGCATTACCACTCCAAAGCGGCACTCAAATTCAAGCTCGGACTGAATGTACGGGGAGAGAAACTCCCAAATGGCGTCTGGTTGCTTTTTTGCCAACTTGTAACTAGCACAAAAGCTGTCGCAAACCGACCAATTGTCTATTTTGGGCACAAAATTTACCGTACGATTAAACAGCTCTTTGGTGTCCGCGTTGGCATTGCCCAGAACAAGACCTTGTAGCATAATTTCTTCAAAAGTTTCGTCCGTAGCGCGCGAAAGGTATTCACGCCAATCTCCTTTGGCAATCTGCTTTGCCAGAGATTGCAGAATAGGGAGACGCACTCCTAATATGTTTGACGTTCCGGGAAGGAGCTTTTGGCTAAATTCTCGGTAAGAATCCTCTGCAAGTTTCTCAAGCTGTTGGCGGTGAGGCGTTTGCCAATCCCATATTGGTTTTGCAATTTCCCTCAATTGAGCCACTCCTTTTGCAAATTGCAATAAAACAAATGCTGCCGGTCCGGTGGAAAATTCGCGCTTCTTTGTTTCGAATACTGCTTTCAGAATAACAGCTTAAGAAGTAAAAATCAATAACTCTAAAAGCAATTTTTAATAAATCTTTTTTAAAACTGGCTCTGTGTCTTTCTTTTTGACCTTAAAAAATTCATTGATACCATTTTTTAAGGATATTCGATATTTTTATGCGGATGTGCGATTTTCAAGAAATACCGTCATAAATTGCTGAATAGCAATGAAAAAGAGCCCGGTATAATAACTACCGGGCCCTGTATTTTTAAAATATAAAGTAATACTTCGGTTTTAACAAAAAGAGATAAAGGGTTAGATTTTCTCGTTTACCTGACAGCACGCTGCCGGGAGAGAATCGGCTACTTCTTCGCTTTTTTCTTTTCTGATAAGGTAAAGAGTGCAAGCAGCTGTAAGTGCGTAGAGCAGTGTCATAACCAGCATGATTACATCGGTGCTCAAAGCCAAATCGCTTCTCATTACCTGGTAGCTACCAAGGAAACCAAAGAAGATAAATACAGCAGCCGAAATCAGCTTAACGGTACGCTCGGGAATTCTCTTACACAATACAACGCCAATTACAATTCCAATGCCGTCTGCAATGAGCATTCCAATGGTGGTTCCGGCCAAAATCCAAAGCGGATTTGTGGGGAATTTCGCGGCAAGTGCCACAGTAGTGAGCTGTGTTTTATCACCCATTTCAGCAATAAAGAATGCAATGGCAACGGTGGCAATTGCCCCGTACTTACTAGTTCTGTTTTCTTCACCCTCGAGCTTGTCCCCACGAATGGTCCAAAGACCAAAGAAGATAAACGATAAAGCGGCGATTCCCTGAATCCAAACCTGAATCGTGTCAAATTGTGTTAACATATGGCCTACGGCCACGGCAAGCGCATGGTTTAGAATAGTTGCGAGAAACACACCAATCATAACTTTCGAGGCTTTGTACTTTGCTGCAAAAGCCATTGCCAATAGCTGTGTTTTGTCTCCCATTTCCGCTAAGACAACTGCGCCCAGTGAAAAAACTAAGGCTGTAATACCCATTCTACTTCCTCCGTTTAAAAATATGATTACAAACAAAAAACCCAAGTATAGCTGTACCGCTATACTTGGGTTTAATACAAATTGAGAGATAGCATGTATAGCAATAAAGTTATACATGAGTCTCGTTAATTAAGGTAAGCCAGACTAAATAGCCATTATGTTGACTTACCGCATACAAACCGTATGCAAACTACTCCCTCATGGGTTTTCAATTGTAGCCCTATTATACTGTGCGAAATTTGGAAAGTCAAGAAAAACATGAACAGTCAGTTTTCATGTACTTCTGTAAAGATTTGTCCAAATTTTGATTCATCGCTTAGGGCTTGCTTTAAATGTACTTATTCAGTCTCTTCGTCCAGTCTTTTTGACAAACGCTCCACACACTTAAGACATACATTATGGTCCTTGAAATTTGAAATACGATCCATACTCCCACAGAAAATACAGGAAGGCTGATACTTCTTTAAAATAATTGCAGAATCCTCCACAAAGATTTCTAAAGAATCCTTTTCCGTAATGTTTAGAGTAGATCTTAGTTCTTTTGGCAGAACGATACGCCCGAACATATCTACTGGCCGAACAATCCCCGTAGATTTCATGTTGATTCCTCCTAATCCTAACTTTTTTCACTCCACAAATACATCACTTCAACTTCTCACACAAACTCTTACACTAACACCAAAACATTCACAGTCCCAATATAATGTAATATTGCGTGTTAATAATACCTTTTTTTGGCATTTAAGTCAATCAATAAACAGTGAATTATTCTTTAATTTTATTACAGTAATTTGTGTATTTACACTTAATATTTTACCTTTTTTCTCTCATAAACAAGGAAAATGTATTTGGGGTATGGAATGCGAATACGCTACATATGTATGTACGGGTGAAGAATTATGATGAATTACATATGGGCAGGAATGATTCTGTTTAGCTGTGTGTGTGCTCTGCTGACCGGCCGGCTTCCAGAGCTTTCAGACGCAGTGCTTTCGGGTGCGGCAAGCGCGGTTCAGCTTGTAATTGTTTTACTGGGGATGATGTGTGTTTGGACGGGACTGATGAAGATTGCAGATGAGGGGGGACTCACGAAAGTTCTCAGCCGAATGTTCTACCCTATATTGCGGCCGCTGTTCCCCAAATACCCGAAAGATAGCGCTGCAATGAAGGCGATTTGTATGAATATAACCGCAAATCTGCTTGGCTTGGGCAACGCGGCAACCCCGCTGGGGATTGCCGCTATGAAAGAGATGAACCGGGTAAACGGCAGAAAAACGGAAGCAGACAACAATATGGTCATGTTTGTGGTGATTAATACTGCGTCTATTCAGCTGGTACCCACCTTTATGGGGACCCTGCGGCAGCAGTATGGCTCTGCACAACCCTTCGACATTGTACCGGCGGTTTGGCTGGCCTCCATTATTGCCTTGGGGCTCGGGATTTTGACCGCGAAACTGCTGGAAAGGCGGGAAGACAGGCTTGGCTGATATTGGAAGCATGGTGGTGCCGGCCACTATTTTCTTTATTCTTATTTTCGGCTTTGTCCGAAAGGTTCCGGTGTTTGATGTATTTGTAAGCGGAGCCAAGGAAGGCGCCATGTCATGCTTTGATATACTTCCTTCTCTTGTAGGGCTTATTTTGGCGGTGAATATGCTCAGTGCTTCCGGTGCATTGGACTTGGTTTCGTCTGCCTTGCGCCCTGCTGCTCTGGCGCTCGGGTTACCTCCGGAGGTTATGCCGCTGGCACTCATGCGCCCAGTTTCCGGCAGCGGTTCAAATGCACTTTTGTTACAACTGTTCCGGGATTATGGGCCCGACAGCTTTGTTGGGCGAGTGGCCTCCGTGATGAATGGTTCTACCGAAACCACTTTTTATGCCATTGCCGTTTATTTTGGCGCGGTGGGTATTAAAAAGACCCGCCATACCATTCCTGCGGCTCTTACAGCAGATTTAGTTGGGTACATAGCGTCTGTTTGGGCAGTTCGTATATTATTTTTATAATAATACATTTTACAAATAAAAGATGTTTGAGAAAAGGTGCAAATTATGCACCTTTTCTTGCATATTGATTCTAATTTAGCAATTAAAATGCAAAGTATGCTTTTTCGACAAGAAAAACAGTGGGAATGCGGAAGGAGAACCGTTTTAGGTATTGCGTATTTAGTCGTATTTGGGTATAATAACCTTCGTGAAAAACCGGGGGAGGATTAAACTCATGCTCTTAACGCTGGATATCGGCAATACTAATATTACGATCGGTGGTTACGAAGGCAAGAAGCTTCGATTTGTATCGCGAATGGCGACCGACCGCAGCCGAATGGAAGACCAATATGCGATTGAATTGCGCGATATTCTTGACATATACGATGTAAAGGTGACGGATATTACCGGTGCGATTATCGGTTCGGTTGTTCCGCCAGTTACCGTTTATATTACGAGGGCCATTCAAAAGCTAACAAAAATCAAACCTGTTGTTGTAGATGATAATACCATTACGGGATTAGATGTTCGCCTGAACCCTCCAAGCATGGGGGCAGACCTTGTGGCTGGCTGTGTTGCCGCGATTGCTTTATACGGAGGCCCTTGCATTATTTGGGATATGGGCACGGCAACCACGGTTTCCGTCATAGACTCCAACGGCAGTATGCTGGGCGGCTGTGTGATACCCGGAGTTGGTATTAGCATGGAGGCGCTCACCACGCGAACGGCACAGCTTCCTGCCATTAGTATGGAGGCGCCTAGCAATGTTATAGGGAATAACACAATAGATTGTATGCGCTCCGGCATAATTTACGGACAAGCCTCAATGATTGACGGTCTATGTGACAGAATCGAAGAAGAGCTAGGCGTAAAATGCCGAGTGATTGCTACCGGAGGGCTGTCGCGCGATATTATATCGTATTGCCACCGCGATATTGTGTACTGCTGCAACTTGCTGTTGGAGGGCCTGCGGCTTTTATATGAAAAAAATCAGCCCAATGAGTAATTGACATACTCTATTCTTTTTGCTATACTAAAACAAAGTTTTATAGGGTTCCGCGGTGTTACCGGGCTGGACCAAGATAAAACGCACAGAAGATACTGTGTTCACGGAAGGATAAAAGCCTGGGAGATCTTATTTGATTTTCCCAGGCTTTTTCTTTGCAAATTGAGAGGAGATGTTGTAAAACAATGCAATGGGTATTTTTGTTGGTGGCAGGTTTTTTTGAGATCGTTTGGGCTGTTGGGCTTAAAATGTCTGAAAATTTCAGCAAAATGGTTCCGAGTGCGGTAACAATTGTGGGCTTAATTGCAAGTATGTATTTTCTTTCGCTCTCGCTGAAAGAATTGCCAATTGGAACCGCTTACGCAATTTGGACGGGAATCGGGACAGCCGGAACACTCATTTTTAGTATTGTTTGGTTTCGCGAGGCCATTACTTTGCCACAGGTGCTGTGTGTTTTGATGATCATTAGCGGAGTAGTTGGGCTAAAACTGTTATCACCTACTTAATAAACAATATGTATTTCAGTTTCTTTAATCGAATAATAGAGCTGCTACGAGTGCTATACTACAAAGTAGAAGCATACTACGTTTTCTATATTATAGAGAGGACGAGTTAGCATGAGAGTAAATCAGATTGGCAGGGTGACCAGTTTTATTCTGTCAGCAGTGGTTTTGTTCTTTTTTATTCGAAATCATTGGCTCGAATATAAAACCCTTATTCTAGTGGTTATCTTTCTGCTTTTTCTTCAATTCATGAAGCTCGCTTGGCACTGGTTGCTGCGTAAGTGGGGAAAAGATAATCAACATTTGTGTAAGCTGCGACAAAAGAGAGAATCTCGTTTTGAACTGATTGGATATTTGACAATGGATGTTTTCAATTGGTTAAGCAGATTCCAGAAAAAACTTTTTTGTAAATCCAATGAATAGCTACTATTTGCAATAAAACAACGCCCAGCAGTTTTTCTGCCGGGCGTTGTTTTTCAGCTTTTTATCAATAGAAAGAGATAAGTTAGGTTAGGCTGCCGACCCGGGTGTTCAGCCAGTTCAGCAGCAAATGCTTTGCAAACGGCTCTGTTTCAAATCGGGAGCAAAGTTCATCCAGCTGGGTATAGGAATACCCGTATTCCTCCTCGAATAGCTCTTCGCACCAAACCAGTTCTTTTAAGTGGGCAGCAACATCTTCTGCACAACAGAAGATGTTTAGGCTTAATTGCAAGCCTTTTCGCTGCCAATAGCGATTAAAACGGCTGCAAAAATGGAACAGTGCCGTTTTCTGCTGTTCACCGGTGCGCTGCCATATGGAACTTAGCTCAAATACAAAGCCGCTCATGGCGAGGCGGTGAGGAGAATCGGCAGAATAGACCATCTCCAAAAGCTCTGCCGTAGACTGAATCGGAACCATCAGCCGGTCATTTTCCGGGTGAAGCACATAGTAAAACACGGTGGGCAGAAAGATATACTGCACAAAACCCAAAACAGACTCTGTGTCTGGGTAGCAAGCCCAATTGCTGTCGAGCAGGACACGCTGCTCATCCGCAATGCAGGCGTTGACAAAAACAGGCTGCCGAAGCTGCTCCGGAGGAACAAATAAGTCGTTCCACACATCCTGCTTTCCAAGTGTCCACTCCCAGAAATCGGGTTGCTGGTATTTACAGGCCGGGCTGCGCATGGCGGTTACCTCGAATAATACTCAACGACCAATTGATCGTCGACTTCCACAGGGATTTCTTCGCGGTTAGGCATGCGGGTTAGCTTGCCCCCAAATACGTTGAAATCACGCTCGATATACGGCACGGCAAAGCCTTTGCCTTCGAGGAAATTGGTGCGGAACAGCTCATTGCTTCTGGATTTTTCACGCAGTGTAATCACATCGCCCACCTGAATGGAATAAGAGGGGATAGAGATTTTTTTGCCGTTTACCAGAATGTGACCATGCGTTACCTGCTGGCGAGCCAAACGAATGGAGTTGGCAAAACCAATTCGGTACACCATGTTGTCGAGCCGGCGCTCAAGGGTTTGCAGCAAAGCATCACCTGTTTTACCGGCGGATTTTTCCGCAGCGCGGTAATAACGGAGCATTTGCTTTTCCAAAATTCCGTAATATGCTTTCACCTTTTGTTTTTCAGTAAGCTGAATGCTGTATTCTGAAACTTTCTTTCTTTTGTTAAATGCCGGTGCGCCTGCACGGTTCATTGCCTTTGGGTGTCCGCAAACATTCACTCCCAATCGGCGGCATTCTTTAAAACGAGGGCCTCTTCTTGTTGCCATTCCTGTATGTCTCCTTTTTCTTTTCTTCTTTGCGGTAAGGCAGTGTTTTGGGTTAGTGTTAACTAACTTAAGACTGGCATCGCTTACCGCAAGTAATCTATTTCGATAGTTTATGGATTGCGCAATTTGTATCCCTCTGCAAAGGAGGGCCCGGTATAATTTTCCTCTTACAATATCATCGTATGGAAGAAAGCGATAGTTTTAAGATTCTACAAGTTAGAAAGAACTAACAAGTGGATTATAGCAGATTCAAATTTGAATGACAAGAGTAAATCTGGATTTTTTTTACTGAAATACTGCAAGGCCCGATAAAACAATTGGGGTTCAATCGGGCTTTGCAAAACAAAATATGTTTACATAAAGTAATCAACCGGAGAATTAAGATATAATTACGTCTTGCAACCCTTCCAGTAGGGATGCCTCAAAGCTGTTTGCCGCGCCCCAGTCAAAACGGAACAGTCCTTCTCCGCCGCCGCCACCAACGTAGTGCATGCGGGTTCTGCCTGCAAAACTATCCAGCGTTACCGTGAGGGTCAGGCGGTTACTCGCGCGCCAGTAGTGTTTTTCATAAATCAGTACCACACATTGGCCAGCGCCTCCCGCATTTAAGGTATAGCTGTCAATCTGTTCACCGGTAATGCTTCCACGTACAATAATATCGTCAATCCTCTGAATGGCATCAAACAGGCAAATTGAAAGAATAACAGTGTTTTCCATAAGAACTCCTCCTTGTGTTTTGATATAATCATTGGATTACGGCTCTCTAGCTCAATCGCGCCATGCTGGATTTTATAAATGCGAAAGCTGTTATTATTTGGCTCTCTTTTGGTATGAAATCTCAGTTCGGTACAGACCATGCTGATTGCAGTACACATAGAGTACCGCTGAGCCCGTAATTGCAAAGCGGGCATCTGGGCTTTGCTCGGGGTACAGCTTCTTCATTTGAATTTGGTCGGGGGAAATGAGTGCTAAAAAAGAGATATAATGGTCTTTCTCCATTGGGTGGTTGAGCGTGATATAGTATTCGTTTTCAATTTTCTGTATTTGTATTAAATGCGGTTCGTCACTTTCTTCGGCTTCTTGAACTGGCAGGGTGATTCCACAGCAGGTAAAAGAACCTTCACCGAGTGAATGAATCACGTTGCCGCATACTGGGCAAACATAAAAACAGGTGCGCAGCATATTGCCGGCACGGTTGCTGTTTGTAATCTGTTCACCGGAAAGAAGTTCGGCAACGGACACGTTAAGCGCTTTCGCCAACGGTTCCAGAAGAGAAATATCTGGCAGGCCACGCCGGTTCTCCCATTTTGATACCGCCTTGTCGCTTACCGTGAGCAGCTCCGCTAATTGTCGCTGGGTGTAGCCTTTTTTCTCTCGCAAGTATTTTATGGTGGTTCCGGTTACATACTGTGTCATATCGTTATTCTCCCTTACTTGTTGATAGAGAACGGTGTATTATCAATAGCTTTTGCTGTTTTGTCTCTACTATTTAGAATACTGGTGTCGGCATTGATAAGCAACCTACGCATTGTAGAGTTTGGGGAGAACGTGTTTTTATAAACAGTATGGTTTCTAGAGCGGTTTTTGTCAATAGACAAGCAAAAGAATTGGTTGATTCTGCAGAATAATTCTTAGCCTTTTCAGCCAATACTGCAATTAGAGCAGGCGAAAAGCCTGCCGTAGAATTCTTGACAAATTACCTGTTTGGTGGTAGCCTTAGAGCAGCATATGAATAACCAAAAGGCTGTGACGAAGACAGTAAGCTTTTTACCAAATGCAAAGCGAGCCGGGGAGGGTGTGAGCCCGGCCAGAGTAGTAAAAGACGAAAATCACTTTGGAGCCGCAGGCTGAAATTTATAGTAGGCTGTGCCGGGATTCCCCCGTTATAGGGATAGCATATGGGCAGTATGTAAAAGGGTGGTATAGCGAAGTGAGCCTTCGTCCTGATTTTGGACGAAGGCTTTTATTAGTTTGAGTCTAAATTGTGTAATGTTTATGTGACTGTAATATTGTAGGAGGTACAACCATGTATCAAAAAGTATCCACAGACCTGCATTTTGTGGACCGCGAAAAAGAAGTAGAGAAGTATTGGCAAGAAAACCAAGTGTTTGAAAAGAGTGTGGAAGTCCGCCGCAAAGCGGAGCCTTATGTGTTTTATGATGGCCCGCCTACCGCAAATGGCAAACCGCACATTGGCCACGTGCTTACCCGCGTAATCAAAGATTTGCTGCCCCGCTACCAAACCATGAAGGGGAAGCAGGTGCCGCGTAAAGCTGGTTGGGATACTCACGGCCTGCCAGTTGAGCTGGAAGTGGAAAAGCTGCTTCATATCAACGGAAAAGACCAAATTGAAGCCTACGGCCTCGAGCCTTTTATTGACAAATGCAAAGAAAGCGTTTGGAAGTACAAAGGCATGTGGGAAGATTTCTCTCGTACCGTCGGTTTTTGGGTAGATATGGAAAATCCCTATGTTACCTACGACAACAACTTTATTGAGTCAGAGTGGTGGGCGTTAAAGCAGATTTGGGAGAAAGACCTTTTGTATAAGGGCTTTAAAATTGTTCCCTACTGCCCGCGCTGCGGAACACCTCTTTCGAGCCATGAAGTTGCACAGGGCTATAAGGACGTAAAGGAACGCTCCGCCGTTGTAAAGTTTAAGGTGAAGAACGAAGACGCCTATATTCTGGCATGGACAACGACACCTTGGACCTTACCTTCTAACGTTGCACTTTGCGTGAATCCAGACGAAAAATATGTAAAAGTAAAGAAAGACGACACCGTTTATTATATGGCGGCAGAACTGGTAAACACCGTTTTGGGTGAAGAAGCTGAGGTACTGGAAAGCTTTGTCGGCACCGATTTGGAATATAAGGAATACGAGCCGTTATTCCCGTTTGTACAGCCCAAAGAGAAGTGCTGGTTCGTTACCTGCGAACGTTATGTTACCTTGTCTGACGGTACCGGTGTGGTTCATATTGCTCCCGCATTTGGTGAAGACGATGCCCGTGTTGGCCGCGTATACGGCTTGCCTTTCGTTCAGCTTGTGGACGGCAAAGGCGAAATGACAAAAGAAACCGCATGGCCCGGCGTATTCTGCAAAGAAGCCGACCCCATGATTTTGGATGACCTTAAGGCAAGGGGCTTGCTGCTTTCCGCACCCAAGTTTGAGCATAGCTACCCGTTCTGCTGGCGCTGCGATACCCCGCTGATTTATTACGCAAGAGAGTCTTGGTTTATTAAAATGACCGCGGTTCGCGAAGGTCTCATCCGCAACAATAACACCGTGAACTGGATTCCCCCGTCAATTGGCAAAGGTCGCTTTGGCGACTGGCTTGAGAATGTGCAGGATTGGGGCATCAGCCGTAACCGCTATTGGGGAACTCCGCTCAATATTTGGGAATGCGAATGTGGCTGCCGCCATGCGATTGGCAGCATTGAAGAGCTCAAAAAAATGTCTCCCAATTGCCCGGAGGATATTGAACTGCACCGCCCCTATATTGATGCGGTTACCATCACCTGCCCGGACTGCGGCAAGCAGATGAACCGTGTGCCAGAGGTAATTGACTGCTGGTTCGATTCCGGTTCTATGCCGTTTGCACAGCACCATTATCCCTTTGAGAATAAAGAGCTGTTCCACGAGCAGTTCCCTGCGGACTTTATTTCTGAGGCAGTTGACCAAACCCGTGGTTGGTTCTACTCGCTGATGGCAATTTCTACGTTGCTGTTTGATAAAGCTCCGTTCCGCAATGTCATTGTGTTGGGGCATGTGCAGGATGAAAACGGACAAAAGATGTCGAAATCTAAGGGCAATGCGGTTGACCCGTTCGAAGCGCTCGAAACGTACGGAGCCGATGCCATCCGCTGGTATTTTTACAGCAATTCTGCGCCGTGGCTGCCGAACCGTTTTTATAGCAAGGCCGTGGTGGAGGGTCAGCGCAAGTTCCTCTCTACCCTGTGGAACACGTATGCGTTCTTCGTGCTATACGCTAATATTGATGAGTTCGACGCTACTCAGTATAAGCTCGAAACAGAGAAGCTCACATTACTGGATAAATGGCTGTTCTCTCGCCTGAATACCATGGTGGGCGATGTTGACAATCATTTAGAGAACTACCGCATTCCCGAGGCTGCCCGTGCGCTTCAGGAATTTGTAGACGACATGAGCAACTGGTATGTGCGCTGCAGCCGTGAGCGCTTCTGGGTCGAAGAAATGACTCAGGATAAAATCAGTGCTTATATGACGCTGTATACCGCTTTGGTAACCGTGGCAAAGGCAGCTGCTCCCATGATTCCGTTTATGACAGAGCAGATCTACCGCAACCTTGTGTGCAGCATTGACCCCAAAGCACCCGAAAGTGTACACCTGTGCAACTTCCCAGAGTGCAATAAAGCCATGGTAGACACAAAGATGGAAGAGGACATGAAGCAGGCAATGCAGATTGTTACGTTAGGTCGTGCCGCCAGAAATGAAGCCGGTATGAAAATCCGCCAACCTCTGGCCACTCTCTTTATTCATGCGGAGCGTGATTTGGGGGAAGACTTCCGCGAGATTATTCGTGAAGAGCTGAACATCAAATCGGTTCATTTTGTGTCGGATGCGTCTGACTTCTCCGATTACCGCTTTAAGCCCCAGCTCAAGCTGCTCGGCAAAAAGTTCGGTAAGCAAATTAATGAAGTTCGCGAGGCACTTGCAGCACTCAATGGTTCTGCGGCAAAGAAAGAGCTCGATCAAAACGGTTCTATTTCACTTACCATTTCAACGGGAGAAACTTCTCTCACTGCGGAAGAAGTGCTGATTGAAACCGTGCAGAAAGAGGGCTTTGAGTCGATGTCTGATAAGGGTGTTACGATTGTTCTCGATACAACCCTAACTCCTGAACTGGTGGAAGAGGGCTTTGTGCGCGAAATGATTAGCAAGCTGCAGTCCATGCGTAAGGATGCCGGCTTTGAGGTAACAGACCGAATTATGGTATTCCAGAATGGTAACGATATGCTTGCAGACCTTCTGTGGAAGAACCGTGAGCAAATCAGCCGTGAAGTGCTTGCTGATGAAATTCGCCTGGGCGAAATGGACGGCTACACTGCGGAATGGGATGTTAACGGCGAAAACACTACGTTTGGTGTTGTAAAAGTTTCGTAATTTATAGCTGCAATCGAAATAGTTGTTTTATAAAGTGGGAGCGGAATCCATCGCGATTCCGCTCCCTTGTTACTTGTTATAATAAAAAGTGTTGCTGGTAAAATCATTTGTTGGCTACACCTGCATATAAAAAGCACCGGCTAAGCCGGTGCTTTTTATATGTTAGTAGAGTTTGACTCATCGTTTTGCAGGAGGAATCGAGCGGCGGCAGTGTTCTCCTCTGCAACAAAGATTCGGTGTTCGTCGCTGCTTTCTGGCCGGAACTGTACTCTTGTTAGCATAAAGCTGCTTCCGCTTAGATTATTTCTGGAATCTCGAAAAGCGCGGTTTTCCGTTTTGGTACGAAACGGGATGCCGTGTTCTCTTAGTATGTTTTGTCCCCGGAAAAAGGATTCTGTACTGGTGCTAAAAAAGACCTCCTGCCAACGGGAAGAAAAAAGACCCATGAGATAATCCTCCAGTATTTTTAATCAACCTAGATTATTCTGCTCCATAAGAGCAGCAGTAATCCACTGGCTCCTGCATCTCAATTTGGAATTTGCTGTTGGCAGGAACAGCAAAGCTTTCTCCCGCCCCGATGCTTTGCCACTCTGTTTTACCCGGCAGCAGTACCTTTACCGTGCCTGCGAGTATTTCCATCAGCTCACTGGCGCCTGTGCCAAACTCATATTGCCCGGGCAGCATAATGCCAAGCGTTTTTCGTGTACCGTCTTCAAACAGCACGGTACGGCTGGTGACCTTACCATCAAAATAAATATTAGCCTTTTTTATAATCGTAACATTCTGAAATTGCTCCATTCTAAAACCTCCCAATATGTAGTGATTTTTCTCATAGTAGCATGAGCAAGCACTTTTCGCAATCTTGAGTTTGTTTATGACATTAGTCTACGTATTCGTTAGCTAAATAGAACGGCATATGCACAATAAACGAGAAGAGCCGCCATTATGATACGCATAATTTTTCCGTGAGAGAGAATCACTTTTTGAAAAGTAAAGCCGAACACGGTCCAGCATCCGGTTGCAATAGTAGCGAATAATGAAAGGAGGAGGCAGAAAAAAAGCAGGATGAGCTTTGATTGGTAATACGGTGTTATGAACATGGAAAAAGTAGAGAGTCCATATAAAAAGGTATTGGGATTTATAAATTGCAGCAGCATTCCATTCATGAATAGATTTTCTTCCTTTTTTTCAGTCGCTTCTTGCATGGGTTCATTTTTCAGTGTTTTCCATGATAGCCATAAAATGTACCCTGCTCCCAGCCATTTCATTACTGGTACAATGGAGGGAGCAATCTCTAAGAGTGTTAGGCTAAAGATGCTGCACAGAAGCATAACGAAGAATACGCCTACACCTATCCCCAAATTAAAGGTAACGCTTCTCTTAAATTTGTATTGACTTGCATTTGTCATAGAGAGGATTGTATTCGCACCTGGCGATAGATTTAAAATAAGGATATACGATAAAAACGCGGTAATATTGCTCATCTTAGCTGCTTTCTCCCTCCAAATAAATGTGGTATACTGCACATAACGTATAAGATGTTGAATTGTACAATATAATAATACATTATGTGCAGTATAGTGTCAACAAAAAGGAGGAAAGCTCTTTGGAACATTTAAACGCTCTTATCTCTGAAAACTTAAAAAGAGTTCGTGAGCAAAAAAAATTGAGCCTAGATCAACTGGCGAAGTTGTCTGGTGTGAGCAAAAGTATGCTGGGGCAAATCGAGCGCGGTGAGGTGAACCCCACTGTTTCTACCTTGTGGAAAATATCGAACGGACTCAAAATTTCGTTTTCCCAGTTCATTCATTATCAGGAAGCGAATGTGGAGCTGATTGATCGCAATCAGTTAACCCCACTAATCGAAGATGATGGAAAGGTGAGAATTTACGCTATCTTTCCATTTCATAGCGCACGGCGCTTTGAAATCTATTCTGTTGAGTTAGATGCAAACGGGTATTTATCAACGGAACCTCATTTACAAGGAACACAAGAATTTTTAACCGTATCCCATGGTCAACTAACGGTTGAATTACAGGGAAAAACATTCTTAGTGACGGAGGGCAATTCCATTCGCTTTCACGCAGACCAGCCGCATAGCTACCAAAATGCAGGGAATACCCTATGTACTCTTCAAATGGTTATTTATTATCCGGAATGAAAATTTGAAAAAACTCATGCTTATTTTATCGCTATTTTTTCCTCCGATGGGAAAGGTGGAAAACAGTTTAGTGTTTTATGGTTTTACATGTGTTCCAACAGGACCCCATTGTTTTCAAGCTGCTGCTCTACACCGGAATAGTCTGGTTCCTCTGCCGTCAGCTTTTGGCACAGGGTATCTGAAATCGGCATCAACCACAGTAAATTAATCTGCTTTTGCTGCAAAAAGCTGCTGTTTTGTACTTTTGCCTGTCGGTCAGAAATAAAAACAGCGTTCTGGTACGAATCTGCTATGCACAGGTTTATGGTATGGTGATGATCCAAAAAGGTTTTATATGCCCATGGAATTGTCGCAATGGAGGAAATTTGCGAATAGATTTGAGTTGGCTCCAGTGGCAGGTCTGCTCTCCAGCCAAAGGCTAGCTCAATATGATCATGCAAGTGAAAATCCTTCTGGAATAGCTCGACGGCTGGTTGGGTGAATAACCCCATTCCGATGGTAAAGGCAAGCAGGTGATCGCCTTTTTCAAATACAGCTAAGCCGCGTGGTGGAAATTCTCCGCCATCAATCGCGTAATATTTTACACACTTACCGTATTTCTGCGTAAGCTCATCCAAATATTCTTGTTGGTAACTTTCCCATACAGAGGAAAAATCCTGATTCCAGAATCGGGCGGCGTTTTCAAGCCGGAGAAACATGGCGTTGCCATCCCCCAAGGGCAAGGGATACAACCCCATTTTTTCGTTGTTGGAGTATTTTGAGTAGCCTGCAAAATTCGCTTCCGCCCAATAGGGTATTACACAAATGAGCTCATCGCCTTGATACAGGCCTGCAAGGCAGCCCTCCTCGCCCCACACAATCTCCAGCTCGTCCTCCTGAAAAAGAGACAAATCCTGCGGGTAACGGCATAGCGAGGTGGCCATTTTCGGCTGTATGCCATTCACCATGTCCTCTTTGGGCGAGTAACCATCTTCTACCACTACGTGGTTCTTAATCCAGCAGGCAGCAATGGTTTTCAGCTTTTCTTCCTCCGCCTGCATTTCGTATAAATAAAAGTAACTGCAATCATTTTCAAATGCCACTTCGGCGGCAAAGTTAGCAATTGGTGATTCTGAAAATAGAATAGTTTCCACGAGTTAGCCCTCCTGTATTATCATAAAGTATCATTTTTACATAATACCATATTTGTCTTTTGTTTCTTACATTATTTCTCTGCATATTGAGATACCGGGAGCAGAAGAATATAATGGAATTAATTTCAGGCGGCTTTTTACGTTGTTATGGAGGAGGGGTATGGTTGTTTGGTAAATTTACAATAAGCTCTAGCAAGGGGTCGGTCAGTGTGAAGGACTTTAGCCCGGACGATACGGCAGGGCTTTCTAAGGAAGATATTGAGGAAAAAAGCAAAGAACTTCATGAGGAATTTCAGGAGCTGCAAGAAAAATTCTATGCTTCGAAAAAGCATGCGCTGTTAATTGTGCTTCAGGGGATGGATTGCAGCGGGAAAGACGGCACGGTGCGCAGAGCACTCTCCGGCATTAACCCCAATGGCTTTTACGTAGAAAACTTTAAACAGCCCACTCCACTGGAGCTGAACCACGACTATTTATGGCGAGTCCACCAGAAAACGCCAAAGCGGGGAGATATAGTGGTCTTTAACCGCTCGTATTATGAGGATGTACTGGTCACTCGCGTGCACAGAAGCATAAACGATGAAACCGTGGAGCGTCGGTTTGATGAAATTCGTGATTTTGAACGCTACCTCGTGAATAACGATACGATTTTACTCAAGTTCTTTCTGCATATCTCAAAGGATTTTCAGCAGAAAAAGCTGGAAGAGAGACTCGAAAATCCAGAAAAGAACTGGAAGTTTTCTGCCGCCGATTTAAAAGAGAGAAAATTTTGGGACGAATACCAGCACTGCTATTCCGATGTGCTCTCCCATTGCAGCACCAAAGAAGCCCCTTGGTATGTAGTGCCCGCCAATCGCCGCTGGTTTCGTGATTATTTTGTTTTAAGTACCATTGTAAAGACTTTAAAAGAGCTAAATCTGGAATTCCCAGTGCTTGACGGTGATGTACGAGAGTTAATCAAAGAAGTAAAAAATAATGAATTATAACTTTAACAATCCAAAAGCAGGTGATTGTGTGAAAAGGTGCATTGTAGTGGCTGGAATAGTTTATTAATTCAAAATTGTTAGGAGATTTTTTATGACTATTCCAGATGGAAAAGTGTATCCGCGTACCAATGATACGAATACAGTTTATTTAAAAAGCGTGATTACAAATCCAAATATCTCGGTTGGTGACTATACCATCTATCATGACTTTGCATTCGATCCAAGGGATTTTGAAACCAATAATGTGTTGTACCATTACCCAATCAATCGTGACCGCTTACTAATTGGTAAGTTTTGTTCCATTGCTTGTGGAGCAAAATTCATTTTTACCAGTGCTAACCATACGTTAAAATCACTTTCAACTTATCCATTCCCTCTGTTCTTTGAAGAATGGGGCTTACAACAAAAGGACATTGCTTCCGCATGGGACAACAAAGGCGATATTGTGGTTGGTAATGATGTTTGGATTGGATATGAAGCCGTTGTTTTATCCGGTGTTCATATTGGGGATGGCGCAATCATAGGAACGCGGGCTGTGGTAACCAAGGATGTTCCTCCTTATTCCATTGTTGGGGGTGTTCCCGCAAAGGAAATCAGAAAGCGGTTTGATGAAGCCACTATAAACAAACTGATAGAAACAAGTTGGTGGGATTTACCCTTTGAGACCATAAAGCAGGTATTGCCTTTTATCCAGAATGGAGATAGCGAAGAATTACGAAGAAGATTTCGCAGCATTGAAACATAAGTAATAACGCTAATAAATAGCACGAAGAAAGGAAACACCGAGCCAATTGATTCGGTGTTTCCTTTCTTGTGTCTATCGGGTATTTCGAATCAAAAACTGATTTTACAGGTGCGTTGTTTCTGGTGTGCAGTCGGTACGTTTTTTACAGGGGGAGCTCTTTGCAAACTGCTCGTGGTATTTTTGTCAAATGATTGAATATTCTGGCGCAAAATGGTACAATTGATTTTCATGAGGCAGGTGAACACATTGAGGTTAAAAAAATGGCTGGTGTCTCCTCTGAACAAAGAGCGTGCGGCGCAAATTGCAGAGGAATACGGTCTCCCGTTTTTTTTGGCAATGCTGCTAGAGATACGGGGCGCGCACCAGCGGGATCAGATAGAAGAATTATTGGGTGAAAGGTCGGAGCTTTCCGACCCGTTTTTAACAGCAGATATGTATGTTGCAGCAGAACGGATTCGCCGTGCGCTGGATGACTTTGAGAAAATTGCAATCTATGGGGATTACGATGCGGATGGAGTGACTGCCACAGCCATTTTATACTCGTATTTGGAATCCTGTGGAGGCAATGTGATTTATTATATTCCCGAGCGGGAGGGAGAGGGCTATGGCCTGAACAAAACCGCCGTGGAATTTTTGCACAACCGACAGGTAAATTTAATCATTACCGTAGATAACGGCATTGCTTCTTTAAAAGAGGCCCAATATGTAAAAGAGCTTGGCATGGAGCTGATTGTGACCGACCACCACCGTGTGCAGGAGGCACTGCCAGATGCGGTTGCAGTGGTAGACCCTCACCGGCCGGACGACACCTCTCCCTACAAGCATTTTGCAGGCGTTGGTGTGGCTTTTAAGTTGATTATGGCACTGGAGGGTGACGATTGCGACTTAGAAGGTCTGCTCGAAAACTATGCGGATTTAGTTGCGGTTGGCACCATTGGAGATGTGGTGCCGCTTACAGGTGAAAATCGAGTCTTGGTGCGAAAGGGCTTGCAGTTGCTGTCGCGCTCCGATCGTCTTGGCGTTCGTGAGCTGCTGGAACATGCGGGTATGCTTGGGCGGGAATTGTCTGCGGGTAACGTTGCCTTTTCCATTGTGCCGCGCATTAATGCAACTGGCCGTATTGGTTCACCTGGTAGAGCAGTTCGCCTTTTGGTCAGCGAAGACCCCGATGAAGCACGCGAATTGGCGGAAGAAATTTGCGATGATAACGACTGTCGTCGGCAAATAGAATCAGAATTGTTCCAAAGTGCTCTTGAAGATTTAAGAGAGCACCCAGAACGCTTATATGACCATGTTTTGGTGGTTGCCGGGCGGGAATGGCACCACGGTGTAATCGGCATTGTGGCGGCGCGTTTGGTCGACCATTTTGGTAAGCCCTGTATGGTGATTTCGTATTCTGGAGAGCAGGCGAAAGGCTCAGGCCGCAGCGTAGACGGCTTCTCGCTGTTTGAGGCGCTCTGCTCCTGTTCTGAGCTGTTTACAAAGTTCGGCGGGCATCCCATGGCGGCAGGTATCAGCCTGCCTGCTGAAAATATTGAGGCGTTCCGTGTTGCCGTGAATCGCTATGCGGCAACGGTTCCGGCGGCAATCCCAACCTTGCGCATTGATTGCAAGCTGCGGCCTGCTACCCTTACCCCGGAATTGCCGGGGCTTTTACAGGCGCTTGAACCATTTGGAACCGATAATCCTCCGCCGTTATTTGGGCTTTATTCGATGAAGCTTGAAAAAATTACTGCGGTTGGGGAAGGAAAACACCTGCGCCTTACATTTTCGAGGGATGGCACAGTACAAAACTGTATGCTGTTCCATACTCCTGCAAAGCTGTTTCCCTATGAGCCGGGTGATGAATTGGATTTAGCCGTTACCCTGGATGCTAAGGAATACCGCGGTGAAATGCAGCTTTCTGTGTTTATTCGAGACATGAAGCTAACCGCATTGGATACAGATGCCCTGATTCGGGGCAAGCTAACATTTGAAAAATATAAAAGAGGAGACGACCTTACGCTCGAAGACGCACAAGAGCTTTTGCCAAATTACACAGATTTTGCACTGCTGTACCGTTTTCTGCGTGAGCGTGGCGGTTGGTCTGGTGGAGCGGCGATGTTGCTTTATAGGCTCGACGGCGGCAAAATGGGCTATGCACGCCTGCTCACTGCGCTGGAGGTTTTCGCGGAGCGTGGCCTTCTAATGCTGGAGCAAAGCGGTGAGCACCTAAAAATTGAGCTGTGCGAAGCGGAGAATAAAGTCAATTTGCTCGAGTCTCCAATATTATGTGATATTAACCAAATCAAAGAAGATGGTGTTACACATGACTGATACAACTTCAAAAACCTATGATGATCTATTGCAATTGATGGAAACGAGCGGTCACGATTTTGATCTGGATCTGATTGGACGGGCATACCGGCTTGCGGAGAGCTCCCATACGGGGCAGAAGCGCCTTTCCGGCCAGCCTTACATCATTCATCCTGTATCGGTCGCGTGTATACTGGTTGAGCTGGGTATGGATTCGGAATCCATAGCAGCAGGGCTTTTGCATGACGTTGTAGAAGATACCTCCATAGAGCTTGATCAAATTAAAAAGCAGTTTGGAGTCAATATTGCAAATTTAATCGACGGTGTTACCAAGCTGGGGCGCATTCCGTATTCCTCACGAGAGGAACAGCAGGCAGAGAACATTCGCAAAATGCTCATTGCCATGTCGGAAGATATTCGCGTCATTATCATAAAGCTGGCGGACCGCCTGCATAATATGCGTACACTGGAGTACATGACCCCGCAAAAGCAGCGAGACAAGGCACTCGAGAACATGGAGGTTTATGCCCCCATCGCGCACCGCCTTGGTATTCGTGCCATTAAGGAAGAGCTTGAAGACCTTTCGCTGCGCTACCTTGACCCCATTGCATGCCAAGAGATTGAGAATGCACTGGAGCTGCGTAAGAAAGACCGCGACCATTTTATTGAGAATACAAAAACCTTGGTGTATGACCGCATCTCGCGTATGATTCCCAATGTGTACCTGCAAGGGCGTGTGAAGAGCATTCACGGCATTTACCGCAAGGTATTTATGCAGGGACGCAACATGGATGAAATTTATGATATTTATGCCGTGCGCGTGATTGTTGATACCGTGAACGACTGTTATAACGTGCTTGGTATTATTCACGATATGTTCCGTCCGCTTCCAAACCGTTTTAAAGATTATATTTCCACACCAAAGCCCAATATGTATCAGTCTCTTCATACTACCGTAATTGGCACGGAGGGAATCCCGTTTGAAGTGCAGATTCGTACCTGGGAGATGCACCACACGGCGGAATACGGTATCGCAGCGCACTGGAAATATAAGCTTGGCCTTGCGGGCAAGGGCGATTCCCTTGAAAATCGTTTGGCGTGGATACGCCAGATGCTGGAAAACCAGAAAGACAGCGATGCGACCGATATTGTTCGAAATATTAAGTCTGACCTTGTGCCAGAAGAAGTGTTTGTATTTACACCAAAGGGTGAGGTAATCAACCTGCCGTTGGGTGCAACGGTAATTGATTTTGCCTATGCGATTCACAGTGCGGTTGGTAACCGTATGATAGGCGCAAAGGTAGACAAACGCATTGTTCCCATTGATTATAAAGTAAAAAATGGTGAGATTATTGAAATTCTCACAACAAAAGAGGTTAATCACGGCCCAAGCCGTGACTGGCTAAAGATTGTAAAAACGAGTGAGGCGCGCAATAAGATTCGCCAGTGGTTCAAACGAGAGCGCCGAGACGAAAACATTCAAGAAGGCAAAGCAGAGGTTGAACGCGAGTTTAAACGCAATGGCATTGCATTTACGGATGACGAGCTGAAGAACTACCTGCTTGGTATCGGTCGCAAGGTAAGCTGCAATACCATGGATGATGTGTATGCGGCGATTGGCTACGGCGGAATTCAGCTATGGAAGAGCATGCCCCGCCTGCGTGAGGAGTACCTGAAAACCAAAAAACCGGTTCAGTCTTTAGAACGCAAGCAGCCCCAGAGTCCGGTAAAACGGGCGGCAGGCGGCGTACTGATTGACGGCATGGAAAACTGCCTCATTAAGTTCTCGCGCTGTTGTAACCCGTTGCCAGGCGATGAAATTATTGGCTTTATCACTCGCGGTTTTGGCGTGTCGGTTCACAAGCGTTCCTGCCCCAACGTACCAAGGAATATTGCAGAATCGCCGGAGCCGGAGCGTTGGGTCGCTGCCCATTGGGAGGGCGGCGAGGTTAAGGAAGAATTTAAATCGACTCTCGAAATTGTTGCAGAGGTTCGCCCCGGTTTGCTTGCAGACCTTACCCAGCAAATGTTTACCCTGCGCTTGTTCATTCACTCTTTGAACTCACGTGAAACAAAGGATGGTAAGACCATTATTTCTGCGACCATTACCGTAAATGGAATCGACCACCTTGCAGGTGTAATTTCTAAAATCAGCAGTATTGAAGGCATTTTGTCTGTTCGCCGTTCGTAACAGCAAATCACTTTTTATAGTTTTATTATGGTTTCTTCCCTTGCTTGTTGCAGGGGAAGAAATTGGCATATATGTTGTAATTTATCTTATGAAGCTTTTCGACTAACGAAGGAGAATCAGTGAATGAATATTAAAACAATAACCGGCGGTTTACTGGAAGAAAACTGCTATATACTCACCGATGAAGAAACCGGGCTTTCCGCGGTGATTGACCCTGGCTTTACATCGGCGAAGCTTGACGAAGTTATTCGTGCACTTCCCGCTGATAAGGTCGCGCTTTGCTTATTAACACACGGTCACTTCGACCATATTGATGGTGTACCGCGCGTAAAGGAGTTAACTGGGTGTAAGGTGTGTATTTCCCGCCCAGACGCTCCCTGTACCAGCAACCCTGCAATTAGCCAGGGCAACATGCTACCCTCCATACAGCACGAGAATTTTGAGCCAGACCAACTGTTGGAAAACCAAGATATCATCGAGCTGGGTAGCCTAAAAATTCGTGTGTTATATACACCGGGGCATACCGTAGGTAGCTGCTGCTTTATTGTGAATGATGCGATTTTCAGCGGCGATACACTGTTTAGCGGCTCCATGGGTAGAACCGATCTTCCCACCGGCAATAGCCGCGATATGATGGAGTCTTTAAAAAAGCTCTCGAACTTAGAAGGGGATTTCTATGTGTTCCCTGGCCATGGCCCTGCCACTACTTTAGAGAGAGAAAGACGTTACAATCCATTTATGAATGAAGAGGAATTTTATTAATGGTTCTATTGGTTGACGGACACCCATACCATTACGAAATGGAAAACCTGTGTCGGGTGTTTCTGCCTTATGATGAAATTAAAACGGTATATGAGGCCAGTGAGTCCCTGCCGGAGTCTGAGACGGCTGTATACACGGGCATACAGCAGCAAAACGGACAAATTGTAATTACCGTTCGCCTGCACATGGGCGGTCGTTTGCTGCAAGACAGCAAGTCATTCCCAGAATCCATTTTACAAATGGACAAAGAAGCGGAACGCCTAATGGCAGTCATGCTGTTTGAGCTGTTTGCCGAGCGCTGCGGCTACCGCCCGCAGTGGGGCATTCTAACCGGGGTAAGGCCAATTAAGCTTCTTCGCCGTTTATGCGAGCAAATGGGAAGAGAAGATGCAATACAGCATTTTAAATCTGGCTTTTTGGTAACGCCGGACAAAACAAGGCTCAGTGTAGTAACAATGGACAATGAGCAAAAAATTCTTTCCCGTTCGACGCCCGAATCTTACAGTCTTTACATTTCCATTCCGTTTTGCCCTACACGGTGCGCATACTGCTCGTTTGTGTCTCAATCGGTAGATAAAGCAATTCGCCTAATGCCCGAATACGTTTCGCTGTTGTGTAAGGAGCTGGAACATACGGCTAAAGTGGCAAGTGAGCTTGGCCTGAAGCTGGAGTCCGTTTACATTGGCGGTGGCACGCCAACCACCCTGTCACCGGAGCAGCTCCGGGTACTATTGTCTACTCTCTGCACACATTTCCCGGTTTCATCCTGCCGTGAATTTACGGTAGAGGCCGGTCGGCCGGATACGGTTACACCAGAGAGAATGCAGGTGCTCAAAGAATTTGGTGTTACTCGCATCAGTATTAACCCCCAGACGATGAACGACGAGATATTAGAGAGAATCGGCCGCCGACATAATACCGCGGAGACGCTCTCTGCGTTTGAGCTGTCTCGTAAAATGGGCTTTGACAATATTAATATGGATTTAATTGTTGGCCTGCCGGGTGATACGGTGGAGGGCTACCGAAGCACGCTGGAGCAGGTGATGCGCCTGAACCCAGAGAGTGTTACTGTGCATACGCTTGCGTTGAAGCGTTCCTCGCGGCTGAATCAGTCGGAGCGGGAAGGGTTTGACCCCGATGCCGCGGCCGCCGCTCAAATGCTTGACGATACCGCGCAAAACCTGTTTGCAACCGGATATGAACCATATTACCTGTATCGGCAAAGCCGCATGGTAGGTAATTTAGAGAATACAGGCTGGGCAAAGCCCGGTTGTTACAGCGATTATAACGTGTATATTATGGATGAAACCCATACCATTCTCGCTTGTGGAGCCGGTGCGGTTAGCAAAGTAAAGGACCCGTACTCCGATACACTAAAGCGTATTTTTAATTTTAAATTCCCGTATGAATATGTAAGCAGACATGAGGAAATGATTGCAAGAAAGGAGCAGGTGAAAGAGCTGTATGAACTATTTCGCAAATAGCTACGTAAAATATGTCGATCACCTTGAACAGATTAACGAGGCGGCCAAAACTGACCCGGTCGGCATGATTGAACAAATAGAATCGGCCTACCGCCGTTATCTGGGCTCCATTGTAAATACCATTACGGAAAACCCGGAGCGCAATAAGATTATTTTGCTGGCAGGGCCGTCCAGCAGCGGTAAGACTACCACAATGGAAGTAATAAAAGAGATGCTTCAGAGCCGTGGGATTCGCTGTGCGACTATATCACTGGATGATTTTTACCGTGGAGAAAGCCAGGCACCTCTTTTGGAAAATGGGGACCATGACTATGAGTCGGTAGATGCACTCGATGTACCGGTTCTGGAAAGCTGTATGATGAACCTGATTGAATCTGGCAAATGTGATGTGCCGGTATTCGATTTTTCCGTTCACCAGCCAACCGGGCAAACAAAGCCGGTCGATTTGCCGGAGAATGGTGTTGCCATCTTTGAGGGAATTCATGCTCTAAACCCACGCATCAGTGCTCATTTGCCCAAAGATAGTTTACTCAAGCTGTATATCAGTGTAAAGCAGGATATTAAAGACAGCGCGGGAGCTGTGCTTACCCATAACGATCTACGCTTTATACGCCGTGTGGTGCGCGACTATAGCTTTCGCGGTGCTGGACCGGAGCGCACGCTTTCTATGTGGCAGAATGTGCTGGATGGTGAAAATAATTACATTCGACCGTTTAAGAGCGTTAGCAATATTACGATTAACTCCATTCACATGTACGAGCCGTGCATTCTGCGCCGCAAGGCAATTCCGCTATTGCGTGAAATCTCGCCCGAACACCCCAATTACCATTACATTAGCTACCTGCTTACTCAATTGGAGCGGTTTGTGCCAATGGATGAAAGCTTAGTGCCTGAAAATTCTATTTTACGTGAATTTATTGGCGGGAGTATTTATCAAAGTACCGTGGAATAATGGAAATATACGGTGTTTTCATCACAGTTTGTACTCGAATTATTTATAATTTGTTTACGGACAGATTCTTGCATTGTTAGCCAAATAGATGGTATAATCGAATCAAACAAAAAATCGAAGGAGCGTGTCTACGATGGGCCTTTTTGAAGATGTTGTCATTAATGCAAAAACGGCTGCGAATGCGGTCGGGAAAAAAGCTGGGCAGCTTGTGGATGTATCCAAACTGAAAATCAGTGCGGCCGAGCTGAATAACGAAATCAACAAAAAGTATGAGGCTTTGGGTAAGGCCGTATACGATGCCAAAAAAGCAGACAGCGATCCTGCGGATTTGGTAGCAGAAGCAATGGTAGCGATTGATGAGCTTAAAGACCAAATGAAAGCGCTCGAAGAGCAAATTCAGGAGGCCTCCGCACAACTGTAATTCCGCTGCATAATGAATGTAATAAAAGCAGACTTACTCCCTTTCGAGGGAAGTTAAGTCTGCTTTTTTTGTATCACTAAGCATCTACAATAGTGATGATGTGTAAAAGATGCGAATTTAAAGTTTGCTCTTAAGAAATGATTAAGCTGCCAGTAACCTATACCTATCAAAAAATAGCAATAGGGCAGGTTTTTGACTAATAGATGCTGACAATAATCCCTTTGCCGTTTTTGGCAGTCGCACGGTAAAATTCCGTTAGCCCTTTGAAGTTTTCAACTAATTCTTCCAGCAGACTGTCGTGGTCTTCTTTCAGCCAAATATCAGGGTATATTTCTTTTTCGTGATATTCCTTAGGGGAAAAAGTAGCTTTTCTCTGCTCAAGATCAACCGCATCAAGTGCCTTCGCTGCCTTTTTTACGTCCTCCGGCATCATGTATGCCATGTAGTCTGCTTCCTCGTCCTCAAAGAAAATCTCTTTGCCCAGCACCGCTTCACTGAGAGGGTCGTTTTCCTTCGGGGTACTGGCGGAAGTGCCGGTTAAAAAGCAGTGGAGGCCATCCCACATTTTGTCTAGATAGCAGCATTCCACTTCTTCTTCCAAAGACTCCAATGCTTCCAGCATTTCTTCGGGTTCTTTAATCTCCCGAAGTGTATTCAGCAGGGAAGGGTTTACTTGTGTGTAGCAAACAGTCATACCCATGATTCCATTACCTTCCTTATAATAAATATTTCTTTTTATACTATATCGGACATAATCTTTAAAAATGAATGGAATCGCTGGGTGTTCTCATGAATTGACCGACTGCTTTCCATCCCAGTACATTTTCAGCGGCATAACTGTTCCCACGCCTTAATATATTTTTCGAAAGGACAGATTTTAGGGAATGGATGTGCTGATATGGGGAAAGCTTCCCGCAGGAAGAGTCAAAGCTTTTTACACGGCGCTTTGATTTTAACCGCGAGCATTTTAATTGTAAAGCTAATCGGCGCCTTATTTAAGGTACCGCTCACATGGATTATTACAGAGGATGGTCTGGGGTATTTTAATACCGCTTATAATTTTTATGGCCCAATTTACAGCTTGGCTACGGCAGGCTTCCCAATCGCCATTTCTCGCTTGGTATCAGAAAGTAGCACCCGCGGTGCTTACCGCGATATACGGCGCATTCACCGCGCCTCGGCGCCCATTTTTATTGGAACCGGTACGGTTGGCTTTTTACTTATGGTTTTTGGTGCGGCGTCTTACGCGAGTATTATCGGCAACGAAAATGCTTTGCCGGCACTGTACACGCTGGCTCCGGCAATTTTATTTAGTTGTTTAACAGCGATTTATCGGGGATACTATGAAGGTCTACGGAATATGTACCCCACTGCAATTTCAGAAATTATTGAGGCGTTGAGCAAGCTCACAGTTGGGCTTTCTGCCGCCTGCTGGGTATTGCACCGGGGTATGAAGGAGTATGAAGCGTTAGGTACCGTATTTGGTGTAACTGCGGCCTCTCGTGATTATGCCCGCAGTGCAGTGCTCCCTTATGCGGCTGCCGGAGCAATTCTTGGTGTTACGGTTGGTTCTCTTTTAAGCTTTATCTTTTTGTTTTGCCGCCATAAGCTGTTAGGTGACGGCATCACCGAAGAAAATCTAATGAACTCGCCACCTCCGCGCAGTATGCGTAAAACCGTTTCCCGCTTAGTGCGAACCGCCATTCCAATCGGAGTTGGCGCAATGGCAGTTAATGTAGCCGCCATGGTAGACACCACGTTTTTGCAGACAAGAATTCATAACGTAATGGAGGAAAATCCACAGGTATTACTTTCCATGTATCAGGGAATGATACCACAAATCAACATTGAAACAGACACCGTCCCTAACTTTTTGTTCGGCTGCTTCTCGATGGCACTCACACTGTTTATGCTTGTTCCCGCCATTACGCAGGCGTTTGGAATCAGCGCACTGCCAAATGTAACCGCAGCTTATACGCGCGGCGAAAAAAAGCACCTAAAGAAAAGTATGGAAGCGGTTCTGCGAGTCACGGCTTTATTCAGCATTCCTGCGGGCATGGGGCTTGCTGTTATGGCGGGGCCTGTGGCACGCTTGGTGTTTGGTGCACGGCCGTCACTGCCTATTACGTCTCATGTATTAGTCATAATGGGAGTAGGTGCAATTTTTGCGTCCTTTAGTACACCAGTAAACAGCATGCTGCAAGCCGTGGGTCGTGTTGATTTACCCGTTAAGCTGCTTGCCGTTGGACTTACCATCAAGGTAGCGCTCAATTATTATTTGGTGGGAATTCCCCAAATTAATGTGCTGGGTGCCGGTGCCGGCACGCTGGCCTGCTATTTCTTCCTTACGGTTGCCGCACTGATTTGCCTGTGCCGAGAGACCCGAATCTTGCCAAATTTCTTTTCTATTTTTGGTAAGCCTTTGGTTGCATCTGTCTTGTGTTGTGGCGCTGCATGGTCAACTCGAGGGCTACTTTCGCACGTGCTTTCTGAGAATGTTTCCACGCTCGGAGGAGTAGGCGTGGCAGTGCTGGTTTATTCACTTTCCCTGCTGTGTTTGCGAGCAATTTGCAGAGATGATATTTTGATGCTGCCAAACGGGCAAAAAATTGCAAAAATACTTGAAAAACATGGATGGATAGGGTAATATAGTACTAGTTTTCGCCGGCTATATTCCAGGAAAGGACCTGTGAGGTTGGATTTTCAAAGAAAAGAAACTTATACGATTGAAGACTTGCTGCAAATTGTCAGAATTCTCCGTTCGCCCGGGGGATGCCCCTGGGACCGGGAGCAGACACATCACAGCATCAGGGCTTGCTTGATAGAAGAAACGTACGAGGTGGTTGAGGCGATCGACACTGAGAATGCGGAGCTTTTACAGGAAGAACTGGGAGATGTGCTGCTTCAGGTTGTCTTCCATGCAGATTTGGAAGAAGAAGCAGGCAGGTTTCGTTTTGATCAGGTTGCCGACGGCATTTGTAAAAAGCTAATTATTCGCCATCCCCATGTGTTTGGGGATGTCCATGTCCAGGATACCGCAGAGGTTCTCACGAACTGGGATGCCATCAAAAAGCGCACGAAGCACCAAACCACACAGGCGCAGGTGCTAGAGAGCGTTTCTCCTGCATTGCCGGCACTGATGCGCAGTGCCAAGGTGCAGCAAAAAGCGGCAAAATCGGGGTATGACTTTGCTGATGTTTGGCAGACGCTGCAAAAGGTCGAGGAAGAAACCGCGGAACTGAAGGAGGCGATCCGGAAGGGTAATGTGCAAGACTGCGAGCAGGAGGTCGGTGATCTTTTGTTTTCAGTAGTGAATGCGGCCCGGCACCTAAATATGGAACCGGAGCAGGCGCTTACAATTTCTTGTAACAAGTTCATTGCTCGCTTTACTGCAGCAGAAGAATTGGCACAGGAAAGAGGACAGCGACTGAACACTTTATCGCCAGAAGAGCTGGACGAGCTTTGGTGTGAAGTAAAACAGCGTACCATTCCCCAGCTGGAAAACCAGACTGTAAAATAAAATTTTGGAGGTAACAAATCTTATGAACAAAACAGAATTGATTTCTGCAGTGGCAGAAAAAGCCGCTATTTCCAAGAAGGATGCCGACAGCGCAGTAAACGCAATGATCGACGTGATTATTGAGACCGTAGCAAGCGAAGAGAAAGTACAGCTGGTTGGCTTTGGTACATTCGAAGTTCGCTCTCGCAATGAAAGACAAGGCCGTGACCCCAGAACCAATTCCCCCATTACAATCCCTGCGTCCAAAATTCCGGCTTTCAAAGCTGGTAAAGCATTTAAGGATGCTACCGATAAATAATTCTATTTATGAATTAGAAGGCTGCGGACAGGCGTTAAGCGTTTGCCGTAGCCTTTTGTATTATCTTCATAAGGTTTGTTTGTGAATAAAAGGTTTGTTTTTTATAAGAATCTTTTTAAAAGATAAGAAAGGAATAACTTTCATGAGGTTAGATAAATACTTAAAAGTATCTCGCTTAATTAAGCGCCGCACCATTGCGAATGAAGCGTGCGATGCAGGCCGAGTTATGGTAAACGACAAAGTGGCAAGAGCCTCTTACGAAGTGAAAGAGGGCGATTTAATCGAGCTGCAGCTTGGTGCGCGTACACTCAAGGTACGAGTCGTTCGCGTAAGTGAATTTGCCCCTAAGGGAGAAGCCGCCGAAATGTATGAGGCGCTTTCCTAAGCTTTGTCTAGAATATGTCCCTCTCTGCGCGCATATATGTAGAATAGTCCATCCGCTGCTAAAACCAAGTTCTTTGCCTATTATTATTTATGGGTCAAAATCGCAAGGTACGCGGAACGGTGATAATCTATACTATCGGGAGGGAACGATCATGGCGGAAGACAAAAAGCCAGCAGCCAAAACGGTGCATACGCCTCATAGCCTGATTGTGGATAACAGAAAATCACTCACGGCAACTGGAGTTTCGAATGTAGACAGCTTTGACGATCAAACAGTGGTAGCCTATACAGATTTAGGCGAAATTGTAATTCGCGGCCGCAATTTGCAAATTGGCAAGCTCAATACCGAAACAGGGGAGCTTACCATTACGGGAGAGATCTCTTCTGTAACCTATACCGACCAAAAGCAGAGCAGCGGGGGCGGCCTATTCTCAAAGATGTTCCGATAGCGGGGTGATACACGTTGGGTCTTACTCTGGAGGAGCAAGGCCAGGGCTTTTTAATTGCTCTGGCGGTTGGTTTTGTACTCGGTGCATTTTACGATGTATTTCGCATATATCGTGTATTTGCACGCAGTGAAAAACGCCAAGTGATTTGGCAAGATATTTTTGTTTGCTTTGTTGCAGCGGTAGCCAGCTTCCTTTTGGCTCTTGCAGTTAATTGGGGAGAAATTCGGTTTTATTTGCTGGCGGGTGAGGCAATCGGCATGTGCGTCTATTTTCTCACGCTAGGCGAAATTACGTTTCGTTTGGCAAAGCTTTTGCTACGAATTCTAAAAGCAATAAAGAACTTTCTGATGCGCTGGTTTTTTCAACCAGTTGGGCGCTTGTTTTGTTGGGTATTCCGCCGAGTTAAAAATTTTTGCATAAAAATTGGGAAAGTGATAGCAAAACCTTTAAATTTCGGAAGATTTCGCAAGAAAAGAAAAAAACCGCTTGAAACCTCCCCGCCAAATAGTGTATAATCAGCTATATAGATTTTGAATTTACCCCATTATTGCGGACTGCGAAGAGGGAGGCTGTTTGACTTTATGAGGGTGCTGAAAGCAAAAAAGGAAAAGAAAAGCTTTTTGCTGCGATTTGCGATTTTTGTTTTTGCCATTTACATAGCAGTTGCTCTTGTGAATCAGCAAATGCAGATTAGTGAACGAAAACGTCAGCTTGCCGAATTAAAGCAGCAGATTACAATTCAAGAAATCAAAAACGAAGATATTAAGCACGGCTTATCTTCGGGAAGCGGAGTTAGCGACGAGTACATAGAGCGCGTAGTGCGGGAAGGGCTCGATTATGCCAAGCCCGGCGAACGTGTTTTTGTAAATATTGCGGGGAATTAAACGGCTCTGAATTTAAGAGGAGGATATTATTACTGTATGCAACTTGAGGTAGGAACAATTCTTGAAGGAAAGGTTACTGGGATTACAAAATTTGGTGCTTTTGTAGAGCTTCCCGAAGGCAAAACCGGGATGGTTCATATTTCTGAGGTAGCTCCAACCTTCGTGAAAGAAATCCGAGACTATGTAACGGAAAATCAGATGGTCAAGGTGAAGGTGCTGAGCATCAGCGATGATGGTAAAGTGAGTCTTTCTATGAAAAAGGCTGTTCCGCCGCCGCCTCGCGACAACGGACCGGCCGTTCGTCGTTATGCGCCGCGTCCCTCCGGGCCACGTCCCGCCGGCCGGCCGGGCAACTATGAGTGGCAGGCCAGCAAAAAACCGGAAGCATCCAGCTTTGAGGAAATGATGTCTCGGTTCAAGCAATCTAGTGATGAAAAGATGACCGACCTCAAAAGGTGCATGGATTCCAAGCGCGGCGGCTTTACAAAGCATGGTGGCTCTTCTCGATAAGAACCCCTGTAAAGCCTCATAAAATACATATCGCAAGTGATTGAAATTGGGCATACTTGTGTTTGTAACGAGCGCTTGTTTGATACAGCCAGCGCAGGAAGGCAAAGCCACGGTTCGGTTTTGCAGTTGTGCGACTTTCTCGACGGTCTTAGGCGGAGTGGTTACACTCCGCCTTTTTGTGCGAAAATATGTGTTCGGGCATTAGCCCGTATTAGGAGTGAATACATGCTAATTCAAAATGCAATGATTTTTACAATGGCTGGCGAGCCGATTTCCAACGGTTATTTACTTGTACGTGATGGCAAAATAGCCGCCGTGGGCGCGATGCCCGCACCGGCAGCCGAGGGGGAAGAAGTGATTGATGCGGAGGGTGCTTGCGTGTACCCCGGCTTTATCGATGCTCACACGCATCTCGGCATGTGGGAAGATGGTTTGGCATTTGAAGGGGATGACGGCAATGAGGATACCGACCCGGTTACGCCGCATTTGCGGGGTATTGATGCTGTGAATCCTTTGGACCGCTGCTTTGAGGAAGCCTGTGCCGCGGGTATTACCACCGTTGTTACTGGCCCGGGCAGTGCGAACCCCATTGGAGGGCAGCTTGCTGCAATTAAAACGGCGGGACGGCGCATTGATAATATGCTGGTACAGGCACCTGTGGCAATGAAAATGGCATTGGGTGAGAATCCAAAATCCATTTACCACAGCAAGAGCCAAACGCCCTCTACCCGAATGGCAACGGCTGCTTTGATTCGAGAAGAACTCTTTAAGACTCGCCGCTATTTGGAGGATTTGGAGCTTTCTCGTGAGGATGAAGAAATAGACCCTCCGGAATACGACATCAAATGTGAGGCGCTTATCCCTGTATTGAAAGGGGAGCTTCCGGTACATTTTCATGCCCACCGTGCAGACGATATTTTTACCGCTATGCGCTTAGGGCGCGAATTTGGGCTCAATTATGTGATTGTGCATGGAACAGACGGCCACCTCATTGCTGAGGACTTGGCGGAGGAAGATGTTCCGGTATTGTGCGGCCCCATTTTGTGCGACCGTTCGAAACCAGAGCTGAAAAATCTGACTCCCGCATGCCCCGGTATTTTGGCAGAGAACAAGGTTCGAATCACAATTGTGACCGACCATCCAGTAATTCCGATTCAGTACCTGCCGGTTTGCGCCGGTTTAGCGGTTCGTGAAGGGTTAAGCCGAGAAGAGGCGCTTCGTGCAATTACTATTAACGCGGCGCGTATTTGCCGTATTGATGACCGTGTTGGCTCATTAGAGCAGGGTAAGGATGCTGATTTTTCGATTTTCCGTGAAGACCCACTGCAAATTAGCACAAAACCCGAGATGGTGTTTGTTTCCGGCAGGCGTGTTCTTTAAAATTACGGTTTGTGCGTGCCTATTGGGTGCGATAAAAGGAGTTGGAATGATATGAGAGAGGTTTCCGTTTCCCTCATTAGCGACGAGTTGTGCAACATGTTCATTGAAGCGAACCGTGAGCTGTCCGGCGATTTGGAGAGCTGCATCCGCTGCTCGGTTCAAAAAGAAAGCAACCCGCTTGGGAAGTCTATATTAGAGGATTTGTGCGAAAACCTAGATGCCGCAAGGCGCTTGAATCTGCCGATTTGCCAGGATACCGGTATGGCAGTTGTGTTTGCAGAGATAGGCCAGGAGGTTCATCTCACCGGCGGTTCGTTTGAAGACGCTGTAAATGAGGGTGTTCGCCGCGGCTATGTGGAAGGCTTGCTTCGCTTGTCCGTTGTGGGTGACCCGCTTCGGCGAATCAATACAGAGGATAATACACCAGCTGTACTGCATACCCGTATTGTACCAGGTGACCGCGTAACCCTTACTGCCTGCCCCAAAGGCTTTGGCAGTGAAAATATGAGCCGCTTGAAAATGATGACACCTGCCGCTGGGCCGCAGCAGATGATTGACTTTGTAACTGAAACCGTCCGCCTTGCAGGCGGAAATCCTTGCCCGCCCGTAGTGCTGGGCGTTGGAATCGGCGGCGATTTTGAATATTGCGCTCAGCTGGCGAAAAAAGCGCTTTGCCGCCCGCTCGATGAGCCGAATCCCGACCCGTTTTATCGGGAGCTAGAGGAAAGTATGCTCAAAGCGGTAAATGAGCTCAACGTTGGCCCGCAAGGGTTTGGCGGTAACGTAACTGCACTGGCGGTAAATATAGAGACCTTTGCAACCCACATTGCCGGTTTGCCGGTAGCGGTTAACGTGGGCTGCCATGTGACTCGACATAAAAAAATAACTATCTAGATTACTTTAATATAAGCAATTGAGAGCAGAAAAGACCATTTAAAACTGAACCGGATATGCGGTACCGTATACAAGTAATATTAGGAATGTAGTGGTGCTAATATAGGGTAAATAAAACAGCGATTATTATTATTTTAATGATATAATGATTACTTTTATAAAGTGGTTTGTTCTAACAGCAATTTATATTTGGTAATTTACACATAAAAAAATAATCATTTCGTGTCGAACTACTTCTATTTTTTCAGTAGTTATGTTATAATACATTCAGAGAGTTCGGGTGAATTTTCAGGAATTTGTTCCGAAAACTCAGCGATTTCCATTTGCAAAGGAGATGCGTACATGAATATCACAATTACTGGACGTAAGGTAACACTGAAAGATCATTTTAAGAACCTAGCAACAAAAAAGCTCTCTCGCTTTGACAAGATTTTTGATGAAGACGCAGATGCTCATGTGGTGGTAACGTTGGAGCGTAACCGCCAGACGGTTGAAATCACCATCCGGAGCAAAGGCATGATTTATCGTGCAGAAGCTACCGATTTTGAAATGAACGATGCGCTGGATCAGGTTGTTAGCGCATTGGGGCGTCAGATTCGCAAAAACAAGACTCGTTTGGACAAGCAGATTCATTCTGCGGCACTGGATCAGCTCGTGTTGGAAATCCCTGAGGAGGCTGAGCCTGCATCAGCAGCAGAAGACGATGAATACCGCGTTGTTCGTACCAAGCACTTCCCCGTAAAACCTCTTACTTTGGAAGAGGCAATTTTGCAGATGAACCTGTTGGGGCATCAGTTTTACATGTTCCGCAACGGTACTACGGGTGAAATTAACGTAGTATATCAGCGCAAAAACGGTGATTACGGTTTATTAGAGCCAGACGTGGAATAATAGAGTGAGTCAGCGGGGGCCGTATTAGACTGCGGCCTCCGTTTTATTTCTCGGGTAAGAAGTAAAATACTTGCCCGTTTCTTTATGGAATAACAGATAGCAGAGAGCATTTCGCCAGTTGTGGCGGGTGCTGGTATCTTGTTTTAGAGTTTATTACTATACTTTTTCAGAATACGGAGAGAAACACAATGGATCAATTTCAACTGGTATGCCCATGCCTGCTTGGCGTAGAAGGCCTCGTGGCGGAAGAACTGCGAGACATGGGTGCGCAGCAGGTAGAGCCGCAAAACGGGCGTGTGGTTTTTGCGGGCAGCCCCGAAATACTGGCGCGGGCAAACATTTGCTCCCGTTATAGCGAGCGTGTGCTCGTGCTGCTTGGCACGTTCCGTGCCGTCACCTTTGAGCAGCTTTTCCAAGGGGTGAAGGCATTGCCTTGGGAACAGTGGATCGACAAAAAGGATCGCTTCCCGGTAAAGGGGCGTTCGCTTAGCTCGCAGCTTTCCAGCGTTCCGGACTGCCAGTCTATCATCAAAAAGGCCATTGTGGAACGCCTAAAGCTGAAATACCGTGTGCCGTGGTTTGAGGAATCCGGCGATATGTATCAGGTACAGTTCCTCATTTTAAAAGACACAGTTAGTGTCATGCTCGACACAAGCGGTGTGGGCTTGCATAAGCGCGGTTACCGCCCCAATGCGGCAGAAGCGCCGATTAAAGAAACGCTTGCGGCAACAATGGCTAAGCTTGCTCGCCTTTGGCCGGATTCCCACGTGTACGACCCGTTTTGCGGTTCGGGCACCATTCTCATTGAATCCGCTTTGCTTGCCATGAACATTGCGCCCGGCCTGCAGCGTTCCTTCGCGGCACAAAGCTGGAAGGGAATTGACGAAAGTGTATGGGTTCAGGAGAAAGCACGCGCACAGGATTTGGTAAAGCGCGACAGCACATTCCTCGCCACCGGCTACGACATTGATGGCGCCGCCGTTGCGCTAACACTGGAAAATGCAAAGAAAGCAGGCGTTATTGCTCACGTTCGTGCAGAAAAACGCGACATTCGCGATTTTGCAGAGGATAGAGAGCGTGGCTGTGTGATTTGCAACCCCCCTTACGGTGAGCGCCTGCTCGATTTAAGCGAGGCCGAAGAACTTTACCGAGAAATGGGTAAGCACTTTTTACCCAAGCGTGGCTGGAGCTACCACATCATCAGTCCGGATGAAACCTTTGAAGGCTGCTTTGGCCGCCCGGCGGACAAGCGCCGCAAGCTATACAACGGCATGATTAAATGCCAGCTGTTTAGTTACTTTAAAGCGTAAATAAGAATTGTAAAAGGGCAGGATTTCATATGAAATCCTGCCCTTTTATCGCAAGACAAGCACCGGCTGTTTGATTGAAATGTCAGCAGCGACGGCGAATTACTCTCGCATTTACACCAGGGATGTTTAATTAGTTGACATTTATTATTCCTCAGACATTTTTTTTATTAATTGGACATACTATATAATACAATTTTAATAAAAAGGTGGACGGAAGATGAGCTTAATTAAAATAATTTCTTATCCTAATTTGGCTAATGTAGAGAAAACGTTTAATGCTTGGAGTTCCGAGAATAGAGTAAATATTTTTAATATAAAATTTAGCGTTTCAAGTCATGAAGATGATTTGTGGTATAGTATAGTCATATTCTACGAATCTGTTAATGAAGAATAAAAACCATATATTGTGATTTTTTGAATTATTATTGATAGCCAATTTAACATGCAAGGATTTATTGAGCAGAAATACTCACTAATATCATAATTATTTGAACTAAAGTTTTCTTGGCCTTGACCAATTAGCATATGAAAAAATCGATTTCTCGTAGTAATAAAAAAGTCAAGTACATTTTCAAATGTGACTTCTAGTATACCATTTTCTATTACATAAGGAACCCTAGTATAAACTCGAGAACAATCACTTATCAAATAATCCAACGAATTACTTAAGGAAAGATTAGTTTCAAATTTATAACTTAGTGTGGTTGTTTCATCATCGAATAATACTTTAAGAAATTTTTGAAAAAATTTAAGCTCACTGGCAGTATCGCCAGAAAAAAACTTTTTAAGGTCTTGAAAGCTCCCTTTATAATTCCTTGATTTCGCTGCATACAGCATCGGAAAGCTATAGGATATATATTCAAGACATCTATATAAGTGTGCGAATGCAGTTATTGGTGATTGGTGTTGATTGATAAAATAATTAGAAATTTCAAATAATACTTTTTCATGAACATCGTGATTACGACGATTTTGAGTAAAATACTTATCAATAATTTCTTTGTTTTCAATTATATCTATTTGATTATCACTATTACTAAATATATCGCTAATGGCACTATAAGTAATGGTACCTGTTGAAGCATAAGGAAGAAGTAAATAATTAGCTCTTGGCTTAGTCAAAGCTCCAGAATTTTTTTTAAAATCTATTTGACCTAACAGAACACGAAGCAAGAGTGCTTCATTCGTTGCTGTAGGTAATTGCATAGATAATGGCAATTTATCTTGTTTTGAGTCTGAAAATCGTTCTTGATATTCATATATCCCTACATTTCGCATCTTCATGTTATTATATCTCCATTGAAATTTTGTCAAGCAATCTATTATTATCCATAACAGATAACTTCTCATAGTTTTCAAAGAAGTATTTCACCATACGTCTTCGAGCCATTCCTAATTTTATTTTTGAAACATCGATAGATGAAAATGCATTTTCAAATAATATTAATGAATTCACAAGTTCGTCATGAGGAGTATTACGTATTTCTTCAAATTGACTGGACATAGCTGCAGAAAAACCTATAAAATTATTAGGGGTTTTAAACCAATTTTTTAGAAAAGTATTCTCCATACATCCACTCACATAACTTATTATATCGTGATATTGAGTTTCTCTCTTCGTAATATTGGAGTCCATGATTTGATCAGTAATAAGTTCGTCCATCTTGGACTCAATTATTTTTTGGTTATCGATATTAACTGAGGCACTTATGTATGCGATATATGCTTTTATTAAATTTTCTTTATTCATAGTAGCTTCATTAGATAACTTTTTACTTAATTTATTTTGTTTTTCTGTAACAGAAATAATAGAAAGATTATCAAAGTCGAATATATTATTTGCCAAAACTTCTATTTGGTGTCTTGCTGTCATAGGCTTTTGACCATTATTTAATGTAACCATACGATACAATAATTTATCCATTGAACCACATATCAAAACATTAAAATATATTGGCCTAGATGAATCAAAATCTGGCATTGATGCAACACGCTTTAACGTGTTAAGACGTTGAATACCATCCAAAACGAAAGCGTTATCAAGCAGTTGTAAAAAATATTCAATATTATCGTCCGTATAAAAAGGTAATTTATCCTTACTAATATCTTTTTTAATTGCAATAGTTAAAAAGGGCATAATACACCCATTAACTATATCGTTTTCAAGTCTACTATAAAACGACTTACGTAATGGATTTCTTTGAAAATCCAGTTTATCTATCAATGGAACAAGTTTTTTCAATGCAAAATCATAATCAGCAGTAGCAGTCAAATAAACACTTTGAATAACCTTGTCATAACTTTCGTCTAATAGTTTAAACATAGAATAGCTCCTCCTGAATTTTTAAGTAAATAAAACTAAGTTGTTGTTACTTAATGCTTTATAATTATAATACTTTACAACTTTTGGTTGAAAAATGCAATCTACATCAAAGTTCAGATTTAGTTGTTATTAATTCTGTGGTCTCTTACTAGCTAGGCCGGAGGCTTTATTTGCCTTTAAATGAATCAGGAAAAATTTGAGAGGAAAGCTAAACTCATTAGGGGACAAGCAATTGTAAAAAAATTATGAAATTCCCGTTTTTAGGAAAAAACCTCTTGATTTTTATGGAAGCAACGGATAAAATAAGTCTTAGCACTCGAGGATATTGAGTGCTAAACCAAATCAATCATTTAGATTTTTTATAAGGAGGAAATAGGAAATGACGATCAAACCACTTTCCGACAGAGTTCTGATTAAAATGGAAGAAGCAGAGGAAACCACAAAAAGCGGTATCCTGCTTGCTGGCTCCGCAAAAGAGAAGCCCCAAATCGCGGCTGTTATCGCGGTTGGCCCCGGCGGTATGGTAGACGGCAAAGAAGTTACCATGTACGTTAAGGTGGGCGATAAGGTCATCAGCAGCAAATATGCCGGAACAGAAGTGAAAATCGACGGTGAAGAGTACACCATTGTACGGCAGTCCGATATTCTTGCTGTTGTGGAATGATTTATCATTTTGATATTTAAATTTAGGAGGAATACAGTATGGCAAAGCAGATTATTTTTGATGTAGAAGCCAGAAAAGCTCTGATGAGCGGCGTGAACCAGCTGGCCGATACCGTTAAGATTACCTTGGGACCGAAAGGCCGCAACGTAGTGCTCGATAAAAAGTTTGGTGCTCCCCTCATCACTAACGATGGTGTAACCATTGCAAAAGAAATTGAGCTTGAGGATCCCTTTGAGAACATGGGCGCTCAGCTTGTAAAAGAAGTTGCAATCAAAACCAACGACGTAGCCGGTGACGGTACCACTACCGCTACCCTGCTTGCACAGGCTTTGGTTCGCGAGGGCATGAAGAATCTGGCTGCCGGTGCAAACCCCATGATTCTGCGCAAAGGCATTCAGAAGGCAGTTGATACAGCGGTTGAGGCTGTTATCCACAATTCTAAGAAGGTTACTGGCTCTGAAGATATTGCCAGAGTTGCAACCGTTTCTTCTGCAGATGAGTATATTGGTAAGCTGATTGCAGAAGCAATGGAGAAAGTAAGCGCCGACGGAGTTATTACCGTTGAAGAGTCTAAAACTGCTGAAACATACTCTGAGGTTGTAGAGGGCATGCAGTTTGACCGTGGCTACATCACCCCTTATATGGTTACCGATACCAATAAGATGGAAGCCGTTATCGATGATGCTTATATCCTCATTACCGATAAGAAGATTTCCAACATTCAGGAGATTCTGCCCCTGCTCGAGAGCATCGTACAGTCTGGCAAAAAGCTCGTTATGATTGCTGAGGACATTGAGGGTGAGGCTCTCACCACTTTGATTCTCAATAAGCTGCGTGGCACCTTTACCTGCGTTGGCGTAAAGGCTCCCGGCTTTGGCGACAGAAGAAAAGAAATGCTTCGCGACATCGCGGTTTTAACCGGTGGTCAGGTTATCTCCGAAGAGCTTGGTCTCGAGCTGAAGGATACCACCATTGCTCAGTTAGGTCGTGCTCGCCAGGTGAAGGTTGATAAAGAAAACACCATCATTGTTGACGGTGCAGGCGACTCGAATGAAATCAAAGACAGAGTTGCTCAGATTCGTTCTCAGCTTGAAACCACTACCTCCGACTTCGACCGTGAGAAGCTGCAAGAGCGCCTTGCAAAGCTTGCTGGCGGTGTTGCAGTCATCAAGGTTGGTGCTGCTACCGAAGTAGAGATGAAAGATAAGAAGCTGCGTATTGAAGATGCTCTGGCAGCTACCAAGGCAGCTGTGGAAGAAGGCATTGTAGCCGGCGGCGGCGTTGCCCTTATCAATGCAATTTCTCCCGTACAGAAGCTAATGGAAACTGTAACCGGCGACGAAAAGACCGGTGTGCAGATTGTTCTGAAGGCTTTGGAAGAGCCCCTGCGCCAGATTGCTGCAAACGCAGGCCTCGAAGGTTCTGTTATTGTTGAAAACCTGAAGAGAGAGAATAAGGTTGGCTATGGCTTTAACGCACTCACTCAGGAATACGGCGACATGATTACACAGGGTATCGTAGATCCTACAAAGGTATCTCGTTCCGCTCTGCAGAATGCCGCTTCTATCGCTGCTATGATTCTGACCACCGAATCCTTGGTGGCAGATAAGAAGGAGCCGGTTGCTGCTCCCGCAATGCCTGCTGACGGCGGCATGGGCGGTATGTACTAATATCGAGCACTTGTATTTAAAAAAGGTGATACCAAAAGGTATCACCTTTTTACTTATATTTATATTTGAAAATGAAGACTGACCAATGTAATAAGCGTTCAAAAACAGATGAAAAAATATTCTATTTATAGAATTACTTTCAAATAGAATATATAACGAAATGGAGAGAAAACACGATGGGAGAATCAAATATACAATTGCTGAGTCGCTTCAAAATAGGAATTGTTGGTTGTGGGCATCTAGGACAATCGATTGCTCAGTCGCTTTTGAAACATGGGCTAGAGAGAGAAAACCTTTTGATTTCAAGCAGAGGAAGCCAGAAGACTCTTGAAAATCTAAGAGCGGCGGGTTTGTTGCAAAATCTTACAACGAATCAAATGATATTTGAGCAAGCTGGTATTGTATTGATTACAATTCGTCCTCAAGATATTTTGGAACTGGAAAAAATAGTAGTACCGGAAAAGACCCTGATTGTCTCCTGTATGGCAGGTGTATCCATCGATTTTATTCATTCTGTATTGGATACTCCTGTTTACCGAATGATGTTTAGCGGCCCTGACACCATAGCACAGGACAATGGTGTTGCGTCTATGTTTCCAGAACATGATCTATTAAAGCAGTTATTGCAAGGTATGAATCTCGAATACGTGAAGAGTGCAAGTGAAACGGATTTGGATGTTTTTACTGCTGGAGTGTGTTTGCCTGCTGCACTATTAAAAATTGGCCAAGTTGATATTCAAAGTTCCCTGAATGCGATTCAATCGGAATATCCTTTATTTACAGAGCTTTATCAATGGGCGGCAAGTATTTTACCGGATTTTAAAACTGATATGGAAAAGAATCAATATATTGAGAAAATGATTACAAAGGGAGGTGTTACCGAAGCAATTATCAACAGTCTCTCAATTGGAGAATCCTTTGAGACTGCATTATGTAACGGTGTGAAACGAACCCGAGAAATTTCGAAAGAAATACAAGAGTCGATTCACCCAGATCTTTCATGATAAATGAAATCAGGTTAAGAAATAGCAAAAGGCGAAGGCTTATGCCCTTGCCTTTTGCTATCTCTATTGTTATAGGAGCTTTTAGTCTACAATAAGCAGTAAATAACACGTTTAAATAAAAGGGAATGTTTTTCTATTATCCTTTTAAAGTTGATTCTACCGGTTCAGATTCTGGCAGGGCTTCTCGATTTACATTCCAGCAGTCCGTATCGTGAATTCCAATACTGGGCGCGTAGAAATAAATATGTTCTTTGCCTTGTTTTTTCTGCGACTCGTAGTCCTTTAACACCTTAATTGCAGTATTGGCCAAAATCATCAAAGCGGGAAAGTTAAATAGAACCATGATTGCCATTGTAAAATCTGCTACGTTCCAAGCCAGCTCTGCGGTCATCAGACAGCCAATGCAAACCGCAGCCACAATGCTCAAGCGGAACAATGTAGAGGGGGAACGGTGCCAGATATAATACACATTGGTTTCCACATAATACACATTACCTATGATAGTACCAAACGCAAAGAAGAATACCGAAATGGAAACAAACCAAAGACCGAATGCACCAAACTGTGATTCAACCGCCGCCTGTACCAAGGGCATGGCGTAGCTCCCGTCTTTTCCATCCCAAGAAACGCCGGGGCATAGAATGAGAAGGGCTGTGGCCGTGCAAAGAATAAGGGTATCAATATGTACTGCCAGCATTTGAACCAGCCCTTGCTTTGCAGGGTGCGTGTCGTCTACGGTACCGGCAGCGTTGGGCGCACTACCCATACCGGCTTCATTTGAATACAAACCACGGCGCAGGCCGATGGAGATTGCAGTACCTGAAAAACCACCGCTAACGGATTCAAAGTTAAATGCCATAGCGAAAATTTGGCCGAACACATGGGGAAGTCTCTGTACATTCAAGAAAATAACGGCTAAGCTTACGAGCAAAAAGCCAACAGCCATAATTGGTACAATTACTTCTGATACCTTTGCAATAATTTTTTGCCCGCCAAATACTGCGTAGGCAGTGAGAAGAGTCATAATAATGGCGGAGCCATAGGCTACCCACGGTGAATTCCCAAAATTGCGCTGCAAAGAAGCGGTTACCGCATTCGCTTGCAGCATTTGGAAGCCATAGGAGAAGGTGATAATTAAAGAGACTGCAAACACCACGCCTACCCAGCGGCGCTTGAATATTTTTACTAGGTAGTACGAGGGGCCTCCTTGAAAGCCGCCTTCCGGCGTTCTTACCTTATAAAGCTGTGCTAGTGTGCTTTCCACAAAGGCAGAGGCGCCGCCCAAAGCCGCTGTCATCCACATCCAGAAAATAGCTCCCGGGCCTCCCAGAATGATGGCTGACGCTACACCAGTAATGTTGCCAACACCCAAGCGCGAGGCGCATGAGACCATCAGTGCCTGAAAACCAGAAACAGATTCCTTGTTATCGTTGTCTTGAAATAAAAGGCGAATTCCTTCTCTTGCCATTCGGAATTGAACGATGCGAGTGCGTATGGAAAAGTATATGCCAGTAAAGAGAAGTAAAACTAGTAGTACGCTGCCATACAAAAAGCCATTGGTTGTGTTAAGTAGTTGATTCAGTTGTTCCGCAAAAACACTCATATTATTACCCCTTTAATTTACACCGCAGTGTATGTTTTGCTTGCAAAAGAATGCAGATTCATTTTGCCAGAGAGATACTCCAGCATGTGTGTTCCACCAATGCTGTTCCCTTTTTGGTTAAGAACCGGCCCGTAGGTTGCGATTCCTATGCCTTGTTCGGTTGCCGCTACAATCCCACCTCCTACTCCGCTTTTGGATGGGATTCCTGCCTTTACGGCGAATTCGCCAGATTCATCGTACATACCGCAGGTTAGCATCAATGTTTTTACAATACGTACAATCCATTCCTCCAGCATTTGTGTGCCGGTAATGGGGTCAAAGCCATCGTTTGCTAGTATTAATCCGTATCTGGCCAAATCCTCAGTAGTTACCTCTACCGAGCACATACGAAAATACTGGTCTAGAACCTGTTCGGGGTCTCCCTCCAGTATTTGGTCACTTTGCAGAAGATACGCAATAGAACGGTTCCGCATTCCGGTTCGTTTTTCTGAAAGGTAGACCGATTCGTTTAACGCAATGGTATCGCGAAAACAAAGTTGGCGAACGAGCGAAAGGAATTCCTCAAAAGGGTCTTGCAGATTAATGCAGCTAACGGTTACGATTGCTCCTGCATTAATCATGGGATTAAATGGAGGGAGCTGTTTGGTTTCGAGCTGCACAATGCTGTCAAAACAGTCTCCTGTTGGTTCCATTCCCACCTTACTAAAGACTGTTTCGTAACCTGCTGTTTTTAGTGCGAGTATGAGTGAAAAGGTTTTTGCTATGCTTTGCATGGTAAACGGAAGCTGAAAATCACCCGCTTGGTAAGTGCTGCCATCCGGCAGCATCAGGCAGACTCCCAAGTGGCATGGGTCTGCTTTGGCAAGCTCCGGTATATAATTGGCAACCTTTCCGCTTGAGAGATATTTTCTGCCGTAAATCAATGCATCTTGTAAAATAGAATCCACTGATTGTGCCATCAACATAAAATTACCCCTTGACTGAACTGTTTTTTATGGAATATTATTATATTAGCACAACTAGGTAATATTTGGTAATACTAAATCATGATAGCGCTTATCGCGAATTCCTATAAGGAAGAATACATAAGTGCAATCTTTTTATGGTATCTTTACAAAAGAGTATATTATAAAAGATATTTTAATTAATAAAATTCGTCATAATTGTTATTTTTATTTTATATTTTTCTAATTCAATATTATTTATTTGAATATTTGTTCTATGATGAACGAGGGTATGAAAAAGGAGGAGCTTTTGTTGGAAATAAAGTATTTAAAATACTTTCAGGCTGTTGCGGCCTATGGCTCCATTAATCAGGCGGCCAAGGTTATGTATGTATCTCAGCCACACCTCAGCCACATTATAAAAGAGGTGGAGGAGGAAGCCGGCTTCGAGCTGTTTCAGCGTACCAAACAAGGATGTGTTCTTACTAAAAACGGAAAAGAATACTTAAAGCACTGTGAGGTAATCTTAAAAGAAATAGATAACCTAAAAAAACTAACGAGTGAGATTCAATCAGACAAGAGCATTATGAGCATCTCTATGACAAAGTTTTCGCATACGGCGGAGTGTTTTAACCGCGTTTGTTGCCGCTACTGGGATTTGGAGCATTATTCGTACCGTTTAAATGAAGACTCCACCATGAATGTAATCGAAGATGTAATCAATGGCAGCTCGAATGTAGGTGTTATACATTTTGCATCTCATGATGAAAATATGATGCAAAAGCTTTTTGAAAATAAAGAGTTGGAGTTCCGACCGTTGGCAACATTTTTGCCTTATGTATGTATCTCTAGTGACCACGAGCTGCTTGACGGTAACCGCAGTATTGATATTACCGAGCTAAAGAATTATGGTTTTGTGCGCTACTTAGGGCAGTTTGAGGATTTTATTTACCATATCACCACAGAGAATCTTCATCTTGATTTAAACGATTCTTCGCGGATTGTATATGTAAATGATCGTGCTGAGCAAATGAATCTAATTTCTACTGGTGGTTTTTTTACCATTGGAATTTCTGCTTTTACAGACCAAAATTCATTGTATGGAGTCGTTTCAGTTCCACTAATGAACTGTTCGGAGCAAATACTATTTGGCATTATTACAAAGCGCAATACAAAGCTTACTGAGGTTGAACAGGAATTTATAAACGAAGTAACGGAGAGCTACCGTAAGCTGCAAATGAGAGAAAACCAAACCACTGGCTCTTCTCATGCGGCTGACTAAAAATGCATTCTTTTTTCTATTTCAGAATAAAAGCGGTGAAAAAGACGGAAATTACAAACAAAGTAGAAATATTTTGATGGTATTCCCGAATGGTATCAATGCTGAAATTTGCTTTCAAAGAGCATTTATGGTAAACTAAAACCATAACAATGTAAGAAAGCAAAGGAAAGTGCCTTTGTGGAAATAGGGTGCTTTTCCACGTAAGAAGCTGGCTTTCAGCTTCATACTCTTCGGGAGGTGTTACAATGGAGGCATATTATCCCTTTATTTGGCTAGCAGTAATTGTAGGCGCAGCTATTTTAGAGGCTGTAACGGTGCAATTGGTTTCTATTTGGATGGTAGTAGGCGGTATTGCGGCGCTTATCGCAAACCTTTTGGGCGCGCCCATTTGGATTCAAACCGGTACGTTTGCAATTGTAACTACGCTTACACTTGCAATTACCCGCCCCTTAGTTAAAAAATTGCTCAACAGTAAACGGGTAGACACCAATGCTGGCCGCTATATTGGCAAATCTGGTATTGTAATAAGCGAAATAAATAACGAAAAAGGTGTGGGCCAGGTTACGGTAATGGGCAGTGTTTGGTCTGCCCGTTCGGAAAGCGGAGAGCTAATTACAGAAGGAAGTAATATTCAGGTGCTGCGTATTGAAGGTGTAAAACTGATTGTAGAACCTGAAGTTTAAAGCTATATTTTAGAGGAGGTTACCTTATGGGATGGATTGTTTTTGCTACGCTCATTTTAATTGTTCTTATTGTTATTATTTCTAACATTAAGATTGTACCGCAGGCGCATTCCTATGTTTTGGAGCGCCTTGGCGCCTACCACGCAACGTGGGAAACCGGCTTGCACGTAAAGATTCCGTTTTTGGATCGTATTTCGAAAAAGGTGTCTTTAAAAGAACAGGTTATTGATTTCCCCCCTCAGCCCGTTATTACAAAAGATAACGTAACTATGCAGATTGATACCGTGGTCTATTTTCAAATTACAGACCCCAAGCTCTACACCTATGGCGTAGAGCGCCCAATTTCTGCAATTGAGAACCTGAGCGCCACCACTTTGCGTAATATTATTGGTGAGCTGGAGCTGGATACCACACTGACTTCTCGTGATGTAATCAATACGAAAATTCGTGTTGTTCTGGATGAAGCAACAGATGCTTGGGGTATTAAGGTAAACCGTGTTGAGCTTAAAAACATTTTGCCGCCGCCTGCGATTCAGGATTCCATGGAGAAGCAGATGAAGGCAGAGCGTGACCGCCGCGCCATTATTTTGGATGCAGAAGGCCAGAAGCGCAGCGCGATTTTGATTGCGGAAGGACAGAAGGAAGCAGTTATTCTTGCTGCGGATGCACAGAAGCAGGCTCATATTCTGGAGGCGGAAGGTGAAGCAAAGGCAATTCTATCGGTTCAGGAAGCATTGGCAGACAGCCTTAAGCTACTAAACGCCGCAGCTCCCAGTGACCGCGTGATTGCCCTAAAGGGGCTGGAAGCGTTTGAAAAAGCAGCTGACGGTAAGGCAACTAAGATTATTATTCCTTCCGAAATACAGGGTTTGGCCGGTCTTGCAACATCCATGAAAGAACTTTTCACGGGCGATCCGCAGGATGAAAAATAAGAGCGCGCAAAATAGACAAAATAGCTGTTAATTCAAAAGAAAAGCTCATGATAACCTTACGAACTTATGATTTTTGAGGCTGCGTCTATTGCATTTTACTTGTTTTTAACCTAAACTGAAAGGGATGGATTACTCAGGAGAGACCGGAGGGAAAGGCATGAAATCGGTTGTGTTGATTTTCACCAGTCTGAAAAAATATGCCGGACAAAACCGGGCTTCTGATTAAACAGGGCAGACTGCACCCATTTGGGTGTGGTCTGCTTTTTGCTTTTTTATTCTGGCAGTAGAGGCATCAAGTATTATGATTTGAAAAAAGGAGTGCTGTTTCATGTCAAGCGGAAAAAAGGTTGCGGTTATTATGGGCAGTGACAGTGATTTTGCGGTTGTTTCCGCCGCAATTAAGCGGCTCAAAGCATATGAGGTACCCACTGAGGTGCATGTAATGTCGGCGCATCGAACACCGCTAATGGCGGCGGAGTTCGCAACAAATGCGAGAGCAGAGGGCTTTGGCGTTATTATTGCTGCAGCAGGCAAGGCGGCGCATCTTGCAGGCGTGCTTGCGGCACACACCACACTCCCCGTAATTGGGATTCCGATTAAGTGTTCCACGCTCGATGGTCTTGACGCTCTGCTTGCTACCGTGCAAATGCCCAGTGGCGTGCCGGTTGCAACTGTTGCGATAGATGGGGCAGACAATGCGGCTTTGCTGGCAATTCAAATGCTTTCTCTTTCGGATGATGTTTTGGCCGAAAAGCTGGAGCAGATGAAGCAGAAAATGGCGGAGGAAGTTACCAAGAAAGACGATGCCATTCAGGCGGCAGTGAATGCTCTGTAATTCATTTTGTTTTAGGATATAAAAAGTAGGGGGAAGGGTATGAAAAGTTTTAGCGAAAGCTATAAAGCAGCGGGGGTAGACGTAACCGCTGGGTACCGTGCGGTAGAGTTAATGAAAAGCCATGTTGCCAGAACAACCACACCTGGTGTTTTGTCTGGTTTGGGTGGTTTTGGGGGACTGTTTTGTCCCGATTTAACCGGGATGAAGGAGCCTGTGCTTGTTTCTGGTACGGACGGTGTAGGAACAAAGCTGCGACTCGCTTTTTTGATGGATCGCCACGATACCATTGGCATTGACTGCGTTGCCATGTGTGTAAACGATGTTATCTGCGGCGGCGCGCAGCCACTGTTTTTCCTCGATTATCTGGCGGTGGGGAAAAACCAGCCGGAAAAAATTGAGAAAATTGTTGCCGGTGTGGCGGAGGGCTGCGTGCAGTCTGGCTGTGCATTGGTTGGTGGCGAGACAGCCGAAATGCCCGGTTTTTACCCCGAGGACGAATACGATTTGGCCGGCTTCTGTGTAGGAATGGTAGACCGTTCGAAAATTATTGACGGCTCGCAGATGCAGACCGGAGATGTTATTTTGGGTCTTGCCTCCTCTGGTGTGCATTCCAACGGTTTCTCTCTGGTGCGCAAGGTGTTCCGTTTGGAAACTGGGAATGTAGAACGCCACGTAGAAGAGCTGGGCAGAACACTGGGAGAAGAGCTCCTCACCCCTACGAAGATATATGTAAAATCTGTTCTGAATTTACAAAAGAACTGTAACGTAAAGGCGGTTTCACACATCACTGGTGGTGGCTTCTATGAAAATATACCCCGTATGATGAAAGAGGGAATGACCGCCAAAATTGAGAAAGCCGCGTTGCCTTCTCTGCCGATTTTCCATTTACTGCAGTCTGTTGGGAACATTCCGGAGCACGATATGTTTAATACCTTTAATATGGGTGTTGGCATGTGCATCGTTGTTTCTCGTGAGGAAGCAGATAAGGCTGCCGCCTTACTGCGTGAGGCGGGCGAAACAGTATATGTGATCGGTCAGGTGGAGCAGGGCACGGAGGGTGTTGTTCTATGCTGAATATTGTGGTGCTGGTTTCCGGTGGGGGAACCAACCTGCAGGCTTTAATAGATGCCGAACGCCGGGGAGAAATCCCCGGTGGGCGGCTTTCGTGCGTCATTTCCAGCAGAGCAGATGCGTACGCCCTTACCCGTGCCGAGCAGGCAGGGATAGCGGGTGAGGTTCTGCGCCGGGGTGATTTTGAAAGCCAGCCCGCTTATGACCACGCCCTGTTAATGCTCTTGGAGCGCTATCAGGCAGATTTGGTGGTGCTTGCCGGCTTTATGACGATAATTGGGGATGAGGTAATCGGTCGCTACCGCAATCGAATGATGAATATTCACCCCTCGTTAATCCCCTCGTTTTGTGGGGAGGGCTTCTTTGGCCAACGCGTTCACCGTGCCGCTTTGGAGCGCGGCGTGCGTGTAACAGGGGCAACCGTTCACTTTGTAAATGAGGTGTGCGACGGCGGGCCAATTATTCTTCAGCAAGCAGTAGAAATTCAGGACGATGACACGCCAGAAACACTGCAAAAGCGAGTGATGGAGCAGGCGGAATGGAAAATCCTACCCCGCGCTGTGGCGATGTTCTGCGAAGGCCGGCTTTCGGTTGCCGGTAACCGCGTGATACAAATGAATATGGAACAACGGGAGGATGCCAAATGACAACCAAAACGATAGAACAGGCCCTTATGGGCAATGGGTACCCCGGGCGCGGAATTATTCTGGGCAAAACACCAGAGGGCACACATGCCTTAATTGCCTATTTTATTATGGGGCGCAGTGAAAACAGCCGCAACCGCGTGTTTGTACGCGACGGTGACGGGCTGCGTACACAAGCGTTTGACCCTTCCAAGCTATCTGACCCGTCGCTGATTATTTATTCTCCGGTGCGCGTGATTGGCTCTGAGGTGATTGTAACAAATGGCGACCAAACTGATACCGTACATGATTACCTGCGCCGTGGCGAAACCTTTGAGGATGCACTGAGAAGCCGCACCTTCGAACCGGATGAACCGAATTTTACACCCCGTATTTCCGGCTGGATGAATGCTAGTACCGAATTTGCCTATCGTTTGTCCATCTTAAAAAGTGCTGGGGGCAATCCTTCCTCGGCTCAGCGCATGTTCTTTGAATATGAAACCCCAGCAAGCGGGCAGGGGCACCTCATTCATACTTACCGCTGCGACGGAAGCCCCATTCCGTCCTTTGAGGGTGAGCCGGTTTGTGTTCAAGTTCCACAGGAGCTGGAGGAGTTTACCCAGCAGGTTTGGAACTCTCTTAACACAGAGAATCGGGTTTCGTTGTTCACCCGCCGCATTCGTCTGTCGAACGGCGAAACAGAGTCCCGAATTATCAATAAGAATCACTAAGGGGAGGCAAACATAATGGAACTGATGCTTAAATACGGCTGCAATCCCAACCAAACACCCTCTCGAATTTATCGCGAGGACGGCGGTGAGCTGCCGGTTACAGTGCTCAACGGCAGGCCGGGTTACATTAATTTTCTGGATGCACTCAATAGTTGGCAGTTAGTCAAAGAGCTGAAAGCGGCAACGGGTCTTCCTGCGGCAGCATCCTTTAAGCACGTTAGCCCCGCCGGTGCGGCAGTTGCCGTACCAATGTCTCCCGAGCTGAAGAAAAGCTGCTTTGTAGATGACTTAGATCTTTCTCCGCTGGCTTGTGCGTATGCCAGAGCCCGCGGAGCAGACCGTATGTCTTCTTATGGGGATTGGATCGCTCTTTCGGATGAATGCGATGCGCAGACCGCCCAGCTTATCTCGCGTGAGGTATCCGACGGTGTGATAGCGCCCAGCTATTCGAAAGAAGCGCTAGAAATTCTGAAAACAAAGCGCAAGGGCAATTATAGTGTAATACAGATAAACCAAGATTACATTCCCGCACCTGTTGAGCACAAGGATGTATTTGGAATCACCTTTGAACAGGGTAGGAATAACGCAGTGATTGATGAAGCTCTGCTTACAAACTTTGCTACCGATTGCAAGGAGTTTACACCGGAAGCAAAGCGCGACCTCTTGGTGGCTTTAATTACCCTTAAATATACGCAGTCGAACTCTGTGTGCTACGCCAAGGATGGACAGGCCATCGGCGTGGGCGCCGGGCAGCAGTCTCGTATTCACTGCACTCGGTTAGCAGGCGGTAAGGCAGATTTGTGGCATTTGCGCCAGCACCCGCAGGTGCTTGGGTTGCCCTTCCGTGCGGACATTCGCCGCCCGGATCGTGACAATACCATCGATGTATACCTTTCGGACGACGCAGAGGATGTATTGGCAGATGGCATTTGGCAGCAATTCTTTACCGAATGCCCCGCACCGCTCACCCGTGAAGAAAAGCGCCGTTACCTTTCCGGCATTACGGGCGTATCGCTTGGTTCTGACGCATTCTTCCCCTTTGGCGATAATATTGAGCGTGCTCACCGCAGCGGTGTATCATATATTGCACAGCCCGGCGGTTCCATTCGCGACGATAATGTAATTGAAACCTGCAATAAATATGGCATCGCCATGGCATTTACCGGCATACGGTTGTTCCACCACTAATCGTCCTAACACCCTATAAGCATGGGCTCCTCTGCACTGTGAGGAGGACCGATGGCTGTTTGTCATGAGTTTAAAACAGGAGCGTGTGAAAATATGAAGGTACTGGTAATTGGCGGCGGCGGTCGCGAGCATGCGTTGGTGCGCAAGCTGAAAGAAAGCCCCAAGCTTACAAAAATTTGGTGTGCGCCCGGCAATGGCGGTATTGCCCATGACGCAGAATGTGTGGATATAAAGGTAACAGATATTCCAGGAGTCGTTGAGTTTGCAAAAGCAAATCAGGTTGATTTGGTGGTTGTTGCACCGGATGACCCTCTTGCAGCCGGAATGGTAGACGCCCTTGAGGCGGTTGGAATTCGTGCATTTGGCCCGCATAAGGCAGCGGCACAAATTGAGGCGAGCAAGGTGTTCTCCAAAAATCTGATGGAGAAGTACAACATTCCTACGGCGGGGTACCAAGTATTTACCGAGCCGGAGGCCGCACTTTCTGAGATTCGCCGTGAGAACAGCTACCCGGTTGTGATTAAAGCGGATGGGCTTGCTCTGGGTAAAGGCGTTGTTATCGCGCAGGATTACGCCGAGGCCGAGCAGGCAGTTCGCTCTATGATGGAAGATAAAATATTTGGGGACTCCGGCAGCCGCATCGTGCTCGAAGAGTTCCTTACCGGGCCGGAGGTTTCGGTGCTGGCCTTTACAGATGGCAAGTGCGTGCGGCCCATGGTATCATCCAAAGACCATAAGCGCGCTCTGGATAACGACGAGGGTGCCAATACCGGCGGAATGGGAACCATCAGCCCCAATCCGTTTTACGATGAAGAAACCGCTCGTGAGTGTATGGAGACCATTTTCCTGCCTACCATCGAGGCGATGAATGCAGAGGGGCATCCCTTTAAAGGTTGCTTGTATTTTGGACTGATGCTCACTCCCAAGGGTCCGCGCGTGATTGAGTATAACGCCCGCTTTGGTGACCCGGAAACACAGGTGGTTTTGCCTCGCCTGAAGAGCGATTTGCTCGAGATTATGGAAGCGGTTATCGATGAGCGATTAGAGCAGCAGCAGATTGAGTGGTCGCAGCAGGCGGCTGCCTGTGTGGTAATGGCCTCTGGCGGTTACCCTGCGCAGTACCAAAAAGGATTGGTACTTAGCGGGTTGAATGAAGAGGCACAAGTAGAGGGTGCAACAGTATACCATGCGGGTACAGCGCTTCACGGAGAAGAGCTTGTAACAAACGGTGGCCGTGTACTGGGTGTAACTGCTACGGGCAGTACTTTGGAAGAAGCGCTGGAAAAAGCATATAAAGCGGTTTCGGGAATTCATTTTGAGGGTGCTCACTACCGCCGCGATATTGGTAAAATTCAAAAGTCTTAAAGCTAGTGTAAAATGCATTTAAGAGAAAAAAAGCCGCCGGGAGCATTCCCGGCGGTTTCAAATGTTTTATTGCATTTGGGTGTACATATGGGTACAATCGGCTTATTCTGAGAGAGCCCTCTGAAGCCAAGCGTCGGCAATATCCATTGCCAGATAAAGCCCCTCTTTTTCACTGGATTTAACAATTTGTTTGCGGGCACGAATGTCGGGGTTGGTATACATTAACTGAATGCCGACTTTATCGGCAACATCCATATCCAGCACACGTTTTTTGCTCTTGATTTCTAATTTTACCACATACTTATCTTTCATGCTTCCATAATAAAGCACATCTCCGCAACGAACTAGAGGCTTTCCGCGGTAGGTGGGGAAATTTGTGGTGTTCTCTTTTCCGTTTTCGTTACTCAAACTGACAACCTCCCATCATTCATATTGTGAACTAAAATTATAACATAGACAGGTCTAGAAGTAAAGTGGATTCCCTGTGATTACTGCCAAAAAAAGGTAATAGGGTAGGGGGAATGGCTTTATTTCTCTGAGCGGTTTTAAAAAAGATAACGTCTTCCAGGAGTGTATACATGCAAATATTAAATAGCGATTTAAAAGAAAATAAAATGGGAACCGCATCGGTAGGAGGGCTTATTGCCGGTATGGCTGTGCCCGCCATGTTCTCCATGATGGTTCAGGCTCTTTATAATATTGTTGATAGTTATTTTGTTGCGAAAATTAGTGAGGAAGCCCTAAATGCGGTATCGTTGGCATTTCCCATTCAGACATTGCTCGTTGCTTTTGGTATCGGAACCGGTGTTGGTATTAACTCACTTGTTTCACGCCGCCTTGGCGAAGGCCGTAGGGACGATGCAAGCAGTGCAGCAACACACGGCATTTTGCTTGCTTTCGTAAACTGGATTATCTTTGCACTGTTTGGTTTCTTTTTTGCACGCCAGTTTATTGAAGGATTTTCAACCGACCAAACGGTAATAGAAGACGGAACAAGATTTGTTCAAATCATTTGCATTTTTTCCTTTGGGGTATTTGTTGAATTCAATGTAGAAAAAACGTTGCAGGCTACCGGCAATATGATTTATCCCATGGTATTCCAACTAATTGGTGCATTAACCAGCCTGATTTTAGACCCGATTTTCATCTTTGGTTGGTTTGGTGTTCCTGCAATGGGGGTACCGGGTGCGGCAATTGCTAACGTAATTGCGCAGTGCATTGCCATGATGGTATCCTTGACTGTTTTGCTGAAGAAAAGACATGAAGTGAAAGTGAGCTTTCGAAAGTTTCACTTTGATTTTAAAATAGTACGTGAAATTTATGCTGTGGGTATTCCTACAATTATTATGCAGTCCATTGCATCGGTCATGGTAATGGGGATGAACCTCATTCTTGTTCGCTTTACCGATACGGCAGTGACGCTGTTTGGCATTTATTTTAAGCTGCAATCGTTTGTGTTTATGCCGGTATTTGGCCTCATGCAGGGTATGATGCCAATCTTAGGGTATAATTATGGTGCAAAAAAGAAAGACAGAATGGTAAAAGCCATTCGCATTGGCCTTGTGGTAAGCTCGCTGATTATGGCTGCGGGTGTATTCCTTTTCTGGGTGTACCCAAAGCAGCTGCTCCTTATCTTTGAGGCATCCCCTGAAATGATACACATTGGTGTACCTGCCTTGCGCATTATTAGCCTTTGCTTTATTCCTGCCGCCATTGGCATTACATTTAGTACGGTATTTCAGGCGCTGGGAAAAGGGATATACAGCCTTGCGATTTCTTTGCTGCGCCAAATGATTGTGCTGTTGCCCGCAGCATATTTACTGGCTCATTTTTCATTGGAATCCGTTTGGTATTCGTTCCCAATAGCAGAAGTATTTTCTCTAGCGGCAAGTTTGCTGATGTTCCGCTATGTATATGTGGGGCATATTCGTACGTTAATGGAGCAAAAATCCGCTATGCCGGAATGGGCTTCGGATGGAAGAAATCTGTAAAACCGAATACTACATGTAAGAGCCTTGTTTCTAAAAAAGAAACAAGGCTCTTTTGTGGGTGAATAATATAGTAAGAATACATTTCAATTATTAAATAGAGAAGAGGAAGCTCAGATTTTTATTATATCAAATAAAATACTCAATGGTTTTGGTTGGCGTTTTTTGTGTTTCGGTATTAAAGAATAAGATAGCTTCTCTGGTATCGATGGGGCCAAGTGCATAGGGGCCTTTTCCAGAATTGTTTAAAAGCACATTGGCTACACGGCGATTTTGGCTAAAAGGCATGTCCGTTATTATATCAATGCCATCTACTTGAAAGGGCTTTTTACGGTAGTAAGGGTCAAATAGAGAAATACTATCTTTATTATCGTCTGTTAAAAGTACATAATGCCAGTAGCCATATCGCAGCCGAACAACCACTGCGCCACCTTGCTGAAGAGCAGAAACAATTTTGCTGTTCTGGTGAATGCACACTTCGTGCCCAGTTAGGTAATCACAATGGATGGGAAATTTCTTCACCTTACCAAACTGGTTCAGCCAGTCGCTTAAAAACATCATAGCCATGCGAGATGTTCCGTTTTTGCCGAATTCGCCTTTTCCATTGTAGGAGTCCAAGCAGTAAAGCATAATATGTTTTATAATATCCGGCGGGATTTCCTCCCGCCGGAACAAATAGCTAAGGGCATTGAGCAGTGTAGTAGGGCCGCAATCATATTCTGTGGTTTGGTAATTCAGCGGATTTTTCATAAATAGGATTCTCTCAATCTTCTAGAGTTACTAGCAGCCGCGTTAGCTCGGCCAGCTGAATCAATTCGTTTACAGGTGCGTATTCGTTGAGCGAATGGCACTGGTACATTGCGCTGGCCACGACCAGCCCCGTGATTCCATTTTCGACAAAGACATTATTGTCACTGCCCCCAAAAGTTTTTTCTAAGGCAGGAGTTACATTAAGTTTTAGGCAAGCCTTTTTAAAATGACTTACAATGGGATGATGATTCGCAACCTCATAGGCACGGCATGCAAAGCTTTTTTCAAATTCTACCTTTGCTCCAATTTCAACGGCGGCATTCTCAAACTGTTTATGTACCTCTTCTGCCAAAGAGATTGCTGTCTCATGGGAATAGCTTCGAATTTCACCAGTGACTGTGCAGAGATCGGGAATCACATTGTTCCCGCTTCCACCATGTATGGTGCCAATATTCAGAGTAGTTTCAGAATCAATTTGCCCAAGCTTCAAGCAGGCAATCGCCTTTGATGCTGCCTGTATGGCGTGGATTCCCGTCTGCGGAGCAAAGCCAGCATGAGATGCAAGCCCGTGAACCGCTACATTGAAAAAGAGAATCGTTGGAGCTTTTGAGGCAGCAACGCCTGTTGGGCCGGAATAATCGAGGACAAAGGCTTCTTTGGAGTGAATCTTTGAAAAATCAAAATGCTTTGAGCCCTTGCAGTAAATTTCTTCTGCGATGGTAAATAGAACCTCTATGGGGCGATGCGTTAGGTTCTGCTCCTGAATAACACGGAGTGTTTCGAGAATAGCCGCAGTTCCAGAGCAATCGTCCGCTCCTAAAATGGTAGTTCCATCACTGTGGAAAACGCCGTCCTCTAAAATTGCTTTCTTCCCTGTAGAGGGTTCAACGGTATCCATATGAGAACAAAGTAAAATGGGAGGTAAGCTGCTGTCACCCTCTAAAAACGCATATAGATTTCCACAGTTACCGCCTAATTGTTTACCTGCGTCGTCCTCCTCTACGGTAAGACCCAAAGTAATTAACTCATTTGTTAGGTAATCGGCCATTTGCCGTTCCCCTAGAGAAGGGCTGTTAATGTGGATGAGATCAGTAAATTGCTGGATTAAGCGTTCTTTGTTTGTAAGCATGGTGACACCTCTTTTTTAGATTAGCTATTTTCAGCATTTGGATTTTATTATAGGTTGGATTTTTATTAGTGACGAAGAAAAGAACAATATCATATAAATCATGTATGTTTTAAATCATAGTGGTAAGCTCTGCTTTTGTCAACCTTAAATATCAAAGCCATTAATGAATCTAAAACAAAAAAGGCACTTTAAGGGCATGCAAGTTTAAAATTTTTGTGCATAAATTCTTAAAAACCATTATTAAGACTGACTTTTTATATGTTATTCACATAATTTGCGCAAATTCATTTGCAATATTTGTATGAAACTGTTATTATCATATTATAAAAAGTAAACGCTTTACTGTTTTTTATATGAGATAAAAAACAGTATGAATTTGCCTGGAAGGGGTCGTCATTCCAGTGAATCTGATTGTTCAATATCTTGAGCTAAATTGTTATGCTCTTATTGTATTGATTTTAGTATTTCGAAATGTATATCGGCAAGATCGCCAGTATTACCCGGATCAGAGGCTTTTTCTAACCATTATTTGTTCCGTTGGAGTTATGATTTTTTTAGATACGTTAATGTGGCTTCTCGATGGAAGGCCAGGGTTTAGCTTTCGCTTTTTATCTATTCTAATTATGGTCATATATAATTCACTCAACCCTATCATCTGTTTGATTTGGTATTTGTATGTGGATTTTTATATTTATGGAAGCTGGCCTCGAATTCAAAAGTTATTACCATATTTGATAATTCCAATTGCTATAAACTTTGTTTTATCTTTTATTAGCATATTCGGTAATATCTATTTTGTTTTTGATGAGTACAATGTTTATCATCGGGGGAAATACGTATTGCTCCTATTATTGATATGTATTTTCTATGTTGTTCTTACTAGTATACTGTTAGCGGGTCACCGTAAACGTTTAAATGGTAAGGAGTTCATTAATCTTTTTTTATTTGGTTTTTTTCCCGCAGTGGGTGCGTTCATTCAACTTATTATGCCAAGTGGGGTATTAATTTGGGCGTTTACCACCTTGTCTATTTTACTCTTGTATATTAATATTCAGAACGACCAGCTTAGAACTGACTATTTAACAGGGCTATTCAACCGCCGCTATTTAGACCATCACCTTTCTGTTAAAGTGAAAAGCAGAGATAAGCATTTGCTGGCGGGTATGATGATTGACTTGGACTCCTTCAAAAAAATTAACGATGTTTATGGGCACGACAGCGGTGACCAAGCACTGCGTCATGTGGCAAAGATTCTACGAAAAACCTTTCGTCGCCGCGATTTTATATCGCGCTATGGCGGTGATGAATTTGTAATTGTTTTAGAAATTTTAAACCCGCGAGAGCTGAACGATTTACTCCAGCGGCTGTATCAAAACGTGGATTCTTTTAATGAAAAGAAATTGGTACCATATAAAATCAGTCTCACAATTGGCTCGGAGTGTTTTGCCAAGAATGATCAATTAACAGCATCATCCTTTTTAACTAAAATTGACCATCTTATGTATTTAAACAAGCAAAAACGATGTTAAAGCGAAAGAAGAGATAAGAGCCGTGGAACAAACGAATCCACGGCCCTTATCTCTTCTTTTTTTAAATATAAGTCTTTATATAGCGATTCTATGTTTAGCGTAGCAAGTGCTTCATGGCTTTTTGCAAAGATAAAATCAAGGGAGTGCCAATTAGCATAATACCTACGCATTTAATTACGGTAGAGGTTGAAATTAGACCAAGAATTAAATTGAGAGCAGGGGTACCGGTCTTTTCCAGTATTTGGGAAGCGTATAACAGGTACAACATGGCATAAACACCAAAGGTGTTTGTTAAATTGCCAATTGCCAAGCTAACTGTTACCGAGATAGTATCTTTTCCACGGAAAGCTGGCAACAGCTTTTGCAGCCCTTGATAGCAGTAATATGTAGTAACCGGGATAAGAACACGGGGAAGAATGGAAACCAACGGATTAACGAAAAAGGGGTCTAAAATAGATACTGGTGAAGTTAAGGCGATGAATAGGGTGCATGCGCCAAACGCAAAGCCAACAATTAACCCTTCTGTTAAACCGAAGAGTATTGCGGTTATGAGGATTGGCATATGGGCGATTGTAATGCGAATCATGGGGAGTGTGATGACTCCCAGTGGTGTGTTGAGCAGAATGACGGTTAGGGCAATCATCATTCCCATCAACGTAAGCCGTAGTGCGCTAAAGGATGGTTGGGATAGGGCTTTGGTACTTGTTTGCATTTTTTTCTCCTTACTGCCGCTCTTTTGGGGGATGCGGCGCAAAAATTTGCGCAAAATGCGCTTATAATATGGAAAGTGTGTGATTCAAGCTGCCGTTCCAGTGGATACGGCGCCTAAATTCGGCACAGCTTTCGGTGCAATTGTAACGCAGAGCAATTGGGTTAAACCATCCTTATAAGAATTATAAGCAGATATTTTGTCTAAAACAGGGTAAAATAATAAAAAAGCGCAAGAACCACTAGAAAGTCATGGTAATTACGCTTTTTAAATTGAATCTTTTATTCTGGCAAAGGTTTTTGATCAAAATAACTTTTCAGCACCACTGCGGTTTGAGACATGCCAAAAGCACGAATTTCAGTAAGTTGACTTTCCAGCTCTTCCGAATCGGTAACGTGTATCTTCAGCAGTGCATTGTAAGGCCCGATAATATGGTGATGCTCTGTAATGGCAGGGTTCTCCTGTGTAAAAGTACAAAACCTTGTATACGTGTCCGGCGGCACGTTTATCATTATATAGGCGGAAAGCTTTTTGCCCGCCGCTGCAAAATTCAGTTTAGCACGAAAGGCACGAATCGCACCGGAATCGCGCAGCTGTGCGATACGTTCCGAAACAGCGGGTGCAGTTAAGCCAACCTGGCGCCCAATCTCTCGCATTGGTGTTTTGCAGTCTACCTGTAGAATATTCATTATTTTTATATCGGTTTGGTCCATGGAAGCCGGCTCCTTTTTCGCGCAAACATTTTGTTAAGTGAAAAACACACTTTACCGAACAAATTTAAGCAAATGGATTATAACACAAAACGAGCTCACTGTACAGATTCTCATTTTTAATGCTATAATTAATACAAGTTCAGAAGAGCTTACAAAAATAACAACTAAAATTTGGAACGATTAACAGGAGGAACACTTAATGCAGCAACGTTTAAACCTTCCCATCACCGGAATATGCTCATTTGGCAAATACCCCATATGCACTGATCTTGAGCAACTAGATGCAGACATTGCTGTTATGGGTGCACCTGTTGATTTCGCCGTAGGGTATATGAGCGGCGCCCGATTAGGCCCGCGTCGTATTCGAGAGGCTTCCACTCAGTATAGCCGTGGCGAAACTGGTTATTACGATTTTGAACACGATTGCCAGCGTTTGGCTGCTCCTTTAAAGATTGTGGATTGCGGTGACGCTGATATTTTGCAAGCAGACCCGCAGCATACTTTCGACGCTATTGTAGACGGTGTGCGTGGAATTGTCAAGCGTGGAGCAGTGCCGATTATACTTGGCGGCGACCATTCGATTAGTGCACCGGTAGGTAAAGCACTCGAAGAGCTTGGCGAAGAAATCTGTGTAGTACAGTTTGACGCGCACTTAGACTGGAACGACCATGTAGGCCCGCTTCGTTACGGCAACGGCAGCCCAATGCGCCGTTTGTCTGAAATGAAGCACATTGGCCCCATGATTCAGATTGGTCTGCGTGGAATTGGCAGCAGTAAAAAAACGGATTTTGAGGATGCTAAGGCTTATGGCAGCGTTCTTATCTCTTCTCGTGAAGCCAATAATATTGGTGTAGAGGGTGTTCTTGCCAGAGTGCCGAAAGCAAAAAATTATTATATTACCGTTGACATTGATGGTTTCGATATGTCGATAGCTCCAGGCGTGGCGTCGCCGTATCCCGGCGGCCTACTGTTTGACCAGGTGTGTGACATCATTTCCGGGGTGGCCAAAATGGGCCGTATCGTCGCGGCAGATTTGGTAGAAATCGCTCCTTCGTTTGACCCTTCCGGAATTACAGTTCGTCTCGGCGCACTTATGATGCTGCACACCATGGGTCATATTGAAGAGCAGATTAAGAAAAGCCGCGAAAACGAATGATTTAATTTAGCGTACAAGAACTTTTTACCATAAACCATAAAATAACTCACAGAAAAAGGCAGCCAGCAGACCAGCGGGGCTGCCTTTTTCTATCCTAAATTGCATGATCTTTCCGTTATAGTACGAAAGAGCTGTCATTAAAGTAGTTGTTTTGTTCACGACAGTACGCGCTGGCTATTCCTACATATTAAAAAACACCGGCTTTACCGGCGGTTTAAAAAATGTAGCAGGGGAGAGGCTACTATACAATTTTGGGAATTGGGTTCTAGGTATAAAGGAGGAGCAACATCACTACCGTTCTTTGGCGGGTATTCCGGCCGCCAAAAAACCCGGGAAAATGTTGCTCCATGGCAGAAGTCAAGCACCAATTTGTGCATGAACGTATTAGCAAATTTAGAAAGTTTAAGAGGATTTAGAGAAAAAGTTCGGCGGAGCAGCAGGCAGATTGTCGCTCCGCCGAGTTTTTCACTTTATAGGAGAGGGTTACCGTTTATGGACGATCTCACCGTTTTTTATAACGGTTTCGACCAGGTTAATAGCAGTGTGGTAGGGCATAAAATGAATGGAAGGGTATTTTAAGAAGATGACATCGGCCTGTTTGCCAGGCTGAATGCTACCAATTTTGTCTGCTCTGTCTACCGCGGCGGCGCCGTTAATGGTAAGAGCAGTGATAACCTCCTCAATCGACAGACCCATATAAATGCAGCCAAGAGCAATCATCAGAGGAATCGAATTGGTAAAACAGCTACCAGGATTCAGGTCGCTGCCCAGAGCTACTGCTGCACCTTCATCAATCATTTTGCGAGCCTTAGCGTAGGGCTCTTTGAGGCAAAACGCGGTGCAGGGCAAAACGTTACAGATTACGCCAGCCTTTGCCATATCGGCAATGCCTTTGTCTGAGCTTTGCAGAAGATGCTCAGCAGATATTGCGCCCATTTCGGCAGCAAGCTCTGCGCCACCAAGCTGAACAATTTCATCGGCATGAATCTTGAGCTTAAAGCCCATCTTCTTTGCCTCTGTCATATAGTAGCGGGAATCCTCAACAGAGAAAACGTTCTGCTCTGTGAAAATATCTGCAAATTCAGCAAGGTTTTCTTCTTTGACCAAAGGCATTACTTCATGAAGCAGGAAATCAATGAAATCACGCTCACGGCCTTTGTATTCCGGCAGAACACTGTGCGGGCCCATAAAAGTGGAGACAACATCCACACAATGGGAACGATTCAGCTCTTTCATAGCACGAAGCTGTTTAATCTCCGTATCTTTGTCAAGGCCGTATCCGCTTTTTCCTTCAACAGTGGTTACACCGAACTCCAGCATGCAGTCCAGCCGATCACGGCCAACCTCTACCAGTTCTTCCAGTGTAGCCGCGCGGGTTTTCGTAACAGACGCATTAATTCCGCCGCCGCGTTCCATAATGGACATGTAGCTGTCGCCCTTTAAGCGCCAAGAAAATTCATCCGCGCGGTAACCGCCAAAAACAAAGTGAGTGTGAGAATCCACAAATCCTGGCAAAACCGTTTTGCCTGTTGCGTCGATGATTTCGTAGTCAACTCCGCTAAATTGTTGCTTAAGCTGCTCGGTTGTACCAACAGCAACGATTTTGTCGCCATCGATGAATACAGCACCGTCATGAATGATTCCGATATCGGACATATCTTTTCCGTATTTCGGTCCTTTTCCGGCGCAAGTGACCAGCTCTGCAGCATGGCAGATCAGTTTTTTGCTCATGATTGGTTCCTCCGGTTTCTTATTTCACGATTTTATCGTAAGCTTTATTTATTAAATCATCCGAAGCGATAAAGGGCATGGTGATATAATCCTGACCCTCACGGATTTCGTTGTATTCCGCAACGGTTTCAATAGAGTGCTCACAACGAGCCCAGCTTCTTCTGGCAACACCAATCATGGTATCCCACGGAATGGAAGCTTCCAGAATTGCATCTACGCGCTCACTGCCGTCAAGCACCATACCAAAGCCACCATTGATGGATTTGCTGATACCAACACCGCCGCCGTTGTGCAGAGCAATGAGGCTCATGCCGCGTGCTGCGTTACCGGCGTAGCAATGAATCGCCATATCAGCGGTTACGTTACTGCCATCGTAAATGTTGGAGGTCTCACGGAAGGGAGAATCGGTTCCGCCGGTGTCGTGGTGGTCACGGCCAAGCATAACAGGGCCGATTTCGCCATTGCGAACCATCTCGTTAAACTTCAGAGCGATGTCTCGGCGGCCCAGAGCATCCTGGTACAGAATGCGGCACTGCGTACCAACAACCAGCTTGTTCTTCTCCGCGTCACGAATCCAAATATAGTTATCACGGTCTGCGCCGCGGCGGTTCGGGTCAATAACAGACATAGCCGCCAAATCGGTCTTATGCAGGTCCTCCGGCTTGCCGGAGAGGCAGCACCAGCGGAACGGGCCATAACCGTAGTCGAACAGCATCGGGCCCATAATGTCTTCCACGTAGGAGGGGAAGATAAAGCCTTCGCTTGTGTCTACACCATTTTTTGCAATATCTTTTGCGCCGGCATCGAAAACAGCCTTCATAAATGCGTTACCGTAATCGAAGAAGTAAGAGCCGCGCTCTACCAGCGTTTTTACTAAATGATAGTGCTTAATCAAAGATTCGTCAACCTTCTTGCAGAAAGCATCCTTATCCTTGTCAAGCATTTCGGTACGCTCCTCAAAGGTCATACCCTGCGGGCAGTAGCCGCCGTCGTAAGGAACGTGGCAAGAGGTTTGGTCAGACAGCAGTTCAATCTTAATATTGTTATCCACAGCGTATTGCAGCAAATCTACAATATTGCCGTGGTATGCAATGGAAAGAACTTCTTTCTTCTCCATCGCTTCCTGTGCCCAGGCAAAAGCGTCTTCCAGAGTTTCGGCTACCTTGCCTACCCAGCCCTGGCTGTGGCGTGTTTCAATACGGGAAGCATCCACCTCAGCTACGATGCCAACACCGCCTGCAATCTCGATAGCTTTGGGCTGAGCGCCGCTCATGCCGCCAAGGCCGGAGGTAACAAACAGGTGGCCTCTCAAATCGCCGTCCTGTGCAATGCCCAGAACCTTACGGCCTGCGTTGAGCAGGGTATTGAAGGTACCGTGAACAATGCCTTGCGGTCCAATATACATCCAGCCGCCAGCAGTCATCTGGCCGTAGCTAGAAACACCCATCGCTGTAGCTTTCGCCCAGTCGTGCGGGTTGTCGAACATACCGATCATTAGTCCGTTGGTGATGATTACGCGAGGGCTTGTCTTGTGAGATTTAAACAGACCCATCGGGTGACCAGACATCATAACAAGCGTCTGTTCGTCAGTCAGCGCTTCCAGATATTTTTTCATCAACTGGTACTGCATCCAATTCTGGCAGACCTGGCCGGTCTCGCCATAGGTGACCAATTCATAGGGGTACAAAGAAACAGCATGGTCAAGGTTGTTGTCGATCATTACCTGGAACGCTTTACCCTCTACACAGTTGCCCTTATATTCGTCGATGGGCTTACCGTAGATGCGCTCCTTCGGCATGAAGCGATAGCCGTAAATGCGGCCGTGTGTCATCAGTTCATCCAGAAACTCAGGAGCAAGCTGCTCATGGAGCTCTTCAGGAACATAACGCAGTGCATTCTTCAGCGCGAGTTTGATCTCTCTTTCGTTCAAGGTCAACTCACGCTTCGGTGCGCGGCGAACTCCCTCTTTAAAGGTGGGATATTCCGGAAGAACCGGGTCAAGTTTGATTGTCATAGCATTACCGATCTCAAAATTGTTCATATGGTAGAACCTCCTTTGCAAATACATACTAACACAGCAATGTCTAAATAACGTCTATAATAGGCAGGTATCTTTTAAAAAAAAGTGAATTCATAGATGCTTTTTTTTGAAAGTTCGTGTATAATAAAATTCATAGTATAAAAATTATTCAATACACTCCGTTTTTTTGTTGATTATGAGAAAGAGGGTTTTCCTTATGCCGACTATTTCTTTTCAGCTTTTACAGACCCCCAGAGTATTGTTAGACGGGCAGCAGGTATTGCTACCGTTTAAAAAAGCAGAGGCCTTGCTGTATTGCTTGGCTTTAAAGAAGACGATTTCGAGGGAACAGGCCGCAAATTTGCTGTGGGATTCCGATGACTCTCAGGTGGCAAAGAAAAATTTGCGCCACACATTGTATACCATTAAAAAGACATTTAATTTAGAGTTAATAGTTTCTCCTAAAAAACACCTTCTTACGCTTAACCCTGAGTTAAGCTATGATATTGATTACGATAATTTTATGAAAAACCATGATTTTTCATTGTGCGACGGTGAACTGATGCAAGGCTTTAGCCTGAAAAACGCAGATGTATTTGAAAACTGGCTGGATATGGAACGAACCGAGCTTAAGGAGTATTATCTCCGCCAGCTTTTCGACAGTATGATTCAAGCTGCGGGCAAGGATGTTTCGGAAACGGAAACGCTGTTTGCGAAATATGTGAAGAAAGACCCCTTAGATGAGCGTGTCTATCAGCTTATGATGGAATGTTACCATAGAAATGGCCTTTATTATAAAGGAATTAAGGTATACCAAAACATTAGTAAGTTACTCAATACGGAGCTTCGCATTGCGCCATGCGCCGAGCTTTCTCAGCTGCACCGCGACCTTCTCAGCGGCTGGACGCAGTCGAGCACCGAAGAACCCGAGCAGCCGATGGTTCATGTCATTGGCCGCAAGGAAGAAATGCAGTATCTAATGAAATCGTACCGGTCGTTTTTGCTCGGCACTCCTACTGATATTTTTGTTTTGGGAGACAACGGGGTTGGAAAAACGTACTTAATTAATCACTTTTTTGACAGTATCGGTGAGGATTCCTGCATAGTACTCAAAACCATTTGCTTTCAGGAGGAGAGAGAATTTATCCTCCAGCCATGGAATACCATTATGCTGCAATTAGACCAACATATCCGCAGCCATAACATTTCGGTTCCTGCGAACTACATGAACCATATTAATACGCTTTTCCCCCTGTTTGGCAACCATCCACTTTCGGTGCAAGTACCGGAAGATATTATGGTTTCTTATAACTACCGCACTACGCGGAACAGCGTCCTCAAGTTATTTTCTCTCGTTGGGGAAGAGACTCCTATTATCCTATTTTTTGATAACATTCAGTTTATGGACAATCTTAGCCTGGAGCTTCTCTCACTCATCATTCGAGAGAGAAACCCCAATATTATGTGCATTTGCACCTGCCTAGATGTGCAAACGCCACAGCTGCAAAAGCAGCTCAATGCGCTACTGCGTGAAAAATTTGCAACTCAGCTTTTGCTCGAGCCCTTTAGCGAGCAAGTAGTAAAGGATATTTTAGTGGATCGTTTGGGGCCAGATGCGCTCAATGACCAAATCATCCGCCATATTTATCAAGATTCAGAGGGTAACGGCTTTTTCCTCGATTTGCTAATGAGTTATTTAACCCAGGATTCTGCCGCCGCCGGAGGCCATATGCCAACGAATCCGCAGGATATTCTACTCGCGCGTTTGGAAGAGCTTTCCACTGATTCTCGTCAGCTTCTGGATACGATTTCCGTTTGCCCGGAATCGATTACGCTCGACATCATTGAATATATTTTTAATCGTAACACGCTTGAAATTATTGAATTGACGGATGATCTTAAGCAAAAGAGCCTTATTCGTGAAAGAGTCTCGGATGGGCAGATTCGCTTTCAGTTCCGCCATGCGAAAATGCAGGATTTTGTACATTCTCAGCTATCCCCCTCTAAGCGCAGGCTGCTTCATGCCCGTGTGGCCAATTATTATGAGCAAGCGCAGGAACTGGTTCGCAACAATAGCTGGTACCAGCGTGTCATTTATCATTATGCGCAGGCTGGAAATGACGCAAAGGTATTGCAATATAAGATTTTAAGCCTATCTGACTATTCCCGCTTTAATTATGAACTGTACCCCATTTTGCAGTTGCAGAAGGATTCTGCTCTGAAAGCACCAAAGCAATTGACCAAGTATTTTGATGAACTTACAGCAGAGCTAATTCGCCTTTACAATTACCAGCCGAATGTATTGGATTTTGCAGAGATGGAAACTTGGCTATACCTTGTTATTGGTAAGTACTGCATTTCGCAGGGTCAGTACAAAAAGGGATTGGATGCAATCCATCGCAGCCTTACACATGCCGATTATTTGGAGGATCACCCGCAAATTCATATTGCTTGCCTGCGCCAGCTTACCTTCTACGGGATTCAGGTAGGGGAAAACGAGTTGATGCGCGAAAACATTGTAAAAAGTATGGAGATTGCAAAGGCAAACCGCTTTGGCATTGAGTATGCGATTGAGTGCCGTCTGTATGGGTTGTATCTACTCATGTGCGGCCGTTACGATGAGAGCCGCGAACAGCTCAATCAAGCAATTAATCGTTTTGAATCCGCTTCTTTGGACGCGCAGAACTATGTACTCAATCTGGCTGCCTGCTATAATTATTTGGGTGAAGTTGAGCGCAAGCAACAGAATTTTGAACGCTCTTTAGAGTATTATGATCGTGCTTTGGATATTTGCAGCGACCGTAAATTCCCCAAAAACCCAACGTTTTATTCCAATCAGGCTCGCGCACTGCTAGCGATGGGGAAAAAGGAGCAAGCGGCAGATCGTTTCTTTACCGCGAATAAACTGTACGATTCTTCAAGCATTCTGGTAGGACGCGGTATTACGAAATCGTATTGCGCGCTTTTGTATGCGGCAGAAGGCAACTTTAAGGACTCGAAGGTATTGCTTGCAGAAGCGGTGCACCATGCACAAATGTTGGCTTCTCCCATGTCATTGGGTATTTTGGAGCGCATTAAAGCGATACTCATTAAAAACTACCCCGAAGAATTTGCAGAGGAGATACCGGAGGGCTTTGAGGCCTGCTGCGAAAATGCGGAAAAATACATGGGTCACTTGCCGGGAGCCTATGAGCTGCACCTGCCTTTGGAGGTTGCGGATGCGATAGTTTAAACGCAAATAAGACGTAATCGTGATATGCTATAATAGACAAACCATACCAGTAAAATATTGGTATGCAGGAAAGGAGCTTTTGAGTGAAACTTTCGATCAGAGTAGCCGATCCCGCAGGTAATATCACGATTTTTGTAATGAGCAAGGTACCATCAAAGCAGTATGCTGCCATTGCAGCAAAGCTTTTGTCTATGGAAAAATTCCACGCCGAGCAGGTAGCCTTTCAGGTGTCGCCGCGCATGGGTGGACAGGGTCGTATTCAAATGATGGGCGGCGAATTCTGTGGTAACGCGACCCGCAGCTACGGGTACCTGCTTAGTATGCTTCTGCCGGGAAATCCGGAAACGGTCACGGTAGAAATCAGTGGGGCACAGCATCCGCTTACCGTTCAGGTAGACCAAGAGGAAAGCCGATGTGAAACGGAAATGCCGCTTCCGGTTTCCATCTGCTCGGTTTCGTATCTTGACCAAGAGTACCCAGTCGTTTGTTTTGATGGTATCGTTCATACCATTGTTCCGGGAGAAAAGAAAGAGGAAGAATTTGTTCGCGGGCTGTTAAAAGAGGTGCGTGCTGCCGCTGATGCCAGCGCATATGGTATTATGTTCCTAAACGGAGAAAAGATGGTTCCGGTTGTGTATGTTTGTGAAACCGATTCCCTGATTTGGGAAAGCAGTTGTGGGAGCGGTTCCATGGCTGTTGGTGTTTTTTTGGCACTACAAATGGGGGAGGGCACACGCCGATTCACGCTGCAGCAGCCCGGCGGTGTGATTGAGGCGTCCGCCACTGTTTCAAACGGAAAAGTTACCGCATGCCGCATGGGCGGCCCAGTTAAATTCTTTGACGAGTGTGTTGTAGAGCTTCCTGATTTATAAAATTTATATGACCTGCCTGCCAAGTGAGTGTGAAAATCATCTCTTGGCAGGCCTATTTTATTGTACGGTGAATATTTTTGCGTACATAAAAATATTGGTTATAGTTTTATTCTATATCCAGTCACAAAACATATGAATTATTCAGATGCTAAAATCTGTGTTATACTGTCAGCATTCCAGAGTAAAATACTTTGATATATTATTCATCATTTCACATAAGAAAGGGAGATTCCGAATGAGCCTTACCGAGAGAAAGCACGCACCCTTTAGAGCTGACATTGTAGGTAGCTTTTTGAGACCAGAACGCCTAAAAAATGCTAGAAAACAGTTTGAAGAGGGCAGCTTAAGCAAAGAAGCACTAACCGAGGTAGAGAACGGTTGTATTCGTGAGCTCGTTGAAAAAGAATTAGAGGTTGGTTTATTGGCGATTACAGACGGCGAATTCCGCCGCAGTTATTGGCACCTTGATTTTATGTGGGGCTTTGATGGAATCGACCGTGTAACGATGGGGCGTGGGTACCTGTTCCACGGGGAAGAAACCAGAGCAGATTCGGCAAGAGTGGTTGGTAAAATCCGTTTTGTAGATCATCCGTTCTTAGCACATTACCATTTCTTAAAAGAAATGGTAGGCGATAGAGCAATCGCTCGTCAAACCATTCCTGCTCCGGCGCAGTTTTTAGCGGAGCTGGTACGTGGTGAAAACGAACAGCACCTCAATGCTGTTTACCCAAATCGTGAAGACCTATATCGCGATTTGGCACAAGCATATCACGACTTTATTTTGGCGCTTTACAAAGAGGGATGCCGCAATCTTCAGCTTGACGATTGCACATGGGGCATGCTCTGCGACGCAAAATATTGGGCTACCAGAACAAACGGCACTGCCAGCGCAGACGAGCTAAAGAAGCTGTATATTCGCCTCAATAATGCAGCAATCGCAAATTTGCCCGAAGATTTGATTCTTACCACTCATGTTTGCCGCGGTAATTATCACTCCACATGGGCAGCCAGCGGTGGCTATGCGGCTGTTGCCGAAGAGCTGTTTGCAAATGAGAACGTACACGCCTATTATTTAGAATTTGATGATGAACGCTCCGGCGGTTTTGAGCCACTGCAATACCTTAGTGCCAATAAGCTGGTCGTACTAGGCCTTATTACAACCAAATCTCCCAAGCTAGAGGACAAGGAAACGATCATCAAGCGCATCCGCGAAGCAGAGCAGTTTGTGCCGCTTGACCGTTTGTGCCTGAGCCCGCAGTGCGGGTTTGCTTCTACCGAAGAGGGCAATAAGGTTACGGAAGAAGAACAGTGGGCAAAGCTGCAATTGGTACAAGAAATTGCAAAAGAAATATGGGGCTAATTCCTCCTGTTTTTCTTAGCAAGTATGTTTGTAGTATTGACACAAAAGAAATTTCGTGCTAACGTTATAGCAATCGAATACATTGCGGGGGGACTCTTCGGAGTTGAGAAGGTTAAAACCTGACCCTTTGAACCTGTCAGTTAATACTGGCGCAGGGAAGCAAACGGAGTATGAATGAATCTGTGCTTTCCTCACAAAGGAAAGCACTTTTTATTTTACAATTGAATCTGTTGCGGGGGGACTCTTTGGAGTTGAGAAGGTTAGAACCTGACCCTTTGAACCTGTTAGTTAACACTGGCGTAGGGAAGCGAAACATCGATCTAAAGGATGCTTGCCAGTTGGCGGCATCCCTTTTTATGTAAAGAAAGGGGAACAAAATGAAAAAGCTATTAACCATAGCGGGCTCTGATTGCAGTGGCGGAGCAGGAATTCAGGCAGACCTGAAAACGTTTTCCGCCCATGGTACCTTTGGAATGAGTGTCATTGTGTCTGTTGTAGCTGAAAACACGAGCGAGGTAATCGACGTGCAGGACATTACCCCAGATATGATTGCAAAACAAATTGATGCCGTATTCCAAGATATTGGAACAGATGCCGTAAAGGTGGGGATGTTGTCTAAATCGGACTGTATGCTTGCAGTTGGAAAAAAGCTGCGGGAATACCAGCCGAAAAACGTGGTAATTGACCCGGTGATGCTAGCAAAAAACGGGTGCCCACTCATGCAGCCAGATTCCATGGGTACACTGATTCGTGAGATTTTGCCACTGGCAGACTTGCTTACGCCGAATATCCCCGAGGCCGAGACGATTACAGGTACAGCAATTCGCACACCAGAAGATATGGAGAGAGCAGCCAAAGAAATCTATGCGATGGGCGCTAAAAATGTTTTGATAAAGGGAGGTCATGCAGAGGGGGACGCGCTCGATATTTTGTTTGATGGCGAACAGTTTTATCGCTTTTGTGAGGAACGAATCCATACGAAAAACACCCATGGTACAGGCTGTACTTATTCTTCTGCAATTGCCAGTAATTTGGCTTTGGGCTATTCCATGGAAGAAGCCGTAAAAAGAGCCAAAGAGTATGTTACAACCGCAATCCGTCATTCCCTGCAAATTGGGAAAGGCTGTGGGCCAACTCACCATTTTTACGATTTGTACCAACAAGGATTAAAGGAAGAAAGAGGGTAAATCAATGAATCATTACACGCAAATGGAATCTGCCCGTCAAGGTATTGTCACAAAAGAGCTGCGGCAGGTGGCGCAGGAAGAGTATAAAAGCGAACAGGAGCTTTTAGCATTAGTAGCAGAGGGTAAGGTAGTTATTCCTGCGAATATTCGGCATACCTCTTTGCATCCGTATGGTGTAGGACAAGGGCTTCGCACAAAAATCAATGTAAACCTTGGTGTATCTGGAGACTGCGTGGATTATCAGGTTGAAATGGAAAAGGTTCGGCTTGCGGAACGCTTTGGGGCAGAAGCGATTATGGATTTGAGCAATTACGGCAAAACACATACCTTTCGACAGAAGCTGATTGAAACCTCCCCCGCGATGATCGGCACGGTGCCGATTTATGACGCAGTAGGTTACTTAGAAAAAGACCTGAAAGAAATAACCGCACAGGATTTTCTTAGAGTGGTTCGTGCACATGCGGAAGAGGGCGTGGATTTTATGACGATTCACGCGGGGCTCAATCGCCGTGCGGTCGAAATTTTCATGCGGGAGCGGCGCCAGATGAATATAGTTTCGCGCGGTGGCTCGCTGTTATTTGCATGGATGAAGATGACGGGGAACGAAAACCCGTTTTACGAGCACTACGACGAGCTGCTTGAGATTTTGCACGAATATGATGTAACCATTAGCCTTGGTGACGCTCTGCGCCCAGGGAGCATTGCAGACGCAACAGACGCTTCTCAGATTGCCGAGCTGACTGAGCTGGGATATTTGACCAAGCGTGCTTGGGAGCGTGGTGTGCAGGTTTTGGTAGAGGGTCCTGGCCACATGGCAATGGATGAAATTGCAGCAAACATGAAGCTGGAAAAACGCTTGTGCCACGGTGCACCGTTTTATGTGCTTGGCCCACTTGTAACAGATATTGCACCTGGATACGACCATATTACCTCTGCGATTGGCGGAGCAATTGCAGCTGCCAACGGTGCGGATTTTCTCTGCTATGTAACGCCAGCAGAACATTTGCGTTTACCCGATTTGTCAGATGTAAAGGAAGGTATCGTTGCCTCAAAAATTGCGGCTCATGCGGCAGATATTGCAAAAGGCATTCCACATGCTCGTGAGGCCGATTTTCAAATCAGTGAAACAAGAAGAAAGCTGGATTGGGAAGAAACTTTTAAACTGGCACTCGACGGTGAAAAAGCAAGAGACTATTTTGAGAGTGTTCCACCGGAAGACCAGCATAGCTGCTCCATGTGCGGTAAAATGTGTGCTGTTCGCACCATGAACCGTGTTTTGGAAGGTTTGGACGTTGAACTGATGGAAAAGAAATAATTCACTTTATTTTTTTATGATTGCTGATGATTTCAGGCCGGAAGTTTAAAGAGAGTTAATAAGAAATCCACCAGTTATACCGGTGGATTTCTGTTTGCAGATATACAGTTAATCGTTCCGTTCTACGGGCTGTAATTATCTATCTCTTTTAACATATTATATTTTTAGAAGAGATGGATAGGTTATTATAAAGAAAAGATTAATTAAAAGCAACTCTGAAAATAAAAGTCTAAAAATTATAAAAAGAAAAGAGCCATGGAAGAATTCTTCCATGGCTCTTCTGTTTAGATGAATTCCGATTACATAATGAAAGGTGCAACAAGTGCAAGTGCGAAAATCGGAATATCGGATGCAATAAACGTTGGAACACAAGTATCCCAAATATGATCGTGCTGTCCGTCTGCGTTGAGTCCAGCCGTCGGTCCGAGTGTAGTATCGGAAACGGGTGAGCCAGTGTCGCCGATGGTAGCAGCAGCGGCAATCAACAATGTGGTTGCGCCAATGCTGAAGCCCAGTGATGCGCAAAGCGGTACATACAGAACCGCCAGAACAGGAACAGTACCAAAAGAAGTACCAGTACCCATAACAATAAACATACCAACGAGCATCATGATGAGTGCGCCGACGAACTTGTTGTCGCCAATGAAGCCCAAGGAGCTCTGAATTAACTGGTCCACACCACCGCTGTCGCGGAGAACGGCACTAAAGCCGTTGGAAGCCAGCATAACGAATGCGATGAAGCCCATGAGCTGAACGCCTTCGTCCATGATCTTATCCATGTCTTTCCACGCAACTGCTTTGGTAATAAACATGATAGCCAAACCAACCAGAGCGCCCAAAGGCAGTGAACCAAATACCAGCTGAATAACCAAAGTAACAACAGCTGCAACAATTGCAGAGACGTGCTTAAAGGTCATTTTGGTGTCAACAGTATCCAGATCAACCGCGAAACCTTCAATGTTCTTGTACTCTCTGGGTTTGCGATATAGGAATAATACAACCAGCACGAAGCCAATGAGCATTGCAATGCCGAGAGGCCATGTATAACGCCACACATCCATTTTATCAATAGTCATGCCGTTCTTAGTTACGTTGTTTGCAATAATACCGTGGTAAATAAGACCGAAACCAGCAGGAATTGCAACATAAGGAGCACGCAGACCAAACGCAAGTGCGCAAGCAACGGCTCTTCTGTCAATCTTCATTTTGTTCATAACGATTAGCAGCGGGGGGATCAGAATCGGAATGAACGCAATGTGAACTGGAATCAGGTTCTGCGAGAAGCAAGAAATAAAACCAAGGAAAAATACAAATACCAGTGACTTACCATTAACCAGCTTGGCGATTTTAACTGCCAAAATGTCAGAAACACCTGTGTAGCTGATGGTCGCGGCTAATCCGCCGAGCATCACATAAGACAGGGCTGTTTCCGGGTCTTCGCCAATACCTTTAATAAAAGTTGTCATTGTTGCGGGAACGCCCATACCTGCAACTACACCAGCGGTAACAGCAGAAGCAAACAGAGCAAGTAAAACGTTAACTCTCATAAAGCACAGGACAAGCAGAACAACAACGGCAATAAGTACCGGGTTTGTTAATACCATAAAATAACCTCCTCTTGTTTTGGGTAAGGGAAACCCTGTATTACCATACAGTTATTAATCCCCTCTTTTATGCCAAGCCCAATTAGCAGGTAACACGATTCATAGAGCACAACCTGAGAAAAAATTGCTTTCTCAGGTCCGGTGTTGCTGAAAACGTACCGGAGAGCAAACACAGCGGAATATTGCGCTTCATTTCTCCTTTCGTTGCGTTTATTTGTGTATGCTATGAAATCGCTTTGCTCAAAGAGCCATCCGCACGAATATGTGGGGGGGTTAAGAAAAACCGAACACCGCTCATTCCCTAGGTTGATTCCCAAGGCAAAATAGTTTTAGGCAACGTAACGCATATTTTCTTCCACGCTTCAAAATGGGTACGCCGTCTCTGTTGTAAGAGGCTTTTTGCAGAGAATCGGAATGACAGTGGTGTTCGGTTCCATCTTTAAAGAAACTAGAGCGAATAATTACAGCTCGATTGCAGATGCGCCTTTCTCAACGTTAGCGATCAGGCTGCCATCGATAATGGTGCTTTCGCAGAGGTTAATATCCTCATAGAGCGGGCGGTCTTCTTCCAGCTTAGAAACCAAAGCACGAATGGTCTCGTAAGCAGGCTTTGTGCCTACACCCATGCCCTTATCGCCACGCATATCGATTGCCTGGCAAGCGCACATCAGCTCCATTGCCAATACACGGCGAGCGTTAGACAGAATATCGCGAGCTTTACGAGCTGCGATGGTACCCATGCTAACATGGTCTTCCTGGTTAGCGGAAGAAGGAATGCTGTCAACACTGGCGGGGTGAGCCAGAACTTTATTTTCAGAAACCAGAGCAGCAGCGGAGTACTGAACAATCATAAAACCAGAGTTTACGCCGCCATCTTTGGTGAGGAAAGCGGGAAGGCCGCTCAATGCGGGGTTTACGAGACGTTCAATGCGGCGCTCAGAAACGTTAGCGAGCTCAGCGACTGCAATTCCCAAGAAGTCGAAGGGAAGAGCCATGGGCTGGCCGTGGAAGTTACCACCAGAAATGCCTTCCATGGTATCCTTCAGAATGATTGGGTTATCGGTAACGGAATTAATCTCAATTTCAACCTTCTGCTTAATGAAGTTAATCGCGTCTTTGCTGGCTCCATGAATCTGCGGTACGCAGCGCAGGGAGTAAGCATCCTGAACGCGAATTTCGCCCTGGCGAGTGGTGTTGTTGCTGCCTTTGAGCAGCTGCTTGAGAATCTTGGCAGTATCGAGCTGGCCTTTGTGGGGGCGAATAACGTGGATACGCTCATCCAAAGCATCGGTTACGCCGTTGTGTGCTTCAAAGCTCAGAGCAGCGGCAACGTCTGCAACCTTTAGTAGCTCAAGTGCATCGTATACGGTCAAAGCGCCGGTAGAGGTCATAGCTTGTGTACCGTTGATTAGTGCCAAGCCTTCTTTTGCGCTTAGTTCAATTACATTGATGCCAGCGCGCTTCATTGCTTCTGCACCGTCTAGGATCTCACCCTTGTATTCTGCTTTGCCAAGACCAATCATGGGTAGAACCATGTGGGAAAGAGGAGCCAAGTCGCCAGAAGCGCCTAAAGAGCCTTTCTCTGGAATTTGAGGAGTAACACCCTTATTGAGCATATCAACCAGAACATCAACAACTTCCATACGGATGCCGGAAAAGCCCTTAGCCATATTATTGATACGCAGCAGCAGCATTCCGCGAGCCGCAGCACGGGGGAAGGGGTTACCAGCGCCAACTGCATGGGTAATAATAAGGTTCTTTTGCAGCAGCTTGCATTCGTCGTTGCTGATGACAACATCGCTGAATTTACCAAAGCCAGTGGTTACGCCGTATACAACGCGGTTCTCATCAAGAATCTGGTCTACTACCTTGCGGGATTCAATGATGTTCTGTTTTGCTTGTTCAGATAACGCAACAGGCACGTCCTCGCGGCAAACCAGCGCAAATTCTTCCAGGGTCAAATCCTGGCCGGTCAAAATTACTGTTTTCATAATGTACAATCTCCTTTTACCATTTTGATTCACTTGCAACTCACACACAAATCACTTGCTGAACTTTGACCAGATTATACAACTTTGCATGTCAAAGAAACGTCTAACTAAGTTCTTCTGCCTTTGCGATAAACAGCCTGCAAAAATTGCTATATTTAGACTGCAATCCAGTAAAGAGGTAATCTCAGTTAAAATAATGCTGATGGCAAGAAATGATGAAAAGCATTCTACCAGAGAAAGTTTCAGCGAGAAGATACCAAGATTACGGTATAAAGAAAAGCTTTTAAAATACTTTCATTCCTATTTTACGGGGAAAAGATACAAAAGAGAAGAGGTTTGATATAAAAAAATTGAAAATATTGATTAACAGAAAGAAGTTGTTATTTTGCTTTCATACTTTTTACACCCCAAAAATGAGAGAAATACCAGATGGAATGCGGGCTCTGAAGAATTATGCAGCTGATGATTACTTCTACTTAAGAATCAAAAAACGCACTTTTTAATAGAAGAAAAATAGAGGAAATATTCTAAAATTGCTTTAATAGTTTATTTTGTCATTCAATCATCTAATTAAATCGTTAAATTAATAAAGTGAAATGACAATATTATAAAATGAATTTTAGAAGTCTATCAACTGCAAAAAAATATGAAAAAAGAACCATGTTCCATATCGCGAATGAATCGATTTGGATATTTGTATAACCATTATGTTATATAGTTTGTCGTTTTTAAGATAAGATATTTCTTAAATCAAGACTTGAAGTTAGGCTTTAATTGTCTATTTTTATAAGACGGAAATAAGATGTTATTTTATCATGCTAATAAGATAACAAACAGCAGAAATGGCAGTATGCTTGAATTTTTGTCTTGTTTTATTCAAATAGTATCTTTTATCAACATATTATGGCGTCTTTTAAAAGTTACAAATTGCCATAAATTTCCGTCTCAAAATTCAAAATACGTCAAAAAAATAGAAAATACAAGCGAATGTTGGCGATTTATTGAGGATATACCTATAAAACAAGTTAGGGCTATTAAGAGGTGTTAGCAGGTTAAAAAAAACAAGCTTTTAATATCAATAAGGGCGTATATAATTAACTAACTCATTAATGAAAAACTGCATATAATCTAGGTTTTTGCAAGTGATGCTCGATTAACTGCTAAAATAATAACATAGTGATTTAAGAGAATTATATTATATCAGTCAAAAACAAATTGATTTAGCAGCAAGTTTTAATGATTTTTATGGCGATAAGATAGTCTTATTTCCAATTATTGGGTATTGTAGATCACAACATGTTTTGATGAATTCCTTTCTAAATTTCAAATGAATCAGGAACTAGGGTAGATAAATAGGGTAGGCTGGCTTCCCCTTTTGAGAGATGAAAGACTTAGAAAAGCATGCAGCTTTCACAAAAACTAGACTTATAGTGACAGGTTCTTACTTGAGAAACGAATGGTTTAACAAAATGAACTTCGAAAAAGAAAGATAATGATAAGAGCAATTTTATTCAATTATAAATGGAAGAAGAAAAGGCTTCTCATCCTCTTTGAGCAGTATGTGAACATGAGAAGAGGGATTGCGATTTCTTCTGGATTACGTTAAACTAAACTCGATTCTATTCAATTGAAGTTAGGTTCATTTCAATTTTGAGTTCCTATGACAGAAATAGCGTTAAGGTAGGTCGATTCTAGCTGTAATTTATTTTATATGCGAAGAAGCGACCGGAAAAATTCCGGCCGCTTCTTTATGTGATAAAAGTAAAGGATTGTGCTAGTAAACTTATTTCAGAGGCGATTCCGCCAAAACAGCGGCCTCGTCACGGATAATAGCAGTTTCAATCTCATGAATTTTAACATTCATCTGAGCCACATAGGCTTCATCTTTAATGGAGCCTAAGTTGATTTTCACATTGAGCAGTGCGCCCAAAACTGCAGTACGGGTCATCATTGCAGCAACCAAGCCATCGGTTACAGCATTGGAGTTACCCTTTTTCACCATCGTTGCAGCCATCGGCATAATTTTAGCAGCAGTTACAGCTACGTGCAGCGGTACTTCAGCAGCTTTTTTCAAAGCTTCCTGCATTGCGTTTCTGCGTACTTCTTTCTGCTCGTCCGTATCCTTCGGCAGAGTCATTGCTTCCATATATGCGTTAAAGGAAGTACTGTCACGGGTGATTTCATCCAAAAGCGCGGTGCGAAGAGCAGCGGCTTCGGGAACAATTGCTTTCATTTCATCCACAACTTCTTCATAGCCTTTTTTGCCGATGGTGAGCTGAGCAACCATTTCAGACAAAGAGGCAGCCAGTGCGCCAGCTAGAGCGGCAACACTTCCGCCGCCGGGGGCAGGCTCGTTAGATGCAGTAGTGGCACAAAAGACCTCAAGGGTCATATCTTTCATTTCCATTGGTTTGTAACCTCCCAGTTATTGCTTACAGGCGGGTTTCAAGAACCTGCTCCATGTTAAAGTTTTCAATCTGCAGGTAATACTCAGCGCAGTCAACCAGAGCAGCCATGGGAACAAGACCGATTACTTCACTGCCAACCACATTTACACCGTAACGGCGAGCTTCCATTTTAACGGTCTCAAATACACGGTATACAGCAGATTTGGTGTAGTCAGTCAGGTTCATAGATACCTGAGCGATGTTGCGGTCTTCGAGCATAACGCCCATAGCCTTAACATAACGGAAACCGCCGCCAATGAAGCGCACCTTACGAGCGATCTGGTTAGCAATTTCAAGGTTTGGGGTGTCGAGGTTAATGTTAAAAGCAACTAGAGGCATACGAGCGCCAACAGCAGTTACACCAGCGGTGGGGTGAATCTGTGCAGGGCCAAAGTCGGGAGTCCATTTGGGATCCTTCAATTTCTCAGCCATTCCTTCGAACTGGCCCTTGCGGATCTCGGAGAGGTTTTCACGGTGGGGAGCAGAAGCAGTCTTTTCATATAAGAAGTTCGGTACGCCGAATTTCTCAGCAATTGCAGCGCCAACCTGTTTGGCAATTTCGCTTGCTTCGTCAACTGTGCAGTTGCGAACAGGGATGAAGGGAACAACGTCGGTTGCGCCCATGCGGGGGTGTTGGCCCTCGTGCTTGGTCATGTCGATTAGCTCGGTGGCAACGCCAATGGCCTCGATCACTGCATCACGCAGGGCTTCAGGTTCGCCAACTACAGTGACAACGCAGCGGTTATGGTCTTTATCGGTGCTGTAATCAAGCAGCTTAACATTTTCTTTACCGCGGAATGAGGAGACGATTTTCTCAACCTTATCCAGGTCGCGTCCTTCGCTGAAGTTTGGTACACATTCCAAAATTTTGTTCATCATAATGATCGGCTCCGTTTCTTATTTTGAATTTTTATGTTTGGATGTATCCGCGCTGAAAACGGGAATCCGGCAGCGGAATCTGCTATATGACAATCATAATAGAAGATTTCGGCAAGTGCAACCACCCAAATCGTTTTTTTAAGAGGTGTATACCTCTTTATGACGTTTATTAGACGAGAGAGCGGATATAGTGTAAGAAAACCGTCTTTATTTGAAGCGCTTTTTAGAAGGAGAGTGAGTTTATATGACTAAACTAGAAAAAATTAAATCGAAAGACTATATTGTAAGTGATTGGTCAGGTGGAAAAACGACCCAAATTATTATTGACCCGCCCGGAGCATTGTATGCGGACCGTGATTTTCATTTTCGCTTAAGCTCTGCCACTGTGGAGTTGGAGGAATCTGTTTTTACTTCTTTGCCGGATTACGAGCGTATTATCGCACCCATTGAGGGGGAACTAAAACTATATTATAATGAAAATGAAATACCGGTGGTTTTACATGCCTTGGAATGTGACGCATTTGACGGCGCGTGGAACACTCGCAGCGAAGGGAAAGTAATAGACTACAACCTAATGACACGTAAGGGTGTATGCTGCGGGAATTCCTATGCACTCATTGTTGGTGCTGGGCAGTCGGCTGAGATATGCTGTGAAAATACTGCAGGTGCACGTAATATATGGTTGTGCTGGTGTATTCAAGGGGATGCTAATATATCGGTAGAAGAAAAAAGCGTCTCTCTTTCTTCGTTTGATGCTGCACGGGTAGAAATTGCAGGTGAAGATGTAGCATTGCGAGTAAAAATTCGAGGAGTGGGAAATACTGCTGTACGCATAATGGTAGCGCAGGTGTCTTTTGAATTGTGATTCATTCATTGAATAGTTCAAATTTAGGTATCTTTTTATTTTAAGCAAACCGGAAGGATTTATTTTCCGTCCTATTCGCGCAGTAAATAAATGCAGTACTCTTTTGTTTTCGACGCAAGGGTTCTGCACCAAACAATTGGTGCCAAACACACTGATTTATCGCTTAAGCTGCATTCCAGCTGGTTATTTGCTCTCTTTAGCGTCTGTTAATGATGGGGTTTTACGTCTTATAATCGTCAAATTGGACGCTTTACGGTAATTTGCTTATTGTAACGTGGTAAGCGGTGTGGTATTTTGGAATAAAGACTGGTTTCGAACACTGGGTGGGTCGCGAGTGGCGGGCAGGAAGGCGTTCGGTGGCCGAATTAACTAAGAATCAGGAGGAATTATAACAATGGGCTTTTTATCTGATATTGAAATTGCACAGCAGTACGAAGCAAAAGACATTCGTGAAATTGCAAAAACCGCAGGCGTCGATGAGAAATACTTAGAGGTGTATGGTCGCGGTAAGGCAAAGGTAGATTATAAGCTTCTCAGTGATTTGGCTGACAAACCGAACGGTAAGTTGATTCTTGTAACCGCAATTAACCCCACCCCCGCTGGTGAGGGTAAAACCACTACAAGCGTTGGCCTTACAGATGGCCTTCGCCGCATTGGCAAAAAGGCAATTGTTGCTCTGCGTGAGCCTTCCCTCGGCCCGGTTTTCGGTGTTAAGGGCGGCGCGGCAGGCGGCGGATATGCTCAGGTTGTTCCTATGGAGGACATCAACCTGCACTTTACAGGCGATTTTCACGCAATTGGCGCTGCAAACAACCTGATGGCTGCTTTGATTGACAACCACATTTACCAGGGCAACGAGCTGCGCATTGACCCCAAGCGTATTACTTGGAAGCGCGTTGTAGATATGAATGACCGCCAGCTGCGCAGCATTATTAATGGCCTTGGCCCGCGCACCAACGGCTTTACTCGTGAAGACAGCTACGACATCACCGTTGCTTCTGAGATTATGGCTGTTCTGTGCCTCTCTTCTTCCATTACAGATATGAAAGATAGACTTGGCAAAATGATTATTGGCTATAACTATGACAATGAGCCCGTTACCGCCGGCCAGCTTAAGGCACAGGGTGCAATGTGCGCACTGCTGAAGGATGCTGTTAAGCCGAACTTGGTACAGACTCTGGAAGGCACTCCTGCCTTTATCCACGGTGGTCCCTTCGCGAACATTGCTCATGGCTGCAACTCTCTCATGGCTACCCGTATGGCAATGAAGCTCAGCGAGTACGCAGTTACTGAGGCAGGCTTCGGTGCTGACTTGGGCGCTGAGAAGTTCCTCGATATTAAATGCCGTATGGCTGGTATTGCTCCCAGTGCAGTTGTTATTGTTGCAACTGCTCGTGCACTGAAGCATCACGGTGGCGTTGCTAAGGCTGACCTGAACAACGAGAACCTCGTAGCTCTTGAGAATGGTATGCCCAACCTGCTTCGCCATGTTGAAAACGTTACTAAGGTATATGGCCTGCCCTGCGTAGTTGCCATCAACCGTTTCCCCACTGATACCGAAGCTGAGCTAGAGCTGATTCGCACCAAGTGCAAAGAGCTAGGTGTTGAGGTTGCTCTCAGTGAAGTATGGGCTAAGGGTGGCGCTGGTGCAGTTGAGCTGGCAGAAGAAGTGGTTCGCCTTTGCGAGCAGCCCAACAACTTCAGCTATGTTTACGATGCTGATATTTCGATTAAAGATAAGCTCAATGCAATCGTACAGAAGGTATACCACGGCAGCCGTGCAGTGCTGACCGGACCTGCTGCAAAGCAGGCAGAGCAGCTTGAGCAGCTTGGCTTTGGCAACCTGCCGATTTGCATGGCAAAAACGCAGTACAGCTTTACTGACGATGCAAAATCTCTGGGCGCTCCCGAAGGCTTTGAGATTATTGTTAGAAACCTAAAGGTTTCCGCTGGTGCAGGCTTTATCGTTGCTCTTACCGGCGATGTAATGACCATGCCCGGCTTGCCGAAGAAGCCCTCTTCTGAGAACATTGATGTAGATGAAAACGGCCGTATCTCCGGCTTGTTCTAATTCTATAGTACAATTGACCGCCCCGGCACTATTGTGCCAGGGCGGCATTTTTATGTAGCAAAGCGCCCGTAATATAAACAAGAGATTGAATAAAAAGGGTAAACCGTTAAACACTTAAATAATAGTTCAATTGATCTTCTGCTATTGCTAAGTCTATAAAACACCGAGCGTTTTTCCTTTCAATAGAGGGGAGGAGAATAACAAGCATGGCAGAGGTAGGAATAATATGGTAATATAATAATCGAAAACAATAAAGGAGGTATAAAAAAAGAATATGACTGATTCAAACAGCTCAAGAATGAGGGCAGGAATCGAAATAATAGCTTGCTATTTTATAGTTTTGCTTCTGAGTGTTTCTAATAATTGGGTGGGGCAAGTATTAAAGATTGATGGATTATGGACCGGAGTTGTATTTTATCTTTTAGTCGCTTCCATAATTCTTTTCTACGTTGTCAAAATAGAAAAGAGACCGTTGAGCAGTATCGGACTCAAAGGTATAACTTTAAAAGAAATTGTATTTGGTATTCTTATAGGAATATTAATGTTTATTGTTCAACAAATTCCTCTGATTTTGATGGGTATGGATTACAAGATGTTTGCATCACCACCCAATTGGATACATATTGGTATAATGTCTCTTTACTGTATTTTTTGCGTGGGATTTACTGAAGAGCTTATGGTGCGTGGATTTATTCTACACAAATCCTTGGAGATTACTAATCATAAAATAATTGTAATTCTTTTAAACGGTATCATTTTCTATATGATTCACTGGCCTCCAGTTCGCTTTGTGTTTGGTGAAGCCTTCAATATAACATTGAATACAATCATTCTATGTACCTATTTTTTTGTTTCGAAGAGAAAGAGCATCACTCCTCTCATTATTGCACATGGAGTTTACGATATTATATCTGCATATCTATTACCGGCCTTTGTATATGTAATGATTACCTAATAATAGCCTCGTTGGTTGCGTTACCATGCTGTTAGATATTAGGTGTGAGATTATAGTTTTATCAGATCGGTACATTCAAATGCAAAATAACAAAGAGAAGCCACTGGCTTCTCTTTGTTATTTTAGACGCTTATTATCACTTTGTTTTTATATGGATAACTATAACGTTATAGTTTTTCAACTCTGATTTAAAAAAAATCTAAATGTAAAATAATACAAAGTTTTTAATATTGAACTGAGAGATTCACTCCGGTTAAGCCGGCAAACGCTCCTTTTTTAGCCAATTCACTTTCTGGGTGAGCGATAAGCCATTTTCCCTGCATCCACAGCAGTTTTTCTTCTCCTTCTGCGTTTGCGGGCAGGTGATCAAGGGGTTGGTTGATTCCTTTGGGTAATACCACTACGCACTGAAAGCCTTCATCGTTTACCTTGCAGGGAGCAAAGTGAAGTGTTGTTCCATAGAGCTCACATGCAGTTCCTGCGGGTAGATAATAACCCTTTACCGAAGCAGTGTTGAGTGTATTATTTTCAATATCACGTATATCTGCAAGTAATAGAACAAGATCGGTTACAGCAAGATTTAATTCCGGTGTTTTATGGTACTCCAATGCGTTTAACTGGCTGCCGTTACCATTGCAATAACCAACTTGAATTGGCATAGAGCCGTTTAATCTTTCTTGTACAGAGTCAGCCAACGGTGTGTGTGAAAGCTTCGGTTCATCCGCTACATAGACGTTACCGGAATCGGGAACTGCGATTCCCTCCATTGTTTGAAGCCAGGGAGAAAAATCGTATTCAGTAATAATTTGCCCATATTGACAAAAAGATTCATGCGTAACTGGGTACAGGGAGAGAGTCGGGTTTTTCCTCAACAGTTCAGAAAACATGTTAATACCTCCTATAATGAATCTAAAATATAAGTAAAATAATAATTCTATCTTACCATGATTTGGCATAAAAACCAATCTTCTATCATAGAAAATGAAGCTTAATTATTTAGAATGATGTATAAAAAACTTGAGTTTCACTAACAAATTAAGCTAAGATAAAACAAGTAAGGAGCATCCGGAATTCCTCCGTTTGCTCCTTACTTGCTCTTTATTCAAAGTTTTTACTTGTGTGTTAACGGTTTTTGAACATTCTTAAAATCCACAATAGAATAACGGAACCAATGACAGAGACAAGTAGGCTCCACAGGTTAAATCCGGTAATTCCAACTCCACCGAGCATGTTCATTATAAATCCGCCAATCATGGCGCCAACAATACCTACTACGATGTTAGCAAATGCACCCATTGAGGCATCTGTATCCATAAATTTACTTGCAATCCAACCGGCTAAAGCACCAATAATTACCCAAGCAAGTATACCCATTCAAAAACCTCCTTTTCACTATTTAGATAGTATGTATAAAATTTTACCCCGAAATTTATAGGCTTATTCATCACTCAATAATTAGAACTGGAAAAGAATAATAAAATAGTTACAAAAAACAGATTAGTTAATTCGAATGGTAAAAGCAGAAAGTTAAAATGGTATGATATAATTATTTTATTAAGCTTTTAATATATAAAATTTACAGTTCGGTAAAACACAATTATTAAATATGGTATAATGGGCGTGAGAGTGTGGAAGATAAAATTTACATAAAAAGGAGCGAGGAAAATGTGTGAGGTTAAAAAAATAAAGGCAGTGTTTTTTAGTGCCACGGGTACGACAGAAAAAACAGTAAAGAAAATAGCGCAGGCAGTGGGGGAGAAATTAGGCTTGCCTGTAAGCTGTGAAGATTTTACCCTACCCAAAGACCGGGAGTGTCCCCTGGTATTTGAAAAAGACGATTTGGTGATTTTCGGGACTCCAGTATACGCAGGACGAGTGCCAAATGTTCTATTAAAATTTTTGGACACGTTGCAGGGGAATCAAGCCATGGCTGTTCCAGTGGTGCTATATGGCAACCGTAATTATGATGATGCCTTGATTGAACTTCGCGATTTGTTACATAAAGCAGGCTTTTATCCCATTGCAGCCGCCGCTTTTATTGGTGAGCATTCTTTTTCTCGTGTGTTGGCTGCCGGAAGACCGGACGCGCAAGATTATTCGTTGGCAGTGGACTTTGGGCATCGTATTGCTGAAAAACTGCTTGCTAAAGAAGAGTTGCCTCTCATTGAGGTAGAGGGAGTTGCGTACCCATATCGAGGGTATTATCAGCCGAGAGACAGAAAAGGCACCCCGGTAGATATTCGAAAAGTGAAGCCTCAAACCAGTACAGCTTGCAATGATTGTAAGGTTTGTGCACAGGTATGTCCGATGGGCTCAATTTCTTTTGAGGATGTTAGCGTATTTACTGGCATCTGTATTAAATGCGGTGCTTGTATTAAGAAATGCCCCCAAGGTGCCAAGTACTATACGGATGAAGGGTATCTATATCACCAGCATGAATTGGAAGAAGGCTTTACTCGTCGGGCTGAGCCGGAGTTGTTCTTGTAAATTTTAATATAGCCTAGATATAATCAAGAATACATAAAAAGACATTATTTTTGAAAAAGTACTTGCATTTTTGGGTATATCATGATATTATAGTCAGGCAGTTCAGCGAAAAACAGTGTTTTTTGCAGAGCAGCCTATGGGGGATTAGCTCAGCTGGGAGAGCGCCTGCATGGCATGCAGGAGGTCAGCGGTTCGATCCCGCTATTCTCCACCATTAGAAAAAGCCACAAGGATAATGCCTTGTGGCTTTTTTTCTATTTAAATTGGTCGGATATATATAACAGAACAAACAAATATATAAATAATGATGAAAAGTCATAGGGTTAATACCCTGTGGCTTTTTTCATGAACAAGGGCAGTCGCACAATAGCTTTGTATTATTCATTCCAACTTTATTCTTAACAAACAAGAAATCTAAGATATAACAGATTTAAGGCCTGTTGAAAATCAACATAGAATAGTTACTCCTTACTTGTACCACCTCTGCTGCTAAACAAATTAAAAGTAGGAGTTTATTTTTCGCCTTGCACGGTAAAGGGTACCAATTCATCAGTGATTGATGCGGTTCCACTCACTTCGTTTATGTCTAGAATAATCCATGGATCTATGCCAAATGCGGTATTCCTGACGGCGAAGAATATAAGGGCTCTGTTACGATTATTGCTAACAGGGAAGAGTTGTTACTGTTCAGTGATAAAGACGAAGATAAAAATATAAGAAAAATGGAACTGTTTTATAATGCAACGGTGAACGATATTAAAATAATAGTCACCGGAAACGCAAAAGTGTGCAACGTTGGCATCGCAGAAATAGGGCATTGGTGGCAGCAATGTGAGCCGTTTGGGTCTCATCCAGGCAGGGAAAAAAGAAATAAGAAAGCCAGCGTCTTTCGATGCTGGCTTTCTTACATGCTTATTACCCGTGAGTCAGATGAGCTATTTTTCCGATGAGATTATCGGTATAAGCTAATTTGCCATCCACAGTAATTACAATAGCACCCATTTCTTTCATTTTATTCACTTTCTGAATGATTGAGGTTGCATCCAATCCAAATAGTTTAGTGGTATAAATATCGCAGTCCAGTGAGCTGTCCGCAATTACAGTGAAAGAAGCAATGTTGCTTTCAATTGGGTAGCCTGTTTTGCTATTGAATATATGGTGGTATTTCCGATCTCCTTTTGCAAGAACTCTTTCATATATTCCCGAGGTGACAACAGATTGATTTCTGATTTTGACAAGTGCTACCGCATTTCCTCTTGGTAAGAATGGATTTTGTATTCCAACTTTCCAGTTGCCGCCTTCGGATGGTGATTCTCCAAAAACGAGAACATTTCCACCCATATCTACCATAGCGGAGGTAGCTCCCTGTTTCTTAAAAAACTCCATCACTTTGTCCGCGAAATACCCTTTGGCTATGGCTCCAAGGTCAATCTCCATTCCTTTTTTTGAAAGATAGATCGTTTTTTTATCGTCATCCAGCTGAATATTTTCTGGTTTTAAAAGCTCCAATGTGTTTTCAATTGCTTCTTTCTCTGGCACATGTGCCTCTTTAAATCCAATGCTCCATAGCTTGATTAAGGGACCTATTGCGATATTTAAATAAGAATTTTCACATAAACTATGTTTCTTCCCTATTTTAATCAGGTTGTACAGCTCATCCTCTACCTTGTGCGGAGCGATTGCAGCCATTTTTTTAAGAATGGCTAGCTGTGAGTGATCGCTGTTGGCACTAAAGATTTTATTGTAATGAACCAGCATGTCTTCTGCTTTTTGCGCCAGTTCTTCCGCATTTGTTCCCTTGATATAAAGAGTGATTTTTGTTCCCATAAGATGAATGATCTTTGTAAATTCAGTCATTGAAATCTCCTATATCGGTATGGTTCTGCCCGTGAGATAAGAAGGTATGGATGAGGTCATTATCAATATCGGATAGGGTTCTTTCACTGGGATATGCGATAAAATAATCTAAGCTCAGTTCATCTATGGGAATGGGGTAGATATTGTAATCCGACGGGCATTCCTTAACATAGATACTTTCGGGGATAATCGTCAGGCCTAAATTATTGGTGGCCAAATTAAGCGCAGTATAGATTTCAGTGCTTTCGATTATAATATTGGGCTCTACCTTATACACATTAAGCAGATGGTCAATCTGTCTTCTTATTGCAGAACCCTTCGATGTGAGCACCAATCTTTGACATAAGATTTTACTTATATCAATTGTAGATTCAGGAATCATAGCGACATCTTTCTGGTAGAGATCGCAGCAGCGCGGTATTACAGCCCAATACTGGTGCCTTCCCCAGCTAACCGAGCTTAAGTATGGCGAAATGTTTCTTGAGTTTTGTCCTAGCCAGAAGTCCAGTTCATTATTTTGAATGAGTTTCTCGCTTTTCTCTGGCAAAACCTCAGTCAATTCAATTCTGCAGTTTGGGTGCCTGCCAAGAAACTGCGGTATAAAAAGTGGTAAAAGGTAGGTGCCAAGGCTAGGGAGTACACCGATCTTTATAACCGTATCACTATGAGAAAGATCAGATAGGTTTTTTAGCAGCTTTGAATAGTTGTTTTCTAAGGAAGTCAAATACTGGTAATAGAGCTTGCCTTGCTCCGTTAAACGATAAGGGAGTTTATTACGAGTAATCAGTTCGCAGTCCAATTCACTTTCGACTCTTTTAATAATCTGCGTTAAATATGGCTGAGAAATATAAAGTGATTTCGCAGCTTTGCTATAATTGCTGTATTTTAAAATAGCATCAATGTAATATAAAATTTCCTGAGAACCGATTTTAGACATTTCATTCCATCCTTTAGAAAAGCTTATTACGTTTCGTTTTTTCTGATTATAACAAATCTGTAATGGAAGTTCAATAAATTACTATTAGATAAAATAGATATTACGTGTTAAAATAATATCAAAAATATTGTGACAACTGTGAGAAATTAATCAATAGGAAGGGGATTACTATGAGATATTTAGCTATCGTAGGCACGAATTCAGATGTGTCAACGAATCGTATGCTGCTTCAATTTATGCAAAGGCATTTTTCAGAGGAGGCAGAGATCGAGTTATTTGAAATTAAGGATTTACCCGCCTTTATGGAACCGGAAGATTCAGAGGTTCCTGAAAAGGTTGCAGAGTTATCGAATCTAATTTTGAAAGCGGATGGAGTCATCATAGCAACCCCAGAATACGACCATGCGATACCCGCAGTATTAAAAAGTGCTCTTGAATGGATTAGTTACACCAGTCAGGCACTTACGGATAAGCCGGTTTTAATCGTGGGAGCATCCTATGGTATTCTAGGTTCCTCCAGAGCACAGGCGCACCTTAGGCAAATTCTGGATTCTCCTGAGATTGCTGCTAGAATTATGCCAAGCAGTGAGTTTCTTTTAGAAAAATCACAAAGTGCATTCGATAATTCTGGTAATCTTATTTACTCGGAAAAGGTTTCAGAGCTGGATGAAACCTTCAGAGAATTTGTTCTGTTTACCAATATCACATCTAAGCTTCTGGAAGAAAAAGTTCAGAATAAAAAAGTTAAAAAATATGCTTGGCAAGAGAAGGAGGACTAATATTTATGAAATTTATAGCGATTGTTGGAACAAATGCAAAAAAATCTTATAATCGTAAACTCCTTCAGTTTATGAAAAAGAAATTTGATTCAAAGGCAGAGATTGAAATACTTGAGATTACAGATGTTCCTATGTTTAATCAGTCTGATAATCAGTCTTACGGTGACGTATTGCAGCTGTTCAATGATAAGATTACTGCAAGTGATGGTGTGATTATAGCTACTCCAGAATATAACCATTCCATCCCATCCGGTCTGAAAAGCCTGATTGAATGGTTAAGCTTTGATCTTCATCCATTTGCCGGTAAACCGGTTATGATTGTTGGTGCCTCCCTTGGCACGCAGGGTTCCTCTCGCGCACAGCTGCATCTTCGTCAGATTCTGGATGCACCGGGTGTGGACGCCAATGTAATGCCGGGTTATGAGTTCTTACTTAGCAGTGCCAATCAGGCGTTCGATGAAGCAGGAAATCTAAACAATGAGGGAACGATAGATTTTCTGGAAATATGCTTCCTGCGGTTCATGCGTTTTGCTAAACTTGCAAATCAGCTGAATGAGGAAGAGGAATTTTCTTTTGAACCGGGTGAATATGAGGTAAATGCAATCGGTCACAGCGGCAGTCTTCCAATGAAAGTATCGTTTAGCGAGAAGAGAATCGAAAGTATAAAGATAGATACCGAGGGCGAAACAGAAGGCATTGCCGATGTGGTTTTTGTAAGAATACCAGATAAAATATTGGAGGGTCAGACTTTAAATGTGGATGCTCTCTCCGGTGCTTCGGAAACCAGCAATGCAGTCATCGATGGTGTCGCCAAAGCAGTGAAGCTTGCCGGCGTGAACCCTGATATTCTTAAAAGACGTCCGAAGCCTGCCAGTAGCCGTATTAGAAAAGACGAAGAATACACTTGCGATATAGTCGTTGTAGGCGGAGGCGGTGCTGGCTTAAGTGCAGCTGCCACCGCGTTACAGAATGGTTCTAGTGTAATTGTTCTTGAAAAATATCCGGCAGTGGGTGGAAATACCATTCGTTCCGGCGGTCCTGTGAATGCCGCAGACCCAGAGTGGCAGAGCAAATTTGATGAGAATCCCGGAGAAAGACACACGATTGAGGCGTTGCTTGATATAGGTGAGAGCGAGATTCATGCAGAATATCTGGAGGACTTCCGCGCACTGAAAGATGAATTTGCTGCCTACCAAAAAAAGTTTGGCGCTCAAAAGGGTCATTTATTCGATTCGCCTCTCCTACACAGAATGCAGACCTATTTTGGAGGCAAACGAACAGACTTAAATGGGAACACCATCTATGGTCAGTATGACCTGGTAAAGATTCTGACGGATAGAGCCTTAGAAAGCGTAAATTGGTTGGAGAAGATAGGTGTTGAGTTCGATAAAAGTATCGTTTTCGCTCCGGTTGGTGCACTTTGGCGCCGCGGTCATAAACCCGTGAAAAGCTATGGTACTGCATTTATTCTTTCTCTTACGAAATATGTTGAAGAGCATTCCGGTCAGATTATTACCGACAGCCCTGTCAAGAATTTTATCCTAGAGAACGGTGAAATTAAAGGAGTCATAGCAACGGGTGTGAATGGTCAGAAAATTACGATTCATGCGAAATCTGTGGTTCTTGCGAGTGGCGGTTTTGGTGCCAATACTAAGATGTTAAAAGAATACAACACGTACTGGAGTAATATTGATGACAATATAAGAACCACCAATTCCTACGCCATGACAGGTGATGGAATTGTGCTTGGTAAAACAGTAGGAGCAGCATTGGTTGGCATGGGATTTACTCAAATGATGCCCGTTTCTGACCCGGAAACCGGCGAGTTGTTTAGTGGACTTCAGGTACCGCCTGAGAACTTTGTAATCGTCAATCGAGAGGGAAAGCGATTTATTAATGAGTTTTCTGGACGTGATGTTTTAACAAAGGCTGCAATTGATCAGGGCGGTTTGTTCTATTTAATCGCTGATGATGAAATCAAGAAAACAGCGGCAAATACAAGTCAGGAAAAAATAGACCGTCAGGTAGAAGCAGGTACCTTGTTCAGAGCGGATACCATTGAAGAACTGGCAGTTAAAGTCGGTATGGATCCTGCAACCCTGAAAGACACCGTAGAGAAATACAATTCATATGTTGAGAAAGGCTTTGACCCGGAGTTCCATAAGGATACGTTTAGCTTAAAAGTGGAGAAGGCTCCGTTCTATGCGACCCCTAGAAAGCCGGCCGTTCATCATACTATGGGTGGGCTTAAAATCGATACCAAAGCTCGAGTATTAGACGAAAATGACCAGCCGATTAAACATCTTTATGCCGCTGGCGAAGTTGCTGGTGGGATTCATGCTGGTAACCGCCTTGGCGGAAATGCGTTAACGGATATTTTTACGTTCGGACGAATTGCTGGTCAGACTGCCGTTGATGAAATGGAATAGGGGATCCATCGCATAAAAACAGCACGGTAACTAACTTGCGTCGAATCGATTCCTTTATTACAATCATTTCTTAATAGAAAAAAGCCACCGATGTATCGGTGGCTTTTTTGATTAAACATATCATACTATTATACAAGGAAGCAGGCAACGATAATGGTAGCAGCGAGGCCAGAAAACACAGGAATGAGATTTTTTTGAACCAATTCTTCAGGACGTACACCGCAAATAGCCGCAACGGGAATTACCGCCCACGGTATGAGTGTACCGCCGTCCACCCAAATAGTGACAATTTGACCAAGAGCAGCAAGCATTTCTTTGTTTACAGGCAATGCCTGCGCAAAAGTAGCCGCTGTTGTACCAACAATGGGTAAGCCGGAGAATCCGGAGCCATCAAGCCCCGTTACAAATCCTGCAAGTGCTTCCGCAAGTACAACGGGTATACGAGACATAGGAGCGTTTTGAGCAAGATAGAGACCAATGTCGTTCATAATGCCGGTTTGAGCTCCCAGTACATCTTTTGCACAGTCTTCCCCACCGAGAAAGAAGAAACCTGCGATGAAGATGACAGGAGTAAATATATCAATACCAAAGCCAAAGCCCTCTTTTAAGTGGTCTATGACTTTTTCGAATGCGTTTATAATACCACCGTTCAGGCAAGTGGCTGCAACCAATATAACAAGTGCGGTTCCACCTACGAGTGCTGTGGCATCGCTGCCCTGCAATTTAAAAATTAGCATGAGTACAACGTCTAACAAAAACATAGAAGGGGTAGCGATAGCAATTACCACTGCCGCAGGTTTTGCTTTTTCTACTTGAATAGCAGAACGATCGACTGTTACCGGTGGGAGATTTCGAATATCACGCCGGAACATAATAAAAGCTATTGTGGCGGTAACAACGGCCATCACAGCCCAAAGTACAAAGCTTTCTTGAATTAAAGCACCTACGGTTGTATCTGCCGCTTTCGCAGTTATGGTTGGTGCACCCTGTATGAAAAAATCTCCCGATAGTGCCATACCGTGACCGAATAGATTCATCGCCACAGCAGCCCATACAACGGGTATGCCCGTTTCAAGCGCAAGAGGTAGGATAACAGCCCCTACAAGAGCGACTGCCGGCGAAGGCCACAAACAGATAGAAACAGCAAACATGGCAAAACCGAGCAGAAGAAAGGTGACGCTCCTGTTTTTCATGTATCGGACAAACGGGCGAACCATTAAGGAATCTGCTCCGAGTGCGGAAAGGGATTTGGACATTGCTACTACGATCGATATTACAGCAATAATGCTCCAGAACTCCTTGCCCGTCCAGACTAAAGAGTGAAACAGTGATTGTACACCGCCAATTACACTTTGGGTTGCAAAGCTGCCTACAATGAGTATACCAGCGATGCAAGGTAGTACAATGCTTTTGCGAAAGGCCATGAGACAGAGCATAACGAATAATAGTGTAATGTATAAAATGTGAAGATAGCTTAAGGTTACCAAAAGATCGCCTCCTTTACACAGGTGTCGGTACATGAAATATACTATGTTCTTTTATACAAGCATGTGAAGAAGAAAACGATCTGTTTTTGCACTACTTTTCATGGGATATAAACATAAAAACACAGGCTAGCCTTGTGCTCTATCAAAGGCTAGCCTGTGCTTTTATAACAATTAAATTTGAAGGGGTATTAGTAAAATATGAATGTATTTGTTGCCTAAATATGCGCTATGCATGGTTTTCAATCAATAGATTTGCACGGATTAGAAAACCGTTAATTGCCTCTAATTGAGCTTGGTCTAAATTGTCGATATATTCGAACAGTGCTTTATCATGTGTATTATGGTATTCTCGGTGAAGGTGATAAGCTTGTATACCCTTTTCTGATAGAAATAGGCGTACTCGCTTTTTGTCGGTATCATCCGGCTGTTTAAGCACAAGCTTGCCTTCCTCGAGCTTTAAAAGTGTTTTATGCACTACTGCTCTCGTAATGCCAAACTTCCTTGCGATTTCAGAGCTAAAAGTGCCTGGGGAATCACCGATCATTTGTATGATATGAATTTCGCCGCGGTAAAAAGTCATATCCTCACTGCCAAAGTTTAAAACATTGGTTTTACTGTTTGCTATTTTTTCTGTAAGGTTTATGAAAGATTGAACAATCTCATTTGGTAGCTCATTCATTGCAGGATTTCCCCTTTTGGTATAGTAGTCCTCGGAATCTTCCGGCACTGACTTCCCGTAGCCTGATTACCCCTGCTTTTTTTAGTGTGCTTTCAACATCAGAACCGGAAGGTGCAAGTTGTAATCCATTGAGGCGGCCTGTTAACCAGCTAACTAATCGCTGAGGTGGCTGCTCCTGATTATTTGAAAGCTGCCCGATTATCAATAAATAGCCATTTGGAGAAAGAGCATCTGCTGTTTTTTGGAGAAATTGCGATAGATTATCTGCTGCAAAATCCAATACGCCGGAAGCAATCAGCAAATCGTATGGGCCGCCAAAAGAATCTTGTTTAAAATCCCCTTCTATTACAGATACGTTTTCGGGCGCATTGTGCTCTTGAAGTATCTCTCTACTCGCCACCGCTACAGCAGGGTGCTCAAATACGACTGCGGTGCTGTTAGGGAACAGTTTTGCAAATTCCATAGCCAAAATTCCAGAGCCTCCGCCCAAATCAAGTACCTTTGCAGGAGTTGTCTGGTCAGGAAATAATTGTTTTACTTCTTCTAAAAATGAATTTACACGTCCGGTTGCATACATTTCAGGTGCTGTTACCTGAGCCAGCTTTGCAAAATCATAGCTGGAAGTGCGTTTTATTTCCCCGGTAATGAATTGGTCTAAATGTTCCAGTGAGGTCATTTTTTCCCGAAACAGTAAGGTTTCTCCAATAAAATGGGGAGAGTCTTTACTAAAAAAATCTTGAGAATCGGAAGTATTACGGTAGGAATCTCCATCTCCCTCTAAAAATCCTAGCGCACTAAGTGACAATAAGAAATGTTTTAATGTAGATTCATTGTAACCAGTTTTAGCGGCGATTTGCTGCGCACTTATCCAATCACTCATGTGAGTAAAAAGGTTTAACCGCAATGCAGTAAATAGAATTTGAGTCTGCTGGTATTGCTCCAGCATGGTATAATACCGCAAATAGCCTGGTTCAGAAGCGTGATTCATGTTTTATCTCTCCCATTCATATTCCTTTAGAATAAAAAGCAATATCTATTAGTTTGATGTTAGCTATATCTAACTTTGTTACTAGTTTATTAAATTTAATATTGTATGTCAAGCATACAATTACTAGAATTATATTTTTATGCGCAAAAAAGAGATTAGTTGTAAGTGGAATGATTAATGCAGTATAGCCGATACGTTAAAAAGAGGGTGCAGATCCACTTGTGTGGATCTGCACCCTCTTTTTAACGGGAATGGGGAAGATGCCGCTAATAACTATCATTAGCTATTTAGCGACATCCACATATGAGTGATTATATTGGAAGTGAAACTTATAGGTAAGTAAAGGAATGCGTATTTTAATTCGCCTGAGACTGGAGAAGGTCACTGGAACGACCAGCACGCAGAATGTAGCTGTCTGTATCGTGCTTTAATAGCTGTTGAAGTTTTCGTGAGAGTTCTATTACCTTAACAATATCGATTCCGGTGGAAATTCCAGATTCATCGCACATATGAATCACATCTTCAGTCGAAATATTGCCGGCCGCTCCCGGTACAAAGGGACAACCACCCAAACCACCGAACGAGCTGTCGAATTGGATCATACCGGCTTCCATTGCCGCAAGTATATTCGCCATAGCAAGGCCGCGTGTGTTATGAAAGTGAAGCCACCAGCTAAGTTGCGGGTATTTCTCTTTTACATATGAACACATGTTATATACCTGATTAGGTACAGCCATTCCAGAGGTGTCTGACAACGAAATTTCAGTAATACCAACCGCTAAGTATGCCTTAATAATTGCATCTACATCCTCTAAAGGAATGCGCCCCTCCCAAGGAGATGCAAAAGGCATAGAGATGGAGCCTGAAATTTCAATTCCATTTTCCTTGGCGGCTTGTACACAGGGAGCAAACCCAGCCACACTCTCTTGCGGCAACATATTGAGATTTTTTAAATTGTGCTGCCGACTAGCAGAAACGTTTAGCTTTACCTTTTTACACCCACATGAAACGGCACGCTGTACACCTCTTAAATTGGGGATTAAAGCCCGTAGTTCCACGCCGGGTACTGTGCCTATGGCTTTATACAGTTCGTCGGTATCCGCCATTTGGGGCACTGCTTTTGGGTGCATAAAAGAGCCAACCTCAATCACTTTAAACCCCGCGTCGACTAACCCACGGAGCAGTTCCAGTTTTTCTTCCATTGTAAGAATTGTTTTTTCATTTTGCAGACCGTCCCGCAGTCCAACCTCACACAAAGAAATAGAGGAAGGTAAATTCATCATGTTTTACTACCTCCTAATTATTTGTTTCCCTTAATTTCAAAAGAAAGTGATTACGTTTGAAATCAATTGAAAGAGTTTCCTCCATTATCTTAATCGAAATCAAGCAGAAGAATCCAATACATTATTTGTATGAAATGATAGAAGGGATTAATAGCTTTAAGCCAATCATGAAAAACAGGCACATTTATAAATGATAAATTATCTATAAATTTATAAAATAGCATTGATTTACTATTGAATTTGTATGTATGTATGTTCGTTTGTTATTAAAATTCAACAAAAACTAAAGAAGTCAAGAGCTGTGAACTATGAAATATATTTCTGATTCAATAGATATTAAGCATTAGACTTTATAAGTGATTTGCATATAAAATCTATTACAGATGATAGGAAACTTAGATATATTACCGTGACGTAATGAAGGGGGTTCATAAATGGCTGTACAGTTTTCACTTGCTTATCTTACAATACCGGGTATTGAACCCGTGGAACAAATTAAAGTCGCAAAAGCTACAGGGTATGATTTTGTAAGTTTGAGAACAATCCCGATGGGGCTCTGTAGCGAACCACAAGTTTGCTTGGAAAAAGATAACCAGTTATACCAAAAGATTCGGCAGGCATTAAAAGATTACGATATTGGCCTTTTGGATATAGAACTGGTTCGTGTAAGAGAAGATTTACCTACGGACTACCGTGGAGCATTTGAAAAGGGTGCCGAACTTGGCGCCACACAGATTTTGTCCAGCGTTTGGACGAAGGATTTTTCTTATGCGGTAGATTGCTACGGCAAGATTTGTGAGCAAGCGGCACAATATGGGATGACGATTAATTTGGAGTTCCCAATTGTATCCAGCTTAACAACATTAAAAGATACGATAGCAATTCAAGATCAAGTAAATGCAGCAAATCTAAAAATTCTAATGGATATGATTTATGTTCATTGGGATGGGGTAACCCCAGAAGACATTGAAAAAATCAATCCCGAACGCTTTGGTTTAATCCACCTTTGCGACTGCCCTAAAAATCCAGAACAATCCAAGATTGTGGAAGTGGTACGGGAAGGCCGCGCTTATTGTGGTGAGGGAGAGGTTAATTTAAAAGGGCTGCTGAAAGCACTGCCAGAAAATCCTTGCTCAATTGAATTACCAAATACGAATCAAATTCTAAACTTGGGTGTACAAGGGCACGCTGCACGCTGTCTGCAAACAGCGAAAGCACTGTTTACGAACGTGTGACTGTGGAATACATAGTAGAAATGAGGTTTCAAGAATGAATATTAACATCGATACGAAAATGGTTACACTCATCGGCACTCCGCTTTCACAGTCCTTTGCAGCTCAAATGCAGAATGTAGGGTATCAAGCGGCAGGACTAAATATGGTTTATTTCTATACCGAAGCGGATAAAGAGCATTTGGGCGATATTGTGAATGGTTTGCGGTATATGAATTTTGCAGGGTTTGCCGTTACGAAACCAAATAAAGTTCGTGTGTTGCGCTATTTGGATGAATTAGACCCGCTGTGCCAGAAAATGGGAGCCTGCAACACCGTTGTAAAAACGCCAGAAGGTAAGCTTATTGGCTATAACACAGATGGTATTGGATTTTATACCTCCTTAACGCAGGAAGGCGGTATAAAGGTAGACCAAAGTGTTTTTTATTGTTTTGGTGGCGGTGGAGCCGGCCGTGCGATGTGCTCGGTGTTAGCCTACCATGGTGCCAGAAAGATTTATATAACCGATTCATTTGAGCCTTGCGCGAAAGCATTGGTGGCAGACATTAACTCGAACTTTGCACCGGTTGCAGAATTTGTTCACCATGAAGATTTCTCCAAGCTTTCTGCTTGTGATGTTGTGATGAACGCCAGCGGAGTAGGTATGGGGGACAGTGTGGGCTGCAGCCCTATGCCGACAGAATACATACAGCTAAGTCAATTTTATTTTGATGCGTGCTATAACCCGGAGAAAACACAGTTCCTTCTCGATGCGGAAGAAAAAGGGTGCCGAATTCTCAACGGCTTAGGGATGTCTTTGTATCAAGGCATCGCACAAATTGAACTTTGGAGCGGAGTAAAAGCACCAGTGGATGCTATGCGACAGGAATTGATTCGCATCACTTCCGAAAAAAAAGTTCCCCTAGTTGCGGCAGTAAGCAGGTAGTCACAATAACTCCTACTTGCGGGAATTTTTTAAATAATTTATGAAGTTAAGATTAATTTCATTTTTTAGAAGCGAAAATTGTCGGAATTAGAAAAGTAACATAAGCATAGGGTAGTCATTAAATCATTATATAAAAGGAGGAAGAATGATGGAAAAATATGTCGAGTTTGTAAAGGACGGCTATACACTGCGCGGAATGTTTCACATGCCAGACAACACCAGCGAAAAACCACCAATTGCAATAATCTTGCATGGCTTTGGTGGGGACCGAAATGCAATGAATTACTCCTTAACGAGGCTCTCAAGAATGCTGGCTAAAAACAATATTGCCAGCCTGCGATTTGATTTTTATGGGTGCGGAGAGAGTGACGGGGAATTTGTAGATGTTACAATTTCGAATCATATTGAAGATGGTTGCGCAATTGTAGATTTTGCTGCCAGCTTAGATGAAGTTGACACCAGTCGTATTGGTTTGTTCGGCATCAGTCTTGGCGGCGCAATTGCCAGTGCAGTAGCCGCCCGTAAAAAAGACCTAATTCAGACCTTATGCCTTTGCTGCCCGGCAACCAATTCAATTGATGACGTGAAGAAAATGCGCGTAAAAGGCATTGATATTTCGGATATTTTTGTAAAAGGGTATGCTGACATTGGTGGTATGAAACTTGGCAGATGCTTTTACGACGATGCAGTGAACCTTGATTTTTATAAGCTGGCGGGCGGATATGACAAAAAGGTGTTGTTGATTCACGGAGATAAAGATGAAATATGCCCTGTGGAAAATTCTGAAAAGTATTTAAATGTGTATGGAGATAAAGCAGAGCTAATCTTGGTTGAAGAGGGAAATCATAGTTTTACTTCTTTACCCGCAAACGAAAAGAGGCTGCAAACAACAGTAGATTATTTGGCTGCGGAGCTACTGCAAAGCGTAATGGCTTAATGTTATCCTGAAAAACAAAATAGGTGCTATTATTCTTATTGCTGCTTTTATTTTTTATTTAGATAGACGAAAAAAACATAGCTATTACGCAATATTGAAGGAGGAAGAATCCATGTCTCCAGGCATACTAGCACTCATTATGATTGTTTTGGTTCTAGCAGCAATTCTTACTAAAAAGGTTCCTATGAATTTTGCACTGTTTGTGATTCCAGTAGTGTGCGGCTTACTATTAGGCATTTCTGTAAAAGATTTAGGTGGGATTATTCTAAAACAGCTTGGTTCTATCATGCAGTCAGCTGGTTTTCTGCTGTTGTTTGGTAACATCTATTTCTTCATGGTCAATGAAAGCGGAATGTTTGATATTATCATCAACAAACTGATTTCCATTCTCGGTAAAAAAATGAATGTTGCCATTATCATGATTATGACAACGATCATTGGCATGATTGGTTACCTTACTGCCAATTTCAGCACGGTTTATCTTCTTTGCTTCCCTTTGATGCTGCCGTTATATCGTAAATTTAAGTTTAATAAAGGCGCGGCATTTATATTATGCCAAACCGCTTGTGGTGCAGTTGGCTTTTTGCCATGGGGAATCGGTGTTATCTACACAGCGGCGGCTTCAAACCTTGACCCAATGGAGTTAAGTAAGGCAGCCATCCCCTGGGGAATTTGCTTTATTCCTGCAATTATTTTGCAATGGATTTATTTTGCTTACAAGCACAAAAAAGAATATGGCTCACTGGGTATACAGGTAAGTGATTCTGGTGAAGCAGTAATTACGCATAACGAAGAAAAGCCGAACGCAAGACCTCAATTGTTCTGGTTGAATCTGGTGATTTTTCTTGTTGCGATGCTAGCGCTTACCGTGTTGCAGTATCCGGGTTATCTCGTATTTATTATGGCTTCTGTCATAATGGCGATGACAAATTACCCAAACAATTTTGGAGAAATATGGAATAAAACGGCGTTTATGTTTCTGAATGTCATAATTATGCTGTCTGCCATTTCGGTTTACATTGCCATTTTCAATGCAACTCCTGAAGGCGGCGTAAGTATGATAAGTGATTTAGCAAGACTAATGGTAGGTGTTGTGCCTTCGTTCTTATTAAAGTACGTACATATCATCTTCTTACTGTTGTGTGTTGTCATCATCCGTTTTGTACCATTCCAAGTGTTTAATGCCATGTACCCGCTCTTTATCAGCATTGGTGCAAGTTTTGGCATTCCGGCTCTATACGTGATCGCTCCCTTCCTCTGCAACCTTGCACTTGCAACTAGCGTTACACCGTTTAACTCCGCCACTTATGTAGGGTGCAACCTGCTGCAAATTGACGATGTAGATGGGTTTATTAAAATGGGAGTGCCAATCATGGTGGTATCAAATCTGGTTGTAGTATTTACCGCTTGGGTAACAGGTGTGCTTGTAATCTGAGTGATAGAAAAGTGATTTCTAAACTCATTTAAAGAAGCACATGATAAACCTCTTTTTATTTCGTTAGTATGGAGATATTAATTCGATATTAGAAACGAACTGACATTGAAAAACTAAAATGAATCTCAAATTTTATAATTGTTAGTTCGCTTCTAAGCCTGTGTAGGATAGGCATATTTCAGTACATGAAAAGGAGTATTAGAATGACAGAATCTAAAGTCAAATCGGTTGCCTTAGAAATGCCCGTGGCCGACTCAAAACTAAAAGAGGGTAAATTCAAGGATTTACTTCGCTACCTTGGGCCTGGTATTGTGGTTGCTTCAGCATCCATTGGCAATGGAGAAATCTTTTTCGCGAGCCGTGAAGGTGCCTTATTTGGTTTTTCCCTTTTATGGACCTTTGTAGTGTGCGCATTTATGAAAGGCTGTGTTGTGTACACGGGCTCCAAATACGCAACTTTAACTGGTGTTCATCCAACGGTACGTTGGGGGCAAATCATCCCTGGTCCGAAAAACTGGATGGCAATCTTCCTTGGCATTGTTGCCGCTATTGCCATCCCATCCTCTATCAGCGGCTTTATAAAGGTTCTTGGCCAATGGTCCTGCTGGACTTTTGGAATAGACACTACTTATACCGTTCTGTGTGGTACGCTATGGTCTATTGTAGCTTTCCTCTTTGTGTTTTTTGATTATGAAAAGATTGAGAAGGTATCCACAGTCATAATTTTAATTTTGGTTGTGTTTGCGCTTTTGGCAGTTTTCGGTTCAAGACCGGACTGGATTGCAATGGCGCAGGGTCTTATTCCAACCGTTCCTTCTCAGTATCCTGATTGGGTTCAGGAAAAAGCACCGCAGGCACTTTCCAGCCCGATTCTGCTTGAAATTGTTAGCGCAGTTGGAATTCTCGGCGGTGGATGCCAAGATTACCTTGGATATATTGGTACTGTTAGCGAGAAAAAATGGGGAATGTATGGTAACGAAAACATTTCCGAAATTCAGCAAACGTTGAAAAACCTCTCTGGTAAAGAAGAAGTTCCATTGCCCAGTGACGAAGCTACGGTTTCGGACGCCAAAGGTTGGCTGAAGGCGGTTAAAATTGATAACATATCCTCTTTCACAGCCGTTTGGCTAGTTGGAACGATCTTTATGGTTTTGGGTAGCGTAGTATTGGGGACAAATGGAATGCAGATTGTTCCTTCCAATGACCAAATCATTCAAAATCAGGCGAACTTCTTTGCCGTAATTTCACCTGCTCTGGTATCCCTTTACAAACTCGCCATTTTCTGCGCATTCTTCGGTGGAATTATTGCACTGAGCACACAGGTTTATCCTGCAACGTTCCGTGCTTGCTTCTCTCCCACTTTCCCAGCGATTCAAAAAGAAGAGAATAAGTTCAAAACACGTATTGGTGTAGCAATTTTCTGTGTGTTTGGTGGTATCCTTCTGGCATGGACCAACATTACTTATACCTTCCTTCTCCAGATTGCAACAGTGATTGGCAGCGTATTTGGAATTGGTCTGGTTGGTTTGTTAATGCTTTGGACAGAGAAAAAGAGTCTTCCCAAAGAGTACCGCTTAAAGCCTCTTTGGTTCACACTTACTTTGCTAAGCAGTGTGACAATGGTTTCACTAGGTGTGGTCGCATTCTTACAGCTATTTGGAATTATTAAATAACACATCACAAGAAGAGTAAATAGAAGCAAATTTTTGATTATTGTATACGAGTAGCCGAGCGGGTGCATATCTGCCTGCACCCGCCCGGACTTTGATTTTACGGCTTCTTCACACATGTAATAGAAAGTGATAGGTTCTGTAATTAGGACCAGTTGCACATAAAACAAGTAGACAATTTCAACGCCATACCCGATAATAGTTTTTATAACAATGCTGTGGTTCATTTAAAAGTGAAGGAGGTGCGTTATGAACCTTAGGCAGCTGTACTATTTTCGAACAATCGCAGAATTAGAACACTATACACGGGCGGCGGAAAAACTATATGTAAGTCAATCGAATTTAAGTCATGCGATACAGGAATTAGAGGAAGAGCTGAATGTAAAGCTTTTCGTTCGCAAAGGTCGCAGTATTAAATTGACAAAATACGGAGAACTGTTTCTCCCTTATGTACAAAAGACAATTGAAACGCTAGAAAACGGGATTTCTACACTAAAGGATTATATTAATCCCAATTCCGGAACCGTTACAATTGCCAGTTTTCCTTCTTTAGCGCAATTTGTTCCAAATTTGATCGTGCGCTATTTGTCCGACACGAACCGGTTGAATGTGCGCTTTCAACTTGGTCAAGAAAGCTTTTTTAATCTTCAAGAACAGCTTTTAGCAGGTAAAGTAGATTTGCTTTTAGCTACCAAAATTGATAATCCGCAGGTGGAACACGTTCACCTGGGTACTCACCAGCTTGTTTTGCTGGTGCCGTCGGGTCACCGTTTGGCACGGCAAAAAAGTGTGGATTTAAAAGAGTTGGATCAAGAAAATTTCATAGATTTCGATGAGTTGTCACAATTACATCATTATAACAAACAAGTTTTTCACGAGCTCAATATTCACCCGAATATTGTCATGGAAACACCTCAGGACGTAATCGTATACGGCTTGGTGGCGGCAAACAGAGGAGTAGCAATTGTACCGTATCCATTGGGTGGTACGCCGAACAATACGAGTATTATTCCTATTGCCAATAAACTGTATCAAAGAGATATTTACTTAATGTGGAACAAAAACCGGTACATCCCTCCGGCGGCGGAATATTTTCGCGATTTTCTCGTTCGCAGTGGGAAGATGTTTGACCAGTTTTTGGCACACAATGGGCCAAGTATTATTTGATTTAGTTGCATACGAGTCTGTGCTTCCGTTCCTGATGAGCTGAAAAGATGTATTGATATGTTCCAACGATCGTAATACAATCTCGATTCTTTAAGGAGGCATATTTTATGAGTAAAAAGCTGGTATCCGACCTTATTGTAAATTATTTGGAACGCAGGGATGTAGAACATGTATTTGGTCTGTGCGGTCATACCGTTATTGGAATGCTGGATGCTCTCTCCCGTAGTGAGAAAATACGGTTTATCTCTAACCGACATGAGGCGATTGCGTCCACAGCAGCGGACGGATATGCCCGTATTACCCATAAAGCGTCTGTTGTTATGTGTCACTTAGGGCCCGGTCTTACCAATGTGCTTACAGGCGTGGCTAACGCAGCGTTTGATTCCATTCCTATGGTTGTCATCGCAGGTGACGTTCCCAGCTATTACTTTGGAAGGCACCCCCATCAAGAAGTAAACATGCACGGAGATGCAACTCAATATCGTATTTTGGAACCAGTGGTTAAGCGAGCTTGGCGTGTAGATGATGTAGAGGCTTTGCCTTACATACTCGATAAGGCTTTCCGCCTTGCTGAAACAGGCCGGCCCGGCCCGGTACTAATTGATATCCCCATGGATATGTTCTCCAGAGAAATGGAAGAGGAGTTGTGGGCTCGAACCTATAAGGACAATCATTTAACCATGCGCCCCGCGCTTGACCCCAATGCAGCGAAAGCGATTGCGGCAAAGCTGGTAGAAGCGGAGCACCCAATTCTGCACGCAGGCGGTGGTATATTATTGGCGCAGGCATCCCAAGAACTGGCTGCCTTGGCAGAGCATTTGGACATTCCCGTATCCCGTACACTCATGGCACACGGTTGTATCTCTGACCAGCACCCGCTAATGGTTGGGCAAACGGGTTTCTGGGGCATGGAATTTACACATTCTCTTACGGCAAATGCCGATGTTATTCTGGGCTTAGGTACTCGTTTTGCAGAAGCGGATAGCTCAAGCTGGTATCAGGGTGTTACCTTTGACCCGGATAAGACCGCGTTCCTGCAAATTGATATTGAACCAAGTGAAATCGGCCGCAACTATCCGGTTGAAATTGGAGCAGTCGGCGACTTAAAGCTGGGTCTTATACAGATTTTAGATGAAGTAATCAAAATTTGCCCTGAGGGGAAAAAGCACCCCGAGCTTCGTGATAGCATTGCACTCTCTAAAGCGGAGTTTAAACGGCAGAACGAGACAATCTCTAACGACAGTCGCTTCCCGATGACGCCACAGCGTATCTTAAAGGATGTTAAGGAAGTTCTGCCGGAAGATGCCGTTATCTTTACAGATGTTGGCTGGAATAAGAATGGTGTGGCACAGCAATTTGATATCACCGTGCCCGGTACCATCCACCATACCTCTGGGCTTGCCAATATGGGCTTTGGTGCCTCCGCTGTTCTTGGTGGTAAGTTGGCTGCACCGGATAAGGTTTGCCTGACACTTACCGGTGATGGCGGGTTTGGTGTGAATCCCTCCTGTTTGGCTACTGCGGTAGAAAAAGGGATTAACTGCGTGTGGGTTGTTATGAATAACTCTGCCTTTGGTACGATTGCAGGCCTTGAGAAAGCAAACTATCAAACAAACTTTGGAACCGTATTTTATACTCCGGATGGTGAATCGTACAGTCCCTCCTGGGCTGAAGTAGCAAAAGCTTATGGGGTTGAATCCATTTGCGTGAAATCTGCTGAAGAATTTAAGCCAGCTCTGGAAAAGGCAATCGCCGCACAAAAACCATTCCTCGTTGAAGCTCCGATGGAAAATATTGTTGTTCCAACTCCTGGTTGCTGGAATATTAACGATATTTACACACCGAATGAACTGGTTCGCGAGGGTAAGCTGATTCGCAAGGAAAATGGACAGTATGTAGCACCTAGCCATTCCAAATCGCATAAATAGAAATAATTAAGCCTATTTTCTTATTTCGTACAGTAAAAGATTAGGGAACCTGCCTGTTGAAGCGGTTCCCTAATTTAAGTATATATTATATTTCAAGATTGCAATTGCGCGTAATGCTCTAAAATGTAGTTTTTAGACCTTTGGGCAGCGGGGGAGAGCGGTCTGTTTTTTGCCCATGAAAGGTAAACGGTTCTAGCAAAGGCCTGTTTTTCATCTGCAATCGGTATCACAGATACCTTTTCGTTTTCCATTGCCGGTACATGGGGAAGTACGGAAATACCAAATCGAAGTGCAACATATTGCAGTGCAGCATTGCATTCGCGAACCTCGAACACAATGTTTGGCACAAGGCTGTGCTGGCTGTATACTTGATCCATTTGCGCTCTTAAGCTGCTGGATTTTTCTAGCATAACAATGGGTTCTTGTGCAAAATCTTCAAATGTAACAAAGCTTCGTTCTGCAAGCGGATGGTTGCTTGGTACGGTTAAGTACAGCGGCTGTTTTAGAATGGGTAATGACTCTACTGCTTCATCAAGGTGCATGCAGAAGGCTAAGTCAAGTTCTCCCTTTTTTAGTTGACTTAAAATATCAAAGGAAGTACCCTCCAAAAATTGAAAACGCACCCCTCGGTTTTCTTCTTGACTGTAAATTCCCGACATGATGGAAGGTATTAAAGAAGTTGAGATGGAATGAAAATAACCGAGCTTAACCACCTGTAAGGCGGAGCCCGCCATTTGGTGCAGAACTTGAACACCTTCATCTAACAACATGAGAACGCGGTCAACATAGGTAAGAAATTGTTCTCCGTAGGGCGTTAAACGAATCTTTCGATTCTCTTTATCAAATAGCTTTACCCCAAGCTCTTTTTCCAACTCATTGATGGAATAGCTTAAACTGGGCTGGGCTATATGCAGCTCTTTGGCAGCTTTTGTATAATGAAGTATTTGCGCCAAAGCCTTAAAATACTGTAATTGTAACAGTGTCATTGGAACCAATCCTTTCTAACCTCTTAAGGAAGATATGATAAAAACATTCCATTTATCTGTAATTCTTATAAACTAGTTGAATAGGTACAACAAAAAATACTCGCCTCGGGCGAATGTTTTAGTCCTTTTTCTATTATAGCATGACTGATTGAGAAAAAGCGAATGAAAATTCGCTTTATTTGTGCGCAATTTGTAGTTTTTTGATTCTATTTGCAGATTTAATAGATGGTTTCTATAAGAATAAAGAAACCTGGTATTGGACTTCACTCAGAAAGGGTTTTACAATAGAAACAGAAACAGCTTTTCCCACACAATAAAACTGTTTAGTGAGGAGATTGTAATAATGGCCAAAGAAGTATCTACTGAACAAATTCAAGCGTTAGAAGAAATGGTTGCCCGTGCAAGAGCGGCCGCAGAAGTAATTGCTACTTATGACCAAGAGCGGGTTGACCGCCTGTGCCAGGCAGTAGCCGCTGCTGTTTGCGACATGAAGGTTTGGGCACCGATTTGTGATGAAGCAGTTGATGAGACTGGGCTGGGCGACAAGGTAAGTAAAAGAAATAAGCGCAACAAAATCAAGTTGATTCTTCGTGATTGCCTGCGGAACAAGAGCGTGGGAATTATTGAAGAGCTTCCAGAAAAAGGTTTGGTAAAGTATGCAAAGCCAGTGGGTGTTATTGCAACTCTGGTACCTACCACCAACCCTTGCCTGACTCCAGCGGGTCAGATTGTTTATGCAATTAAGGCGAGAGATGTATTGATTTGCTCTCCCCACCCCCGTGCAAAGAAGGTTACCAATAAGTGTATTGATATTATCCGTGAGGCCTTGGTTCGTGAGGGTGCTCCTGCAGATATTATTCAGGGCATTCAGGAGCCCAGCATTGCCTTAACACAGGAACTGATGAAACGCTGTGATTTGGTAATTGCTACTGGCGGCCGTCCCATGGTAAAATCCGCTTATTCCTCCGGTGTACCTGCGTTTGGTTCAGGTGCAGGTAATGCTACCGTAATCATAGATGATACAGCAAACACACCGGAACGCCAGAGAGAAGCCGCAACAAATTCTCGTATCTCCAAAACCTCAGACTTCGGCTCAGGCTGCTCCTGCGACGGCAACTTGGTGATTCATGAGTCTGTTTATGATGGCTTTGTGAAGGCACTTGTTGAAGAAGGCGCATACATTGCCAATGCGGAAGAAACAGAGAAGCTGAAGAATGTGATGTGGGATGAAGTAGGCCATCGCCTGCCCAATACAGTTGCCATCAGCCCTCAGAAATTGGCTCAGGCTGCTGGATTTGAAATTCCCGAAGACCGCAAATTAATTGCAGTTGTTGGCGGGGGAAAAGAAAACATTGGCAAAGAACACTTCTTCTCCAGTGAAAAATTAACCACACTGCTTACTCTGTTTAAATATGAAGGTGAGTTTGAAAACGCACTGGACATGATGCGTGCTATTTTTGAGGTTGGCGGTAAAGGTCACTCTTGCGGAATTTACTCTTGGAACGATGAGCATATTCACCGTTTGGGTTTGGCTGCACCGGTTTCCCGTATTATGGTTCGCCAGCCGAACAACAAGGGTAACTCGGGTTCCGCCACGAACGGTATGCCGCCAACGTCTTCCATGGGCTGCGGCACTTGGGGAGGCAACATTGTTTCAGAGAACATTGCCCTTAAGCATTACATGAATACCACTTGGGTTGCTCGTCCGCTGCCGGAGGATATGCCGAGCAATAAAGAATTGTTTGGTGAGTTCTTCAAAGATGGAATGGACGAAGAATAATTCTAACTCCTACAGTTTTTGTTATGAATCCTTTTACTCTATAAAAAATCACTCATCCGGAAGATAAGTGTTATTTCCTTTTTGCCAATAATTGCTGATTGGCAAAGTCCTTTTAAAAAGTCCATAGGGGGAGTGCCGCCATCGAAGGGATCAAACCTTCATGGTGGCATTTTCTCTATTTTGCTTTTGTTTACTGATTTTTGTCTGAATAAATGGTATGATAGAGCGAACCGCACACGGAAAAGAGCAATCAAGCACTTTTACCGTATACAAAAATTTGTTGAAAGCGTATTTTTGTATACGTGCAACGATACTAAATCACAGAGAGGTAAAAAATGAGAGAGTTTAAAGGAAGCATGAATTATGTTGCGTCGGAGGAATTGATGCAGGCAGTGAACATTGCCGTTGCACTGGAAAAACCACTGCTCATCAAAGGGGAGCCGGGAACTGGTAAGACGATGCTTGCTAAAGCCGTATCCGACGCACTGAACCAAGAAATGATTATTTGGAATATTAAGTCAACAACCAAGGCGCAGGATGGCTTGTATGTTTACGATGTAGTTCAGCGGCTTTACGATAGCCAGTTCGGCAATGAGGGTGTCGATCATATTGAAAAATATGTAAAGCTGGGAAAAATGGGTGAGGCCTTCTCGTCTGATAAACAGGTTGTTCTGCTCATTGATGAAATTGATAAGGCAGACTTAGAGTTCCCCAACGATTTATTATGGGAGCTTGACCGAATGGAGTTCTATATTCCCGAGACCGGACAAACGATTCAGGCAAAGCACCGCCCAGTCGTGATTATTACCTCTAATGCAGAAAAAGAACTGCCGGATGCGTTCCTGCGCCGTTGCGTCTTTCATTATATTGAATTCCCGAATCAAGAGCTGTTAGCAGAAATTGTTCGGGTTCATTTCCCGGAGCTGGATGAGCATTTGCTCTCCCAAGTTCTAAAAGCGTTTTACCGTATTCGCTCCCTTCCCCAAATTAAAAAGAAGCCCTCTACCAGTGAGGTAATCGATTGGATTCGTGCACTAATTCATGGCGGCATGAACCCGGATCGCTTGGTCAAAGAAATGCCGTATTTGGGCGTGCTTCTCAAAAAGAATGAAGACATGGACACTCTACGTATGAACTGGCGGTGAGTGCATGTTTGCAGATTTTTTATACCTGTTGCGAAGCAATGGCTTAAAGGTATCGCTCACGGAATGGATGACATTAATGGAGGCACTAAATCAAGGCCTGCACGGTTCCGAATTTACCGGTTTTTATCATCTTTGCAGAGCATTGCTGGTGAAAACGGAAGCTGACTTCGACCGTTTTGATCAGCTCTTCCTCTTGTATTTTAAAGATGTTCCTTTTGAAGAAGAGGTCTCACAAGAACTCCTTGATTGGCTTAGTAGCCGCGATATTCCCGCGGGGATGTTTGATGAGGAACAGGAATTGCTCAACCAATCTCTGTCAGAGGAAGAAATTGAGAAAATGTTCCGGGAACGATTGAATGAGCAAACAAGTGCGCACAATGGCGGCAGATATTGGATTGGTACACGCGGCATGTCTGTTTTCGGCAATAACGGTCTTTCCCCAAGGGGAATCCGTGTAGGCGGCAGCAGTAAATACCGAACGGCAATACGGGTAGCGGGTGAACGACGTTTTCGTGATTTTCGTGAAGATACGACTCTGGATTTGCGCCATTTTCAAGTTGCACTTCGCCGTTTGCGGCAGTATACCGGCATTGTAAACTCTGCTGAAACGGAGTTTGATGTGGATAACACCATTGAAGATACCGCGCAGCATGCGGGTATGCTTACTGTGCGCTACCGAAAACCACGCAAGAATGCAGTAAAAGTGCTACTCTTTATAGATTCCGGTGGCTCAATGGATTACTATTCACAACTAACGTCAGCCTTGTTTCAGTCCGTAAGCAAAACCAATTTTCATGACCTAAAGGTGTACTATTTTCACAATTGTATTTATTCAAAGCTCTACACAACACCCATTATCGACCCCAGAAATTCAGTATCGACAGATTGGGTTTTATCAAATCTCTCGAGCGACTACAAAGTGATTTTTGTAGGGGATGCGCAAATGGCACCTCATGAGATAGTTGGCAAATATTATGGAGGTGAAGAGAAGCCCTCCAGTGGTGTGGAGTGGCTCTACCAGATTCAAAATCGCTTTCGATACTCTGTGTGGCTTAACCCCAGTGACCGACCGGAGTGGGGAGAGTATTGGAGCCATAGCTACGATTTGATTGCAAGCATTTTTCCAATGTTCCCGCTTACTATTGATGGAATTGAAGAGGGAATGAAAAAGCTGATGCGTACTTGAAAAAAATGTTTTAGATAAGAATATATAAGTGAAAACATCTCACAGAACAGTACGAAGCTGCTCGTGAGATGTTTTTTATGCCCGTTTATTATTTTAAAAGAGGGTAAAGGTGAATATCTTCCTTTTTCATTCTGGATTCAATCTTTTCAAAAATCTGTTTGCTTTCCGAAAGAAAAGATACTTTGTTTTCCGTTATTTTCATAGCAATATTATATTTTTGAGAAAAAACTAAGAACAGTTCGGCAAGACTTCCCATTTCTTTCTGAAAAGCATTTGCAATATTGCGAATCGTTGAGTTACTGCTCTGTGTAAGTGACGGATATAAAAATTTGTCCTCAGACATCAAGTGCATTTTTAATTTACCGGATAAGGCATTGATTTGGAATGCTATCTCCTTTGCGCTATCTTCTAGACCCTTTGAAGCCAGATGATTAATATTATGAATTAGAATCGAAACTTCTTCATGCTGCTTTTCCAACATATCTAAATTACTCATATTCTTTTTCCTCCTTAAACTCTCCAGTTGGGAAACTATGGTATCATTGTAATTGGTAAAAGAATATTTGTCGGTTGCTTTTACAACATGGGTTACATGTTTTTATGTTATTTAATTAGATAATTAATTCTAAACTGAAACAGCAAAAAGGAGCGGTCATTGACCGCCCCTTTTTATACTAAGAAAGCTATTAAAAGAAAGCTATTAAAAATTTTAGCCTCTTGGGTAAGGAAAGACTACGGTTAGCAGCATTTTAAAAGGATTTTCTGCTGCAACAGCATGAGGGATTCCTGCAGGCATTACGATTGTTTGTCCCTGTGAAACAGAATGCACCTTACCTCCAATGGTAATTTGAGCATCACCCTCCAATACAGTAAGCATAGCGTCACCGTCAGAAGAATGGGTGCTGATTTCCTCTCCCTTATCAAATGAGAAGAGTGTGATGCTCACTGCTGGGTTTTGCGCAAGGGTTCTGCTCACCACTTGTCCTTGCTGGTATTGCACCAAAGATGATAGCTCCAGTGCTTTTTCAAATTCAATATTTTTTAAATAAGCGCTCATCATAAGCCGCCTTTCTATTAATGGTTAGCGGTGTCTTCCACCAGACGTTTTTCTCCGGTTATTTCTTGTATGGGGCGAATGTTTTGTGTGACCTCTAGAACTCCCATAAATTCGCCTGTTTCACTGCGAACAGCAAAATAACGAATGAGAATATATTTCTCGCCCATCTTAATCCAAAAATCTTCTTGATCCTTACGTCCATCTCGAAAATCCTTTACCAACTGTTCTACAATATGAACACTGGCAGGGGGATGGCAGTTCGAAACCTTTCGGCCAATAATGGATTTAGTACGTGGGAAAACACGTTCCGAACCCTGTGAAAAGTATTTTACAGTATCATCCTTATCCACAAAGGTAATGTCGATTGGGAGTGTGTCGAGCATACGTACGAGCTCTTCTGTTTTTAACACACCCGTGGGGAGGGTAATAACCCCGGGGCCAGCTTCCTTTTTTAGCTCTTCTTGTGGTTTGCTTTCTGCGGCAGGCTTCCAAATGGGAACGTTATCAATCAAGCACAACCCGATTTCAGGCACTTCACCCGCAATCACTTTCCACTCATCCTGCGTCAGGTTTTCTGTGAGCATAGGGAAGAGGATGTTTTCCTCTTTAAAAATCATTTCTTCCACTCGGTTAAAGAGGGCTTCTAAGCGGGGCTTTAGCTGCTCCGCAGAAGCGGTATCAAGCTGCTTACGAATATCCTTTAGCTCATCCCGAATTTCATCATCCACACCCCACATTACTTTTGGGGGAGCGGTAATCCCATACTGTTCTAAATAGGGAAACAGTAGATTTTCCTTTTTGCTGTAATGCAAATCAATTTCCATCAATTTTGTAAGGAGTTCCTTTAAGTCACTGGGTGTGTTACCGAAAGCAAGTTTGGTACGCATTTCTTTCATCAACTTTTCCAGAGCTCGATTTTCTCTCCATAACAAATTCACTGGATGACCTGGTATTTTAGCGGGATCGGAGGGTTGGTGAATTTCTTCAATAGAGCCTTTAAATACAGCCGCGTGAACGTCGCACAGACGCTGTATTTCACTCACAGGTAATCCGTTTTGAATCAAAGCTTGTTCTGCCTGAGCAATTTCTTCCGCAGAAACATTACCGAACACTTCAGCAAATTGGTCTTTTACCTCATCTACACTTTTGCCATCGTGAAGCTGAGTAATCAATTCCTTTAGCACTTTTTGGCGGTATTCCCTGTTATTGATTTCAGCACTCATAATAATCCTCCTTTAGTGAAAAATGGATGTGTTGCAAAATAGGAAATTAGGAAAGAGATGCCGTAAATTGTCTGCCGTATTCCCGACAGCTTGCAAGCTCGTCCTCACCAGGTACCCATAATGCTCTGTGTCCGGGATTTACTACCTCGAAACCACATTTCTCAAGACCTTCGGTCAGTTGTTTTACAGCCTCGCCGCTCCAACCGTAGCTGCCAAAAGCGGCAGCACGTTTGTTTTTGAATTTTAGACCTTTCATCATTTCCAGTATGCCGCCAATGGAGTACAAATAACCATTATTAATGGTAGAAGAGCCAATTAAAATCGCTTTGGAACGGAATACTTCTGAAAGAATATCATTTTTATCTTCTTTTGCTGAGTTCATAAGCTTTACTGTGATGCTTGGGTCTGTATCACAAATACCAAGCGCGATGGCCTCCGCCATTTTGCGGGTAGAGTTCCACATGCTGTCATATACCAGTGTGACCTGATTTTCTTGGTAATTGTCTGCCCATTTCAGGTACTGCTCCACAATTCCGGTGGGGTTTGTTTTCCAAATCACACCATGGCTGGGGCAGATTAAATTTATCGGAAGGTTTAAATCCAACACCTCATGAATCTTTTTCGCAACAAATTTACTAAATGGAGTAAGAATATTGGCATAGTACTTTAGAGCTTCCTTAAACAGCTCTGCTTGATCTACCGTATCGTTATATAAAGACTCGGTAGCGTAGTGCTGGCCAAATGCATCATTACTAAATAAAATATTTTCGCCTGTCATATAGGTAAACATGGTGTCTGGCCAATGGAGCATAGGCGCTTCAACAAAAACTAGCTTGCTGTCGCCAATGTCAAGCGTATCGCCTGTTTTTACAATCACAAAATTCCATTCTTGATGATAGTGGCCTTTTATAATCTTAGCTCCGTTTGCCGTACAGTAGATTGGCGTATTGGGTATTTCCCGCATTAACTCCGGCAGCGCACCGCTGTGGTCTACTTCATTATGGTTCATTACAATGTAATCTATTTTATTTAAATCAATTTCCTGTTTTAAGCGAGAAACAAATTCTTTATCAAAGGGCTGCCAAACGGTGTCTATCAACACCGTTTTTTGGTCACGAACCAAATAGGAGTTGTAGGATGACCCTTTATGTGTGGAATACTCATCACCGTGGAATTTCATTAGCTCCCAGTCAACCTTACCAACCCAGCTTACTTTTTCCGTTAATTTCTTTCCCATATGAGTACCTCCAGTTCATTTGTGAATGTCTACCTTTCGATTTGTATTGTGTCAATTAGAGTTTGGAATAATGTAATTATACTAAAGTTATATTTTGGAAGATGTTGCACACGCAACATCTTGTTATAACATTTTCTGTTTCAATTAAAACAAAGAAGGAGGGAATATCAATGAATTACTTAATCTCAAATCAATGCCGTACAATAGGTAAAACAATTATAAAGCCAGACAAAGAGTTTTCTTTTTTATCCTACCTCATTACCGGCAGCAAGAATATCCTAATTGATACTCTACCGGAACGGTCGGCTGCTTTGCTCTTGGAAGAAGTCGAACACGCAATAGGCGAAAAACAGCTGGATGCAATTATTATGAATCATTCCGAAGAGGATCACAGCGGGGCATTGCCGGCAGTGCTTGCAGCACACTCTCATACGCCAATCTATTGTTCTGAAAAATGCCGCGAGCGGCTACTTGCAATTTTGCCTGAAGCAGACTACCATGTTGTAAAAACTGGCGATAATATTCAAATAGGGGAACAGTATTTTCGTTTTCAAGAAACACCGGGCCTCCATTGGGACGATAATATAGTTACCTTTTGGGAGAATCATAGAACATTGTTTTCAAATGATTTGTTTGGCCAGTATGCTGCCGCAGAGCCGCCCATTGACCGTGATTACCCTCTAGACCGCCTGATAGAGGCAGCGGAGGATTACTACAAAGCAGTGTTTTCTAAAGCTTCATACCAAGAAAAAAGTGTTATTAATGATATAAAAAAACTGCCTATTCAGATTATCGCACCCGGACATGGTCTGATATTAAAATATAGCATGTCCGATATGCTTAGACTCTACCAAGAAAGATTAAAGGAATAAGTCAAAAACAATAGTTTTAAACTAGTGAAACGCTTTTGGTTCAAGTATCTGAAAAGAGTTTTTATAAAAGTCGATGAGCCCGTCCCGCTTCATGTTGAGCAACTCACGAGTTAGCGCACTTCGGTCGGCTCCAAGGTATTCTGCCATTGCAACGCGCCCAAATGACGTTTGAAATTGCAGGCTACCGTGGCGGCGTGCCTCTTGCCCAAGGTAAGTGAGTATTTTTGCGCGTAGACTTTTCTTTGATATAATCTCGATTTTCTCCATCAGTTGAAAATTTTTGTCTGCAATCAATGTAACCATATTTTCAATCAGCCTATGGTGGTAAGCACAGGAACGACCACAGGAGGTTAATACCTGATGAAATGGCAGGAATAATATACGTGTAGCTTCTGCTGACAAAAAAGATACGGTAGAAACGGTATCTTTATTGCAGGCAAAGGTTTCGCCGAAAATTTGCCCCGGCGTAATAAACGCCAGAATCACCCGGTCGCCCCATAAATCCTCTTTGAGCATTTGCACAGAACCATTCAAAGGAATCCCAACCCACTTCACTTGTTCGCTGGTAAGGGAGATGAATTCTCCTTTGTTATACGTTTTAACACTATGGCCAATGCAGTGCAAAACGGCCGCAATATCCTCGGGAATCATTCCATCAAACAAAGAGAATTCCTTAATTTGTTCTACTAATTTTTCCATTTTACCACCCCTTTCCATCATATCTGATTTTAAAGGAATCTGCAATGTACTTATACTTTCGCCCCATACCAGTTGGTAAGGGGAGGGGGCATCTTTTAAAAGCGGGAACATCTACATTGTGATGTGGCACGTTATTATTGTGAAAACAGATTCTGTAGGAAGGGTATTTCTGTTATACTAAATTATAATACCCGTATCGCATCTTTAATTTAAAAAAGACGATCTCATAGAACAGGGAGAGGAGATGACATATGATATCTCAACTGAAAAAAAGCCCTTTATTTTTTGAAATGACCGAAAGTGATATTGAAAGCTGCCTGAAATGCAGTGGTTCTGAAATTGTACATTATGAAAAGGACGAGCTTATTTTTCGCCAGCACGATGTACCACGTAAGCTTTTAGTTCTTGTAGAGGGTGCTGTGGTAGTAGGCAATGATTCCAGCTCTGGGAAGCGCAGTATAGTTGCAACACTTGACCAACCCGGCGATTTGTTTGGTGAGGTGTTCTTGTTTTTAAACAAGCATGAGTATGACCACTATGCACAAGCAGTGAGTTCTGCTAAGGTTCTTCATATACCAAAAGAATTTATGTACCATAGCTGTGGCAAAGACTGCGATTACCATACGAAGATGATTTCAAACATGCTCTCGATTCTTGCGCAAAAAGCATATTTTTTAAATCGCAAGCTGCAAATTGTCTCCTGCGCCACTCTTCGGCAGAAGATTGCGAGGGTGTTGCTGCAAAATTCATCCCCAGATGGTTGGGTGACTCTCTCCATGAATCGGGAAGAACTTGCAGACTTTATGAATACGGCGCGGCCGTCTTTATCCAGAGAGCTGATGAAAATGCAGGATGAGGGCATATTAAAAATTGAAAAACGAAGAATGAAAATTATTAATTTTGAAAAATTGCAAAATAATTTATAAATTTATAAATCCGTAACCACGGTTACGGATTTTTTTTATATTGATTGGTATGATGAGTACATCGAAAGGCCGAGAGGCTATGAGCGAGAATGAAGGAGGATTACTTTCATGGAAAATAAAATGTTTTGTTATCAGTGTCAGGAGACCGCTGGCTGCACCGGGTGTACTCAGGTAGGTGTATGCGGTAAAAACGCAGAAGTTTCTGGCATGCAGGATCTTTTGGTTTATGTAACAAAGGGCATATCTGCTGTTACCACACAGCTTCGTGCCGAGGGCAAAGAAGTCTCTTCTGATGTAAACCACTTAATTACACTCAATCTGTTCGCAACCATTACCAATGCGAACTTTGACGAAGATGCGATTGTTGAACGCATTTTCAATACATTGGCAAAAAAACAGGAGCTGTTGGGTCAGGTTACACATCCGGAGGTTCTTCCGGCAGCAGCAAGCTGGAGTTCTTCCAACCGGGATGAGTTTGCCGCAAAGGCTGCAGAGGTTGGCGTTTTGTCTACCAAGGACGAAGACGTTCGCAGTCTGCGTGAGCTGATTACCTACGGCTTAAAGGGTCTTTCTGCTTACAGCAAGCACGCTAACGTTCTGCTTAAGGACGACGGTGAGGTTGACGGATTCCTGCAAAAAGCATTGGCAAAAACGCTCGACGATTCTTTGTCCGTAAACGATTTGATTGCGTTGACACTGGAAACCGGTGAGTACGGCGTTAAGGGTATGGCTCTTCTCGATGAAGCCAACACCTCTGCTTATGGCAACCCTGAGATTACCAAGGTTAACATTGGCGTTGGATTGCGTCCCGGTATCTTGGTCTCCGGCCATGACCTGCGCGATTTAGAAATGCTTCTCAAGCAGACCGAGGGCACCGGTGTGGATGTTTACACCCATTCCGAAATGCTTCCGGCTCACTATTACCCTGCATTTAAAAAATACTCTCACTTTGTTGGCAACTACGGCAATGCCTGGTGGAAGCAAAACGAAGAATTCCAGAGCTTTAATGGCCCGATTCTGATGACCACCAACTGTATTGTACCGCCGAAGGACAGTTACAAAGATCGCCTTTACACCACTGGTGCAGCCGGATTCCCGGGTTGTAAGCACATTGGCGGTGAGATTGGCGAGGAGAAGGATTTCTCCGCAATTATTGAGCACGCTAAGAACTGCGCATCCCCTGCTGAGATTGAGCGCGGCGAAATCATTGGCGGCTTTGCACACAACCAGGTGCTTGCATTGGCAGACGCCGTAGTAGACGCAGTAAAATCTGGTGCTATTAAGAAGTTTGTGGTTATGGCGGGCTGTGACGGTCGTGCAAAATCCAGAAATTACTACACCGATTTTGCCAGAGCACTGCCGAAGGATGCCGTTATTTTAACTGCCGGCTGTGCAAAATATAAATACAACAAGCTTGCTCTCGGCGACATTGGCGGTATTCCCCGCGTGCTGGACGCTGGTCAGTGCAACGACTCCTATTCGTTGGCGGTCATCGCACTTAAGCTGAAAGAAGTATTTGGTCTGGATGACATTAACGACCTGCCAATCGTATACAACATTGCTTGGTACGAGCAGAAAGCGGTTATCGTACTGTTGGCTCTGCTGCACCTTGGTGTTAAGGATATTCACCTCGGACCCACGCTCCCGGCTTTCCTTTCCCCGAATGTGGCAAAGGTACTAGTTGAGAACTTCGGCATTGCCGGTATTGGCAGCGTAGAGGACGATTTGGAGCTGTTCTTTGGTGAGGGTGCGGCAATCAGCCCCGCTGTTACAGAAGATATGCTCATCGGTGAAATTCTCCGCCAGTATCCCGATGCTGCTCCCGTTCTTATGGAGTGCGGTATGCACTGCCTGGGCTGCCCGTCTTCGCAGATGGAATCCCTTGCAGATGCTTGCATGGTGCATGGTATGGACCCCAAAATGGTTCTTGGCCAGCTGAATGAGCGAATTTCCAGATAAATAATACAATAAGCAAGGGGGCTGTGAAAGATCGCGAAGTGCGTTTCGTTCGCGGCCCTCTTTTTTAGAAAGGATATCTTATGAGTGCTTTTTTAGGCCCAATTCATCATTGGTTATACGGTAAAATTCAATTTCAGGAGAAATGGATTCAGAGCATTTTGAGCTCAGCAAAAGAAAATGCTTGGGGCGATTTAGCGGAAAAACTGGATGCAGACTGCGGCGCTGCCGATTTGCGCCCACTCGAGGATAGCATTGACCAAGGGAATATTCATGGTTGGCTTCAGCAAAAAATCCATGTAGAAGAAGCAAGGCTTGCCGTATTGGTCACAGAGCTTCTTAAAGAGGATGCGACCCGTATCGCCCAGTTGGAAGAAATTTCGTTTCACTTTGGTAAGAATAATGCACCGGAAGAAAGACTGGATGCTTCAGAAGCGTTTCAGCTTCTAAACAATACCTTACTCGATGGTATGCCCTGCGACCATGTCAATCAATTGCTCGAAAACGAAAAGGACATTGTTGTTTGGCAGCAAACCCAGTGCCTGCACCGTGAGTTCTGGGAGCAGGCAGAGGGAGACGCAGCTGTATACTATGCACTTCGTAAGCGCATGATACAAGGGCTGTTAGCCGAAAGCGGCTTGGTATTTGCCGGTGAGAACGGACGTTTTGAAATAAGAAAGGACTGACGATATGTACAGCGTAGAATTAATGGTAGAGGAACACGACCATATTTTAGAGCTGCTTACGGTCATCCGGAAAGCGTGCTGCGGTATTCTGGAGGGGCAGAAGGTAAACGACGGTGATTTTCGTAATATGATTTCATTTGCCCGCAATTATGCTGACAAGCACCATCATGGCAAGGAAGAACAGATTCTGTTTCAGGAGATGACACAGCATCTGGGCCAGATTGGCGTGAACCTCATCCAACATGGAATGCTAGTTGAGCATGATCTTGGGAGGCTGCATATGTCCGAGCTGGAAAATGCTTTGAACCACTACAAAGAGAATTCGGATACGATGGGTAAGGTCAATATTATTGCGGAAGCCATGGGTTATGCCAATCTTCTTCAGCGCCATATTGATAAAGAGAATCAGATTGTGTACACTTATGCCGAGAAGAATTTGACAGAAGAGATTCTAAAATCGGTTGATGAACGAGTCGTTGCTTTTGAAAAAGAGGCACAGCAGGCTAATGTACAAGAAACGTATCTCAATTTACTGGAAGAATTAAAGAAGAAGTATTGCTAAAATAGCGTATTAAGAAGGCATGGAACAGGTTTTATTCCTGCTCCATGCCTTCTTTTGTTTTGTTCAAACAACCACCGGCTGTGCCGGTGGAGCGAAAAAAGCTTTAGCGTTGAAAAGGACAAAAAAACTCCCTTTGTTGTAGAATAAGCATGCGGT
>NZ_JAWFXC010000006.1:0-286352 GCF_032576335.1 Clostridium sp.
CTCCTCATTGCAACACCGTTGCCAGCAGTACAACTGCAAACACCACACCATACACATACCACAAGTACCGGTTGATTTTTAAAGCTTTAGATTTCATGGATAAGCCCCTTTCTTTTTCTCCCCTCCTACTGTAAAATAATGGTAAGAGGGGAGGTGAAATATAATGGATAATCCAAGTTTGAAGAAAAATATAGTTTCCCACATGTATAGCTCTCTGTTTTCGGAATTTCTAGAAAGCAATTCCTTAATATTGCTTACTCCAATGGGAGTAATTAAAGGAAAACCCGTAGACGTGAAAGAAGCATTAGACAAAGTATCGAAAAACACAGATTTTTCTAAATTATCATCAAGCGAAATTAGCTGCGGCGCCATAGCTCAACTAACAGAAAATGCCGCAGATGAATACCAAAAAGAATTTTCAATTTCTTTTCCGTTAAAAGGCAATGACGGATACATTATTCTTAAAAATGTGACTTTTGATAACTCAAATAAATCTTACAATCTTCCTGCGCTCGTTGTGTTTTTTGACCAAATCATCGGAATCACCATTGCTAATATTTAAAGTTAATAATTCAGTTTCTTTTTGCCGTTCTTGTATCTCAATTACAAGGGCGGCAACCTCTTTTGGGCTCCCATCAATAATAATTTTCAAGTTTTTCACCTCCTTCCCTGCCAAAAATCTACAAAAACGCTGTTTTTTGGTTATTTGTTATAAATTACCAACCCCCATTTCTACGCAGTTAACCTTGACATACAAGCTAAATTACCATATAATAAGTGACTGTCAGGACAACTTAATAAGGCTTTTTCGCTTTTAGTCAACCGGCTAAAGGTGCGATTTGTTACTGTCTGTCGCTGTAATTTTTGATTACACCATCATTATAGTTTCGCAAATGCGAAATGTCAACTAGTTTTAACGACATTTCTTCGCAAGTGCGAAACTTTAGCTGTTTTACACAACAGTTGCAATGTTTGGTTGTTTACAATTCTGAAAGAATGGTGTTTTATATGACTTTTTATGACACAATAAGAGATTTGCTTAATCAAAAAAATTCGAATGTAAATAGAATGTGCAAATCTATTGGCATAGGAGCGAGCACTTTCAGGACTTGGGAAACAAGAGAGACTCTTCCAAACGCAGAATATTTATCTCGTATATCTGACTATTTAGGGGTAACAACAGATACTCTTTTGGGAAAAGAGCAAAAAAATAAGCCCACCGCCGAAGCGGAAGGCTTTTCTAAAGAAGATATAGAGTTTTTAAGCAAAATTAAACATCTTTCGCCTGACAGCAAAGATTTTTTAGTTGCTCAGATTGATTTGCTGATAGCTCGTCAAGAAGACCCAAAATAAGCATTTTGTTATTTTCTGAAAGCAATTGAAACCTATTTAGTATTTCTGTATCCGTTAACTTGTCCACAATCACACCCCTATGTAATCGCACGTTATTTCAAAAGTAGCGTGCTTTTATTATAGAACAAACTTTCGGTTTATTCAAGTGCTAAAATAAAATAATCTGTTGTTTTTGTACATTTATTGCGTTTAACAAATAACGTTGTTTGTTTGTAATACAATAATATGCCAAAGATTGACAAAATACAACAGGAAAAATTTTACAATATTTAGTAATTATTGGAAGGTGAAGGAATGGGAAGGCCAGCAAAGGAAGCGCCTAATCATGGGATATATTATGAAGTTAAAAAAATTATTACCGATTCCAGCGGCAACAAAAAAAGAAAATCGTTTTACAGCACAATCAGCAAAGCGGATGCGGCGAGGCAAGCTAATGAATATCAAATTAAAGTTCTTGGAAAACCGACTGAAAATAAAACGGTCAAATTCAAGGACTATGCGATAGACTGGTTGGAAAACTCAAAAAGAGGTACAGTGTCTGCAAGCACATACGAATACACTTACAAATTAGTAGTACATAATCATTTAATCCCATATTTTAAATCGTACAATCTTTCCACCATTAAACGAGAAGATGTTGAAAAGTTTTTCAATTTAAAAAGAAGTTTTTCATACAGTCAATTAGATAAGCTAAAAATCACTCTTTCCGCTATATTTGAACGGGCGATTGAAGATGATATAATCTATAAAAACCCTTGTAAAAAAATTGTGTTGCCTAGATCGGAGCAGACTCCAAAAGAAAAGCACGCTTATACACCAGAAGAAGCGCGCCGGCTGATTGACTATGCTAAATCCGTAGAAAACGGAGAATCCATAGCAATACTGCTTAAAACCGGATTACGGAGAGGGGAGCTGCTAGGGCTGCGGTGGAAAGATATAGATTTAAAAAACAAAGTGATACACGTGAGAAATGCAGTAAAGGAAGTGCGCGGTGCCGCAGAAGAAGGCCTTCCTAAGTCTAAAAACTCCGTTAGGGATATTCCGTTCGACGATGAACTAAAATCCATTTTAACAAAGATTCCAAAGCGTATAACAAAAACTAAAGGTAAAAAAGATAATCCAATAAAGTATGATGTGGAAAACCTTTATGTAATACCAGATTCTAGAGGATTGTATATGCGCCCTACCAATTGGGCGAAAAGGGTCTACAATCCCGTTATAAGCGATTTTATGTTAGAAGAAGGTAAACATAAGCATGACACGTTAAAGTTGAGTGCACACGAGCTGAGGCACACTTATGGCACGCTCTTGTACAAGTCTGGAACAGATATTTATACGATACAAAAATTAATGGGGCATTCTGATATTAGTGTAACCATATCAATTTATGTACACAACGACCTTGATACAATTAAAAAAGCTATGAAATTAGATTATTAATCGCCGTTTTATTGATTGTAGTACGACACTTTTACGACATAATGATGGTTTTATTTGATAAAAATTGATATAAGTGAAACTGTTTCGATTAATCAGAACAAAGCAAAACCCGCATGCTTATCTGGAAAAATCCAGTATTCATGCGGGTTTCACTCTGTATTAACTTGGCGCGCCCGAAGGGATTCGAACCCCTGACCTTCTGATTCGTAGTCAGACACTCTATCCAGCTGAGCTACGAGCGCAAATCGCTGATGCCTGTCCTAAGACGGAACAGCTTTATTATTATATGCAAAGCCAGACAAAAAGTCAATAGATTCTGCAAAATAATTTTGTTTTAGGAAGAAATGCCTTGCTGCCATTACAGCAGCAAGGCTAAAAATCCTATGGGAGGAAGGGTTAGAACGCCATTATTGGGGGCTTCCCCCACCAAAGAGGTAGCGTTCTCCCAGCCTATGGGCAAGGGGATTTCTTCCTCTGCACTGCCGGAGTTAAGAGCCACTAGCAGCTGCTGGGATTCACCTTTGCGTATATAACACAAACAGCGCTCCGAAGCACAAACGGGCACAAGCGGTGAATCCTCCAAAGCGGCATGTGCGGTTTGCCGCAGCTTTGCCAGAGTGCGGTACCACTGGGTAAGGGAAGCATCTTCTTTCCCCCATGGGAAGCACCTGCGGTTAAAGGGGTCACGGTAGCCCTCCATACCGGCTTCGTCCCCGTAATAAATGCAGGGCACACCGGGCAAGGTGTACTGCATTAAAGAAGCGCCGCGTAGCCGCCTTAGCGCAATCTCTCGCTGGTTAGTGCTTAGGCACTGCTGGCTTTGCCATTCTCGGTTCCGTCCGTTTAGAGCTTCTCCGCCCAAAATGGTGAGAGCACGTTCCGTGTCGTGCGTACCAAGGTGATTCATTAAGCAGCGCAGCACCTGAGGCGGGTAATTCTCTTGTATCGAAAGCAAAATCTCCATTGCGTCTTTCGCCTGCATACCGGTAAAAAAACCGAGGGTTGCATTGCGGTACGGGTAGTTCATTACACTGTCGAGCTGATTTCCCTGAAAATAACGGCGGCGCTGTTCGTAGGCAATTTTATTGGAGGCGTCTTCCCATACCTCGCCTAGAATCACAGCGTCAGGCTTTTCTGCCTTTGCTGCATGGGTTATTTGCTCCAATAGGGAATCGGAGAGCTCATCCGCTACGTCCAGCCTCCAACCAGACGCGCCAAGACGAAGCCATTTTCGAACGATGCCATTTTCGCCGCACAGGTATTCCTGGTAGCTTTCACGGCATTCGTTGATACAGGGCAAAGTAAGAAACCCCCACCAGCAGTCGTACTTATCTGGCCATGCTTGGAATTCGAACCAATCGTAATAAGGGGAATCCTTTGATTGATAAGCGCCCTGTACGGGGTAGCGCCCCTCGCGGTTAAAATAGATGCTGTCACTGCCGGTGTGGTTAAACACACCATCCAGTAAAATGCGAATGCCATAGCGCTGTGCTTCATTGCAAAGCTGCGTAAAATCTTCTTCCGTACCGAGCAAGGGGTCAATTCTGCTGTAATCTGCCGTGTCGTAACGGTGGTTGGAGTGTGCCTCAAAAATGGGGTTTAAATAAAGGCAGGTAACCCCTAAAGATTGAAGATAAGGTAGTTTTTCACGTATCCCCTTGAAATCTCCGCCAAAAAAATCTTGGTTTGTAATTTCCCCCGTTTCATCCGGCTGCCACTGTGGCTCTTCTCCCCACTCGCCGTGCATTTTTCGCCCGGAGGGTATATTGTTTTTTGCACACCCAGAGGCATGAAAACGGTCTGGGAAAATCTGGTACAAAATTCCACCTAAAAGCCAGTGGGGCGTTTCAAAACCCGGTTCATATACGGTGAGCTGCCATTGATTTGTTCCGGAAAGATCACCATGACCGCCAAATGAACGGCCGATGGTAATACTGCCCCGGTTCGTCTGTAACAAAAAGGTGTAAAAATACAGCCCGCTGCGCGGCGGAGTAAAATCGCACTCCCACCACTCTTGGTCTTCGCCATTCATCCCGCACCAGAACAGCTCCCAGTGAAAACTCTCACCTGCATCTTCCTGCATGAGGAGTGTAGCCGCAGTACAGCCAAGGGTGCGGGGAAGTGTAATTTTAAAGTGGATGTTGTGCCCCGATGGAGTGGCTCCTACGGGGTTTTTATATACAGGGTCCCTGGAATCAAACATAAAAGAACGAAGCTCCTTTTCCCCATCGGCCACCCTGTGGTCAGGTGCGTGAGGAGTATATTATTTCCCAGCCTTATCCATTGGAGGAACGGGCTCGGCATTCCAAATCTCGGTTGCGTATTCGCGGATGGAACGGTCGGCGGAGAAGCGCCCGGCATGGGCGGTATTGATAAGTGCCATGCGGTACCAGTGCTCTTGGTTCTGGTATAGCTGCTGTGATAGGCGGCGGGCACGAGAGTAATCATCATAGTCAGCCAGAACCATATAGGGGTCACTATTCTTAAGGGAATCTGCAATTTGACCAAAGCTCACTCCACGGAAGCCGCGGCTGAGTTCGTCCAGTGCATTGTGCAGAACCAAATGATTTTGGTAGATTTCCTGCGGGCGATACCCATTTTTACGTTCCAGTACCTGTGGTGTGGTCATACCAAACAGAAGAATGTTTTCATCCCCTACTGCGTCGTGAATTTCCACATTTGCGCCGTCCAGTGTGCCGAGGGTTACCGCTCCATTTATCATAAACTTCATATTGCTAGTTCCGGAAGCCTCGGTACCGGCAAGCGAAATCTGCTCACTGATGTCAGCGGACGGAATGAGAAGCTCCGCGAGTGTGACGCGGTAATCTTCCAAATACACAATTTTCATTTTCTGGTTGACACGCGGGTCGTTATTAATGGTATTCCCCAGCTGCACAATGAGTTGAATAATCTGCTTTGCCATATAGTACCCGGGAGCGGCTTTTGCACCAAAGAAATACGTTCTGGGGGTGAAATCTGCATTGGGGTTTTCCCTTAGCCACTGGTAAGTGGCAAGAATTTCGAGCGCATTGAGGTGCTGGCGCTTATATTCGTGCAAACGCTTGACCTGCACATCGAAAATAGAATCGGGGTCTAATTCAATTCCATTATTTTTTAGTACATAGGCTGCAATTCGCACCTTATTATCGCGACGAATTTTTGCCATTCGTTCCAGTACGGATTTATCATTCTGAAATTTGAGCAGGCGGTCAAGCCGAGCTGCATTGTGAATGTAGTCTTCGCCAATGAGCTCTGTAATGAGACTTGCGTATTCTGGGTTGGATTGGTTCAGCCAGCGGCGGTAGGCAATGCCGTTTGTCACGTTGCGGAATTTTTCAGGCATTTCGGTGTAGAAATCGTGAAAAACAGTTTGCTTTAAAATTTCACTGTGAAGCTGCGAAACACCGTTGATGGAGTGCGTGCTCACCACCGCTAGATTGGCCATTTTCACATAGCCGTCATTCAGGGGTGCCATTCTGCCAACCTTATAGCCGTCTGCTCCCTTTGCGTGCATTTCCGCACAGAAACGGCGGTTAATTTCCTCTACAATCTGGTATATGCGCGGCAAGCGGCGGCGGAATAAATCCACGCCCCAGCATTCGAGGGCCTCTGCCATTACGGTATGATTGGTGTATGCCATGGTGCGGTGTACAATGCTCCATGCCTTATCCCACCCATAGCCGCATTCATCGAGCATAATGCGCATCATTTCGGGGATTGCCAGAACCGGGTGTGTGTCGTTAAGGTGAATGGCGATTTTTTCAGGTAGATTGTCAAGTGTACGGTTTACCGAAAGGTGGCGGCGAATAATGTCTTGAATCGTAGCCGAAACAAGAAAATACTGTTGTGTCAGGCGCAGGCTTTTTCCCTCGGGGTGGTTATCCTCCGGGTAAAGCACCTTTGTAATCACCTCTGCCATCGCGTTTTGCTCCATAGCCCGAAGGTAATCTCCGCCATTAAACAGCTTCATATCAAAATCGGCTTCGGCAGAGGTTGCTGCCCAAACACGCAGGCGGCTGATGCCTCGGCCGTCCATACCAGCTACATACAAATCGTAAGGGACTGCCAATACCTTGGTGTAGTCTTTGTGGCGTACCACGTGGTACTGGTTGTTCCAAGATTCTTCAATGGTGCCGTCAAAATGCACCTCTACGGCGCGGTCCGGCACAGGCTGAAACCACACGCTGCCTCCCGGCAGCCAAAAATCCGGCAGCTCGGTTTGCCAGCCCTCCACCAGTTTTTGGCGGAAAATTCCATACTCATACCGCAAGGAATACCCCATTGCCGGGTAGCCCAGTGTGGCAAGGGAATCCAAAAAACAGGCGGCAAGTCGCCCAAGGCCGCCGTTGCCAAGGCCAGCATCTGGCTCTTGGTCGTAAAGATAATCTAAATTTACATTCATACCGGAAAGTGCTTGGCGGAAAGCACCCTCCAGGCCAAGGTTAAACAGGTTGTTTTTCAAAGAGCGGCCTAAAAGAAATTCCATACACAAATAGTAAATGGTTTTTGTATCTGAGTTCGTGGCGTTATCGCGAAATTCTTTGCGACCCTTGACCAGCATATCGCGAACAACCAAAGCTACCGCCTTGTAATACTGTTCATCGGTAGCGTCCTGCCATTCCACACTCATTTCATGGCCTAGGGTTTCTTTTATGCGGGTTTGTATCTCTTCGTTTGTTAATGTATAATTCATGTAACACTATCCTCCGCTTCCTCATAAAAGTGATTTCATAATGTGCTGCGCCTAGCTTGCGAAAGCGGAATGCCGCTTGCAGCAATCAAAGGGGTGATTTGATTTAAACTTTATTCATTTTGATTTAAAGTAAAGCTTTACTTAATAAGATATGCTAAGATTGATTTATGTTTATTGTATACCAAAATTGATGGAAATACAATTCTAATAAACGTACAGAATAAAATAAGAAAAAACGTAAGTTTTGCCTTGTTATCTAAATTAATTCTTGTTTTTGTGAGTTATGATAGATTTCTTTACTGCAAGTCGAACTTTGATTATTTTTGAGCATAATTCACAAAATTGTGTGTTGCGAAAAGCTGTGGTTTTCCACGCAAACAAGAAAGAATATATGGCAATTCGGGTCAAGCTCTTTTCTATTTAGCAAAAATGCCTTATAATAAAAGGGATTGAAATTAGCAATGCTAGCCTGCTGCTAAGGCTATGAAAGGATGGTCACCATGAATAAGATTAAGGTGCGTCTGAATATTTGCGGAACCGAGTGTACTCTTACCTCAGAAGATAATGAGACCTACGTGCTCGCACTTGGGGATGAAGTGGAAAAAAGCATTCAGAGCATAATGGCCAGAAACGACCGTGTGTCGTTGACTTTGGCCGCAATCATCACTGCTCTGTCTTTCTGCGATGAGTCAAAGAAAGCAACTGCGGCTGCGGATAACCTGCGGTCTCAAATTAAAGATTACTTAGAGGATTCTTCCCGCAGTCGTTTGGAGGCGGATGAAGCTCGCCGTGAGATTGAGCGTATGAAGCAAGAAATACAAACACTGCGTACACGGCTTTCGGCAGGAGAAGCAGCTCAGGCTGCTGCCCGTGAAGCGGCTTTCACTGCGCCTGTGGTGCCAGAAGTTGAGGTGCCAGTGCAAAAAGCACCAGTGCAGGAAGAAAAAACGGCAGAACAGCCCGAAATGCCCGAGCCTCCTTATGAGGAAGAGCCTGTGGAAGAGCTGCGCCCTGCCGCACCGGCTGTGCCAAACGTGCATACCGGCCATTACTCCCGCCCGCTCTCCGCTGAAGTGCCGGAGGAATTGGATCGCAGTAGCTTCATGAGCTTTTTTGAGAAGAAAGAAACGGACTAAAGATAGAACATACCCGTTCGGAAGAGAAAGGGACGCTGTGATGAGCAACCGAGACTATACAATTGTACTTTTGCTTGCGGCTGCGATATTTTTGGTTGGCTATAATGTTCTGGAAAAAATTACAAACCAGCCCTTGTCCTCCAATTCGTTCGGGATAATAATGATAATTGTGTTTGCACTATATGTGATATATTTGGAAAAGCAAAGAAAAAAACCAAAAAAGTAGCGCCGTTTCATTTTCGGTGTTGCAATTGGTATGATTGGGCTGCCTGCGTGTTGTAAGGAGCGAGATTGCTGCTTCTGCGTTCGGCGGCCTGTACTATTATTTTATACAATAATAAGGTTGGGATACAAACAATGGAATTATTATCACCGGCAGGTTCGCCGGATTCTCTCGTTGCCGCAGTGCGCTCCGGAGCAGACGCCGTTTATTTGGGCGGCACGGCTTTTTCAGCTCGAGCTTCTGCCAAGAATTTTGATGATGAGGCTCTACGGCAAGCAGTGGAATACTGCCATGCGCGCGGTGTTAAAGTTTACTTAGCACTCAATACGCTTTTGCGGCAGGAGGAGCTTGCTGCCGCGCTGGAGCTTTCCCGGTACGCAGCTACTCTTCCAATAGATGGAATGATTATACAAGACTTGGGGTTGGTTTCACTCTTGCAGGAGCGTGCGCCAAAGCTACGGCTGAACGCATCTACACAAATGTCGGTTACCAACCCAGCGGGAGCACGATTGCTGGCTAAAAATGGATTTCCCCGTGTGGTGGTTGCAAGAGAGCTTTCCCTCGAACAAATTCGAGAGATAAAGGAAGGCACTCTGGATACACCCATTGAAATAGAAAGCTTTGTGCATGGCGCATTGTGTATGTCGGTTTCGGGTCAGTGCTATTTTAGCTCTGTGTTAGGCTCACGCAGCGGCAACCGCGGCATGTGCGCCCAGCCCTGCCGCCTTCCTTTCTCGGTGCCCGGCGGTACAGGCAACGATTTAAGCCTGCGCGACCTTTCTATGCTTTCTCGTATTTCGGAATTGGAAGAAGCGGGTGTGACTAGTGCAAAGATTGAGGGGCGCATGAAACGCCCGGAATACGTTGCCGCTGCAACAGCTGCTTGCCGTTATTCTGCGGACGGTAAACCCATACCATCGGATTTGACCGAAAACCTATCCGCGGTGTTTTCTCGATCTGGCTTTACAACCGGATATCCGGATGGCAAGCTGGGTCGCTCGATGTTTGGAATACGTTCCAAGGAAGATGTTACAGGAGCCACCAAAGAGGTATTTGCAAAACTCCATTCCTTATATAAGGATGAGTTTGCTCGCGTCCCGGTTTCGCTGGGGCTGTCGGTGCATGCAGGGAAACCCGTTACGCTCACCGCCACGGATGATGAGGGTTATAAAGCGGAAGCGCTTGGCGAATGTCCTGAGCAGGCGCTTAATCGGCCGATTGACGAAGAACGCTGCCGCACCCAGCTTGAAAAAATGGGCGGGACTCCATTCTTTGCAAAACAGGTAAACTGTGATATTGAGCCGGGTCTTTCCATGCCGATCTCTATGCTAAACCGCCTACGGCGCGACATTCTCGAGCAATTGCTCACGATGCGCTCAAAGCGGAATCCGGTTCCATTTGCACAAATACCGATACCGGAGCAGCAACCGCACAAACCAGCCAAAACGCCACGGCTGCGCGCTTCTTTTCGCCGGGTGGAGGATGTACCTGAGCTAGCAAAGCAGTGCGAATTGGTGTATTTGCCGGTAACGCTGCCGCAAAAACAATTTGAGGACTTGCTCTCTCGTGGCTTCCCAGTCGCGGCTGCCCTGCCACGTGGAATCTTCGGTTCCGAAAAGCAGCTTAAAGAACGACTGAATGCCTTAAAAAGCATCGGAGTTCGAGATGTATGGGCAGGAACTTTGGGTGGTGTTGGTCTTGCACTGGAAAGCGGCTTAAAGGTTCATGGTGGTTTTTCTCTTAATGCGATGAATACCCAGGCTATCGATTGGTTGGAACGCCAAGGGTTGGCAGATATAGAACTCTCCTTTGAGCTTTCGCTCTCGCAGGCTGTTGGGCTTGGCGGTAACTTGCCCCGAGGCCTTGTGGTTTACGGGCGGCAGCCGCTCATGCTGTGCCGCAACTGTCCCGGGAAAAATGGCACACAAAGCTGTGCGGAGTGTGGCGGTAACGCGTGGTTAACTGACCGCCGCGGCATTCGCTTCCCTGTGATGTGTGATGGGGATGCCAGCGAGGTTTTAAACTCGGTTCCGCTGTATTTGGCAGACCGAATGCGCGAAGTTCGGGGGCAAGATTTCGGAGTATTAAGATTTACTGTGGAAAACTCTGTGGAAATTGAGGAAATCTTTCGGAATTATCTTGGTTTGCGGGCTGTGGAAAATACAAAACGTGACAAAGAGCAGCAACCTTTTACACGAGGTTTGTATTATCGTGGGATTGAATAACAAAACATGCAGGAGGAGCACCAATGGAACCCATTCGTTTTCAAAAATTACACCCTAACGCAGTTTTACCACAGCGGGCTACCCCCGGCAGTGCCGGTATGGACCTAGTCGCCTGCCTGCAAGAGCCGGTGCAATTGCTGCCGGGCGGGCGGGCAATGGTTCCCACCGGACTGGCAATGGCACTGCCTACCGCAGAGTGGGTGGGGCTTGTGTATGCACGGAGTGGTTTGGCGGTTCGCCATGGGATTACTCTTTCCAACTGCGTTGGCGTGATTGATAGCGACTACCGGGGTGAAATCCGCGTAGGTTTGTGTAATTTAGGGCAAGAGGCATATACCATTGAGCCGGGCGAGCGCATTGCGCAGCTCGTTATCACTCCGGTGCTGCTGCCGCCTGTGGAGCAGGTGGACGAGCTGGACAGCACCGAGCGCGGAACCGGTGGATTTGGCTCAACCGGAAAACAGTAACACACAGAAAAGAGGAAAACCGAAATGAAACATAATTGGCTCAAAAATTTGTTTCTGGTGATTCTGCTTGTGCTGGCAGTGGTGCTGGGCAAGCTGCTTGGTTCGGTAACGGCAAAGCAACCGCTTCTTTCTTGGCTTGGTATGAGTGCAGATTTTGGCCTAAAACCTGTGACGGTAGATTTATCTGTGGTGAATTTCACGTTTGGATTGATGGTAAATATAAATGTGGCACAGGCACTGCTGCTTGCGGTAGCAATTCTTATCTTTAGTTCGGTTCATTTGCGTCCCTAACACAAGAGTGATAAGTTTACATAGTTATTTCCATCAAAAAACCGCTGTTCTTCAAATGAGAACAGCGGTTTTAATAATTGTGGTGGATGATTCAGAGCGTGCTGCAAAGGTTTTCCCCACTTTCTCGTTCTCTTGTGGAAAACAATAACCGTGCAGATTGATGAAATAAAAGAAAAAGTGGAGAAGTGTGATATTCATTGCCATGGCGTACTATTATATAATGAAAAGCACTATTTTATTTTGATAAAAAAGAGAAGACTTCAACTTGAAGTCTTCTCTTACCATAATATACTTATTTGCAGCCTTCAAAATCCTTATAGAGCAGGCTGGGCTGAATCCCTTTGTTGTTTTGGTATTTGCCGCTGCAATACGGGTCGTATTCCCCATCAATGGTATGGAAGTAAATCTGGCAAACCTCAACATCCGGGTAAATAATTAAAGGCTGCACCACAAAAATCTCCAAAGTCCAAAATCCGGCGAAGCCGACGTCACCAAAACCGGCAGTGGCATGAATGCACATTCCAAGGCGGCCAATCGAGGAGCGTCCCTCCAACATGGGGACAAATCCCTCGGTTTTTGTAAACTCCTTGGTACGGCCAAGGTACAAACGGCCAGGAGCCAGGGTAAGACCCTCCGGTGGAATTTCAAGGAGTGTGGCGGGGTTAGGGGTTTTCATGTCCAATACAGGGGCGTCATAAACCAATAGCTCGTTGTGCAGAGACAAATTGTAGCTGTTTGGGTTCATTCTCGATTCATCGAAGGGATCGATGACAATCTCTTTCCCCATATGTTTTAGAATCTCTTTTCCCGATAATATCATGACGAAAGGCTCTCCTTTTTGTGCAGTCGGTTTTTATTATGTATCATTTGTAATTGCGATTAGGAATAAAGACAAAATAAACAGAACTTCTGCTTATTCACACTCTTTTGAAATAGGTAAAATTAATTATAACACATTGCAGATTTTGTGTAAAGAAAGGCGGCACAGAGCTTTTTTGGTGAAAATAGGAAATACTTGCGCTATAAAGTAAAATAGAGTATCATACACGCAGAAGAAAGCCTGTAAACCAAAAGGTACTAAGAAAGGGCTGTGTTTTTATGCGTTCTATGAGAAAAAAGGATCGGCAAACGACGGAAGAAGAAGCGTACCAAATATTAGAAGCTGGGGAATACGCAACACTTTGTACGGTGAACGCAGAGGATGGTACGCCGTATGGTGTTCCGATTTCCTTTGTGGTAAAAGACCACTCCATTTATATTCATATGGCTGTGGCCGGGCAAAAGCTGGAGAATTTAAAAAAAGACCCCCGTGTTTGCATTATGTGTGTTGGCCAAACACTGCTGTACCCGGAACAATATAGCACGGACTTTGAAAGTACCATTGTTACTGGTTCAGCAGAATTTATAATAGATCGAACAGAAAAACTCGAAGCACTCAAAATGCTGTGCGATAAATACGGTATGCCAGAGGGTGGAGAATTCTTAGAAAAGAAAATGCAAGGCGGAGTAGACCGTATGGAGGTTGTAAAGATACCGATAGAATCCATTACCGGAAAGGCCCGCTGGAGAAAGCCGAAACCGCCGCTGGAATGAATGGAGGATTACGATGGGAGATGCTGTTGTAAACAAATCATTTTTATTTTACGGGAAAGAATCGCCTACACCAGAAATAAAGCGCTTGCTGCATTCGTCGGAGGAGCTTCAGTTTTGTGTGAAGACTTTCCGGGATGTGGCAGCGTTTACAGATAAGAGAATTTTAATCGTAGACCGACAAGGAATAACCGGGAAAAAGATTGAATATTTTTCGGTACCCTACCGCAGTATTGTCACTTATGCCCTTGAAACAGCAGGTACTCTGGATTTGGATGCCGAAATAAAGCTGGTTCTTTCTGGTGGCATTGTACTGGAGCTCAACTTTTTTAAAGATAAAGAAAATCAAATGGAGGAGCTTTTGTTCCAGGTTTACGATTTAATTACGCAGTATGTTTTGGGATAAGAGCTTTGTTATATAGAAGAGCGGTTATTTTTCTTTGGGATTCTATCTTTCTTTTTGGGGAGGACAGAGTCCTTTTTTTGAGGAATCGTGCCGATTTTTAGTGGGCTATAAACCAGCGTTTATGGCGAGTTCAAAAAAAATTCATATTTTTTTTATTGGATTATAGAATAATATGTATTTATTTGGAGGACAGAATAAGAAAAACACTTGCCATAGATTTGGTAGCTTTGTATAGAATTGTTTTGGGGCCCATGAGTGGAAACCGTGCAAAATTTTTATATAATTCACAATACTTCAGAATACTACAATTTGTAAGGAATCAATATATGGGGGATAACATACACATAAGTAGTTTTAATACACAATACTTCTTTCTTGACGCAATTCGACTATTTTCATCTCTAATTTGAAGGAAGTAAAAACGAAAAGAAGCATTTTGTTGCTTTTTCGGCATTTTTCGCGCCTTATTTCAATCAAGGAAGAAAGTCTCTGCTGTGAATCCGTTTTTTATGGTAAGAAGGGCGGTGATAAATTCAAAATAAACGGGGTGTGTTTTATAGGCACAAGGGATAGTAAAAAAGACGCGAAAAACAGTGAATAAAAAGGACAAAAATAAATTGATTTATTGATGGTATAAATAGATGTATATGTGTCCTCGAGGTGTAGACAAACACCGCCAAAATCCACTGCTGGCCGTCATTTTCGGGCTATTGCCTTTGCAAAACAAATGCACTATAATAAGGGCGTATTCTAAATCGACAGCTCGGACAGGTGACTGCCCGGCGGGAAAAAAGGAGGCTGTTATGTCAATTTTAAAGGGGTCCATAGGGGTGATGGATTCCGGCATTGGCGGGCTTACGGTAGCAAAAGAAATCCAACGTATCCTGCCTCATGAGGACATCCTGTATATTGGTGACAGTGCCAATTGTCCCTACGGAAACAGAACGGCACACGAGATTGCAGAGTTGAGCCGCAATATGCTCCGCTATTTGGGCGAGCGGGGAGTAAAAGTGGTAGCAATTGCCTGCAACACCATCTCAACCCTAGTTGATGTATTAACACCAGATTTTGATTTTAAGATCGTTGGCATTGTAGCTCCTTCCGCTGCATATGTTGCGCGTTCGGGAATTAAAAGGGTAGGGCTTGTGGCAACCGAGTTTACAGTTGCAACAGGGAACTATGATAAGTTAATTCATCAGCTTGACCCTACGGTACAGGTTACCGGCAAGGGCAGCCCACTACTGGCGGGGCTGGTTGACAGAGGTGACTTTAACCAGCAAGAAATTAACACAGAGATCCGTACCCAGATCAACTACATCTTATCCAAAGACTCTGAGATTCAGCACATTATATTAGGGTGTACACATTACCCGATAATTGAGGCGAATTTTAGAGAGTGTTTCCCGGAGATTACTTACATTAATCCGGCTCTGGAACAGGCGAACGCCGTTCGCAGTTATTTAGAGGAAAATAACTCTTTGGGCGAGGAAAAGGAAGGGAGCTTTACCATTTGCACTTCAGGCGACCCGGAGGTTTACGTTCAGGTAGCAAAGCGCATTGGTATGAAAGAGCCTTCTTCCGCAATTCACATTGCTCTATAAAAACGGTATTCCAATTTGTTTTTAAAGAGTAAAGAAATCGGAAAGCTATTGTACATAATAGATTAGCTTTCAGGCAAGGCAGAGTGAAACATATTGCACAGCCTGCGTTTCGTATTCCACCGCTGAATATTTCAGCGTTAGCGGGAACAGTGCTGTAGCGGAGCACGTGGTTGCTCATGAAAAGCCACGGGATTGGCAGAATAAGGAGTATTCCAGCATAGGGCTTTTGGCAGAATAACGAGAACAAAGCTTTTGGTTTGGTTATGTTGGATAAAAAATGCTCCGGCGTCAAATAAAATTTATTGTAACTTTGACGTTATTGTATTTTTCTGTAGCATTTTGACATTGCGGTGTCATACTTACAGACAACCAAATTTCTATTGTTGTAGGAGGAAAACTTTATGGGCGCTCTTAAAGGAGTTATTGATGTCGCTACCAACGATGCTGGTATGACGACAGTAGGCCTGAACATGTACCTGGCGGCAGGTATAGCAGCTATTCTGTTCTGGGTTGGTACTTATTTAGTAGACAAAATTCGCTTTCTTAGAGAAAAATGCATTCCCGCACCGTTGGTCGGAGGACTTTTCTTTGCTTTGACGAACACAGTTCTCAATGCAACCGGTGTTATGTCAATTTCGTTTAACGACACATTGCAGTCCTTCTTTATGTTGGTGTTCTTCTGCACCGTCGGTTTTACGGTAAGCATTCCGCTGCTCAAGAGCGGCGGTAAATCCATTATCATTATGTTGGTACTCGCAACTGTAATGACATTCCTGCAGAACTTCCTGGGCGGCGGCATCATGGCTGCATTTGGCCAGGATCCCAGACTCGGCGTCGCAGCAGGTTCCACCGCTTTGATCGGTGGCCCCGGCACAGCAGCAGCTTTTGGTGCTACCATGGATGCTCCAATCGCACAGGGCGGTTACGGCATGGGCGGCTCGGGTTCCCTTGTTGGTGTTACCGCAGCGATCTTCGGTCTTGTTATGGGTTCCATTATGGGCGGACCCACTGCAGCAAGAAGAATTCGCAAGCACAACCTCAAATCCACTGAAGCAGCACTCGTAGACGGTGAAGATGGTGAGACCTTCAAGAGCACCAGCTTTGACTTTACTCAGGCTTGCATGCTTCTTGCAGTTGCAATCGGTATTGGTCAGCTCGTTTCCGTTGGATTGAAGGCCGCAACTGGCATTACACTCCCCGGCTACATCGGCGCTATGCTCGTTGCCGCTGTTATGCGTAATGTGATTGATGCTGGCGGTAAGAAATTCCAGGCAGAAGAAATCGATGTTCTTGGTAACTTGTCCTTGAACATGTTCCTCGCAATGGCGATGATGGGCCTCAAGCTGTGGCAGCTGGTTAATCTGGCTCTGCCGCTGATTATTACACTTGCAGCTCAGATCGTTCTGATGTATCTGTTCGCTTACTATGTAATATTCAATGTAATGGGCAAAAACTACAACGCAGCTGTTCAGACCGCTGGTTTCATCGGTTTTGCAATGGGTGCTACCTCTAACGCAATGGCTAACATGCAGGCGATTACCCGCCGCTATGGCCCTGCAAGAGAGGCATATTTCGTAATCCCCATGGTTGGCGGCTTGTTTATCGACTTCGTCAACGCAGCAGCGATTACCGGCTTCCTCAACTGGTGGACTCCGTGATTTCGCTTCCCTACTAAATTCGCTTAACTAAGTGTGTGGTTCTGCCGCCCGGCGGTCTTCTGGGCGGCAGAGCGTGGATAAAAGAAGTTCGGCAGTTCAGGATGAATTGTGTGGTTTTATACTGCATGCCGAGTCTGAAAATAGCGCGACGTTACTTTAAGCAAAACAGGAAAAGCAAATTTGAAAGGAGTGTTCGCACAAATTTTAAATTTGCAAATCCTTTTTGTAATATTTACGTATATTTTCCCTATTTTTAGAGAAAAATTTTTTTATGGAGGTCTTTGTTATGAACGCGTATGTTGAAAGAGTGTTGCAAGAAACCCAGAAGAAAAATGCCAACGAACCCGAATTCCTGCAGACAGTTGAAGAGGTTCTTACTTCTTTGGCTCCTGTGGTAGAAGCCCATCCTGAGTACGAGAAGGCTGGCTTGCTCGAGAGAATGGTTGAGCCCGAGCGTACCATCGAATTCCGTGTAGCATGGGTTGACGATGCCGGTAAGGTTAACGTAAACCGTGGCTATCGCGTACAGTACAATGGAGCAATCGGACCCTACAAGGGCGGCCTGCGTTTCGCTCCTTCCGTAAACCTGTCTGTTATCAAGTTCTTGGGCTTTGAGCAGACCTTTAAGAACAGCCTGACCACTCTGCCTATGGGCGGCGCTAAGGGCGGTTCCGATTTTGATCCCCGTGGTAAGAGCGATGCAGAGATCATGCGCTTCTGCCAGTCCTTTATGACCGAGCTGTATCGTCACATTGGTCCCGACATCGACGTTCCCGCTGGCGACTTGGGCGTAGGCGGAAGAGAAGTTGCTTACATGTATGGCCAGTATCGCCGTATTCGTGGCGCTTTTGAGAATGGCGTTATCACCGGTAAGGGTCGTTCTTTCGGCGGCAGCGTAATTCGCCCCGAAGCTACCGGCTTTGGTGCAATCTACTATGTAAACGAAGTTCTTAAACATGAAAATGATTCCATTAAGGACAAGACTTTCGCTGTTTCCGGCTTCGGTAACGTTGCTTGGGGCGCAGTGAAGAAGATTGCAGAATTGGGCGGCAAGGCTGTTACCATTTCTGGTCCTGACGGCTACGTTTACGATCCCGATGGTATCGTAACTGAAGAGAAGATTGAATTCATGCTTCAGATGCGTTCCAGCGGCCGTGACAAGGTTCAGGATTATGCTGACAAGTTCGGCGTAGAATTCTTCCCCGGCGAGAAGCCTTGGGGCCGTAAAGTTGATGTTATTCTCCCCTGCGCAACTCAGAATGACATTAACATGGACGAGGCAAAGAAAATTGTTGCTAATGGCATTAAATACTATATCGAAGTTGCTAACATGCCCACCACCAACGATGCTCTGGTATACCTGATGGGCCAGAAGAACATGGTCGTTGCTCCTTCTAAGGCTGTTAACGCTGGTGGCGTTGCTGTTTCCGGTTTGGAAATGTCTCAGAACAGCGAGAGACTGTCTTGGACCGAAGAAGAGGTTGACGCGAAGCTTCACCAGATCATGAAGAACATTCATGATTCTTCTGTTGCTGCTGCTGAAGAGTTCGGCCTGGGCTACAATCTGGTTGCTGGTGCAAACATCGCTGGCTTCAAAAAGGTTGCAGATGCTATGCTGGCACAGGGTGTATTCTAAGAAACACTAACAATTATATTGTTTGGGATAGGCGGGCGTTCTGCGCCCGCCTATTTATTTGTTTACAGCAAAGCAGGAGGCACTTGAGAGTAATGAAGTATAAGGTACTGTTTTTAAAGGAACTCGATGTTTCCGGAAAGCAAATCTTATGGGATGACGGCGCTGAGCTTTTGATTACGGATGGCCATAGCGAAGAGTGTTTCATTAATGAGCTTCAGGTGCATCAGGTGGATGCGATTATGTGCCATAATGAAGCAGTAACTCCCGCAATGATGGATGCTTCGAAAAACCTGAAGGTGATTGCAAAACAAGGCGCTGGGCTGGATAATATTGATGTAGAGTATGCAACACATAAAGGCATTCAAGTAGTTTATGCTCCGCTGTGCAATTCCAACGCGGTGGCAGAGCACGCTATGATGCTAATGTTAATGGCTGCACGCCGCTATAAGTGTGTGGACAGTGAGTTTCGAGCTGGGAATTGTGATGTGCGCTACGCATTGCAAGATACATATGAGCTTGAGGGTATGACGCTTGGCATTATAGGCTGTGGTCGAATTGGCCAAATGATTGCCAATAAGGCGGCGTTCGGTTTTGGTATGGATGTAGTCGGTTACGCCCCCAATGCAAAGCAAGAGGAAATGAAGGCGCCCATCCGCCTGTTAAACCATAGAGACGAAGTGCTAGAAAGAGCAGATATTATTACGATACACTTGCCCTCTCTGCCGTCTACCAGAGGCAGCATGGATTATTCTGCTTTTCAAATGATGAAACCAAAAGCTTTATTCATTAATTGTGGGGGCAAGGATGTTGTTGTTGAAGCAGACATGGCTCAGGCACTTAATGAGGGCTTAATTTGGGGCGCCGGAATCGATGTGCTTGACTCTGAAGCGGTTGAATACGGCAATCCAATATTGGAGATGGACAACGTTATTATAACTCCCGGCACTGCGGCAATAACCCGGCAGGCAGTTGTTCGCAGCTGTTCTACTGCAGCACAGGGCATTGTGGAGGTTATAAACGGTAAACCAATTGCTTTCCCGGGCAACAGAATTGGTAAATAAGTTTTTTCTCCCTCCCGTATTCATTACGAATACGGGAGATTTTTTAAAAAGTCATTGATCGATTTTCTCTACCTTTACCTTTTGTTTTGTGTTGGAAAACAAGCTCGGAGTGCAAAAAGGATGAGTAATTTCGATTCAAAAAAATACCAATTCTTACAAGTTCATTCGAGCAATTATTTGATATTCAAAACGTCTAAAAAACAGTTTTTTTTATTGATAGAATTTCGAATTACTGAATAATACATAAAAAATCACTCTTTTTCACCGAATCCGCGTATATAGTTGATTTTACGAAAAGCTATGGTATAATTATAGTTATATATTAACAGTATTTTTCTTTCAAAGTTTTCTTTTTTTTAGGAGGTGTTTTCTCCCTGTTAAATGGCTCAATTCAGCCAATTCGTTAAGCAATAAATGGGAGGAAAACAAGAAGATAAGGGGAGAGAATAGTATTGCGGTAAGGGGAAAGAAAATGTTGGATTTAAAACACTGGAAGCGAATGTTGCTGATTGCAATTATTGTTACTTTTTCCTCTCAGCTATATTTTAATTTTTTTACAGATAACTTCCGAATTTCGGCAGCAGTCATTTTATTCCCGGTTTTACTAATGACCATCGCTAAAGACCAAAATTCGGCGGCAATTGGTTGCGTTACCGGTGCTATGGTTTTTGTTGTACGTTTGTTTTTAATAAGCTCTGGAATATCGCAATTGCAGGACAATGTGACGGTTGCGCTCATAGGTGGTCTGTTTTATGTGGCATATGGGCTGCTGTTTTCACTTTTAGTAAAAAACAAGCACACCATACCGTTTCAAAAACTGATTGTTGGAATGGCGCTCAGCGATTTTTGTGCTAACTTTTTTGAAGTTGGCCTGCGTACCGGAATGCGTTACAACAGTATTGAAACACAGATGTATATTTATTTGTTTGGTATTGCGGTAGCCCGTACCATCGTTGCGGGGTCGATTCTGTTAGGGGAACAGAATTATCGTGCACTCATGAAAAAGATGGAGCATGAAAACCGCTACCAAAGGTTATACCTTATGACGACACGTCTGAAAAACGAAGTGTATTTTATGGAGAAAAATACAGAAGAAATTGAGTCGGCGATGAGCAATGCCTACCGCCTGTATGAAAAGCTCTCTGTGCTGGATCTTGAGCCCGAGCTAAAGAAGATGGCTCTCTCAATCGCACGTGATGTTCATGAAATAAAAAAAGACTATATTCGCATTATGCAGGGAATACAAAAAGAAATTGATGAACAATACAGTGAAGAACAGATGGGGATTCGTGACCTGTTGCAAATATTGAAAGAATCCACGTATCGCGTTCTTGAAGCGCGCAGACTCGACATTCAGTTGGATTTTAAAGTGAAGGATGAGTTTGTAGTTGCTGACCATTATGCTTTAATGCTGATTTTAGTGAATCTAGTCAATAACGGAATTGAGGCAATTGAAAAGAAAGGCTATAAAGGCTGGATTTTGGTTTCTGTTGTGAAGGAATATAAACACATTGTTTTTACGGTAGCGGATAATGGGCCAGGGATACCGAAAAAAGCAATGGATCGTATTTTTCAAATGGGTTTTTCCACTAAATTTGATGAAGAGACCGGGAATATTTACCGAGGAGTAGGTCTGTCAGGGGTACAGATGACGGTTGAAGAAAAATTTCACGGTTCTATTGAGGTAAAATCTGAGCTTGGGGTTGGAACGGAGTTCCGTGTAATCATCCCCGCGGAAAAGCTGGAGGAAAGTATTATATGAATTTTTACATTGTTGAAGACGATATGTCAGTAATCAATAACCTGGAAGATATTATTGAAAACCATAACTTAGGCAGTGTGTGCGGTGACTCAGAAGGAAAGGCTCCGAATCCGGAGGAGATTATGGCGTTAAAGCCGGACGTAGTTCTGGTTGATTTTTTAATGCCAAATGTTGATGGAATACAGTTAGTCTCTGCTCTGCGTGAAATGGGTAGTACTGCAAAATGTATTATGATTTCACAGGTATCGAATAAAGAACTTATTATGAAAGCGTATAATGCGGGTGTGGATTTCTTTATCAGTAAGCCCATCAATGTCATAGAGATTAAACGAGTCATTGAAAATATTACCCGGCAGATTCAAATGGAGCAGACTTTATCCAATATTCGAAAAATGTTCCAAGTTGATATCGGTTCAGCTGCGGCGGTAGAAAAAGATGATAAGGATACTCCTGTTCGAAGACTGCAATATATCTTAAATCAACTTGGCATGTCTGGTGAAAAAGGCTCGAAAGACATTGTTACGGTGTGCCAGTACTTGTATGACCATGAGAAAACCAGTATGGCGGAAGAGAACATTGGCAAGCTCTGTGAACTGCTCAGCGATAATCCAAAGAGTATGGAACAGCGTATTCGCCGTGCCATTGCAAAGGGAATGTCGAACCTAGCGAATTTGGGAATCGAAGACTTTATGAATGATACCTTCACACGGTATTCAAGCACCCTCTTCTCTTTTGAGGGGATCAAAACAGAGATGGATTTTATTCGTGGAAAACGCTCTTCTGGTGGTAAGATCAATATAAAGAAATTTATTAACGGTCTGTTGGTATTTATGGATCAATAACAAAAAAACGCTGCCATAATAGGCGGCGCTTTTTTTACACATCATCTTTGTCGCTATAAAAAGTATTCCTGCTTGGACGCAAAAGCGGGTGGCACTCCGGCAACTGCAACTCAACTCGGCGGCTATCACCGCGCCCGGCGCCTCGCGCCGTTCTGCATGTTACTCGAGACGGTATATGCGCGCCGCCCAACCGCTTTGGTCTGTTCTTTTATCAAGCGGTGAGAGAGGAAAACAACCCTTACATTCCCTTTTCATTATATATAGAGTATTCAGAGGTACTTTGCAATTAGAAAACCCAGTCACTTCCAACGGAGAATGGAAGCGACTGGGTTTTCATAGTTAGCATGGTGAAATCAAATTAATAGGTATAAAAGCCTTTGCCGGTTTTTCTTCCCAGCGCGCCGCCGCGAACCATTTTACGCAGCAAGGGGTGCGGGCGGTATTTGGTGTCGCCCGTTTCGGACTGAAGAACTTCCATAATAGCGAGGCAAATGTCCAGACCAATCAGGTCGCCCAGAGCAAGCGGTCCCATCGGGTGGTTAGCACCAAGCTGCATAGCAGTGTCAATATCTTCAGCAGTGGCAGTGCCATCTGCGTAGATGCCAATTGCTTCGTTGATCATCGGGATCAGCACGCGGTTTACGATAAAGCCAGCAGCATCCTTTGCAACGACGGGGGTTTTGCCAATTTCTTTCGAAATTTCAGTAATGCGGTCAACCAGCTCCTGCGGAGTGTTGAGACCAACAACAATTTCAATCAGCTTCATGACAGGAGCCGGATTGAAGAAGTGCATGCCGATAACGGGGCGGTCCAATTTGGAGGACAGCTCTGTAACCGACAGAGAGGATGTATTGGTGGAGAAAATAGTCTCCTTTTTGCAAATGCCCTGCAAAGCCAAGAACAACTCACGTTTTGCCTGCATGTTTTCAATAGCAGCTTCCACTACCAGGTCACAGTCTGCAACCTTTTCTTTCAGGCCGGTGGTGATTTTAGCAAGAATTTCGTCTTTCTTTCCTGCTTCCATTTTTCCCTTGGAGACCAGCTTTTCCAAACTTGCCTGAATCTTCTTTTTGCCGCCCTCTGCATAGCTTTCCTGAATGTCACACAAAACTACTTCGTAGCCTTCTGTAACTGCAAAAGCTTGAGCAATACCGGAGCCCATGGTTCCGGCGCCAATTACGCCAACTTTCATGTGAATGACCTCCTGTTTCTATCATTTCTCCACCCGCGGGCAGCCGTGAAGGCGTAAACCCTCAATCCCCTACTGCGGATGAAATACAGGTACTTCGGAGCCGGGTGAAAGAATTCCTTCCGGCGGCGGAGAACCATTCGAACCAACTGAAACGGGAGCGCCCGTGCAGAAAAATCTGCGCGGGGCGCCTGACCGAACAATGGTAAATAAGTACCTCACGCTGTTCATAACCCTATGGTTACTGAATGATTGTGAGAAACGATAAATACAAAATAGAGACTCCTGCCGATAAAGGCGGGAACAGAATTTTGATTATAAGCCTTCTACGATGGTAGAAACGCCCATGCCTCCACCTACGCACAGTGTAGCAAGACCCTTACCGCCGCCACGGCGCTGCAACTCATACAACAGGGTGCAGAGGATACGGCAGCCGGAAGCGCCAACCGGGTGGCCAATCGCAATTGCGCCGCCGTTGGGGTTAACCTTCTCTTTGTTCCACTTCAGCTCCATGCCTACTGCCAGAGCCTGCGCAGCAAATGCTTCGTTGGCTTCAATTACTTCGAGCTCATCAACGCCCATGTTGAGCTTTGTGAGAAGCTTCTGGGTGGAGAATGCGGGGCCAATGCCCATGATTGCCGGGTCTACGCCAGCCCAAGAGCCGCCAACCCATCTTGCCAAAGGCTTAACGCCCAGCTCTTTTGCCTTTTCTGCACTCATTACGATTACAGCGGCAGCACCGTCGTTAATACCGGAAGCGTTTGCAGCGGTAACAGTACCGTCCTTCAGGAATGCCGGCTTCATGCCGCTGATTCCTGCCACTGTTGAGCCGGCACGAGCCTGCTCGTCAGTGTTGAAAATGGTAACGGCACCCTTTTTGCCGGGAATCTCCAGGGGAGCGATTTCAGCATCAAATTTGCCAGCCTTTTGTGCAGCTTCGCATTTGTTCTGGCTCCATACAGCAAACTCATCCTGCATTTCACGGGTGATGCCGTATTTCTTCGCTACATTTTCTGCGGTAACGCCCATGTGGTAGTCGTTAAATGCATCCCACAGAGCATCGTTAACCATGGTGTCTACGATCTTATTGTTGTTCATACGGTAGCCAAAGCGAGCCTGCTGCAACGCATAAGGAGCAGCGGACATGTTCTCCATACCACCGGCGATAATAACATCCGCTTCACCAGCACGAATACGGGAAGCAGCGACGTTAACGCTCTGCAAGCCGGAGCCGCAAACCTGGTTCAGGGTCAGCGCGGGAACCTCCTGCGGGAGCCCTGCGAGAATAACAGCCTGGCGTGCTACGTTCTGGCCAAGGCCAGCCTGAATAACGCAGCCCATGAGAACCTCATCTACGTCGGATCCTTTAATGCCAGCTCTTTTCAAAGCCTCTTCAATAACAAAAGCGCCAAGGCGGGGAGCCGGAACGCCAACAAGACTTCCGCCGAATTTACCAACTGCCGTTCTTACGGCACCTGCCAATACAATTTCTGTTGCCATAATGGTGTAACCTCCTAAATTTTCTGGTGGGTCATTCCGCTGTAAAATGGGAATGCACAGCGGTTTTTCACAATTAAAGTTATCTGCCAACCATTTCACTATAAGGAATTCATTCTGAATAATGGAATCAATTCATACCTATTATCTCACTATCGAGGTCAAAACACAAGGGTCGTCTAATTGGTTTTTTTAACAAAATGAAATATGCTTTTTTAGTGTTTTTGTCGTTTTATAGATGCAGATACTTTAATTTAAAGCGGAAGGGAAATAACAATTGCATAATGTGAAATTATCTTGTATGATGAAAACCGTATTTTAAAGCAAGGGACTTAAAATGAATTAAAGGAGGTATAAACATGGTACAAAGCTTGATACGTGCGATGGAGGTACTTGAGCACCTGCGCAAAGCTGATAAATCTTGTTCGCTGGCAGAACTTTCGCAGATGTCTGGTCTGCCTTCCAGCACTGTACACCGGATTTTGCAAACCTTTTGCAGTGCAAACTATGTGTCTCGTGACCCCAAAACACATCTCTATCGGCTGGGTACTGCCCTAATTCCGCTGGGAATGGCTGCCACAAGGCGTTTGCGTCTGAGCGATTCCGCGAAGCCTGTATTAAAAGATTTGATGAAGATTACGAGGGAAGATGTTTTCCTGATAATTATATCTGGTAACAGCGGTATGGTACTCGAGAAAGTGGAGGGGCCGAACCCTCTAAAGGTGATTGAACGCTTTGGCAATGAGGTAGATTTGCATTACGGCGGTAGCCGCCGTGCTCTTTTGGCTTTTCAGTCCGAAAATTTCATCCGCAGTTATATTCAAAATAAATTGAGAGAAAACCCTAGCTTTACACCGGAAGAAGAGAAGAAACTACTTAGCAGTCTTTCCCATATTCGTGAAGAAGGCGTTGCAATTTCCAAAGGAGAATATATACCAGATGCTGTGGGTATTGGTGCCCCGGTGTTCGATATGAACGGTAAAGCGGTTGCATCCATTGGTTTAATTGCTCCTCAATCCCGCACAAGCAGAGCGCAGGAAGAAGAGTTCAAAGCACTGGTAAAGCAGCATGCAGCCCAGTTATCTTCCCTGTTAGGCTTTGTCCAAAAATAACAATAATATAGCATCATTTTTATTTAAAATAAAAAACCAATGTATTGTTTTTTTATTGACACTCATCTAAATTGATGCTATCATTTATTTTGAAAATTCCAAAAAATGAAATGAATTTCATAATACGGGAAACCAAGAGGGGGGATTTAGAGCATGCCAGTTGAGCAGTTATTGCCGCTGTTGTTCTCAGGACTGACCGTAATACTGACGATTGCGATTCTTTCAACGCTGACAAAGATAAAGGCAGCCGTGGAAGAGTTGGCAGCAAGACCAGTAGTAGCGCCGGCACCGCAGCCTGTGGATGATGGAAAAGACGAGATTTATGCGGTCATTATGGCCACGATCAGCGAGGATTTGCAAATTCCGCTGGATCAGCTGCAGTTTAACAGCATTAGAGAGTGTTAACGACGAGAAAGCATCCTTTAACGAACGAAAAAAGAATTATGTTGTGATAGGAGAGACCGATTATGAAATACTTGGCAAGAGTCAATGGCAAAGCATATGAGGTGGATGTGGAGCGTGCTCCCTCCGCTTACAAACCGATTCCGAGAGGAGTCTACACTGGTGAAGTTCAGGCAGCTCCGGCTCCTGTAGCAGCTCCTGCTCCCGTAGCAGCCCCGGCACCTGTAGCAGCTCCCGCAGCAGCACCTGCACCCGCAGCAGCTCCCGCCCCCAAGAAGGCACCTGCAGCTGCAGCAGCTGGTGACACCCCCGTTAACTGCCCGATGCCCGGTACCATTCTGCAAGTGAAGGTTACCGAAGGTCAGGCTGTTAAGGCTGGCGATTCTCTCTTCATTTTGGAAGCGATGAAGATGGAAAACGAGATCGTTGCTCCTTGCGACGGTACCGTAAAGAGCATTTCTACCGCTAAGGGTGATGCTGTTCAGTCGAACGATCAGCTTGCTATTATCGGTTAATTTCCCCTCAGTTTTATATTGCTGCCGAAAGTTCTTCGGCTTGCGCTGAAATAACGGCTCGCAGGATTCTTTAAAACCAGCTTTGCAGTGAGGCAGGTTTGCACGAAGAATCCAGTGCGGGCTTTTCAGCGGGCATAATCAAGTTTTGAACAAGAGGCTGGTTTATGCTTTTCCTGAAAAATACAACTTGGCAAATGCGTGTTTGTGTGCTAGAATATATATTAGCACGAGTACATTGTCGAAAAATTAACAAATCGGCCTTTTGGCTGTATTTTTTCGATTTTTCATGTAATTTTCAGTAACTGTCATAAAATCTGCCTTTTTAGACCAATTATTTTCAATTGAAAAAGGAGGCACCTGTCAATGGCTGAGCACGGTTACTCAATGCCCTCGTACTTTAAAAATATGCCGATCATTGGTTCGGCAAACCCCCAGGTGAATGCAGAAAACGAAGCGGAATTCCGCAAAGTGGAACAAGAAATTGCAGAGAAATTTGCAGAAATCCGCAACAGCGGCCGTTCCGATGAATCGATTCATGAGTCTGGACAAATGACCGCTACCGACCGTATTGAGGCTTTGGTAGATCCCGGTTCATTCCTGCCCCTCAACAGCTTGTTTGACCCCGAGACCAACTCTACTGGTAGCACCGGTATTATTAAGGGCCTCGGCAAAATTCGCGGCAAGTGGGCAATGATCATTGCTTCTGATAATAAGAAGCTTGCAGGCGCATGGGTTGCAGGCCAGGCAGACAATCTTCTGCGTGGTTCTGACACTGCAAAATGTCTGAACATCCCGCTCGTTTACATCCTCAACTGCTCTGGCGTTAAGCTCGACGAGCAGGAGAAGGTGTACGCAAACCGCCGCGGCGGTGGTACTCCCTTCTTCCGCAATGCTGATTTGCAGCAGAACGGCATCCCGGTTATCGTAGGTATTTATGGCACCAACCCGGCTGGCGGTGGATACCACAGCATCAGCCCCACCATCCTGCTTGCTCATGAAAAAGCAAACATGGCAGTTGGCGGCGCTGGTATCGTTGGCGGCATGAACCCGAAGGGTTATGTGGATGATGAGGCTGCACAGGCACTGATCGAGGCAACCAAGAAGCAGGTTAATGACCCGCCCGGAAACGTTGCAATTCACTACGGTGAGACAGGCTTCTTCCGTGAAGCTTACACCGAGGAAATGGGCGTTCTCGAAGCAATCCAGAAGTATATGGATGATATTCCGGCTTACAATTCGGAGTTCTTCCGTGTAGATGCACCGCAGGAGCCCAACTTTGAGCCCAGCGAGCTGTACAGCATCTTGACCATGAACACCAAGCGCCCCTACAACGTAGAGAACGTTCTCAGCCGCATTTTTGACGGCAGCCAGTTCGACGAGTACAAGAAGGGCTACGGCCCCGAAATCATCACCGGTATTGCTAAGGTTAACGGCTTGCTGGTTGGTGTCATCGCGAACTATCAGGGCATTCTGATGAACTACCCTGAGTACAAAGAGAACAGCGTTGGCGTAGGTGGAAAGCTGTATCGTCAGGGCCTGATTAAGATGAGCGAGTTTGTTACTCTCTGCGGCAGAGACCGTCTGCCCATCATCTGGTTCCAGGATACAACCGGTATCGACGTTGGCAACGATGCAGAAAAAGCAGAGCTCCTCGGCCTTGGCCAGTCTCTGATTTACTCCATCCAGTCCGCTAAGGTTCCGCAGATTGAAATCACCCTGAGAAAGAGCACCGCTGCTGCTCACTATGTTATGGGTGGCCCGCAGGGTAACGACACCAATGCCTTTACTCTGGGCACTGCAGCCAGCGAAGTAAACGTTATGCACGGCGAAACCGCTGCTGCAGCAATGTACTCCCGCCGTTTGGTGAAAGACGCCAAGGCAGGCAAAGATCTGAAACCCACCATCGATAAGATGAATGAGATGATCGAAGAGTACCGCATTAAGTCTGGTCCGCTGTTCTGCGCACAGCAAGGCTTCATCGATGAGATCATCGAGCTGACCAAGATCAGAGATTACGTCATTGGATTTGCTGAGTCCGTTTACCAGAACCCGCGTTCCTTCTGCGCATTCCATCAGATGATTCTGCCCAGAGCGATTCGCGATTTCAATAACGTATTTGCGAAAGCATTCGAAAAATAATCAAATCCTCCGCTTAAGGCGGCGATTCGTGTAGTTGGAGTTCCGGCGCATTGCCCAATCAAACAGTGTGGTATCCACCCTTATGTTGATTAAGGGAGTGCGCCGGTTTTTCTAAACTTTCGGCTATGAAAAGTCGGACCCCGGCGTGAACGCAAAGCGGCACGCCGCCGGAGAATATTTCCGGAAACACCGGGCGCTCGGGGTGAGTCGCAGTGGGCGGCTGTATCCCTAAGCAAGCTTTATTTTTGGATGAGGAGCTTATAATATATGGATTGGAAAGATCTATACGCGCAGCGAAAAGTATCTGCTGAAGAAGCGGTGTCACACGTACGTTCCGGCGATAGAGTGGTAACACCCAACGCGGCTGGCGCGCCGATTACTTTAATTGATGCATTGGTTGCGCGAAAAGATGAGCTTAAGAATGTTGAGATTGCCCACATGGTGCCTTTGGCAAAAGCGCCTTATGCTGCACCGGAGATGGAAGGGCATTTTATCCACAATTCTATTTTTGTAGGCGGTGCAACCCGCGCTACCGTTGAGGCTGGCATTGGCGATTATACGCCTTGCTTTTTCCATAAAGTACCCGAGCTGTTCGACACCACCTTGCCGGTAGATGTGGCATTGATCCATGTGTCTACACCAGATGAACATGGCTATTGCAGCTATGGCATCACGGTTGACTATGAAAAACATGCTGCTGAAGTGGCAAAGTTGGTCATTGCTCAGGTAAATGAAAATATGCCTCGTACATTGGGTGATTGTTTCATCCATGTAAGTGAAATTGATTATATTGTGGAGTGCAACGAACCGATTCTTGAGCTTGGCGCCCCCAAAATTACTGAGATTGAGAAGAAGATTGGCGGCTATTGCGCTGAGTTGATCCATGATGGAGACACCTTGCAGCTTGGAATCGGTGCGATTCCAGATGCCGTGCTTCTGTTCCTGAAAGATAAAAAGGATCTTGGTATTCATACGGAAATGTTCTCGGACGGCGTGGTCGAGCTGGTAGAGGCCGGCGTGATCAACAATTCCAAAAAGACGCTGCACAAGGGGAAGAGTGTTGCAACCTTCCTGATGGGCTCAAAGCGTTTGTACGACTACGTTCACAATAATCCGGCGGTAGAAATGTACCCGGTAAATTATGTGAACGACCCAGTAGTTATCGCAAAGAATGACAATTTGGTATCGATTAACTCATGTGTTCAAATTGATCTGCTTGGCCAGGTGGTTTCTGAAAGCATTGGGCCGGTACAGATTAGCGGCGTTGGCGGACAAATCGATTTTATTCGAGGTGCATCCATGAGCCGAGGCGGTCGTTCTATTTTGGCGATGAACTCTACCGCGGCAGGCGGCAAGGTTTCAAAAATCGTGCCATTTATTGATCAGTGGTCTGCGGTGACTACTTCTCGAAACGATGTGCAATACATTGTAACCGAGTACGGCATTGCAGAGTTGCGCGGCCACACCATGCGTGACAGAGCGCGCAGCCTGATTGAGATTGCCCACCCTAACTTCCGAGATTCCTTAAAAGAGGAATTCGAAAAGCGTTTCCATACAAAATATTAACATAAAGCTTCTGCCCAACTTGGCAGAAAAGTCAGGAGGAAAACAGATGAGCCTAGTTACATTTGAAGCAAAGCATGATAACCTCATCGGAATTCTTACCATGAATCGGCCTCAAGCGCTCAATGCGGTTAACCTAGAGGTCATGAAGGATCTGGAACAAGCACTGGAACAAGCGAAACAAAGTGGTGTTCGCTGCTTAATTCTTACTGGCGCCGGTGAGAAAGCGTTTGTAGCTGGTGCAGATATTGGCGAAATGAGGAATCTAACGAAGAAACAGGGCGAAGAGTTCGGCCTGCTCGGCGATCGGATTTATCATTTGGTAGAGCAGTTCCCCGCTCCAGTAATTGCAGCGGTTAACGGTTTTGCCTTAGGCGGCGGCTGTGAGCTTTCACTCGCATGCGACGTTCGCCTTGCCTCTGAAAAAGCAGTGTTTGCTCTTCCTGAAGTAGGTCTTGGTATCACTCCTGGTTGGGGTGGTATGCAGAAGCTTGCTCGGGCAATCGGCCCCGGCAAAGCGAAGGAATTGGTATTTACCGCCGGCAAAGTGAAGGCGCAGGAAGCCCTTGCAATCGGGTTGGTGAACGCAGTATATGCACCGGAAGAGCTGCTCCAAAAAGCAGAAGAGCTGGCGCTGAAGATTGCTGCAAATGCTCCGGTTGCTGTGCAGAACGCGAAGCGTGCGATGAACGAGGGCGTTGGCCTTGGTTTGTGGGAAGCCGCTGAGCTGGAGGCAAAGTACTTTGGTGATTGTTTTGAAACCCAGGATCAGCGTGAAGCGATGGGCGCGTTTGTGGAGAAACGTAAGCCTGCGCCATTCGTTGGCAAATAAATCTTTTAACTATTAAAAACAGGGGGATCGATATGAATTTTGAGCTGAACAACGAGCAGTCGATGGCTCGAGAAATGTTCGCGGCCTTTGCAGAAAAGGAAGTAAAGCCCTTAGCTCACGAAATTGATGAGGAAGAGCGCTTTCCGGCAGAGACTGTTGAAAAGATGAAGAAGTACGGCTTTTTCGGTATTCCGTATCCGAAGGAGCTCGGTGGCCAGGGCTGCGATGTTCTTACTTACATCATGTGTGTGGAAGAGCTTTCTAAGGTCTGCGGTACAACCGGTGTTATCGTTTCTGCACATACCTCTCTTTGTGCTGACCCGATTTACAAGTACGGCACCAAAGAGCAAAAAGAAAAATATCTTGTTCCGTTGGCTTCCGGTAAGAAAATCGGTGCGTTCGGCCTTACAGAGCCCGGCGCAGGTACCGATGCTTCCGGCCAGCAGACCAAAGCTGTTCTTGATGGCGACAACTATATCCTCAACGGCAGCAAAATCTTTATCACCAATGGCGGCGTAGCAGACATTTATGTTGTGTTCGCAATGACCGATAAGTCCAAAGGCGTGAAGGGCATTACTGCTTTCATCGTTGAGAAGGACTTCCCGGGCTTCTCCATTGGTAAAAAAGAGAAGAAGATGGGTATTCGCGGTTCCGCTACTACGGAGCTGGTATTCGAAAACTGCATCGTTCCCAAAGAGAATATGCTCGGCCAGGAAGGCAAGGGCTTTACCGTTGCTATGACCACACTGGATGGCGGCCGTATCGGCATCGCTGCTCAGGCGCTGGGTATTGCAGAGGGCGCTTTGGATGAGACCGTTAAGTATGTAAAAGAGAGAAAGCAATTTGGCCGTTCCATTGCTGCATTCCAGAACACTCAGTTCCGTCTTGCAGACATGAAGGCAAAGATTGATGCTTCCAAACTTCTCGTTTACCGTGCAGCTATCTTGAAGCAGGCTGGCGCTAAATTCTCTACTGAAGCTGCAATTGCAAAGCTGTATGCGGCTGAGACTGCAATGGAAGTTACCACACAGTGCGTTCAGCTCTTCGGCGGCTACGGCTATACCAGAGAGTATCCCATTGAGCGCATGATGCGTGACGCAAAAATCACCGAAATCTACGAAGGCACCAGTGAAGTTCAGCGCATGGTTATCTCCAACGCGCTTTTGAAATAAGGGGGGGGCACGCAGTGAAAATCGTTGTTAGCATTAAGCAGGTTCCAGATACCAATGAGGTAAAGCTGGACCAAACGACAGGAACCCTGATTCGTGAAGGCGTTCCCAGCATCATCAATCCGGATGATAAGGCTGGCCTTGAGGCTGCCCTCCGTTTGAAAGACCAAATCGGTGCACATGTTACCGTTTTGACCATGGGCCCACCCCAGGCAGACCTTGCTCTGCGTGAGGCATTGGCTATGGGCGCAGATGAAGCAATCCTCGTAACAGACCGCGCATTCGGCGGCGCTGACACTTGGGCTACTTCTTCTACCTTGGCCTCCGCTATTTCGAAGCTAGATTACGACCTCATCATCACTGGCCGTCAGGCAATTGATGGCGATACCGCTCAGGTTGGCCCGCAGATCGCCGAGCACCTCGGCCTGCCCAACGTTAGCTATGCGGAAGAAATTGAGGTTGATGGCGATACTTTAAAGATTAAGCGCCAGTATGAAGACCGTTATCACATCATTCGTGTCAAAACACCCTGCCTAGTTACTGCTTTGGCCGAAATGAATGAACCCCGCTACATGACTCCCGGCGGCATTTTTGATGCCTTCCAGAAGGAAGTTACCGAGTGGCATAGAGCAGACCTTGACGTTGAAGATGGCAACATCGGCCTGAAAGGCTCTCCCACCCGCGTTAAAAAGTCCTTTACCAAAGCGGTTAAAGGCCAGGGCACCGTTGTAACGATGGAGTCTGAAGAGGCAGCCAACTGGCTGACTGACCGTCTGCGTGAAAAATTCATTCTGTAGTAGGAAAGTGGTGAGGAATAATGAGTAACGAAGCATATAAGGGAATATTCGTATTTGCCCAGCAGGTAGAAGGCAAGCTTTCTAACGTAGCGCTGGAGCTGATTGGCAAAAGCAAGGCTTTGGCCAAAGATTTGAACACAGAGGTTACCGCTGTTGTTCTGGGTGATAAAATTGGTCACCTGCCACAGCAGCTTGGCCGTTATGGCGCAGACCGCGTTGTTATCGCGGAAGACCCGATACTGGAAACTTATACCACCGAGCCTTACGCGCATGTTATCACTGAAATTGTGAAAAAATATCAGCCTGAGATCGTGTTGTACGGTGCAACCGCAATCGGCCGTGATTTGGCTCCCCGTATTTCTGCACGTGTACACACCGGCCTTACCGCCGACTGCACCTCGCTGGAAATTGAAGAGGGAACCGGCAACCTGCTGATGACCCGCCCCGCATTCGGCGGCAACATTATGGCAACCATCGCTTGTGCGGATCACCGCCCCCAGATGGCTACCGTTCGTCCCGGTGTTATGCAGCGCCTGACTCCCAATGAGAGTGCAAAACCGGTTATTGAAACATTCTCTGTTTCTGACTTGGCTGAGCATGTAAATGTGGAAGTTATTGAAGTTATTAAAAAGGTTAGCGAAAAAATGGACATTCAGGAAGCCAGCGTTTTGGTTTCCGGCGGCCGTGGTATGGGCTGCCCTGAGAACTTTAAAATGCTCGAAGAGCTGGCAGAAGTTCTGGGTGGTACCGTTTCTTCCTCCCGTACTGCAGTTGATGCAGGCTGGGTTGAGAAAGACCGCCAGGTTGGCCAGACCGGTAAAACGGTTCGCCCGAACCTGTACATCGCTTGCGGCATTTCCGGCGCCATCCAGCACTTGGCTGGTATGGAAGAGTCCGATGTCATCATTGCGATTAATAAAGACCCCAGCGCTCCCATCTTCGAGGTGGCAGACTATGGCGTTGTGGGCGATGTTATGAAAATCCTGCCGATGTTCACAGAGCAGGTAAGAAAAGCTAAGGAAGAAAAAAGCAACGCTTGATTTGTAATCTAGCTTTCAGCACGGCAGCGCGTAAGAGGCCTATTATTAGTGACCTCCGCGCCGCCGCGCGGGTTTTCCCCGGCTTAATGTGGGTCTTTTTGCAATGCCGTGCTGAAAATTGCTTTTTCTGAGGTGGAGCTGGCCGGTTCTGCCAGTCGATTCCATCTATCATACTTAATATTGGAGGTTTTACCGTGGGAAAAGTGTATACGCTATCTGAAGCAGTAGCGAAATTCGTAAGCGACGGTGACAGCATCGCATTTGGTGGCTTCACCACCAACAGAAAGCCCTTCGCTGCTATCCATGAAATCCTGAGACAAGGTAAAAAGGATTTCGTCTTAAATGCAGGCGCTAACGGCGGAGACGCAGACATGCTTATTGGCTGCGGGCGCGTAAAGGCTTACATCAACTGCTACACCGCCAACTCCGGTTTTACAAACGTTTCTCGCCGTTTCCGTGAGGCGATTGAAAAAGGTACCATCCTGTTCGAGGACTATTCTCAGGATGCCATCATGCAGATGTTCCATGGTGCTGCTCTGGGTCTTCCTTATGTTCCCAGCCGTTTGATGATGGGTACCGGTCTTGCCGATAAGTGGGGCATCTCCAAAGAGATTAGAAAAACCATGGACAAACTTCCCGATGAGAAGTTCGTCATTGAGCAAAACCCGATGAAGCCCGAAGAGAAGCTTCTGCTTCTGCCTGTACCGGAGATTGACGTTGCTGTTATTCACGTACAGATGGCTTCTCCCGATGGAACCTGCCGCATTTTGGGCGATGAGTTCCAGGATACCGATATTGCAGGCGCTGCAAAGAAGGTTATTGTTACTTGCGAAGAGCTCGTTTCGGACGAGTACATTCGCCGCGATCCGAACCTGAACACCATTCCCGGCTTCTGCGTGGATGCGATTGTTCATGCACCGCACGGTGCACATCCGTCACAGTGCTACGATTACTATGACTACGATGGTAAATATTACAAAGCATACGACGTTGCCTCCAAAACACAGGAAGCATTTGATGCTTTCTGCGAGGAGTGGGTATTCTCCACCCCGACACACGAGGATTACCTCAACAAGGTAGGCGCCGCAAGGATTGCTAACTTGAAGGTTGTTCCGGGTCTCGGCTACCATGTTGATATGACGGCACAGGCAAAGGAGGAGAAGAAGTAATGGCTAACTACAACAATTACACCAACAAAGAAATGCAGGCAATCACGATTGCCCGCGCGATCACCAATGACCATATCGCTATTGTTGGTACAGGACTTCCCCTCATCGGCGCAACTGTTGCCAAGAAGATATTTTCCCCTGACTGCACTCTCATCGTTGAGAGTGGTTTGATCGATTGCGATCCCATCCAGGTTCCTACCTCGGTTGGTGATTGCCGTTTCATGGCGCACTGCTCCGTGCAGTGGCCTCCGGTTCGCTACATTGGCTTCCAGGCAAATGAGTGGCTGAAGAATAGAGACAGAATGATCGCTTTCATCGGCGGCGCTGAAATTGACCCTTACGGCAATGTCAACTCCACCTCCATGGGCGATTACAATCACCCCACCACCCGTTTCTCCGGCTCCGGCGGTGCAAACGGTATTGCTACCTTTGTTGACACCGTTATCATGATGCAGCACGAAAAGCGCCGCTTCACTGAGAAGATTGACTACATCACCAGCCCCGGCTGGATGACTGGCGGTCTTGACGGACGTAAAAAAGCTGGCTTGCCCCAGAACCGCGGCCCGCTGATGATCGTTACCGACAAGGGTGTTATGAAGTTTGACGAGACCACCAAGAGAATGTACTTGGCTGGCTACTACGAGTCTTCTTCCATTGAAGAAATCGTAGAGAACACTGGCTTTGAGATTGATACCTCCAGAGCAGAACTGCTGGCACCCCCCTCTCCGGAAGTCATTAAGGCAATCCGTGAAGAGATTGACCCCGGCCAGGTATTCATCAAGGTTCCCAAAGAGTAATTTAGAACTTAATAGATTCTTAGTACTGCGGCGGAGTCTTTTGGGGCTCCGCCCGCGGTGCAGAGTTTCGAATTGATTCGGTTCAAGAGTTAGGAAGGTTACTATGGAAGCAAAGTATACGTTAGGTATTGACGTTGGTTCCACCACGTCGAAATGTGTTATTTTAAAAGACGGGCAGGAAATCATCAGTAAAGCTTTGGTCGCCGTGGGTGCTGGTACCAGCGGCCCAGAACGTGCGATTAAAGAGGTGCTAGATAACTGCGGAATGAACAAAGAAGACATGAGCTTTATTCTTGGCACCGGCTACGGGCGCAATTCACTTACGATTGTGGATGACCAGATGAGTGAGTTGAGCTGTCATGCAAAAGGCGCATACTATCTGTTTCCCGAAGTTCACACGGTAATTGATATTGGTGGGCAAGACATGAAGGTGCTCCAGATTGACAATGGTCTGATGGTCAACTTTCAGATGAACGACAAGTGTGCTGCTGGCACCGGCCGTTTTCTGGATGTAATGGCTCGTGTACTGGAAGTAAATGTTGCCGATTTGGGCGATTTGGGTGCTCAGTCTACCAAGCGTGTTGCAATCAGCTCTACCTGTACGGTTTTTGCTGAGAGCGAGGTTATCAGCCAGTTGGCTCAGGGCAGTGAGACGTGCGATATCATCAATGGTATTCACCACTCCATCGCAGCTCGTATGAGCGGCTTGGCTCGCCGTGTTGGCGTACGCGACCAGGTTGTTATGACCGGCGGCGTTGCTCAGAACGCAGGCGTAGTAGCCGCATTGGAAGAAGAGTTGGGCCATAAGGTCTTTACTTCTCCCCTTGCACAATATGCCGGTGCTCTTGGTGCCGCGCTCTTTGCGTACCAGAAAGCAACCCGTAAAAAATAACATTTAAAATTTTCTGTGTGGGACTCCCCGCACATTATAACTCTACTTTTATAAAGGAGCGAGAGAATTATGGCAGATATGGAAAAAACAGCTCCCGCTGATCAGACTGCTTCTGCAGCCGCAGCGCCTGCTAAAAAACCTGCAAAACCCGCCAGCCCTGGCGTTACTGCACTGCGTAAGGTCGTTTCTGACGTTTATGCTGGTGCTTGGGAAGCAAAGAAAGCCGGCCGCCCGGTAGGTTGGTCTTCCTCTAAGTTCCCCTGCGAAATCGCAGAGGCACTCGATTTGGCTGTTGTATACCCCGAAAACCAAGCAGCTGGTATCGCCGCTCAGCATGATGGCGAGCGTTTGTGCGAGGCTGCTGAAAATATGGGCTTTGATGCTGATATCTGTGGTTATGCCCGAATCAGCCTTGCCTATGCGTCTGGTGTGGAAACCACCAACGTATCTCGTCAGATGCCCCAGCCGGACTTTGTTCTGTGCTGCAACAACATCTGTAACTGCATGACCAAGTGGTACGAGAACATTGCTCGTATGCACAACATCCCGCTCATCATGATCGACGTTCCCTATAACAACACAACAAATGTTGATGAGAGTCAGGTTGCTTACATTCGCGGTCAGTTCGACGAAGCGATTAAGCAGCTTGAGAAAATCTCTGGCAATAAGTTCGATGAGAAGAAGTTTGAGCAGGTATGTGCTAATGCAAACCGTACCGCAAAAGCTTGGCTCAAAGTTTGTGACTACTGCCAGTATGAGCCCTCCCCGATGTCCGGCTTCGACCTGTTCAACCACATGGCAGACGTTGTTACCGCTCGCGGCAAGCAGTCTACTGCAGAAGCGTTTGAGCTGCTGGCAACTGAGCTGGAAGAGCACGTAAAGAACGGCACATCCACTCTTCCCTTCGAAGAGAAGCACCGCATTATGTTCGAAGGCATTCCCTGCTGGCCTGACCTGAAGGCTTTGTTTAAACCCCTGAAGGGCAGCGGACTCAACGTAACTGCTGTTGTTTACGCACCTGCTTTCGGTTTTGTTTATGACGGTATTGACGACCTGTGTCGTGCATACTGCAAAGCGCCGAACAGCGTTTGCTTGGAACAGGGCGTTGAGTGGCGTGAGGGCCTCTGCCGTGACAATAAGGTAGATGGTGTTCTCGTTCATTACAACCGCAGCTGCAAGCCGTGGTCCGGCTACATGCCCGAAATGCAGCGCCGCTTTACTGCTGATTTGGGTATTCCCTGTGCCGCGTTTGACGGTGACCAGGCGGATCCCCGTAACTTCAACGCTGCTCAGTACGAAACACGCGTACAGGGCCTAGTTGAAGCAATGGAAGCAAATAAAGCTGCGAAGGAGGGCTAACGAACATGAGTATCGAAACGATTATCAGTGAGCTGGCCAGCATTGCTGCAAACCCCGGAAAGCAGCTGGCAGATTTTAAAGCACAGGGCAAAAAAGTAATTGGCATTCTGCCTTACTATGCACCGGAAGAGCTCGTACATGCCGCAGGCATGGTTCCCTTTGGCATCTGGGGCAGCAATAATAAAACCATTTCTATGGCAAAAGAATACTGCGCAACTTTCTACTGCACCATTGCACAGCTTGGCCTTGAAATGCTGCTGGATGGCACGCTCGACAAGCTTGACGGTGTAATCACCCCCACCATTTGCGATACTCTGCGCCCGATGAGCCAGAACATTCGCGTAGCAATGGCAAAGCTTGAGAAGATGCCCACCATCTTCCTTGCACATCCCCAGAACCGTAAGCCTGCTTACGGCCTGAAATTCTGTATCGACCAGTATACCAACATCAGAAAAATGCTGGAAGAAATCGGCGGCGCTCCGGTAACGGACGAAGCGATTCAGAATGCAATTAAGGTATACAACAGAAGCCGTGTTGCCCGCCGCGAGTTTGTAAAGCTTGCTAGCGAGCACTGCGACGTTATCACCCCCACAAAGCGCAGCGCTGTGCTGAAAGCCGCTTGGTTCATGCTCAAGGATGAGTACACTGAGAAGCTCGAAGCGCTCAATGCAGAGCTCAAGAAGCTGCCTGCTTGCGACTGGAAGGGCGTTAAAGTGGTTACCAGCGGTATCATCTGTGATAACCCGACCCTCCTCAAGATTTTTGAGGACAACAACGTAGCAATTGCTGCTGACGATGTTGCTCACGAGAGCCGTGCATTCCGTGCCGACGCTCCGGAGAATGAGGCAGACCCGATGATGGCTTTGGCTCTGCAGTTTGCAAGCCTAGACCACGATGTTCTGCTTTATGATGAGAAGTCCTCTGAGAACCGCCGTGGCGAGTTTGTTGCCAACATGGTCAAAGAGAACGGCGCACAGGGATTGATTCTGTTCATGCAGCAGTTCTGTGATCCGGAAGAGATGGAGTACCCCTCTCTGAAGAAGGCTTTGGATGAAGCCGGTGTCATGCACATTAAGTTGGGCATTGACCAGCAGATGCGTGACTTCGGTCAGGCTGCAACCGCTATTCAGGCTTTTGCAGACGTGCTCAAGTCCATCTAATTACATTTATGATTGACCCCCTCTGGGATTTTTCCCGGAGGGGGTCTTTTTTATTTCACAGTCATCGCCCGTAAATGGACGAAGTACCTAGCTACCGAACCTGCTTCTGCGAGGGAACGAGAGCGCTCTAAAAATGACCGCCGACGGAAGATTGCAAATTGCTATCTGTTTGTACTAGCAAAGGAGAGTGGGCATTTTTAATGGAGCGCCTTTACAGTAGCTATTGTTTTGCGGTTTGGGGTCGTTCCCCAAACGGATTCCAAAGGCAGAGCCTTTGGTGAGTCTTTCCGCCTTTTCTCCTCATCGAGAAAAGGCGAGCCTGCCCCGGCTTGAGGGGCGAATGAGAAAAAAGAAGAAACTCCCTGCGGTGGCAACCGCTTGAAAATCATCTATTATAAATGACTTGTTATATAAAAAGTTCTGCGCTAAGGCGCAAGGAATTCTGCTGGCGCAGGGCTTTGCCCCTCGTGCCGGGGCGGGCACTTACTTTCATGTAAGGATGAAAGTAAGCAAAGGCCTTCCAAAGGGAGAGTATCGATTCTCTCCCTTTGGATTCCCTCTTAACGACCAAAGGCTCTGCCTTTGGAATCCGACTGAGCTCCCGCTCTGCATCTAATTTCCGCACAGGAGACAAGCCTGTTTGTTGCAAATTATGCGTAAGGTTTTGCGTTGTTGCTTACAAATTAAGAAAAGACATTTTGGAATACCTATTTCATGGAAGAGGTTAAAAAGCAAAAAAACGCCGTTCCAATGAAGGAACGGCGTGAGCCGCACGGGCGATGGTGCGGCGTTACTTGCTTACAGACATTAGCGCGGCGAAGCTGGAAGAAATTCTATCTATCCTCCATATGCTCAGGAAGTGCTCTTGCGGTTTTGCATTAATCCAGGGAGTGGAAAACACTGCTAATCTCGTTTCAGAAGCAACTTCCCTCAACAACCCACACACAATCGCTCCATCATTCACTTCTGTGTAAGTGAACGATGCTTCCAGCCTCGCGTTGCCTTTGTCTGCAAGGCAATAAAAAAGCGCTTGTCACGGAAACCCTCGATTCAAAGGGTGCCCCACAACAAGCGATACTGTTAATACCGAACGCAGCTCACTTACTAACAAATCGCTCACAACCTAGCAATGGGGGTACACCACATTTCTCCCCCTCTATACAAAAGGGAAATAATGGGTTATAATTGTGAAGCAAAGTGCAGTGTAAACTGTTGTTATGGAGGGCCTTTCTCCGTAGCAGGGGATGGGTGGTAGGACACTCATCCCTGCTTTGCTTTTTAAATCACCTTACGAGTTAAATATTAACATTATTTACCATATAATGCAAGACAAAAATATAAAAATGGGAAAATATATCACATCATGAATAATTTCGTTATGTTTCGTCGGATTTCTCATCCGGCTTTTTTATTTTACATAGCAAAATGGAACGACAGAGAGTCAGCGGGTAGCATCTGTAAGCGAACGAGAGTGCTCTAAAAATGACCGCCGACGGGCAGAATTAATATATGAAAATAGCAGAAAAAACAGTTGCATTGTATTATGATAAGAATTAATAGAAAATTCAAAAAGAACACTTTTTAAAGAGAGGTTCATACCAAATGGCAAATAAATATAGTCGATATGCCCATTGTAAAGTATAATTTCATAGAACAGATGCAAAAGAGAAAGAAAATTACTGAAATTTTCGGGCAAACTTTGAGTTGATGAGAGTGCTTGACCATGCGCTTTTCTTGACAGTAAAATGCAAAAGCATTACAATGAATACACAAAAAACCGGCTGGGAGAAAGGGAAAAAGGAATGCGTGAGATAACAAAAAAATCAGCAATTCCAGTATATGCTGCCGCGGTACCGTGGGTAATTGCAGCACTGGTTCTTCCATTTTATCAGGCTTGGCACTTTGTGCTTGCTGCGGTAATTTCCGTTGTTGTTTATATTGGGATGAACCGTATTTTTCCTGCAACTACAATTCTAGTGCCGGAGGAAGTGCGCCCTGCGGATACAGGGGATTCTACCGCAGATGCACTCATTAATGATGGCCGCGAGCAGTTAAAACATTTGCGTACGCTCGATGAGGGAATTGCAGACCCTGCGGTAAGTGCGCATATTGTTCGCATTTGCAATATCAGCGGCAAGATTTTTGTTTATTTAGAAAAAAATACAGCCAAAGCAACAAAGCTTCGTCTGTTTTTCAATTATTACCTGCCCACTACCGTAAAGCTGCTACAAAGCTATCAGAATATGGCCTCGCAGGATATTTCCGGGGAAAATATTGAGTCCGCCATGCGGGGTGTGGAGGGAATACTCTCTAGTATTGAAGAAGCGTTTGAAAAACAGCTCGACCATCTATTTGCAGATGAAGCGCTGGATATTTCAACAGATATTACAGTATTAGAAAATATGATGGCTCGTGAAGGGCTGGCAAAAGACAAATTATAAAAAGAATCGCAAATAGAAAAGAAAGGGTGTTTTTATATGGAGCATCAGGATTTCATGCCCGAATTGACTTTAGAAACGACTGCTATTACTGTTGAGGGAGAACCCAAAGAAGAAGAGGCCACCGCTCCAAAAGCGCTCGATAAAAGCCAGCTAACCCCAGAAGAGCAAAAGCTGGTAAGCGCATTTGCTCAAAAAATAGATTTAACAGACACCAATCAGGTGCTTCAATTCGGTGCGGGAGCGCAGAAGAAGATTGCCGATTTCTCCGGTTCAGCACTTGCCAACGTTCGCACGAAGGATATGGGCGAGGTAGGCGGAATGCTTACTGATTTGGTTACCGAGCTAAAGGATATGGAGTTAAAGCCGGAAGACAAAAAGGGCATCTTCGGCTTTTTTAAGAAGACCAATAACCAAATTGCCGCAATCAAAACCAAGTACGATAAGGTTGAGGTAAACGTAGATAAAATTACCACAACACTGGAGAATCACCAAATTCAGCTTATGAAAGATATTGCCATGCTCGATAAAATGTATGAGCAGAACCTCAACTATTTTAAAGAGGTTTCTATGTACATTCTGGCTGGTAGAGAAAAGCTAGAGAGTGTGCTGCAAAACGAGCTGCGCCTTGCACGTGAGAAAGCAGAGCTTAGCGGCCTGCCGGAGGATGCACAGGCGGCTAACGACCTGGCTAACCAATGTAATCGTTTTGAAAAGAAGCTGCATGACCTCGAGCTGACCCGAATGATTTCCATTCAAATGGGCCCGCAGGTACGCCTGATTCAGAACAACGACAGCCTGATGGCTGAGAAGATTCAGTCATCCCTTGTGAATACCATTCCCCTGTGGAAGAGCCAGATGGTTCTTGCTTTGGGCCTAGCGCATTCCCAACAGGCTTTGGAGGCACAGCGCAGCGTAACCGACATGACCAACCAAATGCTCCGCAAGAATGCCGAAATGCTGAAAATGGGCACGATTGAAACCGCAAAGGAATCGGAACGCGGTATTGTTGATATTGAAACGCTTCAGCAAACAAATCAAGCGCTTATATCTACATTGGAAGAAGTTCGCCGCATTCAATCGGATGGTGCACAAAAACGCCGAGCCGCTGAAGTTGAGCTGGGGCGTATTGAGGGCGAGCTAAAACAAAAGCTGTTGGAATTAAAGGATTAATTATTATCTCAGGAGGGAATCATGGATTTGCTGAAAAACCGGAAAACGGCGTGGGCAGTTTTGGTCGTAGTGGTTGTTTTGTCGGTATTGTTGGGGTCGGTGCGTTCGGTATCCTCACTGCGCCAGCAGGCAGACCAGGCTTTTGCACAGGGTGCACGTGGTGACGGCTTGGGGATTTCTCATTATTTAGAATCAAGAGTCTCTCTATCGGGTAATCTAATAACAGTTGCCGGTCGGTATTTGGATGGAAACGACGCGCGTGTAACAGCCCTGCGGCAAGCGGCAGACAATTTAGCGCAGGCGCAAACGCCATCCGCCAAATACCAGGCGAATCAAACCTTGCAGCCTGCCTTCCAGTCGGTTTACGATGCACTGGAGGGCTTGTACCTTTCGCAAAAGGATGAAGATTACCGCGTTCGGTTTTTGGCAGATTTTAAATCGCGTGAGGATTCCATCCGTTACGATGGGTACAACAAATTGGCACAGAATTTTAACGATCAGGTGTTAAGGGCATCACCCGGCGGTGCATTGGCATCCGTTCTTGGTGTTCGCCCGCTTGAGCTGTATTCAATGACGGGAGGAAACAAATGAAAAAGCGCGTAAGTGTGCTTTTGGCAGTAACCCTATTGCTATCCGTATGGTTTGCTCTGCCTGTTTCAGCAGAAGTGAAGATACCGGAACACACCACACAGTTTTATGTGAATGATTTTGCCGGTGTTCTTAACAACGAAACAAAAAGCGGAATTATGAACGCCAATATGGAGCTTCAACAAAAAACGGGCGCTCAGATTGTGGTAACAACAGTCGATTTTTTGGATGGAGCCGATATTAACGATTATGCTTATAAGATGTTTAATGAGTGGAAAATCGGTTCCAAAGAAAAAAATAACGGTATTTTATTGCTGTTGGCCATTGGTGACGATAACTACCGTGTGGTACCCGGTTATGGCATTGAAAATGACCTTTCATCCGGCGATCTCAAACAGATGCTAAACAAATATTTGGAGCCGGATTTTGCCTCGAAAAACTACGATGCAGGTGTGCGTAAAACGTTTGAAGCGCTGATTCAGTGGTACAATAGTCACTACAATGTGAATATAACCGGAAAAACATCGAATTACCAAGGGCAAACCATTTCGGGTGGTGGCGGAAGCTACCGCAATACAAGCCAACGTTCCAGTGGTTCCAGAAATGTGTTTGGTTCATTCTTTTTTATTCTTATCTTATTTATTGTGTTTCGCTCCCTTTTCTCCCGCAGGCGTTCTTACAGAGGGCCTTACGGCGGGGGCGGATATTATGGCGGCGGGTATAATCATGGCGGTGGCTCTTGGTTTTGGCCGTTTATGTGGGGCAGCATGTGGGGCTCTAGCCGCTCGAGAGGTTACAGAGATAACCGGCGCGATGATGATGACGATAACCACGGTGGCTGGTTTGGCGGTGGCGGTGGTTCCAGCGGCGGAGGCGGCGGTTGGTTCGGCGGCGGTGGCGGCGGCTTCGGTGGAGGCGGCGGCTTTAGCGGCGGCGGTGGTGGTTCCAGCGGAGGCGGAGCTGGCCGTTTTTAACAATTGTATTTATTCTACCAAAATTAGACCTTTTTTTCACTTTGGGTGTTTTATATTTAGAATATAGGTTGCTGTATTGCCTTAGTTGCACGTTAAAACTAGGAATCATGAATAGAAAATGCCCCTTGTGGGGCTTTTCTGCACTTTTGTTCGAGAATGTTTTCTAATTAATGAAATGCTCTAGAAATATGAGGTTTTCAGCATGAAAGCAAATTTCTCAACACCGGCTCAGGATTACTACAACATGGTAAAGAGGCAATCGCGAATGCTTGGCGATTACGATTTGTACACGGTCTGCCATTCTCTTCGCGTTGCCCGTACCAGTTATTTTATTGCGCATCTTTTGGGGCTTACCTCTGAGCAATGCAGGCGAGTGTATTACGCAGCCAATGCACACGATATTGGCAAAATAGGGATACCAGATTCTATTCTTCACAAAAGAGGAAGTTTGACTGCGGATGAATGGATTATTATGAAGCAGCATTCGGCGCTGGGAGCGGGGATGCTGATGCAGTCGGAGCCAATGGAGGGAATTGCTTATATCGTTTGGTGCCACCATGAGCGCTATGATGGGACTGGCTACCCAAACAGACTAACCGGTGAACAAATACCGCTGGAGGCACGCATTATTGCGGTGTGCGATTCTTTTGATGCAATGAAGAGTAAACGGGCATACCGTGATTCCTTACCAGATAAAACGTGTCAAAATGAAATTGAAAAGAATATAGGGGTTATGTACGACCCGGTTGTGGCAGAGCTGGTTCTGGAGAATTGGCAGACAATGCAGAAGCTGCAAAGTGTAGATATTTAAAGAAATGAAATACGGCAGGCTCCTAAAGTAAGGAGTCTGCCGTTTCTGTTTCATTTTAAAACATTCGATTCTATATTGCTGTTGCACTCGCAATATAAGAACATATGCGTATAAGATTAGGCACCGGCTATACCGGTGGATTTTCTTGCTTTTGATCAAGATGATAAAGGCATAATAATAGAAAATAGACTCAAAAGCAAAAAACTCTCTAGCGGACAAAGCAGAGAGTTTTCTCATATTATAACTGTAATAGTAGAATTCCGGTAAGTTTATTGTGGTTCAATCCGTTCATGACGACGCTGCCAAAATTCCCTCAGCTTTTGAAAGCTCTCAGCACTGATGGCATGTTCCAAACGGCAGGCGTCTTCTTTGGCTATCGATTCTTCCACGCCAAGCTTCATCAACAATTCTGACAACAGGGTGTGCCTTTCGTAGATTCTCTCCGCAATTTCCCGCCCACTATCCGTAAGCTCAATATAACCATTGTCATCCATAGTTATCAGTCCGTTCTCACGGAACTGCTTCATTGCATGGCTTACGCTGGGTCTGGAAAAATTCATCTCGTTTGCAATGTCTATGGAGCGAACTTCGCCCTTGCTGCTTTTTAAAACCAGAATTGTTTCCAAATAATTTTCTGCGGATTCCTGTATTTTCACGCAAACTCCCCCCTTCAAAATTGTTATTTCTTATCATACCATAAACGTGCACTTTTTACAACGCTCCAAAAAGCCGGAATTTGTTGACTTTTTTCTAAAAAAATCGGGGTCAGGCAGTTGACTTGTTCCGTTAGCTATGATAAACTAAATACGCAAAAGGTTAGCATTCGCTAACTTTGTTCGATGAATCATAAAACCGATGACGGCAAAATACAATTTGTCTAGGAGGTAACGATATGCCGCTTACAATGGCGAAAGCTGGAGAAAGCAATTTGATTAAAAAAGTGACCGGTAAGGATGAGGTTCGCCGTTTTCTCGCCTCCTTGGGTTTTGTGGAGGGTGAAAGTGTTACGGTAATCAGTGAAATTGCTGGCAATATGATTTTGAATATCAAGGACACCCGAGTCGCACTAGATAAAACCATGGCGATTCGGATTATGATATGAATATATGAAAAGAGGTTGAGGCTTGATGAAGACTCTTAAGGAGGTTCAGTTCGGGGAAACCGTTACTGTGGTTAAGCTCCACGGAGTGGGAGCTGTAAAACGCAGGATTATGGACATGGGCATTACAAAAGGCGCTCAAGTGTTCGTACGAAAAGTTGCCCCGCTGGGGGATCCGATTGAAGTGAAGGTTCGCGATTATGAGCTGAGCCTGCGCAAAGCGGACGCGGAATTGATTGAAGTGGAATGATTGCCCCCGCTAAGGGCATTCTAGCGGCACTGTGTTAGTCAAGACTTCCGCAAAAAACGAGGAGGAACGAAACATGTCTATAAAATTAGCGCTTGCGGGTAACCCCAACTGTGGTAAAACCACTTTATTTAACGAGTTGACTGGCTCGTCTCAATATGTGGGTAACTGGCCCGGAGTTACAGTGGAGAAAAAGGAAGGAAAGCTTAAAGGACATAAGGATGTTATTGTAACAGACCTGCCCGGTATCTACTCCCTTTCTCCCTATACATTGGAAGAAGTGGTAACCCGCAATTACTTAATCCATGAAAATCCGGATGTAATTGTAAATCTGGTGGATGCCTCCAACTTGGAGCGCAACCTCTACCTGACCACCCAATTGATTGAGATGGGTCTGCCGGTGGTTCTGGTACTCAATATGATGGATATTGTTCGTAAAAACGGCGATACCATTGATTCGAAAAAAATTGGTGAAACACTTGGCTGCCCGGTAGTAGAGATATCAGCATTGAAATCGGAGGGTATACAAGAGCTTATTGCTGCGGCGCTTAGCGCGGCACAGCAAAAGCCGCACGCGATTGCGGCTACCTTTAGCAATTCAGTAGAAGTAGCATTGCAGCAGGTTGTGCAAATGCTGCCAAACAGCATGAAGAATCGCCACCAGCGCTGGCTTGCCATTAAGCTGTTTGAGCGCGATGAGAAAATGCTTGCAGAAGCCGGTTATTCCGAAAAAGAGCGTGCAAAACTGGAAGAGATTATTGTTAAGTGTGAAAACGAGCTTGATGATGATACCGAGTCAATTATTACTAATGAGCGCTACGAGTACATTGCCAAGGTAATTCATAAGAGCTATAAAAAGAAGGTAACTGGCCTTACTACCTCAGATAAAATTGACCGTATCGTAACCAACCGATTTTTGGCTCTGCCGATTTTCGTTTTGATTATGTGGTTAGTTTACTACGTGTCGATCTCTACAGTGGGTACCGCGATGACTGACTGGGTAAACGATGTGCTCTTTGGTGACATTGTACCGCCGAAGATTGAAGCTTTCTTGGTTTCCGTTGGAAGTGCAGACTGGCTGAACTCACTGATTTTGGATGGTATTATTGCCGGTGTTGGCGCTGTTCTCGGTTTCTTGCCGCAGATGCTTACCTTATTCTTGTTCCTCGCTATTTTGGAGGACTGCGGCTATATGGCGCGTATCGCGTTTATCATGGACCGTATCTTCCGCCGTTTTGGTCTTTCGGGTAAATCCTTTATCCCGATTCTGATCGGAACCGGCTGCGGCGTTCCTGGAATAATGGCTTCTCGTACCATTGAAAATGACCATGACCGAAAGCTCACCGTAATAACGACTACGTTTATTCCGTGCAGTGCAAAGCTGCCGATTATTGCCTTGATTGCGGGCGCCATGTTCCCGGATTCTACTTGGGTTGGGCCTTCCGCTTACTTCCTTGGCATTTTTGCAATCATTGCTTCTGGAATTATACTCAAGAAGACCAGTGTTTTTGTCGGTGACCCCGCTCCGTTCGTCATGGAGCTTCCTGCATACCATGTACCGGGCGCTAAGGGTGTGCTCATTCACATGTGGGACCGCGGAAAGGCCTTTATCAAAAAAGCAGGTACCATTATTCTGCTGGCTACCGTTTTAATTTGGTTCTTACAATCCTTTGGCTGGAATATGCAGATGGTAGATGTAGAAGATTCGATGCTGGCTACTTTGGGTAATTTCATTGCGCCGCTGTTTGCACCGCTGGGCTTTGATAACTGGAAGTTTGCCGTTGCAACGATTACCGGCTTAATTGCAAAAGAAAATGTGGTTAGCACTTTCGGCATTCTGTTTGGTTTTGCCGAGGTTGCAGAGGATGGCGCAGAGGTTTGGAGCAACCTGCAGGCTGCGGTATCGCCTTTGGCTGCTTATGCTTTCCTCGCATTCAACCTGCTCTGCGCTCCTTGCTTTGCTGCGATTGGTGCAGCTCGTTCCGAGCTTGGTTCCACAAGGTGGACGCTGTTCTCAGCGGGTTACCAAACCTTGTTCGCTTATATTATCTCTCTTATTATTTACCAAACCGGCAGCCTCATTATGGGTGGCGGATTTGGATTCTGGACCGCGGTAGCGTTTGTACTGATTGCCGCACTTCTATACCTTTTGGTTCGTAAGCCGGCTGGCACAAATTCTACAGGCAAGCGTTTAAACAGAAAGGTGTCTGTGTAAACTATGGCTACTGTAATTATTTCAATTATTGTGTTTGGCGGAATTGCTTTTGCAGCCTACCAGACCTACCGTACCCATAAATCGGGTGGATGCAGCGGATGCAGTGGCAGCTGCGGGTGCTGCCCCTCTGAACAAGAGAAGGCACATCAAGAAAAATAACTGCAAAGTTTTTAGGATTTTTAACTAGTGATTTTAGCTGGTTGGCAATAGAGTTAGCGTACCGCTAACTCTATTGTTTAAACTGCTAGTTAGATGAAACTAACTAGAAAAACAATAAACTACAAATGTTTTGAAAGAGAAAGGATGGTAAGAAAAGTATGAGCGTTGTCATTATTGGAGGCCATGACCGAATGGTATGTACCTACAAAGATATTTGTAAGCAATTTAAGTGCAAAGCGAAAGTATTTACACAACAGCCGGCCAATTTAAAAACACAAATAGGCTGCCCAGATCTTCTGGTCTTGTTTACCAGTACCGTGTCTCACCAAATGGTGTATAGTGCGCTTCAGATGACAAAAAATACTGGAACGGCGGTTGTGCGTTCACACAGCAGCAGCTCCTGTGCGCTCAAGAACATTCTTGCTGAGCATTGCTGCTAACCGAGGTTTATTCTTGGCGCCGAATTCGATATGAAGGGTAAGAGCATATGCTGGAACGTTATTTGGTGGAATATTGCGCTTCTACATTAGCAGGTTTAAAAACGGCAAGTCTTTTTAGCTATACCGGCGAAGAAAAAGATGTTGTTCGCAATGAGATAGATTGCCTCAATCAAATTTTGAACCCGCGCGGTGTTTATTTGGAATTGCTGCACAGCGGCAAAACGCGAGACCTTATTTATGTGTACCGTGCCTCCGCTTTAGTTGCGGATTTAAACCGCTTGGAGGCGTCCCATTTTTTAAATCAATATGGTTACCCCGTAGGCAGTTTACTCAATTGTTTGGATTATTTACGGCAGCGAATTGCGCTGACACAATCGTTCCCTCATGAAATCGGGTTGTTTTTGGGCTATCCGGTGGAAGACGTAGCAGAATTTATTAAAAATCGCGGTCGCAATTGCAAATGCTGCGGTATTTGGAAAGTTTACCACAATGAGTTAGAGGCAAAGCGCTTCTTTGCGAAAATTGATAAATGCAGAGAAGTTTATACCAAGCTGTTTTGTGGCGGACGGTCGGTGCTACAACTGACTATCGCTGCTTAATAATAACGAATCGGGAAGAGGATGGCTTGTTTCTCTTTATTTGAGAAAAACCTTCTTCAATCGATTCAATTTTGAAAAACAGAAAGGCAGTGAAGGAAAATGGCAAAATTGGCAGTAGTCTATTGGAGTGGTACAGGTAATACAGAAGCGATGGCAAACCTTGTGGCGGATGGTGCACGGGAGGCTGGAGCGGATGTTTCGGTTTATACTTCTGCGGAATTTACTCCTGAGTTGGCGGATGAGTTTGAGCATATCGCATTTGGTTGCCCCTCAATGGGAGCAGAACAGCTGGAAGAAAGTGAGTTCGAACCCATGCTTGATTCCATAAAAGACAAACTTGCCTCTAAAAAAGTAGCTCTGTTTGGCTCTTACGGCTGGGGCGACGGCGAGTGGATGAGAACTTGGGACAGCGACTTGCAAGGCGACGGCGTTCCGGTTATCGGCACACTCATTGCAAACGAAGCTCCCGACGATGAGGCCTCGGAAAACTGCAAGGATTTGGGTAAGGCACTTGCCAACGCATAATTCTTGCACAACATAAAATTTGGTTGCACCTTTCGGAACAGCCCGGTCAAAATGGACCGGGCTGTTCCTTTTTAGACTCCTCTTTGTGTGCTAGGACAAGTATGGAATGTGATTCTTCCAGAAGCACATTCTCGCCTTCCTGCTGCGCTTCTATAAGTAGTTCAATTGTGGTTGCAACTCGAGCAGCCAAAGTGTAATACATCGCTTTGTAGTTGGGCATTTTATCACCTCTGTATCATTTTATGCAATTTTTGCATAAAAGTCAATATGCAGTTAATGCATAAAGTAAACTGTTAATGAGGTGAATCGAATGTATCGAAGGCTAAAGGATTTAAGAGAAGATTGCGATTATACACAGCAGAAGCTCGCACAATTATTGAAAATAAGTCAGGCAACTTATTCTCGCTATGAAAGTGGAGCACTGGATATACCCAGTATGATTCTAATTGAACTGTCGAAGCTGTATGATACAAGCGTTGACTATATTTTGGAACAAACAGATGAAAAAAAGCCTTACGCAAAGAAAAACAAAACAGATAAAGGCTTTTTAATCTAATAATATTATAAATTAAAAGCAGGCTCCGTAGGGTTTTGTCCCTACAGAGTCTGCTATTTATATGACGTTATGTGTTATATTATCCTAGCAATATATCGGCAATCAGTGAATTCGAAACCAAGAACCCCTTAGGGGAAAAACGAATGGATTCTTCATCGCAGTACACCAACCCATTTTGCGTATATCGATTTGCACGCTGAAAATAGTCTTCAGGAAAGGGTCTACCAAAACGCTTTTGGTAATCTGTTTGCCGAAGCCCCTCACTCAAACGCAAACGCAGCATGGCGTATTCCTCTGGGGAACCGCCATCACCCTCACAGTTATTGTGCGGCTCTGCTAAAAAGCTTTGCAAATCGCTGGGGTAATAATAGCGTTGACCATCAAGAAAGGAATGAGCGGAGGGTCCTATCCCGCAATACTCTTCCGCGTTCCAGTATTTTAAGTTATGGCGGCTTTCAAAGCCTGAAATCGCAAAATTCGAAATCTCATACTGGTTGTAACCAGCCTGCTTTAGCTCTTCACATGCCAACAAATACAACTCGGCGGTTTCATCCTCATCCGGCAAAGCCATATGGTCTTTACGCTCGTAATAGGGTGTGCCCGGCTCTATTTTAAGAAGATAAGAAGAGATATGCTGTACCCCGCAATCGGCACAAAAGGCAATGGAACGTTTTAGGCTTTCGGGTGTTTGCTGTTGCACGGCCAGCATGAGATCTAAAGAAATATTTTCAAAACCAGCACGTTGGGCCTCTTTTACAGCTTCTCGAACCTGGCTTACCGAATGGCGGCGCCCCAATAGAGCGAGTTCCTTTTCATTTGCAGACTGCAATCCCATTGAGATACGGTTTGCTCCGGCTTCTCGCAGGGTTTCAAAAAATTCAGGTTCATATTCACCTGGGTTTACTTCCACCGTAATTTCGGCATTGTGTAAACCCCAGCTTTTTTTTGCTGCTTCCAATAGTGCAGCGATTCGGTTAGCACCCAACACAGAAGGAGTTCCACCCCCGAAATAAAGGGTATCTGCCTTGCGGCCAAGCTGCAAGGCAGTTTTTTGCAGTAAGTGCTTCATTTGCTCAGTGTAAGCGTCCTTTATCTCTTCATTGCCCGGTGTAGAATAAAAATCACAGTAGGGGCATTTCATCTTGCAGAATGGTACATGCAGGTATAGGCCAATTGGTTCGCGGTTCATAATCCCTCCGTCCAAGGTGCGGTTACGTTATTCATCCAGCTTTAAAACGCTCATGAACGCATCTTGCGGCACTTCTACGGAGCCGAGCTGGCGCATACGTTTTTTTCCTTCCTTTTGCTTTTCAAGCAGCTTTTTCTTTCTTGAAATATCGCCGCCATAGCATTTCGCAAGAACATCTTTGCGCATAGCACGCACGGTCTCGCGGGCAATAATACGCCCGCCAATGCAAGCTTGAATGGGAATTTCAAAAAGCTGGCGAGGGATTTTCTGTACAAGCTTCTCTGCCATTTTACGCCCACGGGAATATGCTTTATCTGCATGGATGATAAACGACAAGGCGTCTACCATTTCACCGTTAAGAAGAATGTCAAGCTTCACAAGATTGGATTTTTCATACCCAATCAGCTCATAATCGAACGAAGCATATCCGCGGGTACGGCTCTTGAGCGCATCAAAAAAGTCGTACACAATCTCATTGAGCGGTAAGGTGTAGTGAATGTCTACACGATCGGTATCAATGTATTTCATATCCTGAAATACTCCACGCCGCTCCTGGCAAAGCTCCATAATATTGCCCACATATTCCGAGGGGGAATAAATGTGAGAGTTTGTCATGGGCTCCTCTGCCATCATAATTAAGGTGGGGTCAGGGTAGTTTGTGGGGTTGTCCACATACACCACTTCACCGCCTGTTTTTGTAATGCGGTATACAACACTTGGTGCGGTTGTAATAATATCGAGGTCGTATTCGCGTTCCAACCGCTCCTGAATAATCTCCATATGCAACAGCCCTAAAAATCCGCAACGGAAGCCAAAGCCAAGCGCAATAGAGGTTTCAGGCTCAAAAGAGAGCGACGCATCGTTTAGCTGCAAACGCTCCAATGCCTCACGAAGGTCGGAATAGTGAGCGCCGTCTGCCGGGTATACACCACAGAATACCATAGGCTGTGCCGTACGGTAGCCGGGCAGAGGTTCTTTTGCCGGGCAGTTAGTCAGTGTAACGGTGTCGCCCACGCGCGCATCCTGCACCGCTTTAATAGAAGCAGAAATATACCCTACCTCTCCGGCGCAGAGGCTCGCAGCTGGTTCCATGCCGGTAGCACGCAGGTAGCCCACTTCCACTACGTTAAACTCACTGCCGGATGCCATCATTCGAATCTGATCTCCGGCGTGTACGGTTCCCTCTTTGACACGTACATAAACAATGACTCCACGGTAGGAATCGTAATAGGAGTCAAAAATCAAAGCCTGAAGCGGTGCGTTTTCATCGCCCTGCGGCGGGGGAATATCCTTTACCACACGCTCCATCACTTGGTCAATGTTCAGTCCTGCCTTAGCTGAAATGCACGGTGCGTCCTGTGCTGGCAGGCCAATAATATCTTCTACCTCGTTTTTTACACGGTCGGGGTCTGCACTGGGAAGATCTATTTTGTTAATTACCGGCACAATTTCTAACCCGGCATCCAGCGCCAGGTAGGTGTTCGCCAGTGTTTGCGCTTCAATTCCCTGTGAAGCATCCACAATGAGAAGCGCCCCCTCACAGGCCGCCAATGAGCGCGATACCTCGTAGTTGAAGTCTACATGGCCAGGGGTATCGATAAGATTAAAGATATAATCCTCCCCATCGTTGGCTCGGTAAACCAGCGTGACCGCGTGCGCCTTAATTGTAATGCCGCGTTCCCGCTCCAAATCCATGTTGTCTAACAATTGATTTTCCATGTCTCGTAGAGCAACCGCCTTTGTTTGCTCCAAAATACGGTCAGCCAATGTGCTTTTACCATGGTCTATATGGGCGATAATACTGAAATTTCTGATTCTGTCTCTTGGAATCGACATACTGTCACCTGATTCTCCCAACTGTTCAAATTCTATGTGCTTTCATTGCAAACATACTGTAATTATGTAATACAGTATTATACCATAAATGCCGCGGAATGAAAAGGAAAATGTAGAGTCTTGGTGCGGTCGGTGGGTGGAAGAAAACGGCTAAAGAACTGGTAAATAAGGTATAGATTATCGTGCTTTGCTTATAATAAACATGAATTAATGTTGTTGTATTGCTCTTCATTTAACAACGGAATTGAAATAAAAGAGTGTGAAACGGAGATGAAGCGGTTTTGTGGAGTCCATTTCCTAATCAAAAACAAAAGCAAAGCAAGATAGATAAAGCGATTAAAAAGCAACAAAAGCCGAAGGATGCAGAGTCTACAAGTGAAGAAGAGAAATTAAGTGCTTCTCTTGAAGAGAACTGCCAGCACTTTGAAGATTTATTTAATGATAACGATACCATTATTGTAAGGGAGATGCAGAATGCGCATCATTCCAACTTGCAGTTTCGATTGTATTACAGTGAGGGAATGGTAGATACCTCTAAACTCGAAAACAGCGTGATGCGGCCTTTGATTCAGTCCCAAGAGCGAGTTGAGGCGAACGACCCCATTGAAGGCTTGGTAAAGCGAGTTCTCACGGCAGTAGAAATGCAGATAATCGATAGCTGGGAAGAAATTATAGACGCAATCACGTCTGGCGATGCTGTCATGTTTATCACAAATTGCTCGCGTGCAATTATTCTGCCCGCGAAAAAGTTTGAACTACGAAGCATTGAGGAACCGGATTCTGAAAAAATTATTTCTGGCCCGCGCGAGGGGTTTAATGAGAGCCTTATTGTAAACCTTACCTTACTGCGCCGCAAGCTGCGCACGCAGGATTTGAAACTGAAATATTATACGTTTGGCCGCCGTACACAAACAAAAGGCTGTATTTGTTATTTAGACAGTTTGGTAAACAAAAGAATATTAAAATTATTACACGAGAGACTTAAAAAGATAGATATTGATGGAGTCTTAGACACCAACTATATTTCTGAGCTGATTCGAGATTCCTCTACCTCCCCATTTCGCAGTACTGGCTATACAGAACGACCCGATGTGGTCGCTGCAAAGCTGCTGGAGGGCAGAATTGCTATCTTTTTAGACGGTTCTCCGGTGGTGCTAACGGTTCCTTATTTATTTATCGAAAACTTTCAAAGTAGTGAAGACTATTATCTTAATTTTTCGTACACTTCTTTTTCTCGCATGCTGCGTATATTGGGATTTTTTCTAACCATTACCGTACCGGGCTTTTATATTTCGATTGTTGCGTTTCACCAAGAGATGCTGCCAACGCCTCTTCTCATTAACATAGCAAATGAGAGGCAGGGGGTGCCGCTACCGGCTGCTGCAGAGGCGTTTATTATGCTGATTGTGTTTGATATTCTTCGAGAGACAGGTGTGCGAATGCCTTCCAATACTGGCCAAGCACTTAGTATTGTGGGTGCCCTTGTAATTGGGCAGGCCGCTGTGGAAGCAAAGCTGGTTGCGGCGCCAATGATAATTATAGTTGGTCTAACCGGTATTACAGCACTGCTGGTACCGAAAATGAATGCACCCATTATTTTTATTCGTATTTTTATTCTCCTTGGTGCTTCCGTAATGGGCCTGTTTGGTATGGTGTTAACGCTTAGTGCTTTGTTTATACACATGCTTAATTTAGATTCCTTCGGAGTGTCGCAGCTTACTCCTTCCGCAAAGCTGCAATTTCAGGATGTAAAGGATAAGATGATACGTGCACCGTGGTGGACGATGATTCGACGCCCCGTAAAAATAGGACAGGATACGGTACGTCAAACTACGTACCCAAAGGCAAAAGAATGAAAAAAGCATTATGTACCCTGCTTGTCTTTTGTCTCATGCTTCCCTTGGCAGGCTGCTGGAACTACCGGGGATTAAATGAGATGTCTATTGTTGCTGGAATGGCTATTGACAGTGTGGACGGGCAGTATTTAATTACATTCGAAGTGATGGATATGCAAAGATCCACAAAAACGGAGGGTCCTTCCTCTGAACTCGTCTTTTCAAAGGGTCCATCTATTTTTGAGGCAATTCGCAATGCAAAACGCCAATTGGCCAGCAAACCTTATTTCGGCAACATGCAAATTGTGATTATCAGCAGTAAAATAGCGGAAGAAAACGGCATTAACGCGTTGATAGATTTTTTACTGCGGGATGCTGAAATGAGAGAAACAATGGAGATGGTAGTTTCTCGTGAAGAGACGGCGCGTGAATTGCTTATGAACATTAAGAAAGACACCGGAGCGGTATCTTACGACATGACACGAATTATTCGAGAAGATTCAAAGGTGACCGGTTCGGTTTTCAGCGCACAAATTTATCGGATCTATAATAAATTAAAAACGCCGGGAGTAGACGCGGCCCTGCCGGTCTTTTACCTTGCAGAAGAACCGGGAACCGGCAAAAAGCATATTGAAACCTATGGCAGTGCGGTGTTTCGTAAGGACAAGCTGGCAGGGTTCCTTTCTGCGGAAGAAACGAAAATGCTGCTTATGTCTAACGATATTTTAAACGGAGGCCTCGTAACAGTTTATATGCCTTCAATCACTCCCCATAATATTACTATCGAATTAAAGAACGTGGAATCCGATATGAATGTTGAAGCAACAGGTGAAAAAATAAATGTAAAATTAAAAATCAATATACAAGCCTATTTAGGAGAGTTCCCGCACAGTAGCAGTAAAGGTGACCTCGCAGTTATTGACCCGGTTACTGCCGCAGCGGAAAAGATGCTCCAAAACCAAATTCAGGACGTAATTAAAAAACTGCAAACACAATATCAATCGGATGTTTTAGGGATGGGAAGCATTATCTACCGCAAAAAGCTCCCTCTTTGGAGGCAAATTTCAGGCCAGTGGGATGAAATGTTCCGTACAGTACCAGTAGAGGTCACTGTGAAAATGCACATTACCAATACTGCTATGATGCGTGAGTCGTAGGAGGGCCTTCTTTTGGTATACGTTATATTAATTGCTTTGTTTGTGGGGGTAATCCTCATCGATTATCTGCCGAAAAGAAAGCTTCTTTCACGGCCGCTGCGCTGGTTCTATGTAGGGGTATGTGTTATCAGTTTCACAGTGCTGATGCTCGATCAGACAAATATGTCTATTCCCAGAGTTTCAACACTATTAACTTGGTTGGTTGAAAAAATATACGGGATTTAAGGTGGATAAATTGAAATGATGAAAACCATACACGATTGCCCTGTTACCTCACGGGAAATGGTTCTAATGATTGTGTTATTTGTGTTTGGAAGCAGCGTGGTGATGGGGGTAAACTCAGACACACGGCAAGACTCGTGGATTTGCCTGTTAATAGGGGCCGCACTATGTATTCCTGTATTTTTGTTGTATGCCAGAATTGTAAAATTAATGGGTGAGGATGATTTCTTTACCTGTATTATCAATTGGCTTGGGGAAGTTTTCGGACGAATTGTAATTGCATTGCTTGTTTGGTATTACTTGTATTTAGCTGCAATTGTACTGCGGAACTTTTCTGAGTTTATGGAAATTGTGGCTATGCCCGAAACGCCTCAAATACCAATGATGATTGCTCTGGTTCTTGTGATGGCATATCTATGCAAAAGCAGAATTCAGGTAATTGCACAATGGGCTGTTGTAGGAATTTATGTAACCATGGGTATTGTGATTATAACTATTTTAGCCACAGCTACGCATATGCAAATAGATTATCTGTTGCCAATTATGGAACATTCTCGTACAGAAATAGCGAAAAGCTCTATGCAGGTTTTTGCATTCCCTTATGCGGAGTGTGTGGTGTTTCTACCCCTTATTTCCGCAGTAAGAAACGTAAACCCTTATAAAGTTTTATTAAAGGGGTTAGGCATGTCCACTATCATTCTACTGTTTATTGTTTTAAGGAATATTTTATGTATTGGGTCGTATTTAATGGAGGCGGAGTATTTTCCGTCCTATTCCTGTGCAAGAATTATGGAAATTGGAAGCTTCCTTTCGCGGATTGAAGGCACAATTTCAATTAATTTTATTATAGCGGGGGTAACCAAAGCAACCCTTTGTCTTTATTCCGGATCGTTAGGAGCCGCAAAGCTGCTTAATATACCCAATAAGCTGGATTTGATTATTATGCCGGTTTGCATGTTTGCGTTAATGCTTTGTGCGATCTCTTATAGTGACGCCGTGCAGATGTTTGACTTTCTGGATATTTACCCTAAGTATTCCATTCCGTTTCAAGTGGGCCTCCCGGTTCTTATTTGGGTGGCCGCTGAGTGGAAAACTCGCGCGAAAAAAATGTCTTTTAGCAAAACAGCATCACAAAATTCTTAAAATATATTTTTCTTCGGAAACAAGGACTGTAAATCTCCATAATATGCTAACAGAAATTAACTCTGAGCATAGGCCTCTGTGACAGTTAGGAGATTTGCATATGTCAGCTGATAGTAAATACCCTTATGGCAGAGGGGATAAAATGCCATTCTTTTATGCCAAGGAAAATTACATGAGCAATGGTACAGGGTGCCCGTCGTGTCCGACTTCCTGCCCGGATCCGTGCCCTACACCATGCCCCCCTCCATATCCGTGTCCAACTGGCGCAACAGGACCCACCGGCCCAACTGGCCCCACGGGTGAAACCGGGAGCGGTTTTCCGGGTCCAACTGGTCCCACAGGTGCAATGGGGCCAACGGGCCCGGCGGGTGCAATGGGTCTTACAGGTCCTACGGGAGGCTCCGGTCCTATCGGACCGACTGGGCCTGCTGGCACAACCGGAGAAACTGGTACATCAGGCCCTGCAGGAATGCAGGGTCTTCAAGGCTCTATAGGTCCGCAAGGTCCTCAGGGAGTGCAGGGTCCCATAGGGCCCATAGGGGCTGTTGGCGCGACTGGTCCCACAGGTGCGGCGGGAATACAAGGAGCGTTGGGTTCTACCGGGCCTACCGGGTTTACAGGAGCCACCGGTGCTGTTGGCCCCACTGGGCCAGCGGGGCCTACCGGAATAGCAGGTGCTCCGGGTATGCCGGGGCCGGCAGGTGCCCAAGGTCCTCAAGGGACTGTGGGTCCGCAAGGTCAGCAGGGAAGCCAGGGTTTTCCCGGACCGACGGGTGCAATTGGTGCGACTGGCCCGACCGGTGCAACCGGAATGGCAGGAGCCGCAGGAATAACAGGTGCAACCGGAGCTACGGGTGCTACGGGTCTTACAGGAGCAATTGGCCCAACCGGTCCTACCGGAAGCATAGGAATTACCGGAGCAACCGGGCCAACAGGCCCAACGGGTGCCGTTGGTATGATGGGTTTAACCGGGCCAACTGGCCCGGCAGGAATGGTTGGCGCTACCGGTCCGGCTGGTCCTATGGGAATACAGGGGCCGCAAGGCTCTCAAGGCCCGCAGGGTGCGCAAGGAATACAAGGAAATGTTGGTGCAACTGGAAGCGTTGGCCCAACCGGACCTACAGGTGCCGTGGGCGCCGTGGGCGCTACAGGTCCTACTGGTGCAACGGGAGCCATTGGTATTGCTGGTCCTACCGGACCCACCGGTTCCGCAGGAGCAACAGGTCAAATTGGTCCAACTGGCGCTACGGGTAGCACAGGTGCAGCGGGTATTACAGGCCCGACTGGTCCCACGGGTGCATCTGGCTTTGTAGGAGCTACCGGACCCACCGGGGCGACCGGTGCAACGGGCGCAATGGGTTTCACGGGGGCTACCGGCCCAACTGGAGCCATTGGTCCAACAGGTGCAGTCGGTCCCGCTGGAGCACAGGGTCCTCAGGGAAATATTGGCCCGCAAGGTGCTCAGGGCTTACAGGGAATTGCAGGAGCAAGAGGTCCGCAAGGGATTGCTGGGCCCCAGGGTGCTCAGGGAATACAAGGGGATACGGGACCCACTGGAGGGTTTGGCCCCACAGGTCCCACAGGAGCGGTTGGCGCAATTGGTGCGACTGGTCCAACCGGAGCCGCTGGTGCAATGGGTGCGACGGGTATTGCAGGCCCCACGGGTCCTACGGGAGCCTCCGGTATAGTAGGCGCAACCGGCCCTACAGGTGCAACCGGTGCCTCTGGTGAAACGGGTACTGCAGGTCCGACTGGTCCAACCGGAACGGCAGGTATTGTGGGCGCTACCGGTCCCACCGGCGCGACCGGTGCCACGGGTGCTACGGGGCTAATAGGCGCTACCGGCGCAACGGGAGCAATGGGTCCCGCTGGTGCGATTGGCCCAACCGGCGCTCAGGGCCCACAGGGTATTATTGGTCCACAGGGTCCTCAAGGAATACAAGGTATTGGATCACGGGGAATACAGGGTATTGTTGGACCGCAAGGCCCTCAGGGAAATCAAGGCGAAATTGGCCCCACGGGAATAGCAGGTCCAACCGGAGCGCAGGGGCCGCGAGGCGATGTAGGCCCGCAAGGGCCGCAGGGAATCGTAGGCCCTAAAGGCGCGCAGGGAATACAGGGTGATACTGGACCGACCGGTGCCATAGGCTCCACAGGCCCCACAGGAGAGGTTGGTGCCATTGGTGCAACCGGCCCTACGGGCGCAACGGGTTTGACAGGTGCTACCGGTCTTTCAGGTCCGACCGGACCCACAGGAGCTGTAGGTTCAACAGGTGCCATTGGCCCCACTGGTGTTACGGGTGCCACTGGTGCAGCAGGTATCGCAGGCCCAACCGGTCCTACGGGTGCGGCAGGTATTGTAGGCGCAACGGGTCCTACCGGCTCGACTGGTGCTACTGGCGCAATGGGCTTCACCGGAGCAACCGGCCCTACTGGTGCAGTCGGCCCGGCAGGCATTGCGGGTCCCACTGGGGCACAGGGGCCGCAAGGAAATATTGGCCCGCAAGGCGCACAGGGCTTACAGGGCGTTGCTGGCCCTGCGGGAGCACAGGGGCCACAGGGAATCGTAGGTCCGCAGGGAGCGCAAGGAATACAAGGGGATACAGGACCCACTGGCGCGATAGGCCCTACCGGAGCCGCTGGTATTATTGGTGCAACTGGCGCTACAGGTGCTACGGGAGCTACTGGCGCGGCGGGAATTGCAGGTCCTACTGGTCCCACAGGAGCCACAGGCTCAACCGGCGTGATTGGCCCAACCGGCGCGCAGGGGCCACAAGGTAATATTGGTCCGCAAGGTCCACAAGGCTTGCAAGGGATTGAAGGTGCACAAGGCCCGCAGGGTGTTGTAGGCCCACAGGGTGCTCAGGGTGTAAGGGGTGATACGGGAGCCACCGGTGCGGTAGGCCCAACCGGTCCCACCGGGGCAATTGGTGCAATCGGAGCAACAGGACCAACAGGAGCAACAGGTGCGGTAGGTACGGCAGGTGTACCAGGTCCCACTGGTCCAACGGGTGCAGCAGGCTCAACTGGTGTGATTGGCCCTACGGGAGCTACGGGAGCCACTGGTGCGGCAGGTATTGCAGGTCCTACCGGACCGACGGGAGCTTCTGGTACAGTTGGTGCTACGGGACCCATAGGAGCGACCGGTGCAACCGGTGCGATGGGATTAATTGGTGCAACCGGCCCTACGGGCGCAATTGGTCCAGCAGGTATTGCTGGTCCAACCGGCGCACAGGGTCCGCAAGGTAACCTTGGTCCGCAGGGTGCACAGGGTCCGCAAGGTGTTGCAGGTGTAACGGGTGCAACGGGTGCAACCGGCCCCCAAGGAATTCAAGGCGCGGGGGGAGCCATTGGTCCAACCGGCCCCACCGGTGCAGTAGGAACAGTGGGGCCACAGGGGGCGACCGGACCTACTGGATTGCCCGGCTCAATCGGTCCAACCGGTCCCACTGGCCCACAAGGGCTTCAGGGGTTAACGGGAGCTACCGGTGCTACGGGAGCGACGGGACCCAATGGCCCCGCGGGTATTCCCGGAGGTTCTGGGCCGATTGGAATGCAAGGCTTTCAGGGAACCATAGGTCCTGCAGGTCCGCAGGGTGCTATTGGTCCAACCGGTCCTTCGGGTGCTACGGGTCCCACCGGTTCTGTTGGCGCGACTGGTTCCGTTGGTCCTGCGGGGCCTACTGGCCCACAAGGTGTGCAAGGATTTATCGGCCCAGCCGGAGCGCAGGGGCCGACTGGCTCTGCCGGAGCACAAGGTCCCACAGGAGTCCCCGGCCCCGCCGGCCCTCAGGGGTTACAAGGTTCCATCGGCCCGCAAGGCCCCCAGGGACCCCAAGGTCCACAGGGTGCTCAAGGACCTATTGGTGCAGGTGGCCCAACAGGTCCAACGGGTTCTGTTGGCCCTGCTGGTGTTACTGGTCCAACGGGTGCCACAGGAGCTACTGGTCCAACAGGTGACCAAGATTTTGATATTGTTACGACCCAAATCGGAAATATAAATGTTGAAATTAGTCCCAATGAGGGTGGAGGGAATAATCAGGCGGTAGGTGCTCTCGTGTTTGATGGTGGGTTAAGCCGTACCGTAACGGAGATGGCGGCCTATATTGTGCAGACTGGAGCAAGGAACGGAACTTTCCAAATGGCAATTTTAAGACCGGTTTCCACTACAAGTGCAGTTGTAGTAGCGGTTACTACGCGAGTGAACTTTATTTCACCGGGAATGTTTATACTTCCTCTCATCACGCCTTATGTGCTTTTGCCCGGGAACCTATATTATCTTGCTGTTTATAATCAGGTAAATGCATCACGCATTGGTGGGCTAACGGCTGGGCTTGGTACGGTTCAGCAAGCCCCTCCCATTAATTTTAGAAGCCAAAATATTCAGGGAGGCTTTTTTGTTGGGCAAAATCTAAGTATCAGTGATGTTAATTTGAGATTAACACCGTGGCTTGCCGCCTTGGAGTAAATTAAGAACAATAGGAAGTAAATAGGAATGGAAAAGAACAGGGATGACAAACTCACTGTTCTTCAAATAGAAGTAAAAAGATCCTTGATTAGTTTTCTTGAGCAATATTACCAAGCTTCTTTTTAAATATATAATTACTGTGGAATTTTGAACGAACCAATCAGTTAAGGTTCTAAATTAAGCTTGTCCTTTTGCAACAAGTTTTAGAATGCTTCATACTATACTAAAGGGTGCCATCCTTTCATGAGAGACCTATTATAATAGGATAGGAGATTTGCATATGTCTTTTGACAAAAGATCCTCATATAGTTGGGGGGATTCTTTTTCCCCAAATATGAAGGTTTACAGCAGCGGCTCTGACGGCGGCTGCCCAGCTTGCCCGACCCCAAGTCCATGCCCGTGCCCATGCCCGTGCCCCAGTCCGACATGCCCGACGTGCCCAACGTGCCCACCTTGCCCCATTCCGTGCCCCGGTCCAACTGGTCCAACCGGTCCAACCGGCCCCACAGGCCGTACAGGTTCAGCAGGCCCAACCGGTGCAACGGGTGCAGCTGGCCCTGCCGGTGCACAAGGAGTTCAAGGACCTGTTGGTCCACAAGGACCGCAGGGTGTTGAAGGCCCACAAGGCCAGCAAGGTATACAAGGTGTTGTTGGTCCTACCGGCGCAACGGGCGCAGTAGGTTTAACAGGAGCGACCGGTCCCACAGGTCCTACTGGTCCCACTGGTGCCATTGGTTTAACAGGAGTAACAGGCCCCACAGGTCCTACTGGCCCAACCGGAGCCATTGGTGTAACCGGCGTAACCGGCGCTACAGGTCCCATAGGTCCTACTGGACCAACCGGCCCAACCGGAGCCATCGGCGTAACTGGCTTAACCGGAGCAACGGGCCCCACAGGCCCCACAGGTCCTACTGGCCCAACCGGAGCCATCGGCGTAACTGGCTTAACCGGAGCAACGGGCCCCACAGGCCCCACAGGCCCCACAGGCCCAACCGGAGCCATCGGCGTAACCGGCTTAACCGGAGCAACGGGCCCCACAGGCCCCACTGGTCCTACAGGCCCAACCGGTGCTGTTGGTGTAACCGGAGCTACAGGCCCAACAGGTCCCACTGGTATCACTGGTCTAACGGGTGCAACTGGTCCTACAGGCCCAACTGGTATCACTGGTTTAACAGGCCCGACAGGCCCGACAGGCCCAACAGGTCCAACCGGTATTGCTGGTTTAACAGGTGCAACTGGACCCACCGGACCAACCGGTATTGCTGGTTTAACAGGTGCAACCGGACCGACAGGTCCTACCGGTCCAACAGGCCCCACTGGTGCCATCGGCGTAACCGGTGCAATTGGCCCAACAGGCCCAACTGGTGCAGACGGCGTAACAGGCCCAACTGGTCCCACAGGCCCCACTGGTCCTACCGGCCCAACCGGCCCCACTGGTGCTGCCGCGATTATTCCATTTGCTTCCGGTACTCCTGGTGTTTTGACTACGGTACTGGGTGGATTGGCAGGAACATCAACAGCCGTTGGCTTTGGTAACTCCGTTACAGGTTTAAGCCTTGTTGGTGGTGTAATTGATACTACTGGAACAACCAACATGGCCTTCTCCGTGCCGCGAGATGGTACGATTAGTTCCATTGCGGCTCAATTCAGCCTTTCTGTTGCCGCAACTCTGGTAGGCTCCACAGTTACGGTTACGGCACAATTGTTCTCTGCTCCTGCATTGAGCAATACGTTCTCACCGGTTGCGGGTGCACTTGTCACATTGGCGCCTGCACTCACGGGATTGGTAGCCATTGGCACTACCAGCAGCGGTATTACAACGGGTCTTTCAATACCGGTAACGGCTGGTACTCGCCTCATGCTGGTGTTCTCTGCATCAGTAACTGCAGGTATCGACATCGCAACAGCAATCACTGGTTTTGCCAGTGCAGGTCTTTCAATTCTATAAGCACTCCATTGAGGGGAGGCTCGGTTTTCCGAGCCTCTTTTCTTATGCTTATTTTTATAAGATAAAAACAGTGAGACTCCGTAGGCATAATGGACAAAGGAACTTACATACCATGTTACCGGAGCGCGTTTTATACCACAGCAAAGGGGGAGTTGCTTAACGTCTTACTTGATCTGCGTGTATGCCATATGTAAAAATGAGGAACAGTTTGTTGACCGATGGATGGATTCCATGAAAGAGGCGGATCAGATTATTGTAACCGATACCGGGTCTACCGATGGCACCGTAACGCGTTTACGGGAAAGAGGCGCCGTGGTTTATGAAGAAGAGGTAAAGCCTTGGCGATTTGACCATGCGCGCAATGCCTCACTGTCTCATGTGCCAGAGGACGTAGATATTTGTGTTTGCACCGACCTAGATGAGGTGCTTTCACCGGGTTGGCGTGCTGCTCTGGAGAGGGCTTGGCAGAAAGATACCACACGCGCTCAATACCTGTATAATTGGAGCCACCATGCAGATGGTACTCCAGATCTTCAGCTGTTTTACACAAAAATCCATTCCCGGCAAGGTTTCAAATGGAGCTTCCCCGTGCACGAGTATTTAACTTATACGGGCCATGTGCCGGAGAGCGTAGTTTTTGTGCAAGACATGGTACTCGACCATTACCCAGACAATACAAAATCGAGAGGTTCATACCTGCCTTTGCTGGAAACCGCCGTAGAAGAAAACCCCTCAGATTCCCGCATGATGTATTACCTTGGACGCGAATATATGTTTAAGGCGCAGTGGCAAGACTGTATTGATACAATGAAGAGGTATCTCGCCCTCTCCCATTGGGAGGAAGAACGCAGTGCAGCGATGCGCTGGAGTGCTTACTCTTATAGTATGATGGGGAATCTGCAGGAATCTGCCCGGTGGTACCTGCGTGCAATTGCAGAGGCACCAAACATGCGCGACCCTTACGTGGAGTTTGCTCAGTTCGCTTATAAGCAAGGCAACTGGCCCTTGGTGTATTGCCTAACCCGAAAGGCGTTATCTATAACACAAAAATCGCTTGCCTTTGCCAATATGGGTTACGCTTGGAACGAAACACCAGAGGACCTATGTGCAATCGCCTGCTGGAATCTGAAGCTTTATAGTGAAGCTTTGGAGCATGCACGCCGTGCGGTAGAGCAAAACCCTAACAATGAACGCTTGCATAATAACCTGCGGCTTATTGAAGAGGCTGCAAAAAATGATTCCTAAGCCACATTTGGATGATTCGCCTCAGTTCTCGCATGTTCCTCCAAAAGTCTTTCCGCCGGGTGCTACCTGTGCGGAAAGACTTTTCTTTCTGTAAGTAGCGTTTAGGCTGCAAGATGGAATCAATCTAATTGGTATAATTTAATTGCAAATTAACGAATATGTATAATTATGAACAAGTAACATTTACACGTTTTAATAGGATTTTTTTAGGGCATTATCTTTTTGGAGCGGGTATTGACATTTCGCATTATTTTTTATATCATTAAAATCATATAGTAAAAGTATGAAATGAGGGTTTGCTTCATGAGGATTTCTGCAAAGGGTCGTTATGCCCTTGCCGCAATGGTCAGCATGTCTGAGTCTTATGCGAGCGGAGAATATATAACCGTTATTAGCATTTCAGAAAAGTTGGGAATCTCTAAGATTTATTTAGAGCAGGTTTTCTCCCTTTTAAAAAGAGGAGGGCTGGTCAACTCGATTAAAGGCGCGCAGGGCGGCTACCAGCTTTCACGAATGCCAAGGCAGATTAGTGTGTACCAGGTTTTATCTGCTGTGGAGCTCTCGCTGTTTGAACCAGCGGAAGATACCGTTGACCAAAAAGCACCGGACATTGAAAAGGCGATGCGACTGAGCGCGTTCGAAAAACTGGACAAGGCTGTACTGGATTCCCTTTCTGCGGTTACGCTGGATGATTTGGCAACCGAGGCCGAGCGCCACCGGGAAGAAAACTCCTTTATGTTTTATATTTAGTTATCCGGCAGTTTAGTTTCTCACTGCGGGAGAAAAAGTTAGTTTAATAAGCAAAACACACTGCGGCTCTGCCATAAGGCAGGGCCTGTTCTGAAAGCAGGGGCATTTTTATGGAATTTAATACAATTTGTGTGCATGGCTCAACCCACTCTTACGATAATACCGGTTCCATCTCCGTACCGATTTTTCAAACGGCTACCTTTGCTCACCCTGGCGTTGGGCAAAGCACCGGGTACGATTATTCTCGTGTGCAAAACCCAACGAGAGAGTATTTGGAAGAAACAATTACAAGGCTGGAGCAAGGCAACGGCGCACTGGCTTTTTCCTCCGGTATGGCGGCAATTTCAGCCGTGATGGAGCTGTTTTCCCCCGGAGACCATTTCATAACGTCTGATGACTTATATGGTGGCTCGCACCGTTTGTTCCATCATATCAACGCAAAGAACGGGCTTTCATTTACGGCAGTGAATACCTCTTATATCGAGCAGATAAAAGCGGCAATTCGTCCGGAAACCAAGGCGTTATTTGTGGAAACCCCCTCCAACCCCATGATGCAGGTAACCGACCTGAAGAAAACGGCAGAGCTTGCGCACGAACACGGACTGCTGCTTATTGTAGACAATACCTTTTTAACGCCGTATTTACAGCGCCCCTTAACGTTAGGAGCAGACATTGTGGTGCACAGCGGCACGAAATACCTTGGTGGGCATAACGATGTTCTAGCGGGTTTTGCAATCGCCAAGGACGAAAGCATTATTGAGCGGCTTCGCTTTGTGTACAAAAACACGGGAGCATGTCTCTCTCCGTTTGATAGCTGGCTCTTAATTCGCGGTATAAAAACACTGCCCTTACGGATGGATCGTCAAGAGCAAAGTGCCCTCAAGATTGCCGAATGGCTCACAAAGCAAGATAAAATCAAGCAGGTGTACTACACCGGTTTGCCGGAGCACCCGGACTATGCGCTCTCCAAACAGCAGGCAAGCGGGTTTGGTTCGATGATTTCGTTTGAGGTAGACAGCCCAGAAACCGCAAAACGGATGTTGACTCGTGTGAATTTAATTCACTTCGCTGAAAGCCTAGGAGGAGTAGAAACGCTGATTACCTACCCCATGCTGCAAACTCATGCAGAAATTCCCGCAGAGGAGCGGGAAGCCAAGGGCATTACGGACAAGCTCCTGCGTCTTTCCGTTGGAATTGAGGATGCAAATGACCTAATTGCCGATTTAACGTATGCCCTAAAAGTGGACTAACCATCGCTTTGTTACCCGTTACCAGACAGGAGGAACCCAATGTCTTTTGATACAATATACGACCGGAAGAATACCGGGTCTCTAAAATATGATTGCGCCGCTCGCTATGGCAAGCCGGAAGGGCTTGTACCGTTATGGGTAGCCGATATGGATTTCCCCGCGCCGCAATGTGTGAACAAAGCACTTGCTGAGCGCTGTGAACATGGAATTTATGGCTACACCGAGCCGGATGAGCGCTATTTTAATGCGCTCAAGAACTGGTTTTCCACACGTCACGGCTGGACTGTGGAAAACAATTGGCTTTTAAAAACCCCCGGAGTGGTGTTCGCCCTTTGTACAGCAATTCGCGCTTATACCGAACCGGGCGATGCTGTTTTAATTCAGCCACCCGTTTACTATCCTTTCTCCGAATCCATCTTAGAGAATGACAGGCGGCTGGTGAAGAATTCACTGGTCTACCGCGATGGTGAATACAGCATCGATTTCGCGGATTTTGAAGAGAAAATCCAACAGGAAAAGGTTAAGCTTTTCCTGCTATGCAATCCACATAATCCAGTTGGCAGAGTGTGGTCAGAGCAAGAGCTTGTACAACTCGGTGAAATCTGCCTGCGCCATGGCGTAACGGTCGTTTCGGATGAAATACACGCTGATTTTGCCTTTTCTGGCAATCGACATTTGGTGTTTGCTTCCCTGCGCCCAGAGTTTGCTGAGATTACCATCACCTGCACAGCTCCCACCAAAACCTTTAACTTGGCGGGGCTTCAGATTTCGAATATCTTTGTGCAGAATGCAGAGCTTCGCCGTGGTTTTCGAGCTGAGATGAACCGTGCCGGGTACAGCCAAGCCAATGTGATGGGGCTGATTGCCTGCCGTGCCGCTTATGAGGGCGGTGCAGAGTGGCTCGATAAGCTGAAAGAGTACCTTGTGGGAAATCAAAACTTTGTAAAAGAATTTCTGCAAGAACACATTCCCGACATCCATTTGGTCGAGCCACAGGGAACTTATCTTCTTTGGCTGGATTGCAGCGGTTTAGGACTGGACGACGATACCTTAAACAAGCTCATTCTCGAAAAAGCGGGGCTTTGGCTCGATAATGGTTCCATGTTCGGCGAAGAGGGTGAGGGCTTCCAGCGCATTAATATTGCGTGCCCACGCTCGGTACTGCAAAAGGCACTGGAACAGCTTGAGAAAGCAATCAAAGAGGTTTTATAAATTATTGAGAGGTCTGCAAAAATGCAGACCTCTTTTGATTTTTAAACTATGTCTTAATTTTTGTGGGCTTGTCCTTTAAGCCAAGGCTTTTTACTTTTATTTAATAATAGGTTGTTTTTTTGATGAAAGAAGTGTTGCGCTCTGGCGCAGGGAATTCTGCTAGCGCAGGGCTTTGCCCCTCGTGCCGGGGCGGGCACCTACTTTCACGAAAGGGTGAAAGTAGGCAAAGGCCTTCCAAGGGGAGAGTATCGATTCTCTCCCCTTGGATCCCGGACGAGAGCGCTCTAAAAATGACCGCCGACGGACGGAATCCGTTTGCTTTCTTTTTTATCATAGCTAGGAGAGTGGGCATTTTTAATGGAGCGCCTTACCGGAGGCTTTCGTTTAATAGTTTGGGGGTGTTCCCCAAACGGAATCCAAAGGCAGAGCCTTTGGTGAGTCTTTCCTCCTTTTCTTCTCATCAAGAAAAGGAGAGCCCGCCCCGGCTTGAGGGGCGAATGAAAAGAAAAAAGAAATCTCCTGCGGCACCAGCCGCTTTAAAATCCCCTATTTTAAATGAGTTGTTATATTAAAAATATTGTGCTACGGTTCTTAGCGACGTACCGCGAGCGAACGAGAGCGTTTGAAAAAGGGCAAAAAAACGCCGTTCCAATAAAGGAACGGCGTGAGCCGCATGCGTGATGGTGCGGCGTTGCTTGCTTACAGACATTAGCGCGGCGAAGCTGGAAAAAAACAAATCTATTATCCCATATGCTTCAAGAGGTTGCTCCCATTTTTTTGCTCTCCCACAGGGGGTGGAAAAACGGTTTGATTCAAAAGTTACTTCCCCCAACCCACACACAAACGTGCGGTAATCCACTTCTGTGTAAGTGAACTACATTTCCAGCCTCGCGTTGCCTTTGTCTGCAAGGCAATAAAAAAGCGCTTGTCACGGAAACCCTCGTTAAAAAGGGTACTCCACAACAAGCGATACATTGCATATCGGTTTCAGTCTCAAATTGCCAAGCTTCGCAATCATAATCCTAACGCCCCATTTCTTTAACCCTCTATACAAAAGGGAGATAATGGGTTATAATTGTGTGGCAAAGCGCAGTGAAAACTGTTGTTATGGAGGCGTTGGCTCCGTAGCAGGGGGTGGGTGTTGGTGGCACTCATTCCTGCTTTGCTTTTTAAATTACCTTACAATGTAAATATTAACATTATTTACCATTAATTGCAAGTTATATTTGTATTATGGGAAAAAATATCACAAAAAACATGTATTTATCAAAAAACGCCGGGTTTTGCCCTTGGCGTTCTTTTTTTGTTTATACATAAAAAGCCGAATATGAAAAGCCTAACATTGAAAAGAAATCAATAATGGTATGAAATTTGCATTTTCGCACCAAATTGGGAATGTTGCCGCTTTTGTGGTACACATTAATAATTAATTTACATTTGAAATCTTGACAATGACGGCGCAGAATGATAAATTATTAAATAGGAGTTAGCACTCGAACTCATAGAGTGCTAAAACTAAAAAAGAGGTGAGAGGAATGGAGCTTAGCGACAGAAAACTAAAGGTGCTGGCAGCGATTGTAGATGCTTATGTAAGAACCGGCGAGCCGGTAGGCTCAAAAGCGCTGGCGGCTGACCTAGGTGTTTCCTCTGCCACCATTCGAAACGAAATGGCTGACTTAGCAGAAATTGGTTTGCTGGAACAGCCGCATACCTCCGCAGGGCGTATTCCCTCCCAAAAGGGCTACCGTATTTATATTGACCGAGTGATGAACCGAAAACCCGTTACGCAGGAAGAACAGCGGTTTTTAGATGGCATGCTGTTCTCCAGTGCATACGACCAGCAAAAGCTGCTGGAGGGTGTTTCGCAAATGCTGGCGGGGCTTACCCGTTTTGCGGCGGTTTCCACCGCTCCCTCGGGCAAACGAGCAGACATTCGCGCGTTGCAATTCGTGCAAACGAGCCGCAGAACCGCAATGCTGATTCTGCTCACCTCGGCAGGCACGATGAAGCACCAAATCTTCCGCTGTGAGTTCGATTTATCCCCTGAAATTTTAAGGGTGTTTTTCCGAGTGCTCAACGAGCGGCTGGCTGGTGTTCCGGTGGCGGCAGTCACCCCCGCGTATATTCAAACGCTCGCCGCTTCTCTTGGCGATTTAACGGTGATGATGTCCTCCGCGCTGATGGCGCTTATGGAGGCCGCACAAGAATCCGTTGAACCAGAGGTTCGCCTCAACGGGCAAATGAATTTGCTGTTTTACCCCGAGTTTGAGCGTGGCAACGCCCGCCGGGTGATGGATTTTTTAGAACGCCCGCAAGATCTGGCAGAGCTGCTTTTGCAGCCGCAAAAGGAAGTTCGTGTGATGATTGGGGATGAAACGAAGCACCCCGAGCTGCGCGATTCGAGCATCATCGTAGCGCAATATGCCATTGATGGTCAGCGTGCCGGCGCAATTGGCGTAATTGGCCCAACCCGAATGGATTACGCAGGGCTAATTGGCAAGCTGGATTATTTGTCTCAAACCGTGGGGCGGCTCCTGACGGAGCTTCGTCAGGAAGAATAGGGAACAATCAAATGAAATATAGAATTACAGGCTGCCGCGTGACGGCAGCGGAAAGGGGCAATCTCCTTGAGTAAAAAGGATGCAGCAAAGCAGGCTGAAATGGAGAACGAAGTAAACACAGCGGAGCAGCCGCAGACAGAAACACCGGGAGGCAGTTCCAACGCTGAAATCAACCAGCTTCAGGAGCAGCTAGAGCAAACTGCCGCAGAGCTAGCAAAGCAGAAAGAACTGCTGCTGCGCACTGCCGCAGAATACGATAACTACCGCAAGCGTACGGACCGTGAAAAAACCATGGTTTATACCGACGCTACGGCAGATACAATTGAAAAGGTTCTTCCCGTTTGCGATAATCTCGAGCGTGCACTTGCACAGCAGGGCGGCTCAGTGGAAGACCTTCGCAAGGGCGTTGAAATGGTATTTAACCAGCTAACAGCCGCACTTGAAAAAATGGGTGTTATCGCAATTGGGGAGCCGGGCGAACCGTTCGACCCCGAAGTACACAACGCCGTATCTCATATTGAAGATGATTCACTGGGCGAAAATGTAATTGCCGTGGTTCTGCAAAAGGGCTACAAAATCGGCGACAAAATCATTCGCCACGCAATGGTTCAAGTGGCCAACTGATTGGCCTGAATTTGAGAATCCGCTTAAGTGAAACGGCGGTTGCCGATTTGTCGGCTAGATAAATAATATCAAAAAAATAATTTAACCTAAATTTTTGGAGGTAAATCGTATGGCAAAAACAATTGGTATCGACTTAGGTACAACAAACTCCTGCGTAGCAGTTATTGAGGGCGGCGAGCCGGTCGTTATTTCGAACGCAGAAGGCGCTCGCACCACTCCCTCTGTTGTTGCATTTTCAAAAACCGGTGAGCGTATGGTTGGCCAGGTGGCAAAGCGCCAGGCAATCACAAACCCGGAGCGCACCATCGCTTCGATTAAGAGAGAGATGGGTACCGGCTTTAAGGTAAACATTGACGATAAGAGCTTCACTCCTCAAGAGATCTCTGCAATGATTCTGCAAAAGCTGAAGGCAGATGCAGAAGCCTATTTGGGTGAGCCTGTAACCTCCGCAGTTATTACCGTACCTGCTTACTTTACTGACGCACAGCGCCAGGCAACCAAGGATGCCGGTAAAATTGCTGGTTTGGATGTAAAGAGAATCATCAATGAGCCGACTGCTGCGGCATTGTCTTATGGCATCGACAAGGGCGACGACCAGAAGATTATGGTTTACGATTTGGGCGGCGGTACATTCGACGTTTCTATTATTGAAATGGGCGATGGTGTGCAGGAGGTTCTTGCAACTGCCGGTAACAACCGCTTGGGCGGCGACGATTTCGACAAGCGCGTGATGGACTGGATGGTTGACGCATTCAAGAGAGAAGCCGGTATTGACCTAAGCGGCGACAAAATGGCAATGCAGCGCCTCAAGGAAGCTGCAGAAAAGGCAAAGATTGAGCTTTCCGGTATGACCACAGCTTCCATTAATCTGCCTTTCATTACCGCAGATGCAACTGGCCCCAAGCACTTAGACCTTACTCTCACCCGTGCAAAGTTTAATGAGCTGACTGCCGACTTGGTCGAAAAGACCATGGGCCCGGTTCGCCAAGCTCTTCAGGATTCCGGTCTCCAGATTTCCGACATCAGCAAGGTGCTGATGGTTGGTGGTTCCTCTCGTATTCCTGCGGTTCAGGATGCGGTTAAGAACCTGACCGGCAAAGACCCCTTCAAGGGCATTAACCCCGACGAGTGCGTAGCCATCGGTGCTGCATTGCAGGCTGGTGTTTTGGGCGGCGAAGTTCAGGGCCTGCTGCTGCTGGATGTTACTCCCCTTTCCCTCGGCGTTGAAACAATGGGCGGCATTATGACCAAAATCATTGAGCGCAACACCACTATCCCCACCAAGAAGAGCCAGATTTTCTCCACCGCAGCGGATGGCCAGACTCAGGTTGAGGTTAACGTATTGCAGGGTGAGCGTGAATTTGCCCGCGACAATAAGCAGCTTGCTCTGTTTAAGCTCGACGGCATTGCTCCGGCTCCTCGTGGAATCCCCCAGATTGAGGTTACCTTTGATTTGGATGCCAACGGCATTGTAAATGTTTCTGCGAAAGACCTTGGCACCGGCAAGGAACAGCATATCACCATTACCTCCAGCACGAACATGAACAAGGATGATATTGATAAGGCAGTGAAAGAAGCAGAGCAGTTTGCCGCCGAAGACAAAAAGCGCCGTGAAGAGGTTGACGCTAAAAACGAAGCAGAGAACCTGTGCTACTCCGTTGAAAAGCTGATTACCGACAGTGGCGATAAGATTGACGAAGCGGACAAAAACGAGCTGAACCAGAAGGTTGCTGAACTGAAGGGTATGCTTACAACTGCTACTGTGGAAGAGCTGAAGCTGAAAACAGAAGACGTGCAGAAGAGCCTGTACGCTGTTTCGGAAAAACTTTACAAAGCCAATGCACCGCAGGGCGGTGAAGCAGCTCCCGACATGGGCGGCCAGCCCCAGCAGGGCCCGGCAGAAGATGGCGGACAGACGGTGTATGATGCGGACTTTAAGGACGTAGACGACAGCCAGAAATAATTCCGGTATTTTCAACTTGGTGCATTTTGTGGTATTATATGCCCAGTGCATTTGTTATACAACGAAACGGGTGCCGCGGCACCATAGAAGCAATACCGCGCAAAGGGTGGCCGAGGCCGCCCTTTGTGAGGTATGCTGCCGTGGTAATTGCCCGGCGCAGAAAATCAGGGCAAGCGGGGTGTGTGATGCTCCGCTTGCCGCACCATGTGGGAGTGACTTGGCTTGGCGGATAAAAGGGATTACTATGAGGTGATGGGGGTACCCAAAAATGCCTCAGACGATGAAATAAAAAAAGCGTACCGCAAACTGGCAAAGCAGTACCACCCCGATTTAAACCCGGGGGATAAGGCTGCGGAGGCAAACTTTAAAGAGGTCAATGAGGCCTACGAGGTTTTGTCTGACAAAGAGAAAAAAGCGCGGTATGATCAGTTTGGTCATGCGGGTGTAGACCCGAATTTTGGCGGCGGCCCCGGTGGCAGCCCCTTTGATGGCGACATTGATTTGGGCGATATTTTCAACAGCTTTTTCGGCGGCGGTTTCGGTACAGGGCGGAGTGCAAACCCCAATGCGCCAAGGCGCGGGCGAGATGCACAGGCATCCGTTACCATCTCGTTTGAAGAGGCCGCAAAAGGCGTTAAAAAGCAAGTTTCTTATCAAAGAATTGAATCGTGCCAGTCTTGCGGCGGTTCCGGCGCAGAGAGCGGTACCGAGACAAAAACCTGCCCACAGTGCAGTGGCACTGGTCAAGTGCGGGTTAGCCAGCGCACTCCGTTCGGCGTAGTGCAAACCAGCCGTGGGTGTGACCGATGCGGTGGTAAGGGTAAAATTATTGACCACCCCTGCCATTCTTGCAGCGGCACGGGGAGAGTTAGAAAAACCAAAACACTGGAAATCACCATACCTGCTGGTATTGATGATGGGCAGACCTTAAACGTGGGAGGCCATGGCGATGCCGGAACAAACGGCGGACCTTCGGGCGATTTACACGTGTATGTCACCGTTCGTCCTCATGCCATTTTTGAGCGCCGTGGGAACGATGTTTGGTGCGAAATGCCAATTACATTTACGCAGGCAACCTTGGGCGCAGAGGTCATTGTACCTACTTTGGATGGTAAAGTAAGCTACCAAGTGCATGACGGCACACAGCCGGGTGATGTATTTAAGCTGCGCGGCAAGGGAATCCCGAACATTCATGGCCGCGGACGCGGCGACCAGTATGTGCGCGTAACGATTGAAGTGCCGAAGAACCTAACGGATCGCCAAAAAGAGATTCTACAGGAATTCGACAGCACGGGTGACGAGCGCAACTACCAAAAGCGCAAAACCTTCTTCGATAAGATTAAAAACTTATTCGATGCAGAAAAATAAGATGGCATAGCTGCTGTTTATAAAGAAAGGCTCCGCTTTTGTGCGGAGTCTTTCTTTATTTTGTAGAAAAATTGGGAGGGTAAAGAGGTTCGTTCGGATCAAAGAATAAGTTTTAATGACCAATAGTAAAGCGTGGCTATCTATATAATTTGTTTTATTCATTTTACATAGTTGAATAATGGTTTAATTTTCACTATAATTATCCATGATGCATTATTTTTTAAAAGCTTTAGTAATCAATTTCTAAAGAAGTGCAATTTAAATTTTATGAGGTACAAAACTATGAAAAAGAGTTTGTCATTTAAGATTCTATTATTTTTTGTTGCAGTACTTTCTATATTTTCTGCTGCATTCCTGATTTATTCTCACTATTTTTTGAAAGATGTTTTCTTCAGTTTAATGGACGGCCCTACCTCTATTTTAACTGCCAACGGAGCCCCGATTTTTCAGGATTTACTCCGTTTTGATTTTTCCGTTCCATTGGGTGTTGTGATTCTGTTAGCTGCACCGATTGTTGTTGGAATAATCACATATCGTATGGGAAAAGAAAAAGGCAAGTCGTAAAATAGAGTAATTTTAATGCAATATAGGAAAATTCTGTAACAAAACAGGTACGAAAATCGTTATATAAAGTGAAGGCATTATTGGCAAAGATTTGATAATTATGTTTTGGAAAAGGAGGTTAATTTGACTTAAGATTAAGCTACTGTTGCTGTTAGCTCAATCATTGGGTTGATGTTTGAAAAAACATAAAAAGGCTTCGCGCAGGCGAAGCCTTTTTGATTTCTATTATTAACCCATTATCCAAAAGAAGTATTAAACTACAAATATTGATATATATGTAAAACTATATTATAATTATTATAAATTATAATATAGTTTTAAAGGAGTGGTTATTTTATGGATAAAACCTTGCAAAAGAAATGGTATCTGTTAGCATATCTTTTTATTATATATGCGGTGCTCTCCAGCACATATCGCATCTTAAAAGCGATGGACGTAGTTAACCTAGCAATTTTAAAAACATTTTTGTTATGGCCGCCTATCATTTTGCTCTGTGCAATCTTAGTTTTTTTCCTCTGGCTTACAAAAAAGAGCGGACCAGACTGGAAACAGTATGTGCAAGAAAAACGCTTTGTCAAGCTTTTCTTTATGATTGGATTGGGATTAAGTTTTGTTTGTGCCATTATTGCAGATTATTTTATTCCGTTTTAATTAATTGGAGTAGTGGAATAAAAAAATATTTCAAAACAAATGAAACGAGAAAGAGGGATGCAAGGTGAATAAGAAATGGGTTTATCTAGGTTTTCTGATTGTTATTAGTATTTTTATCGTACTTTCATACCCAGTTTTCCATTTCAGCTTAAGAACTTCGTATACACTATTTTATCTTTTTATAATTTCAACTTTTGTAGTAAATGGTGTTATTTCTTTTCGCAAAAAGCAAACGGTAGTTGCGTTAATGTATCTTGTACCTATATTTTTATCATTGTGGTTCATGATTCGCTTGTACATGTAAAAAGAGTCTCTGCTATTAATGAAAGAAGGGGAAGCGTTATGAAAAAAGAATTCTGGTATAAAATACAGCAGGATATACTGGGGCTAAAGGGCGCTTGGCTCTTGTTTTTGCTGGTGATAGCGGTTAGCTATATTGGGCAAAACATACCAGATATGACATTTTTGTTCCGATTACTGTTAAACCTAATTGGTGTTGTTTTAGTAGCGGCTGTTTATTTTATCGGGAAATCGAAACGCTCCAAAAAGCAGAGCCGTATTCTTTGCTTTTATATGGCTGTGTTTTTCATTGGGTGTATCGCGGCATATTTTGAGGTGAAGCCGCTTCATTTAATCTACAAGCTGTTTCCATAAACGGTTTGTTAGGCTTTTCTTTATGATTGTGTTCGGATTAGCGTTTGTTTGCAGTATAATTGCAGATTATTTTATTTAAATAAAAATTATTATATATATTTTGTAACAAAACATAACTCATTAACGTTATATAAATGAAAGTATCTTTTTTTAAAGCTTAATCAGTTTTAAAATTAGAAGGAGGTATATCGTTATAAGATGCTTTCATGATTGATTTTAAAAAAGACTTAAGAATGTGAAGGAGTTTGTAAAATGAAAAAGTTAATGAGTTTTGCACTGGCACTTTCCATGATGGTGAGTGTTTTCGCAATTCCTGCTTCTGCAATTGAATCTAATTCCATCTCAGCCCAATCAGGCGTTCTTGCTAAAACGACAGAAGATATTTATGCTACAAACTATTCTGAAAAACTTTTCATAGACGGGAGTATGCATACTTATAAGTATTCTTATGACAATCAAGGCAGAAGAACAATCAAAATCTTATCTAATACAAAAGAAGATGTAGTTTGCGTTGATGCCTCAACAGGCAAAGCATTTTTGAATGGAAAGTTAGTTGCGCAGACGAATAAAGTATCAAAAAGTAATAGCAATAGTGTATTATCGACTTCATTAAAGGCAAGTGCTTGGGAAGATTTTGATAGCGGAGAGGAGTATATAAGCTGGGCTGAAGCAACAGCAGCAGCTGTGGTAGCAGGTATTATTGCTATATACCTAGGAGGGCCAGTAACAGGTGTCATGGCTGCAGCAAGTATTATAGCCTCCACTTGCTCCGGTGGAACACTAATATGGACCAGTAAAATAAAATATAAAACAAGAAGTACGGAAGTAAAAGTAAAATGGTATTTTATTGCACCTGAAAAATCAAAATACGGTCCATACTCTTTGACATATAAACGATAAAACTGAATGTAATAGTATTGTTTTTGTTTTCTGAAAGAAGGTGGAGAATATTTCAACCAGAAAAATTATTTATATGATTTGCATGACGCTTATTGGCATATTTATTATTATGGCGAATCCAATATTCCATATAAGCAAAATAACTACGCAGACACTACTTTACCTTTTTATGATTGTTATATTGGTAGTAAATGCAGTTAAATCTTTCCAAAAAAAGCAAATCGCAGGCGTAGTACTGAATCTTGTACCTGTATTTTTAGCATTATGGTTTTTAATTCGCTTGTATTTGTAAGAGGAGTCTATAAATTAAATTATTCAGATTAACAAATGCTTTAAAATGAATCGGATGCCCAAAGATTACAGCATAGCATAAGTTGTTGTGGAGATATTCTTCACAACAGGGAATGGGTGTTCTTGCACCCATTCCCACTTTTTATTCTTAAATACATATGATTATCCACATAGAATGTGTTTCAATATAACTTAAGTAATCAGCTTTATGTGGGCAGGCAGTAAGGAGGGGATTATTTTGAAGAAAGAGTATTGGCTTGGAATACAAAACGAAATATTGGAAGAAAAGGGAATTTACAAACTGTGGTTTTTTATATTTATAGTTTGCTTTGTGATACACGGTGAACCTGCGGCATTATGGTATTTTGTTCCTCTTGGGTTCTCTGTTTTATCCTTGGTGTTTTTGGGAGTGATTTGGCACGTATGCAAGCAAGAGCGGTCACGTAAAGACAGCCGAGAGCTTTTATTTAATATTGTTATTTTTATTGGAGGTGCAGTCATATCTCTTTACCGCATTCTGCAATAAATGCAAAACCCGGCCTGTATCCGAGAGCTTTAGCGGATATAAGCCGGGTCTTCTTATGTTATTCTTGCGTTACTTATTTTTATCAATGTAAATATTGAGTGCCTTTATCCCTCTTAGTCCAAAGCCAATTGCCGTAAGGTAAAAGAAGATGCGGAGAAACGATTCGATTCCCGCCAAAGAAGATAACCATAAAATCGAATTCATAGTAAAACCTCCCATTCCATGTTGTAGAACGAATACTTTTGCATTATATATACCATTTTAGAGAGAAAAACACAACATTAAAAAAGGTAAAATAAACCAGTGGAGGAAAAAGGAAATGGCTCTCTAGCTGGCAGAAACTGTTTGTTTACACAATCTTCTTTTTTTTTAGCGCGCTCTATGCTATAATATGAAACGTATAAATGCGAAGATCATCATGCGAAACAGGTGCCGTTTCGCTTTAAATTGTGTTGAGGTGAAGACGATGAATATTTTGGCCAAGTTCTTTGGTAATTACAGCAAGCGCGAGCTGAAACGAATTCAGCCCCTTTGCGATGCTGTTCTGGCGTTAGAGGAAAAATATAAAGCCATGTCAGACGCCGAACTCAAAGCGCAGACCGCTGCGCTGAAAGAAAGGCTTGCAAATGGCGAAACGCTGGACGACATCCTCCCTGATGCGTTTGCCGTTTGCCGAGAGGGTTCTGCCCGTATTCTTGAGATGCGGCACTTCCCGGTACAGATTATTGGCGGCATCGTGCTGCACCAAGGGCGCATTAGTGAAATGAAGACCGGTGAAGGTAAAACGTTGGTGGCAACACTGCCGGCTTACCTGAATGCACTTTCTGGCAAGGGTGTGCATGTAGTTACCGTCAACGATTACCTGGCTCGCCGTGACTCGGAATGGATGGGCAAGGTGTTCCGCTTCCTTGGTCTTACCGTCGGGCTGATTGTTCACGATATGGACAACGACCAGCGCAAAGCAGCCTATGAGGCAGACATCACGTATGGCACCAACAACGAGATGGGCTTTGATTACCTGCGCGATAACATGGTGATTTATAAAGAGAATAAGGTACAGCGCGGCCATAACTACGCCATCGTCGATGAGGTGGACTCCATCCTGATCGATGAAGCCCGTACGCCCTTAATTATCTCTGGCCAAGGAGATAAATCTACCGATCTCTACGGTCATGCAGACCGCTTTGCGAAAAAGCTCAAGATGATTCGTGTAGCGGAGCTGGACGAAAAAGAGGATAACGATGAGTTGTATAAGGAATACGACTACGTTGTAAATGAAAAGCTGAAAACAGCTTCCCTTACTCCCGCTGGTGTAAAAAAGGCGGAGCAGTTTTTTAGTATTGAAAACTTAACGGATGCCGACAATCTTACAATTCAGCACCACATCAATCAGGCGATTAAGGCAAACGGCGTTATGCGCAGTGACATTGACTATGTGGTAAAAGACGGCGAGGTCATCATTGTTGATGAGTTCACTGGGCGTTTGATGAACGGCCGCCGCTACAACGAAGGCTTGCACCAGGCAATTGAAGCAAAAGAGGGAGTAGAGGTTGCCAGAGAGAGCAAAACGCTGGCTACCATCACATTCCAGAACTACTTCCGCTTGTACACAAAGCTCTCCGGTATGACCGGTACAGCAATGACCGAAGAAGAGGAATTCCGAGAGATTTATAAGCTGGACGTTGTGGAGATTCCCACAAACCGTTCTCTTGCTCGTGAGGATTTGCCGGATGTTGTGTATAAAACAGAAAAGGCAAAGTTCGATGCCGTGATTGAAGATGTGGAGGAGCACTACAAAAAGGGACAACCGGTTCTGGTTGGCACCATCTCCATTGAAAAATCTGAAATTCTCAGCAGCATGCTCAAGCGCCGCGGCGTAAAGCACGAGGTTCTTAATGCGAAGTACCATGAAAAAGAAGCAGAGATTGTAGCGCAGGCTGGTAAAAAGGGTGCGGTAACCATCGCTACCAACATGGCTGGTCGTGGTACCGATATTATGCTCGGTGGTAACGCTGAGTATATGGCAAAATCGGAAATGCGCCGTATGGGCTTCTCAGAAGAACTGATTAGTGAATCCACCGCTTATTCCGACACACAGGATCCCGAGATTTTAGAAGCTCGCAAAACCTATGTGGAGCTTAATGATAAATACAAAGAGCAGATTCGCCCGATTGCCGAAGAGGTTCGTTCTTTGGGTGGCCTGTATATTATTGGTACGGAGCGCCATGAATCCCGCCGTATTGATAATCAGCTGCGCGGCCGTGCTGGTCGTCAGGGTGACCCGGGTAAGAGCCGGTTCTTCATCTCGCTGGAAGACGATTTAATGCGTTTGTTCGGCGGTGAGCGCATCTCAAACCTGATGGATTCCCTCAAGGTGGAAGAAGATATGCCCATTGAAGCGGGCATGCTCTCAAAGACTATTGAAAGTGCTCAGCGCAAGGTGGAAGGCCGTAACTTTGGTATTCGTAAAAATGTTCTGCAATACGACGATGTTATGAACCGCCAGCGTGAGGTTATTTATAAGCAGCGTGATCAAGTGCTTGACGGTGAAAACATTCGCGGTCAAATCATCACCATGATTGAGCAGGCGATTGACACCAATATTAAGCGTTACCTGCCGGAAGACCAACTCCATGATGATTGGGATTTCAAGGGTCTGCGCGACCATTATATGGGCTGGCTCATCAAGCCGGAAGAACTGGAGTTTACACCGGAAGAGCTAGAGGATCTGGACCCCGAATATGTAAAGAACGAGCTGCTTCAGATTGCGAACCGCATGTACGAGCAGCGTGAGAATGAATACAGCCCAGAAATTGTGCGTGAATTGGAACGTGTGATTCTGCTCAAGAACGTAGACGTTCTCTGGATGGATCATATTGACGCGATGGAAGAACTGCAGCGTGGTATTCGCCTGCGTGCTTATGCACAGCGTGACCCGGTTGTGGAGTACCGTATGGAAGGCTTCGATATGTTCGACTCCATGATTTCACAAATTCGTGAAAATACGGCTCGCATGATGCTAACCGTGCGCCTGCAAACACAGGAAGAACCGAAGCGCGAAGAGGTGGCAAAGCCCACCATGGCGACCGGTGCCGGTGACGGTAGTGAAGAAAACCACCCCGTAGTGAACGACAAGAAAGTCGGCAGAAACGACCCCTGCCCCTGCGGAAGCGGTAAAAAGTATAAAAAGTGCTGTGGTAAAGACGAATAATTTGAAAGAATACTTTCTGGATTTACAAACAGCCATAAAAAAAGACTTGCCTTACTGGCAAGTCTTTTTTATTATCTCAGACATGCTGCTCCCAATTCTACGAAATAGTATAAATTGAATAAACAAACAGAAAGAGGAGTTCAAAAAAGAATTATGAAAGATAATAGCCATACTTTATTACGGGTATAAAGAGTAATGTTCGTTTTATAACGTGCGATTTTGAATTATTTTGAAATTTTTTCATATAAAGCACAAAAACTATTGCATTATTTTTATTTATCAGTATAATTTATAATAGATACCGGATAAGGGATGCTTTCTATTCCAGCCCCCTCTAGTTGGAATACCCACCGGTCTTCGTTTGATTACTCTCTCTTTTTTAATACCAAGGCGCCGCTTAGCGGCGCCTTGGTATTTTTATATGCATGTTTATTATAAATTTATTTTAGATCACTCGCTTTGCTCTGGTACAAAATGGAACTTCTCAATATCACTGAGGCGAAAATGGCGTAAATCAAAACAGGCTCCTTTTTCCGTACCAATGCAAAGGCGCACTTGGCAACGCCCGCTCCGCTTTTGGAGAGGATTTTGTCGGATCACAACAGCTTGCACTGCGCTTTTGGGAATCACTGCGGTAAACAATTGATCGTTAATATAGCCGCAGGCAGAAATGTGGGTGTTATCTTCTGCCAAAAAGGTGTTGCGGTATGCGGCAACGCGAAGCAGCAGATAATAGAGTGGGAAAGCGAACAGAAAGAGAATCAATGGAGAAAACAAGGGAAGAAAACGCACAAATAAGAGATACAGCACCAAAATGCCCGCAGCATTTAGCAGGGGAGAAAAAAGAAAGCTAAACAATGAATTTTTAGAGGGCCGAATGACCGTCATTCCCTCTCTTGAGAAGAAGTAGGAGGATTCATTTGGGTAGAAGCGAGACAGATGATGCCGCAGTTCGCGAGTAGTCGCAGCCGCCATCAATAAGCTTCGATCTCCCTTTTCTTTGCCGGAACCAATGGTGTGCAGGTAAACAGAGGATAGGTGTAACAGGCGCATCATTAAGGTTTGGCGGATTGCCACAGCTCGTATTGCCTGGTTGGTAAGCAGCTGGCGGCTGCGAAAAATCATGCCACGTGAAATCATCGTACCGGTGGGGGCTACTCCTGCAGTAAAAAAGGCATAACGGAAAAATTGAACGAGAAAAGCACAGAACCACCCCACAGCCATTAACCAACCAACAATTGCAACCGCTGGGGGTAATCCCCATGCCATAAGACGCTGTGTCTGGTTTACATTATCATAGATTCCATAGAGCCGCTGTGTAAGCTCATCGCCTAAAATCTTACTGGCTCGGTTAAATAAAATACCGATTAAAAGTAAACCAGATGCTGGGTTCGACCATGAGATAGCCATAAGAATCACACGGATAGAACTGGCAGTATATCTATGTGAAATTTCTTCGCGCAATTGCTGCCACCACAGCAATGGTGCTTTTTTAGCGAGTAACAAGGTAAGGCTTGGTTTTTTCGCGTTAGCCGCGGGGCTATCGAGCATTACCTGAGCTGCTCCAAACAGGTCTAAAATAGGGTTTAGACGTAGAAAGACCGAAGCCACACAATCTGCCGGGAGCATTTTTTGCTTTCGAAAAAATAAGCCGCTCTTCCAATATAGAATCGAGAGACTGCGTCCATTTTCTTCTATAGCCGTTACCCCATACCCACAGCTTAGGTACTGAAAATAAGCAATTCCGATAATTCCTACTACGCTGGGTAAGCTGCTCCAAGCTACTTCAGAAAATGGCGCCTGAAAAACAGCTTGTATCAGCGGAATAATCAGCAGAAAAAAGAAACGGGAAAGATAATTCCATAGGGTGACAATATGAGGTCGTTTAGTCATCGGCGGCCTCCTCAACCAATTGCATTAGCTGTCGTGCATCTTGCTCTGAAAGCTGGCGCAATGAGATAGGCGCACCAACGGGGCGCACAGAGAGTGTGCATAGCCCAAGTGCACTTTGCAGAGGTGTGTGTGAAATGGTTGCCGTGAGGATGGTTTCTAAGCGAAGTGAGGTTTTCACGGGGAAGAGTAATCCGATTTTCCAAGTTAGTCGCCCATCTTCCAGAAAAACATAAGCGGTTTGATACAGGCGTGGAACATACCAGAAAAAATACAATAAGTATATTGTAATTACGATTATACAAGTGATAATTCCCGCAATGGGGAGAAGTGCTGCAACAGCTCCACTCAAAAAACAAAAAAGCAGTGCCGTGAGTGTTCCTTGAATACGCCATAGGCAGATGCTCTTTTTTCCCAGACCAAATTTCAAAGCAATCACTCCGTTTAAAAATCCATTCCCCTTCCTGTGGCTGCCACAATATTTTTTCAGTTAGAGGAGAATAGGCGGTAGTATTGTTCCCAAAATTTGCGGATTCTATGAGATTAATCGGCAGCAGGAGACAAAGCGTATTGCAGGAGTGCCTCAGGGTTGCGTATTTCAATGCTGCGGTAGTGTGTGCGAATCCAGCCTTTTCGTGCGAGCTCACCCAATACACGGCTTACCGTAACTCGAGATACCCCAGCCATGCTGGCTAAATCTTCGTGTGAGCAAGCGATGGTTTGGCCAGAAAGTCCGCCGCAAAGTTCCGTGAGTATTTTCGCAATGCGACGGTCTGCCTGCAGAAAGGTCATGTGATCCACTTGGTTGGAGAGCATTCGCACGGTTTTTGAAAACAAATGCAATAATTGAAAAGCAAGCATGGGTTCTTCCCGAAAGCAAATGAGAAGAAGCTCACGGCTTACGGGAATAATCTGTGATTTTTCAATCGTTCTTGCAGATGAAACACGGGGCAGGCCATCGAAAAAGGCGGCCTCTCCAAAAATATTCCCCGCTGTAAGCAAGGTAAGCGTTTTTTCCTGCCCATGTTCCGAGCTCATAGAGATTCGCACCTTGCCGCTTTTTAGGTAATAAAAACGTTCGGCGACCTCTCCCTGCCGGTAAATCATTTGATTTCCCGGGTATAGCCGTGGGGTCTCTTTTTGCTCTAGAACCTCCCATAAGCTTTCTGCTGCGTGGTTTGCCTGTTCCAATCCATTTCACTCCCTATAAACCAACTTATGTATTCGAAAGAGTTTCCCAAATCACAAATAAAATTTTTTCAATTGTAACATGATTTACATTCTTCGCGCAAGATGAATGCGATAATAGAGAAAATAAAGCCAAGGTTGTGGACGACCGACATACTGATGGGCTTTCAACACAGCAGGGGAGGTTTTGAACCGATGGGAATGACGATGACACAAAAGATTTTGGCGGCAAAGGCTGGGTTACCGCATGTAACCGCAGGGCAATTGGTAGAAGCAACGCTGGATTTAGTTTTGGGAAATGATATCACTAGCCCGGTGGCGATTAATGAATTTGAAAAGAGCGGAGCCACAGGTGTATTTCACAAGGATAAAATTGCGTTAGTGCTTGACCATTTTACGCCGAATAAGGATATTAAAGCGGCGGAGCAATGCCGCCAGACCCGTAATTTTGCAGACCAATACGACATCACCAATTTCTTCGATGTTGGGCAAATGGGGATTGAACACGCACTTCTGCCGGAACAAGGTCTTGTTGGCCCTGGAGACTGTGTAATTGGAGCGGATTCTCACACTTGCACGTACGGCGCATTGGGTGCTTTTTCCACCGGAGTAGGCTCAACCGATATGGCAGCGGGTATGATTACCGGCAAGGCTTGGTTTAAAGTGCCGGGAGCCATTCGAGTGGTGCTTAACGGGCAGTGTCCCAAATGGGTATCAGGTAAAGATGTGATTTTGCACTTGATTGGAAAAATAGGTGTAGATGGTGCATTGTACCAATCTTTGGAGTTTACCGGTGAGGGTGTAAAATCACTCTCAATCGATGACCGCTTATGTATTGCAAACATGGCAATTGAGGCGGGCGCCAAAAATGGTATCTTCCCGGTGGATGAGGTCACACTCGCTTACTGTAAGAATCGTTTTCAGCGTGAACCAGTTATTTACACGGCGGATGAGGATGCCAAATACGATAGCGAGATTGTCATTAACCTTTCGGATTTACGCCCAACAATTGCATTCCCACACCTGCCGGAGAATACCCATACCATTGATGAGGCGGGTACGGTAAAGGTAGACCAAGCGGTGATTGGCTCCTGCACCAACGGGCGTATGGAAGACCTGCGTGCCGCTGCAGAGATTTTAAAGGGCCGCAAGGTTAACAAGCGGGTACGCTGCATTATTATTCCCGGAACGCAAAGCATTTATCTGCAGGCAATCCGTGAGGGCTTGGCAGAGATTTTTGTAGAGGCGGGGGCGGTGTTTTCAACGCCAACCTGTGGGCCGTGCCTTGGCGGACATATGGGCATTCTCGGCAAAGGCGAGCGTTCGGTTTCCACTACGAATCGCAACTTTGTAGGGAGAATGGGTCATATTGAGTCTGAAGTCTATTTGGCAAGCCCCGCTGTGGCGGCAGCCAGTGCGGTTACCGGTGTACTCACAGACCCCGCCGCGCTGTTTACCGGAAAGGAGGATGCACAATGAATGCACAAGGTACCGTACACAAGTATGGCGATAATGTAGATACCGATGTTATTATTCCTGCCCGTTACCTGAATACTTCTTCTCATCAGGAGTTGGCGCAGCACTGCATGGTAGACATTGACGCAGATTTTGTAAACCGGGTAAAACCGGGAGATATTATGGTGGCGAATAAAAACTTTGGGTGTGGTTCTTCCCGTGAACATGCTCCCATTGCAATTAAGGCCAGCGGAATTTCCTGTGTAATTGCTGCAACCTATGCCCGGATTTTCTACCGCAATGCCATTAACATTGGCCTTCCAATTTTGGAATGCGAAGAGGCAGCGCGTGAGATTGAAGCGGGGGATGAAGTCAGTGTGGATTTTGACACGGGTGTGATTCGTGACCTTACTACAGGCAAAACGTATCAGGCGCAGCCGTTCCCACCGTTTATTCAGAACATCATCTCAAAGGGCGGGCTGCTCAACAGTATTACGAATCCGTAAAAGCATCCTTTTACAGAGCAAAAAGCAGGGGCGGGATTTTTAAATCCCGCCCCTGCTTTTTTGCGCTTGTGAGTGCAAACTGGATTCTAACCAGTAAAGTAATGGTTTCGAACACAGTGCTTTGTGTAATGCTATATAAAGTAGAATTGCTAGTGCAAAGAGTTACATCACACAAAGACCAAACTCTGCAGAAATAAGGTGCCTTTCGTAATAGGTTTGCGTATAGGTTGTTTTAAGCCATTTTGGGAATCGTCCCGTTCTCTTTATTTCAGAGGGTATGGTAATAACCGCAGAGCCCATAAAGTTAACGACCGTATCGGGAGTGGCGTTTGGCAACCACCAATCGACACTTTGATCTTCCAAAGACCATTCGCCTCCGCTAAGCCGTTCCCAGCCCATCTTTTTTACGGTGTTTATCTGCGCAAAGGAATCCCAATAATAGATTTCTACAATTGCGTAAAGCCTTGCAACCTTGTCACCCTCTACAACGTCTTTATATATCTTTCGGGTGATTATACGACCCTGATCTGCGTTATCCTTGTTAGAAGCACTCTCATCCATTGCGTTAAACAATTTTCCGGCTGCTTCTTCAGAGTTTGCAATAGACACTTCACCTGTACTATTCTTTTGCTCCAATCGAATTTGAGATAAATCGAATGGGGAATGAAGAAAGAGTTCATTTAACTCTATTTGCATTCCGTTGCCCATTGCAGAGTGGATTGAATCTGCCAGATAAGCAGGTATATATAGAAATATGGACAATAGGGAACTTAATAACAGACTGAGGGTCTTCGTCCAGATTTTCAGCATATGTACCTCCTAACACTATTGCAATATATATTATTATAGTATATCGTTTTCATTTGCTTATTGCAACCGAATCTAAGCATTCATTTACTAAAAGAAAATAAATGCTTACAATATGACTGTAACACATAAAAAGGCCGGAGAATCTCCTTTGCAGGAGATTTTCCGGCTGTGTGTTTTATTGTATTTTATTCGGCTTTCTCTGCTGCTTTCGCGCCTTCCACTACTTTCTGAGCCATTTGTGCCGGTGCTTCTTCATAACGGACAAAGGCAAAGGTAAAGCTGCCACGCCCTTGTGTTACCTGGCGAATAAATGTGGTAAAGTCGTGCATTTCCGCCATAGGAACCTCTGCTTCGACTACCTGCATTCCGTCTGCACCCGGGCTCATACCCATAATGCGGCCGCGGCGCTTGTTTACCTCACCCATAACATCACCGGTGTTGGAATCAGGCACGGTAGCATTTAAGGTGCCAATGGGTTCCAGCAATACGGGGGATGCCTGCGGCATTCCGGTTTTATAGGCGACGGCTGCTGCCAGCTTAAATGCCATTTCAGAGGAATCAACCGGGTGATACGAGCCATCATACAGGGTTGCTTTCAGGCCAACCACTGGGTACCCTGCCAGCGGGCCTTTCAAAATGCACTCACGCAGTCCCTTTTCAACCGCAGGGAAGAAACCTTTTGGCACTGAGCCGCCAACTACGCGCTCACCAAACTCTAGGCCGTCGCTGTCGCAAGGCGCGAATTCAATCCAAACATCACCAAACTGGCCATGGCCGCCGGTTTGCTTTTTATGGCGACCCTGTACCTGCACCTTTTTGCGGATGGTTTCGCGGTATGGTACGCGTGGTTCTGTTAAGGTGATTTCCACTCCGAACTTGCTCTTTAGCTTCGAAACAACTACATCCAAATGCTGTTCCCCAAGGCCGGTAAGAATCATCTGGTGGATTTCCGGGTTGTTTACAAAGCGAAGGGTGGGGTCTTCCTCTAAGAGACGCAGGATGCCCTGTGCAATTTTATCTTCGTCGCCCTTGGCTTTTGGCACAATCGCCATAGAAAGTGTGGGAGCGGGATAATCAACGCCGTCGAGTACGACTTTGCGTGCGGGGGAGCAAAGGGTATCTCCCGTGCCGGTACTTTGCAACTTTGGTACTGCACCAATGTCACCGGCAACAAGTACCTGTGCATCCTCCTGTTTTTTGCCCCGAATGGTAATCACCTTACCTATACGCTCGGGATTCCCGGTTCTCATATTGACTAACGGAGTTTCCGTTGTGATTTTTCCGGAGATGACTTTCAGATAGGATAGTCTGCCGATGAATGGGTCGGCAATTGTTTTAAAGACGATAGCAGCCGTGGCTCCATCCTCATTCGGGGAAAGTTCCACGGGGTTGCCGCCAACATCCAGCCCCAGCTCGCCACTTTTTTCTTCCGCGGAGGGCGCCAGCCAAATCAGGCCGTTAAGAAGCTGTTCAATTCCATAAGTAAGCTGAGCATCACCGCAGAATACGGGGCTGATGGTTCCGCTTTTCACACCCTTGCTTACGCCAACAATCACTTCTTCCGGTGTAAACTGCTCGCCGGAGAAATATTTTTCAAACATTTCTTCACTTGTTTCCGCTACGGCTTCATAAATTGCCGTGCGCAGACCATCCAAACGGTCGCCCATGTCGGGCATCGGCACTTCAACCGGTGTTCCGTTCTGGTATTGATACGCCTTATACTCCAATATGTTCACATAGCAGTCGGCATTGCCGTTTACAATGTACGGGACAACCACCGGGCATACAGATGGTCCAAAGCTGGCTTTTAGATCTTCAAATACACGGTAAAAACGCGCACTTTCGTCGCATAGGCCGTTTACAAAAAAGATTTTAGAAAGCCCGCGTGCTGCTGCCGCCTGGTTTGCTTTTTCGGTACCTACCAGTACACCGGATTTGCCGGAAACGGTAATTAAAACAGAATCCGCAGCACGTACTGCTTCATAAAGCCCGCCTTCAAAGTCGAACAGGCCGGGAGTATCAATAAGATTAATCTTGTGGTTTTTCCACTCTAACGGAGCAACCGCTGCTCCCACAGATGCTTTACGACGGATTTCTTCTGGGTCGTAATCACAAACGGTATTTCCTTCCCCTACCTTTCCCAACCGGTCAGACGCGCCGGACAAAAACAGCAATGCCTCTGCCAGCGTAGTCTTTCCCGAGCCACTGTGGCCCGCGATCGCAATGTTCAGAATATTTTTCGCATGATACTGCTTCACTTGGTAAAACTCCTTTCAAGATGCCCCAGCCGGGGCAGTAGGGTATTGCCGGGAGACTGTTCTGTAAAAACAGGAGTCGTTTGGATATTCCATACAATCCATTCCCAGTTATTATTTACAATTATATCCTGTTTTCACATAGGAAGCAATGCTTTCTAATAAATTATACGCTTTAAATAAGAGGATTTTATGGAAACTATACAATTTAACGAATTCGTTTTCTGCCAGATGTTTCCCCTGTTTTTGCTTGACTTGCAAAAAAACGGACAGGCCCTGTGAATAAGGGACTGTCCGTCGAATAAGGTCGAGTGTAATAATTATGGTTTGCGCAATCGTGGAATGAGTAGAACCGCAGCAGTCCAAAATAGCTGGTACAACAGGAGTGCCATGGTAGAAAGCTGCTCAAGTCCAGAGAAAAAGATAAGAAACGCAACAAAAAGGAAACCGAGAATGACACCAACGGTTTGCAGCATGGTAGCCATGGTAACATTGCTTTTTTCACGCACACAGGCCGTTAGCATCCGCATCATCGAGGCAGGGCGGCCTTTTGTGACAAGCAATGCGTCAGAGCGCTCACAATCCTTTGTAATTTTGTTCTGGTAGAGAGAGCCAAGGGCTTCCGGTAAAACTCGCACAGAGTGCGGGTCTAGCCCAAAGCATTCCGCTACAAACTCAGGAGTCATATTGGGGTCAGTTGTGCGCAGTATCAGGCTGATTCCGTTTTTCTCCATTCGGCGAAGCTCCTGTGCCCGCCGTTTGTCTGAGTTATACGATATGACAAACATGGCAACCAGTTCACCCTGAGAGGCTAAATAAACGACCTTTTTGCCCCCCAGCAGGTATTTATTCTCATAATCTCTAGAGGGAGGAGTAAGCCCGTGCTGCTCCAGCAGTTGGCGGGTACCCACTAAGGTACGTCGCCCGTTCACCCACCCGGTAACACCCCGGTCATCTTCATACGTAATGTTTTCGGCTTTGGGTAAGATGTCGCGTCGGTTTTGAATAATCTGCTCAAACAGGTCACTAAGCGGGCCACCTAACGTACACATAACTGCGCTGGCATCCATAATTACTTCGTCGATTCGCTGTCCGCCAAAGGTTTTAATGCCATTTAATATAACAGTTCCCTTGGGGAACAGCTCTTTGGAATCTGTCATTAAAGCGTTGGTGTTGCAGAAATACTCCACAGCCGAATTGCCTACCAGCATTGTACCGCACCGTCGTGCCAAAGCACAAAGACGGCTGATAGGCATGTTGGCGCACAGCATGCTGGTAATGGGAGCACTCACACATGCAGCTGCGGCAAAGGCCGTTACCGCTGCGGAAGCGCTTCTGGTAAAAATAAGACTTACTGCACACAGCAATATACTGCCAAGAAACAGCAGGGGAGCCATAGACTGCGACGCCTGCTCGCTGGGGTCAGGGTCATAGGAGTTGCGCAAATAATTGCGGAAGAAACCGGTCTTTCGTTGGTAAGCAATGAGCGGCTCACCCACAACACAGCCTTTTGCAAGCTGCAGAGCGGTGTTGTAATCATCAAACAGCTCAACAGCCATTTTCGGCTCTGGGGAAGCTAAAAAGCGGAAGTTTGCACGGATGCGCCTCACCATTGAGAGTTTACCGGCAGAATTGAGGAAAAGACCGAGTCCGGCAAGAACCGCATACAAATGAAGCTGACCATTTTCAACCTCATGTGTTTGAAAGAGCATGACCGCACCTTGTATCCAAGCGGCAACGGCGGCAACGGCCACGCCGCTGTCTGCGTTGGCCTGCAGTCTAGCCAATGCGCGGATGCCGCCAAAAACGGTTTTGCGGCAAAAAATTACTGCTATTGTGAATAGACAAAGGTTTGTAATCAGGTATGCGAGAGGCAAAACATCTGCCCTCAAAAAGGTGGGTAGCATACCGGAGCGTTCACTGACAAAACCCCAGAACAGCATGACCATCAAGAGTATTCCGGTGACCGAAACACGCAAAGCGAGCGCGCGGTGCTCTGCCCCGAGCTCGTGTAGTATGGAAGGAGCATCTTCCGGAGTGGTATAGTCATCCAGATTCTCTGGTTCGGGCTCTGGTACCGGTTCATCACCGGGGTCGTTGTCTTCTTCCATCTCGCCGAGGAAGTGAAAGCTATGTACGTTGGAAGAGGAGGTTACCTTTTTACGACGGTGGCGTGGTTGCTTGTGTGCCGGTACTTCAGGTTCTTCCTCCGGCGCAAGTTGGTAGCATTCTTCCACACGGGCGAGTGCCGCTTCCAAGCGATTAAATTCTAAAATATGAACCGGTAGGGTGTTCGGTAGGTATTTGCGTGAGCTTCGAACTAAGGAACGAATTTGCTCCTTTTTTTGTTGTTCCGCTTTGCGTATGGCAGCTTGTGCCTGAAGCTGCTCCAGAGCGGCTCGTGCCCTTTTTTCTTCCTCCGATTGCGACATTACTGTTTGCATCTCAACCGGTTCGGGCTGTTCTGCCGGTGAGCCTAACGGAGGTACAGCGGGCTGCGCCGCTAACTGCTTGGTGGGCTCCTGCGGTACCGGGCTGGGAGCTGACGGGGAATCTGCATTCGGATTTAACGGTTCGTGTGCAGGAGATTGCGTTCCCGATTGCCCCTTGCGTTCCGAGGGGGCAGGCTGAGGTTCCGATTCCGGCGTTACAACATCCATCTCTTTGGTAACTTCTTTTTTCGAAATTGATGGCTGTGCCGTGAGTACCTCCCTAGCGGGGCGCTGCGGTTTGACCTGCTGTTTTACGGGGGTAGAAGCTTCTCCTTGGGATTTTTGAACCAGACGAGCTGCCTCTTCCAAATCCATAAATCCGCTTTCGCTTTCTTTTGGGAAAGGGAGCGGTTCTAAGCGCAAGTGGTTGCTGGTAGGAAGCTCCGGTAAACGGAACTCTTGTGTAGATTCCTTTTTTGCAGGTTCACTTTCCAGTTCTGGATGTACCGCTTCCTGCTTTGCAGGTTTCTGGGGTGCGGTAGGGCCAAGCGGTCTTTGCTGTGTTTCTCTTACAAGATGAACCGGTGAATCGGGCTCCTTTGGCTGAAAGCGAGCAGAGATTTCTTCTTCCATCTCATCTTCCGGTGTTTCATCAAATAAATAACGAAATGCAGGTGTGGGGCCCTTCTCTGTGTGGATGGGGTCATCATACCCTTTTTTGTATTCTTCCACTGGTTTTAACTGAAGACCGTAATAAATATCCTCTTCATCATCAAACTCACACGCTTTTTCTGCCTTTCGAATGCGCCTGCGTGCAAAAAAACCCTTCAGCCCGCGGGGTGCGGGCTGTTCCTTTTCGGATTCTTCAGGGCTGGTTGTATTTGTTGCCGAAATGAATCGGATTTCTCCATTTTGCCCAGGAGTCATTGGCTGAGCCGGCATTTCCTGTGGGGGCTGAGAAATAGGGGCCGGAATCTCTGGCCCTCGCTCAGGCGGGGCCGGCTGTTCCGGCTTAGGCTGAGTCTCGGGTGGTTGAATTCGCGGTGCGCTTTTCTCGTCTTCGCCGGACAGCGTTTCAAACGCCTTACTGCTCAAACGGTCTTTTGCTTCCGCCAGAATATCATCCACCGAGTATTCCGGAGAGTTTTTCCCCTTATTGTTTTCCATGGTAGGCTACACGCTCCCGTCCTTTTGCTTATTTAGCCTGAATCCCCCTGCGCTGCCGTACGACTTCATAACAAATCACGCCGCATGCCACAGAAGCATTCAACGAGTTTATCTTTCCCAGCATCGGCAAAGATATGATAAAATCTGATTTTTCTCGAACAAGCCGGCTTACGCCAAAGCCCTCTGAGCCAATTACAATGGCAGCAGGGCTGCGGTAATCCACCGCACACCAGTCTTGCCCGTCCATATCAGCGGCATAAATCCATAGGCCGCGTTTTTTCAGTTCATCTAAAGTATTGGCTAAATTGGTCACTCTTGCAACCGGTACATATTCCACCGCACCTGCAGATGCTTTGCCAACGGCATAGGTAAGCCCGGCAGCTCTGCGGCGTGGCACGATGACACCGTGTGCACCGGAGCATTCCGCTGTGCGGAGGATTGCCCCCAAATTGTGAGGGTCTTCCAGCTCGTCCGCAATTAGGAAGAAAGGCGGCTCGCCACGCTCTTCCGCCACACGGAACAAATCTTCTAAAGTGGCATATTCTTTCACTGCGGCCACGGCTACCACGCCTTGGTGGTTTGCGTGCCCGCACATATAATCAAGCTTTTTGGGGTCAGCTTCCTTAATGGGAATCCCAGCTTGCTTCGCTTTTGTGATAATTCCGCCAATGGAGCCTGTGCGGTTACCCCGCGCCATGTAGATGCTGTCGATTGTGCGCCCGGATTTCAGTGCTTCGCTAACGGCATTTCTGCCCGCAATAATATCGTCGCCGCGCCCAGTGGTTTTATTATCTTCCATATGTTTCTGACTCCTCTTTACGGTCTTTATCGTATTTGTTAAGTACGGTTGCGGCAATTGCCACATACCGATATATTTTATTCTAAATTTATTTTATACGCTGCTGGGCAGCATCTGCGGGCGAACAAAAGCGCTCTAAAAATGACCGCCCACAGTTGGGATGCACTTGCTAATTTCTTTATGGTAGCTACGAAGGTAACATTTTAATGGAGCGCTATCGATGGTTTTCGTTTTGCGGTTTTGGGTCGTTCTCAAAACCGATTCCAAAGGCAGAGTCTATAGTGAGTTTTTTCTCCTCTTGTTCTCATCAAGAAAGGGAGTGCCCACCCCGGCTTGAGGGACAAGCCCTTGCACCAGAAGAAGACTGAGGTATGCGTAAAAAGTAACATTCACTAGATTTTTCAACGTTCTCTCAGGTGCTCGAAGCTAAGCTTCGGTCTGTACCGTGAGGTTACTCAATCATCTAAAATAATCAAAATCAAAAAATTGCACTAAATTTAAAAATAGAGTAAGGCAGATGATTCAATGTTCTCTCTCAGGTGCCCGAAGCTATGCTTCGGTCTGCACCGTGAGGTTACTCAATCATCTAAAATAATCAAAATCAAAAAATTGCACTCAATTTAAAAATAGAGTAAGGCAGATGATTCAATGTTCTCTCAGGTGCCCTGAAGCTATGCTTCGGCCTGCACCGTGAGGTTATTATAACACAAAAGGTAACGGAAAGGAAAAGATTTTGTTAAAAAAAGGCGGATTGTGTATCGGCTTAAATTGTGGCAAAATAAAGAATAGTTGCCACTGCGGCAACTGCCGCAGGAGGGAGAACGCGTGTAACCCAAAAAGACATTCCCTTTGCTCTTTTCATGCCAGAGGGTGCGTCTAAGCTACGTAGTATTTTGCGGGCCTCTCGCTCTAAAAGCTCGCGTTCAGCGCTTGCGTATTCTGGCTTAACGATTAGATAAGCGCTTTCATAGTACATATTGCCTGTTTCCTTTACCTCAATGATTTGTCTGCTAATTCCGCGGATCATATTGAGCCTCCTGCTGTTTTAATACCTTTATTTTAGGCTAAAGCAAATCGTTTATACGGAATTAGTAAGGAAAAGGATTGTACAAATACACGTTATACCATTAGTAAAGTTGTAGGTTTACATAAACTTTGTGGATAACCCGGGATCAGACTGTGGATAACTCTGTTGAAAGTGTTGATAAGTCACGGTATACCGCTGTGTTAACTTTTGTTAGAGTTTGTTTAAAAAACCTGTTATGTCAACCGATTCCGACGCACAAATACAAATTCTCAAATAACAAATAGTATTTTTCTTCTTTACAAGGTTTCGTAAAGAGGCGTTTACGTTTCTTTAAAAGTATGCTATAACGAATAGCAATGGTGTAGCCGCGAAAGCAATCGCGGAAAAGGAGGTAGCCCATGCACTACATAGAAAATATGCGAGGAATCGAGATTTTGTCTTCTACCGATTTGGATTTACAGCAAACGCTGGATTGTGGCCAGTGCTTTCGTTGGCAGGTGCTGCCTGACGGAGAATATCGAGGAATTGCTTTCGGACGAAAATTGACAATAACCGAGAAAAACGGCACGGTGTTATTTCACGGAGTCACAGCAGCGGAATTTGAATCGATTTGGATTCCTTACTTTGACCTTAATTTTGATTACGCTGTGGTACGGGAATTATTTGCGCAAATGCACCCTGCTTTGAAAGAAGCCGCAACGTTTGCACCGGGTATCCGCTTATTGCAGCAGGACCCATGGGAAGCACTTTGTTCGTTTATTCTATCCCAAAACAATAATATACCACGCATTAAAGGCTTGGTGGACAGGTTATGCCAATTGCTTGGTGAGGAGCGCGATGGTTTTCATGACTTTCCTACCCCGGAGCGCTTGGCAGAGCAAACCATAGACACACTCGCGCCAGTACGCAGTGGCTTTCGAGCAAAATACCTGATTGATGCCGCGCAGAAGGTTTGTGACGGAACGGTCGATTTAAACGCACTTTACCATTTGCCAATGGAGGAAGCCCGCCAAAGTCTTACACAAATTTACGGTGTGGGAGACAAGGTTGCTGAATGTGCTTTATTGTATGGTTTTCACCGGTTGGAGGCATTCCCGATGGATGTTTGGATGAAACGCGCCATGGCTGTACTGCTTCCCGGTTATACGCCCGAGCAGCTGGGCCCCTATGCAGGGATTGCCCAGCAATACCTTTTTCATTATAGCCGGTGTAATGCAGAACTGTTTACTGCCTGAAAGATACAAAAATATTTCCTAAGATTTTATAGTTGTTTTTTTAACAAGCCTGTCTTTTCTGCTGATTTATGGTATAATAGCCACAACAGCACATTTGTTGCCGTTAACAGAATCCACTATTAAAATCTTTCAGGAGTGTGATCCAAATGCCATTGGTAAATACGACGGAAATGTTCAAGAAAGCCTACGAAGGCGGATACGCCATCGGCGCATTCAACGTTAACAACATGGAGATTATTCAGGGAATCACAGAGGCTTGCCATGAGCTGAAAGCTCCCGTAATCCTACAGGTTTCCGCAGGAGCCCGCAAATATGCGAACCACACGTATCTTACAAAGCTGGTAGAAGCGGCGGTTCAGCTGAACCCCGAGCTGCCTATCGCACTGCATCTGGATCATGGCCCTTCTTTTGAGCTTTGCAAAGAGTGCATCGATGGTGGTTTTTCCTCCGTTATGTTTGACGGTTCCTCTTTGCCTTATGAAGAGAATGTGGAAGAGGCTCGCCGCGTTGCAGAATATGCTCATAAATACAATGTAACGGTGGAAGCAGAGCTTGGTCAGCTTGCCGGCATTGAAGACGATGTGAGTGTAGATGAAGATGCTGCGCATTTCACAGACCCGAATCAAGTTGAGGATTTTGTAAAGAGAACCGGAGTGGATTCGCTGGCGATCGCCATTGGAACCAGCCATGGCGCTTTTAAATTTAAACCTGGCCAAAAGCCCCAGCTTCGTTTTGACATTCTAGAGGAAGTTTCTCGCCGCCTGCCCGGATTCCCCATTGTTCTGCACGGTGCATCATCTGTTGTTCCGCAGTTTGTTGAGGAAATCAACCGCTTTGGTGGTAGTATGCCGGATGCGATTGGTATTCCGGAAGACATGCTTCGTCAGGCTGCCACAATGGCAGTGTGCAAAATCAACATCGATTCTGACCTTCGCTTGGCAATGACTGCAAGTGTTCGCAAATACTTAGCGGAAAATCCCTCTCATTTTGACCCCCGCCAGTACCTCGGGCCCGCACGTACTTCCATTAAAGGAATGGTTGAGCACAAAATTAACACCGTTTTGGGCTGTGCAGGTAAGGCCTGATTTTAGGTACAATTTTGAAAATGCCGAATAACCACACTTTTCAATGTATATCTGTAAGCCCCTGTTGCTTTTAAGCAGCAGGGGCTTTTTGCGTTTTAATTACGTACTTCAGACAAAAGCGGAAAGCAAAACTGCATCCGTATATCAATTATTTGCATTCTTGACAGTTAACGTTAACTTCGTTTTTAAAGTCGGGAAAAGTTCATATTAGGTCCAGGTTTATCATATCTATTCAGGCAAGAGTTGTGGGCATAGGCGTTCCATTTACTGGGGAGGTGAGAATACAATGCTCTGTGCAACTCTGCGAATACGGATATTCTTGAGGGGGATTTTGTATGCGTGCGGAATTGGTAGATTCGGTATTAACCTTTTCATTTGACAATATTGGTACGATGACCTTAGCGGCAATCTTTCTTTTAATAGGTTACTTCCTAAAAAGCAAGATTTTATTCCTAGAAAAGTTTTGCATTCCCGCTCCCGTAGTGGGAGGGTTCCTGTTTGTATTCATTAATTTTGGTTTTTATTTAAGCGGTGCCATTCATTTTCAATTTGATTCATCTCTTCAGGCGGTATTCATGCTTGCCTTTTTTACCACAGTAGGGCTTGGCGCCAGCCTGCGTGTTTTGCTGACAGGCGGGAAGCTGCTGGTTGTTTACTGGTTGGTAAATGTGGTCATAACCGTTCTGCAAACCGGAATTGGAGTCGGCCTTGGCCCAATGGTAGGCCTGCATGCCGCCTATGGAATCGTCTCTGGCCCTGTGGCACTGGTGGGCGGCCACGGTGGTGCAGCGGCATACGGGCAAACACTGGAGAGCATGGGTTACCCCGGAGCAAGCCTGGTAGGCCTTGCAGCAGCAACGTTTGGTCTCATCGTAGCAAGCCTGATTGGCGGACCGTTGGGTCGTCGCCTGATTATTCGCTACCGGCTTGAGCCAAAGCCAGATGAAGAATTCAAGATTGATGTAAGTGGCTATGAAGAACAACCACAGGAACAAAAGGTAATGGATTACGCCTGCACGATGAAAAACCTAACGGCTCTGATGCTTTGCATGACGCTTGGATCTGTCATTGTTGGTTATTTGGGACAATTGATTCATATGTCGATCCCAACTTATGTGGGTGCAATGTTTTTTGCGGTACTGGTGCGTAACCTGAATGAAAAGTACCATTTTTATGAGTTTCGCATGGACTTTAACGATAAGGTGGGAGACGTAACATTAGGGCTTTACCTTTCTATGGCTCTTCTCACGCTCAAGCTTTGGGAGCTGGCAGAGCTTGCTCTCCCGCTGTTGGTTGTTCTGGTTACGCAAACGGTCGTTTTGGTATTGCTTACTTATTTTATTATTTTCCGCATCCTTGGAAAAAATTACGATGCGGCGGTTATGTGTGTCGGTTTAATTGGGCACGACATAGGTTCTACTCCCACTGCGGTAGCCAACATGACTACCATTCAGGCAAAGTACGGGGAATCACGCAAGGCACTTATAATTGTTCCGATTGTAGGCGCATTTTTAATTGATGTATTTTATCAGCCTTTTGTTATTTGGTGCATTAATGTGCTATGCTAGACCAGCTTTTCATATAACAGGAGTAAATCGAAAAATGCTTGCATGAGCGGGCAGTAAAGTGCATATGTATTGGTATGAATTAAGGGGGAGAGAGCAATGTTCGTCGTATCTGTGAAAGCAAAACGTAAAAACATTCTGTTGGTTGTATTTCTTATTCTAGTGTTGGTTCTTGTGGCTATAACAGCAATGGTGGTTCGTGGGTCGGGCAGCGAAGCAACCATGGGCAACCAAAAATATAACGTAAAAGCCGATAGTAACGAAGATCGCATTGCGTTCTTATCCCAATTTGGTTGGGAAGTTTCGAGTGAGCCCATTGAAATACGTGAAATAACCATACCTGCAACCTTTAATGAGGTGTACGAAAAGTACAATAGCATGCAAAAAGAGCAAGGGCTGGATTTGACACGCTATGCAGGTAAGATATGCAAACAGTGGGTATATGAGATAAATAACGCAACCGACCAAGGCGCTCCCGTTCGTGCCACTATGCTGGTGCTTGGCGGTAAGGTAATTGGAGGAGATATTAGCTCTACCCCCATAGACGGCTTCATGTGTGGATTTGCAGGGAGTGACCGCATTATGCCCGGTAATACGGCAAAGCAGCTTACTTCTTCAGCAGAGTCCGCCAAGCAGACCAATGTAAGCGAAATACCCACCAACGCGTGGCCAACAGATTGAATCATGACATAATTTCTATTTCGATAGCGTATCGCTCCATTCATAGAAAAGCGTGCGGAGAATTTTTCTCTGCACGCTTTTTACCTTGACGTTTTCTCTTCCCGCACAGTACAATAGTATTGCAACAAAAAACAAAGGCCTAAGAAGCCAGCTTTTTGAGTGCCGGGTAGTGAGCCGGTAAGGCTGTGTTGTGTTTGCAATGATAAGGGATAATAATGAAAAAGGCAGGGAAGATAGAATGGCGCTGGAGCGGCTCGATAAAATACTGGCCTCCCAAAATATTGGTAGCCGTAAAGACGTAGGCATATTGATTCGAAAAGGGCGGGTTACTGTTAATGGTGCTGTGGTAGTAAAACCGGAGCAAAAGGTAGACGCAGAGTGTAACGCGGTAGCTGTAGATGGCCGGGAACTGGCATCTTCCCAAATGATTTATTTGATGATGAATAAGCCGCAGGGGGTACTTTCGGCATCACGAGATACAAGGGCAAAAACTGTGGTCGATTTGGTTCCCCAGGAATGGCAGCGAAGAGGGCTTTTCCCAGCCGGAAGACTCGATAAGGACACAGTAGGCTTACTAATTCTAACAAATGATGGAGAATATGCACACAAAATGCTCTCTCCCAAAAAGAAAGTTGAAAAAATATATGAAGCGATTCTGGATAAGCCTATCGATTCAGAGGATATTTTGGCGTTTTCTGTCGGAGTAAAAATGAAAGATTTTGATGCTCTTCCTGCAAAATTGTCTGTAATGCCCCAAGATTTGGCAGATGAGAATACACTTCCCCTGGAGCGGCAGGTTCGCGTAATAATCCATGAGGGAAAATACCACCAAGTTAAGCGAATGTTTATGGCCCGTGGAAAAACCGTACTGGCACTGCGCCGAGTGCAAATTGGTTCTCTGAAACTGGACCCCAATTTGGCTCCTGGTGAGGTTAGACAAATGGACGAAAAAGAAATTCTGGCTGTTTTCACCTGAAATGCAGGTTGGTTTTTATCACATCTTCATCTTCTTTATGGGATTTACCTAAACGCTCCATGCAAAGTTTGGGTAAAAAAGGTCTGTTAAAATGAGGGTTCTTCTGCTATATTAATAATATCAAATCTTGCTATTTCCATTAGGTTTTGGGCGTCGGGTACGACGCTGTGCTTTCAGATTGATCCATATGCTCAGGAGGTTTATTTATGGCGAGTTTATCACTTAAGAACATTTACAAGATTTATTCAGGCGGTGTAACAGCAGTTACGGATTTCTGCCTGGAGATTGAAGACAAGGAATTCATAATTTTGGTTGGCCCCTCTGGATGCGGAAAATCCACCACGCTCCGTATGATCGCCGGACTGGAGGAAATTTCTAAGGGCGAGCTGTACATCGGGGACAAGCTGGCAAACGACATTGCCCCCAAAGACCGTGATATTGCTATGGTGTTTCAGAACTATGCGCTGTACCCCCATATGACCGTGTTTGATAACATGGCATTCGGCCTTAAGTTGCGTAAAACACCGAAAGACGAAATTAAGCGCCGCGTTGAAGAGGCCGCGCGTAGTCTCGACATCTCTCACCTGCTGGAAAGAAAGCCGAAGGCTCTCTCCGGTGGTCAGCGCCAGCGTGTTGCTTTGGGGCGTGCCATTGTGCGTGACCCGAAAGTATTCCTGCTGGATGAACCGCTATCCAACTTGGATGCAAAGCTGCGTGCGCAGATGAGAACCGAGATTGCGAAGCTTCATAAGCGCCTTGGTACCACGTTCATTTATGTTACCCATGACCAAACCGAAGCAATGACGATGGCGGATCGTATCGTTGTTATGAAGGACGGTTTCATTCAGCAGGTAGATAGCCCTCAAAATCTGTATGAGCACCCGGTAAACGAGTTTGTTGCAGGCTTTATGGGTTCCCCGCAAATGAACTTCCTCGATGCTGTTCTGGGGAAAGACGGCGCTCAGTATACGCTTACCTTTGGCAATACTACCGTGAAGATTCCTCAGGAAAAAACAGAGGGAACTTCTTTGGAAGCATATGTAGGCAAAACCGTTACCTTTGGTGTTCGCCCAGAGGATGTTCACGACGAGCCTGCTTTCCTTGCGAAGTCTCCCGATAGCTTGGCGACGGCAGACGTTGAGGTTACCGAGCTGATGGGTGCAGAAATTTATTTGTACCTAAGCTGCGAGGGCAATTCTCTTACTGCCCGTGTTGACCCTGCCTCCACCGCAAAGCCCGGCGACAAGGCTAACATTGCTCTGGATATGATGAAGTGCCACATATTTGATAAAGAGACCGAGCTGGCTATTTTGAACTAAATTGAAATTGCTCTGGTTATAAAACGAAATGGGCTATCCGTAGGGTAGCCCGTTTTTAATACATAGTTTTAGTATCAAAAAAGAAATACAAAATAATCAATACATACTTACTAAAATTTGAATTTGCAGAATACTCCATTTTTGTGGTAATTTAGAATGAAGAAAAGCTTAATGGCAGAACAACGGCACACAACAAGTAAAAGGAGAGACTTGATATGGTAACAGCACAAGATGTCGCTTTGGCAAAAGAACGAATTGGAAAATACCTTTATGAAACTCCGGTTATTCGCTTGCAGAATTTGGATGCCTTCCTTGGCTGCCAAGTATATGTAAAAGCGGAAAATATGCAAAAAACCCATTCCTTTAAACTTAGAGGAGCGTTAAATAAGGTTTTAACTCTCACACCCGAACAACTGAAAATGGGCGTGGTGGCAGTTTCGTCTGGCAACCATGGTATTGGTGTAGCCTACGCGGCGAAAATGCTGGGGATTAAGGCTACTGTTGTGCTAACCGACACCGCACCAGAAATAAAAGTGAATGAGATTAAGGGTTTGGGTGCCGAGGTTCTTCTGTGTGAGCTCAATGCCCGCCAGGCTTTGGCGCAGAGCCTTGTGGAAAAGTACGGCTCTGTTTTTATTCCTCCGTATGATGATGAAGCGATTATAGCAGGTCAAGGTACTTGTGGAGTAGAAATTGTTCAGCAGCTGCCAGAAGTAGATATTATTATGACGCCAGTAAGCGGCGGCGGTCTTGTTTCAGGCGTTGCCATTGGCGCAAAAGGTGAAAAGTCAACGGTAAGGGTGGTTGGCGCAGAACCTGCGGTTGTATCCCGCTATTCCCACAGTATTGCAGCCGGTGAGAGGGTTAACCTGCCAAAGGCTGCCTCCTTGGCAGACGCACTGCTTGTAACCCAGCCGGGTCAAACAAACTTCCCGTTGGTGCAAAAGTATGTGGATCAGGTAGTATCTACCAATGAAGAGTACATTGCAAAAGCAGCTCGCCTGTTAAGCAGTGAGGGCAAAATTGTTGCCGAGCCGGCATCTTCTATCACCATGGGAGCTATTTTAGAGGGGAATATCCATTTTGAGCCGGAGCAGAAGGTTTGCTTTTTGCTGTCTGGCGGCAATACAGAGCTGCCGTTCTTAGCATCTCTGTAATTGTAGAGTGTTCGGTACAAAGTCTAGCGATAAGTTATTTACATAAAAAGAGGAGTATCATAATGAGTGTTTTTGATAAACTGAAAGAACTTGGTATTGAGCTGCCGGGGTTTAACCCGCCTGCCGCAAACTATTCCCCTGCCGTACGTGCGGGAGAATTTATTTTTACTGCCGGACAAACCCCCAAGCAGGGAGGAAAACTGATTTTAACGGGCAAAATTGGAGTTGAGGTAAGCGAAGAACAGGCCTATGAGGCTGTTAAAACCTGCGCTATGAACTGCCTGACCATTTTAGACTACTATGCCGGTGGGCTGGATAACATAGCAGAAATTGTGAAGATGACGGTATTCCTTAACACCGAAGATGGATTTGAGAACCATGCTAAAATTGGCAACGGAGCATCCGACCTTTTCGTGTCTATTTTTGGTTCGCATGGCTGTGCGGCACGTAGTGCAGTTGGCGTAAGCTCTCTACCAGGCAATGCTCCCTGCGAAATTGAATTGGTGGTGCGCTTAAAAGACGCATCGGTTCCGTCAAAAGGCTGAGTAAAAAATCTTCAAAACAAATGCAAGCATCCTCCTTTTAGGCAGATACCTGAGGGGGGATGCTTGCTTTTTTATTTATTAGATGTGGACAGAATCAGCAGATGGGTTTTTCTTCAGTGGGGAAGAAAACGGGATAAGAAATAGTAATAGCCTATATTGGAAATGTAAATAGAAAAAATAATATTTGTGTATTGAAATTCCATTTAGGTTGCTGATTGTAATAATTAAAAAATATATAAAGAGTTGCTAAACGTGAAAAAACAATGGATGACTTTTGGTTTATGCTCAGTTATTACCTGCCTATCAGCAGGAGCAGTATCCGCTAATGCTACAGTTCGGCCAAATGCAAATTCTGTTCCAATAGATGTTTCAAATATTAAGGAGCCATACCCCAACGTTTTTATTGGTTTTTTATTAAATTCAGTAATGCGAACCATATTACTAAAATTTAAATTTGGCTATTGCCAAGCAGTTAGCAAAGCGGAATACAGGGAATGGCTATTCAAAAAAGAACGTTTTATCTGAAGGAGAAACATCCAACAGGTAAAACGTCCTTTTCATTATATATAGGGGTCAGGGAGTGACTTCGCGTTCGCGATAATTTCCCAGGAAAGAGAAACGAGGTAGTTCCTCGTGCAAAGAGGCAATTAAATCAAGCGTGCTAGCTTCCCGCACATTCCCAGTGAAATCCAGATAAAAATCATACTCAAAGTTTTTATCTGCCAAAGGACGGGATTCAATTTTCGTAAGATTGAGCCCATGCAAAGAAAAACGAGATAAAATGGCGGAAAGGGAACCAGTGGTGTGCGGCAGAGAAAAGCAAAGGCTTATTTTCTGTGCATCCGCCGGAATAATCGGTTCACGGCACACCGCTATAAAGCGAGTGCAGTTACTGTGAGAGTTTTGAATGTTGCGGTTAAGTATGGTTAGGCCATAGGTTTCTGCAGCCTGCTGTGAACAGATAACCCCAATGCTGCCACCTTGCGTAGCTGCCATTTTTGCAGCGGCGGCAGTATTGCTAAATGGTTCAGTAGTAAGATTGTTTTGATTCAGGTATTCCGTGCATTGCGCCAACGCCTGCGGATGGGAATACACCGTTTTTATTTCGTTGAGGTGAACTCCCGATGGTGCGGCAAGACAATGCTCAATTTTTACAGAGGCAGCTGCTGCAATATAGAAACGGTACTTTAGAATCAAGTCATATACATCCGTTACAGAGCCTGCGGATGAATTTTCAACCGGAAGAATGCCAAAATCAGCAGTACCATTTTTAAGTGACTCAAACACTTCTTGAAAGGAGGGGGAAAAGGCTAGTTCACCCTCTGGGAATAAATGCAGTGCCGCTTGGTGAGAATAGGCACCCTCTGCGCCTTGGCAGGCAATGTGTCCGCCAGCAGGGAGGTTCTCTTGTGCTCTTAAAATCAGGGAGCGCAATTTTTCCCCACTGTTGAGTAAACGGTGCTGCAAAGCGCGGCTCGCCTCCATGCATGCAGCATAGATGACGCGTATCTCTCTGCCGTAATCTCCGGCTTGACTTTCCATACGGTTTAATATTTCCCGCTCTCGTTCGGGGTTCAATATGGGGCCGCCCGTTTGTTGTTTTACTCTTGCGACTTCTCGCCCGCATTCCAGGCGTTCTATGAGTAAGGGAAGCAGTTGATTATCAATCTGATTAATTCTATCTCGAATCTCCTCGAGTGTCATACCAGCTTACCCCTTTCTGCCATTAAATTGATAAGACCTATTGCAACAGCGGACTCCACCACTGGAATTGCCCGGGGAACGATGCAGGGGTCGTGGCGACCATGAATCGACAGAGGTTCGTTTTGCAAAGTGGTGAGGTTTACAGTTTCCTGTTCCTGCCCAATGGAGGCAGTTGGTTTCAATGCTGCCCGTACAATGACAGGCATTCCAGTGGTAATGCCGCCGAGAATTCCCCCGGAATGATTGGTAACGGTTTTTACCTGACCATTTTCAGCTGTAAACGCATCGTTATTTTCACTGCCCCGCAGGGATGCGCAGGCAAATCCATCTCCAAATTCTACCCCTTTTACGGCGGGAATACCAAATAGAATGGAAGAAAGCACGTTTTCCACACCATAGAACATCGGTGAGCCAATACCGGCAGGCAGCCCGGTTACAGCACACTCCACCACACCGCCTACACTATCTGCTTGTAGCCGCGCGTTTTCAATCTCTTGCATCATGGCTGTTTGTACGGAGCGGTCAATCAGAGAAAAGTACTCCGTTGAAATGCGTTCCAAAAGAGCATCGGAAATATCAACTGGGTCAAAAGCAGTATCCAATATAGATCCAATTTGAAGAGCGTGTGCGCCAATGCGAATTCCGTGCAGAGATAGAATTTGGCGGCAGATTGCACCGGCAAAGGTAAGCGGAGCAGTGAGCCGGCCAGAAAAATGACCACCTCCACGTATATCGTTCGCACCATTGTAGCGAACCGCTCCGGTGTAATCCGCATGACCCGGGCGCGGCAGTACCCGCAGACTCTCGTAGTCTGAGGAACGGGTATTGGTGTTTTCAATCATTCCGCAAAGGGGGGCGCCAGTGGTTTTGCCGTTCAGCAATCCGCTTACGATGCGAACGTGATCACTCTCACGGCGAGGGGTGGAGGTTGTATCGCGCCCTGGGGCACGGCGTGCCATTTGCAAGGCGAGTTGTACTTCATCAATGGGGCAGCCGGCTGGTACATTGTCCAGCACCACACCAATTGCTTCGCCATGGCTTTCGCCAAAGATGCTGATTCGTATCATCTCTCCAAAACTAGACGACATTGGCTTTTCCCCCTAACCGATTATATTCCTCAAAAAAATTGGGATAGGATTTTGCGACACTGTTTGCGTCTGTAATAATGGTGGGATTACTGCCCTGCAATGCGGCGATGGCCAAAGCCATTACAATCCGGTGGTCGTTGCACCCGTCGGCCGTGCCGGGTGAGAGCTGTGGTACACCGTCAATGATTAGGCCATCTGGCTGTTGGGTAATGCGCGCACCTAGCTTTGCAAGTGCTTCTGTCATCGCTTCCAAGCGGTCGCTTTCTTTCAGCCTAAGGCGGGCGGCGCCGGTAATCACCGTGCGCCCTTCTGCCAGTGCAGCAGTAGCAGCGAGCACCGGAACCAAATCGGGAATCTGTGTAGCATCAATGGGAATACCACTAAGGGGTGCGCCTGAGACGGTAAGAGCCTCTCCCTGCCACTCAACCTGCGCCCCGAAGCGCTGGAATAGCGCAGCAGATTCCCGGTCCCCCTGCGCGGAGTCTCTGCGCAGGCCGTGAATGGAAATTTCACCGCCAAGTGCTCCTGCGGCTAGAAAAAAGGCGGCCTGTGACCAATCGCCCTCCACGGTGTAATCGCGTGGCTGGTATTGCTGCCAACCGGGAACCTCCCAACCACCTTCCACTGTGCGGATATTGATGCCAAAATCATGTAGGACGGAAAGTGTTAAATCAATGTATCCGGCGGACTCCAATGGAGTAGTAAGCCGAATGCAGCTGTCTCCCGGTAAAAGAGGGAGTGCCAATAATAACCCGGTGATAAACTGGGAACTAATATTTCCCGGCAGTTCGTACTCGCCGGGAATCAGTCCTCCGTCGATTTCAAGCGGGAGCCCGCCGTGAGTGTTTAAAATGGCACCGTGAGAGGGAAGGCACTCTAAATAGGTGTTCAGCGGGCGGTAGGGAAGCCGCCCCTGTCCGGTTAATTTGGCGCTAATACCGAGTGCTGCCAGTATGGGAATGAGAAAGCGCAGAGTAGAGCCGGATTCAAGGCAATCAATTTCCGCTTCATCCTCCCATTTTCCACTGCTGTCAATGAGGATGATATCGCCTTCTCGTTGTACCTGAACCCCTAGTATCTCCAAAGCACCAATGGTTGCACGCATGTCTTCGGAATCTGCCACGTGGGTAATGCGGCTGATACCACGCGCGAGCGCAGCACATAGTATGGCGCGATGTGCAAGACTCTTGGAGGGTGGTGCGGTTACCGAGCCACAAAGGCGAGATGGGGCAACGATTGCTTGGCTCATATACTGCCCTCCTTTTCTTTCATTATAATAGGAAGAAGATCTTGCTTGGGAATAGGGTGCACAAATGAGTGCCCGATTTCACGCAGTAAAATCAAATTCAGCGTGCCGCCCATCCCCTTTTTGTCAAATGCAGCAGCACTGGCAAGGCTCTCTGCCGGGGCGCAGTCTTTTATGGGAAGGTGGTACTGTGTGAGCAGTGCGGCAATTTCATCCGCTGTGCCTGGTTTGGTGAAACCCAGTGCTTCCCCTGCATGAGCGATTTTTACCATTCCAATACCAACGGCTTCTCCGTGAGTTAGCTTTCCAAAGTCGTAGTATTTTTCAAGAGCGTGCCCGAGTGTGTGGCCAAAATTCAGAAGCATTCGCTCGCCGGTATCAAATTCGTCGGCTTCTACTACGATGCGCTTGCAGTTTACACACTCATAAATCATTTGCTCTAATACTTGTAGATTATTGGCTACGTCGTTTCCTTTTATTAATTCAAATAAGGCTCTGCTTTTAATACAGCCGTACTTAATTGCTTCCCCCATGCCATCCGCAAAAAAACGGGACGGCAAAGTTGAAAGAATGTCGGGGTCAATTAATACCAGCCGAGGCTGGTGAAAAGCCCCAACCAGATTTTTGCCCTGCGGCAAATCTACTCCGGTCTTCCCTCCAACAGATGAATCAATTTGCGCAAGCAGGGAGGTTGGTATTTGTATAAATCCAATACCCCGCAGGAATGTGGCGGCGGCAAAGCCCGCCATATCACCCGTTACACCGCCGCCCAGCGCTACGATGAAATCGGTTCTCGTCATTTTCTGTTCTGCCATAGCGGAGTAGATTTGTTCTATAGTAGAAAGGCGTTTGCTTTCTTCCCCGGCAGGGAATGTAAAAACATCTGGTACAAAGCCTGCCATAGCCAAAGAATCTGCTGCACGGCGTGCATACAATGGTCCAACGTTGCTGTCGGTAATAATCATGGCGCGCCCGCCAGCCCGGAAAAGTGTGCTTGCTTGTTCCCCCAGTTGGTTCAGACAACCGCGCTGAATCAAAATTTGGTAGGGTCTGGAGGTTTGTATATTCAGCTCCATTTATTCACCCAGCCTTTCTTTTATCTCTCGCCCTTGCCGAAGCAGTCTGCGAAGTGTCTCTGGTTGATTCCCCTCTACCGCATTTCGAATCGCAGTAAGATGCGAAAGCAGGGTGTCAATTTCGCGGGTTAATGGCTCACGGTTTTCGAGGAATAGTTCACTCCACAGATTTTCGTTGATGCGTGCCACACGGGAAACATCGCGATAGCTCCCCGCGGAGTAGCCCCGGTGTTCCGGGCATAAGGGGCTCATAACGTAAGCGCAGGCCAGCACGTGGGGTAACTGAGAGGTAAATGCAATCATTTCGTCGTGGTGCTCCGGTGTGGTGAGGATGGTCTGCTTTGCACCAACAGAGTACGCCAAGTGTTCCATCAGTGTAACATCCTCTTCCGGTGCTTCGCAAGGGATGAGCAGATAGCTCGCTCCCAAAAACAATCCACTTTCGCTGACAGTAAAACCATTTTGTTCTTTCCCGGCCATTGGGTGCCCTCCAACAAAGGTAAAACCATACTTACGGGAGAGCTGAGTCAGCTCGGGGCAGATGGCTCCCTTTACCCCACAGGTGTCACTTACCAATACACCGGCAAGAAGAGGACCCTTTTCCTTGATAAACTCGATGCAGGCTTGTGGGTAGCAGCATAAAAGAATCAGGTCTGCCTTTTGCAGCGTGGTGTCATCTGCAATTTTGCGGATAGCGCCACATTGCAGTGCCTGCTCCAGAACCTCTGGGTTTTGGTCTATACCGGAGACACAATGGTTTTGCTTCGATAGCGCTTTTGCCATAGAGCCACCTATCAGCCCAAGGCCAACAATGGTAATATCTAGTTGATCCGGGTTCCGCTCGTTTGGCTTGCGCCTGCCGGTTTGGTGTGTTGGTTGCAAAATACAGCACTCTCCTTACCAATTTGTTCAAGCTACGATCTAGTGGCTTACCGAGTTTTACCGAAAACCTCGCCAACCTCGAACAAACGGGAGGCGACCTTGTCGAACTGGTTGGGCGTTAAGGACTGTGCTCCATCCGAAAGAGCGTGGGGAGGGTCGTTGTGCACTTCAATGATTAATCCATCTGCACCAGCAGCAACGGCTGCCATCGCCAGAGGTTCAACCAACCATGCGATTCCGCCAGCGTGGCTGGGGTCCACAATTACCGGAAGGTGAGAAAGTTTTTTTAGTACCGGAATGGCTGAAATATCAAGCGTGTTACGGGTGTACGGCTCAAAGGTGCGAATTCCGCGTTCACAGAGAATAACCTGCTCGTTGCCGCCTGCCATAATGTATTCAGCGCTCATCAATAGTTCTTCAATCGTACTGGAAAGCCCACGCTTGAGGAGGATGGGCTTATTTATTTTGCCAAGCTCTTTGAGCAGCTCAAAGTTCTGCATGTTGCGTGCACCAACTTGAATAATGTCTACATCATCAAATAGCTCGAGGTGTGAAACACGCATAATTTCCGTGATGATTGGCAGACCCGTCTTTTTCTTTGCCTCACTCAAAAGCTCTAGGCCTTCTGCTTTCATGCCTTGGAAGGAGTAGGGAGAGGTGCGGGGCTTAAATGCGCCACCTCGCAGGAATTTTGCGCCTGCGCTCTTTACTCGCTCGGCAATTCCGCAAATTTGTTCTTCGCCCTCTACGGAGCATGGCCCGGCAATGAGGGTAAGGGAGCCATCGCCTATTTTTTGCCCACCGGGAAGCGTGATCACGGTGTTGTCTGGGTGGAACTTACGGTTCGATTTTTTGTAAGGCTCTTGTACGCGCTTTACGCTTTCCACCCAATCCTGTGCCGCTATATTATCCATATCTACACTTGAGGTATCTCCAATCAGGCCAAGAACGGTTCTCTGTGTGCCGACCCAAGTGTTTACCTGAAGCTCGTATTCGCCTGTAAGCCTCTGGATGAATTGTTCAAGCTGCTCTTTCGTGCATTCCGGTTTTAATACAATAATCATGTTAGTACCCTCCTAAAATGGTTTTAAATAAAAAAATAAGGGACGAGGCTGCCAGGCAGCTTCGTCCCTTACCAAATATTACTTTGCAAAAAGTCAGTGGCGTTCAGTACGCCCTGTGCAAGAAGTAAATTCAGACCGATGGAAACAGTCACGGCAGTATTCAGAGCATGCAAAATAATCCCACGCAAAAAAATAGCGGGGATAGCCAAAGCTTGTAAATCGCACACTGTTCTGAATAACGTTCATGAGAATGTTTCCTCCGATGAGTTGTTTTAAACTTGGGTTCATAATAAAATATCTTAATTTGTTTGTCAAGTGTTTTTGCTGAAAAAGAAACGTGCTTTTTGTAATATTTGCTCGCACACGTCGTCTGGGCTGTAATCTGCATTTACGCTAAGATGTGCAGCGGTACGGTACAGTGGGATTCGTTTTGCATATAGTATGCGCAAAAATTCTTGCCGGTCATCCCTTTGTAAAAGAGGACGGTCATCTAAACCGTTTAGGCGTTGCTCCACAGCGTTCAGAGAAGCATCTAGGTGGATAAGGACTCCGCCTTTGCGTAAGATTTCAACATTTTCTTCTTTTAATACGGCACCGCCGCCTGTTGCAATAATAAGGTTGTTTTGTTCGGAGAGCTTACGTGCCGCTTTGGTTTCAAGCTTTCGAAAGCCTTCTTCACCTTGCTCAGCAAAAATTTGAGTCACGGTTTTGCCTTCTTGCTGTTCAATATATTGGTCAAGGTCAAAAAAAGCTCTGCCGCTTTTTTGGGCAAGCACCTGCCCAACGGTTGTTTTTCCACTCCCCATAAACCCGCATAACACAATATTGCCGCACATCTGCAATCACTCCTTCTTACCGCCAAACATGCGGTTCATTTCTAAAATTGCACTTTTACTAATTCGGGAAATCTGTTCTGGTTCAAACTCCGCCCCATACCAAATGCTTTGAGCCGCAGCTGCCTGCCACACTAGCATATCCATTCCGCCAATTGCCTTAGCTCCGGCATTGCGCGCTTTTTTTAAGAATTCGGTTTCATCCGGATTATAGACTGCATCAAATACAGCAGTTGCATTTCGGTATAATTCATCAGGTAGCTGGGGAATAGTATGGTTGCTTGGGTACATGCCAAGTGGAGTGCCGTTTGCAATTAGGCCATAGGCTTCGCTGGGGTCAAGATCATTGTACTGACAGACATGTACAATAGAATCTTTTTGCTGTTTCTGCATACGCTCCCGCAGCGATTCTGCAAGTAAAGCAGCGGAGGAAAGTCCGCTTTCACGAACACAAATTGTAATATCTGGAAAATAGGACGCATCGGCCAGCTCAAAAGCTATTACGCGAGAAACGCCTCCGCTGCCAAGTATTAGGTTTTTGCTACCCATGGCAATACCGGCAGATCGCAGAGATTTTTGAAAACCGATACCGTCTGTAGTAAAACCACAAAGTCGGCCAGCCTCATTTTTAATCGTATTTACGGAGGAAAATGCTGCCGCCGTTTCGTCAATTTCATGAAGCAGTGCCATTACGGCTTGCTTATGCGGAATGGTAACGTTAAAACCATCGAGCTGAAGAAAGCGTTCCTTGTGTGCTGGCTCTGTCAGCTCCTTCGGTGAGACCGATAGCACCGTGTAATCCGCATCGATTCCCGATAGGCGAAACAGTTCGTTGTGGATAAACGGCGACATAGTGTGGCCAACGGGAAAGCCGATTAGGCCAAAATGATATTTTTTCATGATAGATTCCTCCTCGGTATCTGCCGAAAGGATTTTTGACTGAGGTTCTGAAAACTGCTTTTAAGTTTCTCCAATATGCAGAGCATGTTAAAAGATGAAATTACACAGAATTATCATTCCGTTTTATTCCATACATAGCAGCACTCTCCCGAAATTACAAAAAAGGGACGAGGCTGCTATGCAGCTTCGTCCCTTACTAAACATTACGTTGGCTATTTTTCAGTAGCGTTTAGAACGCCCGGCGCCAGTAATAAATTCAGATGGGTGAAAACAGTCATGGCAGCAATTGGAGCATGCGAAAAAATCCCACGCAAAATAAAAGCGGGGATAGCTAAAGCTTGTAAATCGCACACTGTTTCGAATTGCGCCCATAAATGAAAACCCTCCGGTATTCTTTTCTTTCGACTTGCGTTCATCATAAACAATCTGAAAAAGTTTGTCAAGAAATTTTTTAAAATGGAAATTTAAGTCATTGATAAAGGGAGATGATCTGAACAGGGACACAGAAAGCTTGGTTGAATAAAAAATGAATTTCTCATTTGAAAAGTTCTTAAAAAAGAAATAATCAGGAATGTGATAATTTCTATTGACAAAGAGAAAGTTTGCTAATAATATGTGGGTAGGGAAATTGTAGGATACAATACAATATTCTAGATTGCTCGTGTGCGATCATTTTTTATTACATTCGGTAAGGAGGAAAAAGGATGGTTTTTGAGAAGGTGAAGGCGATCCTCAGCGAACAGTTCGATGTTGAGGAGGACTCCATTACTTTAGACACATCCGTTGTGGATGACCTAGGTGCGGATTCTTTGGATGTGGTCGATTTGTTGATGTCGATTGAAGATGAATTTGAAATCGAGATTCCCGACACGGAGGTCGATAACATTAAAACGGTCGGGGAACTTGTGAAATACATTGAAGGCCATGTTTAAAACTGTATAAAACTAGCATAAATATGGTTAAAACTGTATATTCTACAAAAAAAGAAAGCCGTTGTGCCTAGCACAGCGGTTTTTTTGTGATTTTTTAGTCTTTTGACTTGAAAATCACAAGGGAAGCCGATATAATGTATGAAGTTAGCATGGAAAATAAAATATTTTCAAAAGGAGAGTAAAAATCGTTGAATGAATTCAGCTTTTTAGTTGACGGCGTGCAGTATATGGCCGCCCACCCGAAAATGCTGGTCATGTGGGCAGTTGGAGCGCTTCTCATTTGGCTTGCAATCGAAAAAGATTTTGAACCCGCACTGTTGCTTCCTATGGGCTTTGGTGCAATCCTCGTTAACTTACCCATGCCGGGTGTGCTTGGCAACATTGTTGTTGATGCTGCCGGACATACTTCTGTTGAGGGAGCACCTGGTATTGTTACCTGGCTGTTCCAGACCGGTATTGAAACATCCGAAGCATTCCCGCTTCTGCTGTTTGTAGGTATTGGTGCAATGATCGACTTTGGACCCCTTCTTTCCAACCCCCGGATGCTTCTGTTCGGTGGTGCGGCACAGTTTGGTATCTTCCTGACTGTTGTGCTGGCAGTATTGCTTGGCTTCCCGCTGAAGGATGCAATGAGCATTGGTGTTATCGGTGCCGCTGATGGCCCGACTTCCATTCTCGTTTCCCAGACACTGGGCAGTGCTTATATGGGTGCAATTGCCGTTGCGGCGTATTCGTACATGGCTCTGGTGCCAGTTATTCAGCCCTTAGCAATTAAGATGGTAACCACCAAGAAAGAGCGTATGATTCGTATGCCCTACAACCCGAAGTCTGTTACCAAAACCACTAAGATTTTGTTCCCCATCATTGTTACTCTGATCGCGGGTATGATTGCTCCCGATTCCGTAGCACTGGTAGGATTCTTGATGTTTGGTAACCTGATTCGCGAGAGCGGTCGCCTCGAGAGCCTGTCTCAGACAGCACAGGGCCCGCTGGCAAACTTGATTACCATTTTCCTCGGTATTACCATTGCGTTTACCATGCAGGCAGAACGCTTCCTGAACATGGGTACATTAATCGTTATGGCACTGGGTCTGTTTGCGTTTGTTTTCGACACCATTGGTGGCGTTGTATTCGCAAAGATTCTGAATGTCTTCCTGCCCCAGGGTAAGAAGATTAACCCCATGGTTGGTGGTGCAGGTATCTCTGCATTCCCGATGTCCGCTCGTGTTATCCAGAAGATGGCACTCAAAGAGGACAACCAGAACCACCTGCTGATGCATGCAGTTGGTGCAAACGTTGCTGGTCAGATCGGTTCCGTTGTTGCTGGCGGTATCATTCTGTCTCTGGCTAAAGTATTCTTGGCTTAAGGAGGGCTTGTATTATGAATTTGACTATGTTAGCAATTGCTTTTCAAGGCGTTATGGGCCCTGTTGAGTCTAGCTCAATTGACCATTCTCTTGAACTAATGGGCAAGGGAATGCTCGGTATTTTTATCGTTATGATTTTGATTTACGCTCTGATTGTCGGCCTGGAGAAATTCACAGGCGGCAAAAAGGAGAAGAAGTAATAAGGAGCAAAGAAACTCATGGCCGAAAAAAAGAAATTGGTAGAGGCCATTACTCCTATGGAGGAGGACTTTGCCAGATGGTATACCGATATTGTTAAGAAAGCAGAATTGATGGATTATTCCAGTGTGCGCGGCTGTATGGTAATTGAACCGTATGGCTTCGCCATTTGGGAAAACATCCGTGACCTTTTGGATAAGCGCTTTAAGGAACTGGGGCACCAGAATGTTTCGATGCCAATGTTTATTCCGGAAAGCCTGCTCCAAAAAGAGAAGGATCATGTGGAGGGTTTTGCACCCGAGGTTGCGTGGGTAACCCATGGCGGCAGCGAGGAGCTTCCCGAACGCCTTTGCGTTCGCCCTACATCTGAAACCTTGTTCTGTGATTATTACGCGCGTAAAATTCAATCTTGGCGTGACCTGCCAAAGCTTTACAACCAATGGTGTTCTGTAGTGCGGTGGGAGAAAACCACTCGCCCGTTCCTTCGTTCGGTGGAATTCCACTGGCAGGAGGGCCACACCATGCACGAAACGCCGGAAGAAGCTAAGGCTGAAACCGAGCAGATGCTGCGAGTGTATGCAGAGCTTTGTGAGAATGAGCTTTCCATTCCTGTTATTAAGGGAAGAAAGACCGACAAGGAAAAGTTTGCCGGCGCGGAAATGACTTATACCATTGAGGCCATGATGCATGACGGCAAGGCGCTGCAGTCCGGTACCAGCCATTATTTTGGCGACGGGTTTGCAAAAGCCTTTGACATCACGTTCCAAGGCAGAGATAATTCCGTTTGCCACCCTTACCAAACCTCATGGGGCCTTAGCACCCGTATCATTGGTGGAATCATTATGACCCACGGTGATAACAGCGGTTTGGTTCTGCCCCCGGCAATTGCACCCATTCAGGTTGTGATTGTACCGGTGGCGCAGCACAAGGAAGGCGTTCTGGAAAAAGCCAGAGAACTGGAGCAAAGGCTCAAAAAGGTTTGCCGTGTTCTGGTGGACGACAGTGATCAATCGCCCGGCTGGAAATTTGCTCAGTACGAAATGAAAGGGGTTCCGATCCGTTTGGAGATCGGACCCAAGGATATAGAGAAGGACCAATGTGTGCTGGTCCGCAGAACAGACCGTGAGAAGACGTTTGTCTCTCTGGCTGAACTGGAACAGGCTGTATTGGATCAACTCGAAACGGTTCGCAAGGGAATGTACGAAGCGGCGCTTAACCGCCGTGAGAGTATGACCTACACCGTAAAGACATTGGATGAATTCCGCCAAGTTGCGGATGAAAAGCCAGGCTTTGTAAAAGCAATGTGGTGCGGCAGTACCGAATGTGAGGATAAACTAAAGGAATTGGTTGGAGTTACCTCCCGTTGTATGCCCTTTGAGCAGGAACAGATTACGGAGACCTGTGTCTGCTGTGGGCAAAAGGCCAAAGCGATGGTTTATTGGGGCAAGGCGTATTAAGGCTTTACCGTAACCGTGGTTTAAACCAGTGGAAATGATGTTTAGAGGGGAAAGAGGATGTCTGTCATCCCTTTCCCTTTTTTCCTTTTATGAAGAATAAGAAAGGGGGAAAAGAGAAACCTATGAAAAAGGTCTGCAAAGGTTTACTGATTTCATCTGTGTTATGGCTTGGTGCCGCGGCACTGGCTGGCTGGAAGCTGCAACAAAAAATTGGTGATGACGCAATGGCGATTGGGATCATCGCTTCTGCGGATGGCCCTACTTCAATTGTAGTAAATAAAAAGGGTAAGTTACGGGGCTGGACATACGGTTTTTTTCACTCATCACTTTTCTTCGCGAATTTGTTTTCTCCAATAATGATTCTGGCTAAGAGGGAACAAATGAAACGGTATATTGGGAGAAAGAGAAAACAGTTATGAGGAAATGGTTTGTTCGTTGTGTGGCGGTAGTTGTTTTTGCTGCTGCGGTACAGGGTTGGCGTTTTTACAAGGAGTTGTATCCTTACCCGATTATGTTTACAACAAAAATAGAATCAGAGGAAGATTACGATCTTTTGGATGGCCCCGCTTCTGTAATGATAAGTGACGATATGTTCCGGGGGCCAAAAGGCATATTGAATAAAATGGCTCTATTTTTTTGCAACCGAATGATTTCTGCTCGCGCGATGATTGTACGAAGCAAGTTGAAGATTTCTACTAAAAGGGGAAGATGATATGAAACAACTAATTGCAGTAGGGGCGGCCGTTGCGCTGCTGTTTTCTCTGCTCACAGGGTGCGTACAACGCGGCGCGCAAAGCTCTGCTCCATCTTCTTCCGAAGAACTCTCGCTGCCGGAATCGTCATTGCCAGAGCAATCCGAAGTATCCTCTGACGCAGAGTCGTCTGAACCGGATAGCTCAGAGCAGGTTTCCACGGCTGCGGTACGTCGTGAGCTGTTTCGTTTTCAAAGCAATGGAAAGAACTATACGATTGCCTATCCTGTATTTCTTGGGATGAAGCACTCGGAAGCGTTGAATGCGGCGGTGAAAGAGGCGGCACTCCGTGATGCGGAGGTTGGCGGATATGTAGAAGAACGAGATGCATCCTCCAAACAAACCGTGCAGGTCACCATCCGCACAGACTATGAGTTGACCCGCCAAAGTGGTAATTACGTGAGCGTACTGTTTACGGTTATGTTTGGCCGCTCAGATGCTGCTCACCCTAGCAAATATACTCGCTCAGTAAATTTTGACCTTCAAACAGGAAAAGCCCTTTCATCTTCTGATTTACTAAAGCAGGAGGAAGATTTGTATGAGGTAGTTTGGGAGGCGGTACGCGACAATGCCCCACCTGAAATTGCCGAGGCGCTTTCGTCTTCCACAATCGCGCAAAATTTTCAAGAAACATCCGTTTATATGACTCCGGACGGAATTGGCTTTTCACTCCCGTTGCCTTATGTGTTGGGAGATGTATACCAGATTGTGGTACCTTATTTTGAGATGAAGCCATTTCTAAAGGTGGATGTAAATCCAGAAGAGCATGCACTGAATCAGTTCCGCAAGCAGATGGAAGAAGACACATTTGAATCAAAAACGCTTTAGTTAATATGAACAAATATTACAGTAAAATTTCTTACACAAAAGAGAAAAAAATTCTTGCAATCTGTTTTCCCATATGGTATTATAATTGAGCGTGACTGCGACAGATATGCGATGAAGCGGGAGGTTGCGGCAGAAATGCCGGTTTTTCCGTGGAGTATGTCCGATTTTAAACCGGGCGACAGATATTTTGGGACAGAACAAGGCCATACGTGCGCCGTTTTGCCCAGACGTTTTTTTGTGCCTTTCCCGGATTAACTTCGCTTGAGAAGTCAATCCGGTTTTTAATGTGTAAGGGTGAAACACCCGGAGCAGTGTTAGGTTTTAAAAACGCCGCCCGCCAACTATTAACAAGGAGGCGATTCAAGTGGCAGTCAAAGAAAAAATCAGGATCAGAATTAAGGGTTACGATCATCAGCTGGTAGACCAGTCTGCAGAGAAGATCGTTGCAACAGCAAAGCGTACAGGCGCCAGAGTATCCGGCCCCGTTCCGCTGCCGACTGAAAAGCAGATCATCACCGTTCTGCGCGCTGTTCATAAGTACAAAGACAGCCGTGAGCAGTTCGAGATGAGAACCCATAAGAGACTGATCGACATCCTCAGACCCTCTAACAAAACAGTAGAGGCAATGATGGGCCTGGAACTTCCCGCGGGCGTCGAGATTGAGATTAAACTCTAATCGACCAACCGAGCGGCTGGGGTCACGTTGGTGAAAAACCAACCAATAACCTGCATAGGAGGTAAAAACATGCAAAAAGCAATCATTGGCAAGAAGATTGGCATGACGCAAATCTTCGATGAAAAGGGGAATGTTGTTCCCGTCACTGTTGTTGTAGCTGGTCCCTGCGTTGTTTCGCAGAAAAAGACAGTTGATAACGATGGTTACGCAGCAATTCAGGTCGGTTTTGGCGACAGAAAGCTTAACCGTTTGAATAAACCCCTGAAGGGCCACTTCGCAAAAGCGGACGTAGCTCCCAAAAGAACTCTGAGAGAGTTCAGACTCTCCAACACAGACGCCTATAACGTAGGCGACCTGATCAAGGCCGATGTCTTCGAAAAAGGGGACAAGGTTGATGTTTCCGGCACGAGCAAGGGTAAGGGTTACGCCGGTGCGATTAAGCGCTGGAACTTCCAGAGACTGAAAGAAACCCACGGTACCGGCCCTGTTGCCAGACACCGCGGTTCTCTGGGTGCCAACTCCAGCCCCTCCAGAGTGTTTAAGGGCCTGAAGGCTGCTGGACACATGGGTGCTGAAAAGGTTACCGTTCAGAATTTGACCGTTGTCAAGGTAGATGCCGAAAACAATCTGATCGCTATTAAAGGGGCTATCCCTGGTCCTAACGGCGGCGTTGTTGTCATCCGCGACAGCGTGAAGGCGTAAGGGAAGGAGGAATTAGAATGCCGAAAGTAGCAGTACTTGATATGGCTGGTAAGGAAGTTGGACAAATCGAACTTGCTGAAGCTATATTCGGAATTGAACCCAATGTCGCAGTAATGCATCAGCTGGTGAAAAACTATCTGGCAAATCAGCGTCAAGGCACACAATCTGCGCTAACTCGCGCGGAGGTTGCCGGCGGCGGTAGAAAACCCTGGCGCCAGAAGGGCACCGGTCACGCAAGACAGGGCTCCATCCGCGCTCCCCAGTGGAGACACGGCGGTGTCGTATTTGCACCGAAGCCCCGCGACTACAGATATACCGTGAACAAGAAGGTTCGCCGTCTTGCCATGAAATCTGCTTTCTCTAGCAAGGTGATCGACAACGAGATTATTGTTCTTGATCAAATTGCAATGGATGAATACAAAACAAAGGTGATCGTTTCCATGCTCCAGGCGCTTGGCGCTGACAAGAAGGCTTTGATCGTTCTCCCTGAAGAGAACAAGAAGGTCATTGCTTCCGCTGCAAACCTGCAGGGCGTGAAAACAGCCACCGTAAATACTCTGAATGTCTACGACATCCTCAATGCTGATAAGTTCATCGTGCTTAAGGATGCTGTGGCCAAGATCGAGGAGGTGTATGCGTAATGACTGCACATGAGATTGTTGTTCGACCGATTATTACTGAAAAAAGCATGAGCACCATTAGCGCTAAGAAGTACACCTTCGAGGTTGCCCGCAATGCTACCAAAATTGATATTGCGCGCGCTATCGAGGAGCTTTTTAAGGTTAAGGTTGCTAAGGTGAACACATTGCATGTTCGCGGGCATCTGCGCCGTCAGGGCAGAACCCAGGGCTACACTGCTGCTTGGAAGAAAGCAGTTGTTGCTCTAACCGAAGACAGCAAGCCGATCGAATTCTTCGAGGGTATGATGTAATATCGGCTTTTCGATATTACCACTTAGTATACAGAATCCTGCCGATCCTGAGGCAGGGGCAAAGTATGGGGATTTGGCTAATCCCCGCAAAGCCACAACAAGGAGTGTGAAACCGAATGCCTATTATTAACTATAAACCGACGACCGCGGGTCGCCGCAATATGTCGGTAACAGATTATTCTAAGCTCTCCAAAAAAGGCCCTGAGAAGAGCCTGTTGGAGCCGCTGAATAAAAAGTCCGGCCGTAACAGCTATGGCAGAATCACGGTTCGCCATCGCGGAGGCGGAAACCGCAAGAAGTACCGCGTGATCGATTTCAAGCGCCAGAGAGCAGACATTCCGGCCACGGTTCTTACTTTAGAGTATGATCCCAACCGTTCCGCTTTCATTGCACTCGTTCAATACGAGGATGGCCAGAAGAGCTACATCATTGCTCCCCACGGTCTGAAAGTTGGCGACACAATCGTTTCCGGTGCGGGTGCAGATATTAAGCCCGGCAATGCATTGCCGCTTGCAAATATCCCCACTGGTACCTTTATCCACAACGTTGAGCTTTACCCCGGCAAGGGCGGCCAGTTGGCTCGTTCTGCTGGTAACCAGGCTCAGCTTATGGCAAAGGAAAACGGGATGGCGCTGCTTCGTTTGCCTTCCGGTGAGCTTCGCAACGTTTCTCAGCTGTGCATGGCTACCATTGGCCAGGTCAGCAACCTCGATCACGAGAATGTAAAGATCGGTAAAGCCGGTCGTAAGCGCCACATGGGTTGGCGTCCTACCGTTCGCGGCTCTGTTATGAACCCGAACGATCACCCCCACGGTGGTGGTGAAGGTAAATCTCCCGTTGGTCGTCCCGGCCCTGTTACCCCCTGGGGTAAACCTGCACTGGGTTACAAGACTCGTTCTAAGAAGAACCGCTCCGATAAGTTTATCGTGAAGCGCAGAAATAGTAAGTAAGGCGGACAGAAAGGAGCTTAACTGATGAGCAGAAGTGTGAAAAAGGGTCCTTATGTTCAGCCTATCCTGCTGAAAAGGATTCAAGAGATGAACGCCGCCGGTGAAAAGAAAATCATCAAGAGCTGGAGCAGAGCTTCGATTATTTTCCCGGATTTCGTCGGTCATACCATTGCCGTCCATGACGGCCGCAAGCATGTTCCGGTTTATGTTACCGAAGATATGGTTGGGCACAAGCTCGGTGAGTTTGCCCCCACCAGAACCTTTAAAGGTCACGCCGGATCCAAAACTACCAGATAAGGCCGAAAGGAGTGTATACAATGGAAGCAAGGGCTTATTTGAAATACGCCCGTATTTCTCCCCGCAAAGTATCAATTGTGCTGGATTTGATCCGGGGCAAGGATACAGAGCTTGCAATGGCTATCCTGAAGCATACCCCAAAGGCCGCAACTGAAGACCTTCAGAAGTTGCTGAAGTCGGCCATTGCTAATGCTGAGAATAACCATAATATGGACGTTACCAGACTGTACGTTGCAGAGTGCTTCGTCAGCCCTGGCCCGATCCTCAAGCGCATTCGCCCCAGAGCGCAGGGTCGCGCGTTCAGAATTTTGAAAAGAACTTCGCACGTTACCCTCGTGCTCAAGGAAAAAGAATAGCGGAGGAGGTAAACTATGGGCCAGAAAATCAATCCACACGGCTTTCGTGTGGGCGTAATTAAAGATTGGGATTCCCGCTGGTTCGCGAAGGACAATGTCTTTGGCGACACCCTGGTCGAGGATTACAAGCTGCGTAAAACACTGAAGAAGCAGCTCGCTTCCGCGGGTGTTCCTAAAATTGAGATTGAGCGTGACGCTTCTAAGGTTCGCGTTCACATCCATTGCGCAAAGCCCGGCATGGTCATTGGCAAGGGCGGCGCAGAGATTGAAAAGCTACGTGTACAGTGCGAAGCGATGCTGGGTAAGCCGGTATCCATCAATATCGTTGAGGTGAAATCCCCCGATTTGAATGCACAGCTCGTTGCTGAAAACATTGCTCAGCAGCTCGAAAAGAGAATTTCGTTCCGCCGTGCAATGAAGCAGTGCATGGGCCGCGCTATGAAGCTCGGCGCAAAAGGCATTAAAACTCAGGTTTCCGGCCGTTTGGGCGGTGCTGAAATTGCCCGTACTGAGCACTACCATGAGGGAACTATCCCGCTGCAGACCATCCGTGCAGACATCGACTACGGTTTTGCCGAGGCTGCTACCACCTATGGCCGTATTGGCGTAAAGGTGTGGATCTACAGAGGCGAGGTTCTTCATGATAACCGCAAGCCCAAGAGGGAAGGAGGCAATAAATAATGTTGCTGCCTAAACGTGTGAAATACCGCAGAGTGCACCGCGGTCGTATGACCGGTAAAGCATATCGCGGAAGCAAGGTCGCATACGGCGATTTCGGCCTGCAGGCTACAGAGCCTGCCTGGATCACTTCGAACCAGATTGAGGCTGCCCGTATTGCAATGACCCGTTACACAAAGAGATTCGGTAAAGTCTGGATCAAGATTTTCCCGGATAAGCCTGTTACTAAGAAGCCGGCAGAAACCCGCATGGGTTCCGGTAAAGGCGCACCTGAGTATTGGGTGGCTGTTGTTAAACCCGGCAGAGTTATGTTTGAAATCGGCGGTGTTGCTGAAGAAACCGCTAGAGAGGCAATGCGCCTTGCTGCAAACAAGCTGCCGATTAAATGCAAGTTTGTCAAGAAGGAAGAAACGGGTGGTGAGCAATCATGAAGGCCGCAGAGATTAGAGAGTTGACAACCGAAGAGCTGCAAAGCAAGCTGAAGGATCTCAAAGAAGAGCTTTTCAACCTGCGTTTTCAGCTTGCCATTAATCAGCTTGACAACCCGATGCGAATTTCCGCTGTCAAAAAGGACATTGCCCGCATTAAGACAATTCTGCGTGACAATGAGCTTAAGGACAGCGCGAAAGCGTAATGGGAAGGGAGGATTAAGCTGTGAGTGACAGAAATATGAGAAAAACCAACGTCGGCAAGGTCGTCAGTAATAAGATGGACAAAACCGCCGTTGTCGCTATCCAAGACAGCGTGAAGCATCCGCTTTACAATAAGATTATCAAACGTACCGTGAAACTTAAGGTTCATGATGAGAACAATGAGTGCACCATCGGTGACCGTGTGCGTGTGATGGAGACCCGTCCCCTTTCCAAAGAAAAAAGATGGCGTCTTGTTGAAATTATTGAGAAAGCCAAATAAGTAGCTTTGAGCGAAGGAGGAACGCACTGTGATACAACAGCAGACTTACCTCAAGGTTGCCGATAACACCGGCGCGAAAGAGCTTATGTGCATTCGCGTGCTGGGCGGCACCGGCAGAAGGTATGCCAATATTGGCGACGTTGTGGTGGCTTCCGTTAAAAAAGCAGCACCCGGCGGCGTTGTTAAAAAAGGCGACGTTGTTAAAGCGGTTATTGTTCGTACCGCTTTTGGCGTTCGCCGCCAAGACGGAACGTATATCCGCTTCGACGAGAATGCGGCGGTTCTGATTAAAGATGATAAAAATCCTAGGGGCACGCGTATCTTTGGGCCTGTTGCCAGAGAATTGCGCGACAAAGATTACCTGAAAATCTTAAGCCTTGCCCCGGAAGTACTGTAATGGAGGTGTTCACTAATGAATAACAAAGTTCATGTAAAAACTGGTGACACCGTCATCATTTTGAGCGGCAAAGAGCGCGGCAAACAGGGAAAGGTTCTAGCGGTTAGCCCCAAAGAGGGGAAAGTAATCGTTGAGGGCCGCAACATGGTAACCAAGCATGTAAAGCCCCGCAAAATGGGTGCCCCGGGCGGACTCGTAAAGGCCGAGGGCGCTCTGTACGCCTGCAAGGTTCAGATCGTTTGCCCTCGCTGCGGAAAGCCCACTCGTGTTGCGCATAAGCTCTATGAGGACGGCACCAAAGACCGCGTTTGCGTAAAATGCGGCGAGTCGCTGTAAGGGAGGAAAGATAGGACATGGCCAGACTGAAGGAGTTTTACAAGCAGGAGGTCTCGCCCGCGCTCATGAAGAAATTCGGCTACAAGAGTGTGATGGAGATCCCCAAGCTCGACAAAATAGTCATTAATGTAGGCGCCGGTGAGGCTCGTGACAATTCTAAGGTAATCGACGCCATTATGACTGACATTGCAGCGATTACCGGCCAGAAGCCCCAGGTTTGCAAAGCGAAGAAATCTGTTGCAAACTTTAAGCTGCGTGAAGGCATGAATATCGGCGTTAAGGTTACGCTCAGAGGAGCGAACATGTATGAGTTTCTCGACCGTTTCTTCAATGTCTCACTGCCTCGCGTTAGAGACTTTAGAGGCATTAACCCGAATTCCTTTGACGGACGCGGCAACTACAACATGGGCATTAAGGAGCAGCTGATTTTCCCCGAAATCGAGTATGATAAAATCGACAAGGTACGTGGAATGGATATCTGCTTCGTAACCACCGCAAAAACCGACGAAGAGGCTCGCGAGCTGCTAACGCTCATGGGCGCTCCGTTTGCGAGATAAGGAGGGATTATTGTGGCCAAAACATCTATGAAAATCAAACAAATGAGGACGGCAAAATTTTCCTCCAGAGAGCATAACCGCTGCAAAATTTGCGGCCGGCCGCATGCTTATCTCCGCAAGTTCGGGATTTGCCGCATATGCTTCCGCGAGCTTGCCCATAAGGGTGAGATCCCGGGCGTGAAAAAAGCCAGCTGGTAAAGCAAAGGAGGGAACGGTATGCAGATTACAGATACAATTGCTGATTTGCTCACCCGTATTCGCAACGCGAATGCTGCGAAGCACGATTCCGTTCAGATTCCCAAGAGCAACATGAAAGAATCTATTATTAAGATTCTGGTTGAAGAGGGATATGTAAAGAACTACACGGTGATCGAGGACGGCAAACAGGGGATTCTGAAAGTGAATCTGAAGTACGGCGAGGGTAAGACCCCCGTCATTAAAGGCTTGCGCAGAGTGTCGAAACCCGGCCTGCGCATCTATTCCAACGCAGAAGATCTGCCAAAGGTTCTCAAAGGCCTTGGCATCGCGGTCATCTCAACTTCTAAGGGCATTATGACAGACCGTCAGGCTCGTAAAGAAAACGTTGGCGGCGAAGTTCTAGCGTTTATTTGGTAAACAAGGGGGTGCAACTATGTCGCGAATTGGAAGAAAACCCATAAATATTCCCGCTGGTGTCGATGTTAAAATCGATGGCAACGTTGTTACTGTTAAGGGTGCTAAGGGAACGCTGACTCAGCAGTTCCACCCGAACATGACGATCTCTCAGGAGGGCAACGAGCTTCTCGTAACCCGCCCGAACGATGAGAAGGATAACCGTGCACTGCACGGCCTGACCCGTACGCTGCTGCACAACATGGTAGTTGGTGTAACGGAGGGCTTTAAGAAGGAGCTCGACGTTCTGGGTGTTGGTTACCGTGTACAGAAGCAGGGCAAGGACCTGGTTATGAACCTAGGTTATTCCCATCAGGTAATCGTGTCTGAAAATGACGAGATTCAAATTGAAGCTCCTACGCCCAACAAGATTATCATTCATGGTATTGACAAGCAGAAGGTTGGCCAGTTTGCCGCGGAAGTCCGCGAGAAACGTCCGCCGGAGCCGTATAAGGGCAAGGGTATTCGTTATGTTGGTGAATATGTCCGCCGTAAGGAAGGCAAGGCCGGTAAGGGCTCTAAGAAGTAACTGAAGGAGAGTGAATCAAAATGGTGAACAAGGCTGATACAAATAAAGCCAGGCTGAACCGCCACCGTCGTGTGCGCGGCAAGGTTTCGGGCACTGCAGAGCGCCCGCGCCTGAATGTATTCCGCTCCGCCAAGAACATCTACGCCCAGATTATCGACGATGTTGCGGGGGTTACTCTCGCAGCAGCTTCCACACTGGACAAAGAGTTTACTGGCAATGGCGGAAACAAAGAGGCCGCAAAAAAGGTTGGCGAGCTAATCGCTAAGCGCGCGGCTGAGAAGGGGATCACCGAGGTCGTATTTGACCGCGGCGGTTATATTTTCCACGGCCGCGTCAAAGAGCTGGCCGAAGGCGCCCGCGAGGGCGGCCTCAAGTTCTAAGAGAAGGAGGAATACTTTTGGCTAGAATTGACGCATCTACTTTGGATTTAAAAGAGCGCGTTGTTGCGATTAACCGCGTTTCCAAAACTGTAAAAGGCGGTCGTATTTTCAAATTCGCCGCTCTGGTAGTTGTCGGTGACGGCAACGGAACAGTAGGATTCGGTATTGGTAAGGCAGGCGAAGTTCCGGATTCCATCCGTAAGGGAATTGAGGACGCCAAGAAGAACCTGATTAAGGTTTCTTTGCGTGGCAGCACAATTCCTCATGAAGTAATTGGTGTATATGGTGCAGGCCGCGTGCTGATGAAGCCCGCCGCACCCGGTACTGGTGTTATTGCTGGCGGCGCCGTTCGTGCAGTGGTAGAATCAGCTGGTATTAAAGATATTCGTACAAAAGCACTGCGCTCCAACAACCCTTGCAACGTAGTTCGTGCAACCATTGAAGGTCTTGCTGAGCTGCGCACTGCTGAAGAGGTTGCTGCGATTCGCGGTAAATCTGCAAAAGAGATTCTGTAACAAGGGGGGCAGCAATATGGCACAGATTCAGATCAAGTTGGTTAAGAGCCTCATTGGCAGCCACAAGGACCAGATTGCGACCGCTCAGTCCCTTGGTTTGCATAAAATCGGTGACTGCACTTCGCAGCCCGATAATCCTCAGACCAAAGGCAAGGTGGCAAAAATTATCCACCTCATCGAGGTAAGCAAAGCGTAAGCAAGGAGGTGCGAGTAAATGAAGTTGCATGACTTATCTGCAGTACCCGGGTCCACCCAAAAGGCCCGTAGAATCGGCAGAGGACATGGCTCCGGTTGGGGCAAAACCTCCGGCAAGGGTCATAAAGGCCAGAAGGCTAGATCCGGCCGTGGATTCCGTGCAGGTTTTGAAGGCGGTCAAATGCCTCTGCAGAGAAGAATCCCGAAAAGAGGCTTTGTCAATATTTTTGCAAAGGACATCGTTGCGATCAACGTTGGTACGCTGGAATCCTTTGACAATGGCGCTGTTGTAGACATTCAGGCTCTGCTGGATGCCGGCATCGTGAGAAATTCCTTTGACGGAGTGAAGATTCTTTCTAACGGCAAGCTAACGAAGAGCTTGACAGTAAAGGCAACGTCCTTCTCTGAAGCGGCAAAGCAGAAGATTGAGGCTGCCGGTGGGAAGGCAGAGGTGATCTGAGTTGTTTTCTACAATGAAGAATGCCTGGGCAATTCCCGATCTGCGTAAAAAGATTCTGTTTACACTGTTCATAATCGTTGTGTTCCGGTTTGGCGCCGTTATTACGGTGCCCTTCCTGAACGTAGAAGCCCTTCAGGGTTTAATGGGCCAGGTTGGCGAGTCGGGTAATGCACTGGGGTATTTAGATATGCTCTCTGGCGGCGCCTTTGCAAATGCCACCCTGTTTGCCATGAGTGTTACTCCCTACATTAACAGCTCCATTATTCTGCAGCTGTTGACGGTAGCCTTGCCTCCCTTGGAGCGCTTGGCTAAGGAGGGTGAAGAGGGCCGCAAGAAGATTGCTGCCATTACCCGTTATGTAACCGTTGTGCTGGGCCTGATTCAAGGTACCGCTTACTACTTTTATCTGCATAACAGCTCCTTTGAGGGTACCCCCATCACCATGTTTAACAAGGGTTGGGAGCAGACCTTCTCTGCTGTGGTTATCATCTTCACCTTCACTGCCGGTACGGCTTTGATGATGTGGATGGGCGAGCAGGTGAACAAGTACGGTATTGGCAATGGTATTTCCGTTCTCTTGTTCTCTGGTATCGTGGCTCGTATGCCGCATACCATTAGTACACTGGGCAAATACCTGCAAATTGCAAATCAGGATCCTTCAAACTATGGCAAGTACTATGCGTTTGTACCGATTTTCGTTCTTTTGTTCCTGGCGATTATTTGGTTTATTGTTCTTATGAACAACTCCGAGCGCCGGATTCCGATTCAATATGCAAAGCGCATGGTGGGTCGCAAAATGTACGGTGGTCAGTCCAGCCATATTCCGATTAAGGTTGCGATGTCCGGCGTTATGCCGATCATCTTCGCAAGCTCAATTTTGGCCATTCCCAGCACCATTCAGCTGTTCACAAACCCGAAGAGCGGCTTCTGGAAAGGTTTTCTGGATGCTTTCTCCTCCACCGGCTGGATGTATTCGGTTGTATATTTCGTTTTGATTGTAATGTTTGCGTATTTCTATGTTACCATTCAGTATAATCCGATTGAAATGGCCAATAATCTTCGTCAAAGCAACGGTACGATTCCGGGCGTACGTCCCGGCAAGCCGACCTCCGATTTTATTTCTAGAATCCTTTCCAAGCTTACCCTGATTGGCGCTTTGTTCCTGGCTGTCATTGCCCTAATGCCCATCCTCTTTGGTGCGGCAACAGGTATGCATAACATGTCTCTGGGCGGTACCTCTCTTATCATTTTGGTAGGCGTCGCTCTGGATACAGTCAAACAGATGGAGTCTCAGATGATGATGCGCCATTACAAGGGCTTTCTTGATTGACAGGTAGGCTTTTGAAAACAACATGGGGAGAGAGGGAAAAGGATTATGAAAATCATACTTCTTGGCGCTCCGGGCGCCGGCAAAGGCACGCAGGCTGAGGTAATCTGCGAGCGTTTGTTTATTCCCGCCATTTCTACGGGAACGATAATTCGAGAAGCGCTGAAAAGCGGCACTGAAATGGGCCGGAAAGCAAAGTCCTATATGGAAGCTGGTCAGCTGGTACCAGATGAGATCGTAATTGGTATCATCGAGGAGAGACTGGCCAAGGGCGACTGTGAAAATGGATTTATCCTGGACGGTTTCCCGAGAACCATCGTTCAGGCCGAGGCTCTGGATAAAATGGGGTTTGCGATTGATAAGGTCATCGATATTGAGGTGACTGATGAAGACATCGTCGCCAGAATATCCGGACGCCGTGTGTGCGATAAATGCGGTGCAATCTACCACGTGCAGCATAAGCCCAGCAAGGTAGATGGCGTTTGCGATAAGTGCGCAGGCACCCTTTCTCAGCGTCAGGATGACCAGACCGAAACAGTAATAAAACGGTTGAAGGTTTACCATGATCAGACAGAACCGCTGAAGGAGTACTACCAGAAGCAAGGTAAGCTGTTGATTGTTGAAGGAGGAGAAAGTATTGCGGATACGACCCGTAAAATACTTTCTTTACTGGAAGAGGCGCAATCATGATTGTGCTTAAGACCAGCCGTGAGCTTGCAGCAATGCGAGTTGCCGGTAGAATTTCAGCCAATGCTTTAAAACTGGCAGGCCAGGCGGTCGAACCCGGTATTTCTACCTGGGAGATCGACCGCGTTGCCCGCCGTTATATCGAGAGCGAGGGTGCAACGCCTTCTTTTCTGGGATACGGCGGTTTTCCGGCCAGCGCCTGCATTTCGGTAAATAATGTGGTTATCCATGGCATACCAAGCAAGGAAGTAATCCTAAGGCAAGGTGATATTGTCAGCATCGACATCGGCGCTTTTTATGAAGGCTTTACCGGTGACAACGCCTACACATTTGCGTGCGGTGACGTTTCCCCTGAAGCACAGCGCCTGATGGATACGACTCAGGAAAGCCTTTATGAGGGCATTCATGCCGCAAAGGCAGGTAACCGGGTTGGCGATATTGGCCATGCGGTGCAAACGTATGTCGAAGCACGCGGTTACTCGGTGGTACGCGATTTTGTCGGCCACGGAGTAGGCGCGAAGCTGCACGAAGATCCTAGCGTACCGAATTTTGGCGCGCCCGGCCGGGGCGTGCGATTGTTACCTGGCATGACAATAGCGATTGAGCCAATGGTAAATGCCGGAGTGCATACCGTCAAAACATTATCTGACGGCTGGACCACCGTTACAACAGATGGTAAGCTTGCTGCTCATTTTGAGCATTCGATTGCCGTTACAGCCGATGGTCCTGTCATTTTGACCTTACCGGATTAAGGGGAATCAGGATGGATTTTGTTAGAGGGCTTGTTGTCCGGTCATTGCGAGGGCGCGACAAGGGAGAATTTTTAGTGGTGCTGGAGGTTTGCGGCAAAGAGGTTATTCTCTGTGACGGAAAACGCCGCCCGCTGGAAAAGCCCAAGCGCAAGAACCTGATTCACCTTGCCGCGACAAACACCCTGCTTAGCTCGATGAACACCAACCGTGAAATCCGCTGCGCCCTGCGGCGCTTTTCGCAGGACAGCTGATTTCTGCAAGAGGAGGTTATGCTGATTTATGTCAAAACAAGATGTTATCGAAATTGAGGGTACCGTAACAGAAGCTCTACCGAACGCGATGTTTAATGTGGAGCTGCCGAACGGTCATATAATACTGGCGCATATTTCCGGTAAGCTGCGTATGAATTTCATCCGCATTCTGCCCGGCGATAAGGTTACATTAGAGCTTTCGCCCTATGACCTAACGCGTGGACGTATTACTTGGCGTTCGAAATAAAACCAGTGAAATCCGATTTGTTTAAACGACTTCGTCAAGGAGGGCGCACAGAATGAAAGTCAGACCTTCTGTAAAGAAAATTTGCGAGAAGTGCAAAATCATTAAGCGCAAGGGAAAGATCATGGTTATTTGTGAGAATCCCAAGCATAAACAGCGCCAGGGCTGATGGCGTAATTTGATCTTATGGAGGTGCAACCAGTATGGCGCGTATATCAGGTATCGATTTGCCCAGAGACAAACGTATTGAAATTGGGCTTACCTATATTTTTGGAATTGGCAACAAAACTGCCAAAGATATTCTGAAGGCAACCGGTGTTAACCCCGACACCCGCGTTCGCGATTTGTCTGAAGACGACACCGCAAAGCTGAGAGAATATATTGACCGCAACTGCCGCGTAGAAGGTGATCTGCGCCGCGACGTGGCGTTTGATATCAAACGATTGATCGAAATCGGCTGCTACCGCGGAATCCGTCATCGCAAGGGCCTGCCCGTTCGTGGCCAGCGTTCTAAGACGAATGCCCGCACTCGCAAGGGCCCCAGAAAAACAATGGCAAACAAGAAGAAATAAGCGAAGTCAGGAGGGATTACTCAGATGGCAGCACAAAAAGGCGGTAAGAAAACTACCGCAGTCCGCAGACGCCGCGAACGCAAGAACATCGAGCGCGGTGCTGCTCACATTCAGTCTACTTTCAACAATACAATTGTTACCATTACCGATGTGCAGGGCAATGCAATCTCCTGGGCCAGCTCCGGCGAGCTGGGCTTCAGAGGCTCCAGAAAGTCCACTCCCTTTGCCGCGCAGTCAGCAGCAGAAACCGCTGCTAAAATTGCGATGGAGCATGGTATGAAATCGGTAGAGGTTTTCGTAAAGGGACCGGGTGCCGGCCGTGAAGCCGCAATTCGCGCGCTCCAGGGTGCCGGGCTTGAGGTTAGCATGATTAAAGATGTTACCCCCATCCCCCACAACGGATGCCGCCCGCCCAAGAGAAGACGCGTTTAGTTTAAAACCGATTTTTTAGGAGGTGCAACCTTATTATGGCAAGATATACAGAGGCTGTGTGCAAGCTGTGCCGCCGCGAAGGCCAGAAGCTCTTTTTGAAGGGCGAGCGCTGCTACACAGAGAAATGCGGAGTAAGCCGTAGAGCTTATGCCCCCGGCCAGCATGGCCAGGGCCGCAAGAAGACTTCTGAGTATGGCCTGCAGCTGCGTGCAAAGCAGATGACCAAGCGCTTTTATGGTGTTTTGGAGAGCCAGTTCAGAGGCTATTATGATATGGCTACCCGCATGGAAGGCAAGACCGGCGACGCTCTGCTCGGAATTCTTGAGAGCCGCCTTGACAATGTTGTGTACCGTTCGGGCTGGGGCAGCTCTCGTGCAGAAGCACGCCAGCTGGTCGTTCACGGTCACTTCACCATCAATGGCAAGCGTGTAGATATTCCCTCTTACCTGACAAAACCGGGTGAGGTTATTTCCATTAAAGAATCCAGCCGCAGCAGCGATAAAATCAAGGCTGTGCTGGAAGCGAACGCTTCCCGCCCTGTACCCAAGTGGTTGGAACTCAACCGCAACACTCTGGAATCCAAAGTTCTGGCATTCCCTGAGCGTGAGGACATTGAGCTGGCAGTTGACGAGACTCTCATCGTTGAGTTGTACTCCAAGTAATGCCTTTGCGCAAGGCTAGTGTACATGACGGCAAAGCAATTTGCTTATGTGTGAAGGAGGTTCGCTGATGATTGAGATCGAAAAGCCAAAAATCGAAACAGAAGAGTTATCCAGTGACGGAACCCATGGCATATTTGTTGTGGAGCCGCTCGAGAGGGGATTCGGCACTACGCTGGGCAATAGCCTGCGTCGCGTGCTGCTCTCCAGCCTACCGGGCGTAGCTGTTACCTCTATTAAAATAGACGGTGTTCTGCACGAGTTTTCCACAATTCCCGGCGTGAAAGAGGATGTCACCGAGATCGTACTGAATATTAAGGGATTAACTGCTAAGCTGCACTGCGACGGCCCCAAAACCGTTGAAATCAGCGCGGAGGGCCCCGGCGAAGTGACAGCGAATTCCATTAAATGCGACAGTGAAGTGGAGATTCTGAATCCCGATATGCATATCGCCACTCTGTCCGATGGCGCCAAGCTTTATATGGAGCTTACTCTGGATAAAGGCCGCGGCTATGTTCCTGCCGAGAAAAACAAGGCAAACATGCGTGGCGGCAGCAACAACAGCGTGATTGGTGAACTTCCGATCGATTCTATTTATACCCCGGTTTTAAAAGTGAATTACAATGTCGCAAATACCCGCGTAGGCCAGAGTATCGACTACGATAAGCTGACGATGGACGTGTGGACCAACGGCGTAATCAGCGCACAAGAGGCGGTTTCTTTGGCCGCTAAAGTGCTGACCGAACACCTGAATCTGTTTGTGGATCTGTCTGACAAGGGCAGTAGCACGGAGATTATGGTGGAGAAGGATGAGAAGGGTAAGGAAAAAGTACTGGAGATGACCATCGAAGAGCTGGATCTTTCCGTACGTTCCTTTAACTGCCTCAAGCGCGCCGGCATTAACACGGTTGAAGACCTCATTAACAAGTCCGAAGAAGACATGATGAAGGTTCGCAACCTTGGCCGCAAGTCTTTGGAAGAAGTTGTGTGGAAGATGGCTTCCCTCGGCTTCAGCCTGCGTAAGGAAGACGAATAACGGATAGCAAATAACTTGCAACCTAAGGTAAAAGGAGTGATATTTCGATGCCTGGAACCAGAAAGCTCGGAAGAGATACTGCTCATAGAACTGCGATGCTGAGAGGCATGGTTACCTTTTTGCTTGAGAATGGCAAAATTGAGACCACTGTAACCCGCGCCAAAGAGGTTCGTTCTCTCACTGAGAAAATGATTACCCTGGCTCAGGAGAACAATCTGCATAACCAGCGTATGGCACTTTCTTTCATCACGAAAGAAGACGTGACCCACAAGCTGTTTACTGAGATTGCCCCCAAATATGCCGACCGTAAGGGCGGATATACCCGCATCACAAAGATTGGCCCGCGCCGCGGTGACGCAGCTGAAATGGCAATCATTGAGTTGATCTAATCGAACTGTTTCGATTCGTAATAGAAGAAGCCCTCCCAATTGGGAGGGCTTCTTTGCGTGCTTTTAATCAAAGTATCTAATTCTTCTACCCAATTGATTTTAAATAGCTAATACTTTATAATAAATATAAGAATAGAGAATAGTTGGAGGCTGTTAAAATGGAAGAGGAAGAGTTGGAGTTAGAGAACATTCTTGGAGTAAGCGATGGTATTACTGCAACTTATCACGAAATGCCCAAAAATCCTTACCACTGGAAAAGCGGAAAAAAGCCACCCAAACGCTATAACGAAGATGGTACCCTTGCTTTTTTATGGGTATTGGTTTGCCTGTACAATTCCCAATTAAAAGAGATTAAACCTATGACGGCGAAGTATGAGGCCGAACTTGGCTGGGTAGATGATCAAAATCAACCAATTGAAAACGGTTCATGGAGGGTAACACATTGGAATATTTTGACCCCACCACCGGTGTTTGATGGTGATTTATATTGGTAATCGACATATCTCATGAGTTTCCCCTTACCTTTATACTAAGAATATTATTTGAGATAGTTTAGAAAGGAAATAAAAATCCGCTATCCCACTGTATAGGGGCAGCGGATTTTTGTTTTTCTTTCATTTAAGTGCTCAGACTTCTTAGCTCTTCCAAAACACAACGATATTCCTCATCCAGCACCTCACGATTTGCACCGGGTAAAGAGAGTTCAGATACAATACGGGCAAGGCGTGTTTCCAGTATCAACCGCTGTGTGGAGTTGGTATTTTGAGGTGGAAATTTCTTCAGTTTTTCGTATTCATCTAAGTTACCGGCAAAGGAGCGAATGCGTTTGTTCTCAATAAGCAGCAATCGATTTGCAACCGCATTTACAAAAGACTGGTCGTGAGATACAAAAAGTAGTACGCCGGGGTAATCGGATAACATTACTTGAACTGCCTCAATGGATTGTACATCCAAGTAATTGGTTGGTTCATCCAATAAAAGTACATTCGCATCGGATGCCAAAAGCTGTGCCAACGAAAGCTTTATTTTCTCTCCGCCACTGAGTATGGCGGCTTTTTTCTGTACAGTGTCCCCACGAAATAGCAGGCGAGCTAAAATGGTTCTAACCGTGCTTTCTGATTGAACGCTGTGAGCCAATGCGTTTTGAAGTACAGTTTTCTCCTCATCCAGATTTTGAAAGTCTTGACAAAAGTATCCCAACCGTGCCTTGGGCGCACACCGAATTGCCGAATTCCCCTGCGCGATTAGTTGAAAAAGAGTGGTTTTACCCACGCCATTATTACCAATGAGTGCTGTGCGGGTTCGGTTTGGAATCTCAAAGCAAGCGTTTTCAAACAAGGTATTTTCTCTATATCCAAAGTGTAGCCCTTGGCAGGAAATTACGATTTTGTTCTGCGGGGGTTGAGTCAGTGAAAAATCGAGCTGAACACGAGGCAATTCTCGCGGCCTTTCTTTTTCTTCGAGTCTCTCCAAACGAGATTGCAAAGCCTGTGTACCTCTATTTAGCTTTTTGATTGTCTCCGTGGACTCTCTTTTGTGAAGGCGTGCTTCGGAATTCCCCATGCGTTTTGGTGCCTTGCGAATTCCTTTTGCATGATCCCGTGAACGGATCATTGATTTTTGGAGTCGAGCCCTTTCTTCCGTATATTGTTGGTATTCAAACTCTTCCCGTTTGATAATTTCTTGTTTTTGCAGAGAATACGAAGTGTAATTGCCAGAATAATCAGTTACGGTACCGTCGTGAACTTCAAAGATCCGGTTACAAGTTGCGTCAAGCAGGCTGCGGTCATGGCTGATGAGTACCAGTGTTTCTGCTGTTTTCAGTTGCTTTGTGAGAAGCTTGATTCCCGCATGGTCAAGGTTACTTGTTGGTTCATCCGCCATCAAAATTCCATGAGAACTAGATAGCGCATTGTCAATTTTTAACCTAGTTTGTTCGCCGCCGCTCAGTTTTTCATGCGCTAGGCGATCGGCTGGTAAAAAACGATGTTCTGTTTCGGGTAAAGGGACTTCCTGTGAAAATTGGCGTATATAGGAAATTGGGCACAAGCGGCGAATAGTACCCTCTTCTGGTTCACGAGCTCCGGCAAGCAATTCCATTAGCGTTGTTTTACCAGCTCCATTTTCCCCAACAATCCCGATTTTGTCACCTGTGTAGATGGTTAGATGCGGCAAATTAAGAATCAAACGGTTACCATACTGTTTTTTTAAGTTTGCTACTTCCAATAATATCAAAAAAATCTCTCCTTACATCCTATGGATGTGTCGGAAAGATCATAACAAAAATACACACAAACAGCCTGCTCCCAAGCGGAACAAGCCCTGCGTTAATTTTTTGATACGCTAATCCGACACAAACGGGCGCACTTCACCCGTCATCCACTGCTATTTTATGGCTTTGTCAGATTAGCAATTGCGCATGGCTTTTTAATACCTATCCCTTTCTACGAGTTGCTTTCAGGATAACTGATGGAACTAATTTTGTCAATGGGTGGATTATTTATCCTCCAAAACAATCTAACTTTCAACAATATGTTAACTAATTGTTGAAAGTTAGATTGTTTTTACAATTAGTTAATCAAAAGTTAGTCTTTGAACCCCTATTTCCTTAATTCTTTCAGTCGATAGCATAAACTTAGCTTGTTCGTAGTCGCTCAATCACTGCCGGTAGTACGCTAAGAATATATTCGATATCCTCTTCGGTATTCTGGTCTCCAAGCGTCAGGCGCAAGGAGCTTTTTGCAAGCTCAGGAGGAATTCCGATCGCCAGCAGAACATGGCTGGCTTCCAAAGACCCTGCCGTACAAGCCGAACCGGAGGAAGCGCAAATACCCTGACGGTCGAGAAGCAGAAGCATGGCTTCTCCATCAACTCCGTGTAAACAAAGATTCACATTACCAGGTAATCGCTGTTTGGCGTCACCGTTTAAAGAGCTACCGGGTATTTGCAATGCGCCTTCGATTAAGCGGTCGCGCAAAATACATAGTTGGTCTGCTCGTTCTTTCATGGTGGCGCAGGCATCACGCATTGCAGTAGCCAAACCAACAATGGCGGCAACGTTCTCTGTTCCGGCTCTGCGGCCACGCTCTTGTGCTCCGCCGTCCACCAAATTTTGAATGGTGATTCCCCGGCGTACATACAGTGCTCCAATGCCCTTGGGTGCATGCAGCTTATGGCCGGAAAGCGATAGCAGGTCAATATTCTGCTCTGCAACGTCAATTGGTAAAATACCAATTGCCTGAACAGCATCCGTATGAAAAAGTACACCGCGCTCCCGGCAAATGGAGCCAATTTCTGCGATGGGCTGGATCGTACCAATTTCATTATTGGCATACATCACAGAAACAAGTGCGGTATCTTCACGTATGGCATTCGCAACTTCTTCAGGGCGAACCAGTCCGTTTTCATGAACGGGAAGATAGGTAACGGAAAACCCCTCCCGCTCTAACGACTCTGCGGCATGCAGCACAGCGTGGTGCTCAAAGCAGGTGGTAATCAGGTGTTTTTTGCCTTGTAGCGCAAGCTCACGTGCAATTCCTTTGATTGCCCAATTGTCCGATTCGCTGCCGCCGGCCGTAAAATAGATTTCTCCGGGACGTGCGCCAATACACTCCGCAATGCTTTCGCGCGCAAGCTCAAGCGCACGCTTTGCTTCGCGTCCCTTGGAGTACATGCTAGACGGATTCCCATAGCTTTCCGTCAGGTAAGGCATCATGGCGCGCAGTACCGGTTCCGTTATAGGTGTGGTAGCCGCGTTATCGGCATATACAAATCGGCTCATAAGATTTCCTCCATGCGTCATAAGGCGCAGTTTCATGGTGCTGCAAAGTAAAAAACAGAAATATGTTAGGCTTTATACTGTTCTGCTGCGGCAACAGCAAGGCGGTCGCAGCGTTCGTTTTCGGGGTGCCCGGCATGTCCCTTTACCCAACAGATTTTAACATGGTGCGGCTCGAGTAAATGGAGCAGACGTTCCCACAAATCGGTATTGAGCGCCGGTTTTTTATCGGCTTTTTTCCAGCCATTATTACGCCAAGATTTTGCCCATCCTTTTTCAATTGCATCGCAAACATATTTGGAATCGCTCCAAAGAGTAACCTCACAGGGTTCTTTTAAAAGCGCAAGCGCTTCAATCACAGCGCTAAGCTCCATCCGGTTATTGGTTGTATGTGCTTCACCGCCGCTGATTTCTTTTTCTCTACCTTGGTAGCGGAGGATCGCACCCCAACCACCCGGCCCGGGGTTCCCTTGGCAGGCTCCGTCAGTAAAAATTTCTATTTGTTTCACGTAAGGTATCTCCGTTCTTTGTTTTTTTCTATGTTAAGGATGGCATACTATATTTAATAGCGGTTTTATTTGAAAAGTAGTTATGCAGTTGGTGATTTTATAAATTCAATGGATAGTAAAATGTGAAAGAGATTTGCGTCTTAGTATAAGGCATGTTGCATTTGCCTTACAAATTGATTATTTGCCATTCGGCAGAACGTATGGTTTCATTATACCAACCTTTTACGTGTGCCGCAACCGCAGCTTCACACTCACCACAGCTTTGTGCCATGCTTGACATCATGTGGTAATCAGGGTAAAATGAGACCTATCATATTGAGCGGATTATACCTATTTTTCCATAGAAAACGGTTATCATCCGCAGTGTATCGTTCATTTTCGCGGTAGCCCCGCGATGGATATAGACAATCGGATATTTACCAATATGCGTTTCGCATACACGCTTGCGGCACCGTTTGTGCGCAGGCTAGGGTGGTTTTGTCCCCAAATTAAAATGGAGGTTATTTTGTGACAGAAAAAATGAATATGAATTCGCCTGCCGACGCTGAGAAGAAGCAGGGCACCTTGTACGGAAAAGTGGTGGCCCGCAAGCAGCCGGAGAAGGCCGCGATTGCGGAGGATAAAAGGCCGGCGAAGGCAGAAAAGACGGTTGAGAAAACAGAGAAAACAGCCGCCGTTAAGTCTGCGCCTAAAAATGCACCCAAAGGGCAAAAAAAGGGTGGCCAGGGTAACAAGCCGCAGCAACAGCCGCGTGCAAAGGAAGCACCGAAAAACGCGCCACGCAAGGTAGAGAAAAGCGTTCTTCTGCCAGAGGTATTGGCGCAGGTGCAAAAGCAAGCCAAAAAGCAGACTCGCCGCAGGCCAAAGAAAGAAAACGTGCAGGAAAAGCCCTCAATTAAGGTGTATTTTCTTGGTGGCCTGAATGAAATCGGCAAAAATATGACTTTGTTTGAGTGCGAAGGCGAAATGCTGATTATAGATTGCGGCATGGCATTCCCGGATGGCGATATGCTCGGCGTGGATCTTGTAATTCCAGACTTTACGTTTGTAGAGCGTAATATCGATAAAATTCGTGGTATTGTGCTGACCCACGGCCATGAGGATCATATTGGTTCATTGCCTTATTTGCTCAAACGAGTAAACCTGCCGCTTTACGGCACTGCCCTAACACTTGGATTAGTTGGCGGTAAGCTAAAAGAGCACGGCCTTGCCAATAAAGTTAAAATGAATGTGGTTCGCCCTGGCGACACGATTAAGCTGGGTAGCATGGCATGCGAGTTTATTCATGTAAACCACTCGATTTCAGACGCTGTTAGCGTAGCGATTCATTCCCCCGCTGGTACAATCGTGCATACCGGCGACTTTAAAATCGACTGCACCCCTACACAAGGAAAAATGATTGACCTTGGTCGGTTTGCCCAATTGGGGAAAGAGGGTGTTTTGGCTCTCTTTGCCGATTCTACTAATGCAGAGCGCCCAGGTTTTACCATGACGGAGCGCAAGGTAAGCCAGTCTTTTGAAAACCTGTTTTTGCGTGCAGAAAAAAGCCGCATTATCATAGCAACCTTTGCATCGAACATTAGTCGTGTGCAGCAAATTATAAACTGCGCCGTAAAATATGGCAGAAAAGTAGCTCTATCTGGCCGCAGTATGCTCAATGTAATGGGTATTGCACAGGAGCTTGGCTACCTCGATATTCCTGATGGTGTCCTTATCGACATCGATATGATTCGCCGTTACCCCAAAGAGCAGATTGTTTTAATTACCACCGGCAGCCAAGGCGAGCCGATGTCTGCTCTAACTCGTATGGCGTTTGCTGACCACCGCAAGGTGGAGGTTGGCCCGGGGGATTTCATCATTATTTCTGCCCGCCCGATTCCTGGCAACGAGAAAACCGTGGGCAATGTGATTGATGAGCTGATGAAGCGCGGCTGCGAGGTTGTGTATGAATCTATGTACGAGGTGCATGTATCTGGCCACGCCTGCCAAGAGGAACTGAAGATTATTCAGGGTATTACACAGCCGAAATTCTTTATTCCGGTTCATGGTGAGCAAAAGCACCTGCAAAAGCATGCTGAGCTGGCACAGGCAATGGGTCTTAGCCGCTCCAACATTTATATTGGCAATATTGGTGATGTGCTGGAGATTAACCAGAACTATATGCGCCAGTTGCCCAGTGTTCCTGCTGGCCGTGTGCTGGTTGACGGTCTTGGTGTTGGTGATGTTGGCAGTATTGTTCTGCGCGACAGAAAGCACCTCGGTGAAGATGGCCTGATTGTGGTTGTGTGCACGATTGATGCAACAGATGGCCATGTGATTTCTGGGCCGGACATTGTCTCCCGTGGGTTTGTTTATGTTCGTGAGTCTGAAAGTTTAATGGACGATGCGAAGAAATTAGTATATAATGTTCTGGATACCAGTGCGCAGGGCAAGGTTCACGATTGGGGTATGCTAAAAACACGAATTAAAGACGATTTGTCCCGCATGCTGTACGACAAAACTAGACGCAGCCCGATGATTCTCCCAATCATTATGGAAGTTTGATTGAAAGTTGAACCGTAAATTACTTGAATTTATATAGAAGATTGTCTTCTATTCCTCCTCTTGCTTCAGGCAGGGGGAGGAATGGGAGAATTTGTTCAAGTGAAACTGCAATAAAGGAGAAATTAGATTGAAGCGGAAAATATGGGCTACCTCACCCGTGTTTTATGGCATCGCTGCTGTGATGCTGCTGATGGCACTGCTCAGTAGATTCTGGGATGCCAGAATTTTCTATGCAGAATTGGTTTTGGCTGTATTGGCCTTTATCGCAGTTGCTATGGCAAATTACCATTTTAAGCTCTATGTGGGTACGGCAGTGAAAAGTGCAGAAAAAATTCTTTCTGCTTCAGACTACCGTGCAATACATGAGTTTACTATCCCAGCTGTTTTGGTTGGGAAAATGGGCGATGTGATTTGGTACAACAACCGCTTTTCTGGCGAGGTTAGCTCCGGGTTTGACTGCCGCGGCGAAAACGTGGCGCGTTTTCTTACCCCCCATACGCTTGAACAAGCGGTAGGTGGGGAAGGTATCGACACTCAAGTGGGCGATCACCAGTACACAGTGTATTCCATGTCTACAAGAAATGGCTATGTGCTGTACTTTGTAGATAATACATACTACAAAGAAATCAGCCGTAAATACAGCGACCAAAAACCGGTAGTGGCTTTGGTTCTATTCGATAACCGTGAAGAGCTGATTCGCGACAGCGCCAGCAGTGAAGATGCGCGTATTTCTTCTGCAGTAGAAGAAGTGCTTCGTGGCTGGACAAAGGATACCGGCAGCTTTTTGGAACGTTTGGCCGGTGGGCGGTACTTGATTATGACAGATGAAGCGCACATTCGCGAGGATGTAAAAAAGCGCTTTGAGGTAATTGATGCGGTTCGCACCGTAAAGAGTGCGGATAACCGGAGTGCGACTATTTCCATTGGTGTGGGCCGTGGTGCCTCCAACTTTGCGGAAGGGGAGCTTTGGGCGCGTCAAGCGCTTGACATGGCGCTCGGGCGTGGTGGCGACCAAGTTGCAGTAAAGCAGGAGGATGGCACCTACGAGTTCTTCGGTGGCCTATCCAAAGGCGTAGAAAAGCGTGACAAGGTGCGTACCCGCGTTATAGCGGCAACACTGAGCGACCATGTTAAGGAATGCGACACTGTGTTCATTATGGGTCACAAGTATTCCGATTTGGATGCGATTGGTGCGGCAGTGGGCATGTGGAGTGCGGTTCACAAGGGCCTTAACAAAAAGGCGTTCATAGTCGTGAACCGAGGGCAAAGCATGGCGGTTCCGATTATTGAAAGTATGGAACAGTCTCTGCCGGAGGAAAAGATATTTATTACGCCAGATACGGCACTCGATATGGTTACGCAGAAGAGCCTTGTCATTGTGGTAGACACCCATTCGCAGGATTTTGTAGAGAGTGAAGAGCTGCTTCGCCAAACCTCTAAAATTGTTGTTATCGACCACCACCGTATGATGGTAAAGCATATTAGCAATGCGATTGTATTCTACCATGAGCCTTACGCTAGTTCCGCAGCGGAGTTGGTAACCGAGCTTGTGCAGTATATTAGTGAGAAATCCCTTTCTCGCGTAGAGGCAGAAGCCCTTTTGGCAGGCATTATGCTAGACACAAAGAATTTTGTGCTGAAAACCGGAGTGCGAACCTTTGAGGCCGCAGCCTACTTGCGGCGCAGAGGTGCCGATACGGTTGAGGTAAAGCGGTTATTTTCAAACACAATTGATACCTATAAGGCGAAGTACCAAATGGTTTCTTCCGCTGAAATTTATAACAATTGTGCCATTGTAAGCGCAGACGAAGAAACACCAGACATTCGCGTTGCAGCGGCACAGGCCGCGGATGAGCTGCTCTCCATTCAGGGAGTAAACGCGTCGTTTGTTATTTATCCTACCCCCGGCGGCGTGCAGATTTCTGCCCGCTCTCTGGGAGATGTAAACGTACAGGTAATTATGGAGATTATGGGTGGCGGCGGCCACCTGACTATGGCGGCGGTGCAACTAAAGAATACGACGCTACAACAGGCGCGCGATACCCTAATTTCCGTCATCAATAACAATCTTGCAAAGGCAAGCAAATTGAATTTGCCAGCGCAGGGTGGTGCCAAAAATTAATCAGTTTTTAAGCTTTGAGCCCGGTTTTATTCGCTTTATGCGATATTTTGAATTAAGAATTGGCTCAAAGTGAAGGATTATAGAAAAACGGAGGAATGTTTCATGAAAGTTGTTTTGCTGCAGGACGTAAAGGGAAACGGTAAAAAAGGTGAGCTTGTGGAAGTATCCGACGGCTACGCCAGAAACTTCCTTTTGCCCAGAAAGCTTGCCAAAGAGGCAAACGCACAGGCAATGAATGAACTAAAAAATGCGGAAGAAGCCAAGGAATTCCGCCGTAAAACAGAACTGGAAAATGCGCAAAAAACAGCGCAGACCATTGAGGGTAAAAGTGTAAAGCTTACCGCAACCGCAGGCCAGGGCGGCAAACTGTTTGGCTCGGTAACCGCGAAAGAGATCGCCGAGGCCTTAAAACAGCAGTACGGTGTGGATGTGGACAAGCGTAAAATTGAAATGCCCGGCGATATAAAGGCATTTGGCACATATGAGTGCGAAATTCGCCTGCACCAGAGTGTAACCGCTAAGGTGTTCGCTGTGGTAGGCGAAAAGGCGGAATAAGCTCCGCATAGAATCAAGCTGTCAGGAGGATTCAGGATGGATCGTGATAATCTGACAATTGGATACGATGGAATGGACCTGCCGTTCAGCCCAGAAGCAGAGCAATCTGTTTTAGGTGCCGTTCTGCTTGATTCCACCTGCCTTGACCGGGTCGCGGAATTTCTTCCGCGTCCCGATTATTTTCATCAGGTAAACCATTCATTGATTTACGGAGTCATGCTCGAGATGTTCACGCTCGGCCAGCCTGTCGATTTTGTTACGGTGCTCGAGCGCCTCAAGGAAACTCCTCGTTTTGATGAATCTGCAGGTAAATCGTATTTAATGCAGCTGGCGCAAATGGTTCCCTCCATTTCAAATGTAGAAACCTATGCGAAGATTGTTCGCGATAAATACGACGTTCGATCGCTCATTCAAACGGCGCGCGGCATTCTGGATGACGCACGTGAGAATGGAGCAGACGCTTCTTCCTTGCTCGATTCCGCAGAGCAGCGCATATTTGACATTCGACGCGGTAAAAATATGCAAGGGCTACAACGTGTAAATGAGATTATTCTTGACACGTTTGACCGCCTTGATTTACTCAACGGCCCGGATAAGGATATGTATCAGGGCATTTCTACTGGTATTAAAGGGCTGGATGATACCATTACCGGTCTGAATCGTTCCGACCTTTTAATACTGGCTGCGCGACCCGGTATGGGTAAAACCAGCTTCGCCCTGAACATTGCCCGCCATGCGGCGGTAGTCGCAAATAAAAAAGTTGCTTTCTTCTCGCTTGAAATGAGCAAGGAGCAGCTCGCGTCGCGTCTGCTCTCAACGGAAGCGCTTGTTGGCGGAACCAAGTTACGTACCGGCCAGCTTAGCGAAGGGGAATGGATGCGCCTGATTGAAGCGGGGGACATTCTCTCTCGTGCGCAAATGTATTTTGACGACAGCTCCGGTATTACTGTACCGGAGATGAAAGCCAAGGTGCGCCGCCTGAAAGACGTTGACATGATTGTGATTGACTACTTGCAACTCATGAACAGCTCACGCCGCATTGATAACCGTGTTCAGGAGATTTCGGAAATTACTCGAAATCTGAAAATTATGGCAAAAGAGCTGAATGTTCCAGTCTTAACACTGTCGCAGTTGGCGCGTGCCAGTGAAAAGCGTACCGAGCACCGACCGGTGCTCTCTGACCTGCGTGATTCCGGCTCTATTGAGCAGGATGCGGACGTTGTCTTATTTCTGTACCGTGAAGATTACTACCAAGGACCCGGTGCACCGGATGAAGACACCGACCGCAACAGCGGCGAGTGTATTGTCGCAAAAAACCGCCATGGTGAATTAAAAACGGTTCCGCTGCATTGGCAGGGTGAATTTATGCGATTTACTTCTCAGGAGGTTGTACGCAGTGAATAAGGAGAATGGTGTTCCGGCAGAGGAGCTTATCCGCCAGACGGTCAAACGCTATTCGATGCTGACCGGCGCGGAGCGCGTGGTAGCTGGTTTTTCCGGCGGCGCGGATTCCATTGCGCTGGTCGATTTTTTATGGCAGAGCGGTATTCCTTTGCTCGCCGCCCATGTAAATCATGGCTTGCGCGGAAAAGAATCGGATGCAGACGAACAGTTTGTACGCGAGTTCTGTAAGGCGAATAAAATTCCACTGCATGTGAAACGTGTGGATGTGGCGGCACAAGCGGCAGAACACGGTGAGGGTTTGGAAGAAGCTGGTAGACGCATTCGCTATTCTTTTTTTCAATCCATCAGCAGGCCGGGAGATAAAATCGCCACGGCGCATACACTGTCCGACCAAACGGAGACCGTTTTATTGCACTTAGCTCGTGGCACAGGTACCAAGGGACTGTGTGGCATTCCACCCGTACGTGGTAACATTATTCGCCCTTTAATCGGCATTACCCGAGCGCAGGTGGAGGAATATTGCAAACAAAATTTTTTGCCATATGTGACTGATCAAAGCAATTTTAGCCGGGAATACGCCCGCAACCGTGTGCGGCTCGATATTATTCCGGCATTAAAGGAGCTGAACCCCTCCTTTGAGCAGGCGGTGGAGCGGATGACACAACTGCTAACCGAGGATGATGAGTGCCTTTCGCAGCTTGCGGCACAGGCCGTTTCGAAATCCCGAGCGGATGACGGCTGGAAAATAGAACCACTTGAAAGTTTGCCTCGGCCGGTCTTGTCTCGCGCTTTGCGGCAAATTGCACAGCAGGCTGGCATTACCTCCCTCAGTCGGGAACGTACGCAGGCCGCTATGAGGCTACTCAATTCCGGTTCTGGTAAAATGGATGCGGGTGGCGGGTATTTTTTTGTTCTGGGCGGCGGCTTGTTACGCATTGTTTTGCCCGAAAAATATGAAATTGGCTGGAGTACCCCCTTGCAGGTGCCGAAAACCTTGACACCGACGGGCAGAGAGGTCATAATAAGAACACTAACTCGCGCAGAATATGAAAATATGGAGACAAAAATTCGCAATTTGTTATTTCATAACGCGCTTGATTATGATACAATAAAGAATAATTCCATTTTAAGAGGCCGCCGGCCGGGTGATTCCTTTTCGCCGCAAGGCCGTGGCGTTACCAAAAGCCTGAAAAAGCTGATGAACGAGGAGAAAATCCAAGTGTTTCGCAGGGATGGGCTTTTGCTGCTGGAGAACAATGGGCAGATTCTTTGGGTTGAATCCATTGGTGTTGCCGAGCAAGCCCGCGTTCAGCCAGGTACCAAACAAATCGCATACATTAGCGTTAAGGAGTGCAATTCATGACCAACGATATCAAAGAGGTTCTATTCAGCGAAGAAAAACTGGCGGAAATTGTCCGCGATCTGGGCAAGCGCATCAGCGAGGATTATAAGGGAAAAAATCTTTTGATGGTAAGCGTGCTGAAAGGGTCCTTTATTTTTATGGCAGATTTGACCCGCGCTATCGACATTCCCTGCCGCATTGACTTTATGTCAGTTTCAAGCTACGGTTCTGGTACAAAGTCTACCGGCGTTGTGAAAATCACAAAAGATTTGGATTTGCCGCTTGCAGGTTATGACCTGCTGGTTGTGGAAGATATTTTGGACAGCGGCGTAACGCTTAGCTACATACTGGAGCTTTTACAGCCACGTGGTCCAAAGAGTATTAAAATATGTACTTTGTTTGACAAGCCCGAGCGCCGTACCGCACAAATTACAGCGGACTATATTGGCACTAGAGTTCCAGATGAATTTATTGTTGGTTATGGTCTTGATTATGATGAAACCTACCGGAATCTTCCTTATGTGGGAATTTTAAAGCCCCACATATACGGAGGCTGAGTTTCGGTTATTGCATAAAAGGAGAGGAGTGAACTCATTTTGGATAATAAAAAAAATCTGCGGAATTTAATCATTTATTTAGGCGCCCCAATCCTGATTATCATTATCATGGCCAGCATCTATGGCAATGTAAAGCCGCAGAAGGCCCATAAATATTCCGAAATAGTCGGCTACTTTAAATCGCAGCAGGTCACCGATTACTCCATGGATTTGGGAAGCGGTGAAATGCAGATTTCGCTCAAAGACGGTACAAAGGTAACGTATACCGCACCAAACGTGGGAATCATGTACGAAGAGATTCACCCGTATATTCAGCAGTATAACGAGGACCATCCGGACAAGAACATGGAGTACGACTTAAAGCGTCCGGCTGAAACCTCTTGGCTTGCTAGCCTAATTCCGACCATTCTGCTTCTGGCAGGTATGCTTGTTTTCTGGTGGTTCATGATGAAGCGCCTGAACACCAGCATGGGTGATGCAGGCAAGCAGATGAACTTTGGCAAGGCCAAAGTAAAGCAAATGGCAGACGAAAAACGCAAAACAACCTTTGCTGACGTTGCAGGTGCCGACGAAGAGAAGGAAGAGTTGCGCGAAATCGTTGAATTCTTGAAAAACCCCAAAAAGTATAACGAGTTGGGTGCACGTATTCCCAAGGGTGTACTGCTTGTGGGCCCTCCCGGTACCGGTAAAACTCTTTTGGCACGCGCAGTTGCAGGTGAAGCTGGCGTTCCGTTCTTCTCGATTTCCGGTTCCGACTTCGTAGAAATGTTTGTTGGTGTGGGTGCTTCGCGTGTTCGCGATTTGTTTGACCAAGCGAAGAAAAACTCACCCTGCATTATCTTTATTGATGAAATTGATGCGGTAGGCCGCCAGCGCGGCGCCGGTCTTGGCGGCGGCCACGACGAGCGCGAGCAGACCCTAAACCAGTTGCTCGTTGAGATGGACGGCTTCGGTGCAAACGAAGGCGTTATTATGATTGCCGCAACAAACCGCCCAGATATTCTAGACCCTGCTCTTATGCGTCCCGGTCGTTTTGACCGCCAGGTAATGGTTGGTTATCCCGACATTAAGGGCCGTGAAGAGATTCTAAAGGTACACGCAAGGGGCAAGCCCATTGCGCCAAACGTAAGCCTGAAGACCATTGCAAAATCCACTGCCGGGTTTACCGGTGCAGACCTTGAGAACCTGCTCAATGAGGCAGCGCTTCTTTCTGCAAGAAAGAACCTGCGCGCCATTACCATGGAAGAAATTGAGGAGGCAACCATTAAGGTTGTTGTGGGTACAGAGAAAAAGAGCCGTGTGATGACAGAGAAAGAAAAGACGCTTACTGCCTACCATGAAGGCGGGCATGCGGTAGTCACCTATTTCTGCTCCACACAAGACCCCGTTCACCAAATCTCAATTATTCCCCGCGGTATGGCGGGCGGTTATACCATGCAGCTTCCCTCTGAGGATCGTTCCTATAAGTGCAAAAAGGAAATGCTCGAGGATTTGATGGTGCTCATGGGTGGCCGTGTAGCAGAATCTCTTGTGCTGGATGATATTTCTACCGGTGCATCGAACGATATTGAGCGTGCAACCAAAACAGCGCGTGCCATGATTACCAAATATGGAATGAGTGAAATGCTGGGAACGGTAACGTATGGCTCCGACAGCAGCGAGCCTTTCCTAGGCCGTGATATGGGTCATGTGCGGAATTATTCCGAGAGCACTGCCGCTGCAATTGATGCCGAGATTAAAGACATTTTAACCAACGCTTATGATAAAGCAGCGAAGATCCTGTCTGACCATATGGATAAGCTGCACTTGGTTGCAAAATATCTGTATCAGAACGAGAAGATGAGCGGTGAGGATTTCCAAAAACTGATGAGTGGTGCTGTATTACCTGGGATCACGGATCAAGTACCGGTGCTAGAAACAAGCGAAGAGCGTACTTTGGCAGATTCCAAACCGGAAGAAGAAACAGCTGAATGATTGATCGAAAAGGGGAAATATTATATTTCCCCCTTTCCTTGTCCGAAAAAAACAGGCCTTTGAGCGTTGTGCAACTGCGAACTATGCTGTTTTGCTGACGGCGTTGGCTGCATCTGCAAAGAAGAATCCTATGAAAATGGGTACTCCTCTTTGCTGCGTGTGCCGCTCTGTTGTTGCAGTTCTCAATGGGCCTTTTTTCTTTGCTATTTCGTTACAAATCTGTTCGGGCGGCGTATACTGCCTGTCTTCGACAGAAAGTGGCGGTCACCATTGTTTATAATCTAAAATGGTTACCGTATGAAAAGAAACAAAGAACTGATGTACGGTCGTTTTCCGGGAAATAATTGCGTTTACTGTATATGGCGCAGTATCATTTTTTGGCACATAACAACAACAGAACGATTTTTACATGTAAAATGGTATACCACGGGTGTTGCCCGGGAAGAATTCAAAATGCCAGAGCCTCAGTTGCGGGGCTAACGGCAGGAGGGAAGCTATGGCTAAAAAGACGGCATATGGAAACGACAGCATCTCGTCACTGAAGGGTGCCGACCGTGTACGCCGCCGCCCGGCGGTTATTTTCGGTTCGGACGGTATTGAGGGCTGCGAGCATTCCATTTTTGAAATATTATCGAACTCGATTGATGAAGCAAGAGAAGGCTTTGGCCACGAAATTACAATCACGTGCTACCGCGACCATTCGGTTGAGGTGGAAGATCACGGGCGTGGAATTCCCGTAGACTATAATACAAAAGAAGAGCGCTTTAACTGGGAGCTTGTTTTTTGTGAGCTGTACGCAGGCGGAAAATACAACAACGATTCGGATGAAAGCTATGAGTATTCGCTGGGTCTCAATGGTCTGGGCCTATGCTCCACGCAGTATGCCGCTGAATATATGGATGTTGACATCCGTCGTGATGGAACACGCTATACGCTGCACTTTGAGCATGGCGAGAACGTAGGCGGCCTGCAAAAGGACGCATATAGCAAAAAGGATACCGGTACCAAAATCCGCTGGAGGCCTGACTTGCAGGTCTTTACGGATATTGCCGTACCGCAGGAATATTATCTCGATATGATTCGCCGCCAGGCAATCGTAAATGAGGGGATTCGTTTTCTGCTCCGGTATGAAACGGATGCCGGCTTTGAAACCACGGAGTTTTGCTACCAGGAAGGCATTTTAGACCATGTTCGCGAGCTCGCGGGTGAGGATGCCCTTACCTCGGTGCAGAGCTGGCAAGCGGAGCGCCGTGTGCGTGACCGTGCGGACAAGCCTGAGTATAAGACGAAAATCAATGTAGCGCTTGCATTTTCGAACCGTGTGCGTGCAACAGAGTATTATCATAACTCCAGTTGGCTTGAGCATGGCGGTGCGCCAGACAAAGCGGTGCGCAGTGCATTTGTTGCACAAATTGATGCGTATTTAAAGCAAACAAGTAAATACAATAAGAACGAGAGTAAAATTACTTATACCGATGTTGAGGACTGCTTAATTCTGGTGATCTCTTCGTTTTCGAACCGCACCTCTTACGAGAACCAGACCAAGAAAGCAATCACCAATAAGGGAATTCAGGAAGCGATGACCGAGCTGCTGCGGCACCATCTGGAGGTTTTCTTCCTTGAAAATCCCGTGGAAGCAGAAAAAGTAGCGGCGCAGGTGCTCATTAACAAGCGCAGCCGTGAGGATGCGGAAAAAACACGCCTGAACCTGAAAAAGAAGCTGACTTCTACAATGGATGTTACCAACCGTGTTGCAAAATTTGTAGATTGCCGAAGCCGGAAAACGGAAGAGCGTGAGATCTTCATTGTGGAGGGAGACTCTGCTTTGGGCGCCTGTAAACAGGCTCGTGACCCCGATTTTCAGGCAATTATGCCAATCCGCGGTAAAATACTCAACTGCCTGAAGGCAGATTACGACCGTATTTTTAAAAGCGATATTATAACGGATTTGATTAAGGTTTTGGGATGCGGAGTGGAAGTGAAATCGAAGGCAAATAAAGATTTATCTTCGTTTGATTTATCGCTTTTGCGTTGGAATAAAATCATTTTGTGTACAGATGCGGATGTAGACGGCTTCCAGATTCGTACCCTGCTGCTTACCATGCTCTATCGCCTCACGCCTACTCTAATTGAGGAGGGCAAGGTGTTTATCGCAGAATCCCCACTGTTTGAGATAACCGCAAAAGACCAAACCTATTTTGCATACACCGAGCAGGAAAAAATAAAGATATTGCAGCGCTTGGAGGGTACAAAGTACGTGATTCAGCGCTCCAAAGGTTTGGGTGAAAACGAACCGGATATGATGAATTTAACGACAATGAATCCCGCTACGCGGCGGCTGATTCAAGTAATGCCCGAAGATGCGGGCAGAACGGCAGAGGTGTTTGACCTGCTTTTGGGGGATAACCTGGTTGGGCGTAAAGACTTTATCGCCCGAAGCGGCCACGATTACCTAGATGCTGCCGATGTAAGCTAAGGGGGGAACAAATTGGCACACAGAAAAAAAGAATCGAATACAGCGCCCCCCAAGGGTAAGGGTGTAATTGAAGGCGCAGGGCTTGTGGTAACACAGCCCATTACCGCAACTTTGGAAAAAAACTATATGCCCTATGCAATGAGCGTAATTATGTCGCGCGCCATTCCAGAGATCGACGGCTTTAAGCCATCGCACCGCAAGATATTATACACAATGTATAAAATGGGGTTGCTTACAGGCTCCAGAACAAAGAGTGCGAATATTGTTGGACAAACCATGAAGCTAAATCCGCATGGTGATGCTGCTATTTACGAAACCATGGTTCGTCTGAGTCGCGGATATGAGGCACTTTTGCACGCTTATGTCGATTCCAAGGGAAACTTCGGTAAATTTTATTCTCGTGATATGGCTTGGGCGGCCTCCCGTTACACTGAGGCAAAGCTAGACAATATTTGCCAAGAGCTTTTTCGAGATATTGATCGAGATACGGTCGATTTTGTAGATAACTACGACAATACGATGAAAGAGCCAACATTACTCCCAGCCGCATTTCCATCTATTTTGGTGAATGCAAATACTGGTATTGCGGTTGGTATGGCAAGTAATATTTGCCCCTTTAACTTAGCGGAGGTCTGCCAAACTACTATTGGCCTGATTCGTGACCCAGAATTTGATATTGCATCCACACTTCAGGCACCGGATTTCCCCAGTGGCGGGCAAGTGGTTTATGACCGAGCTGCCATGGAAGAGATTTACCGTACCGGCCGTGGCGGTGTAAAAATTCGCTGTCGCTATTCGTATGACAAAACGGCAAATTGCATCGACGTAACGCAGATTCCACCTACCACAACCATAGAAGCAATTGTGGAAAAGGTAGTCGATTTGGTGCGCCAAGGCAAGCTGAAAGAAATTTCAGATATTCGAGATGAAACTGGCTTGAGCGGCCTAAAAATCACCATCGATTTAAAGCGCGGGGTTGACCCCGAGCGGCTCATGCAGCGTCTCTTTAAAATGACGCCACTGGAAGACAGCTTCTCCTGTAATTTTAACGTGTTAATTAGTGGGATACCCCAGGTAATGGGTGTGCGCAATCTGCTCCTCGAATGGGTTGCATTCCGTGTGGAATGTGTGCGCCGACGCACCCATTACGATTTGCGCAAGAAAAAGGAAAAGCTGCACCTGCTTCGTGGGTTGCAAGCCATCTTACTGGATATTGATAAGGCGATTCGAATCGTTCGTGAAACGGAAGAAGAAGCCGAGGTTGTAACAAACCTAATGATTGGCTTTGGAATAGATGAAATCCAGGCAGAATATGTAGCTGAGATTAAGCTGCGGCACTTAAATCGGGAATATATCTTAAAGCGCACACAAGAAACCAGTGAGCTAGAGAAAGAAATCATTCACTTACAGGAATTGATGGAAAGCCGCGCAAAGCTTCAGGGTGTGATTGTTGCCGAGCTCAAAGAGGTAGAGAAAAAGTATGGTCAACCTCGCCATACGCAACTTGTGTATGCGTCTGATTTAGAGGAGTATGTACCCGAGCAGGAGATTGATGATTACCCGGTACATCTTTTCTTTACTCGTGAAGGGTACTTTAAAAAGATTACACCCCAGTCTCTACGTATGAGCGGCGAGCAAAAGCTCAAAGAGGGAGATGTGGTAACTCAAACAGAGGAAGGCTCCAATGCCTGTGACCTGCTGTTCTTTACCGATCGTAGCCAGGTTTATAAAATGCGTGCGGCAGATTTAAGTGACGGCAAGGCCAGTGTATTGGGCGAATATATTCCGGCAAAGGCTGGTATGGATGATAGCGAAAATGCCATCTTCATGGTTCCAACCAACAATTATCAAGGCTACATGCTGTTTTTATTTGAAAACGGAAAGGCGGCTAAAGTTGAACTTTCTGCCTATGCCACCAAAACAAACCGCCGTAAGCTGGTTGGAGCGTATAGCGATAAATCTCCCCTTGTGGCAATCATGTACCTGAAAGAAGACCGCGATATTCTTCTAACCGGTACAAACGGGCGATTGCTGCTAGTTCATACCGGTGCGATTGCAGACAAAGCCACCCGTACCACACAAGGTGTATTTGTAATGTCGTTTACAGCGGCGAAGCACCACCTGCAAAGTGCAGAGCCATATGTAGAGGGTATGCTGGAAACGCCTGACCGCTATCGTAAGAATGTTCCTTCACCCGGAGCAGTACCAAGCCAGGCAGATGCTATGAGAGGTCAAATGTCCTTGTAAAAAAGTGAATCGCCGCACGGAATGCCAATAGCAAACCGGCGGCGGTTCCGGCAATTGAAAATGCAAACGCACGCGAAACTCTCAATTGCTTGTTCTTACTATGTCCCTATTATTAGTAAGTTATGTACGGCTATTTTTGGAAGTAAAAGAAAATTGGTTATAAAATAGGTTATTTTACAATTTATTTTAAGCCGCTTTCATCAGCCGGCAGGGAAAGTGTGGATGTCCTAGAATATTTTGAAAAAAGATTGCTAAACAAAAATCTTTGTGGTATCATAATCACAAGTGTTTATTGTACGTTCGGAGGTACGCTATGACTGGACTTGAAATTTTCTTTGGAGTAGTTTTGCTGTTATTCTCCATCGCTATTATAGTGATAATCCTTCTGCAGGAAGGCCAGCAGCAAAATTTAGGCGCAATAACTGGCGGCGCAGATACATTTTTGTCTAAGAACAAAGCTCGTTCCATCGATGCGTTTTTGTCACGCTGGACAAAAGTGATAGCGGTAGGCTTTTTCGTAATGGTAATTGCCATAAATGCGATTATGTTCTTCGCCGGGAAATAAGAATGCAGCCGAAAAGCTCCGCTGAAAAGCGGGGCTTTTTTTTGAAAGGAAAGGGGAAACATGTTAAAAAAGAAGGAAAAAACACCGGCTGAATCGATTTTAAAAGCGCTTTCGAAGCTTCGTCATGCCATATCCTCAAAAGAGCTTCTTAAGAAAACAGGAATTAAAGACAAGAATGTCTTTTACGATACCCTCCACCAAATGCAGGAGAGCGGCGATATTTATGTAAATAAACGGCATCAAGTTTTAGGCAGAGTCGGCAAAACCAACCTTACGGGTACGGTTTTATCACTCTCAGAGGGTTTTGCTTTCGTACGCCCTGAGAGTGGCGGTGATGATTTGTACGTTTCCAGTGACCGCCTTAAGGGTGCAATTGTTGGTGATACCGTACTGCTGAAAAATGTGACTGAAACTGCTCGTGGAAAAAAAGCAGAGGTTGCCTCGGTTACAAAGCGGCGCCAACGGATTACTACCGGAACAGTGCGTAAGTCGTATAGTGGGTTTGAAATTGTACCAGATGTTGCAATTCGTTATAATTTGCCCACCCCAAAGGTGGATTTAAAGGGAGCTCGCCCCGGTGATAAGGTTCAGGTGGAATTGGTTCGCGTACCGCGGCGTGAAAAGCTTTCTGCCCGTGTAGTGAAAATTTATGGCAATGCAGAGAGTGCAAAAATATGTGCAGATGCAATTATAGACCAAAACGGAATTGCTACGATATTCCCCGATGCAGTACTCGCCGAGGCGGCACGTGCGGCACAACAGCCAATCACGCAGGAAGAAATCAATAACAGGCTCGATTTGCGTGAGGAAATGATTTGCACCATTGACGGTGCAGATGCCAAGGATCTCGATGATGCAATCAATGTACGCCGCACTGAGCGTGGCTTTGAACTGGGCGTGCATATTGCAGACGTTTCTCACTATGTAGTGGAAGACAGTGCGATTGATGAAGAAGCCTTTCAGCGAGGTACATCGGTTTACTTTGCAGACCGTGTGATTCCCATGCTGCCAAAAGAGCTCTCAAATGGTGCCTGTTCTTTGAATGCAGGAGAAGACAAGCTCACATTTTCTGCTCTCATCCGTTTGGATGAAGCCGGTGAAATCGTAAGCTATCGTTTTGAAAAAACCGTAATTCATTCCAAGGTACGCGGCGTGTATTCCGAGGTTAACCGTATTTATAGCGGTGAAGCAGAGCAAGCATTACTAGAGAAATACGCCCCGGTTCTCGATTCACTAAATGCGGCACGAGAATTGGCCAAAATATTAGAGAATCGCTCTCGCCAAAAGGGCTCCATGGATTTTGATAGTGGAGAATCGATGTTTATACTCGATAAAAACGGTGTGTGCGTTCATATTAGACCTCGTGTACAGGGTGAAGCGGAAAAAGTTATCGAACAGTTAATGATTACCGCGAATCAGGCGGCGGCAAAGCTTGCAAAAGAAGAGCAGCTTCCTTTTGTATATCGCATTCATGAAAATCCAGATCCTGATCGCATTAAGGCGCTTGTGAGCCTAGCGGCGGCACTCGGATTTTCCACCCAGCGTCTTCGTTCCGAAAAGCCATCTCCAGCCGATTTCTCAGAACTGCTGGATCAGGTAAAGGGAACACCTGCGGAGCAGGTAGTCTCTCACCAAGTACTGCGTACCATGGAAAAAGCAAAATATTCTACTGAGCCAGTTGGCCATTTCGGCTTGTCGCTAGCTGATTATTGCCATTTCACTTCACCTATTCGCCGTTACCCAGACTTGGCGATTCACCGGATTTTATCGCAAAGCAAGACGCTAGGGCAAATTGAATTGTCTCTCCGCTTTGCGTCGTTTGCGGCAGCTGCGGCATCAGAATCCTCGAAAAGTGAGGTACGCGCCATGACAGCCGAGCGTAGTGCGGAAGATTGCTACAAAGCAGAGTTTATGAAAGCGCACATTGGCGAAGAGTTTAACGGAGTTGTAAGCGGTGTTACACAGCGCGGTGTATTTGTAAGGCTTGAGAGTAGCGTAGAGGGCTTTGTGCCTATTGGTGCATTCCCCAACGCGAACTACAAGTTTGACGGTGTCGTAACACAGGTAGACGAGCGCACCGGCAACCGCATTACCATTGGAACGCCAATGAGAATCGTGGTTGCGGCGTCCGATATTCCCACTGGCCGTATTGATTTTATGCCTGCAGGACAAGAAATAAATTCCAACCAATCGGTATAAATTGGGTATAAAAGACCAACATATTAGCATATGATAAACCGAAAGGCGGAGCTAATATGGAAACTGTACTCAAGATGATCCAGCAGACGGTAAAGCCGATGGAGGCAGTAAGGCAGGATTCTGGAATTTTACAAGAGTTGAGGGAAGTTTCAAGGCTGATGGCCTGCAACGAAAGATGGTTTCAAATGGAGTGCAATGAAGACTTGATTGATGCCTGTGTGCATCAACGCATTGAGCTTCTGGCGCGGTATCGCCATCTATTGCAGGAGGCTAAGCGGCAGGGAATTTCAGCTTCTCCTTTTTCGAATTTGGAATAAACCCGGCGGTCATCCACCGCCTGGTTTTGCTTTTTAGTTGAGTACATCTCAAATGAAGAGCAGGAACGCAAAGAAAAAGGAGGCGGTCTGGTGCCAAGCATGACAACCATTCTGGTGGCAGTAGGTATCTTTTTATTCCTTGCGGCGCTTCAGGCGCTGCTGGGCTCCAGGCGACCAATGCAGCGTGCGGCGGGCGGTATTATTATCGGCGTTGGAACGTTGGCTGTGGTAAATCTTACCGGCCTATTTACTGGTGTAAGTATTCCGGTTAGTCTGTTTAGTCTCGGTGTTTCTGCTGCGGGCGGAATACCCGGGGTTACATTGCTGCTTATGCTAAATCTAATATTCCAATAAAGACCGGCGGTTGGGGATTCCCACCGCCGGTCTTTTTTAATCTTTAATCTGGTGAGACGAAATCATTCAAAATTTAGGAGGAAACTTATCTGAATTTCTTTTATTATAATTCCTCTAAAACCACTTTTGTAAGAGTACAAAAAATAATGAGAACCTTACTTTTAATTCACATAAAAAGTAAAAATGTATGTGAATGCTTTTCCCGGTGTTACCTTGTTATTATTCCAAAAATTATGGTATAATTGTGAAAAACAGATTGGCGAAAAAAGCGAGCAAAGGTCGCTTTTTCTCTTGGGAGGGCTACGGTTGAAGGAAAAGCGGCATCTTTTTCAAGAAGCATTTAAGCATACCCTACCGGTTATGACCGGTTATCTTTTTCTAGGTTTTGCATTTGGTGTGTTTTTGCAGAGCAAGGGCTATGGGTTGCCGTGGGCGCTGCTGATGAGCGTGTTTATCTACGCAGGTTCCATGCAGTTTGTTACGGTCGATTTATTAGCGGGAGCGGCTTCCTTGGTGAGTGCAGCAATTATGACATTAATGGTGAATGCCCGGCATTTATTTTATGGGATAGCAATGCTCAATGAGTTCCGTGAAATGGGTCGTAAAAAGCCGTATCTGATTTTTTCACTTACCGACGAAACATTTTCTCTGTTTTGTGGGCTCAAAGAGCCGCCAGGCCCAGATAGAAAGCGCCTGTTGTTTTACATAGCCATACTGGATCAAATGTACTGGGTACTTGGCAGTGTGGCTGGCTCAGTGTTTGGCTCCGTTTGGCACATTCCCTCCAAGGGGATCGATTTTGTAATGACCGCGCTGTTCACGGTTATCTTCCTTGAGCGTTGGAAAGCCGAGGAAGACCACACAGCGTCTATTCTTGGAATTGTAATATCGCTAGTTTGCCTGCTGGTGTTTGGCTCCTCCGGCTTCGTCATCCCGGCTATGCTCTCCATTACCGCGGTGTTCTTACTGCTGCGTGGCAGGTTGGGGAAGAAGGAGGGTGCACAATGACAGTACTTCATGGACTTCTATTGGTAGGGGTGATTGCGTTAGTTACGTTTCTCATTCGTTCTGCACCGTTTCTGCTCTTTCCGGCTGACCAAGCCACACCCGGGTGGGTGATTTATTTAGGCAGGGTGCTTCCGTCCGCGGTGATTGGTATGCTGATTGTTTACTGCTTGCGAGACGCAACCCCTCTTTCGTTCCCCTATGCCATTCCAGAGGGGGCTGCACTGCTCACGGTGGTTTTACTGCATTTGTGGAAGCGCAACACACTGCTGAGCATTGCGGGCGGCACAATTTTGTATATGGTATTGGTGCAGCTTGTGTTTAATACATAAAAATGGTCGTTATTTTATAGGAGGGAACATATGAAAGCGGTTTTGGAAGTATGTGTTGATACAGTAGACTCTGCATTTGAGGCACAGCGTGCCGGAGCAGATCGGCTTCTTCTCTGCTCCGGACTCCAGCTTGGCGGAATCACTCCGAATATAAACTTCTTTTATGAGGTACGCAATCGGCTGGATTTGCCGATCTCTGTTTTGGTGCGACCGCATTTTGGTGACTACTGCTGTTCCCAAGCGGAGTTTGAAATGATGAAAGATGACATTGCTCTTTACCGGGATGCAGGTGCAGACGCCGTTCAAACAGGAATTTTGCTGCCGGATGGCTCTCTGGACGTTCTTCGCATGGATGAGCTAATTGTTCAAGCAGAAGATATGAAGATGGTACTGGGCCGTGCATTTGATGAATGCCGTGAGCCGGAGGAAGCCCTTCAGCGCGCGAGAATGATGGGCTTTGGCGGGCTTGTAACCTCTGGGCAGTGCCGCCGCAGCTATGATGGCCGCAGCCTGATAGCACGGTTGCTTCTCAATGCAAACGATATGGAGATTGTGGTAGCGGGAGACATGGAGCCGCAGGAATTTGCGGCGTTCCGACGCGTTACAGCGGCATCTGTTTATCAGGGATCTTGGCTCAAAAAGACAGAGAGTGTAATGCAGTACCGTAAAAAACAGCGTTGTGAACCACTGGTGAGTGTACAGGAATACACGGTTTGGCAGACGGATACACAAAAAATCGCCGCCATGCGCGCAGCAATGGACGGCGAGTAGTTTATTCTTTTGGCTGTTTTTTCATACCCATTTCAGTGAGTGTTTCAGCCATCATCTTTTGGTCTTTGGTAACCGCTGCCAGCATAGCGCGGTAAATAATATCTGGGTCTTGCTGAAAATTGAGCTTAACCAGATTCGCCTGCTGTAAATCAGGAACGTAAAGCGAGAGCGACATAAGCTCCATATCGCCGCCTGAAATATGGCAGTTTACCTGGTAGCCGTTATTTGTGTGGGTAATTTCTACGGCGTTTTCTTCTTCGCGCTTCATGCGCGATAAAAGCTGGAGTGCCGCTGTAAGGGTACGCTGGCGAACTGCTGTAGGAATTGTGGCGTCTAGCTGATTTGCAATTACCCGAGCTGATTCACCGGGAGTACAGAGTCCATTTTTTATTACAATGCTGCCTTTGTCGATTAAATCAGAAAGAGCAGTCGTAATTTCAAAATAATTGGCCAGCCCGTTCTCCTGCAAAATGTCGATAATATCTTCTTTGCGGAACGGCGAGTCTACACTGACCAGAAGGTAACAAATTAAAATGCGGATTTCTTTGGTGTTTCTAAGGCCGCCCGGCTCAATTCCGGCGGCAAATGCGTCAAATTTCATGCGGCACCTCCGGCAATCAATAATCTACTAATTTAGTATATCATGAAAAGAGAAAATCCGCAAAGCCTCAATCCAATTCTTTTTTATTATTTTTGCTTAGTATTTCGCTCGCTTTTTGGAGTAGTTCTTCCTTTTGAGTAGAGGAACAGGCACGAAAAAACGCAATAAGCTGCAATTCATCTTTTTTCAAATCATAAATATGGCTGTTATTGTCTGTAATTCGTTTTACGTTCAGTTTCCCCCAGGATGAAGAATCATTAAGCATGAGGGATAAATCCTCCTGCCCCAATAGCTCCGGCAAGCTGATGCAAAACACCTGAGACAGTAGAATAAGAGATGAAATGTCTGGTGTTGTTTTACCGGATTCATAGTAGGAGTAGGTGGAACGATCAATATTGAGCACATTTGCAAGGTGTTGCTGCGTGTAACCGCATTTTTCCCTGAAAATCCGCAAGTTTTTACCAATGGTTCTCAGTGACATAGTATCACTCTTTCTTGGGAGCTTAATATATTAATTATATGTTATCCCAGAATTAAACATATAGTTATGTGATTTTCTTTCACTTATTCATGACAAGGAAATTTTGTTTTTTCGATAAGAGAATACAGAAGCATGAGGAATAAAAAACTGAGCAAGTCCACTTGACGAACTCGTTTCTTTTTTGTATACTATATTGGCTGAATAAAAGAAAAATATGCTGGTGTGGCTCAATGGCAGAGCAGCTCATTCGTAATGAGCAGGTTGTCGGTTCGATTCCGACCACCAGCTCCAAAAAATAAAGCTGAAGCAGATACGATTTTGTATCTGCTTCAGCTTTATTTTTGTTTATAATCAGAGTGTTAAATTGTATTAATCTAAGGAGCCAAAGAAAGGTGCAGTATATAGAACGAATGCAGGCTGTAATATAGCCGTATTAGGAGCATTTAGGGCATAAGAAAAATCATGTAAACGTTGTGCTTATTATTAGATGAATTATAAAATATATTTAAGACCACAAAGGTACAGTGCCTATCTTAAAATGCTCAAAAATCGAATATGAAAGCCACAGAAGCAAATGAAATAGGCTATACTTTTACAATAATACCCCAAAGGCGAATTAAATCCGCTGCTTGGAGCAAGTTGACTTTCACTCCTTTTAATTCGATAGGAGGGGAGGACACAATAGGTGCAACGAAATCATTTTCTGTAAAGTCAATAGTTGCAAGCAGCGTTTTAAAAAAATTGTTATTTGAGAACTTGGATTTTCTTGCCTGAAAGTTTTTTAATTTTGCTTCCGCCATGGATGATTCTGTGAAATCAACTTCTTCAAATAGAACATCTGTCAATTTACTCCTGTCAAAGCATGAGTATTGCAGATTGGTATCTCTAAAAACGGTTTTCTTGATAAGCGTTTCACTCATTTCTAATCCCATACATTTACAAGAAGCAAATATGCATCTTTCAAAATAAGCATCCGTAAATTCTGTGTTCGAGAAGTCGCAGGATTGAAATATAACATCAGTAAAACTGGCTTTATGAAATTTACAGGAATGAAATGTAGAATTGTCAAAAACACTCTCTTTAATTTCAATATTGTAAAAATCTTCGCCTTGAACGACGGTTTCACTACTTTTTATTGCAGAGATAGGAAGCTCAGATTGAAGAAACTCTAGTGCATAAGTAGAAAAATCATCTATTAGTATAAACTCCTTGGGTAACTGTGGGCTAGCTTTATTCATAGCAACCACCTTTTTATGTTTACTTTTTCAATTAATGTTAGCATCAATACAAAGCTTCGTCAACAGTATGCAGAACTAGTTCTTTCAGCTCTTTAGCCGACGTTCGCCTATGTGCTAATCCAATTATTATTAATGGAACGTTATGGATTGCAACTGAGAATAAAATGAAGCAGCTCCCAACCAACATTTTCGGGGAGCTGCTTTTTTAGTCGTAATATTTACCGGTTATTTCAGTGATATCAATTTGAATTACGGCGGTACCTTTTACCATATTAGCGGGTAAATCACGGTCTGCAAGGTGTGGAGTGTATTTCTTTACAATTTCTTTTAACACCATTTCTTTTTTCTCAATGTCCTTTAGAAGTGTGGCGTTGCCGGAGATAATTACGCTTTCATATTTGGTGTTGGTATCGCAGGGCTTTTCGTTCGGGTCTAATAAGAGCTTGTCCATTTCATATACACAAAAGCAAACTCTTGGATTGTTTGTAAGGTTGCTGATTTTCTGCCCTTTGGGCAACCCATGGGCATAAAGCGTGTTTTGCTGGTAAACAAAGTGCATGGGGGTAACGTATGGTGTGCCGTCGGCATTAATTGTTGCTAAGCTGCCGGTTTGGGTGCGTTCCAGTAATTGGTTAATCAGCTCTTCTTTTAAAGGGTGTGTTTTCATGCGGTACTGCATGGTTGGTTCCTCCTTGTACAATTCTCTTTTAACCAGATTGTACAATAAAACCGGCTCTTACCAAAGAGCCGGTTTTTAAATATTTTTAGGATACGGTTAACCAAACCAAGCTCGAGCTAAGCGTTGGACTGCAGTGGGAATGTCATTCTCAGAAATCATGCCATAACCTAAAATAATACAATTTTTTTTATAGGTGTGCAAATTTAACCAAAATGGGGAAACCGGACATACTTTTACTTGCTGTTCAAGCGCTTGTTCGATGAGTATCGTTTCTTGCTGTCCCTCCAAAAACTCCAGCATCAAATGCAGCCCGGCTTGTTGCCCATGAATTTTTACTCGATTGCCCATGTAAGCTTGCAGTGACTGTAATAAAATATCGTGTTTTTTCTTATGAGCCAAGCAGATTTTACGGTTGTGCTTTTCCCAATGGCCATCGGCAATCAGGCGAGTCATCACAATTTGCTCCATCAGCGGAACGGTACATTGGTACCCGGAAAACCGTCTTTCATATTTTGGCAGCAGCCATTTGGGCAGAATCATGTATGCCATGCGCAGGCCGGGGGACAGAGACTTTGAAAAAGTTCCAATATAAACAACTCGTCCACCGGTATCAATGGATTGCAGAGAGGGAATTGGTCTGCCGTGGTAACGGAATTCGCTGTCGTAATCATCTTCTATTAAAATGGTATCGTGCTCCTTTGCCCAGTTCAAAAGCTGTATTCTTTTGTGTATCGGCAATACAACTCCGGTTGGAAATTGGTGAGAGGGTGTAATGTGCACCATTTTTACAGTAGATACGGCAAGAGCTGCAAGGCAAATGCCATCATGGCGAACTGGGATTGGCAGAATCTCATATCCATTCTTCTGAAAGACAGTACTTGCACCGTTGTAGCAGGGTTCTTCCATTGCGATCTGTTTGTTTTCATACGGGTGCAGTTGAATGAGAATTTCCAATGCGGATTGTGTGCCGCTGCATAAAATAATCTGGTCGGCTTCACAGTTAACACCCCGGCTGTGGTACAAATAATCTTTTAGCTGAATGCGCAGGCTGAGATCTCCTTTTACATCACCATAGCTCTGGATTTTTTGCAGCTCGGCGCTGCCCAGCAAATCGTTAGTATACTTTTTCCAAAGCTTGTCGGGGAATGCGTTGGCGCTCAAGCTTCCATACTGGAAGCTGTACTTAATTGCTTTTTTATTCTCAGCAGGAGCGGTAACGGGGCTTTGTTGGTGCTCAGGTAGCTCTGCCCTTTGGTTTAGATGGAATTGAAGATCGTTTACAACATAACCGGAGCTTGGCCGGTTGGTAAGGTAGCCCTCAAGCACCAATTGCGCATAAGCACTCTCTACGGTATTTCTTCCAATTTGCAGCTCCTTTGCCAAAGCTCTTGTAGAGGTAATTCTTTTGCCCTCAGCAAGGCTGCCGCTTAATATATCGGCACGGATTTGCTCGTATATCTGCTGGTAAATTGGCTGTGAACTGACGGGGTTAATTTGCAGCATGGCTGTTACTCCTATTAGCAGACTGTTTGCACCTATACTGTATCCTATAAATTTAATAAGATTGGATGTATACACTGTACCACTTTGCCGTTATACTGTCTATAACAGGAAAAGAAAGAGCAGGGGACGTTTTATTGAAGACAGTTCATTTCATATTCGGTATTTTAATGCTTATTTTGGGTGTCTTGGGTGCTGTATTGCCAGTTCTGCCTACCACACCGTTTGTTTTGGCTTCCACCTATTGCTTTGCGCGCAGCTCTCCCAAATTCCATTCTTATATTGTAAATAACCGATTTTACCAAAAGCATCTTGCAAAGTCGGTAGAAAGCAAAAGCATGACGAGAAGAACAAAAGCCTCCATTTTAACTTTTTCTTCCGTTTGCATTTTAAGTGTTTTCTTTTCAACCGTGAGTGTTGCTTTGCGAATTTTTTTGCTTGTCGTCCTATGCGTTCAATTTCTTGTATTCATTTTTTATATTAAAACAAGCTCATAAACAAATCCTCTATAAATAGGAAAAGGCGAAAGGAAGATACTTCCTTTCGCCTTTTCCTATTTAATTAAAGCTGAACCATTTATAGAATTTGAATATGGCAGACCGTGGTCCAACGTAGCTCAAACGATTCGTGCTGCTCTTTTGGTCGTCGTAATTTGGTTCTACCAATATTAGCTTTGCTATTATTTTTCAAATAGAATCCATGCATATTCTAATTTTTCATTTTATTAAGGCAAATAGCGGGATAGCGTAAATTAAATTCTTTGACAAATTGAGAGAGTATGATTTGTAAAAAAATAGAATCCAATAAATCAGCATTGTTTTTATTTATTTTTGTGGTAAAGTAAAGATAAGTTCATTATTTTGGAGCGACCAATATTTCGATTATCTACAAATATCAAAGAAGAATTTATAAAGTGGGGTGTTTTTGTGTCTGTTTTAATCCCTTTCGGCACATCTCAAATGGAGCTTCGATCAGACCTTAGCGAAGCGGAAATTCTGGAATCTCATATTGGGGAGCTGAAAGCTGCCAATACAGAGGATGGTTTGGTATTGGATGCGATGGCAAATCCAATTGATTCTCCCAAGCTGCGCGAGCTTGCCGTAGGTAAAAGAACCTGCACCATAATTATAAGTGACCATACGCGACCGGTACCAAGTAAGCATATTATCCCTTTTATGCTCCAAGAGCTGCGTGAGGGCAGCCCAAACATAGACATAACGCTGTTAGTCGCAACGGGATTTCACCGCCCAACGGATAAGCGAGAGCTTGTAACAAAGCTGGGAGAAGATATTGTAGAGAATGAAACGATCGTAATTCACGACAGCCGCGACGCAGAGAGCAATGTGAATATAGGCACTCTGCCCTCCGGTGCGGCCTGTGTAATCGATAAGCTTGCGGTGGAAACAGACCTGCTCATTGCAGAGGGTTTTATTGAGCCGCATTTCTTCGCCGGTTTTTCAGGAGGAAGAAAGAGTGTTCTGCCGGGTGTGTGCGATCAAGTAACAGTGCTTGGTAATCATTGCTCCAAATTTATAGATTCCCCTTATGCGCGAACCGGTGTGCTTGACGGCAACCCGCTTCACAAAGATATGCTTGCCGCTTGTGAGTTTGCGAAGCTCGCTTACATCGTAAACGTGATTATAGATGAAGAAAAGCGTGTGGTTGCGGCATTTGCCGGCAATGCCATTACCGCTCACCGCAAGGGGTGTGAGCTACTGCTCAATTATTGCCAGGTAAAGCCAAAGCAGCGGGGCGATATAGTAATCTCCAGCAACGGGGGCTATCCGCTTGACCAAAACATTTACCAAAGCGTAAAGGGTCTCACTGCCGCTGAAGCTGCCGCTGCACCGGAGGCCGTACTCATTATGGTAAGCTCCTGCAGTGACGGTCATGGAGGCGAAAGTTTTTATCACGCTTTGCGGGACTGTGAATCTACTCAGAAGTTAACAGAGCAGATTTTAAAGACTCCGCAGGATCAAACCCTGCCAGACCAATGGGAGTTCCAGATTCTGTGCCGTGTACTGAATAAGCACAAAGTGATATATGTGACTGACCCGGCACAAAAGCAGACTGTAGAGGATATGAAAATTATGTGGGCGCCGGATGTGGACGCCGCTCTGCAAAAAGCGAGAGAAATCAAAGGGGAGAGTGCACACCTCGTCGTAGTCCCAAATGGTATTTCGGTTATGGTTCGGGAATAAAAGCAAAACAATGTAAATTGGTTTAAAAGATGCTTTCACGTATTGTGGAAGCATCTTTTTTGTCTTATTCATTCCATGTTATATATAAAAGTTAAAATAAAAAACCTTCCAATAATAGTTTGGTAAAATACAGAAATAAAAGAATATAGTAATAATGAAAATATAAGAATACAAGGCGGTTTCTATAATTTGTTAGATAGAATAATCTTCCATTATTCGTCAAAAATCAACAGAAAAATGAGAATAATTTTCTTGTCAAACCAAGGAAAATATGATAGCATAATTTTATAACCAATATGGTAGTTTAAAGCGATGTGCCACATGGTGCTCTTCCGCAGTTAACTGCCCAAAAGCATTGTGTTTGAGAAGCTGTCGTTTTGTAACGGCGGCTTTCTTTGTGGGATGAGATAAAGGAACGGGTGGTGAAACGCGTGGTGTGGCACAGTGGGGAAAACAAACGGAGCAAACGTGGGTTCACTACGGTGGAACTTCTTGCAGTGGTTGCCATTCTTACCATTCTGCTGGCATTGGCGGCACCCAATTTAATACAGAGTTGGAAGGGCCTTCAAATTACAGAGCTGGACGGAACAGCCCGCGAAATATTTCTAACCGCACAAAACGAGCTTACAGAGAAAAAAACTTCTGACGCATTGCAAAAGCTTGCGGCAGACAGTGAAGTGGTTCAAAATGACTCAATTACAGAGGACGGAGTTACCAAAACAATCTACTACATAACCTCGGAAGAGGTCGGAGATTCCCTAGGCCGTTTAAAGGCACTTTTTTCTACTCTGCCTGGCGGCTCGGTGTTATTCGTAAACCCACGAACTGGCGATGTGACCGATGTATATTACTCGAAAAATTCTCTTACTTATACTGAAGTCGCAGAGTTACGCAAGGAGCTTGGAGGAAGAGACAACCGTGACCTGCGTGCCGAAAAAGGCATTGGGTATTACGGTGGGCTTGTCACGTCGTCTCCAACGCCCGGCGAACCAGAGGAGCCCAATCATTTACCCGAAACGTTGGAGTTGGTAAACGGGGAGGATTTATACGTAAAGCTGGTTTACCCAGAGTTGGGCGAGGCAATGCGAAACCCAGAAAAGGTTTTGGCTTTGATTCAAATTACCGATGAAAGCGGAGCTTCTATAACACGCAGTGCAAACGGCACCTCTGCGGTAAAATCCAAAGAGGAAAGTGATGCGGAGTTCAGCCTTTGGAAATCGAGCATCTACGCTGGGGTAACCACCGGGAACGACTTTACCCTGTATGTGTTGCTAGACAGCTTAGTAGATGGCAAATCTTTTTCTACTCTGTTCCCCACGCTGCATGCGGGGGACGATATTACCGTGCAGGTGTCGCTCTCTTATAACGGGAAAAGCTTGTACCAAAATGCTATGGTTGGTAAGGTAAACAGCCTGTATGGTGCAAAGCACGAAACAAACGATACCATAGACGGAATCTTTCATAAAAGGGGAGTGGAGTTTTCCCGTGTTCGCCACTTAAGCAACCTTAGGTACTATTCCATGGGGGTTGGTACTGCCACGCAAACGGGAGATATTGATTTTACACGTTCGGTTCGCCAAGCCACCATGATGCCGATAACGGAACATGTGAACACGGCACCCGCTTGGTTTACGCCCATTAGCCTTACAGATTCCACAAAGCAGAACGGCCTTATTGTAGATGGGAAAGACGGGAATAGAACCGCTCATTTCCTCTCGAATTTTCAAATGCAAAGCCCGATTTCCGCATTATTTGGAACCTGCTCGGTTTCTGCAGATTTTCAAAATCTACGATTGGTGGATGTTCAAAGCTCCGGTGAGCAGATTGCGGGCTCACTGATTGGTAAATTAAGCGGCGACGGCGGAAATAGTACTATTTCAAACAGCGGCGCCTATCAATCGGGTGTTGGTAAAGGCTTTGTTACAGGAGGGCGCAGCAGCAGCTCAGGTTCCGAGCGCCCCACCGGCGGCCTCATTGGCTTAATAGAGGCAAAAGATGGGAATGCAGTCATCATAAAAAACTCGTTTTCTGCCTTACCGGTTAGCAACGATGCCAGTCAATCTGGGGGACTAATCGGTAGTGTGCGGGGTGGAAGTTCTTCTGCTCCGGTTGAAATTCAAAACAGTTACTCATCTGTAACTGTCATTTCTGGGCACTCGGGTGTATATTACAAAACAGCGGGGGGCTTGGTCGGCTCTACGTCTGGGTATACCCGCATTACAGACAGCTATTCAACAGCAGACGTTGCCGCTGCTGAAAACTCCGGTGCTTTGGTGGGCGTAAATACGGGCAACCTGTTCGTGTCATCCAGTTATGCCTGCGGGCTTGTAACAACGAATGGCACGACTGCATATGGCCCGCTTGCCTCTGGAGGTACAATCGCCTATACAGACAGCAGTTATCTCTTGCAGTCTGGCAACAGCGAGGCTTCGGATGCGTACGGGGGCTCTACCCCTGCCGGTTTGACAGCCCTAGAGTACGATACTCTGGCGAAAGACAGCTCGGGCAACACCATTCAAAACAGTGTGGAGAAATGCCACCCATATGCAGAGAAATTAAAAGAGAAAGCTTACCCGTTCCGGATGGTTACCGAAGAGTATTATGGCGACTGGCCGGAGGTAATTGTACCCTCTAAAGGGAAGCCACCTTATAGCTTATGCTACTATGAAAGGTACACGAATGGAACGTGGGGCTTTTACGGGTTCGACTCGAACGGGGTGCTGGCAGATACGCTCGATTATAGAAATGATTCCGTGATTGCCGCCACTGGCTACGGGGTACTTGTTCCGGCTGGAACTCAAAACGTTGTAGGGCCAAACATTGGATGGGGGCCAAATGCCACCTTGGGCGAGAAAATAGCGATACCCTCGCTTCAAAGAGATTTGTACCCACTGCCTAATGCCACCACAGACCTGCAAACGCATGTAAATCAGCGTGACCGCAGTGTAAAGGATTTACAGTCAGGCCGTTCAATTTACATCAATCCTTTCTTTGGAGCGGCACTCTCGCTCAATGTATTGCAAGTGAATGAATCGCAGCCAATGCAGATTCGCACAGAGGAACAGCTTCGTGAGCGCAATCGAATTTCGGACAGTGGCTGGTATTTTAAGCAAACCCATAATATCACCGTTACAAAAGCGGATACCGGCGGGTTTGTGAATAACACCGGCTGTACGTACGATGGCGGCGGGAATCTCATCAGCGGACTTCAACAGCCACTGGTAAGCACAAATATGGGACCCCTGAAGAACTTAGACTTGATTCAGGTATCTATTCGTAAATCTGGAGATACAGCGGCGCTCGTGCAAACCAATCAGAATGTTGTATCGAACTGTAACGTTCGTTCCGGCAGCATCGTTAGTACATCCGGCTCTGCCTCCGGTCTGGTGCACACCTCCAATGGCGGTACCATAATAGATTGTGTGGTAGGCACAGAGAGTACAAGCGTTACCGTAACCGGCGGCGGGCAATATGCTGCGGGTATGATTAGCACCATTGGCGGCGGTGGACCGGGAATCTTAAATTGCAAGGTGACGAATACAGCAGTGAGCAACCCCAATGGTTTAGCAGCGGGGTTAGTTGGTTCCGCAAGTAATTTGAATACGGGAAGTATCTCTAACAATACGGTGAGCGGTAGCGTAACGGTAACGGGAGCAAGTGCGGCGGGCTTTGCAGGGCAAAACGCATGGAACGCTACCATACAAAACAGCAGTACGGCTGCGGAGGTTACCTCGCTGCAAAGTGGCGGTGCCGCAGGCTTTGTTTTACAAAACTCAGGCGGTGTCGTTCGGCTTTCTTATGCAAGCGGGTTGGTCACCGCACAAAATGGTGGGAGTGCCTCCGGCTTCTTTAACAGCATGGAGGGCGGAGAAGTGAGTGACTCTTACCACACGGGTAAAATTTTAGCGGCTGGCAATGGAACTGCCTCTGGTTTTGGCCGTGCACTGCGGCAGGGAACGGTAACGAACTGTTTTTCAGTCGGTTCTGCAACATCAGCGAGTGGCAATGCTTCGGGCTTTCTGCAAGAGATTACCCAATACAACGGCTTTGTAAAGAACAGTTATGCTGCGGTTGCGCTCACCTTTGGGAGTACTGGTGCTGGGTTTACCAACTCAGTGGTAAGTGCAACCGATTGCTACTGGGTAAGGCAGTTCGGCGGCTTTAATTCGGGTGTGGATACTTTATGGAACCAGACGGGCAGAATTACCAGTGTATCGTTCGATACCCTACGCCAGATGCAATTGTACGCATCTGGCTGGAGTTGGGATTCTGGCTACCAAAGCTGGACGATGGCAACCACCCCCGCACAAACACACCCCGTTACGGATGCACAAAGAGGGCAAGCTTACCCTTACCCACGCATTAAGGGACTCGATTACTACGGCGATTGGCCGGTAAGCTAAATAGAAACAGGAGGGTAGTAATGCGGTTGATTCGTGATAAACTGAAAAGTAAACGCGGTGCCTCATTTTTAATTGCTCTCTTATTCTTTTTCATATGTATTACAATGGGCTCGCTGATTTTAACAGCCGCAACCGCTAATGCCGTTAAAGTGAAAGACCGCTACAAGGAACAGCAGGATTACCTAGCAGTAGCTTCTGCTGCACGGCTGGTGAAGGATTCCCTTGGTAAGTATGTTTACACTGAAGGAAAAACGTGGCAGTCTTGGCAAACGGGGATAGACCCAGCGACTGGCCAGCCCATTATGGAAACCGGCTGGAAGAAAATAAAGCCGTTTCTTTCTCCTGATGAAGAGGGAGATCTACTCGCCAATGCGTATAAAGATACAGGCGGGTCGACGGATTATTCCGATAGTTTTACAATACAGGCAGACGAGATGCCGGATGTAACTGCAAAGTTCAAGATGAAGCAGGGCGGCGATGTGGCTCTGGAGCTCGCAGCGGGGAATTACTCCATGACGGTCTCGTTTACATGCCGTACATCGCACGTAACAGACCACAAAACCTACGACTATTATAAAACCTCGTGGGGCGGTGGCAAAATTACGAAGGGAGCGGGTTAGGATGCGCAGAAAAAGAAGTTCTTCCGGTGAAACTCTGGTGGAGACTTTGGCGGCGCTTCTTCTGGTTGTGCTTTCCGGCCTGCTCTTTTTGCAGATGACCATGGCTTCTACCAAAATGAGTGCGCAGGCGAAAGAACTGGACGCGCTGTACCAAAGGGTGCTTGCGGCGGCAGAGAAGCAGGGTGCCTCTCCCGTTTCCTCCGGCAGTATTGAGATAGGCGGCAGAGACTATGACGTAAACTACTACGCATACTCCAGCGGAACTTCCTCCGAAAAGCTATATTCTTACGCGCAAAGTGATGGGGGATGAACATGCCGAAGCGCAAGCTGCGCTGCCGCTCTGGCATGACGATTGTTGAAACCTTGATGGCTGTATTAATCATCGCGCTGCTCACTTCAACCATTTTGATTGGCACGCAGGCAGCCATGCGGGTAACCTACCAAGAAACCTTTGTGGCGGAAAGCCAGTCTGTTGCAGACACCATGAACCGAGCACTATCAGACGTTCTGCGCTATGCACAGAATGTAACGACCGATGATGACACAAGGGTAACCTCGTATTCCAATGCAGCCTATGGGGTTACGGATGGAATGCTCCGCGTTGGCACTGGTACAAAAGATGCCGGGCATATTTATTTGTCTTATGCAGGCGAGGGGGATTCAGGCAATATCTCTTTGCTGAGCAATTTAAGCTACTCTAACTTAAAGGTAGTTCCCGCAGATTTTACACCGGGCACAAGCCTTAGCAGCAGGTTTGACCTGCGCTATAAAGACGGCGTGTTTACCGGCAGCTACTGCCTGTACGATTCTGCACGCCAACTGGTAACAGAGCCATATACATTTACATTCCGGGCTGTAAACGGCGAATAAGCCGCAGTAAGAGAGGGGGGCCCTTTATGACATATACTCGCTTAGGCGACTTATTGCTTTCCGTAGGACTTATAACGCAGGAGCAATTAGAGCACGCTTTAAAAAAACAAAAGATAACAAAAAACCGTTTGGGGCAGGAGTTAATTGAAGAGCGCATTATCACCGAACAACAATTAATTGAAGCACTGCGCGTGCAGCTCGGTGTGGAATTTGTAGATTTAAGCAGTACCCCGGTTCAGCCGCAACTTGCAGAGCTGCTCCCAAAGAAGATTGCTCAAAAATACGGTGTTGTGCCGGTTCGATTAGAGAAGGATTCTTTGTACATAGCAATGAGCGACCCAATGAATTTTGTGGCGATTGAAGAGGTGAAAGCCTCTACCCGCAAGCGGGTAATACCGATGATTGCCACGGCAGATTCCATTGAGCATGCCATATCAAAGCTATATGGCAGTGAGGGTGCTGCCCGCGCCATAGCAGACATGAAGCGTGAGATGGGAGAGGGAGCTCAGTACCGCTTTGCAGACAGCTTTACCGCAAGTGTTCTTGGCGAAGAGGAAGATTCGGCCTCTGCCCCAACCATTCGGCTGGTTAACTCCATCATTGAACGCGCGGTTTTAGATGCCGCCAGTGACGTTCATATTGAACCGCATGAGCGTGAATTGTTGGTTCGTATGCGGGTGGATGGTGTGATGCGAAGTGTAATGAGTGTGCCTAAGGACTTACAGGGCTCGGTGATTTCGCGCATTAAAATCATGGGTGGTATGGATGTAACCGAACGCCGCATCCCGCAGGATGGTCGCGCGGCGGTGCGTGTGCAGCGGCGCGACATTGACCTGCGTCTTTCCACACTCCCCACCATTTATGGGGAAAAAGTAGTGATTCGATTGCTTGACAAGGACTCCCAATTGTTAAGCAAAGAAAAAATTGGCCTGAATCAGGATGAAATGAATCAATATTTAAGCCTCATTTCTCGCCCCTCCGGTATGGTGCTGATTGTAGGCCCAACCGGAAGCGGTAAATCCTCTACTATGTACACCATGATTCGCGAACTGAATACCGACCAGGTGAATTTGGTTACTCTGGAAGACCCGGTGGAATATAACATTGATGGAATCAATCAGGTACAAATCAATGAAAAAACTGGGCTTACCTTTGCAAGCGGTTTGCGCTCCATTTTACGCCAAGACCCAGATATAATTGCGGTGGGCGAGATTCGTGACGGTGAAACGGCGCAAATTGCAATGCGGGCGGCAATTACCGGGCATTTGGTACTTTCTACCGTACATACCAACGATGCACTGGCAACCATTGACCGCCTGATTGATATTGGGGTAGAGCCGTATATCATATCAGGCGCACTGAACGGGATTATCTCACAGCGATTGTTGCGGCGTATTTGCCCGCACTGCCGGCAGACGTACACCCCCAGTGCAGATGATTTGATGAGTATTGGGCTTGACCCGAACAGCGGGCATAAGCTTTACCAAGGTGAGGGCTGCCCCTCCTGCTTTGGCACTGGGTACCGTGGGCGTACAGCGGCTTTTGAAATTCTCGTTGTTAGCCATGCTCTTCGCATGGCAATTAACCGAGGTGCCAGACGGGAGGAACTGGAAATCATTGTTGGCACAGAGCGCAGCTTTGTGCCATTGGCAGAAAGCATCCGTCGTTTGGTATTGCAGGGAATTACAACCATAGAAGAGGCACGGCGTATTGTTGTTGCGGTGGAGGAGCTATGAGTATAGGGGAACTTATTCGGCAGGCGACGGAGGCAAATGCTTCAGATATACACCTCATTTGCGGGTTGCCACCTAAATATCGTGTGGCAGGCAGACTTTTATCCATGCGGGAAGAGGTGCTCACTCAAACGGATTGTGAGGAGCTTGCGCGTGAACTGGCTGGTACAGAATTTGAGCAGCTTTGCGAGGTAGGTGAGTTGGATGCCGCCGCAACGCTGGAGGGCGTGCGTATTCGTATCAATCTTTTTCGCCAGCAGAACTCTTTTTCAGCGGCACTTCGCTTATTAAGTGACCATATTCCAGAGTTAAGAAACTTGGGGCTCCCTCCCATGGTGGAGCAGCTAACCGATTTACAGCGGGGTATAGTTCTTGTTACGGGTGAAACCGGCAGTGGTAAATCGACTACGCTCGCCGCAATGATTGATGAAATCAACCACCGCCAAGCACGGCATATCATTACGTTGGAAGACCCCATTGAGTACATTTATAAGCCCGACCGCTCTATCTTTAACCAACGCGAGATAGGTAGGGATACCAAAAGCTATGCCGCCGGATTGCGCGCTGCATTGCGTGAAGACCCCGATATTATTTTAATTGGCGAAATGCGCGATTTATTTACGATCGAAACAGCACTCACCGCAGCAGAAACCGGGCATTTGGTGCTAACCACTCTGCATACAGGTAGTGCGGCGGATTCCATTGATCGTATTGTTGGTGTATTCCCGGAAGAACGGCAGCAGCAAATTCGCATGCAGCTTTCTATGACGCTGCGTGCGGTTTTGGCGCAGCAGCTTCTTCCCAACCAAGAGGGAACTGGCCGTGTGTGCGCCTGCGAATTAATGATTGTAAACAATGCGATTCGCAACCTGATTCGTGAGGGGAAAACTCCGCAGATTGCCAATGCAGTGGCTACCTCCGCACGGGAGGGCGCTATTACGATGGACAATGCCATTCTAAAGCTGTTTCGTGAGGGTAAAATTCGTGCCGATACAGCAAAGCTGGCGGCTCACGATATTGATTACGTGGAACGTAATTTAAATATTCTCAAGTAAATATTTGGAAGCCCCAGCATTTACCTGGGACAAAAAGAGAATTTAATATCAATAACTATTTTTATATTTTTTGAATTGTGATATGATGAAAGCAAGGTGATACCCGTTGCAGAGCTTTAAGTACGAGGCGATTTCACCAGATGGAAAAAAGATTACCGGCACCATTGAAGCGCAGGATGAATATGCCGCAGTGGCAAGGCTGCGAGAAATGGATGCTGCTATTACAAAAATAACACCGGTAAAAGAACGCAAGCAAAGGCGGGCTGAGGTTGCGACGGGTAAGGTCAGTGAGCGTGCGCTCGCTGTTATGTGTTCTCAGTTTGCGGTTATTCTTAGCTCGGGAATGCCGATTGTGCGTGCGGTAGAGCTGATTGCAGGCCAAACGGCAGATAAAGTACTGCGGCAAATATTACAGCAGTCTGCTGGGGACGTTGCCTCGGGTATGAGTCTGGCGCAAAGCCTAAGAAATCGTGGCAAAAACCTGCCAGCCACTTTTGTAGAAATGGTGCGCTCCGGGGAGGAATCCGGCACGTTGGACGCAGCGTTCAAGCGCCTGCAAACCTATTATGATAAGTCGTTCCAAAGCAAAAGCAAGGTAAAGGCGGCGATGACTTACCCGGTTTTTACGCTATTTGTGGCTGCTGTGGTTGTCGTTATCATTATGGTGGTGGCAGTTCCGGCGTTTACCTCGAGCTTTTCTTCTATGGGAGTGGAGCTGCCGTGGATTACCCGCGGCCTGATTGCTTTAAGTGGTTTTTTAGTCACCTTTTGGCCTCTTTTGGCATTAGTCATTGGCGGGGTAATTTTTGCATATCAAATGTATGTACGCACAGAGAAGGGCAAGCTGTTTCGTGCGCGTTTGCATTTAAAGCTGCCGGTTCTTGGTCGTATTAGCCTGATGAAGGCTTCGGCGCAATTTGCCGGTACGCTATCGACTTTGCTTTCTGCGGGTCTACCAATGATTCAAGCGGTGTCTGTCACCGCATCGGTTTTAGATAATACATGGATTGGTGCCCGATTAAAGGAAAGACTGCCCGATTTGGAAGAGGGCAAAACACTCGGCTCTTGTTTGGATACCGCCGCGGCGTTCCCTGCGTTGGTTTCAGAAATGGTACGAATTGGGGAAGAAACCGGTTCGCTCGAGCATACGCTAGAAATGGTAAGCGCGTATTACGATAACGAAACGGATTTGGCAACACGCAAGGCACTTAGCCTTTTAGAGCCAATTATTATTTGTATTTTGGCGCTGGTGGTGCTTTTGGTTCTGCTCTCTGTTTACCTGCCCATGTTTAGCCTGTATGCTAATGTGGGCTGATGAAAGTGTGGTATTTCGTCGGTTTACCGGCTAATACATAAATAAACCATTCGCTCAAATGAGATAATTTGATTTAGCCAGGGCGAGAAAATTGAAGGAGGAAAAATTTCTATGAACAACACGTTGCAAACCCTGCAAAAAAAGAGAAAATCAAAAAAAGGCTTTACCCTGATGGAAATGCTGATCGTCGTCGCAATTATCGCCATTTTGGTGGCAATTTCTATTCCAGTGTTTAATGCTCAACTTGAAACAGCTCGCGAAAATACGGATACTGCGAATGTGCGAGCAGCAAAAGCAATTGCTGTTACGGAGTATTTAACAAATACAAAAACATATACTGATGCATTTTATGATGCAGAGAATGGAAAAATTGTAACAACGAAACCTTCAAAAGGATATGGACAGGGAACAGCAGCTGGAACAGATGGTGATCATAAAGGAAAAGTAATTAAATTATCTATTAATACAAATGGAGAATTCAGTTATGATTGGGACTGAAAATAAATTCCATTAAACAGTATTATGTAGTTTAATGACAGGAGGAGCCGTCTGTGCTATTATATGAATTAACCCCGGCGCTGGCGGCTTACCTGCTGTTTTGCACCGTTCTTCTCGGTCTGGTGTTGGGTAGCTTTGCTTCCTGTATGGCGTGGCGCATTGCGCAGGGAGAAGACTTTATACGAGGCCGCAGTCACTGCGACGAGTGTGGTCACGAGCTAACTGCTAAAGAGCTGGTTCCCGTGTTCTCCTGGCTGATTCAGCGAGGCCGCTGCCGTTGGTGCGGCAATAAAATTTCGGTTCGATGCCCGTTAACCGAGCTGCTGTGTGCGGTGGCTTTTGTGGGTATTGTCATAGGGTATGGGGTAACTGCCCAAACCTTACAATATTTTATTTTGACCATTCTTCTGCTTGCAGTTGCCTTGGTAGATTACGATACCGGGCTCATCCCCAACGGACTTCTGCTTGCTATTTTAATAAATTGGGCTATTTTCACTCCATTCTTAAATGGATCCGCATTTTTGGCGAATCTAACCGGTGGCATCATCAGCGCGCTTTGTGCTTCGGTTCCCTTACTGCTGTTGTCACTTTTCATGGATCGTATTCTGCGCAGGGAAAGCATGGGCGGTGGAGATATTAAGCTGTTTTTTGTGTGCGGTTTATATTTTGCTGTGCAGGAAGTGTTATTTTTACTCATCGTCTCCTGCGTTTTTGGTTTGCTATTTGCCATATTAACGCAGAAAAAGACGGGTGACCCGGAAAACCCGGAAGCTTTTCCATTTGGACCTGCCATTGCAGCGGGGGCGTATGTTTCGCTTTTAGCGGCAAAACCGGCAGTTGCCTATTACATAAGCTTGTTTTTTTAACTTACTTCGGATTCTTATTGAAGTAAAAAAGATTTAGATTGTATTCCGCGTCACCGAAAGGTGTGCGGCTTTGTAAGCCCATCAGCAGGGAGGAAAACCATGGCCTATTTGGGACTGGATGTTGGCACCGGAACCGTAAAGCTTGCGGTGGTAAAAGGTACCGTTGTACAAAAACTATATTGTTCCATGTTAACGGCGGAGCTACCGCGTGAGGGGCAGCGTGTTGCTTGTTCCGATGCGCTTGCGAGTGAGCTTCGTGAGTTGCTAAAACGAGAGAAAATCAGTGTGAAAAGCTGTGCATTGGTGCTCCCGCCAGAAGCTGCATTTGTACGCCGTGTGATTGTTCCAGTTATGACGGAAAAGCAGCTGAAAGTAAATCTTCCCTATGAATTTCACGATTACATACAGCAGGGCAAAGAAGAATACTTCTACGATTATGCGGTGGTAGATACGCTAGAGGACCCCACAGGCGGCGACGCTGAAAAGCTGGATCTCCTCATTGCGGCAACGCCTAAGAGTGTAATTCGGAAATGGCGTGCTATGCTGCGGCGGGCAGGCCTGCGGCTTTCGGTAGCCGTACCGGAATACCTTACCTACCGCAATTTAATTCGTGTATTTGAGCAGGCAAACCCAGAAGACCACCCAAAAGAATACTGCATTGCAGATTTGGGGTACCGCTCCATCCGTGTTCATATGTACCGCGGCTGTGCGTATGAAACGACTCGTGTAATCGAATACAGCGATGTACCCGTGCGCCAATTGGCGATGGGTCCTCAAGAGGATGCGGACAGACTTTCGGTAAGAGAGCATTATTCACAAATAGCGGTAGAAATACTTCGTGCAGTAAATTTTTATGGATTTAATACACCGGGTTCCGATTTAAAGGATATTTATTTCTGCGGCAGGTTAGCCTCTTCACCGGAACTCATGCAGATTTTACGAGATACTCTGCGGCTGAATATTCACTCCGTTGCAGAATTGCTGCCAAATGATGACACTGCCGCTGCTGAGCTTTGCCCAGAGGCGGTAGGTGCAGCACTCGAAATGAGCGGGAGGTGACGGCAGTTGGGTGGAGGGATAAAGCGACCCGTGAAAACGACGATTAACTTAGCACAGCGTGATTTTCGGCTGCGCGGAGTGGGCTATCTGGTTCCAATTACTGCCGCACTGCTGGTTGTTGTAGTGCTGTTTGTTCAATTGGGAATAATAGCTCCCCTAACGGCATTGGAACGAACGGAGAAGCAAGCACAGCTTCAAGAAGAAAAGCTTGGGAATCTCAAAGAGAAAACAGAAAACTACGGCAAGGTTTTAGAGAAATTTCAGCTGGAGATGCAAACACAGCCCAGCTTAAACGGCCAGGCAGACCCGATGAAATGCTTGCGCCTGATTGAGGAAGAGTTGTTAGGCAGTGCAGAGGTTTCTTCGTTTACTATTTCTTCTCCGGTCATCACGGTAAAGCTGTCTGGTGTAACTCTCAATCATATCTCTGCCATCTACCAAAGCCTGATGTCGAGCGGGATGGTACAAAATGTGCAGGTATACACCGCCGCTACCGATGAAAAGGCAAAAACGGTAACTGCCGCTATGACTATTACGCTTGTGGTTGAGGAGCCCGTGATTACCTCCTCCGGGAAGGGGGCATCTTCATGAAAAGGCCCTTAAGCAAGCGGGAATTGGTATTGCTGGCTGTGCTTGTGGTTGTGGCACTCTTTGCCGGGTACTTTCAGTTGTTTTTAGGTCCGGTGGAATCCAAAAAAGCGCAGGCGCAGGAGCGGCTTGTTCAGGCGCAGGACGCCGAAATAGAGGAAGCCGCGAAACTGCAGCAAATGCAAAAGATGCAGTCCAAGCTCGATAAGCTCAATAGCAGCCAAGAATATTTGTCGACTGGAATCCCTAATTACGATAACATTGACAATGTGATTGTACAGCTCGATGCAATCTTAAGCGCCGCAGGGGAATATCACCTCACCTTTTCCAATGTAACATATGGTGATGACATGGTGCTGCGACCCATTCAAATGAGCTTTACCGCGAGTAACTATGCGGCGGCAAAACAGGTTCTTTCCAATTTATATGGGTGTCCCTATCGGTGTTCATTGAGTAAAATAACGGTTGCAACAAGTTCAGATGATGCCGCTCAAGGCAGTATTGCAAAAAGAAAAGTAACGGTTACCCTAACGGCAACTTTCTATGAGAAATATAAGGATGAAGCCGCAAAGGCAGCTGTAAAAAAGGCAGCGGAAGCTGCGGCGAGCCAGAAATCCGACTAATATCAGTTGTAAGTTAGAAAAGACCCCGAAGCCCAACAGGCTTTCGGGGTCTTTTTTTTATTTTACCATTGTTTCATATTAGTACGAGTATAATAATTGGTAAAACATGGTTTTGTTTCTTTTCAGGGTACTTTCAGGTTTTAGGATTATACTGTGGGCACGAAAAGGAAACAAAAATCTGTATTATCAAAACACAGATTAAACAGATTACGTTACCCAACGCAAGCCACAAAATCCCAAATTCTTTGGAGGTATGCGATATGCAAATAATCGCTTTAATTCCGGCGTATGAACCGACAGAAACTTTAATTGATTTAACAAAGCGGCTATTTGACTCTGGCTTTACAGTTGTAGTAGTAGATGATGGCAGCGGTATAAATTACAGAAGAATTTTCCACCAATGCCGTCCTTTTGCACATGTACTTACTTATGGGGTAAACCAAGGCAAAGGCCAAGCGTTAAAAACTGGCTGCCAGTATATTAAAGAGCATTATGAGAAAAAGAGCATTGTTGTTACGGTAGATTCAGATGGCCAGCATGCAATTGAAGATGCTGTAAAAGTTGCGGCCAATGTTGCAGCCCATCCCGATTCTCTTGTTCTGGGTGTGCGTGCCTTTGGAGAAGGAACCCCGATGCGAAGCCAATTAGGGAATAGCATAACAAGAGCGGTTTTTTCTCTTTCCACAGGAGTTCGGGTGAGTGACACACAAACGGGTCTGCGTGGCTTTTGTGTGTCTATGATTCCATTTTTATCTAGTGTGCCGGGCAGCCGCTACGAATATGAAATGAATGTGCTGTTACAATGTGCACAGAGGAATATTCGTATTTTGGAGGTGCCGATTCAGACCATCTATATGAATGGGAACAAAGGCTCTCATTTTAACACCTTGAAGGATTCATTTCGTATTTACAAGCAAATTCTAAAATTTGCAGCTTCTTCGTTTTTGGCATTTTGCATCGATTATGGCCTTTATAGTATTTTGGCGGTGGCTTTATCCGGGTTGGGAAGAGAATTTAGTGTTCCTATAGCCAACATTATAGCCAGAACCATAAGTGCCAGTGCAAATTACGCTATGAATAAACGGTTTGTGTTCCATAGCTCGGCTAGTACCGTTAAAACTGGATTACAGTATGCTTTACTGGCGGTGAGCATTTTGCTTGGGAATACCCTGCTACTTAGCTGTTTTTTTAATCTAATGGGAATGAATCAGTTTATGGCAAAGCTGGTAACGGAGCTTACCTTTTTCTGTGTCAGCTGGGCTGGGCAGCGGTTTTGGGTTTTTCGGCGCCAAAGCACACAGGAATATAGCATGGAAGAAAAGATGAAAGACTGAGGGAAACAAACATGAAGAAAAAAGCTGTATTTCTGTGGCCGCTGTGTTACGGACTTTGCCTTACAATTTTTACCGCATATGTGCTGTTGGATGCATTTGTTATTCCGCGAAGCTATGCGCAAACACCGGGTGCTCTGCAAGAGATGAGCACAGACTCGTCCGTAAGCTCTGAGCAAAACAACTCAGAGGCTACAACGTCTGCCGTGGTTTCAGATACCTCATACAAAGACAGTAAAACAAGGATTGAGATTAAGCAATATCGTGAAAATGATACCACCATTTACGTTGCAGATATTGTACTTACCGATAGCAGCGCCCTTAAAACCGCACTCGCAAATAATACCTATGGCAAGAATATTACACAGAGAACGTCGGCTATGGCGGAGCAAAATAATGCGCTGCTGGCTATTAACGGGGACTATTACAGCGCTCGCAGTGGCTACGTTATCCGGAATGGAGTGCTGTACCGTGAGACTTCGTCAGATTCTTCACAGGAGGATTTGGTAATAAAAAAGGACGGTTCCTTTGAGATTGTTACCGAAGGCTCTGTTACAGCCAAGCAGCTTCTGGAAGACAATGTGCAGCAGGTGCTGTCTTTTGGTCCGTCTCTGGTCAAAAACGGAGAAGTATCTATTACCCAAAACGAAGAGGTGGGAAAAGCAATGGCAAGTAATCCCCGTACGGCAATCGGCCAAGTGGATGACCTTCATTATGTAATGGTGGTGTCAGACGGTCGCACGGAGGAAAGTGCGGGGCTCTCTTTATACCAATTGGCAGATTTTATGGAAAACCTTGGCGTAAAAACCGCCTATAATCTGGATGGGGGCGGTTCATCTACCATGGTGTTTCGTGGGCAGATTATCAACCAGCCAACCACAGGGGGGAATAAAATCAGTGAGAGGAAGGTGAGCGATATTGTTTATATTGGGTAAAGTGAAAACAAACAGGACGGTTCGAATGTATTTGCTCTTCACGGTTTTCTGCGCAGTGTTTGGGTTTGTTTATGAGTTGTTCAGCCATAATGTATTCTCTCCCTTTATGGGCTTGCTGTTTTTATTCCCTTTGCTGCTTGGAGCTCTTCCTTTTTATTTGCTGGGATTGTTCCAAGCAAGTAAATTACCGGGTGTGTTATCACGCTATTCTTACTATTCGGGAATAGCTACTCTCACATTGGGAAGCCTGTTAACAGGAGTATTTGATATTTATGGTTCTACGGCGCCGCTCGTATGTGTGTACTGGATTGTAGGAAGTGTATTAACCATTGGTGGAATTCTGATATATGTTTATTCTTTGTCTAAGCATAGGCAAGCATAGAAAAGACCCCGAAGCGCCCAACAGGCTTTCGGGGTCTTTTCTGGATAATTAGGAGGAATGAGAAAAGAAAAAGTATCTTGTAATCAAGTTAATTATTTTGGCCGTAATAGGCGGCCGGGCCATGCTTGCGCAGGTAGTGTTTATCGAGTAAATCTTGCTGCATGGGTGGAATGTCTGGGCGTAGGGCTAAGTTGTGCCAAGCCATAAAAGCAACCTCTTCCAGCACAACGGCATTGTGCACTGCATCCATGGGAGAAGAACCCCATGCAAATGGGCCATGGCTGGCAACCAGTACCCCGGGCATTTCATTTGGGTTTTTATTCTGAAAGGTTTCAACAATGACTTTCCCGGTCTCTAGTTCGTATATGCCTTTGATTTCAGCCGAAGTCATGAGCCGGGTGCAGGGAATTTCGCCGTAAAAGTAATCTCCCTGCGTAGTTCCCAGTGCGGGAATTCCCCGGTTGGATTGCGCAAATATCGTCGCCCACCGGCTGTGTGTATGTACCACACCGCCAATGGCAGGAAAGCTGCGGTATAGCTCTAAATGTGTTGGAGCGTCAGACGATGGGTGCAAGACTCCCTCCACAATTTCACCATCGCTCAAGCGCATGACCACCATGTCTTCCGGCTTCATATCGCCATATTCCACTCCGCTGGGCTTTATCACCATTAGACCCTGTTCACGGTCAATACCGCTCACGTTGCCCCACGTAAAGGTGACTAAGTGGTGTTCCGGCAGCAGTTGGTTTGCCTTGTAAACCTGTTCTTTTAGTTGCTCTAGCATATTTCTTACCTCCAGAAAGATTGGCTGCTCTATTTTTGCTTAGCACGCCAAACATAGTCGGAGAGAATCAGTTTTTCTTCCAGCTCCTCCGGCACGGTGTCTTTTGTAATGTGAACAAACTCTATTTCCATCATGCGGGCAAAGTCACGGAGCTGGTCTGCCGTTACATCGTAGCTGAGTGTAGTGTGGTGAGCGCCGCCTGCAATAATCCAGCACTTTGCACCAGTTCTTAAATCGGGCATTGGCTTCCACATCACGCGGGCTACCGGTAAATTGGGCATGCTTTGGGTTGGCTGAATGCACTCAATGTCCTGCACCAGCAAACGGAAGCGACCGCCCATATCAATCAGGCAGGCAACCACCGCTTTGCCGGGGTGCCCCTCAAATACAAGGCGTGCCGGTGGCTCTTTGCCGCCTATGCCAAGCGGGTGCACTTCAATGCGTGGTTTTTCTAGTGCAACACTGGGGCATACCTCAAGCATATGGGAACCAAGAGAAAGCTCTCTTCCACGTGTTAAATCATATGTGTAGTCTTCCATAAAGGTGGTGCCGCCGCTCATGCCGTTACCAATCACCTTGCATATCCGGGTCATGGCGGCTACTTTCCAGTCGCCCTCACCGCCGTAGCCGTAGCCCTGCTCCATTAGCCGCTGTGACGCAAGGCCCGGCAGCTGGCGCATTCCGTACAAATCCTCAAAGGTATTGGAATAAGCGGTGCAGCCCTCACGGTCAAGCATCTGCTTTATTGCAATTTCTTCGCGTGCCTGGTAGCGAATGGACTCCAAATCGCTTGTAGCAATAGTGTATTTCTCTTCGTATTCTCGCAGCAGAGCATCCACCTCTGCCTCGTTAACGGCGTCTATTTGCTCTGCCAGTTCCCCGACCGGCCAAGTATTTACCTGCCAGCCAAGCTTCATTTGTGCCTCTACCTTGTCGCCTTCAGTAACGGCTACGCTGCGCATGTTATCACCAAAGCGCATGACACGCAGATTTTGGCTTTCCTGCACACCGGCTGCGGCGCGCATCCAGCTTCCAATGCTTTGCTGAACGTCATCGTCTTGCCAATAGCCGGTTACCACCTTGCGGGGAGAGCGCATGCGCGCACCGATGAAGCCATGCTCTCGGTCGCCATGGGCACTCTGGTGTAGGTTCATGTAGTCCATATCGATTTCTTCATTCGGTATGGTACGGTTAAACTGCGTGTGAAAATGAAGCCAAGGCTTTTGCAGTAGGTTTAACCCGTTAATCCACAACTTGGAGGGGCTGAATGTGTGGCAAAAGGTGATAATTCCCGCGCAGGAATCGTCGTAGTTGGCTTCTTTTATCACTTGAACGGCAGTTTCGTTGGTTTTGATAATATCCTTGTAAATAATCTGGAATGGTAGATTGCCGCTTTGATTCATGCTGTCTACCATGGTACGGCAGTCTTTCTCTACCTGAGCCAGTGTTTCAGGCCCATATAAAAACTGGCTGCCTACTACAAACCAGAATTTGTACTCTTTTTGTTGCATACGAATCCCTCATTTCACAAATTTATATTAAATATTCTACCGCGGCACGCTCAATGGATAAGCCTGCACGGTAACGATTCATATAATCGGCAAAACCGACTTCTGCCTGTGGGTCGGGCGAAATACTCTCACTGTTCATAGAGGAGAATACGCAGTCATTTAAAAACTGTTCGAGTGTTTGGTTTTTCTGTTTTTCCCGTACGTATGCAGCTAGCAGTGCAATGCCCCAAGCGCCGCCCTCTCCAGCGGTTTCCATAACCGCTACGGGTGTGTGCAGAGCAGACGCCACAAGAGCCTGGCCAACGCCCTTTGTTTTAAATAAACCGCCGTGACCAAGCAGTGTGGTAACGTGAACCTGTTCCTCCTCCAATAAATCCATTCCTATTTTTAGGGTGGCAATGGTAGCGTAGAGCAGGGTGCGGGCAAAGTTTGCAAAGGTAAGGTCGCTACCTGGTGTGCGAACAAACAGGGGACGGCCTTCCTCTAAGCCGGTAATCGGCTCGCCGGAATAATAGTTATACGACAGAAGCCCAGCGCAGTCTGCAGCACCTTTAAGCGCCTCATAATAAAATGCGTCGTACAGTTCGGCCTTGCTCTTTTGAATGCCGAGTGCAATCATCGCCTGCGAGAACACACGAACCCAAGCATCCAAATCCGACGTGCAACTGTTGCAATGCACCATAGCCGTTGGTTTGCCGGTGGGGGTGGTCACCATGTCAATCTCAGGGTATACGCGCGCGAGAGGGCGTTCCAGAACAATCATGGCAAAGATAGAGGTTCCGGCAGAAATGTTTCCGGTTTTTTCAGCCACGCTGTTGGTTGCTGTCATGCCCGTGCCTGCGTCGCCCTCAGGGGGGCAGAGCGGAACGCCGGGAAGAAGCTGACCGCTTGGGTCAAGAAGCTTTGCGCCCTCTGGGGTGAGAACTCCCGCTGCGTCACCGGCAGTGAGCACTTGCGGGAGAAGATCTATTAAGCACTGTGTAAAGCCATCTTTTGCGGCAAGTTCTTCAAATTGGCGAATGCGGAGCTCGTCGTAGTCTCCGGTTTCACTGTTAATCGGGAATACACCGGAGGCATCTCCAACGCCAAGAACCTTTACTCCGGTCAACTTCCAGTGAACATATCCTGCCAATGTGGTTAGAAATGAAATTTGGCTTACATGTGGCTCTTTGTTTAATATGGCTTGGTACAGGTGGGCAATGCTCCACCGCTGCGGTATGTTAAAGTCGAATATTTCGGTAAGTATGGCTGCCGCCTGCTCCGTAATCACGTTCCGCCATGTGCGGAATGGAACAAGCTGTTCTCCGTTGATATCAAAAGCAAGGTATCCGTGCATCATGGCAGAAATACCAAGCGCACCGATTTTAACAAGCGGAACACCATATTGCTCCTGCACTTGTGCGGATAGGCTGGAAAAGCTTACCTGGAGCCCTTTCCATACGTCGTCAAGCGGGTAGGTCCATACGCCGTTTTCGAACCGATTTTGCCAATCGTACCCACCGGATGCCAGTGGCGCGTGGTCAGGGCCTATTAAAACCGCTTTAATGCGTGTAGAGCCTAGCTCAATGCCAAGCGCGGTGTTTCCCTGCGTAATCCATTGCCGGGGGGATTGAGCGGCAGAGGTTGTTTGTTTCATAAGGTACCTCCTAATGTGCAGAGGCCTGTGCCCGCTGCGCGGGGGGATAAACCGGAGGGGCACAGGCTGAGCTCGTATACTAAATCATGATGAAAGCTTAGATATTCTTCTTTTTGCGAGAGAAAATGATACTCTGTAAAACAATAAAGAAGCAAAGTAGAGATGATAGAGCAATACGCACCCACCAGCTAGAGAGAGTACCCTGTGTGGTAATCAGGCTCGAGATAGTGCCTTTAATCAGCACACCAAACAGCGTGCCAACCGGGTTGCCAACACCGCCGGAAAGAAGTGTGCCGCCTATAACAGAGGCAGATATGGCGTCCATTTCAAGTCCCTTTGCCTGCTCAACAAAGCCCGCGCAGCTATTAAGTGTAAATAAGAAGCCGCCCAGACCAACCAGAAAACCATTAAGCAGGTACGCCTGAAATTTTGTGCGACGCACATTAAGGCCCATCATCAAAGAGCTTTGCTGGCTTCCGCCGATCGCGTACAGCCTGCGACCAAACTTGGTGTATTTGAGTGTGATGGCAATTAAAACAAGAGCAAGAATGGCGATAATAACAGTAGGGTAGATATAGGCGGGCTGAAATACACCTTTTTTATTGTGAGTACCAATGGGTAAATAAATTTTATAGTTCGCCCAAGCAAGAAAGGTTTCGTTTTTAATGGAAATCATTTGCTTGCTGATGACCGCCGTCATACCGCGACCAAAGAACAAACCGGCAAGGGTAACGATAAACGGCTGAATGTCGAGGTACGAGATTAAGTAGCCCTGTACCAATCCAAAGCCGATGCCAATTAAAAGAGAAACAAATAGGGCTGTATAGGCGCTCGCTCCGGCAATTTCCATTAGGTAGGCGGAGGCCATGGCGACGAGTGCCGTAACGGAGCCGACTGAAATATCAATACCACCCGTAATCATTACGAGCGTCAGTCCCAAAGAAATAACAATGAGGCCTGCGTTAGAAATAAACAGGTTTAAGAACATTTGCGGCTTGGCAAAGCCTGCATCCGCAAAATACACAGCACCTGCGGCGTACATAATTACGAAGAGTGCGATGGTTACAAACAGCAGAAAGCCGGTATCGTTTAAATGGAGCTTTTTTCTCATGATGCCGCACCTTCCTTTCGGCCTGCGGCTGCATTTTGGCGCAGCTTCGCTTGGAAGGCATGGAATTTCTGCTGGAATACCGGGCTTTGGAACACCACGATAAGAATAACGACAATTGCCTTGTAAACTGGCAATTGGTCAGAAGAAATCTTCATTGCGTAGAGCGTTGTGGTGAGTGCCTGAATGGTATATGCGCCAATTACGGAGCCCATCAGGCTGAATTTACCGCCGGAGAGAAGATTCCCGCCGAGTGCAACCGCCAAGATGGCGTCCATCTCCAAATTCAGGCCGATGTTATTTGCATCCGCGGAATAAATCCGGCTGGATGCAACAAATCCGGCTAATCCCGCTAAGAGCCCACAGATAACATAGGTAATAAATTTGATGCGGGTGGCATTGAGTCCCACAATGCGGGCAGCACTACTATTAATACCAACGCTTTCTATGTATAGGCCAAGCGTAGTGAATTTAAGTGCGATTGCAACCAAGGCAACGGTACCAATGGCGAAAAAGATAGGAGTGGGGATAGGACAGCCAGGAATGTAACCACCGGCGATTTTGAATTCTTCTACGCGGATGTAAGTGATTTGCCCACGGGTGACGAGTTGTGCTATACCGCGTCCCGCCGTGAATAGAATTAAGGTTGCTACCATGGGTTGAATATTAAGTCTTGCAACCAGTATGCCATTGAAAGCACCGCACAGCATGGAGGCAAAAAGAGCTGCAGCAATGGCTAAAATTAACGGATTGCGGAAGATAGTCGTAGAAACATCGCCACCCGAAAGAATCTGGCAGCATACGGCTGCGGAAACCGCCATAACAGCACCTACACTAATGTCCTGCCCGCCGGAGGCTGCTGTGACGAGCGTCATGCCAATAGCGAGAATGACAAGCTCAGAGGCGCGGTTAATAACATCGACCACATATCCATACAAAACGCCTTCATTGACTGAAATATTAAAAAAGTTTGGTGTTTTAATCACGTTTGCCAACAATACAATCACTAAGAAAACAATCGGCAAAAACAGGTGGTGACCGGTTATGCTGTGAATTGTTTCAGAACGTGTTTTTTTCTGATTACTCATACCGCCGATTCCCCCCCTGCAATGGTGTGCATGATCTTCTCTTGTGATAAATCGTTTCCGGTTAGTTCACCCACTTTTTCGCGGTCACGCATTACCACCATTCGGGAACAGGTACGCAGCATTTCCTCAATTTCAGAAGAAATAAAGGTGATGCTCATTCCCTGCTCGGCAAGCTGAAGTATCAGCTTTTGAATTTCCGTCTTGGTGCCAATGTCAATACCGCGAGTGGGTTCATCCAGAATCAAAAATTCAGGATTTGTCAGCAGCCAGCGGCCGATGATAACCTTTTGCTGGTTTCCGCCCGAAAGGCTGCGAATGGGCGTTTCGCGGCTGGCTGTTTTTATTTGCAAAAGCTCAATGTATTTGTCTGCAAAGTCCTCCATGTCTTTGCGGCTAATTGGGTGAAATATGCCGCGTTTTGTTTGCAGTGCAATAATTATATTCTCTCGTACGGATAGGTCTGAAAAAATACCGTCACGCTTACGGTCTTCGGGAAGATATGCCATGCCGTGCATCATTGCCTGAAGCGGAGAATCAATTTTAACAGGTTTCCCTTTTATTTTGAGGGAGCCGCCGTCGGGTTTGTCAGCTCCATATATGGTTCGCACCAGTTCACTACGGCCTGAGCCCAAAAGTCCGGTAAGGCCTAGGACTTCTCCCGGGTAGCAGCATATGTCAAAGGGCCGAATGTGGCCTTGGCTGTATAGCTCTTCTGCTTGCAGAAGCGGGCCTTGTTCACGGGCATCCTTTTCCGCCTCTTTTAGGGATTTAATTTGGGCGAGGTCGTCAAAATCCTTGCCCATCATTTTGGCTACCAGCTGTAACCGCGGCAGTTCAGAGACAAGGTATTCTCCCACCAGTTCTCCGTTACGCAACACGGTAATGCGGTCGCATACGGCATACACCTGCTCTAGAAAATGTGTGACAAATATAATTCCAACATCCTGCTCTTTCAGGCGCCGCATTAATTCGAATAGCTTTTCTACCTCGCCGTCATCCAGTGAGGAGGTTGGCTCATCCAAAATTAATACCTTACACTGCATATCGATCGCTCGTGCAATGGCGACCATTTGCTGAATTGCAATAGAACAGTCGCTTAATTGCCTTGAGGGATCTACTTCAATATCCAAATGTTCCAGCAGCTCGCCGGAGCGCCGGTTCATTTCTTTCCAATCAATCAAACCCATTCTGCGGGGCTCACGGTCAATAAACAGATTTTCCGCCACAGTTAGGTTTGGGCATAAATTAATTTCTTGGTAAACAGTACTAATTCCCTTGCGCTGTGCCTCCTGCGGGGAGCGGATCAGTGCCGGCTCGCCGCCGTCTAGGCGTACTTCTCCGTTGTCCATTGAATAAACGCCGGTTAATACCTTAATCAGTGTCGATTTTCCTGCGCCATTCTCACCCATAAGGGCGTGAATTTCTGCTTTACGCAGGGTAAAATCTACATTTTGAAGTGCCTTCACTCCGGGAAAAAGCTTTGTAATTCCGCGCATTGTTAAAACAATGTTTTCTTCCATGGGTCGCCACCTGCTTTCGGAATATAAAGGGATAAAAATAGTGGTGCGAAGCTCCGGAACATTATCCGGATGCTCCGCACCACCTGGAACATATCTTTGTTATGGGGGAAAAGTGGTTAATTAATAGGCACGCGCATTGATAACCTCTTGTGTAATTGTGTTTGCATCGAATGCTTCTTCATTTACATATGCGAGTTTTTGTGGGGTCTTGCCGTCTTTCAGGTCTTTAATAATCGCTTCTACACGGGGGCCATGCAACGGGTTGCATTCTACGTTGTAGTTGATTTTGCCCTTTAGGGTTGCCTCAAGACCAGCTTTTGTTGCGTCGAAGGAGATAACGGTGATGTCTCCGCCCTTACCAGCTTTTTTGCCAGCTGCTTCAATCGCATCAATTGCGCCGAACGCCATGTTGTCGTTCTCACAATATACAACGTCAATCTTGTCGTTTTGCTTGAGGATACTCTCCATGACTTCCTGACCCTTTGCCTGTGTAAACTCACCGGTCTGCTGAGCAATCAGCTTCCAGCCGGAGTTTGCTTTTGCGCCAGCCTCAAGACCTTCGGTACGGCCGATTTGAGCGGAAGAACCGATGGTTCCCTGCAGGTGAACGATGTTAAGCGCTTTTTTGTCTTTTAGGCTGTCTGCCATCCATTTAACAGCAGTGTCACCTTCCTTGCGGAAGTCGGAGCCGACCCAGCAAGTAAAGAGGGAGTCATCCGAAACGTCGATCATACGGTCAACAATGATAACCGGGATGCTGGCATCCTTTGCCTCTTTGAGTACGGTGTCCCAGCCGGTTTGGGTAACGGGGGCCAGTACAATGTAATCGACTTCCTGCTGTATGAAGTTGCGGATTGCAGTAATCTGGTTTTCTTGTTTTTGCTGTGCATCGTCAAATATTAGTTTGTAGCCGTTGGCCTCGGTGAAAACCTCTTTCATAGAGGCAGTGTTGGCAGTACGCCAGTCAGATTCCGCACCAACCTGTGAAAAACCAACTACGGTTAGCTTGTTGGAATCTCCTCCGGTTGCTTTGCTTTCGGATGAGGCTGCTGGAGCCGCCGCAGAGCTGTTGGAGGTGGTACCGCCACAGGCTGCAAAGCTCAGGGCCATAGTCATGGCCAGAAGAACAGATAACAACTTTTTCATACATTTTCTCCTCCTAAATTGTTTTGAAAAAGAATCGCGAAATTAAAATGACTGTTTATCTGTTGCCGTTATTTGCATTATACCCGGCAACTTGGTGGAAGACCATGGATATATTTTGGGCGTTAGTTATAAATTTTAGGTTTATATAAAGCATTTTATAAAAAGTTGATTTTTTTCTTATTCAAGTTGATTTCGTTTGGGGATTTTTGCCATTACCCTTGTTCCGACATTTTTTTCAGATTCGAAAATAAGCCCGTAAGGCTCGCCGCAATAAAGTCGTAGCCGCTGCTGAACGTTGGAGAGGCCAAACCCCTTTGCGCGGTTTTCTAAGAGGCGGCTTTGCAGAGCGACCAGCTCTTGCTGCGACATTCCAATGCCGTTGTCTTCCACACAAATGATAATGTCACCGTTTTCCTCCCAAGCGCGTATTGTGATTTTCCCTTTGGAACGCTTGTGCTTGATTCCGTGGTAAATGGCGTTTTCCACAAGCGGCTGGAGCGTAAGCTTAGGAATCGCATAAGGGAATAGAGAGGAGGGCAGGTCTATTTCATAATCCATAATGTCGTTGTAGCGTATTTTTTGTATTTCAAGGTAGCTACGTATTTGCTTTTGCTCGGTTTCAATCGTAATAATGTCTTTGCCTTTGCTTAATGAATTGCGGAACAGACTGGAAAGACTCGTAACCATTTGAATCACCTCACGGTTGCGCTGTGATTCTGCCAGCCAAATAATCGAATCGAAGGTATTGTATAGAAAATGGGGGTTCATCTGTGCTTGTAAAAGCTCTAGCTCGGTGCGGCGCAAGGTCATTTGTTCGTTTTTTATATGAACCAGAAGAGATTGAATGCGCTCCGCCATATCGTTAAAGCCCTCATCCAGTGTTTTGATTTCAATGGTTCGCGTTTCAATCGGTTCTACATGGAACTCTCCGTTCCCAAGGCATTTGGCTTTTTCACAAAGCTGGTCAATGGGGCTTATAATCCGCCGAGAAAAGCGCACGGAGGAGAGTACAATCATGGAAACAATTAATACGGAGAATATGCTCGTTGCTAATATGGCTGTAAACACGCGCGAGTTAATCTCTTGCTGTAATTGGGAAAGAAGCTGAATTTCATTATAGATATAGTCGTGCATGTACCGTTCAATAAGAGCAGTAATAATGTAAATGTTATTTTCTAGCTGATCCATTCGATCGTTATAGCCCTTGGTATTTGAGATGGAGACCATACATTCTTCTAAGCGCTTACACATGTTCAGCATAGAATTGAGCCGCCAGCGGTCGTTTGGTTCAGTGGTGGTCTCCATGAGTTGCTGGAGGATGATTTCAGCCTCTTTCACATCCTTTAGAGGAAGGTCAGGCTTTTGACTGGGGCCAACCACGTAATAATACATTTCAAGGTCTAGCTTTTTTTTAAACTCATTATTAAATTGGGCGGCTGTGTTGGCGTTCTGCAAGGATTCCTTGTACTCTTGGTTAAAAAATAAAAGCATGGCGAATAAAACGGCAATTACGAAGAGAAAGCCGATAACAACTCGCGTTAATAGCCACTTTAGTTGTGTTTTCAGGCTGACAGGCGGTCCGTTGCGTTTTGTTTGAAAGAACCGAGGGAGGAGCATTATTTCTCCCCCTTCCCGTTCCGGTAATCTCTTGGAGAAAGACCGTTCACCTTTTTAAATAGAAAGCTAAAATAATGTGGGTCATTATAGCCTACGGTACGGGCGATTTCACTGCTGTTTTTGCCGGTGCAGCGCAGCAGCTCCCGTGCGTTTTTCATGCGGGTCTCTGTTAGGTACTCTACAAAGGTTTTACCCGTTTGCTGGCTGAATATCGTGCTAAAATGTGTGGCGCTTACATTTGCAACCCGCGCAACCTTATTCAGGCCTATTTCGGGGTCGGAGTAGTTTTCTTCTATGTAATCAAGCACCTTTGCCATCATTTCGCGGTAGCGGTCGGTTACAACACTGTCGCGATATCGAATGATTTCTTGAAACAGTTCTACCACGTAACGCTGCATATTGGGCAGGGAAGAAATTGCTGTTTCCAGCTTTTGCTGCAATTGAGGCAAGCCGGCAGGGGAATGCCCTTCCAACCTGAGGCCGTCCCAAAAAGCGTTGACGGTGAATTGGATGTTCAGCAATACATAATGGCGGAATAAAGTGGAATTTAGGCCAGTGGAACCAATACTATTAAAGTAATCCTCCGTAAAGGCTTCTGCATCCTCTAAAACACCGTTCGTCAAAAATTTTCGGATAATCTGCTGATCCATTTTGCTTGCATCTAAATCGTTAAAGTTAAAGTCCAGCACTGCTTTTGCCGGAGTCTGGGTATTTCCCCCAGGGGAGGTAAGCGTGCGGTACAGCTTTTTTCGAGCCATACGGTAGCACTCGGGAATGCTGCTCAGCCGCGGTACGGGATCGCCGGTTACTACGGTCCATTGGGGTGCCTGCTCCGCCGAGTGGCAAAGCTGCCCGAGTGCCTGCGCGCAGCGCTGAGTTGTTAGTTCAATGCTGCCGTCATCGGATTTAATAAGGAATGCAGTTAGCTCAATGCCTGCTCCAAAGGGGATGATATTTGCTTCACCTGAAAAAATCTGCTCTATTTGGTCTTGGATAGTGGCGGAAGAAGCTGTGTAATTGCTATGCAGCAAATCCTCTTCCAGCATAAGCAATACCAGATTATACGTCATAGCAGAGAGATTGATGCCGATTATTTCGGCACGCTCCAATATTTGCGGAATAGGAGTTTTGCCCGAAACCAGCAGGTCAAACAGAGAGCGGCGTGAGGAGGAAAGGTATTCCTGCACCTCTTTGCTGAACTGGGTACGGTATTGCTCTGATTGTAAAAGCTTGTCCTTTTTCTTTTTTAAATCGAGTAACACTTCGACCAACTGGTCTTTGGAAAGTGGCTTAAGCAAATATTGGCTTACACCAATCTCAATTGCTTTTTTCGCGTAGTTAAAATCGTCGTACCCGCTTAAGATGATGATGAGAGTGTCTGGCAGCTCTTTCTTTATGAGGCGGCTAAGGGAGAGACCGTCCATAAACGGCATGCGAATATCGGTAATTACAATATCTGGCTTTTCTTTTTGAATTAATGGCCATGCAAGTTCACCGTCTGCGGCTTCCCCTACAAATTTAAAGCCGTACTCTTCCCACTGTATCAGCTCTTTTATTCCTATACGGATGAGTTGTTCATCCTCTACTAAAAATACGCGGTACATTTTTAATATCCCCCCATGTGCAGATTGGTCTTTATGGTTCACAAGCCTGTTCAAAACAGGTCGCTTTCCTAACCTATAAAGTGTTGCGTAAATGAATTTAATTACCGTTATGTGGCAATTCTTTTGTTAATAATATACAGTATTAATCAAAATAAGTAAATGTTTTGTTTTTATTCTAACCATATGCTTTTCGTTTGGACGCAAACATAATCTACTTGAAATGCAAATGCAATAGTAAATAAAAAAATTGAAAAGAATACTTCGCTTGTTTGAAATTGATTTTTTTAGAATTAATTTGTAGTTTGTGCATTTTATATAATGTTTGCTTTTTAGGCTTTGCAAGCGTTTGTGCAAGTTTTTATATGATATAATTCTTAATCAAATTTGTGAAAACTGACCTTATCTGTTTGGCAAGTTAAGACAATATAGGGTTATTGCCCATAATTGAAGTAAAAAGCATTTGAATATAGAGCGTTTTTTAAATAATAATTTGCTTAAAATGATTTTTCAAAGACCCAAACTTGCAAATTGAAGTTTTCTGCTATTGACAAAATGTTTTTGCTGGACGTATAATTCATAAAACAATCAAAAATACAGGCAATAAACAGCTTGCAATGGGGCACGCGAATTTTACAAAATTCGTGTGCCCTTTTGTTATGGGTGTATTTCAAACATTTGTTAGGAGGGTACTATCACATGAAATCGAAGAAGCTAAAACGATTCCTTGCTTTGGTATTAGCGGCTGCAATGTCACTCTCGGCCTGTTCCGGCTCTACGGGAACACAAAGTGCAGTGGAATCTGGAGCGGGTTCTGTTCCGGAAAATGCAAAGTATAGAGAAACGCTTCATATTGCGGTAACCCAGCAGGCACCGTCATTAGATTTGCATAAAAACAGCTCGCTGGTTGCAAGGCAAATTTGCGATGGTACCGTTTGGGAAAAACTCGTCACTCTCAACGCAAAGGCGGAAGCAGTGCCAGAGCTTGCCGAGAAATTTGAAGCAGCGAATGAAGGAAAAACGCTTACGTTTGTTCTTCGAAAGGGTGTAAAATTCCACGATGGCAGTGAAATGAAGGCAGATGATGTAGTTGCCTCTATGAACCGCTGGATTGAAGGCTTTAGCTCCGCGGGTACAATGGTTGGTGATGCCCGGTTCTCAAAGGTGGATGATTACACCGTTAAAATCGACGGGAAATCCTCACTGATTTTGCTCCCGGCTATGATAGCAGGTGCTGCACAGCCTGCTTCTATTACGACGGCTGCCGCGTGCAAAAATGAAGACAGCAACGGTTTCTTAAAGGATTACATTGGTACCGGCCCCTATAAATTTGCCGAATGGAAGCAGGACCAGTACATTAAGCTCGAGCGTTTTGCAGACTATGTACCCTACGGCACAAAGGGTGCTGAAATGGATGGCTGGAGCGGCTACAAAGCAGCCCCTACAAAAACGCTTCAGTTTGATTTAGTGGCAGACCAGGCCACACAGTCTGCCGGGCTGGAGGCCGGGCAGTATGACGTAGGGTATAACATTTCTTACGATGATTACGCCCGCTTAGAAAGCAACCCAAATCTAAAAACTGTAAGCTCGCAGATGGGTTCCATTGCATTGGTATTTAACCACAAGCAGGGAATTGCCTCGAAGCAGTATTTCCGCACTGCCGTTAACACAGCCCTTGATTTTGATGAGCTGTTAACAGCCAGCTATGGGAAAGGCTACGAGCTGGGTTCCTCGTATATGGACGCAGGCCAGCCCTTCTGGAATTCGGATGCAGGGAAAGAAAATTACAACCAGAAGGATGGAGAGAAAGCCAAGAAAATTCTTGCAGAGAATGGGTATAAGGGTGAAACCTTCACCATTCTGGTTTCAACACTCAACAAGATGGATAACATGGCAATTGCCATGAAAGCACAGCTTGAGAAAATTGGCATCCCCGTAAAGCTAACGGTGGTTGATTGGGCTACCTTGACGGAATACCGTAAGGATGCCGCGAAATTTGATTTGTACATTACCTCCTTTGCTGAGGTTCCCGTGCCATCCCTCAAGCTTTATTTCGGTGCAAAATACCCCGGCTGGTCAGATGATGCTAAACTCCAGAAGCTATTTAAAGAGATGACCTCGGCACCCACCCTGGAGGAAGCAAAAGCCAAGTGGAGCGAGCTGCAGGGATACTCTTGGGAATACCTACCCATTATTTCCCCCGGTCACTATATGGGTATGTTTGCGTGGCAGAAAAATGTAGTTGGTATCAATATGTACAGCGGCGGACCAAGGTTCTGGAACGCTGGTGTTGTGGAATCTTAAATTGTAATTTGATATATGGAAAAGATCCTTGAAAGTAGATATGCTTCTGCCCCCGCTGTGCTGTGGGGCAGAGAAAGGTTCGAAGTAACAATGTCCCATGATTGTAGGCTGAGGAGGGAAGACTGATGCAGAAATTTATTGTTCGTAGACTACTGTCTGTAATTCCGGTTTTGTTTGTGGTATCTGTCGTGATATTTACCCTGCTAAAAATGGTACCGGGCAGCCCAGCCGCGGCAATGCTGGGTGATTTAGCAACGGCGGATGACATTGCAAAGCTGGAGTCGAAAATGGGGCTTGACCGCCCCGTGATGGAACAGTATTTTATCTGGATTGGGAACATGTTCCACGGCGATTTTGGGATTAGCACCGCGGGTAGTGAACCGGTGGCGGCAGTGGTGTTCAGCCACGTAAAACCCACGGTTTCACTCGCGCTGTATGCTTTGTGCATTGCAAGTGTGATTGCTATTCCCATGGGTATGCTGGCCGCTAAAAATAAGGGCAATGGGATTGACCACGGGGTAACCGTGCTCTCACTAATGGGGATTTCGCTACCCAGCTTTTTGTTTGGTTTGTTTCTTATGCTAATTTTTGCGGTAAAGCTGCATTTCTTCCCGGTTTCTGGTTATGTGGAAATGAGCCGTGGGCTTTGGCCGCATATTCGGTCACTTACCCTGCCGGCAATTGCACTGGGATTTATGAATGCGGCACTCATGATGCGTATGACCCGCTCTGCCATGCTCGAGGTTTTGGGCAGTGATTACATTAAGATGGCAAAGGCAAAGGGTGTTCGCGATGTGGTGATAATTGCAAAGCATGCACTGCGGAATTCTTTAGTCACCATTATTACCATGATTGGGCAGAGTGCTGTTCAAATGCTGGCAGGTGCAGCAGTCATTGAAAGCTTGTTTTCCATTCCCGGTTTAGGGCAGCTCATGGTGAATTCCATTGGTCGGCGTGACTATTATGTGATTCAGGCAATCGTACTGTTAATCGCTTTGTTTAATGTGCTAATTAATATGCTGGTAGATTTGTTGTACGGGGTTGCAGACCCCAGGGTTCGAGCGGCCTGAGAGGAGGGCGACCTATGCTTCAGACAAATGGTTCAGAAGGTACTTTAACCTATACAGCTGCTCAGAACGATCTGAGTATGCAGAAGAAAAAGCTGGCGCAGGAGCAGCTTGAAATTCGGCTGAAAAAGTTTACACACAACCGTGCATCGGTATTCGGGCTTTCCGTTGTTCTCTTGGTAATTGTCTTAGCAGTGTTTGCACCGCTGATTGCTATGCACGACCCACTAGCAATGAACACTGCAGACCGCCTGATGGGAATGAGTGCCGCGCATTGGTTTGGTACCGATAATATGGGGCGCGATGTATTTGCACGAGTTCTCTATGGCGCACGAATTTCACTTCTCGTCGGTTTTACGGTTGGTCTTGTTTCCGGGTTCCTTGGTCTTGTAATCGGGCTTTACGCCAGCACCAATAAAATTGCCGATAATGTTTTAATGCGTATTTGCGACGGCCTGAAAGCAATCCCAAGCACGCTTCTGGCAATTACCATGATGGCGGTTTTGGGTGCGGACATTAAAAATGTAATCATCAGCCTCACGGTGGTCAATATTCCGAATATGGCACGTCTTGCCCGCAGCCAGGCGATGGTGGTGAAGGAGCAGACATATATTGAGGCAATGCGGTGCCTCGGCTCTTCGCAGAGGCGAATCCTCTGGGTGCACATTGTACCCAATATCCTGTCGCCGATGATTGTTCAAATGACCTTTGTGTTCGCCAGTGCCATTATTACCGAGGCGGCTTTGAGCTTCCTTGGCGCCGGGGTTCCTGCTCCTGCACCAAGCTGGGGCAATATTCTAAAAGAGGGTAAGGATGTTATTTACACTGCTTGGTGGATGATTTTATACCCCGGTATCTTTACCGCAATGACGGTTCTGGGGCTGAACCTTTTGGGTGACGGTATCCGCGACGTGCTCGACCCAAAGAGCAATTAAGAAAGGAGGGCAGCAACATGGAAACGGTATTACAGGTTGCAAATTTGTGTACGGAGTTTAAAACCGAGCGCGGTATGCTCAAAGCAGTGGACGGCGTTAGTTTTGAAGTTCACGCGGGAGAAATGCTTGGCATCGTGGGGGAATCCGGGTGCGGAAAAAGTGTTACCTCACAGTCGATTTTACGGCTCTACGATGAAAAGTCGTTTGTGCGGTATTCCGGTGACATTTTGTTTCATCAAGAAAGCCTGCTCTCTCTTCCTGAAAGGCAGATGGAAAGCGTGCGCGGGGCAAAAATCTCCATGGTGTTTCAGGATGCGCTCAGCTCTCTGAATCCGGTTTTTACCGTGGGGGATCAGATTGTGGAAGCCATTCTGATTCACCAAAAAAAGACCAAAGCGCAGGCTAAGGAGCAGGCAATTGAAATGCTGGATTTGGTGGGCATACCAGATCCCGCACGGAGGTTTCACCAGTACCCGTTTGAGCTTTCCGGCGGAATGCGGCAGAGGGTGATGATTGCGGTTGCGCTTGCCTGCCACCCTCAGCTATTAATTGCCGATGAGCCAACAACTGCACTCGATGTAACAATACAGGCACAGATAATGGATTTGATTGTGGAGATGAACAAGAAGCTCGGGATGGCCGTAATGCTCATTACACATGATTTGGCAGTGGTTGCAGAAACCTGTGACCGAGTGATTGTAATGTACCTTGGTCAAATTGTGGAAGAGGGGAGAGTAGAGGATATTTTTGATCACCCCATGCACCCGTACACCGTGGGGCTCATGAATTCTATCCCCAAGCTTGAAACAACCAAGGCAACGCGCCTATACCAAATCAGTGGTACCGTTCCGCTATTAAACCAGATTCCGTCAGGCTGCCGGTTTGCCCCTCGCTGCCCTTATGCTACGGATCGGTGTCTTGCAGAAATGCCGGAGCTTCGTTCGGTTTCGGAGTCACAGGGCGTGCGCTGCCATTACCAGAAGGAAAGCAGTAGCGAGTTATATCAAACGCCTTTGAGTTATGAGGCTGGTTAGGAGGGAATGAGATGACAAATACCGCAAGGGTCGTTTTACGCGGCACAGGGGTGAAAAAATACTTCCCCGTGCGTGGCTCAGTGCTAAATAGAGGGAAAAAAGATGTTAAAGCAGTGGATGGCGTAGATATTTCCTTGCACGAGGGTGAGATTTACGGCCTTGTTGGGGAAACCGGGTGTGGCAAAAGCACGCTTGGCCGTACTCTGGCGTACTTAACCGAACCTACCGGCGGCTCCATTGAAGTGCTGGATCAGGATATCACGCAGATGAAGCGCCAGCAGCTGATTGAAATGCGGCGCAATATTCAAATGGTATTTCAAGACCCATATACCTCATTGGACCCCAAGCAGAGGGTGGGCGATATATTGACCGAAGCATTGAAAATCCATAACATTGGCACCAAAGAATCCAGAATGGATACCGCTGTGGAAATCATGGAAAAGGTTGGTCTTCGGCTCGAGCATTTCTACCGCTATCCGCATGAGTTTTCCGGCGGGCAGCGCCAGAGAGTCGGCCTTGCAAGGGCGCTCATTCTAAACCCCAAAATTATTATTTGTGATGAGCCGGTCTCTGCACTCGATGTATCCATCCAGGCGCAAATCATTAATTTACTGCAAGATTTGAGAGAAAAAGACCAGATTTCATTTTTGTTCATCGCTCACGACATGAGTGTGGTAAAATATGTATCAGACAGAGTTGGTGTAATGTATTTGGGGCACATGATGGAAGAAGCCGAAACAGAAGAGTTGTTCCGCAATACCCTGCACCCTTATGCAAAGGCTTTGCTTTCAGCCGTACCCAATCCCTCACCTCATACGAAAAAAGAGAGAATTGTATTAAAAGGAGATCTTCCTTCCCCCATTAACCTGCCTTCCGGGTGTGTGTTCCATACACGCTGCCCCTATGCAACCGAGCAGTGCTCGCTGCAAACGCCCCAGCTAAAGCTGGTAGCCCCGGGGCATCGGGTTGCCTGCCTTATGTATGAGCAGGGCTGGTCAGGAGCAGGGATAGACTCTGCCCCAGTAGAGAATAATTAGGATGATTCGGAGGTATGAAAGATTGATACAAAAGGCTCAGGATTTTTTAATCGCTCATGAGAAAGAGGCGTACGATTTACTGAAAACAATGGCGGCGATCCCATCCCCCTCCAACCATGAAGAACAAAGAATGGAGTTTTGCAGGCATTGGCTGGAAGCCTGCGGGGCGCAGGGGGTATATACCGACAGCGCACTCAATGTAATTTGCCCTGTTGGAGTAACCAAAGATAATCCGGTGGTTATTTTTTGTGCCCATACTGACGTGGTGTTCCCAGACACCGCTCCGCTCCCTGTGCGGGAGCACTCAGGTCGCTTATGGGCACCGGGTGTGGGAGACGACACGGCAAATCTAGCTGCACTTATGTTAGCTGCAAAGTACGTTATTACCGAGGGGCTTACCCCCTCACATGGGGTAGGGGTACTGTTTGTTTGCAATTCCGGTGAGGAGGGAATGGGCAACCTAAAAGGCTCCCGAAAGCTCTGCGAAGAATATGAGGGGCGTATTCAAGCGTTTTATAGCTTTGACGGAACTATGACACATGTGGTGAACCGTTCGGTGGGCTCGGAGCGTTTTCGGGTAAGCGTGGCAACCAAGGGCGGGCATTCCTACATGGATTTTGGTCGGCCCAATGCGATTGCACAACTGGCGGCTGTTGTATGTGACCTGTACCAGGTAAAGGTTTCTCCGTACGGCAAAACAACCTGTAATGTGGGAACAATAACCGGAGGAACCTCCGTTAACACCATTGCACAAAATGCAGAAATGCTGTGCGAGTACCGGTCAGACGATGCCCGCGGGCTGCAATATATGAGAGAAGAGTTCGAACGAATTTTCACCGCTCACTGCAAAAAGGGAGTGGAACTTACCGTAGAGCAGGTTGGGAACCGCCCGGGTGAGGCTTTAACGGAATCTGCTGTAGCAGAACGCGACCGGCTGGTACAAAGGGCGGCAGATATTATTGAGCAGGTTACGGGCAAGCGACCCGGCACCGCTTCCTCCTCTACCGACTGCAACATCCCCTTATCACAGGGAATTCCCGGTATTTGCTATGGGGCGTACTACGGGAGCGGTGCACATACCAGAGAAGAATATGTAGAAATCGATTCTTTGCCGCTTGGGTATCAGGTTGTAATGGAAAGCGTGCTGGACTATTTTTTGTAGAACCGGGAGATGACGAAATGAAACAAGAATTAAATCTGCATCGTTATCTTGCAGAAATTGATGAGAAAGCAATCTTGCTCGGTACTTTGAGCGATCAAATATGGGAATATGCAGAAACGCAGTTTGAAGAGTTTCAATCTGCTCAGGCTCTCTCTGATTTTTTAGAGAAAGAAGGCTTTGCGGTACAACGTGGAGCGTTTGATATAAAGACAGCTTTTACCGCTACCTATGGTTCGGGGAGCCCGCATATTGGTATTTTGGGGGAGTTCGACGCACTCTCCGGCCTAAATCAAAAGGCAGGCATTGTCCGCCAAGAGACGGAGAATCCGGATGCAAGCGGGCATGGCTGCGGCCATAATCTGCTCGGTGTGGGTTCTGTTGCGGCGGCACTGGCAGTAAAAAAATATTTGGAAGATGGCTTCCCCGGAACGGTAACATACTTTGGCTGCCCCGGTGAGGAGGGCGGATCCGGTAAGGCGTACATGGCAAGAGCCGGTGCTTTTTCAACACTGGATTGCGCACTGACATGGCACCCGGCGAGTGTAAATATGGTATGCCAAAATACCTCTCTGGCTAATTTTCAGGTACAGTTTACCTTTCACGGTATTAGTGCCCACGCTGCCGGTAGCCCTGAAATGGGGCGCAGTGCGCTGGATGCTCTTGAGCTAATGAACGTAGGCACGAACTTTTTGCGGGAGCACATGGTTGAAAAAGCACGTATCCATTACGCAATTACCAATACAGGAGGTTTTTCGCCCAACGTGGTGCAAAACTTGGCAAAGGCGATTTATTTGGTACGTGCACCTGAGCAAGGGCAGGCGTATGAGCTGCTAAACCGAGTTAAGAAAATTGCGGAAGGTGCGGCAATGATGACCGAAACCACAGTTGAGCACCAATTTATTAAATCCTGTGCCAACTTTGTATCGAATCAGGTACTGGAACAGGTTTTATTCGATGCATTTACCGACATCGGCGCGCCGGAATATACACCGGAGGAATATGAACTGGCACAACAATATGTCGAAACCGCTCCAGAGGGAGCAGACCGCAAATATTTAGAGGCTGTTCAGGAGCGCATGGACCCCAAAAACAAGCGCTTTTTGCTGGAACGTAGATCAAACGCAATTTATGATTTTATTACACCTTATGAGCCGTTACATTTGGTTCGGGTCGAGGCCGGCTCAACCGATGTAGGCGATGTAAGCTGGATGTGCCCGACGGCGCAACTATACGCCGCCGCTTGGGCGGCCGGAACACCGGGACATTCGTGGCAGGTGGTTTCTCAGGGGAAATCCACGCAGGCAAAAAAGGCAATGCTGTTGGCGGGCAGAGTCATTGCACTCTCTGCTATGCGCCTGATGCAGCAGCCTGAGCTGCTCGCGCAGGCAAAGGAGGAACACGCACTGGCCTTGCAGGGAAAGACATATATTCCCATTCGGGAAGAGATTCATCCCGCTCCGCTTCGAACCATGGTGTAATTTCTCGGTGTTTTGTGAAGTTAGAAAGTAACAAGCCTTTTGAGTAGATTGTGTGGTATTTGAAGAGATTCCATTGGAGGAAGGGGAACGGAAAATGAAACCCATTGTCATTACGGTTGCCCGCGGTTTTGGAACGGGTGGGCGCGAAATGGCTGCAAGACTGGCCGATCGTTTGGGAATTCACAGCTATGCCAACCGTATTTTAACGCTTGCGTCCCAATACAGCGGCAGAGATGAACACGATTTTGTTGAGGTAGATGAGCGCTTGCGGGACGGTTACCTGCGCCAACAATTAATGTCTCTACAAAAGCGCCTGACTCCTTTGCCATATACTCATCCGTTTGAGTCAGATGACCGCCTTTTTGAGTTTCAAAGTAAAATTATTCAGGAGCTGGCGCGAACGGAAAGCTGTGTAATCGTGGGGAAATGTGCCGACTATGTACTGCGTGATTTTGATAATGTACTAAGCGTGTACGTTGAGGCGCGCCGATTATATTGTGTAGACCGTGTGATGAAAACCATGAATGTAACGGAGGTCGAGGCACACAGCCTGATTGCTAAAACAGATAAATACCGCGCAGAATATTACAAATATTACACCGGTGGTAATTATTGGACGAATCCGGTGAATTACGATTTAACACTTAACAGCGGGCGGTGGAGCATAGACCAATGTGTAGAGCTAATTGTACAGGCGCTGCAAATCAAGTTTGGCGACGACTGCAAAAGTGCTTTCCCTTCCCTGTAATACTTATGAAAAGAAGGCGAGGAAAACGGTTCTGTTTTCTCGCCTTCTTTCTTTATATGTGGAATTAGAAGAGAGCTTGACATTACCTTTCGGATTTGTTACGCTTTGAGTTAGATTAAGCTAACGAATTGTGAGATGTTTTGCTTTTTAGCTTTATAAGCAACAAAACACAACAAAGCATGGTTCGTAAGATTGGAGTGGACTTTCTTGCGTAGTATGGAAGAATTTGAATTGGCTCACCCAGATTACATCACGGTGGATTACGAGCCGGATTGCACCATTTACCACATGAGTAATATTGGGGGCGTGGGTACCATGACAAGCTATGAGGTATTTGAGGGTGTGGAGCTGATTTATAACGATTTTGATTCACCCTATTGCGTTTCTGGAAAAGGCACTTCCCCCAATTTAATGGAGATAAACCATTGCCGAATGGGTCGTTTTGAGTGTGATTTACTGAATGGAACCTGCGTTTATCTGGAAGAAGGGGATTTGTCAGTCAATATGCTCGTCAACCAAACAAAAAACCCTTGTTTCCCATTGGAGCGCTACAATGGGGTATCCATTATGATAGACCTTGTTCGCGCGGAGCACTCCATTTCACAGGTTCTCAAAGACATATCCATCGATTTATTTTCATTGCGTGAAAAGCTATGCAATGGGAATGGAAATCGGTGCTTTATTATGCGTGCCACCGATTCAATTCAGCATATTTTCTCGGAACTGTATACCGTGCAGGATTCTGTAAAATTCGGTTATTTTAAGCTCAAGGTACTGGAGCTATTATTGTTCCTCAGTGTACTTAACCCAGAAGAGCACTTAGATACTCCTCGCTACTTTGAGAAAAAACAAGTTGAATGTGTAAAGCGCATTAAAAATCACATGGTTTGTCACCCAGAGTCCCACTTCACTTTAGTAGAGCTCTCCGAGCAATTTGAGCTGCCTTTAACCACCATGAAGCAGTGCTTTAAAGGGGTATATGGTACCTCAATTTATGCGTATATGCGTTCTTATCGCATGCAGCGCGCGGCTGTTTTGCTATGCCAGGGCAATGAGAGCGTTTCTTCCGTGGCATGGAGGCTTGGGTATGTAAACGCAAGCAAATTCGCCTCGGCATTCAAAAAGGAAATGGGTTCCTCCCCTATGGAATACCGAAAAAAGCACCGACTCAATGGAGCAAAAATTGTCTATGTGGAGTAGAACAAGCCGGTTTTGCAGAGTATAATCATCTTCTGAAAGAGGTGCGCGCATGTTGCGTGCTATTTCTTACCTCTTAAGTTAGCCCAAACTAACTTAAGAGGTAAGAATCCAAAGAGATGGAGGAAGATTATGGACAAAGAAACACAGTTGAGGGTGACACCAAACCTTAAGAAGAAAAGCCTTGCACTTGTCTGCGCGTTAATGCTTTCTATTTCGATGTTTACCGGCTGCCAGGGCCAGCAGGAGAACCAGGTACAATCGCCACAAGCATCGTCAACTACCACAAAAGCGGAGGGCTTTGCTGGTGGAAGCGGAACAGTAAGTGACCCATGGAAAATTAAGACGGCAGAGCAATTGGATTTGGTAAGAGAATCGCTTACGAGCAGCTATGTGCTGGCGGCAGATATTGATTTGTCATCCATAAAAAACTTTGACCCCATTGGTACTTTTGCACCCAAGTCAGAGAAAGAAGAGGATGCGGAGACCCCAAGCGAAGCTGCAGCGTTTAGTGGAACATTTGATGGAGCGGGATATAAAATCTCGAACGTTACAATTAGCGGCAAGTACGAAAACGGGGTTGGCTTGTTCGGTTGTATTAGCGGAGAAAATGCACAGCTAAAGAATGTAACGGTCGAAAATATTGTTGTTCCAGCGTCCCAAATGTATGTGGGCGGCTTGGTAGGCTATGCAAACGGTAAAGAGCTAAGCGGTTTAAATCTTCGTGGAGATAACCGTGTGACCGGTCACTTTTTGGTGGGCGGCATCGTTGGTGCAAGCCATGCGAATATTAAAGACTGCAAAGCAAGCGGTACGGTGATCCTCAGCGGAGATAATACGCAGGGGGTGGGCTTAATCGTTGGTGGAGCAGAGGATTGCAATGTGGAAAGCTGCGAAGCTACCGGTACAGTAGAAGCCAAGGGTACGGGTTGTTATAGTATCGGCGGGCTGGCTGGGTGCTTTCACAACAGTGAGTATGCAAAAAATTGCACAGTGGATTCCGTAACAATTATTGCCGGTGAAAAAAGCTCGCTAATTGGTGGACTAGCTGGTCATGCCGGATCAACGAGCGGCACAGCGACTGAAATTACCAATTGCAAAGCAAATAATTTTACCATTCAGGCAGCGGATACCGCGAACCGTATTGGCGGTATTGTTGGCGGCGGTTTTTATCTAAACGCTTACAGCAAGTACTACGCGCAGCCCACCATGTACGATGTAATTGGCTGCACCGTCTCCGGTAAAATAGACGGTGGTAAATATGTAGGTACGGTCGCCGGATACGTACACAATAACGCGGTTGTAAAAGATTGCAGCGCACAGGTTCTCATAAACGGGAAATCCAGTGAAGAAGAAATTGGTGCGGATTACGGAACCTGGAATAAAATTAGCGCTCTTTAAACAGCACAATAAAAACAGTAAAAATAAGGATAGAACCTCTCCAGTGAATGTGATATTGGAGGGGTTCTTTGCTTATGAATGAGTAGTTGCGATTCGATAGAATGTTCGGTTTTTCAGATACTTTGAATAGCATTTAAAACCTTAACTTGACATTCAATGGTGGAAGATATATATAATTTTATGTACATTTATTGGTAAAGCATAGATGTTTTTCTATTCTGATGATATAATCTATTGAAATGGTCAGCGAGGAGTGAAAGAATGGATGAAGTCGAATAATTCTTTGCTTGAAATACTTAGGGGAGGATATATTAAGCCGGTTTATCAGCCGATTGCCTCTTTAAAGGATGGCAGTATTTTAGGGTATGAAGCGCTTAGTCGCATTTCTCTCCCCGGTTGTGAAGTGAATATAGAAGAACTGTTTGATATAGCAACATCTACACAAAGGCAGTGGGAGTTGGAGCGCCTTTGCCGCGTTCAGGCACTCAAAAATGCCGTAGATAAACCGGTTGGCACTCGGCTTTTCCTAAATGTCGACCCCAATATATTATATGACCCAGAATTCATATGCGGCTTTACCAGCCAAACCCTTCTACGGTTTGGGATCAACACCGAGGAAGTAATTTTTGAAATTACAGAAAAGAGTGCGGTAAGTACAATTCCAATTTTTATATCCTCGATAGAACACTATCAAAAGCAAAAATTTCAAATAGCAATTGATGATTTCGGCTCCGGATATTCGGGGTTAGTACGTATTTGCTCTTTCTCCCCCAATTACCTAAAAATTGATATGGGAATTGTGAGAAATATTAATCAGGATGGCAGAAAAAAATCGGTTATGCTTGGAATTGTAAAGTTCTGCAAGGAAGCCGGTATTCGTGTTATTGCAGAGGGAATAGAGACAAGAGAAGAGCTTACGACGTTAATTCAAATTGGTGTAGAATACGGGCAAGGATTTTTTCTTGCAAGACCAAGTGAGAAATTTAAGCGGCTGAGCGGGGAAGTAAAGTTGCTGATAAAGCAAACAAGAAACGATTCCTTTCGTCTTCTCAGCAAAGGGCTGCTGCTTGGGCATGTGGGGACAATTTGCAATAAAAAAAGGGCCTTACCGGAAGATACCCCCGCCCTTACCGTTTACCGCGATATGTGCGCGGACCCCGCATTAACAGAGGTTTGTATTTTAAACCATGATGGCACCGTGTGTGGGCTTTTAACACGCCAGTATATGCTGGGAACGTTCAGTGGGCAGTTCGGCTACAGCCTGTATTACCGCAAAACAGTGAAAGACTTAGTACAAGATGGTTTTTTATCGGTAGATTCCGCTACATCCATAGAAGACGTGGCGGCACAGGCAATGGAGCGGGAACAAAAGAATGTGTACGATGCAGTGGTCATTACCGAAGGCAAACAATACCTTGGTATTGTAACAGTTCGAGATTTACTTAATAAGGCGATTCAAATACGGGTAAAAAATGCAGCGGATGCAAATCCCCTTACGGGCTTGCCGGGCAACAATGCCATTTACAACGCTATTGAAGAGCATATGACAGATGTTCGACCCTGTGCCATTATTTATTTGGATTTGAATCATTTTAAGGCATATAATGATGCGTATGGGTTTTCTTGTGGAGATGATATGCTCCGGCTGATGGCTCAAACCATGAACGGTTGCTGCTCAGCAGCCGATTTTAAAGGACATATTGGGGGAGATGATTTTATTATCCTAACCCGCAATACGGAAAAGCTAAGAGAGCTGTGTAATCAAATCATATCCGCTTTTTCAAAAGGATTACAGCCCTTTTACTCCAGGGAGGATTGGGAACGTGGGTATATTGTTTCAAAGAATCGAAATGGTTTTTCAGAAAACTTTCCCATTGTTACCATTTCTATCGCCGCGGTGACCAATTCAGCGGTCGATTTTTCAAATACACAGCTTTTATCCAATACCGTCGCATCTGCAAAAAAGAAAAGTAAGGAGCAGACGGGTAACTCCATTGTCATTCTATAAATATAACAGCCTCTAACACCAGGAGTTACTTTTCCTTCGGTTTAGAGGCTGTTTTTTAAATGAGCGGCATTGTGCGTTTGGCCGCTTCAATCACATGCTTTGCTAGTATGGTAGTTGTAACAGTGCCTACTCCACCCGGTACCGGGGAAAGTGCGGCAGCCACTGTGTTCGCCGCTTCAAAATCGACATCGCCGTAAAGGCGGCCGTCTGCACCGACTGTTACGCCAACATCGAGAATCACCTGCCCGGGAGAAAGGCAGCTTTCATCGATAAGGGAACGCGCCCCTGCTGCCGCGATAATAATCTCTGCTCGGCGGCATTCCGAAGGCAGGTCTACGGTATCAATATGGCAGAGGGTAACCGTAGCACCGCGTGCCAGAAGCATCATAGCGACTGGGCGGCCAATCACGAGGCTGGCACCTACCACAACCACTCGTTTTCCCCGCAAGGGAATCCCGCAATAATCGAGAATATCGATGCAGGCTTGAGCGGTGCAGGGCGGGAACCCTTGAGAAACACCGGTAAAAACACCGTACAAAGAAAGATTCGTCACACCGTCAACATCCTTTTCACAACAAAGCGCATCTCGAATCGCACGGTCATCCAAATGTGCTGGGAATGGCCTTAGGAGTAGAACGCCATGCACACCGGATGCGTGATTGAGTGCTTCAATTACTTCAAGCACTTCGTTCAACGAGCTGTTCTGCGGCAGTATAAGAGCCTGTACAGCAATACCAAGCTTTTCACAGCGCTTGGTTGCACCTGTTTGATATGCGGCAGATTCCGGTTGATCCCCTACGCGCACAATGGCTAGAGTGGGAGTACAGCCTTTCTCCTTTAACAGAGTGGTTTCCTGTTTCAGAGTGCCGTTCATAGATGTAACGATTTCTTTTCCTGCGATAATTCGAGCCATTGGGTTTCCTCCTGTTGCGCTGTGGTTTGCCTTACCGTGTGGGATGATTTTGCACCCTTTTACAAATTTTCATTATAGAAGAATCCGAATGAAGCCACAAGACCATATAATGCACAAAAAGAATATAAACTCTGTTTTAATTATTTGATAGAATAATAAAGCGGGTCGACCCGAAAATACTCACTTCGGGTCGACCTTTTTCGACGTTTTTCAAACGCTTTTAAAGTTTGGTAGCAAGCAAAACATAAAAATTTTCACCCAAATAAAATAAGTCGAATTTCTCAAACCGATGGGCGGTAAGCTGTTCTGCCACTGCCTGCGGGCTCCAACGGTGTTCCAATGGCGGACCGTATGCTGTTTGCTGTGGTAAAAATTCAATGATGGCCATTGTGCCGCCTGGACGCAATACTCGCCCAATATCCTCCAGCATATCGCCAGTGTTTTCTAACTCGTGAAAAACTGTGCAAAGCAGCGCTTTGTCGCAGGATGCACTGGGCACATGGGAGATGCTATTTTCTATAATAACGTTCTTGGCGTTTTGTTCTTGTTTTCTTTTCTGTAAAAACTCTAATAGCTGGGCTGATATTTCTACTGCGTAAACACTTTCTTCTGTCAACGAAGCTGCTGAAAACGTGAAGATTCCGGTTCCTGCGCCAATATCACAAAAAGATTCCCCAGCGGTAAAACCAATTTTTTGCAGAGTTTGCGCTGGACTGAGTTCTTGTATTCGCTCTTTGCGTTCCAGCTTTTCAATCATAATCTCCACTCCTTCTCTTTACCCATTTTAATTTATGGCAATTGTGGTTCGCTTCCACTTACCGTTTCATAAGGCCAGTTCAGAATACCGCCAAAATCGTATACCTGTGTATAGCCCATTCGAACCAATTGCTTTGCAGCACCGGCACTGCGCTGCCCACTCCGGCAGTACACAAATAAAGGTGTGTCTTTGTTTAAAAGAGTTTTTTCGGCCTCTGCTGATAGTTGATGATCCGTAATCAATATAGCACCGGGAATGTGCTGCTCGGCAAATTCTTGTGGTGTGCGAACATCCAACAAAATAAATTCTGCGGTATTATCCATTTGTTTTTTTGCCTCTTCCGCGCTGATTCTTTGGTAAGCAGATGCATTGCCCTTTTGGGAACGCCTATCTCCCAGATAAAGGATTGCAGCGAGCATGGCACCAATGAGAAGTGTGGCGTAAATGATGATTTTCATTCGGATTCCTCTTTGCAGTAATAGATTTTTAGAACCTCTATCACTTTTTCTACGCGTTCGTCCTCCAAGCGATAGGTGATGTTTTGGCCGGTTTTTGTGGAGTCCAAAATTCCATGTGCTTTGAGTATTGCCAAGTGCTGCGACAATGCGGATTGCGTAATGTTGGGAATATGCTCGGCAATGCGGCTCACCGTTTTAGGCCCTTCAATCAATTGGCACAATATTAAAAGGCGGTTTTCATTGGCAAGTACCTTCAGCAGCTCCGCCAGTTTTTTGGCTTTCTCCTCCATACATAACGTCCTTTCTATGCTTTATTTGGCAAATTCCCTGTGTCATCGTGCCCATGGGGCAATATACACACCAAGAACGCGGTTTAAACAAAATCATGGTAACGAGCCCCAGTACGGTGGAGGTTAGCATAACGCTGTAAAACCCAAACGCAAACTGTGCAATGGCGGGAGCAACATAAGAGGTATTCACCCAGTCCCAAGGCAGGCGGAATACCCACAGTAATGTAACTGCCTGCTGTAAGGTCGCTCCGGAAAAAACAAGCCAAGTGGAGTAGAGCATCAGGCCAAACATTGTCATAAAGAAAGTGAGGAAGCCATAGCGAAACCACTTGGAACGCAAAAATTTAGGTGGCACTTTTTTTCGGGAAAAACCAAACCGACCACCCAACAACTCAAACAATTGCCCCCGGCCACAGTATTTATTGCAGTAGGCCTTATTGCCCCCAATAATGGAGATTGCCAGCGGGATAAAGAAACAAAGCAAACCCAGCCAAGCAAAGAGAATATTAAAGATGCCCAATGTAAGGTAGAGTGCGGAAAAAATCCAAAGAAATTCATACCACCGCTTTTGTTTCTTCATAGTTCTCCTCCTTATTGGTGATTACAATTACGTCGGCAGGACATGCCTGTGCGCATTTTCCGCACCCTACGCACCGCAAGGGGTTTACCTGAGCGCGGATTCCGTTCCAAACGGTTATGGCTCCCAATGGGCAAACCTTAACGCAGCAGCCGCAGGCCACACAATCGGGGAGAATGGTTGCTGTTTTTTTGCTTTTAGCCATACAAAACCACCTATTCAGTATATTAGTAATTACTAATATACTGAATAGCAAGTTAATTGTCAAGGTTTTTATTTCACAATAATATTGACATATACCAAAAATGGAGTATGATGTAATTGACATATGCCGATAATAGAATAGATAATAAGGGAGACAGAACAATGCCAAGACCCAGAAAGTGCAGGCGTGTATGTACCATGCCGGCTCGGCAAAGCTTTGGGCCGTTGGATGGAAGCGCCAATGAAAATCCACCGGTTATACTTTCAGTGGATGAGTTTGAATGTATACGGCTCATCGATCTGGCAGGAATGACCCAGGAGGAATGCGCCAAACAGATGGGCGTGGCTCGAACTACGGCACAGGCGATCTATGCCACCGCACGGGAGAAGTTAGCCGATTGTATTGTGAATGGAAAAAAGCTGCAAATTGAGGGCGGCGATTTTGTAATTTACGGCGGGGCGTCTGCCTGCGGCTGTGGCTGCTGCCATGCACAAAAGCCGTGTAATAAAATGAAAACAGGAGGAAACGAACATGATTCTGGCAATTCCATATGAAAACGGGGAAGTCTTTCAACATTTTGGCAAGAGTAAGGAGTTTCAGCTTTTTGAAATTGAGAATGGAGCCATTCAATCGGAGCGAGTAATTTCGAATGAAGGGAGCGGGCATAGCGCCTTGGCGGATCTTTTAGGAAAGCTAGGGGTGACGGTGCTGATTTGCGGAGGGATTGGCGACGGAGCAAAGCAGGCACTCTCCAATTGGGGAATTCGGGTATTGGCAGGAGTACAAGGAGAGGTAAAACAAGTGGTCCAAGATTACCTTGCGGACCGTTTGGTAGTTACCGAAGGTGCAACCTGCAATCACCACCATGAACACCATGCAGGAGAGGAACATTCCTGTCACGGAGATTCTTGCTGCCACTAAAAATGCTTACGCCAGAGCAAATAATTAGTAAAAAATAGTGCAAGGGTAAGTTCATACCCAAAAAGAGCGTACAGCAATTTGCTGTACGCTCCTTTTTATGCAAAGATTGTATTAAGTAAGCTGTATTGCACCGCCAGCGAGGTAACGGCAAGAATCGCCCAGCAAGAAAGACCAAGAACAATGGGGCGCCAGCCGTGTTTTACAAGGTCTACCAAATTGGTATTAAGGCCGATGGCAGCCATCGCCATGACAATTACGAATTTGCCAAAGGTGGCGAGTGCTTTGCCTGCACCCACTGGAAGCGGAAGAAAGGTATTGATAACTGCCGCAGCAACAAAACCCAGAACAAACCAAGGGAAGATTTTAGCAAAGCTGTAATCAGCATTACCTTCACGCGACTGCTTCTTTGCAGTGTAGAATGCGAGCACCAGTGTAACTGGTATAATCATAAGGGTACGTGTTAGCTTAACGATAACCGCTAAGTTGCCCGCTGTATCGCTGAAGGTATAACCAGCCGCAACAACGGAAGAGGTGTCGTTAATCGCAGTTCCTGCCCAAAGCCCAAAATGGAAGTCAGACATTTGCATAGCGTGACCCAAAAACGGGAACAGGAACGCGGCAATTACATTAAAAAAGAAGATAGTAGAGATAGAACGCGCTACATCTTCATCCTTTGCCCCAATAACAGGGGCGGTGGCCGCAATGGCAGAGCCGCCGCAAATTGCCGTGCCCACACCAATCAGGATATTTGTGTCGCGGTCTACCTTTAACGCCTTACCGACCAGGTAAGCCCCTACAAAGGTTGCGGTAAGGGTAAATGCCATCAGCAATAGCGTTTGGCTGCCCGCTTTAAAGATTTGAAACAGGTTCATATCGAACCCCAGTAAAATAATAGAGTATTGCAGCAGCTTTTTTGAAGTATAGGTGATGCCGGGTTGAAAGGTTGTGGGGCGCTTCCAAAATGCCAGCAGCATTCCGAATAAAATGCCGAGCACCGGGCTACCGATAACTGGAAATTGCTGGCCGATAATCCATGCCGGTACGGCAATGATTGCCGCCAGAGAGATGCCCGGCAGCTTTTTGAATATGGATTCCATGAGATACCACTCCTCAAACGTTGTTAATCTAACTTGTATGGAAACACATGTGTTTTCTTAAGCCAGCTTATTATAACTCCTATTTATATATAAGTAAAATATATTTCTTTTATTAAATCAATTAGTAAACACTTATCAATAAAACAGGCAGCCTTTTGGCTGCCTGCAGTCATTCATTTTATTATAATTAGCTGTTAAAGCAGCCGGCCTCCGTAATTACGGTTGGAACTGCTATGTCGTGGAGTTCCGTGGGGATTTTCTCACAGAGCAGGCGCTCACGGCAAATAAGAATAGAGCAGAAAGTAGACTTCTCTAAAAAGCGGTCGTAATAGCCACCACCGTAACCAAGCCGGTTGCCTTTACGGTCACACGAAACGCAGGGAAGAATAGCAAAATCGATTTCTTCCGGGGGAACGAACTTACTGTCTGCTGCGGGCTCTAAAATACCCATCATCCCGCTGTGCAGCTCTGAGAGAGAATGAATTTCTCTTGCTTCCATAATGCCTTTACCGAGGCAAAGGGGAATCGCAACGCGTTTACCGTCTGCAAATGCTTGTTCAATTACAAGGCTGGTGTTAATTTCACTGGAAGTGCCAACAAAGCAAAATATTGTGTTCGCCTTTTGGTAGCGTGGGTGAGAAAGTATGTTTTTTAAGATGCTCTGATCTGATTCCTGAATATACTCGAAAGACAGTGCTGCAATTCGTTCTTTAAGTTCATTGCGCAGTTTTTTCTTTTCCTCCGGTACAGACATAGGAAACCTCCTCTCATACTGAAAGCGTGCCCATAGGCCCGCCTGCTTTAGAATAGCATGTCTTTCTGGTGATTGCAACCTACATATAATAAGAAAGGAGCGGTGCTTTCGCACCGCTCCTTTTCGTGAGGTAATATAAAAATTGTGTAGGGGGAGTTATTTAAATAGCGGTACGGATCCGGTAATGGCCGCCATGCCGATGAAGATAACAAAAATACCTACGGCCCATTTTGCAGACTCTTTCTGCCACTCGCCCATGTCCAGTCCGGTCAGGTTCAACAGCAGATAAATGAAAGCAACGAGGGGGCTCAAAAGGTGGAATGCCTGGCCCAAGAGGGACGCAGTACCCAGCTCGAGAGCGGTGTAGCCGTAACGGTAACCTGCCTCAGCAAATACGGGCAGAACGCCATAGTAGAAAGCATCGTTCGACAGGAAGAAGGTACCGGGTGCAGAGATAACTGCGGTAACCAGACCCCAGAAGCGACCAAGCTGATCGGGAATCATGTAGATCATGCTGGAAGCCAGAGCGTCGGACATACCGGAATTTGTAAACAGACCCATGAAGATACCAGCAGCCATTACGAGGATGGATACCTGCAAAGCGTCGCCAGCATTGTCAGAAATACGAGCTTTCTGTTCTTTGAGAGAACGGTAGTTGATAAGAACTGCCAAAGCAGTACCAACTAGGAAAATGAATACGGAGGGGAAAGTACCCAGAACAAGCATGATAACTGCGCCGATGGTCATAATTGCGTTGATCCAAATGAGCTTCGGGCGCTTGAGAGCTTCCTCTTCAGCAGAAGACGGCTTGGTCAGCGCATCGATTTCATCATGGCTCAAGTGCTGAATGCCAACTCTCTTACGCTCTTTGAGGCCCAAATAGTAGGCAACAAACAACACATAGAGAATGGCAACGCCCATGCCGGGTAACAATGCGTTTAGAATGCTTTGCTCCGAAACATCGCCCAAGACAGAAATCACACGTGCGGTGGGACCGCCCCAAGGCAATAGGTTCATAATCGTGTTCATCAAAATGAGAAGAACAGCGAGGTTCATGATCTTTAAGTTCAGTTTCTTATAAATCGGGATAAAAGCGGTGCAAACAATTAGGGTGGTAGTGGTTCCGTCACCATTTAAAGAAACAGCAGCGGAAACAGCAGCGGTTCCGATTAAAACCTTCATCGGGTCGCCACCGGCTGCACGAATGATAAACTTGGTGACGGGATCAAACAGACCCACATTCAGCATGATGGAGAAGAACAGAATAGCGAACAGCAGCATGATTGCTGTTGTGGAGGTCTTGGTAAGGCCGGCTACTGTCCATTTACCAATAATCTGAATTTGGTCCCAAATGGTGACATTGGCTGCGGCAACTTCGTTTGCCTTAGCAACCCGTTCTACATATTGATTCCCCAAAGCACCTACTACAGTAAATGCGATAGGAACCAGTACCAGTGCGGTGAATGGCTGCATTTTTTTGGATATAACCAATGCAAGGAACACAATGATCATAGTCCAGGCTAAAATTGTTAAAAACATAAGCAATCCTCCTCATTTTTAGGCGTGCTCAACGTGTATGTGGTTTCGAATAAAGGCGCATGCCGACTGTAATATGTAAGCGGAAGCTCCCGTTGCGGGGAGACCTCCCAAAGTAAAATGAGTCCGCTTACTGCGCTATTATTCTTTTATTGCGGCAAGGATATACACTTTTCCAGCTCATCCGCATATTCCAGCATTTGCTCAGCCAACTTTTGCTGTAAAGCAGTAACCGGGTGTATACGTCTGCTTGCACAAGTTCGGGCGTCCTCATTACAAATCAAGCAACGCCTTGGCTCATACCCTAGCTCTACTCTGCTTCGGGTTTGCACAAGCCCTTCCTTTTGTACCAACACATCAGCATCGAACAATCTGCCCAGTGTTTCTTCCTCAAATAGAATCATTTGTTGTTTCACCTCAAGGGATTCCCCCGAGATGACCCAAAAAGCTTCCGGACCTGTTCGCAGGTTCATCCGCTTATGGTAATCCGCTTTCCAGCCGGAATGAAGAAGGAGCTCCTGAATTCGGGTTACTCCATATTCAAACAAAGCCAGAATTTCCCCATTGCTTTTGATTGGCCCGGGAATGTTGCACTTTAAAGAAATCACACAGCATAGAGGAAAACGATAAAGCAGTTCCTCAATAAAGTGTACCCGCCGCTCTCGGTTCAGCAGAACCTCTTCGAGCGTAGGGGTTTCTCCGTGTGCAAACATTTCAGCCGCGTTCATCTCAGCGCTTTACCTGCTTTACCACATCAATTAAGCTGCCGTCGCGGTACTCAATAAGTGCCACAACCTTGTCGCCATACTCAATGGGGTCGGGAGTGCCGGCCAATGCGTAGGCTTTGTTTTTCAGCTCCTCAATGGTAAACACTTTTACTCCGGCATTCTTCATAGCCTCCAACAAATCTTTTCGGAGGGGGTTCACTGCAATGCCCAGCTCTGTAACTACAACGTCGATTCCCTCACCGGGGGTAATCACTGTATTAACCTTTTCAACAATGGTGGGAATACGGCCGCGCAGTAGGGGGCACAGAATCAGGCTTAGCTTTGCGCCAGCCGCTGTATCGCTGTGGCCGCCGGAAGCGCCGCGGATCACACCGTCGGAACCGGTCATTACATTTACGTTGAAGTCCGTATCAACCTCCAGAGCGGAAAGCATTACAATATCCAGCTGATTCACAGCTGCCCCTTTATTACCGGGGTTCGCGTAGAAAGAAGCCGAAATTTCAAAATGATCTTCGTTGCGAGAGATTGAATCCGCCGCACCGCGGTCAAAGGTTTGGGTGTCCAAAATCTTCTTGGCAAGGCCTTCTTCCAACAGTTCTACCATGTTGCTGGTGATTCCGCCGAGCAAGAATCCGGCTGTAATGCCAGTTTCTCGCATTTTTTCTGCCAAGAAACGGGTAACGGCCAAGGTTGAGCCGCCAGAGCCGGACTGCAGGGACATACCATCTTTAAAATAAGGAGAGGCGGTAATGACTTTGCAGGCATTTGCCGCAATCAAAAGCTCCTTGGGGTCTGAAGTAAAGCGGGTTGCACCCTTTGCAATCCCATCGGGGTTACCAATCGCATCAACGACTACAACGTAATCGACCTGAGTTTGGGGGATGCTGATTGGTGTGTTCGGGTAATCTACCAAATTGTCAGTAATAATGACGACCTTGTCGGCATACTCAGCGTCTACCTTGGCATAGCCCAAAGAACCACAGGTTGCTTTGCCATGGGAGCCGTTGGCATTGCCGTAGGGGTCAGCACTGGAAGCGCCGAGGAAGGCAACGTCTATATGGATATCGCCAGCTTCAATTGCGCGGGCACGACCACCGTGGGAACGGATGACAACCGGCTTTTCCATCAAACCATGAGAGATGGCGGAGCCGACCTTGTCGCGCAGACCGCTGCTGGTAATTTCGGTAATCACACCGTTTTTAATATGCTCAATGAGCGGCTCGTGAACATTGGCGATGGAGCTTGCTGCAAGCTTCAGGTTTTTAATACCCATTTTTGCAATCTCATCGATTACCATGTTCAAAACATAGTCACCCTCACGAAAGTGATGGTGGAAAGAAATGGTCATGCCGTCTTTCAGGCCGCATTTCTCAATTGCTTCTTTAATAGAAGAAAGGAGCTTTGTTTCACCGGGGAGCGTAGGTACCACCTTGCCGGCAGCTCTTGTGTATTCATTTTTGCGGGCGTACTGTCCCTCAAATACGCCGTATTGATCTGCGTACTCCTTCGGGATTTCACGGCCCACTGCATTTTTAACCGTTTCCATTGTTTAACCCTCCTGTCCTTCCGGCCCGGAATAAACGCCAGCGGCTTTTGCCAGCGCAACTACGCGCTCCGCACGTTCTACAATGGGCTTATCGATCATTTTGCCGTTCAGGGCAATAACACCGGAGCCTTTGGCGTTGGCGTCTTCAATGGCGCGGATAACGTCGAGTGCTTTATCAATTTCTTTTTGATTCGGGGTGTAAACCGAATTGACCACTGCAATCTGGCGGGGATGAATGACGGATTTTCCGTCAAAACCGATTTGACGAACAAACTCGGTCTCCTTACGCAGGGTCTCCATATCGTTTACGTCTGCAAATACGGTGTCGAGCGCGGCGATTCCGGCTGCACGGGCTGCGTGAACGATCATGGAGCGGGCGAAGAAAATTTCTTCACTGTTTCGGTCGGCGTAACGTTTGGTTTTCATTGCAGTTACATAGTCTTCCGAGCCCAGTGCAATACCAATAAGGCGCTTGCTGGAGTTTGCAATGGAAAGCGCGTTCAAAACGCCTTGGGGGTCTTCGATTGCCGCCATCATCCGGGTGGAGCCGGGTTCGCGGCCGCAGGCCTTTTCCGCTTCCAGAATAACAGCCTCTGTGTCAAGAACATCTTGCGCACAGGTTGTTTTCGGTAAACGAATAACATCGATGCCGGCACGAACCATTGCGTGCACGTCATCTACGCCGCCAGCGTCCAGCGAGTTGATGCGGACTACCGTTTCCGTAGAGGAAAAATCAAAGGTTTTTACCGCCTGAAAAACAAGAAAACGGGAAGTATCCTTCTCCGCCAGGGAGATCGAGTCTTCCAGGTCAAACATAATGGAGTCCGCGCCGTAAATAATCGCGTCCTTCAGCATGCCGGGGTTGCTCGCAGGCAAAAACATCATTGTTCTTCTTAAACGTTCCATGAATCGATCGCCTCCCAATCATAGTGCTCGGTAATTCCGCACGACCGATGTACCGCCGCAATAGTGCGGGCAACAATGGTACAGTCCAACGCGCCCTTATCCACAACGGTTAGCTTCGCGTTGGAAACCCCCATATTGGAAAGGGTTTTTTCAATCGTATCACGAATCTGCCTGCCGTACTGGTGTGCGACACTGCTGGTCAGATTAATGTCGATTCCGTTGCTGTCGTTCTTATCGATCATAATTTGAATGTCGGAAGACTCCAGCGTTCCGGCGATTGCCGGTTTTTGAATTTGATAAAGCGGCATTGTGTTATCCCTCCTGCTGCATTTTTTGTATCAGTGCTTTCCCTTCAGCAGAAAAAAAGTAGTCGTAGGTGCTTTCCGGCACAAGGCTCTTTGTTTCTTCTGTTTTCCCTCGCTTAAGAAGGTCTCTTACGCGAGAAGCGCTGATCACGTTTCCCCCTTGTTCCTTTCTGGGGATGATGACTAAGTCAATTACCCCGTGAAACACCTCTTTCATAGAATCATTGTAGAGCTGTGTCACTGGAGATAAGGGCTCTTCGCCAACAAACCTGCGGGTAATACCCGCGGCGGGGGCGATATGATCCCGGAACAGGATCGCGTCGAGTGTGGCTTGAACCTTTGCCACCTGAACGTCCTCCTTCAAAAAATAGGAGGGGAACGTTTTGGCAGAAACCATATAATCCCCTGTGGGGTGAACCCGAACGTTCGGCAAATGCTGAACGCCGCGCCGGACAAGCTCCAGCCTTGTATTGGCTGGGAAAGCGGATAAATCCTCCGACAATACGAACAAATGCAACGTATCGTTTTGTTTGGCGGCAGTTTCCGCCAAATAACGGTGCCCCAGCGTAAACGGGTTTGCATTCATTACAATGCCAGCCGCTTGGCCAGGGGTGCGCTGTTGCTCCAGCTCCTTTAAATATTGCGGAAAGCCATAAATGGCTTTTTCCATAAATACCAATTGGTCGTCTACACGAGCCAGCTCACGAAAGCCGAGCTCCCCAAAGGAACGGGCTGCCTGAGGTTTGGTATACACATAACAGGAGGAGCTGCCATTTTCCATCACAGTGCTTAGCAGATGAGAAAGCAAAATGCTTACTGCTTTGCCGCCTTGGTGTTCCGGGCTTACCGCCACGCACTTGATGATGTTCTGGTACAGTGAGCCGGTTGCTGCAAGCTCATCATGAAAAAATAGGCCTGCACAGTAAGAAACGGCGGCCTCCGGGCGAATACCGCCTTTGTTCAGCAGATCAAGCCAAAGTTGTTTTTGGCGGGGGTCACGGTCGATCCACAAACGCCTGATTTCATACTCCATTGTTTTGCTCCTACATCAGAACAAAAACTCCATTTACCAATTCTCGTGAAAATATTGCAAAATTCACACAGATTCGAAAAGAGTTTATCTGAATTAGTCAAAGGTTTTTTACGCTGTTTTGCTTTGTCTGTGTATATTATACATGAATATATCGCAGGATAGGTGTGCTTTTGATGTCCTCGGTGTTTTTTTGCTGCACTTTCTTTGCACAAATAAAATTGACAAACAATGTCAATTCCATTTATAATGATTAGCATAAAAGGACGGTGGTTTTGTGCATGAGTATTTAAGCAAGTTAGTGCAGATCATCAATTTATCGCAGAACAGACCGCTCAATGACATGGTATATGAGGGTTTGCGTAAAGCGATCATTCAAGGTGTGATTCCGGTTGGGGAAAGGCTCAATGAAAAGGTTTTGTCGGATTACATGAATATTAGCCGTACTCCCATTCGAAATGCAATCAAACGGCTTACGGAAGAAGATTTGGTGGAGTACATTCCCAAATATGGCGTTGTGGTAAAACGGGTCACACTGGAAGATGCCGAGGAGATTTATCAAATTCGCATTGCACTTGAGACAATGGCAACCATTGCGGCAATGAATCGTATGACGCCGGAAAACCACCAAGAGATGCGGGATTTGCTATCAAAGACCGATGAAGCGAACGAAAAAGGCGAAGTTAGAGTGGTTATTCAGTATTTTACCGATTTCAGTGCGCTGCTATACCGTTTTTCCCGTATGCAAAGACTGGAAAACGTTGTCAGTAATATGTTGGAATATGTATCGCGTTTCCGTGATATTTCGCTCTACGATGAAGAAAGGCGTGCTCTGGCAATAAAAGAGCATAACCTAATTTACCGTAGCATGCAAACAAAGGACAAGGAACTGATTACGCTCATTGTAAGAGAGCATGTAAACCATGCCAAAGAATTTGTAATGCGTGAAATCATTCGTTCGCAAGAAAACATGCAGGACGATTTAAAAGACCTGTACCGGAGGATGGAATGACACGGCAGAATCGAATTCGCACAAAAAGAGTTGTACGTGCCCAGCGTACTAAGCTGCAAGCGGCACAAAAGAAATATTGCGACCAAATTTCAAAGCTGGCGGTTCGTTCCCTGCTTTATGAGGTGTGCATAGCGCCAAAGCCGGGCTTGGTAGACCGTTATAATAACGGTGCTCACCGCGATATGGATTTATTTTTGTTTTTGGACAGCGCGTGTGCGCTGTCCAGTTATTTTCGAGAGATTACCGCACAGGCAATTCGCCTGCGGCGAATACCAGCGAAGTGCCTATTGCTGCATTTGCGTAAACCTGGTATTCAGGCAGAGGAAGAGATGTTTCGTGCCACAGGTGGCGTGAATACCCACAAGGGGATTGTGTATTCCATGGGTATTTTCTGCGCTGCGTGCGGTCTTTTATTTTTTCAGCCTCGCCGGGTGCCGGTGGAACAATTATTTTCTCTGTGTGCTGAAATAGCTTGTGGCGACCATCCACCAAAAGAGAAAGCTGATACGAACGGCGAGCGTTTGTACCGCCAATACCAGATTCAAGGGGTGCGTGGGGAAGCTGCCAATGGATTTCCCTCTGTGCGCTTGCAAGGCTTGCCTGCACTCAGAAAAGCTGAGGCAATGGGGTGGAACACAGATGCGTCGGGTGTATATGCGCTGTTTCACATCATGGCAAACTTAGAGGATACTAATTTAATCAGCCGCTCCGACTTGCAAACACAGGAACAGGTGCGGGAGCAGCTTGCCGATTTGCTGCAAAACCCTGCATTGACACCGGAGCTGGTTTTAACAGAGTCAAGCCGGATGGATAAGGAATTTATAAGTAAGTACATGAGCCCGGGCGGCGCGGCGGACATGCTTTCGATTACGTTTATGGCACATTGGCTGGAGCAGGAATTCCCAAATCGATTTCTCTCTGCCTCCGAATAGCAACTGTTTTTTATTTACAAATAAAAAGCGTGTTTCCATTCCTCTCAGTAAGAGTGATGGAAACACGCTTTTGTAGATTTTGTAGCTTTATATTTTAATTTATGATTTGGAATCAAATGAAAAGATGTGCCAAAACCGGAATCAGACAAATAACAGAAATTAAGCGAAAGGAATGCATGAGCACAATTTTGGGAGTATCAAGACCCAGCTCATCGGCAATCAGCCCCATTTCAGTAATGCCGCCGGGGGTGCAGCAGAACAGCGCAGTGGCCTTGTTCATCCCTGTGAACTTGCTTAAAAGATACGCCGTTGCAAACGACATAACAAAAACCTCGATTGCCATAATGAGCATTGGAAGAATTAGTTCGCCCAGAGCCGCCCAAGTGGCCCTGCTGATTTGGCTGCCGATATAGCAGCCTGCCAGAACACGGGAGAGGACCTTGATGAAAGACGGGTAAGAGAGCAAATCGGTAGCAACGCTTAATATAATCGTTCCCAAAATGGCGCCAATAATGGCACCTGCTGGAACACCCAATGTGCGCAGCAGCAGTGCGCCTGCGGTAGACGCAGCCAAAGAGATTGCAAATTTTGTCAGTTTATCTTTGGTTATATGTGGAGTGAAGGCTGGTTTTTCTTTCTCTTCTTCCACTTCACTTTCGTTTATTGAGAGAGTAACGGCTGGTTCTTTTAAATAAAGCTTTTTAATAATGTTCGGGAAAAAAATAACCACTACCAAAAAGCGGAACAATTGCAGCAGCATTACTTTGTCTGTACTGGCACCAAAATCCACCGCAATCAGCGTTAAATCAGACATTCCTCCGGGTGCACAGGAGAACAGAGAAGTCATAAACGATAAACCGGAGATAGAGTGCATTAGCAAAGAAAAAACAATGGTGAATGTAAACATCATGATGAGAAGAATCAAAATCGGTTTTCCCATTTTACGAAGTTCATTTATGTCTTCTTTACGAAAACGGCTCCCTATTACAAGGCCGGATAAAATTTGAACCATCACCCGCAAGTTCGGCGGGTATTCCGCCGCATACCCAACTACGGTGTTCATAAGTGCAATGGCGAGCAAAGCGCCAATCATTACACCTGCGGGGATTTTCTTTTTGTTTCCCCAATAGCCTCCGATGCCCCCAACAACATGTGTTAAAACAAGATACACGGTTGAAATTCCTCCCCTTAGTTCCTGTTTAGATACCCGGGGGTGTTTTCCTCCGGCATTATACGCTTATTGCGGCACTAGTATAACATATCTGAATTATTTTGCAAAACTTTTTTTGCTATGAAATTGGAGTTTAATTAGACGGTATTCGTCGTAATGAAAATAGAAATAGAAGGAAAAAGTCGTTCCAAAATGGAAAAGCGACGATAAATAAGTATTTATAAGGTGCCAGTAAGACGAAAAATCGACGCGTTTATGTTACTTTTAATTGCGACAGAAGTTTTTTTTCAGTATAATAGTGTAAGTGAAAAAACAATTTTTGAAACTAATTAGACCGCGCGTTTTCCACATAAGCAGCGTGGCACGAGAGGGGCATTTTCTTGAAAATCTGGATGGAACAATTTAAGTCCTCCGCAAATGAAATGAAACAAGTATCTACCATTTCGGTTGCCGGATTATTGGTGGCAATCAGTGTTGTTTTAACCTTTTTTAAGCTTGCATTAACCCAAACACTCCAAGTTAGCTTTGCGTTTTTACCGATTGCAGGTGGCGGAATGTTGTTTGGGCCGATAGTTGGCGGAGTAATTGGTGCGGTTAGTGACGTGGCGGGCTTTGTCATTCGCCCTACAGGCCCCTTTTTCCCGGGCTTTACCTTAAGTGCTATTGCAACCGGTGTTATTTATGGCATGCTGTTGTACCGTAAGCAGATTACCGTAAAACGCGTAGTGCTTGTTAGTGTGCTCAACACGGTGTTAGTTAATTGGCTTCTCAATACCATATGGCTTTCACTCATGTTTGGCAATGGCTTCATTGTATTGCTCGGTGCCCGCATTATTAAGAATATTATTATGTTCCCCATTGATACTGTGCTCCTGTATTCCTTGCTCAAGCTGTTTGAGCGCTTCCGCTTTATGAATAAGGCTAAGGGAAACGGCAGTTTCTAATTCCATTGTGGTGGGACAAGTTCGCAAATCGTTACATTCGTGATGTTTTTTGAGTGATTATGTAGTCATTTCAAACAAATCGGTTTTTAACCCCTAAAAACGCATTGACAAGTTGTGCAGGATTCAATTATAATAATTGCAGAAATCAACAAATTGCCTTTGTGGGATTTTCTGCAGAACTGCCAATGGTTTGCCGGGAACCTTTTTGCCCAAAGATACTGGCAATTAAAAAGCGGTAATGTAAACATAATACACGATTTTATTTATTGGGGCAGGATGTTCTCCCGCTCTATCTGTAAAGGGAATCCGTTGTTTTGCACGTTGAAGTGCAATTCAGTGGGTTCCCTTTGTGTTTTTCTAAGCGGAGGGAAATAAAAAACATACCCTAAAGCATATGAATCATGCAGAATAGAATCTTGCAAAAGCAATGTGCTGAAAGAGTGGAATTTGAGTAAAATGAAAGGGGGTGTCACAGCAGAAGCTTATTTTATAGAACCACAGTATAAAAAGAAGCGGCGCCGTGCGGCATAGCCGTATGTTTTTGCTGTGGTGCAGACCCCAAACAACGGAATCAACGGAAAACTGAGGAGGTTATTTTATGGAACTTGGTAGCTGGTCGATTATTCAGGCACCTTCGTTGCTGGCATTAATTCCGCTCGCAGTATACATCATCATGGTGTTTAGGGGAAAAGACAATACATCGGGTATCATTGTCGGTATCGCTATTGGCGCACTGATGATGGGCCAAAACCTAAAAATGCTTGCATCTGCATTTGCAGCGAGCCTTGGCTCGAGTACTGCCCTCATCGGTGTAATTATTATGACGGGTGCGGGTCTTGGTGTTCTAATGACGGAGGCAAGGGTCACACATACGCTGGTATATTGGATTGTAAAGCGGATTGGAGTGAATACTCAAACAAAAGCCAAAGTTACTCTCATCATCTGTTCCATTTTGGTTTGTGGTTTGCTTGGTACACTGGGCGGCGGTAATGCGGTAATTGCTCCCATTTTAATTCCCTTAATGGCAACACTTGGGGTAACGCCTACGGTGGTTGCCGCGCTGTTTAAGGTATCTGGCGAAGTGGGTTTAATGGTAGGCCCCCTAACAGGTGTTACTCTAATTACCATGGAGGTAACTGGGCTTTCGTATGGCCAGCTCATGGTAGGTGCAGTGATTCCCTTTGCGGTATTCTGGCTGGGCGGCATGTGGTTTGCCGTAAAACGCACCCAGAAGCGTACCGAGGGCAAGGAATTCTATAAGTTGGATGATATGCAGGACATAAATGAGATTGTTGTAACACCCAGAGAACGCACAACGACCATTGCCTTTTTGGCAGCGTTTCTACTCCTGATTGCATACGGAATTATCACAAAGCAGGGCACGAGCTATGCTCTCATTGTAATGATTATTCTTTCTGCGGTGGTTGGTATTTTAAGCCGTATGAACATAGACCATGTAGTCGAATCCATGTCTAAAGGCATTGCTTCGCAGGCAAAGATGTTCGTGGTATTTGTGACTATCGATGTACTGCTGAATTTGGTCACCCTCGGCGGCGGATTTGATGCGATTTCGAATCTTTTGGGTGGTGTGGCTGGTTCTAGCGCAACAGCGGTTATGCTTATCGCCTCTGTTGTTGGCGGCTTTGGTATTGAAGCGGCAGCAGTTGCTGAGATTAAAATTATTTCTGAAATGTTTGGTGCGGCGGCAGTATCGAGTGGCCTTCCCATGACGATGTTTGCGATTGCGATTCTGTCGGCAACTCGTTTGACCGGCGGTATTTACCCCACCAGCAATATGATGGGTCAGCTCGGCATTGCACACAGCGAAAACACCCGTGAAATGCTGGAAGCAAACTGGATTGCCAGTGGTTCGGCAATCGCTTTTGTAGTAGTTTGGGCTCTCATTGGGCCAATGATATTAATGTGACGTTGTAAAAATAAGAGTTTACCGAGAAGTACTTTCGCAGCACGTTTTTTAGTACAGCCGCGAGGTGTGCTCATGTGCTGCGGGTACTTTTCGGGATAATAAACAACGGTTTTATTTTCAGTAAGGCAGCAAACCTGCATTGCAGTTGAAAGTGGGAGCCCGTTGCGTATGCTTAGCTAAAGAAAGAATTTAGCTAAAAACGAGTGAAATAAGGGATGATAAAACAACTTGTCCCAAAGCAGCGGCAGGCTGAAAGCTGCCCTGCAATCATTTCAACGTCCGCAGAGTGGTTGCTATTGCTGGAGAAACCGGGGCATAGGAAAGGGGCTTGGGTATATGGAATATCCCGAGAACACAGTGTATCTGGTTGGCCATGCGAAGGTGGCCAGCGATAATCCAATCAGTATATCTTATGGGATTTTTTTTCTGCCTTTTGTTGTAGATTTGCATACACACCAGATTATAGATGTTTCTTGTAATGCAATTCTGGATATCAGCAGGGATTTTATCCGTAGTATGCTAGTTGGATGCGACCTCCTGGATGGGCTCGATGAGGCAATACGGCGGGTGCGAAGCCGGTATTTTGGTTCCTCACAAAAAGCCTTGGTAGCAGCTCTGCGAGACGCTAACGGAAGACTGCGAGATATTTTGTCTACCCAGCAGATAAATGGGTATAACACAAAATCAGGAGGCATTGCTTTATGATAATTGGAACGGTAAAAGAAATTAAGAATAATGAATTTCGCGTAGGGCTTACTCCCAGCCATGTAAAAGCTTATTGCAGTGCGGGGCACACCGTATACGTTGAAAGGGATGCCGGAATTGGCTCCGGTTTTTCAAATGAGGAATACACCCGTGCAGGGGCTGAGATTTTAGATACGGCAAAAGAAGTGTGGGACGCTTCTCAAATGATGGTGAAAGTAAAGGAGCCGCTGGAAGCGGAATATGGATATTTTCATAAGGATTTAATTTTATATACGTACCTTCACCTTGCGGCTGACCGTGCTTTAACCGATGCTCTTTTGAGTACGGGCGTAACGGGAGTGGCATATGAAACGTTGATTGAGCGGGACGGCAGTATTCCGCTGCTGGCGCCCATGAGCCAGATTGCAGGCCGCCTGAGTGTGCAGGAGGGGGCAAAGTACCTGGAAAAGCCGATGGGTGGTTCTGGTGTACTGCTCTCTGGTGTTCCCGGTACGCCAAAAGCAAAGGTGGTTATCCTTGGTGCGGGAACAGTTGGAACAAATGCCTGTAAAATTGCGGTGGGTATGGGAGCGGATGTCACCATAACCGACGTTAGCCTGCCGCGCCTTTCTTACTTAGACGATGTGTTTGGTGCACGCATTCAGACAATTTACAGTACCGATACCGCTGTGGAAAACGAGCTTGCAAAAGCAGACCTTGTCATTGGCTCGGTGTTGATTCCAGGGAAAAAAGCACCGAAGATTATTCGGCGCTCCTATCTTCAAAATATGCGACCCGGCAGTGTGATTGTAGACGTAGCGGTGGATCAGGGTGGTTGCTGTGAAACCACTCATGTTACCTACCACGATGACCCAGTATATACCGTAGATGGAGTGGTGCATTATTGTGTTGGTAATATGCCGGGTGCCGTTCCCAGAACCTCTACCATTGCGCTTACCAATGCAACACTGCGTTACGGCTTACAAATTGCAGAACATGGTTTGGAGCAGGCCTGCCGAAAGAATACAGTTCTATATTCAGCAATAAATACTTACAAAGGCACCTGTACCTGTTTTAATGTTGCCGACGGGTTTGGCATGGAGTCGTGTTCCCCAGAAGAGTTGTTTTAACCTTTAAAAGAACGAAATTTAACCGCAACTGAGCCAGAAGCTTTTATATAGGAAAGGGGATACCAGTTCTATGAAAAAGTTGTGTGCCCTTACAATGAGTGTATTAATGGCCTGTACAGTTGTTTCATACCCCGCTACCACTGCGTTTGCAGCTTCTTCTACTGATGCAGCACAGAATCTGTTGCAAGTGCCTACTGCGCAAAACGTAACTGCCGAGATGCAGCAGGCCTCTTATTGGGTTAGCCGCATACCAAATGCCAACGCAGTGGTTCTGTCTCAAGATCAAATTCGGACATTTAATATTTCGGCTCGGGAAACGCTCGGTACCGGAATTCTATATGATTTGAGTGCATATGGGGATTCTTTTGCTGGTTCTGAACTTAAAAAGCTAATTGAGTCGCAGGCCTCCGTTCCCTCCGGAGACTGGTATGTGGACGGTAGAAAGCTGGAGCCTTCCGACTGGCAAGGGCTGAAAGCGCAAACAAATACCGAGAACATCGCCACTGCCAATCCGGTTCGCTTCGGGGTAACGGTACGCCGTTCCAGCATCCGCAGCTTCCCCACAAAAGCAGTTGTAACAGATGAAGCCACAGATTTCGCATACGACATTGTTCAGGAGACAGCGGTGCTGTGCAATGAGCCGGTTGTTGTTCTGCATGAATCTACGAATGGATTGTGGTACTATGTTGTTTCTGCGTATTATCGCGGCTGGGTTCCCGTTTCGGATATTGCCCTTTTTGAAAACAAAGTGCAATGGGAGCAGGCTCGTGTTCATAAGGACTTTCTAGTAGTGACAGGTAACCGAATCCGCTTGGAGCAAACACCGTATTCGCAGGCACTATCTGAGCTGGAGCTCTCAATGGGCACAGTAATCGATTTGGTCAAAAAAGAGGAAATACCGGCAAAGGTAGCGGAGCGCAAGCCAATGAACAATTATGTAGTGAAGCTACCGGTTCGGCAAGCCGATGGCATGGTGAAATACGAATATGCACTTCTCCCTGTGAACCGAGATGTCAGCGTAGGGTACCTGCCCTATACTCGGGCGAATGTAATAACACAGAGCTTTAAAATGCTGGGCGATACTTACGGGTGGGGCGGAATGCTCAATGCGAGAGACTGCTCATCCCTTACTTATGAGGTTTACCGCTGCTTTGGTTTCCAGCTTCCACGTAACTCCGGCGATCAAGCGAAAATACCGTGCTTAACATACGATTTTGCAGGGAAATCGACGGCACAGCGCAAACAAATATTAGACCAGCTAAAGCCAGGTTCTATTTTACAGCAGCCCGGACACATAACACTCTATTTGGGCAAAGTGGATGGCCGTTATTATGTGATTAACTCTACGGGAGGCTTTGCCCCCGAGGGTACCGGTGCCACGGCTACGGCTCGAATCCGCAGTGTGGTGCTCAATGACCTTACGGTTCGCCGGGCAAACGGAACCTCTTGGCTCGATTCATTAATAAAAGCAAAAGAGATTGGCACACCGGCGTAAAATTATCAATTAGGTGAAAGAAATAAAATCAACGGTTTGTATTGGCAAACCAGAGGGCTTCGTAAGAATACGATTCATTGTTTTGGGAAGAAGGTTATGTAACTGCGGTGCTGCCAAATTCAGCGTTCCGCGGTTGTGAGAAAAGAGGCTCCCCGCTCCGAAGAAGATTAGGGGCGGGGAAGCTGACCGGAAAGAAGGAGAAGTATGTCTATCATCGATTTGCACTGTGACACCATTTCCGTTTTATTGGAGAGTAGAGAACCGCTCCTCTCCAGCGACCGAAATGTAAGTATAGAAAAAATGCGTTCCGCAGATGTATTGTGCCAATTCTTTGCCATGTACATTTGTTTAACCAATTTCAAGGATGTGGATGGCGCATATGATTATTTAAAAAAAATGCACGCTCATTATCTAGCGGAACTAGAAGAAAATAAAGACTTCATTCGTCCGGCTTTGTGTGCACAGGATTTACATAAAAACCGGGCAGACAAGAAAATTTCTTCCATTCTAACGGTAGAAGAGGGCGGTGTAATTGGAGATAAGCCGGAGCGCCTGCAAGAGCTGCACGACATGGGTGTACGGCTGATTACGCTCACTTGGAACTACGAGAACTCCCTAGGGTACCCCAATTCGGATGACCCCTCGATTATGAATGCCGGACTAAAGCCATTGGGAAAAGAGATTGTGGAACGTATGAATGAGCTGCACATGCTGGTGGATGTTTCGCACCTCTCGGATGGTGGCTTCTGGGATGTAATGGGGCTTACAAAAGGGCCATTTGTAGCGTCACACTCCAATGCGAGAAGTGTGCGTGATTTTCGCCGGAACCTTTCGGATGATATGCTGCGTGCGCTCGCGGAGCGAGGCGGAGTTACCGGAATTAATTTTTACCATAAGTTTTTAGGGGAGGACGGACAAGGCAGTGTAGCCGATATGGTGCGCCATATAGAGCACATTCGTAAGGTCGCTGGAATTGATGTAATTGCACTGGGCAGCGATTTTGACGGTTTCTCCGGCCCCTGTGAAGTTCGAGATTGCACCCAATTTGGCAAGCTGACAGACGCCTTGACTGCCGCCAGATTTTCAGATGAAGAGATTGAAAAGATTTGCTGGAAGAATGCTTTACGTGTGATAGACTGTGTTCTGTAAACGCCACACCAATACCATATTCAAAAATAGAAAAAGGGCGCTGAATTTAATTCAGCGCCCTTTCTTACTGCTTTTTATCATTTTTTAGATTATAGAACCGCCAACACCAGCCGTAAAACCTGCTGGTAAGAGGCATCCAGGTGTTCACCCATCAGCTTGACCGCCTTTTGACGGTCATTTTTTAATATAACATCAATTAATTCAGTATGTTCTTGGTAACGTGGTCTACATTTTTTATTTTGTTCCAGCATAAACACTCGAATCAGCGTTAAATAATCCAGACAACATTCCAAGAGTCTGGCCGCATATTGATTGTTTATACTTAACATCAATGTCATATGAAATTCATTGTCGAGCTGTACAAGCTCATGAGATTCCTGTATGGGAGAAGAACAAATTGAGATAAATTTACTGCGTGTTTCCAAAAGCCAGATACGGTCAATATTTTGCATTCCCTTTTCCAGTGCGTGCGGTTCCAGTATTTGCCGCAGTTCGTAAACATCTTGCAGGCGCCTTGGGGAAATATGGGCAATTCGGTAGCCCTTACGAAATTCCCGCATAATAAGCTTTTCGTACTCTAAAAGGAGAAAAGCCTCCCGTATGTTTTTTTGGCTAAAATTAGGGTATTTACTTTGAACCTGAGTCTCGCTAATTGCTTCTCCTGGTTTGCAATTTTTATAGATTATATATTCCTTGATGGTAGTATACGCCGGGTTGTTTATATATTGGAATTGCATGTTTACCCTCACTTACCTAACAGCAATTTTTTAAGGTGCTGATTCACAACTTATTAACTACTTTAATCATAATTAATTTTGGGTAAAAAGTCAATTTTATCCTATAAAACAACTGGTTTTTGGAGTGCAAATAATGCAATTTGCATATAAATATAATAATTTACTTATAATTGCAAAACATTCCTAGATTAAACGATGCCTTTTTATACTTCAAGCGAGAAAGTAACAATAAATGTGGTGCCGAAACCCACAGTGCTTACCGCACTTATTTTTGCGCCATGTGCTTCTGCAATGGTTTTAGCAATGGATAGCCCTAGGCCATAACCCTCCGTTTTACGTGCGCGAGATTGATCCAACCGGTAAAAGCGCTCGAAAATGTGTTCCAGCTGTTCGGCAGGGATAATTTCGCCGGTATTATGTACCAGCAGTTTTGCTTTGCCCTGCACTTGCTCAAGGGTTATCGTAACAACTCCCCGTTCCCCTGCATATTTGCAGGCGTTATCCAACAATATCACCATTAGCTGGTGCAAACGGGCGGAATCCCCTAATATGAACAGGTTCGGCGCAATATTGCTGTTGAGCGTAACACCTTGTTCAAATGCAACGGACTCATAAGGTAAGAGACTGCTCCATGCAATATTACTTAAATCCACAGGTGTTTGTGGTGCGGAAAGGCGTTTTGAATCGGATTTCGCAAGGAACAACAGGTCGTCGACCAAATCTTTCATGCGCGTTGCCTCTGTATGGGTGTATTGCACCCATTTAAGCTGCTGCTCAATTGTGCTGTCACGGTGGGAAAACAGAATTTCGATGTTTGCTAAAATAACGGTTAGCGGGGTTTTCAGTTCATGGGAGGCATCAGCCACAAACTGACGCTGTTGCTTCCATGCACGCTCCACAGGACGCAGCGCCCAGCGTGAAAGATAAACGCTTATAAGGAAAAAGGCCAGTAATCCGCCCAGCCCCACGAGCAAGGCCGTCACCAAAAGGCTGCGGATGGAATCGCGCTCGTGACCTCGGTCTGCAAAGGCGATTTTTATACCACTTGGCGAGTTCTGTTTTAAGAAACGCAGGTCAAGCGATGAGATGGTTCCTTCTTGCGGACTTGCTTGTAGAGCCTGCTGTACTGCCTGCTCTAATATTTGCACTGAAATTTCTGTGTTTTGCCCCACTGTCCTTTGAATTTCTCCATCACTGCCAAGAATTACGCAAACAATGGGTGTAACAGGAGGAAGGTTTTGGGGTTTTCCTGCTCCAATTTCAAATTTGGGCGGTACTTTCTCTGAAGAACGGTATAGTGCCATCTTCATATCGTTTATGCTGTTGTTTTCCAGCCGCTGAAAGCTGGTATAGAGCAAAACAGAAAAAACAATAAGAAGAACCGAAAACACAAGAGACATATTAATTAGTATAAATTTTCGCCGCAGCTTTTGAATCATAAAATAGTCTCCTCTAAACGGTAGCCTACTTTGCGTACCGTACCAATGGTGACTTTTGAACCGATAAAAACCAGCTTCTTTCTTAAAAAAGAGATGTATGCTTCTACGTTATTATCCTCAGCGCCGGAGTCCGAACCCCATACCTTTGTAATCAACTCTTCTTTCGGCATTATCATAGAGGGGTTGCCGAGAAGCAGCCGCATCACTTCAAATTCCTTAAATCCAAGGTGTACCGATTTCGTACTGCTTTGCAGAGTATAGGAGGATAAATTAAGTGTTATATCTGAAAAATTCATTTCCTCTAGTATAACATCGCCTTGGCGGCGGGTTAGTGCGCGAACCCGAGCAGAGAGCTCCTCGGGCGAAAATGGTTTTGTCATGTAATCATCTGCCCCGCAGTCCAGCCCGGTCACCTTGTCCGTTATTTCATCACGAGCAGTGAGAAGAAGAACAGGGGTTGCTATTTTTTTGTTACGCAAGGCGCGAACCACTTCAAAGCCGTTTCGTTTGGGCAGCATAACATCCAATACGATTACATCGTAATTTCCCATTTCTGCATACGCAAGGCCGTCTTCGCCGTCATGAACTACATCTACTGTATATTTTTGCTCAGTCATAATTTGTGCGAGCGCTTCCGCTAAGCGAACCTCATCTTCTACAACCAATACGTTCACAGTTACCCCTCCTCATGCCATCTCTGCATATTGTATAAATAATGATAATCGTATCGTCATTTATTTTAATCGGTGAGGCTGAAATTACTCTGAAGCAGCATTTTCAGAGTAATTTCAGCCTTTTGTTATATTCTGGTTGTACAGCATTTAAATCGAGCGTTTTGCTCAGTGTAGCATATAGAAATAAAATGTTCTAGTAGAAGATGCTTATGTATTGAAAAACAATTAGACGGAGGAAAGTGCTTATGAACCAGTACCAAAGTGTGTTTAAGCGTTACGAAAAAAAGTATTTGCTCAGCCAAATGCAGTACGCTGCAATGGAAGCGGGGCTGACACCTTATATGAAGCAAGACCAATATGGCCAGCATACCATTTGCAACCTGTATTTGGATACCGACGATTACCAGCTGATTCGTACTTCCTTAGAAAAGCCAGTTTATAAAGAGAAAATACGTGTTCGAAGCTATGGTGTGCCGCAGCAGGGTGATACCGTATTTTTAGAATTAAAAAAGAAGTACAAGGGTGTGGTTTATAAACGGAGAGTTTCTCTTCCGTTAAAGCATGCGATGCACTTTTTGAATTGTGGGGTACCGTCGCAGGAGGATTCGCAAATAATGAAAGAGATTCAGTGGTTTTTAGAGTATTACCAGCCAAAGCCAAAGGTTTTTATTGGGTATGACCGAACCGCATTATTTGGCCGTGAAAATTCGGAACTGCGGATGACCTTTGACCGGAATTTACGCTGGCGAGATTCTTTTTTAGATTTGAGCAGTGGAGACTATGGCGCTCCCATAATTACACCAGAGCAGATTTTGCTAGAAATTAAAGCACCTGGTGCCATGCCATTGTGGCTTTGCCATCTGCTATCAGAGTTGGAGATTTATCCGGTTTCCTTTTCGAAGTATGGGAGCTGTTATAAAGATTTTTTGGCTTGTTCGGGTACATTTTTACCCCATTGTGGTAATTCACCCGAAAACGGAGCATGTGATAAGAAATTAGGAGGAATGATTTGTGCTTAACAGTATTCTATCGTCTTCAGCAACCACTACCACCACGGTTGGAATAACCGAATTATTTTACTGTACTCTTGCATCCATATTGCTTGGGTTGGGAGTGGCGCTGTGCTATATGTTCCGCAATACGTACAGCAAAAGCTTTGTGGTTACCCTAGCGCTAATGCCTGTGATAGTTCAAACCGTTATAGTGCTTGTAAATGGAAACCTGGGAACGGGAATTGCCGTAATGGGCGCGTTTAATTTAGTACGGTTCCGTTCTGTTCCCGGCAGTGCCAGAGAGATAGGCAGCATTTTCTTAGCGATGGCTATCGGTCTTGCAACCGGTACGGGTTACCTGGTGTTTGCTGCGGTATTCCTTATTTTGGTTGGTGTTATGACAATTGTTTTATATTCAACTTCCTTTGCTGCACCAAAGCAAATACTCAAAGAGCTAAAAATTGCATTACCCGAAGATCGCGATTATAGTGGGGCATTTGATGATTTATTTGATAAATATACCAAGGGAGCAGAACTGATACAGGTGAAAACGGTAAATATGGGAAGCCTTTATGAACTGCGATATCACGTAATTTTACCCTCTCCCGTTGTAGAGAAAGAATTTATGGACGCATTACGCTGCCGGAACGGCAACCTTAGTATCTCTTGCGGGCAGGTGTCAAATCTTCGTGAAGGTCTATAATGGGTGAAATCATGAAAAGTAAGAGAAAAGAACTTTGGGCGGGGATTTTATCTGCCGTAATGTTGATAAATGTAGCGGTTGGTTGTTCATCACAAAATAACACTGCCAGCAGTGCGGTGGGGGATGTTTCCACAGAAAAGCCAATTACTGTGGAATACTCTAAGGATGATTTGGATGCGGCATGGAGCGAAAGTGCCTGCACCTTAATTACGCTAAGTGATACGAACGCAACCGTTAAAGGCAGTGGAGCAGCGGTAAAGGACGGCACTGTGACCATAAGCGCTGCGGGAACCTATGTGCTTCGCGGTACACTCACGGACGGACAAATCCTAGTAAATGCAGGAAAAGAGGATTTGGTTCGTCTGGTTTTAGATGGTGCTTCGCTATCCAGTTCGGTAAGCGCTCCTATTTACTCCATGCAAGCGGGTAAAACAGTTATTGTGCTGGCCGAGGGCAGCAAAAATACAATTACAGATGTTGCGAATTATCAATTCGAAAGTGCTGATACAGACGAACCCAATGCAGCGATTTTCAGTAAGGGTGACATGACAATTAACGGGAGCGGCTCCTTAACAGTAAACGGGAATTATAAAAATGGAATTGGCAGTAAAGATACATTAAAAATTGTGAGCGGCAGCATTGGTGTTACCGCCGCCAATGACGGAATTAAGGGACGAGATGCAGTAGCAATCAAGGATGGCACGATTACGGTAAAATCGAAGGGTGATGCCATTCAATCAAACAACAATGAGGATACGGCCAAGGGTTGGGTCGCCATTGACGGAGGGATTTTCTCCATTACCAGCGAGCAGGATGCCGTGCAAGCCGAGACTGTTTTGCAGGTAACGGGCGGCACATTCCAGATTGTTTCTGGCGGAGGGATTGCAAATGCACCGGTACGCCAAGATGAGCCTGGTGGGCCGTGGGGAAGAATGGAAGGTGCAGCCGGGTTTTCTCCCAATGGGGGTACAGACAATACTTCCTCAAACATAGAGAATGGGCGGCCACAGCGACCGGATGGCACGCCTCCTGCTGATAATAGGAATAAAACAGACAATAAAACTAATTCCAGTTCAAGTATCATTCAGAATCAGGCAGATACAAAAAATGGGAGTAGTTCAACCGCCACAGCGGAAAATGAAGAAACGGTTAGTACCAAAGCGCTGAAAGGGGGAAGCAAGATATACCTTAGTGGCGGAAAGTTCCAAATCGATTCTGCCGATGATGCCGTACATTCGAATGGTTCTGTAATTGTAATGGGTGGCGAACTAAATATCTCAACCGGAGACGACGGAATGCATGCTGATGCAGACTTAGTCATACAAGACGGAACCATTACCATAAGCAAAAGCTACGAGGGGCTGGAAGGCTCTACGGTTTCTATCAGCGGAGGAACCATTCACATTACCTCGAGTGATGACGGAATCAATGCCGCAGGAGGAAGCGACGACGACACTGATTCAAGAGACATGTTTCAGGCAAACGAGAATAATGAGATACGTTTTTCTGGCGGGTATGTTGTAATTAATGCCACCGGTGATGGTGTTGATTCTAACGGAAATGTAGTACAGGTGGGAGGTACCGTTCTAGTAAATGGGCCGGTAAGCTCTGGTAATGGAGCGTTGGACTTTGATGGCAGCTATCAAATTTCTGGTGGTATTCTCGTAGCCGCAGGAAGTTCAGGAATGGCACAGGCTCCCGATTCTGAGTCCAAACAGAATTCACTTACGGTTTTATTTGATGAAACACAGGAAGCGAATACACCGGTGAATATTGCAGATTCTACCGGAAAATCAATTCTTACCTTTGTTCCGAGTAAGACGTTTCAGTCCATAGTCGTGAGCGCACCAAACCTGAAGCAAGGCAGCACCTATACAATTAGCACAGGTGGCAGCAGTGATGTGAATGAAGATGGATTTAGCAATGCGGGAAGTTATTCTGGCGGCACTAAGTTAACCGATGTAACTCTTTCGGGTGTGCAAACGGTTATCTCCAGCAATGGGAAAGCTGCTACGCTGGGCGGTAGAGGAGGCCCCGGCGGAGGTCGCTCCCCACAAGAGTCAGGGAAAGCACCTAATGGTTCTGGCAATGAGAATGAAGCATCACAGCCAGCTCAAGGAGGCAAGTCCCCCACGAAGGATTCTTCTGTAGGATCCAGCAAGTAATAAGAGTAATAAAAATGCCCGGTTACAGGAAACTCCTGCGACCGGGCACAACACATTTGATTTTAAATTAGAAGCGGTACGTAATTTGTTAAATATAAAGTTGTACAGCGAAATAAAATCAACGCATATCTACATTTTCCTACTGGGAATCTGCCCAAGTGGAAGACATAGAATCATCCAGGGCGCTCGTTAACAGGAGGAGCAGCTCAAGTGTGCTTTGAAACGAACAAACCTGGTTTGTGTCTGTTCGTTGTACTTGACCCTGCCAGGTAGAGTTTTGCCGCATGGTAATTTGCACAATAAAGGTTGCGCCATTCTCCGTTGTATCTTGCACGTTCCAATTTTCTTCCTTTTTAAAAATCTCACAAGGCTGCTGGGTTGAATGTTTCATTGCGGAACCCCCTCTTGCCCGCTCACCGATCGTCTTTTTGTTGAATCTGCGAAGCTGGGTAGTAGACTGCGGAATATCCCTTTCGTCCATCCATATGCTTAGCAGCTTTAATAGCTCTAGTTCACTTCTAAATAGAGCAATTTTTTGTAAATAGGGATTATAAAAGGCTCCCTGTAAGGTGCGGTTGCGGTATGATTTAATGCGAATATAATTTATTTCGTAACAATGAATCTCATTTTGTGCAGAAAGCATTTCCTGCAATCGAATCATGTCGATATTTCCCTTCCCGGCTCTATAACCTCGATATTGCCATACAAAAGCACGGCTATAATGAAAAATTATTTCTCCAAAGGTTCTATCGGCCGCAGATTGAATAAAATTTGTAAGTCTTTCTTTTTATAGGATGCCTCAAATTTACGAGTGATGCGCTGCATAACTTTCTCGGCATTTTCTATGTTTGTAAGAGGAAGCAGCAATATGAACTGCGATGAGCTGTAGGCAGAAACAGCGTCACCCTTTCGAAGGCTCTGCACGATGACCTCCCGAAATAGGTTTACAGAAGAAACGGCCTTTGCTCCATCCACAATGGTCCCTTTTTCATTCATTAAAGTCATAAGTGCCACAATAATAGATTGACCAGTGCGCTTAATACACCTAGCTTGAATACGGTATAAATTTTTAAAAATTTCAAAGTCGCAGTAATATGCACCGGCATTATCGGGCTCTTCGCGAAGGCTCTCATTAATTACGGAGAGATCCAGCTCAGACTTGTGAACCGTTTTGGTTATTTGACGGTATAAATCGCGAAGATTTTCTGAAATATTTACACCGAGTTTACGGTAGAACAGCTCTGTTACATATTGGTAATGTAGCAAAGCTTTATTGTTCTGCCCTGTACACAGGTAAGCGCTCGTTAAGTTTTTATGTAGGGTTTCTTCAAAGGGAGCCAGCGCAATCGCGGACTCGCATAGGGTAATTATCTCGCCATACTCTTGCGCTTCTTCCAACAAAAAACAAAGGCTGTGCACACAACGAAGGTACAAAGCGGCTAGTTCTTTTCGGTAGGCAATGACCCAAGTAGAATAGCTGGAGTTTGGAAGATAATCGCCTTTGTAGTGCAATATGGCCTGCTGGAGTAGTGAGATTTGCCGCGCGGACTTTTGCCCGGGTGATTCGGCAAGGGATGATAAATGCCGAAGCTCTTCTTCATCAACTACACAGGTTAAATCGGGGTTCCAAAGATATGAGCCTTGCGAATAAACAATATATTCGGTATCGCTATCCTGCAGTCCCTTTTTTAATAAATCTCTGGCGCGGTACACCAGGTTCTTTAGAGCATTCATAGGGTCAGTGCTGGCACGAGAATCCGCCCACAGAGCGTTTATTAAATGCTCAATTTTCGGGCCGGCGCCGCGGTTGGCAATTAAGTATTCTATTAACAGCCATACCTGTTTTGGCTTTCCGTTCGACTGTGTTAAAACATGTTTGCCACGCTGAATGCTGAATTTGCCAAGTGTTTGAATCCATATTGTTTCGCTCTCGGGTTTTGTTTGTGCCACTGGGTGTGTAACCTCCTCCAAATGCGGTAAGGAGCTTGATTTAGCTGGTTATTAGTATAACATGTTAAACGTAAAATGGCAAGAAATTGGGTGTATGCAGTCGATTTTTGTTACAAAAAATGTCGTTACGTATACCACAATTTTATTTTCTTTTTTCTAATCGTATTTATGAACAGAAACAAGAGGGGCATATTATGCGGAAAGAGAATCGATGCCGGCTCGTTTTTTAGGGGATTTTTCTATTTTATCCGGTGACGAACTATGTTAGAATAGAACAGGAATTATGAAAGGCCGCTAGGGCGGCCGGAACGGGGGATTCAATGGCGGTAATCAGGGTGTTTGTGGAGAAAAAACCGGGCTTTCATGTGGAAGCACAGCATCTAAAAGAGGATTTACAGCGGAATTTGGGAATCACTGGTTTGCAAGAGGTTCGTATTGTGAACCGGTATGATATTTCTGGCCTTACACCGGAGGAATTTGAGGCGGCACGGGGAACGATTTTTTCGGAACCAAATGCAGACAATGTTTACGATGAGGAATATTTGATACCCGATGGGGCTTCGGTATTTGCAATGGAATATTTGCCCGGTCAATATGACCAACGCGCGGATTCCGCGGCTCAGTGTGTGCAGCTGTTAACACAGGGTGAGCGTCCGCAGGTGGCAACGGCAAAAATGATTGTATTGCAGGGAAGCGTAAGCAAAAAAGAGCTTTCTGAAATAAAAAGCTACCTGATTAACCCAGTGGAATCTCGCGAAGCATCTTTGGACAAGCCAGAGACTTTGGAATTGCAGGTTCAGGAGCCAGCTGCAGTGGAGCGGGTAGAGGGCTTAATCACTTGGGATAATACAACGCTTGCTGAATATTACGATTCCATGGGCTTTGCCATGAGTCTGGAAGATTTACTGTTCTGCCGTGACTATTTTCGAGATACGGAGCATCGGGACCCTTCCATTACCGAGCTGCGGGTTATCGACACCTATTGGTCGGATCACTGCCGACATACCACCTTTGCCACCCGTTTGGAAGAGATTCGGGTAGAGCCGGGTGCTCCGGCAATTGATAAAGCATTAAAAGATTATTATGACGCCCGTGTAGAGATTGCAGGCACAACCAAGCCCATTTGCCTAATGGATATTGCAATCATGGGAATGAAACTGCTTCGCCGCCGCGGCCGCCTGCCAGATTTGGATGTCAGCGATGAAATTAACGCTTGTTCCATAGAGGTACCCGTTGAGATTGATGGCAAAACCGAAACATGGCTGGTACAGTTTAAAAATGAAACACACAACCACCCAACGGAGATTGAACCGTTTGGCGGTGCGGCTACCTGCCTTGGCGGTGCCATTCGTGACCCACTCTCCGGGCGTGCCTATGTGTACCAAGCAATGCGCGTAACCGGTTCGGGTGACCCACGGAATACCAATACTTTACCGGGTAAGCTGCCCACTCGTAAAATTACGGTGGGTGCGGCGCAGGGCTACAGCTCCTACGGAAATCAGGTTGGCCTTGCTACGGGTCAGGTAACTGAGCTGTATGACCCCGGGTATGTTGCAAAACGTATGGAAATCGGTGCAGTCATCGGTGCTTCCCCAAAAGAGAATGTGGTGCGTGGTGTTCCTGCCGCAGGGGATAAAATTGTACTTTTGGGTGGCAGCACCGGACGTGACGGCTGCGGCGGAGCGACAGGCTCCTCCAAGGCGCATACGCTTGAGTCCGTAAAGGAAGCAGGAGCAGAGGTGCAAAAGGGAAATGCACCCACAGAGCGCAAAGTGCAGCGTTTGTTCCGCAATCCCGAAGCCGCAAAGCTGATTAAGCGCTGTAACGATTTTGGCGCAGGTGGTGTTTGCGTTGCCATTGGTGAGCTTGCTGCCGGACTTGAAATTCGATTGGATGCTGTGCCGAAGAAATACGAAGGTCTTGACGGTACAGAGCTTGCCATTTCAGAGTCGCAGGAGCGTATGGCGGTTGTGCTTGCCGCCGAAGATGTGGAGCGCTTCTGTGCACTCGCCGAGGAAGAAAATCTGCAAGCCGTTGTTGTGGCGGAGGTTACCGAACTACCCCGCCTGCGTATGGAATGGAGAGGCGACACGATTGTGGACCTCAGCCGTGCGTTCTTAGATACAAACGGTGTAACACTTACCGCAAAGGCAAGCATTCCAGCACCGGATCTTTCTCAGAATTATCGCGAGCTTCTTCCAGCAGAGCTGGAAGGGCAGCCAATTGCAAAGGCATTTGAGCAAAATTTATCTCGTTTGTCTGTCAGCTCCCAGCAGGGATTGGCGGAGCGCTTTGACGCCAGCATCGGCGCCGCTACGGTGCTAATGCCTTTTGCAGGTAAATACCAGAGAACCCCGGAAGAAGCAATGGTTGCGAAACTACCGGTTTTGAGCGGTAAAACGGATGATGCCACCGCAATGAGCTATGGGTTTATTCCCGGTATTTCACGCTTCAGCCCATTTCATGGTGCTGCATGGGCGGTGGTAGAAAGCCTTTCCAAGCTGGCTGCCGTTGGTGCAAACCCGCTAAGTGCAAGATTGACCTTCCAAGAATATTTTGAACGTTTGCGCAAAGACCCGGAGCGCTGGGGTAAGCCTGCCGCTGCTTTGCTGGGTGCTTTTTCTGCACAGCTGGGTATGGGTGTTGCCGCAATTGGCGGAAAAGACAGTATGTCTGGCTCCTTTGAAGAGCTGGATGTTCCCCCCACACTCGTCAGCTTTGCTGTGGCAATGACAAAGGCGAGCCGTACCATTTCGGCCGCATTTTCCGCTCCGAGCAACAAGGTGTACTTGCTGCCTCTGCCTGAGCAAAAGGACACCGGCCTGCCGGATTACCCCGCCTTGCAGGAGTTTTACCGTACCGTTCACAAATTGATGCAACAGGGTAGTATTGCCGCTGCCTCCGTCGTGCGTGAGGGCGGCGTCGCCGCCGCTGTTGCACGGATGTGCTTTGGCAACCACTTCGGCTTCCGTTTTGAAGACGGTGCATTGGATGAAAAGCTGTTGTTTGTACCGCAGTCCGGTGCAATGGTGCTGGAGGTTTCTTCAAATGCTCAAATGCCGAGGGAGCTGCGTGCCGCACTGTTGGGCAGTATTCTAGAAGAGCCCGAGGTTGTGCTTGGTAACGACACCCTTTCTTTGGATCATCTGCTCTCCGTTTGGACAGGAACACTCGAGAAGATTTTCCCAACAGAAACGAAAGAAGCGCCCATGGAAGAAGTACCGCTGTTCACCGCGCGTTTTACCGGTGCCCCTGCGATTAAGGCGGCAAAACCCCGTGTGGTGATTCCTGTATTCCCGGGTACAAACTGTGAGTACGATACCGCAAGGGCATTTGAAATCGCGGGTGCAGAGCCGCAGGTTCTCATTGTACGCAATCTCTCAGCTTCTGCCATTGAAGAAACGATTGAGCGGTTGGAGAAGGCCATTCAAAACGCGCAAATCATTATGCTTCCCGGTGGTTTTTCAGGCGGTGACGAGCCGGATGGCTCGGGCAAGTTTATTGCCACCACATTCCGCAACCCGCGTCTTTCACAGGCGGTGGAAGAGCTGCTGTACCAGCGCGATGGTTTGATGCTCGGTATATGCAATGGCTTCCAGGCTTTAATTAAGCTGGGGCTTGTACCGTTTGGTCACATTGTAACCACAGAGGAAACAGCACCCACCTTAACCTTTAATGAGCTTGGTCGCCACGTTTCACGCATGGCATACACACGTGTTGCGTCTGTAAAATCGCCTTGGTTTGCAGGGGTACAAGCCGGAGAGGTATTCTGCGTGCCGGTTTCTCATGGAGAGGGCCGCTTTGTTGCGGATGAGCAAACACTGCGCCAGTTGATGGAAAACGGCCAGATTGCTACCCAGTATACAACTCCCACAGGTATTCCCAGTGGCGAAACTCAATGGAACCCCAATGGTTCGGTTTGGGCAGTGGAAGGTATTACCAGCCCCGATGGTCGCGTTTTGGGTAAAATGGGTCACTCTGAGCGTAAAGGTGAGTTCTTGTACAAAAATGTTCCCGGTGCAAAAGATCAAAAAATCTTTGAATCTGGTGTTGCTTACTTTAAATAACGAACCACATAAATATGGCTGCCGCATGTTCCCTATAAGGGCTTAGCGGCAGCCGTTTTGTATGTTTTCCATATTATTTTTGTTTGCTTGCTTGAAAAGCAATGGTCTGAGTTAAAATTGCGCCGATTTTTTAGAGACAGGAATTTGTGTTTTTCTTTACCCGGCACAATTTTACCTAAAACACGGCTTGCTCCCCAATGGGCCTATCGTTCACTTTCGTACCATTCTTCGCCATTGAAAATCAGATCATCCAGGTCAATACCGGAGGTTAGCCCGCTGTACAAGCAACGGTACAATTCATCATCCAGATTTTCAGGGCGATTTAGCTGCATGGTCTGTTCCATGTCATCGCCTCCCCAATCTCTTCTGTTTTAAAAAGTGTTCTACCAGTATATGCCCTACAGCTTGAAAAAATTCCGGAAGATTGACGAATAAAATATTCATATTGAAATAGGCGACATTCATTCTTTTTCAAAATATTAAACTTTTTTCACAGAGTTGATTATTTCATGGTGCGGTACTATAATAGAATCCATATTCGTATAATAAGCACCGGGCAATTTACCCGGTTACAACCTGTTTATTTGTTTGTTGCGCCGGCTTGCCCTTTTTCAGCGGTCTGCGCTCTTTTCTATAGGTTTAATTATAAAAGCCAATCTTTTAATTTAAAGTAAGGAACCGGTGTTTCATGAATCATTTTTTAAAACGTACATGGGCAGAGGTAAATCTGAACGCCTTGGATCATAATTACGATGTGATTCGCGCTGCAGTAAACCCCAAGGCTAAAATATGCTGTGTGGTGAAGGCAGATGCGTACGGCCATGGTGCGTCGTTTGTGTCGCGTGAGTTTCAAAAAAAAGGTGCCGACTGGTTTGCGGTATCGAATTTAGAAGAAGCGATTCAACTTCGGCGTACTGGAATACTACGCCCTATTTTAATCTTAGGGTATACACCACCCCAGATGGCGGAGCGGCTTCAGGAACTTTCAATTTCTCAATCCGTTTTTTCTACGGAATATGCCAAAGAGCTTTCGGATTGCGCCATTGCCGCCGGGGTTCGTGTTCGAATTCACGTGAAGTTGGACAGCGGCATGAGCCGCATCGGCTTTTTATACCAGAATCCGGAGAGAGACAGCGAATCGCTTGGGGAAATTGAAGCGGTTTGTAAAGAGCCCGGCTTGATTCCCGAAGGGATTTTTACACATTTTTCCGTTGCAGATGATGGGCAACCCGGAGAAGACTTTACCATGCAGCAGTACACCTGCTTTGATGGTGCGGTAAAGGAGCTGCAAAAGCGTGGCATCACCTTTGAAATTCGCCATTGTTCCAATAGCGGTGCCGTGGTGGATTACCCGCAGCTCGATTTAGACATGGTACGCCCCGGTGTGATTTTATATGGCTTGCTGCCATCGGATCAAATGCAGCGCAACTTGGATTTACGCCCGGCAATGGAGCTGAAAACCGTAATTTCACAGCTGAAAACGGTGGAACCGGGAACCAGCGTAAGCTATGGCAGGGAATTTGTAACGGAGCGCAAAACCATTTTGGCAACCGTGCCAATCGGCTATGCAGACGGGTACCCTCGCCGTTTGCACGATAAGGCAGATATGCTGGTTTGCGGGAAACGTGCCCGCGTGGTGGGTAGAGTTTGCATGGACCAAGTGATTTTGGACGTAACGGATATTCCCGGTGTGCACACAGGGATGACGGTGACCATATGGGGTCGTGATGGCGAGAACGAAGTGAGTGTGGATGAAATTGCCAAGCTGGATGGAACCATCCACTATGAGATGATATGCTTGGTTGGCAAACGAGTGCCGCGTGTGTTTTTGCGCAATGGCAAGCCCGTTGGTCAGCTTAATTACATTTGCCCCGAAGAAGAGAGCTGAAAAGCCCTTTTTTCACAAGTGATGGACATGAAATATAATAAAAAGAGAAAGCCGGAACTTTCCTATTTAAAGGAAAGTTCCGGCTTTTTTGGCGGGGTGTATGAAAGTGTTTTATGGTTAACAAATTGCTCCCTTTAAGGCTTATAAATTCGCAAAGAGCTTTCTTAGAAAAAAGAGGGCGAAAGGTTACCGTACACAAAAATAAGAAGGGAGAGTAAAGTATGGAGAAAATCAAGGCGGCGGCCATTGCGGGCTTTACCGTGCTTTCTGCATGGATGGGTGTTCTAGCAGTACCAGTTTATTTACTGGTTGTGACTAATGTGATCGATTATGCCACCGGAATTGCGGCCTCTGTGTGCCGAAAGGAAGCGGTTAGTTCTTGCCGGGGCATACGTGGAATTATAAAAAAAGTGTGCATGTGGCTGTTAGTTGCGGTTGGAGCAATCATTGATATTTTGGCTGCTTACACAGCCGAGCAGGCGGGCATTACGCTTCCGTTTGGCTATGCCGCGGCGTCACTGGCGGCTATATGGCTTATTTGTAATGAATTGCTATCGGTGTTAGAGAATATTTCGCAAACCGGAGTGCAGCTGCCCCCGTTTTTAGAAAAAATGATTTCATACCTGAAGGTGCAGGTAGAAAACCTGCCGGGTGAAGACAAAAAATAGGAAGAAAAAGGGCAAGCCATTTCGGCTTGCCCTTTTTCTTGGCATCTTCCTGTGAGTTTGGGAAGACGCGCAATGATTGTGTGTGTGTTCAATAACTCAATAAGCGGTAAAGCCTGCATCGGCTACCAATAAGGCGCCGTTAATCAGGCTGGAGTCGTCACTGACTAAAAATAATGCTGCCGCTGCAATTTCTTCCGGACTACCGCTGCGGTAGTTCGCACCGGTACCTGCCATGGCACGTTCCATTCCCTCTTTGTGCAGGTGAGAGGGGTCACTGATGATTTCGGTATCCACTCCACCGGGGCAAATTGCATTACAGCGAACTTTCTTTGGTGCATACTGGAACGCTACGCTTTTGGTAATACCGTTAAGCGCATGCTTGGAGGCAGTGTAAGCGGTACCCGCTCTTCCTCCCTGCAAACCACCAATGGAAGAAATGTTTAAAATAACGCCGCTGCCCTGCTCTACCATAGTAGGCAGTGCCTGACGAATGGCATACATAGGTGCGTTTACGTTTACACGCATAACCTTGTCCCACAATTCATCGGATATATCAGCCATCATGGTAAAGTCATCCATAATGCCGGCATTGTTTACCAATATGTCGAGTTTGCCGTAAGTTTTTATGGTGTCGCTTACCATGGCGATAACCTGATCCTTTTCCATCATATCTGCAGCGAGAGGATGGATGTTCGAGTTTTCAGCAGCTAATTCATCGAGCCTGTTTTTCCTGCGCGCCACTGCAATGACGGTTGCGCCTTCGGCAGCGAATAATCTTGCAATTGCGCGCCCCATGCCAGAACTTGCACCGGTCACAATACAAACTTTATCTTTTAGTTTCATTCGGCATCCTCCTAATGTTATAGAGTAGTAGCTTGATAAAGGAATCAAGTGCTTGTCTCATACTATATCAGAGCAAGCACAAAAAGTATAGAGTCCAAATGTATTATTGCGATAAATTCATGCAAATAAACGAAAAAAATGGAACCTCATTAGTGAAAAAGAAAAAACGTTCTGTACTTAATTGTTGTTGCTGCTTGCTTTCAACATTAGAATCCAATAGAATAGGAGGAAAAGCCACAAGGAGGAATTCGTCATGTTGGTAAAGGGAAATGCGGCGTTGCTGCTCATAGATATGCAGGGAAAACTGGCAGAGAGCGTACATGATTCAGGGCTGGTGCTTGAAAACTGCAAAAAGTTGATTCAGGCGGCAAAGCTGTTCAAAATGCCGATTTTGTATTTGGAGCAATACCCCAAAGGGCTTGGAGCTACTGCACCGGCCTTGCGTGAGCTATTGGGGGAACAAAAGGCGATAGAGAAAATCTCTTTTAGTGCTTGCGACAATGAGGAGTTTCAGCAAAAGCTGAGTGAACTAGGGCGAAACCAGCTTTTGGTTGCCGGTGTGGAGACGCATGTTTGCGTTTACCAAACTGTGCGGGATTTGTTAAAACAACCGTATGAGCTTTATGTTGCATCTGATGCGACTTCCTCCCGTACTGAATGGAACCGAGGGATTGGCCTAGAGCGTATGCGCGAAATGGGCGCCGTCATTACCAGTACAGAAATGGCACTGTTTGAAATGATGCGTTCCGCAGAGGGTAATCTATTTAAACCGTTTGTAAACATTGTGAAATAAAAAAATAGCAAAAGCTTTGTGAAGCAAGTTTCACAGAGCGAAAGTAAAAAACCACCGGTATACCGGTGGTTTTTTACTTTACTTTTGGGTGTGTTCCTGTATTGTTTGGCACAAACAACGTATTTGCTCACGAATATTACTTTCTTGTGTTTCTGAAGAAAGAATGACCAAGTAATCCCCGGGAAGAATCCTTGTTTTACCGCTGGGAATCAGTTCTTTGGTTCCACGTCGCAGGCCCACAATCAAGAGTCCCTGTGGCCACTGAACTTCTTTTATCGTATGATTTGCAGCTGTGCTGCCATACTCCACAGGGAATTCAATTATACCGCCTTGTTCGGGATGAGAGGAGGAATTTCCGCTCTTCTCCATATAACGCTCCAGCAGGGAATCGTAAATCGGTTCGATTTTTAGCATATCCGAAACAAGGAGTGCGACGAATCCACAGGCTGCCACCGGCAGCAGATGAACCAGTGATCCGGACATCTCTGCCGTGAGCAGAATGCTAGTAACAGGTGCTTTTACAGAGGCTGCAAGTGCGCCGGCCATAGCGCAGATGGCAAAGTCTGAACTATACTGCGGCGGAAGACCCATTCCAGTAGCAATGTGCGCTACAATGCTACCGGAGAGTGCACCTATGGTGAGAATGGGGAAGAAGATTCCCCCCGGCACGCCACTACCAAAACTGACGCCAGTAAACAGCAGCTTTACAATTAGATAAATAAATAGCATACCAAGACCGAGCTGTGTTCCTTCCGAAAGGCGAATTAAATCACGCCCGCCGCCCAGCGTCAACGGCAAAAACAGCCCGCAGGGCAGGGCGACTAACAGTGCTACACAAGGACGCGCAGATGCGGGGATCTTCTTGTACAACTGCTGAAAATCAAGAAGTGTACGGTTGAGAAGAGAACCAATCAGGCCTGAAACAATACCAAGCGGCAGCAGCCATATGTAATAGGGTATGGGCAAGACGGGTACATCGGTAAAGTCAAGAACAGGCGTCAATCCAAAAAAGTTTTTTGACAAAAAATCCGCAGTAAGAGAGGCTGCAGTTGCAGAAATCAAAATAAGCGGAGAAAAACTGCGATGGATTTCTTCCAGTGCAAAAACCATACCTGAAAGAGGGGCGCTGAACGCTGCCGAAAGTCCCGCTGCCGCACCGCCGGTGATAAGGTAATCGTCCTCCAGTGTACCATGACGGCCGCAGCGATCTGCCACAGCCTGACCCGCTGCCGCACCTATCTGGATTGATGGGCCTTCCCGCCCTAGAGAAAGGCCGAAAAGAGAACACAGAATGCCGCCGATAAACCGGATGGCCAAAATAGATTTCCACTTCATTTTCAAGCCGAACAGCACAACACCCTTCACCTGTGGAATACCACTTCCAGAAGCCATTGGTTCTAGCTTTATCATCCAATTTAGAAGAAGACCAACTCCTACAATCAAGGCTAGCCACGGCAGAAGAAGCAGGGTATGTGTTTTTAAGTAGGCATATATTTTAATAGAGAAATCCACTCCATGTTCAATACCCATTCTATAAAATATGGATAAAATACCTGCCAGTACACCAACTCCAATTCCTTTTAGGGTTAGGTTCCATTTAAGCTGGTTCATTCCAGAAAGAATGCGATAGATTCTAGTTTTTGCTTTTACCAAGTGTAATACAGCTCCCGTTCAGAAAAATGCGACCCTATGGGCCGCATTAAATTTTATATTTTACACTGCAAACTAGAGTTTAGTTGCGTTTGCAGCATCAAAATATTATAACACTATGCCTAAGTGCTTTCAAATCAAAGGGCATTTCCAAGTTCGATTTTATAAATAATTGGTTAGAAAATAAGAAATGTATTTATAAATTTTGACTTATATTATAAATAGTTTGCACAGTAGTTTTTTAAATAAAGGTTCAAAAGAATAATAAATATTTATATAAATATTTATATAAAAACTAAGGTAAATATAAAAAATATCGTTTATTTTTAGTCAATTCATAGTCTAATTATCTAAATGAATCTCTTATATTATGGATATTTCATATAAAAAACTATATTAATATAAAAATAACTAAAAATTTGGTTGTAAATGTTTAAATGATGTGTATAATGGTGAACAACAGGAAGGAAATGGGGGATTCCGTTGAAGGGAACCATTAAAATGATTAGCGAAATGACCGGATTTTCTCCGGCAACTGTGTCGAATGCACTTAACCACAAACGTGGAGTCAGCAAGCTGACGGTCGAGCGTGTGATGCAGGTGGCAGAGGAAATTGGGTATTCCATAAAGCCTAGAATATCAAAAATCAAGTTTGTGATTTATAAAAAGAACGGTCTTATCATTAATGACAGCCCGTTTTTTCCGGCAGTGATTGAAGGCGTAGAACGCCAAGCGAAAAACTTACAGTTTGAAACCATGTTTTGCAACATAGACAGCAGCAGCCCAGACTGCGCAGAGCAGGTACATACGATTTTAGAGGATACCAGCGCGGCGGTAATCCTTCTTGGTACAGAGATGACAGAGCAGGATTTTCAGCTATTCCGCAACCATAAGTGCCATTTGATTTTGCTCGACGGCTGGTGTGACAGCATCACCTTTGACAGTGTTCTAATTAGCAATACCGATTCCGCCTACCATGCAGTGGAATACCTAATTGAAAAGGGGCATAGAAAAATCGGTTACTTAAGAGGGAGATTCCGTATTAAAGCGTTTTCTTACCGTGGTATCGGGTACCGTAGAGCACTTACCAAAGCTGGATTGCCGATTGAGCCGCAACACACTGTTACGCTGGGAACTACCACAGAATCTGCTTACCGAGATATGGTGGAGTTTTTGGAAAAGAAAAACGATATTCCTACTGCTTTTTTTGCGGATAATGATGTGATTGCTCTTGGGGCAATGCGTGCGCTACAAGAAAAAGGCTACCGTGTACCGGAGGATGTTTCTATTATCGGATTTGACAATATTCCATATTGTGAGATTTCTACCCCGCGGCTCAGTACCATCCATGTGTTTAAGCAAGAGATGGGTGAAATTGCAGTTCGCCGTTTGAACGACCATATCCGTCAGGAGAGCAAGGTGAAAACCAAAATACAGGTTTGCACTGAATTTGTGGAACGAGAAAGCGTTCGGGATTTGAATGCAACATAAATAGGGAGGGTAAGTTATGGAGAAAATCAAGCTGGGGTTTGCGCCTACCAGACGAAGCATTTTCAGTGCGCCGGATGCACTGAAGTACCGCAACCTCACGGCAGACCGCCTGCGTGAGCTAGATGTTGATTTTGTGGATATTACAGACATCAACGACGAAGGACTGTTGTTTGATGACGCAGATATGCAGAAAATAGCTGAAAAATTCAGAGCGGAGAAAATAGACGGCTTGTTTTTGCCGCACTGTAATTTTGGTACGGAATATGTGTGTGCAAGGCTTGCAAAAGAGCTAAATGTTCCGGTTCTGCTGTGGGGGCCGCTCGATGAACGCCCCGAGCCAAACGGTGTGCGCCTGCGCGATACCCAGTGTGGATTGTTTGCAACCGGCAAGGTGCTGCGGCGCTTTCAGGTTCCATTTACTTACATGACGAACTGTCGGCTCAATGACCCCGTGTTTGAGCGTGGTCTGCGAGATTTTATGGCAGTGTGTAATGTAGTAAAAACATTTCGTCACATTTGCATTTTGCAAATCTCAACCCGCCCGTTTGATTTTTGGACGACGATGTGCAACGAGGGCGAGCTGCTCGAACGCTTTAACATTCAGCTTTCTCCCATCCCAATGCCAGAGCTAACGCAGGAAATGCGGCTGGCAAAAGAGAAATCTCCACAAGAGGTACAGCAGGTACTTGAGTACATAAAAGAAAACATGGATGTTCGCATTGCAGAGGAAGCGCTCGAAAATGTGGCGGCGCTCAAGGTTGCAATGAAGCACTTGGTGCAAAAATACGGCTGTAACGCGGTGGCAATTCAGTGCTGGAATGCCTTGCAGCAAGAAATTGGAATTATGCCCTGTGCGGCAAACGCACTCATGAACGACGAGGGAATCCCAGTGGTGTGCGAAACTGATATTCACGGTGCCATTACTGCCCTGTTGGTAGAGGCCTCCGGTATGGGTGAGACTCGCTCCTTCTTTGCAGACTGGACTGTGCGCCACCCGGATATTGAAAACGGTGAGCTGCTGCAGCACTGCGGCCCGTGGCCGGTTTCCGTTGCACAGCAAAAACCAATTTTAGGTTACCCGCTGGCATTCAAACACCCGGGAAGCCTGACTGCCGAAGCGAAGCACGGCGAGTTGACTTTATGCCGTTTTGATGGAGACAACGGTGAATACTCCATGCTGTTGGGTAACGCAAAAGGCGTGGAAGGCCCCAACTGTATGGGAACTTATCTTTGGATTGAAGTGGAAAACATAAAGCGCCTGGAAGAGAAAATCGTATGCGGCCCATATATTCACCACTGTGTGGGAATCCACAAGGATGTGGTTCCGGTATTGTATGAGGCATGCAAGTACATTCATGTAACACCCGATTTTTATGACCCGATTGAGGAGCAGGTGCGCGCCTATCTTAGGGGGGAATAAAAATGGTGAATTTGCAGGAAAAGGCATGGCAGATACGAAAAGATATTGTAACGCTGATTTATACGGCGGGCAGCGGGCATATTGGCGGTGATATGAGCGTAACCGATATTCTGGTAACGCTTTATTACAAGCACATGAACTGCTCGCCTGAAAACCAGACAGATAGAAACCGTGACCGCTTTATTTTGAGTAAGGGGCATTGTGTGGAGTCTCTCTACTGCATTCTGGCAGATAAAGGGTACTTCCCAAAATCGGACCTTGACAATTATTCGGGTTACCTTTCCAAATACATTGGCCACCCCAGTGATAAGGTAAGCGGAGTTGAGATTGGCTCTGGCTCTTTGGGACATGGGCTGCCATACAGCGTGGGCATGGCTTTAGCCGGTAAAATGGATGCCGCTCCCTACCGTGTATACACCGTAATGGGTGACGGTGAACTGGCAGAGGGTTCCGTATGGGAAGGCGCCATGGCGGCTGCACATTATAAGCTCGATAATCTCACCGCTTTTATTGACCGAAACCGCCTGCAAATCTCCGGTTCTACGGAGACAGTGATGGCGCAGGATAGCCAAGAGGAACGCTGGCGTGCGTTTGGCTGGCATGTGATCTCTATCGATGGTAACAGCACCAAAGCGATAGATTTTGCCGTGCAGGAGGCAAAGCAAGTCAAAGGCAAGCCTACCATGATTATTGCAAACACAACCAAGGGCTGTGGCGTTTCTTTTATGGAGAACCAAGTCTCATGGCACCATAAAGCGTTGGACGACGAGCATTTTGAAATAGCCATACGTGAGTTGGAGCAAAGGAGGGCGGCAGCACATGAACAAGATTGCGAATAAGCAGGTCATTTGCGACGTGCTGCTAAAGGAATCGGAACATGACCGGGATATTGTAGTACTTTGCAGTGATTCCCGCGGCTCCGGCTCTATGACTCCTTTTGCAGAGCAACGACCGAATCAATTTGTTGAAACCGGCATTGCCGAGCAGAATCTGGTTACCATTAGTGCCGGGCTTGCTAAGTGCGGGAAAAAGGCGTTTGCGGTTTCTCCGGCGTGCTTTCTTTCTACCCGCAGCTTTGAACAGGCAAAGGTAGATGTAGCGTATAATCACGCCAACGTAAAGCTCATTGGTATCTCTGGAGGGGTAAGCTATGGTGCTTTAGGGCTGACTCATCACTCAACAAACGACATAGCGGCGATGGTGTCTGTCGTAAACATGCGGGTGTACTTGCCCAGTGACCGTTTGCAGACCGAGTGCCTGATTCAGGAGTTGCTCAAGGATGACGAGCCTGCTTATATTCGGGTGGGCAGAAATGCGGTTGCAGATGTTTATGACGAAGAGAAGGTTCCCTTTGTACTGAATAAAGCGACTTTGTTACGAGACGGTATCGATGTGACCATCATCGCATGCGGTGAAATGGTGTCTGCCGCAAAGCAGGCAGGCGAGCTTTTGGAACAAAAGGGCATGTCGGCTCGTGTACTCGATATGTACTGCATCAAACCCATTGACCGGGAAGCTATTTTAAAAGCCGCCCGTGAAACAAGGGGAATTGTAACCATAGAGGAGCACACCGCATACGGCGGGCTTGGCGCGCAAGTAAGCCAAATTGTGTGTGCGGAGCATCCAACAAAAGTAAAAAGCCTCACATTGCCGGATGAACCGGTTATTACGGGAAAATCACAGCAGGTATTCGATTATTACGGCCTGAATGCCGAGGGCATTGTAAAGGCGGCAATGGAGTTGATTTAAAGATGCGGCAAACCTATTTGCTTGCAATCGACCAAAGCACGCAAGGTACCAAAGGGATGCTGTTTGACGCAGAGGGGCGGTTAACCGCCCGGTGTGACCGCTCCCACGCGCAGCTTATCGATGAAAAAGGCTGGGTGGAGCACGACCCGGAGGAGATTTACTTCAACACCGTTGCTGTGGTGCGAGATGTGGTTGAAAAAGCCGGAATTGATAAAAATCAGATTGCGGCAGTCGGCATCAGCAATCAACGTGAAACCGCTGTTGTATGGGAACGGGAAAGCGCGAAGCCAGTTTATAACGCAATTGTATGGCAGTGTGCACGCGGGGAACAAATCTGTGAAGAGATCCGTAAGGCTGGCTATGCGGAGAGTGTTCGTGAGAGCACCGGGTTGCCGCTTTCTCCTTACTTTTCAGCGGCGAAAATTGCGTGGGTATTCCGCAATGTAGACGGTGTTGAGGAGCTTGCAAGAGCCGGTGGCATTTGCTGCGGCACAATAGACACTTGGCTTTTATACCGCTTGACCAAGGGAAAAACCTATGCCACTGATTATTCCAATGCGTCTCGCACACAGTTGTTTCATATCGCGGCTCTTTCTTGGGACCCAGAGCTATGTAAGCTGTTTGGTATTCCGCTGGATTGTATGGCGCAGGTGCGAAACTCGGATGATTCCTTTGGAGATACCGATTTTGATGGTTATTTTGATCACCCTATTCCCATTCGCGCGGTAATGGGAGATTCCCACGGGGCACTGTTTGGGCAGAATTGCCGGGAACCGGGGCTGGTAAAGGCGACCTACGGTACGGGCTCTTCGGTAATGCTCAATACGGGAGAAGAACGAATTCTAAGCCAAAACGGACTAGTTACTTCTCTTGCATGGTGCATGGGAGGAAAGGTGCAGTACGTTTTGGAGGGGAATATTAATTATACGGGTTCCGTAATTGGCTGGCTAAAGAATGATTTACAGCTGGTGCAAACGGTACAGCAGGCGCATGAGCTTGCCGCGGCGGCGAACCCGCTGGACAAAACCTACTTTGTTCCCGCATTTACGGGGCTTGGAGCACCGTATTGGGACAGCGCCGCAACTGGTTTATTTACCGGCATTACTCGCCTTACCGGTCGTGCAGAACTGGTAAAGGCAGGCGTAGACTGCATTGCCTACCAGGTAGCCGACATTGTAAACCTGATGCGGGAGGAATCTGGCCTTGCCATTCGCGAGCTGCGAGTAGATGGCGGGCCAACCGAAAGTAGCTATTTAATGCAGCGCCAGAGCGACATTTTGGGAATACCGGTATGCGTACCGCAGTGGCAAGAGCTCTCTGGTATGGGTGCTGCATATGCTGCCGGTATATCGGCAGGGATTTATGAACCAGAAATCATTTTCTCCTGCGTGGAACGAACCAATTACCGTTGCAACATGCCGGAGGAAGAAAGCCGGGAGTTATACAGTGGCTGGAAGCAAGCCGTGCAAACGGCACTGAACCACGAATAGCAGGCCAAGCGGGAAAATTTGGGGTCCTGCGGGTCTCTATTGGGGTTGGCCTTAAAAGATGCTAGGGCAGCCTCGAATAAATTACAAATTGGGAGGAAACAAAATGAAGCACAGCAAAAAATTGGCAGCAGGTCTTTTAGCCATCGCAATGGCAGCGAGCATGGCAGGTTGCGGAGGGAATACTTCTAACAGCTCGGCGGCACCAGCGCCCAGCAAAGCAGAAGGTTCTTCTGCGGCAGCGGCAGCAAAGCCTCTTACCGGTGGCGGCTCCAAAATTATGTACATCATTACTCCTTCGCACTCCAATCCTTTCTTTAAAACGGAGGCAGAAGCTGCTTCTGCAAAGGCTAAGGAACTTGGCTATGAGGTTAAACTGGTTTCTCATGACGATGACGCAACCAAGCAAGCAGATCTTTTTGACAACGCCATTGCCGATAAGGCCGCGGCCATTGTTTGTGACAACGCTGGTGCGGATGCCACAGTTGCGGCTGTGAAAAAAGCACGCGACAACAACATTCCTACCTTCCTTATTGACCGCGAAATCAATGAATCTGGTGTGGCAATTTCTCAAATCGTAGCAAACAATTATCAGGGCGCAAAAGCTATTGCTGAAAAGTTTGTAGAAGCAATGGGCGAGAAAGGCGAATATGCCGAGCTGCTCGGTAAAGAATCCGACACCAACGCAGGCGTTCGTTCCGCTGCATTCCACGAGATTATTGGCCAGTACCCTGAAATGAAGATGGTTGCGCAGCAGACTGCAAACTGGGAGCAGACCGAAGCGTACCAGAAGGTTGAAACTATTCTGCAATCCAACCCCAAAATTAAGGGTATCGTATGCGGTAACGACACCATGGCAGTTGGCGCTGCTGCAGCTATTAAAGCGGCTGGCCTGAAAGACATCGCCATTGTAGGTGTGGATGGTTCCGATGAAGCAGCAGAGCAGATTAAAGCTGGCAACATGGTTGGAACAGCACTGCAGCAGGCTGCTTTAATGGCAGAGATGGGCGTAGAGCAGGCAGACCAGTACCTGAAGAACGGTACCACTGGCAAGGATGAAAAACAGCTGGTAGACTGCATTGCAATTACGAAGGAAAATGTAAGCAAGCTGAAGAACTTTGTATACGCTGGCTAATTGGAAAGTTAGTTCAAAGATGAACGATGTATGAGTTATTTCTAAAATAAACGGAAAGTGAGGGTAAGGCGAGAGAGAAAGAAACACTTTCCCTTATCCTCACTATTTTTTAGTTTACATAAAAAGCTGGTACAAAATAGCGAGAGAGCGTAGGTGCCAAACATCGCAATACATAGAGTAATTCAATTTAGAGCCCAAGGGGTTTGAGAAATGGGGAGTGCAAATTGAAAAGAAAATTCGCCGCACTGCTTTTGGTTCTGGCGTTTACCGCCTCCTCCCTAACCGGCTGCGTAAAAGTAGTAAAGATTGGGGAAGAAAGCAAGTTAACCGGAGAAATTGCTTTTAATGCAGATAGTAATGTGGAGACCATTTGGCAGTCAAACGCAGTACCAGATTTAACCGAAAAAGCAATTGATTTAAATACGTTTCTAACTGAATCAAAAGGAAATTTGAAAGCTTTGGCAGAGAAATACGGAAAATACTCTATGGGCTCCACCGGTGAGCTGAACTATGTGGTAAAAGGTACTGCAGAAATTACAAAAGTAGATACCACTAAGAAAAATGGCGTAATGGAACTGAAATTACAAGGCTATGAGGGTCCTGAAAGCATTCAGCTTCAAATTGGTTCGGTGTTCCGGGGTTCCGCCGTTCGTGACTCGATCAGCTTTATTAAATATGAAGATTATAAAAATCAGGTGCAGTGGGCAAATGTATCTCAAAGTATTCACACAATTATACAAAAGCAGGTAATCGACCCGTTAAATGTATCATCTCTTACCGGTAAAACCGTGGAGTTTGTTGGTTGCTTTACTGTAGATGGCAACGACAAGCTGCTTATAACCCCGGTGCAATTAACAGTAAAATAGGGGGTGCCTTATGGAAAATCAAGAGGTTTGCCTTCGGGCGGAGCATATCTGTAAGATTTACCCCGGTACCAAGGCGTTGGACGATGTATCGTTTGAGGTTCTGCGGGGTAAGGTGAATGTTCTTATTGGAGAAAATGGAGCGGGAAAATCGACGCTGATGAAGATTATAGCGGGTATTGAACAGCCTAGCTCCGGCCAGCTTTTTATGGAAGAGAAAGAGGTTTCTTTTCGGGATACAACAGAGGCTCGTTCCTATGGAATTGGAATTATACACCAGGAGTTAAGCCTATTCCCGAATCTAAATATTTATCAAAATGTCTTTATGGCACGGGAAAAAACAAAGAATAAATTCCGTTTGGATAATGCCCAGCATGCCGAACTTACGGAAAAGGTGCTAATGAGGCTGGAACACCCTATCCCTCCTGAAACCTTGGTAAGCAATCTGCGCGTTGGCCAGCAGCAGATTATTGAGATTGCCCGCAATTTAATCCAAGACGATTTAAAAATTCTGATTATGGATGAGCCAACCTCCTCTCTTTCCGCACAGGAGGTACAGATCTTATTTAAAATCATGCGTGAGCTCACGGCGGCGGGTATCTCGATTGTTTACATATCGCACCGTTTGGAAGAAATTATGCAGATTGGCGACCATGTTACGATTCTTCGAGACGGAAAATACGTTGCAGACGAAGAGGTCTCCAATATTAATGTTCCGTGGATTGTAAAACAAATGGTAGGCGAAGAAAAGGGCTATGCCCACCGAGAGCGCAATGTAGATTGGGAAAGTACCCCTACTGTATTGGAGGTAAGTGACATCTCCCTGCCAAAAAGCGGTGGCGGGTATTTGCTAGACAAAGTAAGCTTTCAGGTGAAAAAGGGTGAAATCCTCGGGATTTATGGCCTGTTGGGCGCGGGGCGCACAGAGCTGTTTGAATGTATTATGGGCTTGCACCCCGAGCACACCGGTAAGGTTTTGCTTGATGGTCAGGAGATTCAAATTGACAGTGTGGCGGGGCAGATTCAGCGTGGGTTTGCTTTGGTGCCAGAGGACCGGCAGCGTGAGGGACTGGTTCAAACATTAAATATTGCGAAGAACATCTCCCTTTCTAACCTGAAGAACTGTGTAAAAGGAATTTTTATTGATAAGAAAACGGAAGACGAGCAGGTGGAGCGGCAAATTGCAGATATACATATTAAGGTTGCTGATAAGCGCCTTCCAATCTTATCGCTTTCCGGTGGAAACCAGCAAAAGGTAGTTATCGGCAAAGGGATACTGACGAACCCGAAAATTTTGCTGTTGGATGAACCAAGCCGCGGAATTGATGTTGGAGCAAAAGCGGAAGTATTTGATATTATCAATCAGTACGCAGAACAAGGGTTGACCATCCTCGTAATTTCTTCAGAGCTGAAAGAAATTCTGGCAATCGCCGACCGAATTGTGGTTCTCTCAAACGGGAAGAAAACGGCGGAGCTGGCAGGGGATGAAATTACAGAAGATAACCTAGTGATGGCGTCCTATCAGGGGCATCATTTGCAGGCATCGGGAATTTAAAGGGGAGAATGCAGGTATGAAACTGAATCAATCAAATCATGGGCTTGCCATGACGCTCCTAAAGGGAAGAACCTTCATTGTACTGATTGTACTGCTGATTTTCTTCAGCTTTGCAGCGCCTAACTTTTTTTCGCAAAATACCATGCTGTTAATTGCAAAGCACGTAGCACTTTATGGTATTCTTGCGATTGGTATGACCTACGTTATTATTACAGGGGGAATCGACCTTTCGGTTGGTGCTGTGGTTGGCCTTGCCGGAATGGTGGCGGGTGGCCTGATTAACAAAGGCCTAACCTTACCCATGTTCGGTGTTACCCTATATTTTGATGTACCGCTTATTGTACTTATTACAATTCTAGTGGGAGCATTGGTTGGTTGGGTAAACGGTATTGTAATTACCCGGTTTAACGTAGCGCCGTTTATTGCCACACTGGGTATGATGTATGTGGCGCGCGGTCTTGCCATGCTACACTCGAATGGTGCAACCTACTCGAATATCGTAGGGAAACCGGCTCTTGGCAACACGGGGTACGATTTTTTTGGCAGCAGTATTTTAGGGATACCGGTTGGTGCAATCATTCTTCTTGTGATAGCGGTAGTTACCGCTATACTGCTCAAATTTACTCCCTTTGGCTGGCATGTGTTTGCCATTGGCGGTAATGAGAAAGCCGCGAAGCTTTCCGGCATCAAAGTAAATAAAGTGAAAATCATGGTATACATACTGTCTGGCGTTTGCGCCGCAATTGTAGGCATTATTAACTCGGCGCAGTTGGTGGCTGCCCACCCTGCTTCCGGTGAATCTTGGGAAATGAACGCTATTGCGGCGGCTGTTTTGGGCGGCACCTCTATGGCGGGCGGTATTGGCACCATCGGCGGTACCATTGTAGGTGCGTTTGTGATAGGTGTCATTAATGACGGCATGGTTATGTGCGGTGTTTCGGAGTTCTGGCAGATGGTGATTAAAGGCCTGGTTATTGTCTTTGCGGTAGTAATTGACCAGTTCCAAAGAAATTTACAGGCTAAGATGGCACTTCAGGCACGCGGTGAAGAAAAAGAAGCGGTAGCTTCGACTCCGGGAGGGAATATGGCATGAAAAAAACTGGTATTCTGAACGCGCAGCTGGCAGGGTATATTGCCGGGCTGGGACATAAGGAGCAATTTTTAATCGGGGACGCAGGAATGCCCGTACCGAAAGGAATTCCCATAGTGGACCTGGTTCTGTGCGGCGGAATCCCAAGTTTCCAGCAAGTAGTGGATGCCGTGCTTGAGGAAACTGTTGTGGAGGGGTACATTGTTGCCAAAGAAATGCAGCAAGAGAACCCGAGAATGGCAAGGTACCTTCATAGCAAGCTTGCGTGGTTACCTGTACAAGAGATTTCTCACACGGAACTCAAGCAGCAAACGGAGAACGTAAAATTTGCAATTCGTACCGGCGAATTTACACCGTATTCTAATGTGATTTTGCAAGCCGGAGTGGCTTTCTCCAATGAATAGGAGTTTCTTATGAAGATTCTGAATTTTGGTTCCCTGAATTACGATTACGTTTACACGGTTGACCACATTGGCCTACCGGGAGAAACCAATGCCGCTTTGCGTATGGACACCTTTATTGGTGGAAAGGGCCTCAATCAATCCATTGCCATCGCACGCGCAGGGGCAGAGGTTTGGCACGCCGGCCAAGTAGGGGAAGAAGGCGAGCAGCTGTTGCAAATGTGCCGCGACAACGGGGTACATACGGACTGGATTCGTACGGTTTCCGGTAAAAGCGGGCACACGATAATTCAAGTGGAAAAGCACGGTCAGAACAGTATACTTCTGTTTGGTGGTGCGAATCAAAGTATTCCGGAAGAATTCGCAAACGAGGTGCTTTCTTCTTTCGGTAAAGGAGATATGCTGTTATTACAGAATGAAATTAACGGTGTACCCCGCTTAATTGAAGAAGCCTATTCGCGTGAAATGCAAATTGTGCTAAATCCATCCCCTTATCATGCGGTAATTGAAGAATGCGACCTTACCAAAGTTTCGGTATTGCTGGTAAATGAAATTGAAGGCTGGCAAATCAGCGGTGAAAAAGAGCCAAACAATATACTAAATGCTCTAGCCACACGATACCCCAACCTAGCCGTTGTATTAACTTTGGGAAGTAAGGGCGTTATTTACCGCGATAAAAAAGAACAATATGCACATGGTATTTATGCAGTTCCAGTGGTAGACACCACTGCTGCAGGTGATACATTTACCGGGTATTTCTTGGCTGGCGTAACCCGTGGGCTTAGCGTACCACAGTCTCTGGAGCTGGCTTCAAAGGCCTCTGCCATTGCAGTAACACGCCACGGTGCCGCTCCGTCAATTCCTGTTCTTTCATTTGAACATTTTTACTCTAAGTGCAGACTCTGATTATACGCATTAATTTTAATTAATTCTTTTTCTAGAAATTCTGTTTCTTCCCAATTAGCAATATTTAAAAACGAATTTAAGGTTTGATTATTTTGGGGGAATATGTGACATGCTCTTTCGTGCGAAACTGTTCCAAGCAATAATTCATCATTACTAAAAAAACAAAGATCTTCCGCAATCCGTGGTTTTTTATTGCCTATTAAAAATATATTATTGAATGTATTTAATAGAATGTCCTTGACTTTTTGATCCGCTTTATATACAGATACCTCTAATGGTCTACTATCATCCAACATATAATAGCAATACCAATGTGTGGTTTTTATTTTACTCACTAAATAGTTATTGATTTCGAAATAAAAATTTTTAGATTGTTCTGATTCAATAGAACCATAATACTTAGTAAACGATATATACGAGGATTTTTCAAAACACAAATCAATTATCATTTTAAAGTTGGGATTCGTAATATTTTTATCCAACAAACTAAACGTTTTTTTCAAAATATTAAGTCCTTCTTCTATATCAAATAGTAGAGTATGTCCAATCTAAATAATACATAATTATCTCCTCCTATCTGGCTTTAAAATACTTTATGCTATTTTAACATTTTGTAATAAGTATTTGATTCTTTTTTTGATTAAAAACATAAACACATTATAAATATTGTTAAGTAATATTTATAATGTGTTTATGTTTTTGCTTTCTTACCCTACCCTTATTACAGTGGTAAACACCACCGCGGCGGGCGATACGTTTACCAGGTATTTCTTGGCTGGGGTAACCCGTGGGCTTAGCGTACCACAGTCTCTGGAGCTGGCTTCAAAGGCCTCTGCCATTGCAGTAACACGCCACGGTGCCGCTCCGTCAATTCCTGTTACTGTTATTAACAGTAATAGGTACACGTTCTATTTTTGCAGGTACTTCTTCTACGGCGGTTTTGTTGGAGTTCCCTTCCGGTTTTGACGACCCACAGGGGGTAGAACTTCTGCCTGCAGGTAACAACCATTACTTGCTTTGTGGAACGCAGGATAATCGGTCTTTTGTTTTGCTGTTGGATGAAAACGGACAGCGCTTGGACGAACAGATTCTTTCGGCACATATGCAGTTTCCCTTGTATCAGGATGGGAAGCTTGCTTTGGTGTGCCCATACCGCAGCAGTAATCAAGAAGAGTTTGGGGTAAGTGTATATACCTATGTGGTTCGCCCAGATGAGCTTGATACAAACCAATCGATTGATCTTCCGCAGATTTATGTAGAAGGAAAAAATGACTTTGCAATGGATTCCAAAGGGCGTTTTTACGCCATACATACACCCATGGAAGATTCTATTTTGCTTTTTGAACCCTCCGGCTGGCTGCTTAACCAAATTGCATCCACCCGCGGGCCAGTTACCTCCGTAGCGGTTTCACCAAACAACGTGTTGTACACACAGTACAATGGGGAGAGTAAGTTTGGCATAAAAACGATGCCGGATTCCATTCGGGAAGAAACGCCTCTAGAAGAACCACCCTTGTTTGACAGCGATATTCCTCAGGATGGATATCGGTTTTTAAATAAAAATATGGTGATGGACGAAAGTGGAAATCTATACCGTGTACAGTCAGATACCGGTTTGTTATACCGCTATGCAGAAACTGGCGGGGTTTTGGAATGTGCTGCTGCGCTTTCCTCCAATAAAGTTCTGGTCAAAACGGAAGATTCGCGACTATTAGAGTATGTAGACAGTGAGAATACGAGGGCATATCAAATACCTGGCGATTTGATTTCAATTTCTGCGAATGGGGAACGTGCAGCAGCAATTGTACAGCGGGAAGAGGATTGGATTTTTCAGCCGATAACACAGGAGCTTTTAGAGGACGAGTCCTCTTCCTCACAGGAGGAGAGCAGTGAGGAAGTTTCGTCCAAACCGGAGGAATCCTCTAAAAATGAAGAATCGTCTCATCCCGATAATTCCTCTGAATTGCCCGAGAAGGCAGAAATTATATCGCTCAATCAATCGGTTCGAATTGATCGGAGTGCGCAAAAAATCTATTTACCCGCCAATACTACCTATGCGGCATTAAAAAATGTAGTTCGTGTACAAGAGGGAACTTTGGAGGCACAAAAGCCCAATGGCGTGTCTTTTGTGAGCGGATATGTAATGACGGGTGCGGTTTTACTTGCACAAAACGAGGAGGGTGAAATTAGCGATAGCCTGACCGTAGTGGTGCAAGGGGATTTAAGCGGTACAGGGCGCTTAACACAAACAGACAGCAAGTTGCTCTACCGGGTGCTCAGTGGCACAGCAGAATTGGAGGAAGCATCCTTTGCGGCGGCAGATATGGATGGCGATGGGAAAATAACAACTGCTGACTTACTCATTTTAAAGAAAGAGCTTAAAAAATCTTCTTGACATTTGCATGGAATAAGATAAAAATAGAAGGTACAGTTGAAAATGGAAGGAATTTAATTCTAGGCTTATTAAAGTAGTTTTTTACGCAGATAAGCTTCTGTTTTCAATGAGGTTACAAAATAATATTTTGCTAACGTTCAGGAGATCAGTAGTATGTTAACGATTGAAACTAACGATTTATTTGATTTAACGCATACGTTGGCGGCGCCGTTTTTGCGGGACTGCCAGTACCCTTGGCAGGCGTTTCCCCAAATTAGCGGATGGATTCGTGAGCTGGGTGCAGCACTTTCGAAGGATGAATACGAGCAGCGCGGGGAAGATATATGGGTTGCACGCAGTGCGAAGGTTGCCCCTTCGGCTTTTATAGCCGGGCCTGCCATTATTGGGCCTGGAACCGAGGTGCGTCATTGTGCGTTTATTCGTGGCAGTGCATTGGTAGGAGTCGACTGTGTGGTGGGTAATTCTACGGAATTAAAAAATGTGATTCTATTCGATAAAGTACAGGTGCCGCATTACAATTATGTGGGAGATTCTATTTTGGGTTACCGTTCCCATATGGGAGCGGGTTCGATTACGTCCAATGTGAAATCTGACAAGACATTGGTAACTGTACGTGGTGAAAACGGTGTTCTGGAAACAGGATTGAAAAAATTTGGCGCTGTTTTGGGAGATTTGGTTGAGGTTGGGTGTAACTCGGTATTAAACCCCGGTACAGTAGTAGGGGCTGAAAGTACGGTGTACCCGCTCTCCATGGTGCGTGGAGTTATACCACCCAAAAGCATTTACAAATGTGCCGGTGAAATTGCAGATAAGAAATAGAGGTGTCTTTCGTATGGAACGACAAAAAAGAGTAGCGGCAATTCATGATATTTCTGGGTTTGGGAAGTGTTCCCTTACCGTGGCATTGCCGATTATTTCGGCCGCTGGTATTGAGACCAGCGTGATGCCCACAGCAGTGCTTTCCACTCATACGGGTGGGTTTACTGGCTTTACTTACCGTGATTTAACGGAGGATCTTCCTCCCTTTGCGGCGCACTGGAAGAGCCTCGATCTTCAATTTGACGCATTGTACAGCGGTTTTTTGGGCTCCTTTGAGCAGATCGATATGGTAGAAGATATTTTTCGTCAGTTTAAAACAGAGAGCAACCTCATTATGGTTGACCCTGTGATGGCAGACAATGGTCAGCTTTACTCCATTTATACTCCCGAAATGGCAAAGGGAATGGCACGCCTGTGCAAGAGTGCTGATTTGGTTGTACCGAATCTTACAGAAGCCGCTTTCTTATTAGGTAGAGAGTATAAAGAGGGGCCGTATTTAAAGCAAGAGATTGAGGAACTGCTCAAAGCACTTGCGGAGCTTGGCCCAAAAAAAGTGGTGCTTACCGGAGTATGGTTTGAGGAAAGTGAGCTAGGCTCCGCTGGTTACGACAGCGCTACGGGAGAGATTAGCTATGCGTTTTCAGAGCGCATTGAAGGCTCTTACCACGGTACGGGCGATGTTTATGGCAGTGCACTGCTTGCAGGTTTGCTAAACGGTTTTGAGCTACAAAAGGCAATGCAGCTTGCTGTTGATTTTACTTGCGGTGCAATTCGCAGAACCAAGCAAGCGAAAACAGACATTCGTTTTGGTGTGAATTTTGAGATGGAGATTCCAGCGTTCCTGAAAAATTTGGGTTTAATTTAAGCATATGTAAATGATAGAAAGCAAGATAAACACCCTTGTGTTGTAAGCACAAGGGTGTTTATCTTTTTCGGGATAAATAGAATTAGATAGGGTAGAATCTAACATGAAAGCATAGAAAATGAGTGGAAGTTAACCTGGTAGTACAATTATATTATCAGAAGGAGCAAAAGCTCCAGTTGATTTCGATTCTGGGAAAGCAGTTTTCATCAGCTGGGTTGCAGTTTGTAAATTTTGCTGAAAGGCTTTTGTTTCTGCTTCACTTTTTAAAGTATTGGCATGGATGCTTAGTGAGACAATTAGTTCGGCTAATTGCTTGGTATTCTTTTGGAATGCTTTCTCTTGGGGGATTTTTCTATCTGTTTTCAGCCTATATTGAAGCTGCTGTAAATAATCGGTTTCCGCAGAAGCAAAAGTATTCAATGACTGCTTTACTTCACGTGTAATCAGCGGGTCTTCCATTTCAGACTGATTGGAATAGATATTCTGAAGAAAGTAGCCAGCCCGGTCGGTAGCACTTCCCTCTACATACCCCAGAAGATAATCAGGAGAAGTTTTGCTATTCTCATTACTGGTTGCGATTTCTGCGATTTTTTGTAGCGAAGTACATTCGTTGAGCCATCCGTTTGAAAAGGAATTGTTGAGTACATTAGTTAATTGTTTTTCAGCCGTGTTTTTATCTGTTAATGCAGATGAACTGCTGTTTGGTGCACAGCTGCTAAGTGAAAATAGAAGAAGTACAAGACATATAAGCGCAATTTTAAAAGAGAAACTGGTTTCTTTATACAAATGTATTTGCACACAATCTCCCCTTGTCCATCATTGTAGTACCATAAGTGTTTTTTATGCAGATTATTTTGAGTAGTATTGTGAAGAGAATCATACGATTCTCTATTATAAGATGCGAGACACTACTTTTGAGTCAGTTTACCATCCGTGAATCATGCGGATGGTAAACCGAAACAAACGTTGTGTGTAGGTGTGTGGGTTATAATATGGTATGGAGGAAATTGAAATTAGGAGGTGTATATTGTGGGATGGTTACGCTATGTTGAGATTAGCCGCAGTAGTCGTAGTCGGTTAAGCTTAGATTCTCAATAGAACCATTGCGATAGACCTTTGCATTTACTTCTAATTCATAGTCGTGACCTTTTGTAACATAATATTCTTTATAAAAATAGAACAATTCGCCTTTGGTTGTTTGTGTCCAAGTTTTGACTGTTTTTGTTCCAGTAGATGTTACTTGCTTTAGCATAATTGTAGCCACAATTTTTGTCGTACCTGATTTAGCATAAATTTCAGAATTGCATTCAGCTTTACTACCAGAAAAATTCAATACAGATGAAATAAAATCTGTATTCGTAAAAAATAAAGTATAGTTCGGGTTGGGCTTAGACGGTGTTGTTTGTGCCGCGTATGTTGGTACGCTAATGGTTAACATCATGGAGAACGCCATTACTAGTGCAAGTATTTTTTTACGCATAAAATTACCCCTTTCGCTTGTCCAAATATGATTATATAAAGATAACGTTTCAGAGGGCTTAAATGTTACATATTTTTCCAAAAAATATTATGATATTTTATTTTAACATACTTTCAGCCATTAATATAAGCTGATTTGATGGTATTTTAGATACTATCACGAAGCTATTTGATTTAACACTCCAAACTAAATAGGAAGATTGCTCTTCCTTTTTTGATTCAAAAAGTTTTGCTTTAACACCATTAATTGTTAACTCTTTCAGTACTGTCTGCTCTGTATCTACAGAAAAAATTCCCTCATCTTTTATAGAGAAGGTTCTAAATACTATTACTTCATTATCTGCGTTTTTGTAATAAACAGTATAACTAGAACTAGTTTGTTTTGTTTCTGTTTCACTAAATCCATCAGGTATATATTTTGGCTTTAATACGGCAGCTGTTGATGGCGCAGAGGAACCAACTGTTGAAGAGTTTGAATTTTTATCCTCATATTTTATATCTAAGTGGTCAGCCTTCCATTCTAAAAGAGCATTAAAGATTGCATTACGGGATGCATCTACACTAAATAAGCCGAAAATAGAAACAGGGATGGTAATAGCCGCAATAACAGCCGCTTTTTTAGCAACTTTTTTAATTTGGAGCTGAGCTAGCTTTTGACTGGAATCCCGAATCATTCTTTCTATTTTTCTATGGGTAGCTAGTGATAAGTTGTAGTCTTCCGTTAGAGTATCTGCAGAGGGGTATGCTCGTACTTCATTTTCAAAGCTTTCTTTTATAGCTGCTTTCAGCATTACTTCAAAAATTTGATTTTTCATTTCTTGATTACTCATTGCTGTCGCCCCTCTCTTTCAGCTTTTTCATCAAAGCGGATTTGGCTCTGTGGAGCCGCACACGCACATTATCGTGAGAAATGTTTAATAAATCTGCGATTTCATGATCCGAATAATCGAAAACATATTTCAGCTTTAGCACACTGGCAGATTTATCGTTTAGATCAGAAATATCGTTCAGAATTGCCTGGTAGCTTTCTTCCGATGCAAAAGCCTCATAGGGAAGATCTTTAATATCGCCAATCAGTTCAATCTCTTCCAAAGGGATTGCGGTTCTACGATTTTCCGTCCTTATCATATCAAAACATATATTCCTAATTAATATACCGATTAAGCCCTTCGTTTTGTTACAGTCTTCAAAAGAAAATTTTTGTAAGTTATCAATTATTTTTAAAAATGTTTGAGAAACGGCATCTTCTGCTTTCTCTTGGTCGTTTAAAATTCCTTTGGCTATGTAGAGCATTAAACGGTGGTAGTCATTGTATAATTTTTCTACGACGCAACGATCTTCTTCGTTTTGTATGGCCATACCGCATATTAACACTATTTATCACTCCTTCGGGTATATTCATTATAAATTAGTTGCGTCAAGAAAACCAACTATATTTTTATATTTTTACAAATAATGACAAGAACAGGTGCAGCAGCGGGAAACTGCGGCACCTGTTCTCTTTTTTGCATTAATTTACTATGTTACCCCTACTTAAACTGCCACGGTTGTTCCCATTGCAATGGGCAGTATCTCTTTCGGGTCGTGCACAATGTGTTTAGCATGGCTCTGCTCTAACTCATTGCGGCATCGGAATCCCCACAACACGCCTACGGTATCCATTCCGGCAGCTTCACCGGTTTGCATATCTATGTCGGTGTCACCAATGTAAAGACAGTTTTTCGGTTCTACCCCAAGCTCCTTAGCAATCTGCAAAGCACCTACGGGGGATGGTTTGCGTTCCACGTTGAAACGTTGGCCATAGCAAATGTCGAACATATCGGGTGAATACAACATGGTAATCAGGCGCGAGGTAATGTTATGAGGTTTGTTGGAAAGCACCGCTAGCTTTATACCGTGTTCCTTCAATTCCCGCAGCACTTCTTCCATACCGGTGTATTGGTCTACAAAGTGCATAGGGTCTTGCTCGTAGAGATTTTCGTAAATTTTACGAAGCATCATCACGTCATCTTCGGTGTATCCTTTCGGAGAAACCTCTTGCAGCATTCCACGCATGAGACGCTCCGAACCTTTCCCAACCAGGTAACGGTACTTTTCGCGGTCTATCGCCGGGTATCTGCATTCCTCCAGTGCAGAATTGCCGAAATACGCAATGGAATCCAGCGTATCGGCCAAGGTCCCATCCAAGTCAAAAATACATGCTTGGTACATGATAAGCAATCTCCTTTCTGTATGGTATCTGAAATATTGCTTACAATTCTATCTAACCATATTTCGCTCCATTTTGCAATGATTTGCAAGAACTATTCTTGAAAGTTGCAGAAAATATGTTATACTAAACGAAATGTGCATTTATTGGAGGAAATTGAAATGGATTATGCATTAGAGGCATTAAAAAAGCATAAAGAATGGAAAGGAAAAATAGAGCTAAAGGTTAATTGCCCGGTAGAAACCAAAGATGACCTTTCTATCGCATATACGCCCGGCGTGGCAGAGCCATGCAAAGAAATTAGCAAGGACGTGGAGAAGTCTTATGAATATACGCGCCGCGGTAATATTGTTGCTGTTGTTACAGACGGTACCGCTGTTCTTGGTCTAGGGGACATTGGCCCAGAAGCCGGAATGCCCGTTATGGAGGGCAAAGCTGTTTTATTTAAAGCATTTGGAGATGTGGATGCGATTCCGCTCTGCATTCGCTCAAAGGATATAGACGAAATTGTACGCACAGTTGAGCTGTTGGCGGGTTCCTTTGGCGGTATTAATTTAGAAGATATAGCCGCTCCCCGTTGCTTTGAAATTGAGCGCCGTTTAAAAAAATCGCTGGATATTCCCGTTTTTCATGACGATCAGCATGGAACGGCAATTGTAGTGGGCGCAGCGTTACTAAATGCGTTAAAGGTAGTAAAAAAAGATATTACCAATGTGCGCGGTGTAGTGAACGGTGCTGGTTCCGCAGGGATTGCATGCGCAAAGCTCCTATTATCTCTTGGTATAAAAAATTTGATTTTGTGCGACCGCAATGGTGCCGTATGTGAGGGCGAAGAGTGGCTGAACCCGGCTCAGGCTGAAATGGCAAAGGTAACGAACCGTGACCTTATAAAAGGAACACTGGCCGATGTTATGAAGGGGGCAGATTTCTTTTTGGGTGTATCCGCACCCAACTGTGTGAGTGCAGAGATGGTAAAAAGCATGGCGCAGCAGCCTATTGTATTAGCCATGGCGAATCCCGTGCCCGAAATATTCCCCGATGAGGCATTGGCTGCCGGTGCAGTGGTAGTTGGTACCGGACGCTCCGATTACCCGAACCAGATTAATAATTTGCTGGCATTTCCGGGGATTTTCCGCGGAGCGCTGGATGTTCGTGCAAAGGATATTAACGATGAAATGAAGCTTGCTGCGGCGTATGCCATTGCGGCCATGATTACCGATGAGCAGCTTTCAGCGGAATATATCATTCCCTCTCCTTTAGATAAACGAGTTGCGCCACAGGTTGCAAAAGCGGTTGCAGAGGCTGCACGCCGAACCAACGTGGCTCGTATTTAAGCTGTTTATAAAAGATTTCAGAATTTTTCCGTCTATTTCACATTTTTTTCTTGATTCTTTCATAAAAAAGATAAGTGTACTTCATATGTTTTTCACATTCCTTTGGCATACTAAGAGCAATGAAAAAAGCCACATAGGAAAGGATCTGATTTTATGTATCCATTTGGTGAAAACAATAATCAATTTAACGCGCAGCGCGATGACTATACAACGGACAGTTATCAATGGAATAATCCGGAACAACAGGTGCAATGGAACGGCAGCACATATCGCTCGCAAGGCTCACAAGGTGGAAACTATAACGGCTCTTCACCGGAACCGCCTAGAAAACCAAAAATGCGGACGGGCACCAAGGTTTTATGCGGTGCACTTGCTTGCTTAATCATTTCGGCAAGCTCCATTGGTGGGTTTGTTGCTTTGGTGAATAATGGGTATGTAACACTTAGCAGCGGAGCGGCTGCGGGCAGTGTATCTTCCAGCCAGTCGTCGGTTCTTTCTTCCCCAATTACAACCCCCACAACATTAAAGGCGGGTGGCGCACTTACCGCACAACAAATTGCAAAAAAGGTGATTCCCTCCGTGGTCTGCATTCAAAATTTTCAAGTTAGCCAGTCACTGAATTTACAGCACCGCTCTGGCAGTGATGAATCGGCTGTTTCGCCAGCAAGTGAGGGCTCCGGAATTATAACCACTTCGGATGGCTATATTGTAACAAATGCGCATGTGGTTTCCGGTGCAGATTCGCTGAAAGTAATTCTTTCGGATGGAAAGTCTTACGAAGCAAAACTGGTTGGTAGTGACACCGTAACCGATTTGGCGGTTGTGAAAATAGAAGCTTCCGGTCTAACTGCCGCAGAGCTTGGTGCTTCATCTTCCTTACAGGTGGCAGATACCGTTATGGCGATTGGCAACCCGGGCGGTTTGGAGTTTAACTCCAGCGTAACCATTGGTTATGTATCTGCATTAAATCGTGAAATTACCAACAGTGAGAATGGCTACACCATGAAGTGCATTCAAACGGATGCCGCGATTAACCCCGGCAACTCTGGGGGAGCTCTGGTGAATGCCGCTGGGCAGGTAATTGGTATTAATTCTTCCAAGATAGTAGCGCAGGGCTACGAAGGCCTGGGGTTTGCAATCCCTATGGATGACGCAAGACCCATTATCGACGACCTGAAGAAATACGGCTATGTAAAAGACCGTGCTATGCTCGGTATTTCTGGCCAGTTTATTGATACCATGATTTCTCGTTTCTATGGTTTGCCAGTTGGATATTATGTTTCTTCTGCATCGAACCCCTCCGTTAATGCGGCGGGTATACAGGCCGGGGATGTTATTACTAAGATTGACGGTAAAGACATTAATTCCAGCACCGTTCTTACCAGCGCAATCGCATCCAAAAAACCGGGTGAAACAGTTTCACTAAGTGTTTCAAGAACAAAAACGGGTAAAACCTTTACGGCTTCCGTTACTTTGGCACAGTCTACCGGTAGTTGATTTTTAATAGCTTCTAGTGGGTAAACAATTACCATATAAAAGCTATGCGAATCCACTTTAAAAAAGCAGCAAAGCATGTTGCCTTGCTGCTTTTTCCTATTTTTACATAACGTTTGGGTTCGTTGCATTCAACTATGAAACATGCTAGAATGAAATCAAATTGGAACGCTTCCTTTCTTTCCTCTTTTTTATAATGAGGAAATGATTTTCAATAGTAGACAGGGCAAACTATATTTAGAATATGTTGGTGATAAAGTTGAGAAGGCTGCTTTCTGCACTCCTTGTTGTGTGCATGCTGCTTGTGTTCCCGTCTTGTGGTCAAAAAAAGAATGAGGCCGCAGACAAAGTAATTCAGTATTATATTGAAAAAGAACCCCAAACACTTGACCCTCAGGTGGCTACGGATTCTTCTGCTCTTTTAACAATTGGTGCCTTGTATGAAGGCCTCGCCCGGTTAGATGAGAACGGAAAAGCAACTCCGGGTGTTGCAGAGAGCTGGAGTGCAAATGCAACATTTACGCAATTTACCTTTCACTTGCGTAATAATGCCGTTTGGTCTGACGAACAGCCCGTGACTGCTGCCGATTTTGCGTTTGCGTTTCGCCGGGCATTGGCTCCGCAAACAAAGTCTTTGGCCTGCCGACCGCTGTACGCAATAAAAAATGCGAGGAAAATTAGTGAAGGTTCTTTACCGGTAGATCAACTTGGGGTATCGGTTCCAAACGATAACACACTTGTAGTTGAGCTGGAATACGCGTACCCTGAATTTCCGGCGCTCACCTCACAAAGTGTATTCATGCCCTGCAACGAAAAGTTTTTTCTACAAACACAGGGTAAATATGGGCTGGAGTACAAAGCAATTGTAAGCAATGGACCATTTGTTTTGGGTACCAAATACAGTTGGGACCACGGCAAGCAGATTAAGCTGAGTCGCTCAGATAAGTATAAGGGGGCGCAGGCGGCGCTGCCCGCAGCTTTAATTTTTTCTATGAAAGGTTCCGATGTGGACGTAACTGACCCAATCAAGGCGCTTACAACTTCAAAGGTCGATGCGATTGCGGTCTCGGAACAACAGGCGTTGCAGGCGCAGGCATTGGAACTGTCGGTCACTTCATTTCAAGACATTACTTGGGGGCTCTCATTTAATACGCAGGACGCATTAATGCAAAATCTAAAAATTCGGCAGGGATTAATTCAGTCTCTCCCAAGACAAAAGCTAATGGAACAGCTACCAGAAAAAGCGGAACCGGCAGAATATATTATTGGCCCGCAGGCAATGTTAATGGGTGAGAATTACCGAAAGCTTGCCAGTTCGGCATCTGGCTACCAAAAAGAGAGCACACAGGGCGGTGCAATGCTGCAAGCCGGTTTAAAGGAGCTGGGTCACCCCGAATTTTCACGTGTAACGGTACTTTGCCCCGACACAGAACAGGCAAAGCGAATGGTAAATGAAATACTGGTGGCGTGGAATCACCTAACCGGCCAGTATTTTAGTATGCAGCCGATGGCAGAAGAGGAACTGCAAAAGGCAGTGGATAACGGGGAATACCAGATTGCCTTAACGGGGATTCACCCGGAACAGGATGGAAAGCTGCTTTCGGTATTCCGTTCCGATAGTCCGCAGAACCCAGCGCGCCTGAGTAGCCAGGATTTTGACCGCATATTGATTACAGCAGAGCAATCTGGCAATACGGGAGCACTTGCTTCCTACATTCAGGCGGAAAACTACTTGAGTTCCAATGCTGTTTTTTACCCAATTTATTATAAAAATAGTTACTTTGCCAGTGGAAAAGGGGTTACCGGAATTGTGTTTCGCCCTAATTCGGGCGGAATTGATTTTTTACTTGCTGGAAAAACAGACTAGGGATTGACGAAAGACAGTTAATTCTATATAATGGAACGACGGAGGCGCAGGGTGACTGATTTTCCCTGCTCACTGCTTGCACAAAATGCCTGCCCGACTGCGGGAAATGGCTTTGGCAAAGAACCCTGACGGGGTTAAGGGAGGACGAAAGGATGTTGGATACAGCCTTGTCGAAAAAGCTTTCTTTGATCGTAGCGATTGTAAACCGCCATCAAGGGGAAAAGGTATCAAAGCTTTTAAATTCCGAGAATCTCACATTTAACTATATCTTTCTAGGGCATGGCACAGCCAGCTCAGAGCTGCTTAATTATTTGGGGATTGGCGAAACGGAAAAGGATATTGTGCTTAGCTCTGCTCCGGCAGAGAAAGTTCCTGCATTAATGGAACAGCTTCAACGTGAACTGCATTTGGAAAAAGCAGGAAACGGAGTGGCGTTTACAATCCCAATCTCGAGTGTAGGCGGAGCAAAAACCCTTTCACTCATGACGGGCGATTTTCAAAAAGGAAAGGGGGATTCCTGTGATTGCTGCGAGCCAGTATAATCTCATCATTACCATTGTGACCCGTGGATACTCGGAACAGGTGATGAAAGCGGCAAAGCTGGGCGGAGCCACCGGAGGAACCATTTTATTAGCACGCGGAGCGGGAATGCACGAGGCTGAGAAAATCCTTGGCTTCTCGATTCATCCGGAAAAAGAGATTGTTCTGATTTTAACTCTGCAGGAGAAAAAGCAGGACATTATGCGTGCCATATGCCAGAACTGTGGGTTCTGTACAGAGGCACGAGGGATGTCTATTGCGGTTCCTGTTGAGGATGCAATGGGTCTGCCGGTAGCAGATATGGAACGGGAGCTGCAGGCGCATGAGCTTCCCAGAACCGGAACAGAATAAGAAATTAAAAGCTCTTTCCTGTATAGGAGAGAGCTTTTTTAATACTCAGTTGAATATTTCTGCAAATTAAGACTGCTGTTAAAAAGTGAATTGGAATGAAGGACTGCATTTAATTAGGCGAGTACTGCGGTTGCTATTAAAATAATATTAATGGAGTCAATATTCGAAGTGCAAAGTAAAATAAGCACTAGGAGAGTTCAATCGATCCATTGTAAAGCTGGGTATACCTGCCGTTCCTAACCAGAAGTTCTTCGTGATTGCCCTGCTCAATCACACAACCATGCTCTAACACAAGAATTTGATTGGCATGGCGTACGGTAGAGAGGCGATGAGCAATAACAAATACGGTACGGCCCTGCATGAGGCGATCCATTCCTTTCTCGATGATAGCTTCGGTGCGTGTGTCGATGGAGGAAGTGGCTTCATCCAAAATTAAAATGGGTGGGTCAGCAATCGCTGCCCGGGCGATTGCTAATAATTGCCGCTGCCCCTGCGATAGATTGGAGCCGTCCCCAGTCAGCACGGTTTCGTATCCCTGCGGTAAATGGCAAATGAACGCATCGGCACCGGCTATTTTGGCGGCTTTTACGACCTCCTCATTTGTTGCGTTTAGCCTGCCGTAGCGAATGTTATTCATTACTGTACCTGTAAAGAGGTGTGTGTCTTGCAATACCAATGCCATAGAGCGGCGCAATGAATCTTTTTGAACGCTTTGAATGTCGATTCCATCAAATCGGATGGTACCCTGCTGAATCTCGTAAAACCGGTTAATTAAGTTTGTGATGGTTGTTTTTCCTGCTCCGGTGGAGCCCACAAATGCAATTTTTTGCCCGGGGTAAACGCACAAATTCAGATTGGTAAGAACGGGCTTTTCTGGGTGATAGCCGAACGTAACCTGCTCGAACTCAATTTGACCTTTTAGTGGAAGTTGAGAGTGTGTGCCCGTTGCACTTGGTATATTCCACACCCAGCCTTTGCGTTCGTTCGAATTGTGCAAAGTTGAAGACGCTTTCAATTTGCAAGCAGTTAACGTAACTTTCCCTTCGTTTGCTTCGGGTGGTTCATCAATAGCGGCAAAGATACGCTGTGCTCCTGCCAATGCACTGAGGACAGCACTAATTTGCTGAGATATTTGGGTTAATGGGGAAGAAAAGCTGCGGGTAAACTGTAAGAAAAGCACCACGGTACCAAGGGTAAGAATGTGGCTGATTGCCAGTATACAGCCCACAACTGCAGTGAGAGCAAATTGCAGACTTGATAGATTTGTGAGAATGGGTAAGAGGATATTCGCAAAGGTATTTGCTTTATCTGCAGATTGGCGCAGTGATTCATTCCTTTTGCGGAATTCTTCCTTTGTGGCTTCTTCTTGCCGATAGACTTTAATCACTCGCTGACCTTCTATCATTTCTTCAATGTAGCCATTTAGGGAACCAATGGCTGCTTGCTGTGATTCAAACGCATTTCCGCTTTTGCTGCCAATGACACGAATCACTTGAAGCATGACTACGAATAGCAGAATCGTGAGAAGTGTTAATTGCCAGCTATAATAGAGCATGAGCGCGAAAATACCAATGACAGTAAGAAGTGAAGAAAAAAAGCTAGTAATGCTGTTATTCAGCATTTCACGCAGTGCGTCGGTATCGTTGGTGAAGAGGCTCATTAGCTCACCGTTTGGTTTGGAGTCAAAATATCGCAGTGGCAGCCGCTCCAATTTTGCGTAAAGCTCAGTTCGGATGCGACAAAGTGTTTCCGTAGATATTTGGAGCATCCAATAACCATACAAATAAGAGCCAATGGCACTTGCGGCGAACAAAGCGAGCATAACAATGGTTAAGTGTAAAAAGTTTTGCATTAAGGCTGTGTCGTATTGCTGCGTAAGGGGAGTAATGCAGTCATCAATAATGGTTTTTAGCAATGCGCTTCCGGCAATTTGTGCGCCGGAGCTTAGAATAATTGCAATACCTACGAAAATGAGATAAAAACGGTAGGGCGTTAAATAGCTTAAAATACGGCGGATGGTTTCTCCAGTTTTTTTCGTCTCTGGGGCTGGCGCTGATATTATATCTGCTTGGTTTTCTGCGTTCACGTAAACAATCCCCCTTTTTCCTGCGAATTTACAATCTCGCGGTAAATGGAGTTGCCTGAAAGCAGCTCTTCATGAGTGCCGATTCCGCAAATAGTTCCATTTTCCATTACAATAATTCGGCCTGCGCCACGCAGGGATGCAATACGCTGAGCGATGATAAGAATGGTAGTGCCGTGCAGTTCTTTCTGGATTTCTTCGCGGATTTTGGCGTCTGTGGCAGTATCTACCGCGCTGGTGAAATCATCTAACACAATAATTGAGGGGCGAGTAAGCAAAGCGCGTGCAATGCACAGGCGCTGTTTCTGTCCGCCGGAAAAATTGGTGCCGCCTTGCTCAACGTGGGTATCGAGGCCATCGGGTAACGCTTCAATAAATTCCAGAGCCTGTGCGGTGCGGCAGGCATGAATCAGTTCCGGTTCGGTTGCGTTTGGGTTACCCCTTAAAAGGTTTTGGCGGATAGTACCGGTAAACAGAGTGTTTTTTTGAAGAACTAATGCAACGGCACTGCGCAGGGTATGAAAAGAGTAATTCTCAACGGGATTTCTGCCGACGAGTAGCTTGCCGCCCGAAAGCTCGTAAAGGCGGGGAATAAGCTGAACTAAAGTGGACTTAGCGGAACCCGTACCACCAATAATCCCAATCGTTTCCCCCGATTCAATTGACAGGTTGATGTGATGAAGAGTGAGGTTGTCCTTTGGCCCTCCATAGGAGAAAGAAGCATCTACAAATTCGATGGAACCGTCTACCGGCTTGATAGAAGATAAGGGTGCGTCTGGAATAGAGGGCATTTCTGCAAGAACCTCCTGGATTCTTGTGACAGAGGCACGAGATAATACGCTGAGCAAAAAAATCATAGATAGAAACATGAGTGAAATTAAAATTTGAGAAATATAGCTTATGAATGCAGAAAGCTGGCCAAGTTCCAACCCTTTTTGAATGACCAGATTTCCGCCCAGCCAAACCACGGCCACAATACAGCCCGAGATGGTTAGTTGTAGAATTGGCAGAGTAAATAAAATAAGGCGCTCTGCGACAAATTGTGTTTTTTGTAGTGTTTTAGCCTGCTCTGCAAATCTTTGGCTTTCATATTCTTCTCGTACATAAGATTTTACAACCCGAATGTTGTTCAGATTTTCTTGAACAGAGGCGTTCATGTTGTCAACGCGATTTAGCATCTCCTGAAAACGGGGATACCCATTTTTCATCATGTACGCCATTGTAACAACTAAAACAGGAATAGCGGCAAGAAAAATAACGGAGAGCCGGCGACTGATGAGCACAGCCATTGCAGTTGCGCCGATTAACTGGATGGGCGCTTGTAGACCGAGGCGTAAAAACATAAGAAAGGCATTCTGTACATTTGTAACGTCGGAGGTAAGGCGTGTGATGAGGGAAGCGGAAGAGAAATGGTCGATATCTGAGAAAGAAAAATCCGTTATCTTATCAAACATGGCATTGCGAAGATTTGCAGAAAGACCGGTGCATGCCCGTGCGGCAAAACGGCCTGCCAAAGCACCGAATGCCAAAGCCAAAATTGCCATGAATACCATAAGTGCGCCTATTTTTATGGTGTAAATCATACCGCCACTGCCCAAAACACCATGGTCAATCAGGCCAGACATCAAATAAGGAATGAGCAGCTCCATTGCCACTTCCACAAGGATTAACAATGGTGCGAGTATGGCGTCTTTGCGGTATTCCCCCAGAAGAGAGCTTAACTGTTTGAGCATTGGTTCTTTCCTTTCGCACAATGGAATGGTAAGGGATTGTTTCTGCCCGCCTATGAGCAATGGTTCTCTACCAATAATTTGCTCAAATTTTACCGTTCCATTCCTTTCAGTAAAAGGAACATAAAAAGCGACCCGTAATAGAATACGGGTCGCTTTGCAATGAGCTATCTTAAAGCTCCTTTTCAATTAAATAGCGTGGTCTGTCCTTAACCTCGTTGTAGATTTTCCCAATATACCCGCCCAGCACACCAATGCAGAGGAGTTGTATACCTCCCAGCAGCCATATGGAGCAGACGATGGCGGTCCAGCCGGCTACTGCGTTGCCGGTGAAATAAGAGATAAGTGCGTACAGCAGGCCGAGAATACTGAGAAGAGATACCAAAACGCCTAGATTGGCAATGATTTTGAGTGGCTTTACACTAAACGAGGTAATACCATCCAGCGCAAAGGAAATCATTTTCTTAAGCGGGTATTTCGATTCCCCAGCAAAGCGCTCGTGGCGCTCATACGTTACCGTACCGCTTCGAAAACCAATTAACGGCACAATACCGCGCAGAAACAGGTTAGTCTCACGGTAATCGGAAAGCGCGTCTAGTGCTCGGCGGCTCATAAGGCGGTAATCTGCATGGTTGAAGACAAGGTCAACTCCTAAGATCTTCATCACCCGGTAGAAGCCAAGTGCAGAACTACGTTTGAAAAAAGTATCTGTTTCACGCTTGCTGCGAACCCCGTATACGACATCGCACCCCTCTTGGTACTGGCGAACAAATTGGTCCAGCACTTCAATGTCATCCTGAAGGTCTGCGTCTAAACTAATGGCACAGTCTGCGTATTTACGTGCCGTCATTAAACCGGAGAGCAGGGCATTTTGGTGGCCGCGGTTATGCGCCAGCTTAACACCTCCTATCATTGGGTTTTCAACATGATAGGCCTCAATCATCTCCCAAGTTTTATCGCGGCTGCCATCATCCACAAACAACATGCGGCTTTCGGGCGATGCGATTCCGCTTGCAATCATGCTATTTAGTTTTATGGTGAGGCGCTTTACCGTTTCGGGCAGAACCTGTTCCTCGTTGTAGCACGGAATGACGAAATAAACAATAGACATTACAAATCCTCCTCCACGCCCCCGCCGAACGGAGGCATGCTTTGCTCCGGATGTTTAACACGGAACGTACGGCGCTTGGTAGCCGTTTTTATTTGGCTATCGTAACGCTTGCTGATACGAATATAGAGAAACAGTAATAGGAAAGCAGCACCGGAAAGCGCGATTCCTTTTATTAGACCCGGAGTGCGGTACTCAAAACGGATGGTTGACTCCCCGGCGGGAACCGGAACAGCCATAAAGCCTACGCTTACCTTTTCAATATCTACCGGTTGGCCGTTCACCGTTGCACTCCAACCCGACTCATATGGTACGCTGAAAAATACCAGCCGCTCCTTATCTGCCGAGTAATGAAGGGAGAACCCGGTATTGTCGTGCGAGAAATCAGTTCCAGCGCTTTCCCGCCGTTGCAGGCATGCCTCATAATAATCGTTGTAATTAAAGTCTACGTCTGCAACTTCTTGCTGTGTTAGCATAGAACCGTATTTTTTAATCTGCTCATCGGAAAGAACAAGAGAGTGCAGAAAAAGTAAATTGCGGTTCCCTTCCGCGGTTTCGTCGTACTGTTCCTTTGTAATGTAGGTGTCGTAGCTAAAGCCCATGGGAATGTAATATTCGTTTTCCCATATATCGAAACCATTTTGTGTGCCAAAATAGCGCCAACCGGGCATTTCGGGATTCTGGCGGTTTTCACCACCAAAATAATTATCGTCATTAATGGGATCGAACAGCCAGCGGCAGGAGGTAAGCGCACGCAGTCCATACGTTTTGGTGTCTGGCCGAGAGCCTACGTCTCGTGAAACCCCAATGGTTGGGTAAAACTCCATAATGGAGCCGGGCACAATGCTGTGAAATGCCTGTATGGTCGGTATTTGCCAGTACATGGCTTGGTTATCCATCGCATGGTAGAAATCAGACCGTACATTTTGTAAATCGGGTAAAGTAATATCTGCACCGCCGTTGAGTGCATAGGGGATTAACTGGCGGCGAACATCCTCCGATTGTGTTTTGCCGAGAGAGATGAAAAAGATGGAGTATAAAAAGGACATTGCGGCAATTCCAGCAAACAATTTTTTCTGAAATACCTTTTTGTCGCGCTTCCAGTATTTCATTACAATGCAAAGCGCAAGAAGACCGAGCAATGCCAATGCTACATAAGCCCAAAAACGAGTGGGGTATTCTTCCAGACCAATTGTGCGCGTGGTGGTGCCGTTGCTGGTTTTTGACTGCGGAATTAAACCAATTGGAAGCGCAATGCCAAGTGTAATGCCCAACACCCAGCGCACGGCACGGCGCCAGTCACTGCTTTCCCGCTCCAAGGATATTAAGGTTGCAAGGCACATCATCAGCACGAGCATATAAAACCAGCGTGCATAGTAGGATGCATTAAACAATTGAAACGCCGAATTCAGAATCGGGACAAAAGCCATTAAAAATAGAATGCCAAGGAGCTTTTTCAGCCAATGGCGGCTGCGGTTTTGCAGAAAAGCGAACACACCGGTCATACTGAACAGGGGCAGCCAAGCCCCAAGAGATGCCCATTTTGCCTCTGAATTGGGTGTGAAATTCGGGCGTGCCGGAATATCTGGCGGAAAGAAAAACGATTGTAGAATGTGTACATAGCGCTGGTTCCAGCCATATAACAAGGAGCTCCAACCATCCGGTGGGTTATTCACACGGGGGTTTTGAAGAACTGTAAGAACAGTGGGAACAAGCAGTGCACTAGAGAGAGCTACACCAAGAACGGATTCCAACAGTAGAAGCAGAAAATCTCGTATGGTAATTTTCCAGCTGCCGCAGAACGCCCGCACCAGCCAATATAAAATGCAGAATACGACTTGTCCTACAAAAAAATAATAGTTAACAAAGCAGCTTACAAAAACGGTTACTGCAAATATACCGCGCCTGCGGTGGTACATGTATTCATCCATTGCCCAAAGAAGAATGGGGAAGACAATGATTGCTTCATGAAAATGATTAAAGAATATATTGTAGACGGAGAAGCCGGAAAAAGCATAGAGCATTCCGCCGACTACTGCGTACTGTGGGTCGCGCACATAGCGTTTGAGGTATAGGCAGCCGGCACAGCCGGAGCAGGCAAATTTGAGCACCAGAAGCGGCCCCATTAAATAGGGGATGGCACCGCTTGGAAACGGGAGGGTCAGCCAGAAAAAGGGGCTTCCGATTAAATAAAAGGAATAAGAGCCAATAAAATTGGCGCCTAAGTCGGTTGTCCAGCTCCAGTGCCAGTTACCACTGCGAATCGCGTCGTGGCACATGCGGTAAAAAGGAATCTGCTGAACGTTAAAATCCCCATAAAATAAAAAATAGCCGCTGTCTACCAGCTGAAAGGGTAGAAAAATCAGCGTGGCAAGACCCAGACTATACAAAAATGCTTTTGCGAGTACGTTTTCCACTGGTCTGGAAAGTAGGTTCAAAACCATCCACTCCTTTGCGTAGAAAATAGGTGCCTGCTTGCCTCAAAAGGATTTGTTATTTGCAAACCCTACGCAGCTGGCATCTAGAAATTGAATAATAATGAAAAAGCGGTTGTGGCAAAGGCCCGTAGCGCGTAGCGCTTAAGATTCATACAAAAATAATGGGGTATCGATGCTTTGGTTATTATAACATAGGAATTCCCATGAAAGAAGAGGAAATGAAGCCAATTGTAAAATAATTTCGTTTTATTGTATCCTGCGTTTTTCTCTGCTATAATAACTGTCGTAGTTGCTTTAAGCCGAAATATGTCATAAAAGCGGCTGGGAGGAAACAGAATGTATCATTTTTATGCGATGCTATCGCGGATGAAATACATTAATCGCTGGGGGCTGATGCGCAATACCAGAAGTGAAAACATCTGTGAGCATAGTCTTGATGTAGCGATGATTGCACATGCACTGGCTCTTTTACGTAATTCACGTTTTGGTGGGAATGTAAATCCGGAGCGAGCGGCAGTGCTGGCAATGTTTCATGATGTAACTGAAATTATAACAGGGGATCTTCCAACCCCGGTGAAATACGATAATCCGGAGATTCGACAGGCATACCGCCGTGTAGAGGAAATGGCGCAAAAAAGACTATTAGCGCTTTTGCCGGATGATCTTAGGGGACAGTATCGACCCCTCATTTGTGAAGATGAGCCCGGCGACCGCGAACTATACCCGCTCATTAAGGCAGCGGATAAAATTTCAGCATTAATTAAGTGTGTAGAAGAGCGAAGCATGGGGAATGCAGAGTTCCACCGTGCGGAGCAGGCACAGCGCGAAACCATAATGCAGATGGGGTTACCCGAGGCAGAGTGTTTTATAACTGAGTTTTTGCCCTCTTACGAATTAACGCTGGATGAGCAGGATTTACCCCAACAGGTAAACGATTAATATTTCTATGAATAGAAAAGCTTTGCCGTAAGTTTGCAGACATAAAAGAGGATAAATTAGAACAAGATAACACATAAAGGCGTACTGCGGTGCGGGCACAATGCCCATGAGCCGAAGAAGGGATGATGTTGTGAATAAGAACAAACCGATGAAAGGGAAGAAACCCTCTTCTGGAAAAGGAAAAAAGACATTTTTATTAAATGTTGCAATCTTAGTAGTTAGCCTTGTTTTAATAACAGTTGGCGGTACTTTAGTATACGCAGACCATCTGCTTGGTCGCATTCAATTTGAGCAGGATCCGGTAGAGTCAACGCCTTCTCACAATCAATCGGGAGTAACTTCTTTTGAAAACATAGGGAATTCACAATACGTAGTAAACGGATTGTATCACGACGATAAGATCCTTAATGTTCTATTGCTGGGCGTGGATGATTACGAAGCAAATGACCGCGGGCGCAGCGACAGTATGCTGATGCTTTCATTGGATCGCCGGCACGAGAAGCTGAAGATGACGTCTTTCATGCGTGACTTATATGTTACCATTCCTGGTTATCACGCCAATAAGCTTACGGTTGCATACTCCCTAGGGGGACCAACTTTGACTGTGCAGACCATTGAGAACAGCTTTGGAGTGGATATTGACCGTTATGTGCTGATCAGCAACGATTCTTTTAATCGAATTATTGATCGGCTAGGCGGCGTTACACTTGAAATTACAAGTGCAGAAGCAAAGTTGATTAATACGTATTCGGGTGAGCCATCTTCCAAACGTTTGACCGGCGGCGTACAGCATATGACGGGTAAGCAGGCACATTATTATTCCCGTATTCGTGCAATTGGTGACGATTATGAGCGTACGCTACGCCAGAGGAAGGTTCTTCAGGCAATTGTAGATGAATTTAAATCCTCTGACTTGGGAACAATCAACGGAATACTTTACGATGTTCTTCCGCTTGTAAAGACCAATATGACAAAAAATGAGATTTTATCTCTTGCTGCAAACTCACTAACCTACCTCAACTACCCTACAAGCCAGAATCGTGTACCAGTTGACGGTGCTTTTTATGACCAAAATGTTCCGGGTGTAGGCTCTTCTTTGATTGCTGATTTCCAAAAGAATCATAAAAAACTTGTTGAGTTTATTTATGAAGAAAAGCAGGGAGCGGATTCTTCGGACAAAGAATCATCTTTTGAAAGCCGTTGATTTGGTTTTTTAAAAGCCTTGAATCGATGTTGATTCAAGGCTTTTTCTATATTTTTTGTTCTTCTATCTTTCTTATATTCTCTTTTAAATTTGATAATGGGAATGCAAATATTGGGAGATTATGTTATAATAACCTCACGGCGTGACCGAAAGCAGAGCTTTCGACGCCTGAGAGAGCATTGAATCATCCGCGTAAGTGCTGAAAAGACAATGCGGATTTTACTAGTGGGCAATTGTAATGAAATGATTGAATAA
>NZ_JAWFXC010000007.1:0-183410 GCF_032576335.1 Clostridium sp.
GTATCGATTCTCTCCCCTTGGATCCCCTCTCAACGACCAAAGGCTCTGCCTTTGGAATCCGGGTGAGCTCCCGCTCTGCATCTATTTTCCGCACAGGAACAAGCCTGTGCGTTGCAGATTGCGCTTAAGGTTTTGATTGTCGCTCGTAAATGAAAAAAGAAACTAGCTACCGAGCATGTTTCTGCGAGGGGACGAGAGCGCTCTAAAAATGACCGCCGACGGGCGAAACTTGTATGTTTTTTCTTTATGTACTTAGGAGAGTGGGCATTTTTAATGGAGCGCCTTACCGGGGGCTTTCGTTTAATAGTTTGGGGGAGGTGTTCCCCAAACGGAATCCCCTGCGGCACAAGCCGCTATAACATCTCTTTTTTATTTTTACAATAAATATAAGAGATGTTGGTTCCTGCACAAAATTACTCAAAAGCAATCATTTGTTAAACAAGTAAAATGATCTGGCAAGTGTGACAAAATCCTGCCCCGGCTTGAGGGGCGAATGAAAGAAATAAGAAATTTTCTGCGGCATTAACCGCTTTAAATAGCAAAAATAATGTAAGTAAGGTTACGGGATTGTTTCTTTACAGAAAATAGAGCTTCCTGCTATAATCTGGTAAAACGGGCAGGCGATACCTGCAAACCCCTTTTCGAACAAGAAAGGAGCTGATTCCCGTGAGAATTCAAAAAAGATATGTGGCCATTGCGGCAATGTCAATTATTGTCTCAATCTCTCTGCTGTTTGCTGCGTGTGCCGCCACCGGAGTAAGCAACAATACTACAGCCGCCCAAAGTGTAGAAGCAAAGGCTTCCTCCGTTATGAAGGTTACAGATTCACAGGAGAAAGAAAGGGCTGAAGCAGGCGTAGCCGATGCCCCTGCGGAACAGAAGTCGCTTACAAGCCAGATGATAATCGAGCGACTCAACTACCGAATGGAAACATTGGAGTTTGATAAATCGATTCAAACCATGCAATCCCTTGCGGAGGAGCTGGGAGGGTATATTCAGGAATCGGGTGTAGATGGTGATGGTGCGCTGCAAAAAAACGACAGCCGAACCGCCCATTATGTTCTGCGTATTCCACAAGAAAAGCTGAAGGTGTGGAAAGAGCGTGCTCCCAGTATTGGAGCAGTTTTGAATGTAACCAGCAATAGTGAAAATATTACCGAAAGCTATTTTGACACGGATGCACATTTAAGCGCTCTGCGCACACAGAGGGAGCGCCTTTTGGAATTGATGAAAAAAGCGGATAAAATGGCTGATATAGTAGAGCTGGAAAAGGCTTTGGCGGATGTTACCTACCAAATGGAACAGCTTACCGCCATGCTGCGCCAGTATGATTCTCAGGTGAAATACAGCACGGTAACAGTGGATTTGTTCGAAGTGAGCAAGGCAACCATTATCGATAAAACACCTGTGACCCTTGGTGAAAAGATAGCGTACCAATTCCAACAATCTCTGCGCTGGATGGCTGAAGCGGGGCAGGGCGCTATTATTGTATTGCTTGGAGGCCTGCCAATTATACTGTTGGCAGTGGTGATCGGTGTTATTTTGGGGCTAGTATTGCGCCGCCGTAAAAAGGGGCGCACGGTTCCGGTTGCTACGACAATGGCGGAAGAAGTTCCCGATGAATTTAAAAATCCTCCACAGGAATAAATAAAAAAACAGGGCTTATCGGTAACCACTTACGTGGTCGAATCGATAAGCCCTATATTTTTCTATTTTTATTGCGTGAGAACGCCGTTGTCGGAGAACAACAGAATTAAAATATCGCGCTCAAAGCCCTTATTGGCATCAATATACACAAGCACCTGCTCTTTTTTCTTATCCTTGCTTTCGCACAAGAACTCATAGGTCGTTACTTCGTTTAGGCCGGCTGTTGGGATGATTGCCAGCTTACCTTCCTTTACGGTAAGGTAGGGGCTAACAGATTTCTGTGCTTCCGCCATGGTAAGAGCCACCTTGGGTACAGCACGATTGGTGTGGTTCATTACATAGCCGGTTGCGTCCATCTCAACAATTTCGCCGGTGTCCATGGCAACAGAGACCTTGATTAGGTCTGGGTAATAAACGGTACCTTTAATTGCGTAAGCGAAGTTAATGGTGCATTTGCCGTCGTGCATAAAGTAATAGCTTTCTTTCATGCCGGTAAAGCCACGGGAATTAAGAAATTCTTGCGCTTTCTTTAAACACGCTTTGTAATCGAGCTTATCGTTCGTAATGTTGCGAGGGTTCATCAATCGTACTGGTACACCGCCCGCTTTTGTAATGGATACCCGTGTATCACCATACATAAAGTTATAGGTGGGGAGACCGCCCTCGTTGTCTGTGGTATGTGTGAGCTTGGATTGGTCAACGTTCAGGAATTTAGCGGCCAATAGCTGTGCATTACCCTGCTTAATTCCCTCTTTGCCATCAATCAGCTTAGGCTTCTGCTGGCCGATATGGTCGGAGAAAGGGCCATCGTAAATCAGCTTGGGGTAATCTTCAAAGTCTTTGGCAATACTCTCCAGCCGATCACTGAAAACGGGCTGCGAGGCTCTCAAACCCTTTACCAAAGATTCTGTTTCGCCGATTCTTATATTTCCGGCGGTAAGCTCATCCTGAACCTGAGAAAGCCCCTGCCGCAGCTTGGTGGCATAATTGCCAAGGCTTTGAATTTGCTCGTATTCATCCGCACTAATTTTCCCGCCGGCGTTAATTTTCCCAGAAAGGGAAGTAGAGAAATCTCCTACTTGTGAAATGAATTTACTCATGTTGTCAAATTCATCCCCTTTGAGAGGTAACGCCGACAAGGCAGCTTTTGCACCGCTGGAATCACGCATCAGGCGTGCCGCAATACCGCTTTGTTGTGTGGCAGTATTGGTGTAAACTGCCTTAGTCAGCGTTGTTTCGAGGCTCGACACATAGTCCCCCAAATCACTGAGCGAACGGCGGTAGCTATATTCAAGGTCTGTGCGGTACCGGTTTGCGGTCCACCATCCGCCAATTGCGGTGCCGGTGAGCAATAGCACCAGAGCAGTGGCTACGCTGCCGATTTGAATTTTTCTTCTGCGGGTCATTTTCGTTCCCTCCGTTTCTCATTTATTTTGAGCGGAAGGGTAAAAAATATACGAAGTTAAAAAAATGTTAATACAATCAATTGTCAACTGTTATTTTGTATATTCAATTGACAATTGGCGTGCTTTTGCTATACTTGATAAGGAAATTAAATTTAGAAAAAATACCTTAAAATTTGGATGTTCGGAAACTTGGATTACAGCCTGAAATGCTTTTCACAAGCATGGTTTTATGGTATAATACCCGCAAAGCGGCTGTAAGAAAGCCAAAATTTTAAGATGTCGCCACGGTGCGTTGCGACTGTGGTATAATAGATAACGAATACAGAGCGGAGCGGTAAAATGGTAATCATGGGCATTGACCCAGGGTACGCAATTGTTGGGTACGGAGTTGTAAGTGCGCGTTCGGGCAAATACCGACCAATGGAGTACGGTGCTATTACAACACAGGCGGGTGAAGTGTTTGAAGACCGCCTTGTTTCCATATACGATTCGGTTTGCGCAGTATTAGCACATAACCGGCCGGATGCGGTTTCGATTGAGAAGCTGTTTTTTACAAATAACAAAACGACTGCAATTGGTGTTGCGGAAGCGCGCGGAGTGATTTTGCTTGCGGCCCGAAAGGCTGGTGTACCAATTTTTGAATATACGCCCCTTCAGGTAAAGCAGGCAGTAACTGGCTACGGGCAGGCAAAAAAACCGCAGGTGATGGAAATGACGCGTAAGCTTTTGTGCCTTACCGAATTGCCAAAGCCGGATGATACCGCGGATGCGCTCGCAATGGCAATCTGCCACGGACAAGCGGCAGGTTCACCCTTGCGCCGCGCCTTATTGTCGGGAGGAATTAAATAAATGTTTTACAGTGTATCGGGCATCTTAATTCATGCAGAACCAAATCTTGCGGTAGTAGAATGCGGCGGCGTAGGCTTTAAATGCTTTACGTCAATGAATACACAGCGTTCTCTTCCGCAGATTGGCGAAAAGGTTCACTTATATACGCACCTGAGTGTGCGCGAAGACGCTCTAGATTTATACGGCTTCTACACAATGACAGAGCTGAATTGCTTTAAAATGCTTACATCCGTGAGTGGTGTTGGTGCGAAGGTTGGCGTTTCTATTTTATCGGAGTTGTCGCCGGAGCAGGTGGCGCTTGCGGTGGCTTCGGGAGACAGCAAGGCGTTGTCCCGCGCGAGCGGTGTTGGCCCAAAGCTCGCACAGCGCATTGCACTGGAGCTCAAGGATAAAGTGAAGAAAATGGGAGTTGCTACGGTCTCAGCTGGTGAAATCGCAATTAACCCCGCAGTTGGCAATGCCGCCGGTGCGGTAAGTGCATTGGCAGTGCTGGGCTGGTCGCCTACGGAGGCCGCACAGATTGTAGGCAAGTTCGACGGCACCCTCCCTGTGGAGGAGTTAATCCGGCTGTCACTCAAATCAATGGGAGGAGGGCGTTAAGGCATGGAATTTTCCTTTGAAAATGAACTGGATTTGGAAAACCGTGTCGTAGCCCCCGATTATAACCCGGAGGATGCAGAGGTGGAAAACCCACTGCGCCCTCGCCAGCTATCCGAATACATTGGCCAGAAGAAGGTAAAAGAAAACCTTGCCATTTTTATGGAAGCGGCAAAGCAGCGAAAAGAAACACTCGACCATGTTCTGCTGTACGGCCCACCTGGCCTTGGTAAAACAACGCTAGCGGGTATTATAGCGAACGAAATGGGTGTGGGGGTACGCATTACATCTGGTCCGGCGATTGAAAAGCCGGGAGACTTAGCGGCGATTTTAACGAATCTTTCTCCGGGTGATGTACTGTTTATCGATGAGATACACCGGTTATCCCGCAGTGTAGAAGAAATTTTATACCCGGCGATGGAGGATTTTGCGCTCGATATTATTACCGGCAAGGGGCAGATGGCGGCTTCTTACCACCTGCCGCTGCCACCATTTACGTTGGTTGGCGCTACAACCCGAGCAGGGCAGCTTTCAGCGCCGCTGCGTGACCGTTTTGGTGTGGTGCTTCGTTTGGAGTTATACTCACCAGAGGAGTTGGCGCAGATTGTTACCCGCAGTGCTGGTATATTGGATATGCCGATTGAGCCGGAAGGAGCCTTGGAGCTGGCTTCCCGCTCTCGCGGTACGCCACGAATCGCAAACCGCTTGCTGCGCCGCGTGCGTGATTTTGCACAGGTAATCAGTGATGGTGTGATTACAGTGGAAGCAGCTCGGGGGGCTTTGGAGCGGCTTGAGGTGGATGAAATTGGCTTGGATGCGAACGACCGACGTATGCTCCACACCATGATTGACTATTATCGGGGTGGACCAGTTGGACTGGATACGATTGCAGCTGCAATTGGTGAGGAATCGGTTACGCTCGAAGATGTTTATGAGCCGTATCTTATTCAAATCGGCTTTTTAAGCCGTACGCCCCGCGGGCGCTGTGTTACACGCGCCGCATACCTGCATTTGGGGCTTACTCCTCCAGAAGATATTGTGGGATCACAGCAAAAACTGTTTTAATTTATTGAGTGAGTTATATATCAAATACATACAGGGCAGATTTTCTGCAATGTTTGGGCGAAGCAAGAGAGTTTTATTTCTATAATTAATGATTGAATCGATCGATGGGAGACGCAACATGGGAAGATTGTTTGGAACCGATGGCGCCAGAGGCGTTGCAAATGCGGATTTAACCTGCGAGTTGGCAATGAATATTGGCCGTGCCGCAGCAATGGTGTTGGGTAAGGGCGGCCATCGTCACCCTAAAATATTGATTGGTAAGGATACCCGTATTTCTTCCGACATGCTCGAGAGTGCTTTGGCGGCGGGTCTTTGCAGCATAGGGGCAAATGTCGTGCACCTTGGGGTAGTGCCTACCCCCGCTGTGGCATATTTGGTGAAAAAGTACGGTGCAGATGCAGGTGTAATGATTTCTGCCTCACATAACCCCTGCGAATTCAACGGGATTAAAATATTTAGCAGCACGGGCTATAAGCTGCCCGATGCGCTCGAGGAGCAGATTGAGGCAATCGTTCTTGACCATGAAGAAAAACCGCAGTACCCCACCGGCGGCGAGATTGGTTCCATTTCTTCTGCACCCGGTGCGCTGCGTGACTATATTGACCATGTAAAGAGCACCGTACCGGAGGGCGCGCTGCGCGGCCTGCGTGTTGCACTGGATTGCGCAAATGGTTCTGCTGCAACAACGGCAAAAGCTTTGTTTACCGAGCTGGGTGCGGAGTGCCACATGCTGTCCGATGAGCCGAACGGTGTGAATATTAATGATAACTGCGGTTCCACTCATATGGAAACGCTGATGGAATATGTAACCGCCAATCACATGGATGCCGGCCTGGCATTTGACGGTGACGCCGACCGCTGTCTTGCAGTGGATGAACAAGGAAAGCTTGTAGACGGTGACTTTCTCATGGCGATTTGCGCGCTGGATTTAAAATCGCAGGGTCGCTTATCGAAGAGTGCGGCAGTTGGAACCATCATGACAAATATGGGATTTATCCGCTTTTGTGAAGAAAATGGAATTAAATTTGCGGCAACTAAGGTGGGTGACCGCTATGTGCTCGAAGAGATGCTGCAAGAAGGCTATAATTTTGGCGGCGAGCAGAGCGGACACATCATTTTCCTCGACTACGCCACTACAGGCGATGGTCAAATGACGGGTGTGCAGCTTTTAACCATCCTCAATCGCCGCAAAGCACATCTTTCCAGTTTGGCAACCTTAATGGCTCGTTACCCGCAGGTGATGGTCAATGTGACCGTAAGCCGCGAGGGCAAGCTTCGCTTCTATACCGACTCGGAAGTTAACGAGGCAATTGAACGCGCGAAGGAGCGTCTTGGTTCCGGCGGGCGGGTTGTAGTGCGCCCCTCAGGCACAGAACCGCTGCTGCGTGTTATGATTGAGGGAGAAAATCACGATGTAATTAGTAAGCTTGCGCACGAGGTAGCAGATGTTGTGCGCGAACGCTTGTCTTAACGGAGGAATAATTTGAGAGCAGCTAACTGGAACGATTATGAATTGCTGGACGCTTCTGACGGGGAGCGGCTGGAACGCTGGGGTGAAGTAATTTTGATTCGCCCTGACCCGCAGATTATTTGGAAGACTCCGCGTGAGCACCCCATGTGGAAGTGTGCCCATGCGCGCTACCTGCGCTCGAATACTGGCGGCGGGCGCTGGGAAGAATACCGCACCGTGCCGGGCATGTGGAAAATTAAATACCACGAGCTTACGTTTCAGCTCAAAACAATGGGCTTTAAGCACACTGGTATTTTCCCAGAGCAGGCAGTCAACTGGGATTTTGTTCAAGATAAAATTCGGCAAGCCAAACGGCCGGTAAAGGTGTTGAATTTATTCGGCTATACAGGAGCGGCTACGCTGGCCTGTGCTTCTGCCGGTGCAGAGGTATGCCATGTGGATGCCTCAAAGGGCATGGTAGCGTGGGCAAGAGAAAATGCAGTGGCCTCTGGTTTGGGGGACAAGCCCGTTCGCTGGCTGGTAGATGACTGCGTTAAGTTTGTGCAGCGCGAACAGCGCCGTGGCAACACCTACGACGGTATTATTATGGATCCGCCCTCCTATGGGCGTGGACCAGGCGGTGAGGTTTGGAAGCTGGAGGAGCAATTGTACCCATTTGTTCAGCTTTGTGTCCCCTTGCTATCGAAAGATGCTTTATTCTTTATCTTAAATTCCTATACCACAGGGCTTTCCCCTTCGGTAATGGTGTATTTATTGGGAACACTGTTAAAAACGCAGTTTGGCGGTTCGGTTTCAGCGGATGAAATCGGTCTTCCAGTTACACAAAGCGGAATGGTACTGCCCTGCGGCAATACCGCAATCTGGCAGGCAGATTAAGTCTACCACTTAAAATAGAAAATCGAGAAACGGCTCGTTCTCTTGCGAAGGCAGTCGATTTTTGACGAAATTATGCAGAGAAGAACGTTAAACTTTAGGATGCTCCATTTTATGGAGCAAAGCCAAATAACGAAAAAAGAAGGCAGTGCCTTCTTCATTGGAGCAGGTATGGAATATCTCAAGGCGGAACACGTATCATTTTTTTACGACTCAACTGAAGAAGGGGAACAGGCACAGCAGGTGCTGCGCGATGTTTCTATGGAAATAAAAAAAGGCGAGTTCGTTGCACTCTTGGGGCACAACGGCTCCGGTAAATCTACCATGGCGAAGCATTTTAACGCAATGCTACTTCCCAGTGGAGGGCATGTGTATGTGGATAGTATGGACACCGCAGACGAAAGCCTCAAATACGAAATTCGCCGACGGGTAGGTTTGGTGCTGCAAAACCCGGATAATCAGCTGGTAGCCAGCATAGTGGAAGAAGACGTGGCGTTTGGGCCGGAGAATCTTGGGGTTCCTCCAGTAGAAATACGCCAAAGGGTAGATGCGGCACTACAGGCCGTAGGCATGGCAGAGTATGCTTCACATTCGGCGTACAAGCTTTCCGGCGGGCAAAAGCAGCGCATCGCCATTGCGGGAATTATTGCAATGCAGCCAGACTGCATTGTGCTCGATGAACCAACCGCGATGCTCGATCCTCGCGGCAGAACTGAGGTCATGGAGACCATCCGCCGGCTCAACCGTGAGCACGGCATTACGGTGGTACTCATTACCCATTACATGGATGAAGCTGTGCAGGCTGACCGTGTGATTGTTATGGACGGCGGCGAAATTCTTGTGGAGGGAAAGCCGCGTGAGGTGTTTTCGCATGTAGAGCTTCTGCGGCAGCACCGCCTTGACGTTCCCCAGGCAACGGAGCTTTTGTACCGGCTTGGGCAAAACGGCTGCACCGTACCAGAGGGTGTTTTAAACGAAGAGGAATGTGTGGCCGCCCTTGAGCTGCTGCTCAAAGCCTGACCCGGCGAAACGGAGGAACAAAACGGCATGTCCGAAGTGATATTGGAAACAAAAGACTTAACATACCGCTATGGTATGGGCACTCCCATGGAGCAGGTTGCGGTTGATAACGTAAATATAGCGATTCGCCGAGGGGAGTTTCTCGGGGTAATCGGTCACACCGGCTCGGGAAAATCAACGCTGATTCAGCAGCTCAATGGCCTCATGCGCCCTACCTCTGGCCAAGTGCTGCTCAATGGAAAAGATATTTGGGCAGAACCCAAAAAGATTCGCGCAGTGCGCTTTCAAGTGGGACTGGTGTTCCAGTACCCCGAATACCAGTTGTTTGAAGAAACCGTATTTCGCGATATTTGCTTTGGCCCACGCAATATGGGGCTTTCTGAGGAAGAGGTAAAGGAGCGCGCACTCGGTGCGGCAGAATTTGTGGGTCTTCGCTCTGAGCTGTTGGAGAAATCTCCATTTGAGCTTTCGGGTGGTGAAAAGCGCCGTGCAGCCATTGCTGGCGTGGTCGCCATGGACCCCGAAATTTTAATTTTAGATGAGCCTGCAGCAGGACTCGACCCGCAAGGGCGCGACCAATTGCTCGACCAGATTCGCACGTACCATGAGCGCCGCGGCAATACCGTTCTGCTTGTTTCGCACAGTATGGAAGACATTGCCCGTGTTGCTGACCGTGCATTGGTAATGAACCATGGTAAGGCCGCTATGTTAGACTCTGTGCAACATGTTTTCTCTCGCCGAGAGGAGCTTGAGGGCATGGGGCTTCGCGTACCGCAGATTACGAAAATTATGAGCCTGCTGCGCTCCAAGGGTTACCCGGTAAATGAGGGAGCTCTTACGGTTGAAGAAGCTCTGCGCGATTTAATGCCGCTGCTGCGGGAGAGGGGATGCGTGCGATGATACGGGATATAACGCTCGGTCAGTATTTTCCAGGAAAATCTTTAGTACACCGTATGGATGCCCGTGTAAAAATTGTACTGACCTTTGCTTTTATTATATTTATTTTTATTGCAAACAATCTGCCTGCCATGCTGCTCATGGTTGGTATGGTGCTCAGTGCCATGCTTCTTTCCGGTATTTCGGTGCGGCAGTATTTAAAGAGCCTGAAAGCGGTTATTATTGTAGTCGCTTTAACGGCGGTTCTCAATCTGTTTTATGGCAGTGGCGATATTCTGCTCCAATGGGGCTTTCTAACAATTCGCACCGGTGGCGTGATTAACTGCATTTTTATTGCGGTGCGTATTATCAGTTTGATTCTGTTTAGCTCGGTGCTTACCTTTACCACTTCCCCAACGGATTTAACCGATGCGCTAGAGCGGATTATGAAGCCGCTGAAGATTTTTCATGTGAAGGTACATGAAATTGCAATGATGATGACGATTGCACTTCGGTTTGTTCCGACTCTTCTGGAAGAAACCGATAAGATTATGAGTGCACAGAAGGCACGCGGTGCAGATATGGAGAGCGGCGGCGCCATTCAGCGCGTAAAAGCCCTCATTCCTATTTTAATCCCGCTGTTTGTATCCTCTTTTCGCCGTGCGTATGAACTGGCGATGGCGATGGAATGCCGCTGTTACCGCGGCGGCGATGGCCGCACAAAAATGAAGAGCCTGCGCATGACGGCACTGGATGGATGGGTGATTGCCATTTCCTCCGCTGCGTGCATGGGTGTAATCTTGTGCGTTATTCTAATGCCCAGCCTGTTATGAGGGAGGGGATTTGATGCGCAATATCCTTTTTATTGTTAGTTATGATGGCTCTAAGTACCACGGTTGGCAGGTGCAGAAGAACGCCCTTGCTGTGCAGGAGGTTTTTCAGCAGGCGATGGGTCGGGTATTGGGCAGTACTCCCGATTTAAAAGCGTGCAGCCGAACCGACACGGGTGTACATGCCCGACAGTTTTGCATTAGCGTAAACGTTGAGCGTGATATTCCCTTAGAGCGCCTGACGGCAGCGATGAACCATTTTCTACCGCCAGATATTGCGGTGCTTTCCTGCCGGGAGGTTCCAATGGATTTTCATGCTCGGTATTCCTGCCGCGGTAAAGAATATGTATATCAAATTTGGAATACACCGGTTCGTAATCCGTTTTTAAATGGGTATGCACTGCATTACTGGTACCCAATGGATTTGGAAAAGCTGAATCGTGCAGCGGCTCATTATATTGGCGCACACGATTTTACTTCCTTTTGTACACTTGATGTACGTGACCGAGGTGACATGGTTCGCACCGTTACAAACGCGGAGCTAAGCCGCAGTGGAGACATGGTTACCTTTACCGTTGCGGCGGATGGATTTTTGTATAATATGGTGCGCATTATGGTGGGCACACTGCTTCGAGTTGCCCAAGGAAAGTTTGAGCCGGAGCAGATTCCGCAAATTTTGGAGCGTTGTGACCGCGGTGCCGCGGGCCCAACCGCTCCTGCCTGCGGACTGTACTTAAACCGAGTCTTTTACGATGAGGAAGTGATGGGATGACTCGAAAGAGTAAGGGAAAGCGCTTTGCTGATGACGAAAGTGATTTAGAAGAGCTTGACCGCGAGGGCAACCCGAATGCTCGGGAACACCGCGAGCAGGTTGTGTTCCCGCAAATGCCCCGCTGGCTGTACCGTGTGATACTTATTTTGCTTATATCGGTTGCCGGCCTTTTGGTGTGGTTTAATCTCGATAACCTTACTCCGCAAAACATTGGGGGCTGGATTCAGTCCAAAGTTGTGGGCATGGGTATGGGAGACGACTACCCGGTATCACTGAATAATGGCCGCAATATTTCTCCTGCTAATTTTTTTGCCGCAGATAAAAATGCAGTTGTGGTAAGCGATACCTCTATTACTGTTTTAAACTCTACTGCAAAAGAGCTCACGCGTCGGCAACACAGCTTTTCGAACCCGGTGGCAAAAGCGTGGGGGCAGCGCGTGCTGGTGTATAACCTAGGTGGCACCGGTTTTCAGGTGGATAGCATCTCGAAAGCGGGGGAGCGCCGAATAGCTGAGGCGGATATTCTCGCTGGTGCAATTGCCGGTAACGGACGTGTTGCCTTGGCAACGGAAAGCCAAGGGTATTACTCCCGCCTGTCGGTCTACGGAGAAACCGGTAAACCCTTTTATACTTATGATTTCTCGGAATATTACATTACCCATATCGCCCTTAATCGCAGTGGTACCCGCGCCGCAGTAGCTGGCGTGGCGGCTAAAAACGGAGCAATGGTTTCCGCTGTTTATTTATTTGACTTTGGCAGTCCCAAGCCACTTTCTCAGCTTACGTTTCAAGATAATTTAATATTATCGCTCAATTATGGGCAAAATGGAGCTGTTGTTGCTGTTGGCGACCGCCTCACCAGTGTAATCTCTGAAAATGGGGATAAAACCGATTATAGCTATGGCTCACAGACCTATATTGGCAGCTCGGTAGACAATGGCCGAACGGCACTTTTGCTATCGCCTTATGCCAATGCGACCTCTGCAAGCCTTGTTCTGCTGGATGTAAAAGGAAAGCAAGTGGCTTCGGTGCCACTGGGGCATACTGCAGTGGATATTTCGCTGTATGGTGATACGACTGCGGTTCTGCTGAGTGACGAAAGCATTCAAGCGTATACTGCGTCCGGTGGGGTGCAAAAGGGCACATGCAGCGGTGGAAAAGATGCGCGCGCGATAGCGCTGCGTGATGAAAGCTCGGTTTATGTTCTTGGATTTAATGAAATCCGCTTAGAAAATTTTGGTGTACCGCAGGAGCAAGCGGCAGGCAATATTTCTACGCTTCCGTCTTCCAGCAAGTAAACAAACGGCGCTTTCACCGGTATTTTGTCTGGGGAAAGTGCTGTTTTTTGTTCGTAAGCGTGTAGCACATTATTTACATTTTGTTTTTTTTCTTACCTTGCCGTACTATTTGCTTTGTGATATATTATTAGAAAGGCTCGCTCGACAGCCTGTATCATTTTATTATGCCCGCTAGGCGGGCTCAGAATTTGGGGAGGTTGCCGGTGACCATTATTGATTTAATTTTAATAGGAATTCTCACTTGGTTTACGATTGTAGGTTGTGAAAAGGGGTTAATTCGTTCCCTGGCTGGTTTTGTTGGCTATGTGGTTGCTTCCGTAGCGGCGGCGGTGATTGGTCGCATGGCGGCTGGCGCATTGTACCAAAACTTTATTTACGACAACATGGTAGGCAAAATTACAGAGACCCTGCAAAAAACAGCAGGACAGGGCGCTGATCAGCAAGTACAAGCGCTGCAAGGCTCTTTGCCACCCTTTTTAGGCAATCATATTTCGAATGAAGGTTTTTTGTCTGCGCTCAATGGTTCTATTGAAAAAGCCGCACCGCAGATTGCAAACCTGCTTTCTCCGTCTGTCATCGGCTTTACTCGCTTGGTGATTACGGTAGTTTTGTTTTCAGCTCTTTATTTTGTGGTACGTATTGTACTACGCATGCTAAATTCCATATCTCGCCTACCAATTTTACACCAAATAGATATGGCAGCTGGCGGCGTGGTTGGTTTTTTAAGTGGCTGTGCAATTGTGCTCTTGGTGTGCATGCTGCTTCAGCTTGCTTTACCCATGATGAAGGATGGGTTGTTTGGCATAACGCAGAGTGAATTTAAAACCTCTTGGGTTTACCAATCACTTTATGAAAAAAGCCCGGTTAATTTCCTGTTCCCTGAGGAATAATGGGGGATAGCCCTGTGGCTGATGGGAGTGGAGAGATGAGGGACATTAACAAAAACATTACGATTCCGAATGCGCTATCTGTTTTTCGCATTCTTTTGATTCCACCGTTTGTGTTGTACTTTTTAGGCCAGCAGTGGAAGGCAGCGGGAGTCGTACTGGTGGTATCTGGCCTTACCGATTTGGTAGACGGGTACATTGCCCGCCGATTTAACCAAATTACAGAGCTTGGCAAGCTGCTGGACCCATTAGCAGATAAGCTGACGCAGGCCGCGGTAGCAATTTGCATGGCGATTGTAGAGCCGGTGCTAGTGCCTTTTTTGGCGGTGTTTGTAATAAAAGAGACCGTAATGATTATTGCGGCCTGTGTGCTTTTAAAGCGCAAGAAAAGACCAACAGCTGCAAAATGGTACGGTAAGGTTGCTACTGGCATGTTCTACGTTTCTTTTGCTGTTATTTACGTTTTGAAGGGATTTTTTGGTTACGAAAACTTTTACCTAACAATTACGCTTTTGTCGGCAACCGTCGGTATGATGGTATACGCCTTTTTAAGATATTTTGGAATATTCTGGACGACTCTTCACTCCGAAGACCCCAAAGATACGGTGGATTTGGAGCTGAAGGCCAGACGCACTATCAACCGAAAATAGGGTTGATAGGTGCCGGTTTGCCCCAATTTCGCCGCAGGGCAGCACCCTATTTTTACCCGTAGCGGCAGCGGAGGAAAGAATTCACAAGATGATTTGTTCAAGATGCAAAAAACGCCCAGCCGTTGTGTTTGTTGCCTCCAGTGCAGACGCAAAAGATGCCAGAGGATATTGCCTCAAATGTGCCAGAGAAATGGGAATTCAGCCTGTTAAGGATATGATGAGCCAGATGGGCATTACAGAGGATCAATTGGAGACAATGGAAGATCAGCTCGACGAAATGATGGGAGAGCTGGCAGAGACCACCGAAGACGGTGATGGCTTTGTACCCGGCGGCGCGGCCACGTTCCCGCTCATTCAAAGTATGTTTGGTGGCAATAATAAACCTGCACCGGAGGCTTCCTCCGGCAGTGCGGAGACCACGCAAACCGTAGAGCACAAAAAGACCGAAAATAAAAAGAAACGACGCAATATCGATACCTACTGTACAGATCTTACAAAGAGAGCAAGAAACAACGAGATTGACCGTATTGTGGGGCGCGACCAAGAAATTGCACGTGTAATTCAAATTCTGTGCCGGAGAACCAAAAATAACCCTTGCCTGATTGGCGAGCCGGGTGTTGGTAAAACTGCCATTGCAGAAGGTCTTGCGATCCGCATCGCGCAGGGAGATGTACCTGCCAGACTGCGTAAAAAAGAGATTCACTTATTAGACCTTACGGCACTGGTAGCCGGTACACAGTTCCGCGGTCAGTTTGAAAGCCGCATTAAGGGTCTTGTTGATGAAGTAAAGGCGGACGGCGACGTGATTCTGTTTGTGGACGAGGTGCATAACCTGGTTGGTACCGGCGATGCAGAGGGCTCCATGAACGCCGCTAATATATTAAAGCCTGCTCTTTCACGCGGCGAGATTCAGGTAATTGGTGCAACTACCTTTACCGAGTACCGCAAATACATTGAGAAAGACAGTGCGCTGGAAAGAAGATTCCAGCCCGTGAAAATCGGCGAGCCTTCCGTAGAGCAAACAACGAGTGTTCTCCTTGGAATTAAGAGCTATTACGAAGATTTCCATCGTGTACGTGTTCCGGATGACGTGATTCGCCGTGCGGTGGTATTGTCTGAACGCTATATTAACGACCGCTTTTTGCCGGATAAGGCAATCGACCTTTTGGATGAAGCCTGTGCCAGTGCCGCGCTTCGCAACCAGAAGATGGCGGATTACGATGCGGCAACCTTCCGCTTAGATACTCTGCGCCAAGAGGAGACCGACCTGACTGCCGATGGTGTGGAGCCGGATTACGAAAAGCTTGCACAGGTTCGCTACGAAATTGCAAGTTTAGAAGAAAAGACCCGTGTTCTGATGCCCGAAGCAATTGGTGCCGATGTTGGGCTCGATGATTTGGCACATGTCATCGAATTGTGGACGGGTATTCCCGCCAGCCGTGTGCAGGAAAGCGAACTGAAAAAGCTTGCTGGACTGGAAGATCTCTTAAATAAAAAAGTGATTGGTCAGGAAGAAGCGGTTACTGCCGTAGCAGCGGCAATTCGCCGCAGCAGGGTGCAGATCAGCCCCCGCCGCCGTCCCGCTTCCTTTATCTTTGTCGGCCCGACCGGTGTAGGTAAAACGGAGCTGGCAAAAGTAATCTCCAAAGAGCTGTTTGATACGCCTGAGACTCTGATTCGGCTCGACATGTCCGAATTTATGGAGAAGCATTCGGTTTCGCGTATTATTGGCTCGCCCCCCGGCTATGTGGGGTACGATGAGGCCGGTCAGGTCACCGAAAAGGTGCGCCGACGCCCGTATTCTGTTTTGCTGTTTGATGAAATTGAAAAAGCGCATCCCGATGTAATGAATATCCTTCTGCAGATTTTGGATGAAGGCCGCATTACAGACGCACAGGGGCGCACGGTCAATTTTGAAAATACTATCATTATCATGACCTCGAACGCAGGCAGTGAAAAGCGTGAGGGTGCCCTCGGCTTTGCGAAAACAGATGCGGATGTAACCCGTGAAAAGACCATGAAGGCTCTTTCGGAATTCCTGCGGCCGGAGTTTTTAAGCCGTGTGGACGAAGTAATTGTATTCCGCTCGCTCAAGGTGGAAGACTTTATTAAGATTGCTGCTCTCATGCTGGAAGAGTACATTGCGGCACTCACGGAGCGTGGAATCCGCTTTGCTTACGATGAAAAGGCCGTAAAGTGGCTTGCAGAACATGCGGTTGGCGGCAAGAGCGGTGCACGTGATTTGCGTAACCTCATTCGCCGTAAGGTGGAGGATCGTATTACCTCTGAAATTGTGGAGCACAGCGATTCGCCGTTGTCCGGCATCGCCGTAACGGAAGAAAATGATGAAATAAAGCTGGAAATCATTTAATTATTTTCTAGCTCACAATGAAAAAGCGCCTTGAACCAGTTATGTAATCTGATTCAAAGCGCTTTTTGCATATAGGAAGTTGATAAATTTATATTTCCTGCTTATTATTTGGTAAAGGCCAATATAGGTTGCTTTTTGGAATCGAATTCGAGTATAATGGTGAAAAATGAATCTTAAATTTAGTTGGTAGCTCAACCAGAGAATAAATCAATTGTATTTAGCAGAAACAAAACGGTTTTATGCCGTTAAATTAAGAGGATATTTGTTGTATTGCTTATTGCGAAGAGTTCCCAGTTCCTGCAAATAATTTAGTGAGCTATCTTGACAATTGGCATAGGGACATGTTATAATTCATAACGTCGCTTTTGATTGCGGGTGTAGTTCAGTGGTAGAACTCCAGCCTTCCAAGCTGGTCGTGTGGGTTCGATTCCCATCACCCGCTCCAAGATATTCGCGCCAATAGCTCAGCAGGATAGAGCAACTGCCTTCTAAGCAGTAGGCCAGGGGTTCGAATCCCTTTTGGCGCGCCATATATGGTGGATGTAGCTTAGCCGGTTAAAGCGCCAGTTTGTGGCACTGGAGATCGTGGGTTCGAATCCCATCTTCCACCCCACTGAAGAAGGCGAGGCAAAGATGAAAATTTTTGCCTCGTTCTTATTCGCTATAATGTATCTATTGGGCTGTAGCCAAGCGGTAAGGCAACGGACTTTGACTCCGTCATTGCGATGGTTCGAATCCATCCAGCCCAGCCATAAGAGACCGTCGATGTAAATCGGCGGTCTCTTATTTTTTTATTCTAAACTTTTTATTTGAGTAGTTCATCGTAAGAGGATTCGAGTGCATCTCGAATGGCTCGCAGTTGTGTTGCGTAAATATGTTGAATCCCTCGTTCTATTTTTACTAGAGACTCTCTCGTCATTTCGATATCTGCAAGCTGAAGTCGGCGAATGAGTTCGGTTTGCCCAATTTTCTTTTTAAGCCGTATTTCTCGAATGTTTTTGCCGATATGAATTTCATCATCTTGTTTTATTTTTTGATTGCTCATGATTGTGCCCTCCATTTTTGAACTAATTTTAGTCCATTTATCTTGATTGTAGTAAAAACAAGTGATATGATGGGACTGATTTGAGTCCAATTTTGTGGGAGGTGAGTGGGTTTGAAAAAGATTACAATCATGATGGAAGATTATCTGTATACGTTTTATAAGAAAATTGGTGAAAGCGCAGGAGGATTAAAAGCAGAGCAAGTGATTGCAGATACCCTATATAAATTTGCTGGTGAGCTTTGTGTAAATGCTTTAAATAAGGAAAAGTAAGCACATCAAAAAGCATTTATAATTCCTTGGTTTTGGTTTATTGTCTGTCATCTGCTATAATATTAGCAAAGAGAAAATAAAAACTCCTTGTTGTGAAGATAATCGAAGTAAGGGGGGGAAGACCCATGAGAAAGAATGCAATTCGCTCAGAATCGATTTTTGCCCTTTTCAGCATCTTGAGCTAACTTTATGTTTATTATTACGCTACGGTTTTTTATTATCGGTCTATTGGAACGGTTTTCGATTTTCTGTATGAGTTTATTGCAGTTCCGGCGTTCTACTTTTTTGTCGCCACTTTTATTGTGACCCTACTATCCTCTTTGTTTTCATTTCGTGGGGTTCCGTTGATTCAAAATAAATCAAAGCAATTCATTGCTGCGGTCCTAGTTGCTTATGCTTTATTTGTGGTGTTGAAAAAAAGTGGCGTAATTGTTCTTCTACCAATTCTTTTTGGAACTACTTATTGTGCAGTTTATTTTGTGATGGGGTGTTTGTATGCCCTTGCTATCGCAAAACCCGAAATAGAGTGAATGCTTCATAGATATATACTTGTATGGTATAAATTATTTTTGTGCGCGCTTCCTTATTGTGGGGCGCGCTTTCTGTTTTGTAGTACCGGTTAGTTTCAAATATCTTACGTCATTTAATCATTAGATTCCGTACTGTTTAAGTGACATCAAAAATTAAATTGACTTTAATTATGGAAAAGTGAAACCTAATGGTAACTTCTTCCGTATTGTTAGGTGCTTACCGGAAAGCGCCTTAAGGAGGGATATTTTGAACGATACAACTATGATGGCTATGCTCAATGAAGACGAGGAGCTTTGGTACTCTGCGTTAATTGACGGTTACTCTCGCTATGTAACGGCAATTATCAGCGGAATCTCAAGAGGCTCTCTTACGAATGCCGATATAGAAGAGGTAGCCGCAGATGTTTTTTTCAAAATATGGTTGAAACGCGATCAAATCCGTGCGAAAAGCCTGAAAGCGTTCATCGCACAGGTAACGCGAAGTACCAGTATCGACATGCTCAGGAAAAAGGGAAATGAATTTGTTTCTTATGAAGATGACACCCTTCCAGTTAAGTTCCAAGAGCATTTGGATGAGCTGGCGATTCGCCGAGAGCAGGAAGAGATTATAAAATCTGCTGTGGAGTGCTTTGGTGAACCGGAACGGGAAATATTTATCCGATTTTATTATTTTGGAGAGACGGTAAAGACAATAGCAGATAGACTCCAAATAAACACCAGCACCACAAAAACAAAATTGCACCGCTCCCGCTCCAAATTAAAGGTGATTTTACTGGAAAGGGGATATGACTGTGAATAGAGAGAACGAGAAAGACCAGTTCTGGAAAATTTCGGATTTGGCCTCAAATATACCCGATGAAAAAATATTACCGATAGAGCCGCAGGGAGATTCTACCGTTACCCCCTCCTACGACCGCATCAAATCTCTTGCGCTCAAGAAGCGCAAAGAACACTTGTATGGAAAAGAGGAGAAAAGCGTGAAAAGAGTATCGAGTCGAATCGTGCTTGTCGCTGTTATTGCAAGCCTGTTAAGCGTTACCGTATTTGCCACGGTTGCTTTGGGCGGACTGGATTATATGAAAGGCATTTTTGGCAGCAGTGCCAGCTCGGTTCAAAATGAAATTGTGACTCCGCAAATACAGGCTTCCGCAAATGGACGCAGTATGGCAGTAGAAGCACTGGTGACCGATGGCTTTATTACGAATATGGTTGTTTCTTTAACCGGTGAACAGCCAGATGACAAAGACCTATTTACCGTAACCTCAAATACTGAAATTCGCTCCAATGGCTGGCATGCTATGGAGGAATTTACCACTGCGGGCAAAACCTACTACGCCTTAGACCTTGTAAGCAAGCAGTACTTTAACGCTGCCAACGTAACACTATCCCTCAATAAACAGGTAGCGCCTATTGAGCTTTCGGTTCCTTTGGAAAATCAGCTTGGGAATGCCGTTGTTTATTTTCCGAAAAACACGCAGGTGCAGAATACAGAGCTGCGGCAGCTGCAAGTATCACCCATGGGCTTACTTCTTATTTGCAACGAGAAAAACCCGCAGGGCGGCTTGCCACCGACAAGCATGCTACTAAAGCTCTCGAACGGAAAGACCGAAGAAGTGGAAATGAGCTTTGCCGCCAGTGACCGTACCGTTGGCGGCGGTGGTGGTGCGGTTTTGACCGATGACCCGAAAGATATGCCTTTGATAAGCACTTTCCAAGGCGAAAGAAATCCCAAGGGAGAGCTTGTAATCAGCGGCCAATTCTCTCGCATTTTGAATCCTGCCACAATTGATAAAGTAGTGGTTGGTGGTGTGGAATATGCGGTAAAGTATTCCAATAAATAAGCGTTCCAATAAACCCAAAACAGAGAAAAGAAGCTCCCGCATAGGCGGGGGCTTCTTTTTGCTAGAAACAGGAAAAGGTTTCTTTTTTTTCACTACATTCTATGATATACTGGTTTTTATTAATGAGATAATACGGAGAATAGGAAAATAAATGGTGCGGTACAGTGCCGCTTTTATTGCGGGTACAGAAGTGGAAAGGGGATAACAACATGATATTCCGGAACGGAGAATACACCGATTGCGCAGAACTAACCGAGATGCGCGTGGAATACCTCAAAGCGGATTGGGGAACTCTGACGGAAGAACAGGAAGCGGCGATTCGGGAGCAGCTGCCAAGCTGTTTTGAGCGGCTGTTAGGAAAGAGCCTTGTCGCTTATGTTGCGGAAGAGAGCGGGCAATTAGCAGGTACAGTGTTAATGCTCATTACAGATAAACCGGCAAGCCCGGCATTCTTGAATGGTGAAGTGGGGACGCTAATGAATGTTTACGTTCGTCCCCAATACCGTAAGTTGGGTCTTGGGGCAAAACTGGTGAACATGGCGCTGGAGGATGCCCGCCAAAAAGGCTTATGCCATGTGGAACTGGACGCGACCAAGCAAGGAGAAAAATTATACGAATACCTTGGCTTTCAAAAAGTAGAATCTCACTATACGCCGATGGTATTCGCGCTATAACAAAATTTTTTAACTGTTTTGCTGCACGAAAGTATGGCAATTGCCGCTCCCAATTTTGGGCAACTTTCGTGCAGCATTCTGCGGTCTTTAGAAAAAACGAATCAGATAGTTGACACGGTGGAACAGATGTAGTAATATGTAAACACGAATTCATATATGATTACTACGATATAGGTGGAACCTTATTTTGTGAATGCCGTATCATAGAAAAAGTAATTAGTAGAAACTTTTTAATATCTGAGATCACATATGAGGAAGGAACTGGATTTTGGATTTTGAATTTATACAACAGAACGTGCCTATGTACCAAACAGCGGCACTGCTAACACTGCGAATTGCGCTGTGGGGCGTTTTGTTTTCATTTTTTGTTGGGCTGTTTTGCAGCCTGGTTCAATACTATAAAGTACCTGTAATGCGCCGAATTGTGGGCGTGTATATTGAGCTTTCCCGTAATACACCGCTGTTGGTTCAATTGTTCTTCTTGTATTTTGGACTGCCGAAGCTTGGTGTTGTCATCAGTTCTGAGAGCTGCGCCGTATTAGGCTTGGCCTTTTTGGGTGGCAGCTATATGGCAGAAGCGTTCCGCAGTGGGCTTGAATCCGTTGAAAAGAGTCAGCTAGAGGCAGGGCTCAGCATTGGGCTGCGCCATTCTCAAATTATTCGCTATGTAGTTTTGCCGCAAGCTCTTTCTGTCTCCGTGCCGGCATTGTGTGCCAACGTTATCTTTTTAATTAAGGAGACATCGGTATTCAGCGTGGTGGCTCTTGCAGATTTGATGTACGTTGCGAAGGATTTAATCGGCCTATACTATAAAACGGATGAGGCGCTATTCTTGCTGGTAACCTCGTATCTCATCATCCTGCTGCCGATTTCGATAGCCTCTTCGCTTTTGGAAAGGAGGCTGCGCTATGCCGGATTTGGGAATTAATATCTTACTTGATGGGCGCAATATGGTGCGCCTGCTGGAAGGCCTCTGGGTCACGGTTCGCATTGCGATGCTTTCCGTTGCGATTTCAATGGCATTGGGTGTTCTGCTCGGTATGGTGATGACGCTGAAAAATCCTATAACAAAAGCGCTTTCCCGCATTTATTTGGAGACGGTTCGCATTATGCCGCAGCTTGTGCTGTTGTTTCTCGTGTACTTTGGCGTTACCAAAACCTTCGGAATTCATCTTTCGGGTGAAATATCTGCTATTATTGTATTTGTGTTTTGGGGCACTGCCGAAATGGGTGATTTGGTGCGTGGCGCGCTCATATCCATTCCAAAGCATCAATACGAAAGCGGTAGGGCAATTGGTCTAACTGGTGTACAGATTTACCAGTACATTATTATTCCACAAACGTTTCGCCGGTTATTACCGCTTGCAATCAATTTGGCAACGCGCATGGTAAAGACGACCTCTTTAATCGTGTTGATCGGCGTGGTAGAGGTGCTCAAGGTTGGCCAGCAGATTATTGAGGCAAACCGTTACACAGCACCCACCGCAGCATTGTGGATTTACGGTGCGATTTTCTTCCTCTATTTCATTGTTTGCTTCCCCATCTCTCGCTTGGCGGGAAGACTAGAGAAAAAGTGGCAGGAATAATTCTTTCATAGTCCCGCTTTTTGTGACGAGGCAGAGAAAGAAACACTTGAATGTTTCGAATAAATAAGGCTCTGGAAGGAGTAGAACATAGATGGGTAAAACAGAAACTCTGCTGGAAATACGCCAGCTTAAAAAAGATTATGGCTCCGCAGATGTACTGAGGGATGTTTCACTTACGGTAGACCGTGGTGAGGTGGTTGTGGTAATTGGACCCTCCGGCTGTGGCAAAAGCACCTTGCTACGATGTATCAACGGGCTGGAGCCCATCCAGTCCGGAGAAATCTTGCTTAGCGGGCAGGTGCTTACGGATGGTTCCGCTAATTGGAGCCAAATCCGCCAAAAAATTGGAATGGTGTTTCAAAGCTATGAGCTGTTTCCCCATATGACGGTAATGGATAATGTGCTGCTTGGCCCCCTTAAGGTGCAGGGGCGCAAGCGGGAGGAAGCCGAAAAAATGGCGGAAAGCATGCTGGAGCGTGTGGGCCTTTTGGAGAAGAAGAGCTCCTTTCCTCGCCAGCTTTCTGGTGGGCAGAAGCAGCGTGTTGCAATTGTGCGTGCACTCATGATGCAGCCGGAAATTATGCTATTTGATGAAGTTACGGCGGCACTTGACCCCGAAATGGTGCGCGAGGTACTCGATGTAATGCTTGAGCTTGCCAAGGGCGGAATGACCATGGTGATTGTAACACATGAAATGCAGTTTGCCCGTGCAATTGCAGACCGAGTTATTTTTATGGACCGTGGCGAAATTGTGGAGGCCGGTGAGCCGGAAGAGTTCTTCACAACACCGAAAACAGAACGGCTACAACGATTTTTAAATATTTTTACTTTCGAAAAATGAGTTTAATTCAACTAAGAAAGAGGGATTTATTGATGAAAAACAAATTGAAAGCGTTATCTCTTGCACTTGCCCTTACATTATCTGTCGGCGTGCTTGCAGGCTGCTCTTCCAATAAAGCAGCATCCTCCGGCGCAGAGGCATCTTCTCCTGCACAGGGTACCGGAACGGCTCGCTCTGTAGAAGAGATTAAGAAGAGCGGAAAAGTGATTATTGGCGTATTTAGCGACAAAAACCCCTTTGGCTATGTGGATGCCAACGGAAAATACCAAGGCTACGATGTTTACTTTGCGGAACGAATTGCAAAGGACTTAGGTGTAAAGCCTGAGTATGTATCGTTAGAGCCTGCCAGCCGTGTGGAATATGCCAAAACTGGCAAAGTGGATATTGTCCTTGCGAATTTTACCGTAACAAAGGAACGTGCCGAAACAGTTGATTTTGCACTGCCTTACATGAAGGTTTCATTGGGCGTTGTAAGCCCGGAGAAGAACCTGATTACCGATGCGAAACAGCTTGCTGGTAAAAAGCTGATTGTTGCAAAGGGAACAACTGCAGAGACCTACTTTACGGCAAACCATCCGGAAATTAATCTGGTGAAATTTGACCAGTATACCGAAACCTACAATGCCCTGCTGGATGGCCGCGGCGACGCTTTTTCAACCGATAATACAGAGGTTTTGGCTTGGGCGCTCAAAAACCCCGGATTTAAAGTGGGAATCGAAAGCCTTGGCAATGTAGATACCATTGCTCCTGCTGTGCAGAAGGGCAACAAAGACCTGCTCGATTGGCTCAACAATGAGATTAAGGAACTGGGCAAAGAGAATTTCTTCCATAAGGACTTTGAAGAGACCTTAAAGCCTGTGTATGGTGATGCCGTTAAACCGGAAAGCCTTGTAGTTGAAGGCGGAGAAGTGAAATAATATTTCAATCGAATAAGAGGTGTGCGGTCATTTGCCGCATGCCTCTTTTTTATTATGAGAAATTGAGATTCGATTTTAGTAGGCAGAAAAAGAGTTGAGGGTCTTATCTCTGCCCGTAGAACAGGCCGGTTTATTGTAAATAAGTGCGGCAAGGTCTTAAATATCGTCTAATAAATGGGGGAAATCAATTAAGAAAAGAAGAAAATTAGATAGATGCTTCTCTGTTTTAATAATATATAATCTCTATTTCTTGTTTTTATAAATAGCTTTTAATTATTTAATGAATTGTTAAGTGGATATTATTCTTTGTAATTTAATAGCAAAGCTGTATGAAGTATGGCATATAAGTTTTCTTTTTTGAATTTGTGGAGGAAAAGCTCCTAAATTCTATTAAATAATTCAATTTGCATTTCTTGCTATTGGCAGGGGCATAGACGGATATAAGACGCGCTGCTGTTGGATTGAAAAAGCATCTGTGCTAAAATAGGCGGGTGTTAGTAACTACGATTGCGGGTGCGGCCCGCTGGGGAAAAGAGGAATTTATATGGATAGAATTAGAACTTGGACGGGAACGTTCGTACTGGCCATTCTGGCAGGAATCAGCATTGGCATAGGCTGTGTGATTTACATGCTGCAAGATAATCCGGTTATTGGTTCCTTTCTGTTTTCGGTTGGATTAATGACGATTTGCGTGTTCCGCTGGAACTTGTTCACCGGTAAGCTGGCATACATTTCGTACCGCGACCCCAAAAAAGTGCTTTGGCTGTTTGTGATTTGGCTAGGCAACCTGCTGGGAACCTTTTTACTAAGCGTGGCGATGTCCGCTACACGCCAGGCAGGAAAACTGCACGAAAAAGCACTCCATCTGGTTGAAATTAAGCTGGGCGATAATCTTTTGAGCCTTTTCATCCTTGGTATCTTCTGCGGCCTGCTCATGTATGTAGCGGTAGATGGCTTTCGCGAAAATCCCCATCCAGTGGCAAAATACCTAGGAATCATCTTCAGCGTAATGGTTTTTATTTTGTGTGGATTTGAGCACTGCGTTGCCGATATGTTCTATTTTTGGATGGCAGGCGCACTTGGAAAAGGCCTGCTGAGCCTTGTGGTAATTTCACTTGGTAATATTGTTGGCGGTGCAGGCTGTGCCGCTTTGCACCGGTTAGGTGGCCGTTTAATTGAAGAGCAGCAGCCCGCTAAGGCGGAGTAAGCGCCCCCCCTTGCATTTGCGGGAGTAAGCTGATATACTCAATTTAACATAGTTTTTCCGTTTGAGCTTAAGCACCTCTATGGAAAAAGAAAAAGCCATGCGTTTACACGCACGGCTTTTTTTGTAAAGATTTAGATTGAGGGGAGAGTTTTTATGGCACGAGAAGTGGCTCTGTTGACAGGTGCTCCCGTACACCGAGCTGATTTTGAGTATTTTACGGAAGAAGAATTATCTTTTGTTCAAGTATTTCACCGCTCCATGCCTCAGTATAAAGAAACACCACTCGTTTCATTGCCTCACTTAGCACAAAAGCTAGGGCTTGGGAACATCTTTATTAAGGATGAATCGAAGCGCTTTGGATTAAATGCGTTTAAGGGATTGGGGGCTTCTTACGCCATTGCAAGAATACTATGGGAGAATTCCGGTTTTTCCGGCGCTCCAGACTATTTGGCGTTAACAACTCCAGAGGCGAAGGAAAAAGCTTGTGAGCGCGTATTTGTTACCGCAACAGACGGCAACCATGGTAAAAGCGTGGCGTGGGCATCCTCTTTGTTTGGAAGCAAAGCGAGAGTGTATATGCCAAAAGGCTCAAAGGAAAGCCGTGTGAAGGCGATTCGCAGCATCAATGATACTCCGGTTGAAGTGACCGAGTTAAATTACGATGATGCAGTGCGTCTTGCGGCAAGCTGGGCAAACGAAAATGGTCAAACCTTGGTACAGGATACCGGTACTGCGGAGTATACGAAAATTCCCCGCGATATTGCATTGGGATATACCACAATGGCGGCGGAGGCTTTAGAGCAGATGAAAGCTGCCGGAGGACCAACTCCCACACATGTGTTTCTTCAAGCGGGTGTGGGGTCTATGGCAGGTGGGGTTCTGGCTTATTTGGAACAAAAATTGATAAAAAGCCCTCCTTTTGCGGTTGTTGTGGAACCCGATACCGTTGCATGTGTGTTTGAATCGGCTAAAGCGGGCGTACCTGTGGCAATTGGCGGGAATCCTCAAACAATTATGGCTGGCTTAAACTGCGGGGAACCAAATCTTCTCACATGGCCGGTTTTGCGTGATGTTGCATCCTGTTATGCCGCGTGCCCAGATTGGGTTACCGAGATTGGCATGCGTACACTGGCACACCCCGTTCAAGGGGATGAAGCAATCGTTTCGGGCGAATCCGGTGCGGTAGGCTTGGGATTGCTGGTGCATTTATGCTGTTCATCGGAGATGTGTGAACAGCGGCAGCAAATGGGGCTTGATGAAAATGCTTCCGTTTTGTTGTTTAGCACGGAAGGGGATACCGACCCTCAGGCTTACCAAAGTATAGTTACAGATTAAAAATGAATAATAAAATGGTACGTTTGTAATACAATCGTGCCATTTTTCACTTTAAAACGCTATTCAATTCCTTAGCAGAAAGTTTTTTAACAAATAATCGGTTCCAAGCTTGAAATTTAGTGAAAATTTGTGTAAAATATATTGGACAATACCAATTTAATTTACTTGTAATTATCCAGTTCATCTGGAAAACTGATAAAGTGAGGGAGCATCATGTCAAATAGACTGTTTCAGGGAGTTATTCACCAAATGCGCGACGCGATTGACAGAACAATCGGCGTCATTGACGAGACCTCGGTTATTATTGCCTGCAGCGAGCTGGGTCGGATCGGTGAAGTGAACGAAAGCATTACTCCGGACACCATTGCTTCGCCCAATCCCTTTGTGGTAGGAGGCTATACCTACAAGTCTTTTGGCAGCCGTCCCCGTCCCGAATACGCTGTATTCGTTTCGGGCAGCGACAGCGAAGCGATGAAATATGTTAACCTGCTTTCCATATCGCTGAGCAGCATAAAGCAATACTACGATGAGAAATACGACCGCAGCAATTTTATTAAGAATGTAATTCTCGATAATATTTTGCCCGGAGACATTTATCTCAAAGCCCGCGAGTTGCATTTTAACTCGGACGTAAGCCGTGTTTGTATGCTCATTAAGATTTCGAACAAATCAGACATTTCTGCTTACGATGTGATTCAGAATTTGTTCCCCGACAAGAACAAGGATTTTATCATCAATATCAACGAAACCGATATTGCATTGATTAAAGAAATTCGTACTGGTATTGAGCCAAAGGATTTGGATAAGTTGGCCAGCTCCATTGTGGATACGCTGTCGAGTGAGTTCTATACCCACTGCGTGGTTGGTATTGGTACGATTGTGGTAGGTATTAAAGATTTGGCGCGTTCCTTTAAAGAAGCACAGGTAGCACTTGAGGTTGGTAAGGTGTTCGACACCGAAAAATCCATCGTCAGCTACGACAATCTGGGTATTGCCCGCCTGATTTACCAGCTTCCCACAACTCTATGTGAAATGTTCCTGAAGGAAGTATTCAAGCGCGGTTCCATTGAATCGCTTGACCATGAAACTCTGTTTACCATTCAGCGTTTCTTTGAAAACAACCTGAACGTTTCAGAAACTTCTCGTAAACTGTTCGTTCACCGCAATACGCTCGTGTACCGTTTAGAAAAAATCAAAAAAATTACCGGGCTGGATTTGCGAGAATTCGAGGATGCCATTGTATTTAAGGTGGCCTTAATGGTTAAGAAATATCTTTCCTCGAATCCAGTTAAATTTTAATCGAAAAGAATAAATACGTTACAGAAATATTACAAATTTATTCTTTGAAAGAACTTTAAATCTTTCGCCCATTGGTATTATGTAAACATACCAGTGGGTGTTGATTTATAGGGAGAAATACTGCCGAATACTAGCGTACTTTGGCGTACGTATTGGCAAACACGGGGAAATTTATTTTTGGAGCGATGACATTGATAGAATTTATAGATGTTTGCAAAACCTACGGGAACGGTACAGAAGCGCTCCGAGGTGTGAATTTAAAAGTTGAAAAAGGCGAATTTGTTTTTATTGTGGGCTCTTCAGGAGCAGGTAAAAGCACCTTTTTAAAATTGATTACATGTGAAGAATCTCCCAACAGCGGCGAGATTATTGTAAATGGCCGAAAGCTTTCTACCGTAAAGCGTAGAGACGTTCCCTATGTTCGCCGAACGATGGGAATGGTATTTCAGGATTTTCGCCTCATTGATAAAATGACGGTGTACGATAATGTGGCATTTGCAATGCACGTTGTGGGTGCTTCGCAAAGAGAAATAAAGAAGCGTGTTCCTTACATATTAAATTTGGTTGGCCTAGCAGAAAAAACGAATTGCCGCCCGAAAGAGCTCTCCGGCGGAGAGCAGCAGAGGGTGGGGCTTGCGCGCGCGCTGGTGAACAACCCCAGCATGATTATTGCGGACGAGCCTACCGGCAATATTGACCCCGCTCTTTCGTTTGAAATTGTTGGCCTTTTAAGTGAGATTAACCGCAGGGGCACTACCGTACTAATGGTCACGCATGAACACCGGCTCGTTAAGCATTTCCGCCGCCGTGTGGTGGAGATTAACGACGGGCTGGTTGTGGCCGACAGCTGCAATCTTGCTTTGGAGGTACCCGATGAGAATTAGCAGTATCAGATACTTACTCAAGGAAGGTGTAAAAAACATTTGGGTAAACCGAATGATGGCCTTCGCATCCATTGGTGTTTTGGTGGCATGCCTGCTAATGACGGGCGCCGCTTCTCTTTTCTCAATGAATTTGAATATGGCAATGCAGTCGCTGGAAAGCGATAACTCCGTTACCGTATATATGGCAAACGACCTCCCAACGCTCAAATCGGTACAAGTTGGGGAAGAGATTAAAAAGCTGGAGAATGTAGAAAGCTGCGAGTTTGTTCCCAAAGGGGAAGCGCTTGAAGCACTGATGAAGTCGATGGGGGACGACGGCAGCGTGTTTACCACTCTGCTGGGGGATGACAACCCTCTCAACGATGTGTTTAAGGTAAAGATGAAGGACCTTGCCCATTACAAAGACACGGCGAGCAAAATCGGCTCAATAGAGGGTGTTTACAAGGTTCGTGATTATTCCGACGTAGCTGCAAAGCTGACAAGCCTAGACCACTTAGTTACAACGGCAGGCTCTTGGATAATTTTGATTCTCAGCCTGGTTTCTATTTTTATACTCTCAAATACCATCCGTATTACCATGTTCTCACGCAGGCTGGAGATAAGCGTGATGAAGTCGGTTGGTGCTACAAACAGCTTTGTTCGTGTTCCGTTTGTGGTAGAAGGTGTTTTAATCGGCCTGTTATCCGGTCTTTTAGCGAGTGGATTGCTCGCACTTATTTACGATAAAACACTGAAAACCATAACGGGTATTGTTCCTTTCTTCCAGCCTCTACCGTTGGGGAGTGTAATGGGACAGATTATATTGTTATTCATTGCCGCAGGTGCCTTTTTTGGCGCACTGGGCGGAGGTATATCAATCGGTAAATATTTGAAGGGAGGAAGTTCCATTGGCTGGTAAAGGCAAGCGTTCCATTGTGGCACTCGTTTTAGCGGTCTCCCTCGTTTTTTCAAGTGTACCGTACGGGGTGCAGGCCAGCTCATCCATTAAACAATTACAGGATAAGCAAAATAGCCTGAAAAAGCAGCAGGAGGCGACTGCCGCCAAGCTTCGTCAGCTTAAGGCAGACAGAGCCAAGCAGCAGGAGTATAAAAACACGCTGGACACTCAGGTGCAAACAGTGCAAAGCCAAATTGACACGTTGGGTGAACAAATAAGGGCTTTGAACGCTGATATAAAGGATAAAGAATCGAAGATTAAAGAAAAGCAAAGTAGCATTGATGCCAACGTGGAGCAGCTCAAGCAGCGCGTTCGCGCGATTTACCTGCTGGGGGAATCCTCTCAGCTAGAACTGATTTTGGGTGCACGGGATGCTACCGATTTCCTGGATAAAACCGAGCTAGTGCGTTCCATTTCACAGCACGACAAGCAGGTGATTGACGCACTGAAAACGGATATGGCGGCGATTAAAACACAAAAGCAGCAGATTGAAGAGAATCGCGAGAGTGCCGCACAGGCCAGAAAAGAGCTAGACAGTAAAAACACGGAATTGTCGGGTCTCTTGTCGGAAAGCTCGCGCATATTAACCGAAATTTCTGCCAATGTGGTCACGACCAATTCCGAGAATAACCGGTTGGCGGCAGAACGCAAGAAAGTGGATGCTGAAGTTGACCAATGGTATAAAGATTACTACGCAAGTATTAAAAACAATAACAACAATAATCAGGCCAGTGGTGGTTATGTGAGTAAAGGCCAGTTTACATGGCCCGTTCCTGGATATACTAAGCTCACTTCATATTGGGGTGACGGCCGTAATCATAAAGGAATTGATATTGCCGGCTCTGGTATATACGGGAAAGCAATTGTTGCAGCCGATAGCGGTAAGGTCATTCTTGCCAACCACAGCGGTTGGGGCGGTGGCTATGGACTTTGTGCATACATAGACCATGGCGGCGGATATTCCACCCGTTATGGGCATGCTAGCAAAATTGTTGTGAATACTGGTGATGTGGTGAAAAAAGGGCAGGTTATTGGCTATGTGGGCAGTACAGGAGACTCCAGCGGCCCTCACCTGCATTTTGAAATTCGCGTGAATGGTGTTGCGCAGAACCCAATGAAGTGGTTTGGTAAATAACACCGTTTCACTGGATAAGATGTTTGATTTCTTCCCTTACCGCAGGTAAGGGAAGAAATTGCTGCTTTTATCTAAATTAACAGTTAAGCAGTTAGATGATATGAAAAGATGGAGAGAAAGTATATGAGCAAAAAAGTATCGCTCGGTGCAGCGGCGGCCATGTCTTTGGTAGCCGCCACGATTACGGTTTCTTTGACGTATACCTATGCGATGGGACGCTTTAACGAGAAAGTGGCTGATGTAAATGAACGTCAAGCCATGTACACAAAGCTCAGTGAAATCGACCAAAAGGTACGGCAGGATTATATAGGGAAAATTGGAGAAACCGATTTAAACGACGGCCTTGCCGCTGGGTATATGGCAGGGCTAGGCGATGCCGGTGCGAAATATCTTTCTGCTGAAAAATACAAGAATTACCTGAGCTCCAACTCCAAAAAGGCGGTTGGTGTTGGTGTTCGCACCGTTCAGGATGCGGACGGGAATATGGAGGTTATTGAGGTTTTGCCCAACTCCTCCGCCAGCAAAGCCGGGCTGCAAAAAGGAGATGTCATTCTCTCGCTAGACGGTAAAGAGGTTATTCGCCTGAGCTATGGCGAGGCCGTAAATAAGCTGGATGGTACAGTTGGCACTACGGTAAAGCTGGGTCTGCTGCGAAAATCAACGGAGAATGGCAAGACTGCAACCAAACAGATGGATGTAACAGTTACCCGTGCGGAATACCAGCGGGTTACGGTTTCTTCTTCCATTATTAACGGCAATGTTGGCTATATCGCTATTTCTGAATTCCAAAGCACGACCAAAAATCAGTTTGTAGCCGCGATTAATAATCTGACGGAAAAAAAGGTGGTCGGCTTTGTGGTTGACTTGCGAAACAATTCCGGCGGTAGTGTAGAGGTTATGGCCTCTGTGCTGGATGAATTCCTGCCTGCAGTTAGCTTGGTCAGCTATGTAGACAGAGGCGGGAAAATCACGGTGGAGTACAGCTCGAAATCCGGAGAAATCAATTTGCCCGTTAGTGTAGTGGTAAATGCCAGCACTTACGGAGCTGCGGAAATATTTGCTGCGGATATGAAGGACTATAAGAAGGGAAAACTGATTGGTGAGAAAACCGCAGGGCGTGGAATGAAGGAAGATGTAATTCCTCTGTCTGACGGTTCCGCAATACAGCTCTCCGTGGGAAACTATACCCGCATTGACGGTAAGACTTTTCATGGGGTCGGCGTGAATGTGGATATGGAGGTTGAAATGACCCCCGAACAAAAGGATTTGCTGCTGCGCCGCTCCCTTACAACCATGGAAGATCCACAAATTCAGGCTTCCGTAACGGCACTCGTAAAGCAAGGGGCAGATGTACAGCAAATTCCCGGTACCGACAGTGGTAACTTTGATAACAGTGCCGCTCAAACCGGGGCAAAAGCGCCCGTGAGCTCTTCGGTGAAGAGCAAATAATACGTTGACAGACTCATACTTGTTCACTATAATAGATATATTGCGAAGAACCGTCAGGCTGCAAGGAATCCACGGTATGTATGAAATGGATTTCGGTTTGCGCCCGGCGAATAAGTTCACTCTGAAAAAGGTGGTAAACAGCTGATGGCAAAGCAGGTCATTTTAACCCAAGAAGGCTTAGAAGCCCTTGAGCAGGAGTTGGAATATTTAAAATCGGTAAAACGAAAAGAAGTAGCCGAAAAAATTAAAGTCGCTTTGTCTTTCGGTGATTTGTCCGAAAACAGTGAATATGATGAAGCGAAAAATGATCAGGCGATTATGGAAGCACGTATTGCTGATATTGAGGTAATGCTGAAAAACGTAGTCGTGATTGATGAAAGTGAATTAGGAAACGAAAATATTCACATTGGCTCTAAGGTTGAGGTTCGTGTAACTCCGGAAGGAAGAGATTCTTCTGTTAAGGAATATAAAATTGTTGGTTCCAACGAAGCGAATCCTCTTCTAGGCAAGATTTCGGATGAATCCGCAGTTGGCAAGGCTCTTTTGGGCCACGGCGTGGGTGATAAAATTGAAGTGGAGGTTCCGGCAGGAATCATCCATTATGAGATTCTTACCATTTCGAAATAAAGAATCCGGAACAGTACACAACACGGGGCGGGAGTGAAAATTTTCACCCTGCCCCGTTTTTGCACAAGAAAGCACGTTTTTATTCCGATAAGTAATATACTTAGCGTGTTTCACTGAGCAGGATCTAATCTTTTAAATTTATACAATATACCGCCAAGTGCGGAGGAATACAGTAAACAGGGAGAGTAGAATTAGTTATGAGCGATAAGACAAAAGAGCCTGTGGAACAGGAACAGCAGCAGGATATTAGCGAACTGCTTCAAATTCGCCGGGACAAGCTCACTGCTTTGCAGGAGAGCGGCAAAGATCCGTTTGAAATTACAGTTTGCGAGCGAGATGCCTTTGCACAGGATATTCGGGACCGCTTTGAAGATCTGGAAAACCAAGATGTAGTGATTGCAGGCCGTATTATGAGCTGGCGCGACATGGGCAAAGCTAGCTTTATGGATATTCAGGACCGCACTGGTCGAATTCAGGTCTACCTGAAAATAGACGATATTGGTGAAGAAACATACCGCGGTCTTCAAAACTGGGATATTGGCGACCTTGCGTGCGTGAGCGGCTTTGTATTCCGCACCCGCAGAGGAGAAATCTCCGTTCATGCAAAAAGTATTACTCTTTTGGCAAAATCATTGCTTCCGCTGCCGGATAAATTCCATGGTCTAAAGGATACTGATTTGCGGTACCGCCAGCGCTATGTGGATTTAATTGTAAATCCCGAAGTGAAAAATACGTTTGAGAAGCGCAGCCGTGTAATTGCGACAATTCGCCGTATATTAGATGAACGTAACTATGTTGAGGTAGAGACTCCTGTATTGAACTTGATTCCCGGTGGCGCCTCTGCTCGCCCGTTCATTACCCACCACAATACACTCGACCTTGATTTGTACCTTCGTATTGCACCAGAGCTTTATTTAAAGCGCCTGATTGTGGGTGGAATGGAAAAGGTTTATGAAATCGGTCGTTTGTTCCGCAATGAGGGTATGGATGTAAAGCACAACCCGGAATTTACAACTATTGAGCTGTACGAAGCTTACACCGATTACAACGGTATGATGGACTTGACCGAGCGTCTGATTAACGCATGCGCGAAAGAGGTCTGCGGTACCGAAGAGATTTCTTACCAGGGAGAAGAGGTAAGCCTGAAGCTGCCGTTCTGCCGCATGACAATGAACGACGCGATTTTAAAGTATACCGGAGTTGATTTCCTGTCCTTTAAGGGAGATACTGCCCGTGCGCTGGAAGAGGCGAAAAAGTTCCATTTTGAAACAAAGAAAACCGACTCTTGGGGCGACATTATGAATCTCTTCTTTGAAGAGAAGGTTGAGGGCGAGCTGGTACAGCCCACCTTTATTTACGATTACCCGGTAGAGGTATCTCCGCTGACTAAACGCAAGAAGGATGTTCCCGAGCTAGTAGAGCGCTTTGAGCTGTTTGCTACCCGCCGTGAATTTGCAAATGCGTATTCGGAGCTTAATGACCCGCTAGATCAGCGTGAACGCTTTATGCACCAGATGGAGCTCAGAGAAGCCGGAGACGAAGAAGCAAATATGATCGACGAAGATTTTATTACCGCTTTGGAATACGGTATGCCGCCAACCGGCGGAATGGGCATGGGCATTGACCGCTTGGTCATGCTGCTCACAGACAGTGCATCGATTCGTGACGTGCTCTTGTTCCCCACTATGAAACCTAGGGAGTGATTTCGCTTGGCTAGAGATCGGTATCTGTGGAATGCAGGGGATGACTCGATTCACTCAAATGGTGAAACGGCACCCCTAAGCGCTAAAGGAAAATGGAAAAATTTTTGGTATTATCATAAATTTCACCTATTAATTGTTTTAGTGCTGGTTGCTTTGGTTGCAGGCTTTGTATATGAGCTTACAACCAAGGTGGAGCCGGATTATCAAATCGGAATTCTAACAGAAACAAAGTTCTCAGATGATGCCGCCTCTATACTGGAGAAAAAAATAGCCCAGTATGGGGAAGACCGCAATGGAGATGGCCGCGTAGTTGTACGTGTGAATTCTTACTTGATTGTTATGGGTGAGAATAAGCCGGTAAGCGACCCGAACCTCCAAATGGCAAGCGTAGCGAAGTTCTTATCTGACCTAGAAATGGGAGACAGTATTCTCTTTTTAACAGATAGCGCAAGTTTTGAATCGCACCAAAAGACGCGGCAAATGTTCTCGAACCTGAATGGTACTGTGCCAAAGCATGGAGAAGAGAAAGAAGCCGATATGCGAGTGCCATGGAAGAATGCAAAACCGCTTTCTTCTTTGATTACAGAAGACGATTTACGTAATTTAGATGTAGACAGCCGAAAGGCTGTACTTCAGCAATTGGATGGCCTAGGCGTTTCTATGCGGGTATTTAAGGGAACTCCACTGGAGCAAAACCCTGAGAAAACATCTTATTACGAACAAAACCGCACTTTGTTTAACCGACTGGTGTATGGGAAATAAATGAGGGAAGTGTGAACTTGTAATGCCGCTGAGGCGGCAGACATTTCATTTTAGTGAAGCCTATGAGGGCAGTATTAGGAGGGAAAAACACGATGAGAAGCGATTTAATGAAAGAGGGCGCTGCACGCGCACCACACCGCTCTTTGCTTTACGCATTGGGTCTGACAGAAAACGAAATGAAGCGCCCCTTTATTGCTGTGGTGAATTCCGCCAGCGACTATATTCCGGGGCACCGCCACCTAAAAGACATTAGTGAGGCGGTAAAGGCTGGTATTCGCAACGCAGGTGGTGTACCATTTGAGTTCAATACCATTGGCGTTTGCGATGGACTGTCTATGAACCACAAGGGAATGAAGTATTCGCTCTGCTCTCGCGAACTGATTGCGGACTCTGTGGAAGTTATGCTTACCGCACATCCACTGGATGCCGTCGTGTTTATTCCGAACTGTGACAAGGTTGTGCCGGGTATGCTTTTGGCTGCCTGCCGCCTGAATTTGCCCAGTATTTTTGTGAGCGGTGGCCCCATGTTACCAGGCTTACATAACGGTGTTCGTTTTGGCCTTTCTGAAATGTTCGAGGCCGTAGGCAGCTATGTTGCCGGTAAAATTGATGAAGCTGAGCTTACTGCATTGGAGAAATCCGCATGTCCTACCTGCGGCTCCTGTTCCGGTATGTACACGGCGAACTCCATGAACTGCCTTACCGAGGCAATTGGCTTAGCACTGCCCGGTAACGGCAGTATTCCGGCCGTTATGTCGGAGCGCATTCAGCTTGCAAAAACAGCAGGCGAACGAATTTTGGAGCTATACCGTGAGGATTTGCGCCCCAGCGATATTTTAACGGAGAAATCCTTTGAGAACGCACTTCGTTCGGAGATGGCTCTCGGCTGCTCTACCAACTCGGTTCTGCACTTGACTGCCGTTGCCTATGAGCGTGGTGTAAAGCTCGATATTACAGATATTGACCGCATCAGCAAAGATACTCCCCAGCTTTGCAAGCTGAACCCCGCCAGCGACGTGTTTATTACCGACCTGAATCAGGTTGGCGGTATCCCTGCAGTCATGAAAGAGCTGGCACGCGCTGGAAAGCTCAATACCGATTGCAAAACGGTTTTGGGTACAGTAGCAGACCGCATCAATCGTGCTCCTGAGGCGGATGGAAAAATTATTCGCAAGCTGGAAGACCCATTCCGTAAGGATGGCGGTATCGCTGTGCTTCAAGGCAACATTGCCCCGGATGGTGCGGTGGTAAAGCAAGGTGCGGTTGCTCCTGAAATGATGCAGCACACTGGCCCTGCTCGCTGCTTTGACTGCGAGGAGGATGCTTCGGAGGCAATTCTCTCTGGGAAAATCAATGCGGGAGATGTGGTTGTGATTCGCTATGAGGGACCCAAAGGCGGCCCCGGTATGCGTGAAATGCTAACTCCCACCTCTGCTTTAACCGGTATGGGGCTTGGCTCGAGTGTAGCACTGATTACGGATGGACGTTTCTCAGGCGCAACGCGTGGTGCAGCGGTAGGCCATGTGTCACCGGAAGCCGCGGTTGGCGGCCCTATTGCGCTGATTCATGAGGGCGATATCATCGATGTGGATATTACCAATCGTGTGCTGAACCTGCATGTGGAGGAAGCGGAGCTGGTAAACCGCCGCAAGGATTGGAAAGCGCCGGAAAAGGAGCTTACCGGTTACATTAAACGCTATGCACAGCATGTGACCTCCGGTTCACGTGGTGCAGTATTTGAGAAATAAAGAGATAGAAAAAAGAACTGTCCGTTATAACGGACAGTTCTTTTTTAATGCCTTATGTCAGCCTATTTGTTAATAAAGTGAATAGAGAAAATCAAAGTGTTTTCAACAATATGTTAACTAATTGTTGAAAACACTTTGATTTTTACTTTTTGTATTTAATAAAATCGGTAGTTAGGTTCTATTTAAACGAAATTAATTTTCTGAAAAAGAATGGGACGGCTCAAGGAGCCAAGACGTATGGGGGATTGACCCTCTCGGTAATTCTCCCACATACTTGCAGTTTGAATTTGGAAATTCTCATATGTTTTAAAATAATATTCGCAAGTTTTGGTATTCAGGAACATAGTGTATCTCGTGTAATCATAGGTTTCCCGACTACTAATGACAGCTCCCTTGGGAATGGAGACGCTTTCTAACACATGAAAACCAGCCATTACGGTTTCCTCTTTGGTTTGGGGAGTTGGTAGGTGTGTTTTGAGATATGCGGTTCGTGCAAAGCGTTCCGGAGCAGTATAGCCGCCAGGTAAAAGAGAGGTTCCCGCTCCCTGCCCAAATGGTTTTAAGGTAAGATCGCCCCACTGGCTTTTTGATGTTTGTCTGGGTGATACCTGTGAGTAGGTCTTTAGGTTGGTTAAATGCCAAGGGAATTCTGGACTGTTTGCCAGCACGCCAATGGGGTTTTGGTACACGTTGGTACCCTGCACGGTGCGTTCAATGACGATGCTTTTGCCGCTGCGGTCGGTCATAATCCAGTGCAGAGGGGCTTCTGATTCGGTAACGGGGTCTGCAAACCCCAAAATGGATATTTGCGGAACCAGTTTTTCCGCTTCTTCAATAGTTGCACAGTTTGCAAGGAGAAAATGAAGAAAATCCATTGCGGCTACCGGCATTTTCCCGGGTGTCGGCTTGGATTCATACGCTGCATAACCAGCAAAATACAAGGCTCCACCCGCAAGCCCTTTTTCATTGACACCATCGAAAAATCGTACCAAACATAATTGCGTGGCAATATATAGAGCTCCGGCTCAATGTCGTATGAAAAATCTAAGGTACGGCCTAAAAAGTTTTCCCCCTGCGCGTTGAGGAGTGTGATTGATGTACACATATTAGCGACCATCCTCTCATTTTAAATGGATTTATAGTGTTAGTGGAAGGGCAATGGTTGGTGAAGCATAGTCTTACTACATTTTAAGGAGATATCGTGGATAAAAAATTGCAGCCTGCATAGGCAGGCTGCGGTTATGTTTTATTATAATAACCGGCATAAACCCTGTTGCTATTATAATCTCTTATACGATAAATGGTGTATGATATTCATTTGTTGAAACAGGCTTACTCTATCACGTCTTTTTTCTTTTTTGCCCGTTTGTCGCGTAGAATTTGAAAAAACTGGGTAAGCACCGCGCTGCATTCCTCCTGCAATACACCAGAGATAAGCTCGGGATGGTGGTTATACGGCAGCTCAAACAGATTGATGACAGAGCCGCAGGAGCCTGCTTTTGTATCGCTCGCGCCATATACGACCCGCGCAATGCGAGAGTTGATAATTGCCCCGGTACACATGGGGCAGGGCTCTAACGTAACATAAAGATCGCATTCCCAAAGTCGCCAACCACCTAATGCTTGGCAGGCCGCGTGAATGGCCTCAATCTCTGCGTGGCATAGGGCGTTCTTTTGCTGTTCACGGCGATTTCTGCCGACTGCAATAATTTCATCGCCTCTCGCTACAACGGCACCGACAGGAACCTCACCCTCTTGTGCTGCAATTTGTGCAAGCTCCAGCGCTAGGCGCATCATTTTTTCATCTTGCTCCGCATTTCTCATATTAAAAATTCTCCAGCGTATAAACTGCCGTGGAAAGCGAAATTAGAATCAAAGCAACGGATGCGGGATTCCAAAGAGTCGTAATAAATTTTTGCGAGGGAGAGAGAAGCGAATTATTTTCATTCAATTGAAATAAGTTTTTGTTATGACGGGAAAGTAAAACCAACGCGACAACTCCTGCAATTGCTGAGCTAAAAAAGTAAATGGTATATGCAGTATTGGCGGTGAGTTGGTCGGTATAAAATTGAGAGAACTGAAAGAGAACGGAGGTGCCATTATTGATAAAGTGAATGAGGATGGATACCCACAGGCTCCCGGTCTTAATAACGGCAAACGCTAGAACCAGACCGCAAGGGAACGCAAACAGCATCTGCGCAAAATTGCCATGGTAAATAGCGAATAAAAAGGCAGAGCTGAATATAGCAATGGTATCTCCAAACTGGCGCAGGCCACTTAGAATAACGCCGCGGAAAATAAGCTCTTCTGTTAAAGCGGGAATCAGCGCGAGTGTGATAAAAAAGAGTACCTGTACCAAGGGGTCTTCGTTTAAAGGTAGCTCAGGAACCTTTCCGCTGTACCCCATGGATTGAAAAAAGGAGACCAGCATGCTTGACGGTATATTTGCTGTTGTGCAAATTCCGACTCCAAACACGACGATTCCGAGAGCAAACAGTGGCTTTACCGGCTCAAACCGAAGTGCATTGGAAGGAGTGATATGGCGAATTCCCATATAAAAGAATACGGGTAAAGTAAGCCCAATTAGATACACGGAGGAGTAAGAAAAAAAGTAAAGAATGGGCGGAATTCCCTGAAAGGCATCAAGAGGGGAACCCACAAGCCCCAATTCCCGCAAATACACACGCGAGGAAAGTGACAGTACCGTAACAAGCACTTGAATAACGATTAAAACAACACAAAGACGATTCGCCTCCCAGCGAAGTGCCTTTTTTTCTTGCTCGGCGGGGTACTGGCCAAAATTAGATGGCATGGCGGTGGTTGGATGCTTCATGCGAAATCTCCTTTTCAATACAAAACACTCTTTAGCGGCAGAAAAAATAACATATTCGCCGCGTGAGTTGTGCATGAGATTTGTGATTAATAGTTTATTCCAATTATAACACACGAAAAGTCAAATGGGAATCGAAGCAATCAATTTGAGGGAACACAGCTCCATTGCCGCATTCCCTCAATAATTCTCTATTTCATCCAGTAGCAAAAGTGCGTTGGCCCGAATATCTACGGAGGCGTAAACGCCGCGCTGTGCATGCTCTGCCGCAAAACGCGCGTGTTTGGTGGCAGAATCGTATTCTCTTTCCAGCGCATACTGGCGTGCAAGAATCAGGTGGGCGCGTGCAGCAATGGCATCACTTTCGTCGTGCAGGTCGTGCGTCAAATTGCCTGCAAGCAGAATTGCAGAATCTGCCTGACCTTGTGCCAAAGCGTTTTTTGCCTGAGCCAACGTTTCAATCGGGTCATCTCCCGCAACAAGCTGAACCATCGGAATAGACAGAACCTCAGACAAATACTCCAATGTTTTCATAGAGGGGGTTGCTGTGCCACTTTCAATTTGGCTTAGCATATTGCGTGTGATAAAGTCGCCGACTACCTCGCTTTGGGTTAGGCGTTTGGCTAAGCGGGCTTCCCGTATCTTTCGGCCAAGTTTCTGTGCGTCCATTCCAATTCACCTCCGTAACGCAACGTAAATTTTATTTACACTAGTATAGCAACTTCTGTTCCATTTTTCAACTAAAACTATTTTATGCAGAATAGCAATCTTTAACAAACAATAGCAAAATCAATTGACACAGCCAATTCTCGGTGATATACTAAAGTAAATAACATTTACATTGAGGTGAGGAATATGCAGGAGTGGTGGGGGACTCTGGATTTATTATCGCAGGTATTATACTGTATTGCCGTACCTTCAAGCTTGATTTTATTCATTCAAGTTGTAATGACAATTGTGGGCTTTGGGCAAAGCGGCCCAGGGGTGAACCCCGATGATCTCTCTGGATTTGATAGTTTTGGAGATTCTCCCGATTTCGATTTGGATATGAGCGGAGATGCAGGGGTGGATTCTGGGGACCTTGGCACAGGGGATGGCGGAAGCCCCGGTGATTTGGGTGCCCTGCACCTGTTTACCTTAGAAGGAATTGTGGCATTTCTTACAGTGTTCAGCTGGACGGCTATTCTTGCGTATCAAGCTGGAACAGCCGGAACGATTTCCGTATTAATTGGTGCTGTTTTGGGTGCGGTTGCCATGTTTGGTGTAGCGAAGATAATACAGCTCACGTCGCGCTTGGCCTCCAATGGAACACTGCAAATGCGCAACGCTCTTGGGCAGACTGCAACGGTTTATTTGGTAATACCGGCACGCGGTACCGGGCAGGGAAAAGTAAACCTGACGGTACAGGAGCGGTTTATTGAAGCCTCTGCCATTACGGATGGTGCAGTGAGTATACCAAGCGGTGCGTTTGTGCGTGTTGTGGATGTTCGTGCAGATAATGTTCTGGTTGTGGAATTAGAGGAAGAGTCTTTTTAATTTTGCCGAGGGTGGAGTAACTACACCAGATATGTAACTTTGCATCCTTTTAGATTAATTAATTTTATCTCATTGTTGCAAGATCGTAGCAAGGTGTATCAATTTGTTTTCAGTCGGTCTTTTCCGGTGAGAAACCAATTATAGTAGAAATAATATGATTAATGGGAGGTCTATTTATGGGAATGGAACTTATTGTAGCAATTACGATTATTGTGGTTGTGCTGTTTGCCGCTTTACTTGGTGTGCTCTCGCGCTACCGCAAGTGCCCGTCTGACAAAGTTTTAGTAATTTACGGAAGAGTTGGCAATGACAAATCGGGGCAGACGAAATCCGCAAAATGTATCCACGGCGGTGCTTCTTTTATCATCCCGATTATTCAGGCGTACCAGTATATGGATTTAACGCCGATTTCGATTAATGTTGACCTGAAAAGTGCATTATCCAAACAGAACATACGCGTTGATGTACCTTCTCGGTTTACGGTTGGTATTTCAACGGAGCCGGGAATCATGCAAAATGCGGCAGAACGGCTTTTAGGGTTGAAGATGGCAGAAATTCAGGAGCTGGCAAAGGATATTATTTTTGGTCAGCTGCGTTTGGTCATCGCAACCATGGACATAGAAGAAATTAATACCGACCGCGATAAGTTTTTACTTGCAGTTTCGAATAATGTGGAGATTGAACTAAAGAAAATTGGTCTTCGCCTCATTAACGTGAACGTGACGGATATTAACGATGAATCCGGCTATATTGACGCTTTGGGTAAGGAAGCGGCAGCCAAAGCAATTAACGATGCGAAAAAGAGCGTGGCTGAGAAGAACCGCGATGGTGAAATTGGCCATGCAAACGCGCTCATGGATCAGCGTATTAAGGTGGCGGCGGCAGATGCCACTGCCATTCAGGGTGAAAATGATGCAAAAATAGAGGTTGCTCAGTCAGATGCAAATCGACGTGAAAAGGAAGCCGAGGCACTGCGACAGGCAACAGCTGCCGAAAAGGTGCAGGCTGCTATGGCGTTGCAGGAGGCTTATGGAGCGCAGGAAAACGCGGAAAAGCAGCGTGCGGAGCTTGTGCGAGCCTCTCAAAGAGCGGACGTTGTTGTAAATGCGGAAATTGATAAACAGCAGAAAGAAATCTCTGCCGAGGCAGAGGCGGAGGTAACCCGCCGCAGAGCCAGAGGTGAGGCAGACGCTATTTTTGCAAAGATGGAAGCACAGGCACGAGGCGTGGAAGAGATTTTAACCAGACAGGCAACCGGTATGAGGCAGCTTGTGAATGCGGCAGGTGGCGACCCAGATGCTGCGGTTAAATTTATCATTGCAGATAAGCTGGAGCAGTTGGTTCAGCTTCAGGTGGATGCCATTAAAAATATTAAGATTGACAAGGTCACGGTATGGGACAGCATGGGAAGCGGAGAAAATGGGACTCCAACCACAGCGAACTTTCTCTCTGGGATGCTGAAATCTATTCCCCCAATGAATGAACTATTTCAGCAAGCAGGCATGAATTTACCGGAGTTTCTTGGAACAGATGCATCCGTGGGTGAAGCCATTCCGACAACTAATCCAGAAGAAAAAGATACGGAAAAAACAGATTCCCTATCATGACAAAAAAGCGATCCCCACACTGGCAGTGAATACATCCATAGGAAAGGGGTTTATGTAGAGTATGTGGAGCAGAGAAATTCTAAAAAGCAATGCAAAAACTGCAATCCGTGGAAAAAAGTTTTGGGTAGCGTTTTTAATCTTAGCAGTATTTGAATTGGTACCAGATTTGTTGTGGTATGTGATAGGGTATGAAAAAATAAATGATGAGTTTATTAATGCAATAATTTATCGTACACCTATGCCAGATTTGGGGCAGGCGCTGGGTTATAACTTAACTTATCTTTTGATTAACATACTGATTTTGACGCCTATCTTTGTGGGAGTGCGCGGTTTCTTTGTTCGCAATCGCTTTAATGCTGGTAAGCCCTCCGATGTATTTATGGCGTTTCGTGGGGGATACGGCAATATTGTTTTAGTCAGCTTTGTAACGAATTTATTTATCGGTCTATGGTCGCTTTTGCTGCTTTTTCCCGGAATTATAAAGACGTTTGAATACTATATGGTGCCGTTTTTGCTATCGGATAACCCGAAGCTTTCTGGGAAAAGAGCAAGAGAAATCAGCCGTAAGATGACGGACGGAGAAAAAAGTCCAATCTTTGTGCTCTTGCTTTCATTTATTGGGTGGTTCATACTTCTTTTTTTAGTTGGCGCGTCTTTTGACATGTTTTTATTTGTCTCACCAGTGATGAATGCGATTAGTCAAATCGTGGTACGTTTGGGCAATGTAATGATTATGGTGTATGTGTATGCAACCTTGGCAGAGTTGTATCTTTTCCTGCGAGACCGGGCGATTCAAACCGGTATGGTACAGCCTGAAGAGCTTGGGTTATAATCGATTTTTCAGGTAAGAGAGCAAGAATAAAACAGAACACCGGCACAGCATAGGCTGTGCCGGTGTTCTGTTTAAAAAAAATTACCGACCCTCCTGCCAATATAGGGGTACTAGCAGGGGAATCGGCAATTTTTAATCTGCGGAGTCAAGCTGCTTACGTCAGCATCGTGCTTCGCTGCGCAGCATTAAAACAAGGGAGTGGCAGCTGATGACCGCAGGGGAATCGGTTAGTTTTCTTCTTTCATCGATTCTAAAATGGCATCCGCGAGCGTATCCAGTTCTACTTCCTTATCCGCTCCAAGAGAGGAGGCCATGCTGATTCGCTCATTGAGCACAGTCATATCCTTCATTTCTTCGGTAAGGAACTTGTGCATTAAATCGCCGGAGCAGCAAGCCCAAGAACCATTCTCTATAATGGCTACTGTACGCTTTTGCACGTTCAGCGCCTTCATGTCGAGCAGGAAGTTGTGCATTGCCGGGTAAATACCCAAATTATAAGTAACGGAAGCAAGCACAATATGGCTGTACTTAAAGGATTCGGAAATAAGCTGCGATACGTCGGTAGAAGAAACATCGTATAAAGCGATGTTGGTCATACCCTTATCGCAAAGCTTTGCAGCCAGTGCCTGTGCGGCAGACTCTGTGTTGCCGTACATAGAGGCATAAACTACTAAAACACCTTTTTCTTCTGGTGCATAACGACTCCAGGTGTCGTACTTTTGAATAAAGTACATTAAATCTTCACGCCAAACGGGACCATGCAGGGGGCAAATAATTTTAATCTGGTCTAGAATGCCGCCTGCCTTTTTCAGCAGCAACTGAATGTGCGGGCCGTATTTACCAACAATGTTGGTAAGGTAACGGCGAGCATCGTCGAGCCAGTCGCGGTCAAAATTGACTTCATCTGCAAACAGCTTTCCGTCCAGTGCACCGAAGGTGCCAAACGCATCTGCTGAGAAGAGAACGCCGTTGGTAACATCGAACGTGACCATAACCTCCGGCCAATGAACCATGGGGGCAAATACAAAGGTAACAGTGTGATTGCCGAAGCTGAAGGTATCACCCTCTGCAACCTCTATCAATTTGTGTGCATCCACATGGAAGCCAAACTGACGCATCAGCATAAATGCTTTTTCATTACTGATAAGGGTAATGTCTGGCCAGCGAAGCAATATTTCATCGATGGAGGCGGCGTGATCCGGCTCCAAGTGATTGATAACAAGATAATCGAGTGGTCTGCCGTTTAGTACATGCTGGGCATTTTCAACCAGCTGGCGGCAGGAGGACCAATCTACGGTATCAAACATAACGGTTTTTTCATCCAGCAGAAGGTAAGAGTTGTAAGAAACACCTCTGGGGATGGGGTACGCATTTTCAAACAGGGTGAGCCGGTGGTCGTTGGCTCCTACCCAATATAAATCTTCGGTAACATTTCTGACGCAATACATCGTTTTACCTCCCTCTATTAAGCCTCAATAAACTGTTCCTTGGGCTCGGCGCACTCAGGGCAAACCCAGTCTTCCGGCAGTTTTGCAAACAAAGTACCGGGTGCGATTTCGCTCTCTTCGTCGCCCAGCTCCGGCACGTACTCGTAGCCGCAACCACAGCAAACGTAACGGGGGCCAATCGGCTGGGGTTTGGGCATTTGCGGGCGCTTCATCTTAATCATGGGCGGTGCGGGCTGCTTTTCACCGCTGCCCAGAGCCTCTGCCAACAAGGGCAGAACTTCGTTTACGTCGCCAACAATACCATAGTCGCAGTTTTTAAAGATGGGAGCATTGCCATTTTTATTGATTGCCACAATAATGGAGGCGTCTTTAATTCCCTTTAAGTGCTGGGTTGCACCGGAAATACCACACGCAATATACAGGTTACCGGTAAACTTTTGGCCGGACATGCCCACATAGCGGTTGAGCGGAATGTACTTGAGTGTTTCTGCCACTGGGCGGGAAGAACCAATTGCGGCGCCTGCGGCTTTTGCAAGGTTCTCGATCAGCTTCATGTTTTTCTTTTCCCCAATGCCCTTACCCGCCGAAACAACGCGCTCCGCGCGAGCGATTGGGGTATCAAGCGCAATGCCGACCGTAAAGTCAAAGCCATCCTTTTTGAGCGCTTCTGCCAAAGCCTGAACCTGCTCTTTGGCGTCGCCTTCACGAAAAAGAACTTTTTTACGCACACCGGTAATGGGTGCGGGTTTTTGCATATGGCGATCGGCTCCGCCAGCTTTCTTCGGCGGTTTGCCTAAAATGTGAGAGGCAATAACAACGCGCTGAATCTCGTTGGTGCCCTCGTAAATGGTGGTAATTTTTGCATCGCGGTACATGCGCTCTACTTCCATACCCTTCAGGTAGCCGGTGCCGCCGAAGATTTGGAGTGCATCGTTTGTAATTTCAAGTGCAACGTCGGAAGCATATTGTTTGGCCATGGCAGATTCCATGCCGTAAGGCTCGTGGTTTTCTTTCATTTCAGCGGAAGAGTAAATCAGGAAGCGTGCGCAGCGCAGCTTGGTTGCCATATCTGCAAGCTTGAAAGAGATAGCCTGCTGAAAGCCGATGGGCTTGCCGAACTGAACGCGTTCTTTTGCGTAATCTACCGCTTGGTCGAATGCACCCTGTGCAATACCCAGCGCCTGCGATGCAATGCCAATACGGCCGCCATCCAGTGTAGCCATCGCGATTTTAAAGCCGTCGCCATCTTTGCCGAGAAGGTTCTCTTTTGGCACCTTAACATCGTTAAAGATTAATTCTGCAGTGGAGGAGGAGCGAATGCCCATTTTATCGTAATGGTCACCAAACTCAAAACCCTTCCAGCCCTTTTCAACAATAAAGGCCGAAATTCCGTGCGTGCCTATGTCTGGTGTGGTAACCGCGAAAACAACGTAAATGTCTGCCTTGGGGGCGTTGGTAATAAAGATTTTACTGCCGTTTAATAGGTAATAATCACCTTTGTCGATAGCGGTGGTTTCGGTTCCGCCTGCATCGGAGCCTGCATTTGTTTCAGTTAGGCCAAATGCACCGAGCTTTTCGCCCTTACATAACGGAACTAAGTACTTTTTCTTTTGCGCTTCGTTACCGAAGGCAAATATGGGCCATGTGCCTAAAGAGGTATGTGCGGAAAGAATGACTCCGGTGCCACCGTCTATACGGGAGAGCTCTTCTACTGCAATGGCGTAGCTGATGATATCCAGTCCCAGGCCGCCCCACTCTTTGGGGTAAGGGATGCCCAGCAGTCCCATCTTTCCCAGTTCAGCTACCGCTTCATCGGGGAACTCATTTTCCTTATCCAGCAGAAAGGCCAGGGGCTTTACTTTTTCCTCTGCAAAATTCCGAACCTTTGCCCGGAGTTCCTCGTGCTGCTGTGTGGTCTTGAATAACATATTGCTTCCTCCTTTTGCGACTAATCTATCGTTAGGTTTTTGCTGCAAATAAAAAATAGAGAGAGAAGGTCAGCTGCCAAATAAAATGGTTTGCAAGGTGTGTGAATCTAGCTCGCGGTTAATGTCCTTTTGAATTTGAGCCAACTGAATGTGTGTCTTGCAAATCGCACCGCCGTGCGCCTTTCTCCACGGGCACTCGTAGCCTGGTTCGGTACAAGCGCTTACAGCGGCTTCGCGTTCCATAGCACGAATAAGCTGGTACAGCGTAATGGTATTAAGGTTTGCTGTTAATGAACAGCCGCCTTCCGCTCCTCGTGTTATTTGAAGAAAGCCCGCTTTCTCCAGCTTTTTCAGTATTTTATAGGCAAACTGTTGGGGGATCTGCTCATTTGCAGCCAGTTCAGCGGCAGTTTGGCGGTTGCCGTCTGCCAGTGCGCGCAGAATTCGCAGTGCATAATCCGTTTCTTTCGTAATGAGCAATGTGACACCTCCACTTTCTTCCTGCATTTTAACAAACTGGATATTTTTTGTCAAGATTAAATTTAGTAAAAAGCTGTTTTTGAAGATAAATTTCAGAAAATTTTTATGTAAAAACTACAAAGATAAAAGAAAACAAAAATCGAAAAAAGTTGAGAGGCATGTCCTTTTGCAGGAATGGTGCTGAAAATAGCACTTAATAATTTATTTACCTGTTGGAAGTTTCATTCATTGTAAATAACAAATGACGCAGGTATTTCACAATCTGAAATAAGAACAGGCATTTCTTGCCATTAAAAGCAGCGGAGTGTTATTGTTTGGTAAATAAGTCCAATTATTGCGCTCTTTATAGCAATGTTTGTCAAGCTAGGTGTGAATATTTAAATATATTCCGTCTGTTTGCCAGTATGATTTTATTTATGGAATCAGGCTATACCAAAAGCTTATAAAATCTTTATAAATGCCCTATATGCTAATAAACAAGAAAACAAAAAGGGGCGTTTTAGATGCAATATATTCTTACCACAAAAGACCTTTGTAAAAATTTTAAAGGTCAACCTGCAAATAAAAATATATCAATCTCTGTTGAGCAAAACTCGGTGTATGGCCTGCTCGGCCCAAACGGAGCAGGAAAATCGACTCTGCTGAAAATACTTACCGGGATGCTTGCACCGAAATCCGGTGAAATCTATTTTAATGGGAAGCCGTGGGGGCGTGACTCACTATTAGACATTGGTGCACTCATTGAATCGCCGCCTATTTACGAAAATCTAAGTGCACGTGAAAATCTGAAGGTACGCACGCTGCTCTACGGTCTGCCAGATAGCCGCATGGATGAAGTGCTGCACACAGTGGGGCTAACCAATACGGGCAAAAAGAAAGCGGGTCAATTTTCGATGGGAATGAAACAGCGGCTTGGTATTGCCATGGCACTATTAAACCACCCGAAGTTGCTTATTTTGGATGAGCCGACCAATGGCCTTGACCCAATAGGAATTGAAGAGCTGAGAGAGCTGATTCGCTCGTTCCCTGCACAGGGCATTACGGTGATTCTCTCCAGTCATATTTTGTCTGAGGTGCAGCACGTTGCGAATCACATTGGAATTCTTGCAAATGGCAGACTTTGGTACGAGGATAAAATTGATGCCGAGGGCAATCTGGAAGAGTTATTCATGGAGGTTGTGAGAAAGGCGGGTGCACAAGATGTTTAATTTGGTGAAATCGGAATGCTTAAAGCAGAAGCACACCTTTCAGCCGAATTTTATATGGCTGGCACCTTTGCTGACACTCCTGATGGGGGTGTTTTTAATGGGTGGTGCCGATCTTCAAAACGGCTCGTATAACTGGTGGTACACCATTCTGCTGCCGGGCAGCTTTACTATGTTCATTTCATTTATGACGGCAAGAGAAAAAGGAAAAAACAGGCATGGCCTGTTTGGAATTGTGGTACAGAAAAGCAAGCTGTGGCAAGCGCAGATTATGGTTGGAACACTGTATCTGTTTGCGAGCTGTATGGTTTTCTTTGCCGGTGCTGCGCTGGGAGGTTTTGTATTTGAGGAAACGATCCCAGTCGCAGCTTGCCTAGCGGGTAGTTTGGTATTGTTTATTACCTTTGCTTGGCAGACTCCGCTTTGGATGTTTGTGACCGAAAAGCTGGGAGCCTTTGCGGCTGTCTTTATTAGCTTTGTGTGCAATTTGGGAGTGGGAGTGTTTTTTGCAACCGAGCCACTTTGGTGGATACCCTTTTCCATTCCTGCGCGACTAATAACTCCCATTATTGGCGTATTGCCAAACGGCTTGTGGGCAAAAGCGGGCAGCGAGCTTACAAACAAAGGCGTAATTGTACCTGGATTATTAATTTCAATTGCACTGTTCATGTTATTAACAGTTGTAACTACTCGGTGGTTCCAAACAAAGGAGGTGTAACAATGCAGACGTTCATTCGTAATTTTCGCTCAGATATGTACCGATTTACACATTCGGCACTCATGCCGCTCCATCTGCTGGTTCCGGTTCTGGGTGCAGGTATATTTCTTCTCTATTACAATACGTCGCGTTGGGATGAGGTTCTGAAAGTAGAGGCTTATTTACAGGCTTTGGCGCTTGTATTCCCGTTTTTAACTGGAATCATTGTGGTAATGGCCAGCGAACAAGAACTACATGCCGGGGGATTTCAGTTGTTGCTTGCTTGTCCGGGTAAGAGACAAACACCACATCTGAGCAAGTTAAGTGTATTATTGTTATTTGGCCTTTTTGCCTGCACTGTGGCTGTTTGTGGGTTCGGAGCTGTTTTTACGGCAACGGGTCATAGTTTACTGCCCATGTCTTTTTTCTGGCAGGCAGCACTGCTTTTATTCTTAGGGAATATGCCGCTGTACCTTTTGGAATATTTATTGAGCTTTTCTTTGGGGAAAGGAATTGGGCTTGGCCTAGGGTTAATAGGAAGCCTACTTTCGGCATTGCTGATTACGGGTCTTGGAGAGGGTATCTGGCCATTTTTACCATGGGGTGCAGCAACTCGCTATTGCACCATTTTAGTAGAAAGTAATATGAAAGGGCTTGCTTTCCTTGAAGCATCCGGCGTAAAAACCAGTTTGCTCTTTCTTGTTGTTTATTGCGTTGTGCTGCTCTTTCTACTGGTTTTTTGGAGCAAAAAGTGGGAGGGCAGAAAAGTAGAGACGGAGTAGACTTGCTTTGGTACTTTCTTTTGTTGTTTCGTTTTGGAGGATATACTATAATAAATGAAAAGAACGTAGGGGGCGACAGAATGGCAAATATTATAGCGATTGATGATGATGTGGGTATCTGCAAGTTGATAGAGAACACACTAACAAGAGACGGACACTGTGTTACCTGCAAAAACAGTGCGGTTGGTCTGACTGCTCAAGACCTTAAAATATATGACCTTATTCTACTAGATGTGATGATGCCAGGAATGGATGGCTTTGCTTTTTGCCAAACAATACGCCAAAATGTAGATGTCCCCATTTTATTTATTACAGCAAAAACAATGGATCAGGATCTTGTGGATGGGCTTTCCCTTGGTGCGGATGATTATATTAAAAAACCGTTTAGCCTTGCGGAACTGCGTGCCCGTATATCTGCTCACCTGCGTAGAGAGCACCGGGAACACCACCAAACACTGCTCTTGGGTAAGTTGCGATTCGATTTGTCAGAAAAGAAAGTTTTTTATGATGACGAGGTGCTTCCACTGACCAAAAGTGAATACGAAATTTGTGAACTGCTGGCTCGCCGAAAAGGGCAGGTTTTTTCGCTCGAATACTTGCTGGCGCAGATATTCGGCTTTGATTCTAAAAGCGACATTGCGGCAATTCGTGTGCATGTAAAGAACATTCGGACAAAGTTTTCTATATACGGCAATTGTCCCATTGAAACGGTATGGGGGGTGGGGTATACATGGAAGTGAAAAAAGCATCCTCCTTATCCATGCTGTTTTTACGCTATTTAATGGGATTTTGCCTGCTGTTGCTGCTGTTGGTATTTGCTGTGCTTGCAGGCTTTTATTATGCAATGAATACCGGGCTTCTTCTGTCGGCGAACCATGCGGAGCGTGCGCTCCAGAGCAGTGAGAGCCAGCTCGCCGCGAGCCAGCCGTTTGATTCTTCTCAGGTGCCATATCCCTGCTCTTACGCACTGTTTGACAACAAGAATATATTGGTACAAACGGATATGTCTGAAAAAGCAATTACAAAATTGAAAAATACACTTGCTGCCAAGGAAGAACTGCCCCAGAACCAGTATCGGCGTATTTTAAGAGAAGATGGTAGTGTTTTAATTGTAGAATTTGATATTAGGGTACATTTTGCAGATCCTGAGCTAAACAAAAGAATACCTAATCCAGAGCTGGCGGAGCTCATATTTCTTTTTTTATGTTTTCTTCTATTTGCAGTGCTTATCGCTCTAAAATTTAGCAAGCGACTAAAAGTGGAGCTGGCGCCCCTTACGAAAGCAACCGATGCCATCCGGCAAAAGAATTTGGATTTTGAGATTTTTCCCACTCATATCCGGGAATTAAACACGGTCTTGCAGTCGATTGATGATTTAAAATCCGCCCTATCTGCTTCATTAAAAGAGCAATGGATTATGGAGCAGAGCAAGAATTTTCAGATTTCTGCAATCGCGCATGACCTGAAAACGCCGCTAACGGTAATAAAAGGAAATACAGAATTATTGCTGGAAAGTTCCGTGCAAGCAGAAGATAAAGAATTGCTGCAATACATTGGATCCAGTGCAGATAAAATTGAGAATTATACCCGCCTTTTGATCTCTGCAGCATCACTTTCAGAGGAGAATGAAAATACGAACCAGCTGTTTTCTTTTCCAGAGCTAGTAAATGAACTGGAAAAGCAAGGTATGGCACTTTGTAAGACGAAGAGTATTGATTTTGTGTTACAAACAAAAGATATGCCAGCCGATTTTACAGGTGACCGATTTCTAATTAGCAGTGCGGTAATTAACCTGTTAAATAATGCAGTGGAGCATTCGCGAGAGGGTACTCTTATTACCTTGGAGATAACCGGAGGAACAGAGGGTTACTTATCCTTTACAGTTGATGACAGAGGTTCTGGATTTTCTGCAGAAGCGCTGAAAAATGCGGACAAACAATTTTACACGGAGCAATCTGCTCGCAGTGGCAAACACTACGGCCTTGGGCTGTATATTGCGAAAATTACAGCTGAAAAACATGGCGGAAGGCTAATAATTGCCAATCGCGAAGATGGGCCGGGCGCAAGTGTCACATTAGAATTGCATCGAATTTGATAATAAATTCGTCCATTTAAAATAGAACAGCTGCAAGCTCTTTTGTAAAGGGCTTGCAGCTGTTCTGACTTATTTTATCTAATTGTTAGTTGTTAGATTCTTTTTGTATATCTTTTTACACTAACGGTTTAATTTTATATTATAAAACCGTTAACCCGCTAATATTGTCTAGTATGCCATTAGATATAGACTCCCGTTTCTGTATTTGATAATTCGTGTAAAATCCAGCATTCCTTTTGATAATAAGCAATTCATCTTAATAATAGATGCAGGAATCAATGCACGCTTACTTATGCGGTAAGTTTAAAACAGGTTTATGATTGAGTGGATTCCAACATTTTATTGGTAATAATGTCGATTTGAGCAGATAAGGAAAGAATATCATTAAACCAAAACATATCGGATGAAGCCTGAATCAGCCTGCCTTCTTTTACAGCAGGAAGGTTTTCCCACACTTTGTTATCAGCTAGTCTTTGTTTTCCAGTGTTTAGCAATATATAATCGCCCATATACTCTGGGAGTACTTCGTACGAAAGGTCCACAGCGCCATCTTTAAATGCTTTTGATAATTTTTCTGGAGCCGAAAGACCTAACATATCATAAACAAGTTTACCGCCTCGCCCTGCTTCATAAGCACGCACCATACCGCCAAAAACTTCAATACAAGCAATGCTCTTGTTCTTCAGCCCAGCATTCGCTAATTTAGATTTGGACTCTGCCAGTTTTTGATTAAATGATTTTATGAGTTCCTCCGCCTTTTCTTCACGATCAAATACTTCACCGAAAAAGCGAAGACGCTTTTCATAGCTCATGCTGAAAAAATCACCGGCTAAAGTGGGTGCAATTTTAGACAAGGTTGTATAACTGTTTTGATCATAATTTCCCCAAATAATTAAATCAGGATTTAATGACATGAGCTCTTCTGGATGAACTTCCCATCCGTCAATTAATGTAACACCCTTTGCTAATTGTTCAAACGCAGAGCCTTCACTAAAGGTAGCACCTACCGGGGTGACGCCAAGAGCTATTAAATCACCTTGGTTATAGGTGATAATAACTTTTTGAGGGTTCTTTGGGATTTTGACATCTCCATATTCCATATGAATTGTCTTAGTTTCCGACAAGTTAGATACATCGCTAATGGTAGCAGGAGCGGATACATTGTTCTTGTCATTTGTTTTTCCAGATGACGTATTGCATGCGGAAAAGAGTAATGTCATGGAGAGCATTACCGCAATAATCGCTTTGTTTTTTGTTCTCTGAAACATACAAGTTCTCCTTTTTAACTGTGTTCGTTAAAACTAACATTTCCATTCTTGTTTTCTGCGTGCGCCATTGATTGGCATATAACATATTCGGATTACAGTAACAATTTATGGATTCATAATCCGATGTACATATTAATGAAATCTCAACGGTAAATTAGTTGCAACTAACTTATTATATCATTGCTGTCAAGACGGCATAAAAACAGCCTGCAAACAAAAAGTTTACAGGCTGTTTTTATGGCGTCCCCGGCGCGATTTGAACGCACGGCCTTTCGCTTAGGAGGCGAACGCTCTATCCAGCTGAGCTACGGAGACAAATAATAAATGGTAATGAAAACCCTGCCCCGTGGGGCAACTAGCTGTTTTATTTTACAGCAGGGCAGGGTATTTGTCAATATTATTCGAGGCGGTCAAATGAGTATAAAAGCACGCGCCCCAAGCGCTGACGTGCTTTTTTTAAGTGCCTACTAACAGTTGATTCGTGAATGGACAGCTCATCTGCCGCCTGCCTTGCCGTTAAGCCGTCAAAGAAACAAAGCTGTAAGCATTCACGCTGGCGGTCCGTGAGCTCGCCGTCCATCGCCTTGCGAAGTGTTTGCAGCATGCGGCGGTACTCCGTATCTGAAGTTTCCCCTTGCCGGGCATATATTTGAAATCCTGCGAGGCCTTCTGTAAACTGGTCTAACGATAAGCGCTTATTCCTCAAAGCTTTACACCTCTTTTCGCGTAGCTCTGTAACAATTTCCCGGTTTCTCGGCAATCGAGATACATTGAATATAAAATTGCGATTCTTAAATCCAAATCTTTTGCTTCATTTGCCGTGACTTCTTTTCGCTGATTGCGCAAAAAATCAACTCTATTTTTAAGCTCTGTTGCTTCTGTAAGATATTCTTCTCCCCAACTCATATAATCCATGTCATTTCTCCTTTAAATACACGTATTGTGTAGATTGAATGACAAAGCACGGCAGAGTGGAATGAAATACCGGGGCTTGTCAAATACATCATAACATAGCAATACCCATGCTTCAATACAATTATTAAACAAATGTTCGATAATAATCTCACAGGGAGATTTTTGGTACAACGCTGTGAGCAGCATCAAAAACTCCTATATAGTGATTGATTAAACACGAAATGTGTGGTAAAATAGCATCAATTAAAACCCAAATAAAGCAGATTTTCTTTAATAAGCTGGTGTATTGGCTTTGTGAGGGTGGTTTTGAATGGGTGAGCAGTATGTTTTCGGTTGAATTAAAACGACTCCGAACAGAATATGGAATGACGCAGGCACAACTAGCAAATCGTTTGGGAATTTCTGCCTCTGCGGTGGGTATGTATGAACAAGGGCGGCGTGAGCCGGACAGCGAATTGCTGGCACGCTTGGCGCGCATGTTCCACGTGAGTACCGACACCCTTTTGGGTTTTCGGCAAGAGCCACAGGCAGAGCAGGAGCAAGAGGTGAATACTGTAATTGACCGATTTACCAGCATTCTAAAGAATCAGCAGGGGTTGATGTTTAATGGTACACCCCTTTCCGAAGCGGACCGAGAAAAAATAGTGAATGCAATCCGAGTGGCGGCTGCAATCGCCATTCCGGAGGAGGGAGAAAATGACGAATCAAAGGATTGAACAGGTGGTTCGCTCACTCAGGCTGCGTTATGGCAGTGGTGATGTATTCGAGCTGTGCGACCTTCTGGGCATCCCCGTGCTATGGCAAGAGCTCCCCCAGTGTGTAAACGGCTTTTGCCTTTGTTTTCAACAGCGTTTTACAATCGTGTTGAATTTATCCGTTTCCCCCAAGCTGCACAATTATATTTGTGCACACGAACTGGGGCATGTTCTTCTGCACGGAAAAACAAATACAATTGAGCTAAGTGAAAACACAAATTTTTGCATTCCTAGAATTGAAAATCAAGCAGATTATTTTGCGGCTTGCCTCTTATTGCGGGATAGACTACCGGACTGGCAGCAGTGGTATAACCCCCTTACGGTGGAGTGCATTTCACAGCTTTCGGGTATTCCGGAGCGAGTGGTTACCCTTTGTGTAGCAAATGGCCAAGCGTTGGTATCGTAAAATTTTTTAGAAAAAATAAATTAACAAAATTTTTCTGTTATTCCATGACCTTTTGCGATATAATAAGTGCAGCTATTGAAAAAAATTGCCGTTTCGGCCGGGCTTTCCGGCAATTTATACGGAACGGTGCAGCGGATAAAGGAGAAGCTATGAAAATTTTATCTTCCGTCGCATCCAGTGTGACAAAAGCGATTGATTTTGTAGTGGAAGCCAACCGAAAGAGTGCGCTGATTAACCGGATCAAGGCCGTAGTACGCAGTGAGGAAAAGAACATTGACCGTGCGTATATTGCTTTGGGTAAATACTATTTTAATAATCTGCGCGACAAAAATCTGGAAGAGACAGAGCGCCACTGCTTGTCACTTGAAAATTCCCGCCGCCGATTGGACCGTGCTTTAACTCGTTTGGAAGAACTGACCGATGAGGAAGAGGACGATTACAACGAGTATGAGGATTATGAGGACTGCTATGCTTGCCAGGCTCGCAATGTGGAGTTTGACGGCTATGATGACGACCTGTATGAGGATGAACGTGAACTACACCGGGTTGATGGGGTTGGGAGAAGCCATTCTCATGCGGCCTCAGAATACGATGATGAGTTTCGTACAACAGAAGAGAAAACCACTGGTGAAGCAGCCGATGAAATTGACGGCAGTGTGATTCCTCCCAGCGAAGAGTAAGGGAGTGCCGGCATGAAACCTTTAATTGTGTGTTTTTCTCAAACGGGGAAAACAAAAAAGCTGTGTGGCTGTATGGCAAAATCGCTAGACGCCGATTTTGTGGAGTTAAAAGAAATAGCCCGTCGTGGCCTAATTGGTGCTTATACGCTTGGCGTATATGACGCAATTCGGCGCAAGAGCGGCGACATATTGCCTGTTGATACCGATATTTCAGAGTATGATACTCTGGTAGTTGCCTCCCCTGTTTGGGCAGGCAACGTTACGCCCGCCGTAAATGATTTTGTTCGGGAATATGATTTGAACGGCAAAACGGTGTATGGGTTTATCACCCATGCCGGCGGCGCGGGTGAGGCAGCCAACCTGCTGCGAACCGAGCTTGAGCAGGCAGGGGCGATTTGCCCGCATGTGCTGGATTTGCAGGCAACACGAGAATTGATTTATGATGTAAAGGCGGAGCGAAAAGCGTTCCGCCTAACAAGTGACGGCAAGCTGGAGCTCAGCGAACAGGACGGAGAAAAGAAAGAATGAGCAAAAAAATACTGCTGGGAATGAGCGGCGGGGTGGATAGCTCTGTCGCTGCTCTTTTGCTGCAGAAGCAGGGCTATGAAGTGACGGGAATGACCATGCGCCTTCGCCCGGATGAGTACATGTGCAGCAGCCAAAATGGTGGCTGCTGTTCTTTGGATGACATAGATGACGCGCGGCGTGTTTGCTACCGACTAGGTATTGAGCATTTGGTCATGAATTTTACGCAGGAGTTTGAGCGTGATGTAATTGACCCATTTGCGAAGGAATACCAAGCCGGCCGAACACCCAACCCCTGCATCAACTGCAACCGGTATTTAAAATTTGAAGAAATGCTGCGCCGTGCCAAACAGCTTGGCTTTGATGCGGTTGCCACCGGGCACTATGCCATTGTGCGGCAAAATGAAGCAGGGCGGTGGCTTTTGTACCGTTCCCCTGCGGGAAAAGACCAAAGCTATGCGCTGTATTCTTTAACACAGTATCAGCTTGCACACACGCTTTTTCCCATTGGCGAACTGGAAAAGCCAGAGGTGCGCCGTTTGGCGCAGGAGGCAGAGCTCCCAGTCGCAAAAAAGCCCGATAGTCAGGAAATCTGTTTTGTAGAAGATAAGGATTATGCCGGGTTTATTCACCGTTATACTGGGCAAGAACTGCCAGCGGGCGATTTTGTAGATGCAAAGGGAATTGTGTTGGGACGGCATAAGGGAATTACCCATTATACCGTAGGCCAGCGTAAGGGCCTTGGAATTAGCTTCCCCCAGCCGATGTATGTAACGGCAATTGATGCTGAAAATAATCGAATAATTCTGGGGCCGGAGGGCAGCCAGTACGCAAAAGAGCTGGTAGCTGGCGACCTGAATTGGATTGCGTTTGATGAGCCGCCTGCCGAGCTGCTGGTGCAGGCAAAAGTACGCTACCAAGCAATGCCGGCGCAGGCACGGGTGGTGCCTGATACCGAGGGGCAGGTTCGTGTAATATTTGATGAGCCGCAGCGTGCGGTCACACCGGGACAAGCGGTGGTATTTTACCAAGATAATTTGGTAATTGGTGGCGGAACCATATTAAAGTAAGAAAAACTGGTACAAACTTTTAGAATTAAGAAGCAATGGGGTGTTAGAATGGCAGCCTGCATTACCAAAGAGCTGAGCTGCCCCGGTTGTGGGGCGGTAAATAAAAGCCGCATGTGGATTGAGATTGACGCTTCTGCCGACCCGGAGCAGAGGGAGCGCATTTTAGATGAAACTTTGTTCTTCTGGGAATGCCCTGACTGCAATCATCAGGCGCAGATGGTCTACCCATGCCTGTACCACGACAAAGAGCGAGGCTTTTTAATCTGCCTGTCACCTGCCGGGCGCACCCAGCAGGTAATTGAGGCGGAGCAACGCCACCCGGGTCTGGCTGGGCTGAAGAAGCGGCTAGTGCTTTCCCCAGCAGAGCTAAAAGAAAAAGTGATGATCTTTGAAAGCGGGCTCAATGATGTGGCGCTGGAGATGGTTAAGCTGGCGTTGCAGGAGCTGGCCGAGAGCAAGCAGCAAACAAGGGTGGATCATACATTCTTTTTAACAATGAGTGAAGAACTGGACTACCTAGGTTTTTCAATGTTCCTTCGGGGCGAAGAAAAACCGGTGTACCAAGGGGTTCGGTTGGAAGTATATCAAAAATCGCTTCGCGCCGCGGAGCGGGTAGGTTTTCAGGAATCAGGCTTTCAGTTGGTGGATTTGGCACTCGCCAGAACGCTGCTGGAGCAATAACCGGAGAAGGGACTCAAGGATTAGGTTATGTGTGGAATATGCGGATTTACAGGCGAGATTATAGATAGAGAGGCCGTGCTCAAAAGCATGGCCGACAAGATTACACACCGCGGGCCAGACAGCAGCGGCGCCTTTCAGACGGAGGATATCTCAATGGGATTTCGCCGCCTGAGTATTATCGATGTGTCTTCTACGGGCGACCAGCCGATTTTTAACGAAGATAAAACGCTGGTACTTACCTTTAACGGTGAAATATACAACTATCAGAAGCTACGTGATGAGCTGATTGAAAAAGGCCATGTGTTTACCACTCACACAGATTCTGAGGTGTTGATTCACGGCTTCGAAGAGTGGCAGGAGGGATTGCTTAACCGCCTGCGCGGAATGTTTACGTTTGCAATTTGGAATACAAAAGATAAGTCTCTGTTTATTGCGAGAGATTTTTTTGGCATTAAGCCTTTGCACTACACAACAGTGAACGACCATTTTGTGTATGGCTCGGAGATTAAGAGCATTTTAGAGTTCCCGGGGTTTGAAAAGCGCCTGGATTACGATACGCTCAATAATTACCTCTCGTTTCAATATGCGGTGCCGCCGAAAACCTTTTTTGAAGGTGTATTCTGTCTTTTGCCCGCACACTACCTGTGGTACCGTGACGGCAAGGTGACGACCACCCGCTATTGGGAGCCTCGCTTTGAGCCAGATGAATCCCTCACCGAAGAGGAAGCAATTGACCGCATTGAAAAAGTGTTTGAGGAATCGGTAGAATGCCATAAGATTAGCGATGTTGAGGTAGGCTGCTTCCTTTCCAGTGGTGTAGATTCCAGCTATGTGGCAACGTATTTCCCGGGGCAGAAAACCTTTACCGTAGGGTTTGATTTCGGCGAAAAGTACAATGAAATCGACTGGGCGGAGAGCCTTTCCAAAGAGATTAATGTGGAGCACCACAAAAAGTTGATTACCTCCGAGGAGTTCTGGGGCAATATTAAAAAAGTACAGTACCATATGGATCAACCGCTCGCTGACCCCTCCTGCATTGCGCTGTTTTTTGTTTCTAAGCTTGCGAGCGAATATGTAAAGGTTGTTTTGTCCGGCGAGGGGGCAGATGAGCTCTTCGGCGGCTACACCGTGTACAATGAACCGGATGTTTTTGAGAAGTACCATAAACTACCACAATGGCTTCGCACATTTTTGCGCCGTGTTGTGCAAAAGGTGCCGTGGCATTTTGTGGGACAAGGCTTTATCACACGTGGTGAATTTCCCACAAACCAAAGCTTTATTGGCAACGCCAAAATGTTTGGTTATGAAGATAAAAAGCGTTTGCTCAAAGACCCCTCCATTGCGACCAAGCCCCAAACCCTTACAAAGCTGTATTACGACCGCGTAAAGGATTTGGATGATGTGACCCGTATGCAATATCTTGACATGAACCTTTGGATGGTGGGAGATATTCTGCTTAAGGCAGACCGCATGAGTATGGCAAATTCATTGGAGCTGCGTGTTCCGTTTTTGGATAAAGAGGTGTTCCGTGTTGCGTCGTCTATTCCGAAAAGTTTGCGTTTAAAGAATGACACAACCAAGTATGCCATGCGGCAGGCTGCGCTGCGCCATCTTCCCGCTCGTACAGCGAAGAAGGAAAAGCTGGGCTTCCCGGTTCCTACCCGTGTATGGCTGAGGGATGAGCGGTATTACCAAGTGGTAAAGGATGCGTTTTCTTCCGATTTAGCAAAGCAGTTCTTCCACACGGAGGAGCTTTTACGGTATTTGGAAGACCATTATAAAGGCCTCCGTGATTACAGTCGCCGTATTTGGACGGTATTTGTGTTCCTGCTATGGTATCAAGTCTATTTTGAGGGAGCGGGACACGAAGAAGGCGATATGCCCAATTTTAAAAAGTAAGCTTTAGTTGAGTACGAAAAAGAGCGCATTGCACTCTTTTTCGTATTTTTATTACATAAAAACCACTTATTTCATTGGGGATGCCAAAAAGCTTTCTCTATGCCAATAAAACGAACACTCTGATCGTTATGTTAAAAAATGATTGATTGCCGGCAAGAGCAGGCTGCACTGGCAATTGAATAATTACCGACTACTCGGTCGTATGTGAATTTGAGTTATCCGTTCACTTGTTTTTATGCCGTAATTTTAAAAACAAGAGGATTTTACCCAACTTACACTGGTTCTGTACTTATTAAAAAATCGATAAGTATTATAGGGAGATGCAAAAATAGTATGAAAAAGATAGAGTCGTTTTTTCTTTGCCTGACTTTTGTATTTTGTATGCTACTAAATGCCTGTTCTTCTGAATCGGAGCAGTCGAAGAATCCTTTTCCGATTAATGTAACAAGGGAAGAATTGCTTTATGAATCAAAAGAGGACTATAACTCGGTTCAAATATACCAGCAAAAAGGTCAGCTGGTAATCAATGCGAAATCAGAAGCAGGTTTCTTTGATGGTGCCCAATTTACCGTTAAGACCGTGGAGCCTCTAACAGATAAGGATGTGGCGGTTATATGGACTACCGTAGGGGGCGGTACAGAGAAAACCGAAAAGAATGATAGAATCATTGCGGAAATTGTAGTAAGGGATAATGAAACAATTATTTTTGATAAGAAAATTAATTTTGTGAGTAAAGCGATTCATGCTGTGGAGGATTTATTGGAAAAGCGGAGTAAATGAATGAACTAGAATGAGATTGGGGAAAAAGGGATGGATATGGTTGCCCTTGTTACCTTGACTCATAGTTAGATTTTATATATAATGAGAGGGAAATAAAGGGAAATTGTGATAATTAGGCAACCTACAGTAAAACGGCTCGATTGTGCGGGCAGAATGCAGGAGGAACGAAAGCCGATGAGAAAAATAGGGAAAAAATGGATGGCGATGGTACTGTCTATGGGTCTGTTATGGACAGCGGTACCTCAACAAACCGCTCAGGCAGCATCGAGCGACCAAACGGTTGACATAGATATTACTGGTACCAGCTTTAAATTTGATGCTGCAAAATTATCTGAAATTGAATACATACTCACAAATGATAAAAAAAATGTGACGGTACAATTGAATTTTGAGTCCGCTACCTCGAAAGCCGTGCAGGATATTGGTACGATTACCGTTCCAAAATCTACCTTGCAGGCGATTGAAAAAAGTGGCAAAAAAGCTACCTTTGAGATATACTCCAAAGACGGAGACAAGGAATATGCTTGGGAGTTTACCAATGGTAAAATGGATAAACCTGCTGATATTAATCTGGCATTGAAAATGACTTCGGTTTCAACCATCACACTATCTGACCCCATTACTGTCAACAGCGCCGTTTTACAGATGAAGTATACGAGTGAGCTGCCGAAGAACACTTCGCTCATTCTTCCGGTGGATAAGGGTGATGATGCAAAAGTAACTTACCCCGTATTTTACGATTTGGATAATGCCCAGAAAAACTCATTCTATTTATATAAGCTTTCCGGCTCTAAGCTCTCTTATGTCACCGGTTCTCGCTACAAATTAAATGACGACGATGAGTTTAAAATCAGTGTGGCTACCGGTGGTTCTTATGTATTTACGCCCACAAACTTAGGGCTTTCAAATCCGAATGGCAATAATAATTCCAGCTCTGGTACAACCGATTCGGTTCAGCTTAGCAGCTACACCGGTACGGTTGGCATAGGGGGAACGGCGTCTATCTTCATTCAGAGGCCAACCTCCGGTACCTTTACCGTAACCTCTGGTAACCCCAATGTGGCGCAGGTATTGGGTTCGGGTACAGCAGTGAATGGTGGAACGCAATACCAAGTGCAGGGGCTTTCAGCCGGTACCTCTGTATTCACCGTGAAATCTTCAAACGGAACAACTACGAGCTATACCTTAACAGTTACAACTGGTTCTACACCAACTCCTACACCGTCAAACCGCGGTTGGGTAATGATAGACACCGTAAGCTACCAGTTTGCACCGGGTAATATTTATGACTACAAGGTTACCCTTTCGGGAGCCTCTGCGGATGAAGTGAAAACGACTTCCAGTCGTGCACATATTGCATCTGTAAAGGAGCTTCGCCGTGTGGCAAGAAGTGACGGGCAGGTGGATGTGTATTACCGCATCACCGCACATAGAGCGAGCGCAGACCCCACAACGGTTAGTTCTACTGTGCGCGGCGTGCATTCCTCCATACGGGTTATGGTGACAGCCGGAGTCAAGCAAAATGGTGTTGCTGCCCGCAACCAGAGTTTCTTTACTTCTTAAGTTTTCAATTGAATATAATAATAAACGCCGAAACAAGTGTAAAACTTGTTTCGGCGTATTTTTTATCCCTCAAATCGTTCAAAAAAACGGTAAAGTACGAACATAACAAATATACTGATACAGGCTGACCAAATTGATACAGTAAATGCAATTGCCTGCCCGTACCATGTGATGAGTAATAAAAATAGTATAATTCCTACACCAATCAAAAATGCTTTTCCCAAACCGGGTTTATTTTTTTCCGTCTCAAAGACGGTTTTACATATATGTTGAACTATAAAAACAGAAAAAGCAATAATCAAGGCAAAGGAAATCACACTGCTAATCGGTACAGAAATGAGAAGATCGACAGGCTGATTGGAAAAGGCGGAACGGATGATACGGTAGGTATCCTTGGAAAATAGAACACCGATCACACTCAAAATTGTCGCACATTGAAAAAAGGTGCTGAGTGCGCCACATATCTGTTGTGGAACGGTTCTTGCGGGCAGGCTGGCAATAATCTCGTCGCAGAAAGCTTTATAATCCTTGCCAATTACCGATTCAATGGAGTCTCCTCGTTCCTGCGCGGAGAGAAGCATCTCTAGTAAATCCTGCCGAACAATCTCTTGATGATATTCCGATAAGTGGGATGCGCGCAGGTAACAAACCATATCTACCATCACCGGAACGTATTCTTGAAATAGATCTTTATCAAGTTTGTTGTTACTGCGGTTGAGCAGCTTAGATTTTAGATTCATCGTAATTCCCTCCATGAAGAAATAAGTTATTTACCGCTTTTTCAAGTTCCTGCCAGTTTGCATAAAAACCGCTGAGCTCTGCCTGACCCTCTACGGAGAGGGAAAAGTATTTTCGGCGGGGGCCAAGCGGGGATTCTCGGTATTCGGCAGTAATAAGGCCGCTTTTTTCAAGCCGCAGGAGAAGCGGATAGATCGTTCCCTCCGAAATATCGGTAAATCCATACTGTTGTAACTCCTGCGATATTTCATAGCCGTAGGTTTCTCGCCGACTAATTATTTTTAGTATGCAGCCCTCGAGTGTCCCTTTCAGCATTTGCGATGGTATCATGTGGTGCATCCTCCTGACTTGCTACATCTATCTTGCAATGCAATGTAGTAGCTACATTGTAATACATGGTAGAGGAATTGTCAAGTGCTCTAAGTAAATGTTAAAAGCAAAGTGGCAAAAATAAAAAGCGCTTTGTGCTGCCTTTTAATGGCATTCAAAGCGCAAGTAGAGAAAAAATGCGGGGCTGCTGTAAATTTTCTTGCAGGCAGCCATGATTTTAGTGGTTATCTGTTCTTCTTTTTTGTGAAATAGAGGAAAACATATTTTGAGTTAAAGATATAAAATGCTTGGCCGGTTTGGACAAGTACCGGCGACAGTTGATGGTAAGTGTAATGTCCCGGTATAAAAAGTCTCCGTTCAGTAGCAAAGGAAAGGTGTGGAGCGTTTCCGTTCCTTCCTGCTGGTAGCGCAGGGTATCGTCCAGAATCATTTCCGTTAAAAAGGCGGCCGCAATCCCACGGAAGTAGAGTGAGTGAAAGAACTGGGGATAGGTAGTAGTCAGTAAGGTGTTGGGCTGGCTGCCAGCCTCTTCATAGCAAGAGAGAATTGCACGGCTCAGTGGAATACTGCTTGTGGGCATGACCACAGGAAGCCGGGAAAAATCGGCAATATTCGCTCCGTGTTGCGCCTGCATTCGCAATTCATTGGCCTGCGTGCCATAGCAGCTGCGAAGCAGCGCGTCAGAGACGCAGAGATAAACCTTATCTGTTAGCAGATGCGTTGACTGAAGCTCTGGGTATTCAGAGTAGATTACCCCAATGCAAAAATCCAGTTTATTATCTATTAGCATTTTCTCCAACTGATAGGAGGGTTGGTCAAACAACTTGATATGGACTCCCGGGTGCGCATCGATAAATTGCTCCATTATTTCTGGAATGATGATGCTTGCGCGGGGCGTTGTCATTCCGATACGCAATTCGCCCGTATCTTCATTTTGAATAGACTTTAATACCGTTACAATGTTGCTTTCGGATGCGACCACTTCTTTGGCATAAGAGAGGAAAAGCTCCCCCTCATAGGTAAGAGCCAGTTTGGGTTTTCGCTGAAAAAGCTTGCAATCTAAAAGAATTTCCAGCCTTGCAATGTGATTGCTCAGATTTTGCTGAGACAAAAACAAACGACTGGCTGTTTGTGTAAAGTTAAGGTCTTTTGCCGCCTCTGTAAAATAATAAAGACTGGTGGTGTCCATGTTCTGCCTCCCTCATCGATTCGCACTATGCCAAACACTTTCTTTTAAAACAGCATACCTGAGTTCCTGATATTTGTCAAAATGCAGAATTTTCTTTAAAGTCACAAAGAATATTTGTGATAATCAAAAAAGACTTGTGTTTCACTTATGGTGTAATTTCTAGTATGTTAATTATAGCAATAAAATACATCAATTTATTTGATTGAGGAGTGATTTTGTGAAAATTATGGACTGTACGCTGCGTGACGGCGCGAATGTTGTCGGAAATGGGTTTTCCCCAGAACTGACCAAATTAATGATTGAGGGCCTAATCCGCAGTAACATTCACATTATTGAGATGGGAAATGCCAAGGGACTTGGAGCAACGGAAAAGGGGAGCCCTGCTCCGATTAGCGATGCTGATTATCTAGATTTAATCCACCCTTACCTGTCACAAGCAGATATCGGCATGTTTTTAAATGCTAAGCGCTATGAGCCGGAAAATGTGGCAATGGCGGCAGACAAGGGATGTTCTTTTTTACGAATTGGTATGGATGCTGGCGACGGTGCCAAAGCCTATCATGTAATTGAGGATGTCAAAAAACATGGTATTACCGCAAGGTACTCTTTGATGAAAGCTTATCTTCTTACCCCGGAAGAGTTGGCCGAAGAGGCTGCTGGACTTGAAGCACACGGTTTAGATGAAATTACCATAATGGATTCGGCCGGAACCATGTTGCCGCAGGATTCTGGACTGTATGTGAAAGCTTTGAAAGAACGCATTCAAATTCCGGTTGGCTTCCATTGCCACAATAATTTGGGATTAAGCACCGCCAATGCTTTGGCTGCCTTTGAAAATGGTGTTGATGTGCTGGATTGTGGTCTATTGGGTATGGCTCGCAGCGCGGGAAATCTTCCAACAGAAGTGGCTGTGGCTTTAATGCAGATGAAAGGAGCCGCACAGGAGGTTGACCTGTACCAGCTTCTGGATTTTGAGGATCGCGAGCTGATCCCTGCGATGGAGAAAGAGGGATATCATACCCCCATCAAACCCAAAGATTTGATTTTGGGTTATAGTGGTGCTCACTCCACTTTCATGCCTCTCTTCCGTAAGGTTGCTGGGGAATGCAGCGTAGGGTTATATCCGCTGATTGTGGAAACCTCTAAAATCGATCGCAAAAATCCCAGTGAGGAATTAATGCGTGAGACCGCTGCTCGTATTCATGCGAAAGGGGATAAAGCATGAATGTAATACTTGCAGGCCCTTACCCCACCGGAACTTTGGAGCGTTTTCAGTCGCTCCTTCCGGAGCACCGCGTGACTCAGGTTTTGTCGCAGGAGGATTATAACTCTTTGACGGATGCAGAGTGTATCATTGTCCGTATTTTAAAAACTCCGGAGGCTGTCATTGCAAATAATCCAGACCTGAAAGCAGTAATCCGTTGGGGAGCCGGATACGATTCGGTAGATATTGAAGCAGCGGGAAAACACGGCGTTATGGTAGCAAACACGCCCGGCGTCAATGCCTATGCCGTGGCAGAACTTGCCTTGGGCCTGATGATTCTGCTGAACCGCAAAATAATGGGTTACAGCCGTAATGTACAGGCTGGAAACTGGGACAGGGGAGTGTACGCAGACACGTCTATTTCCCTCAACTACAAAACGGTAGGGCTTATCGGCGGAGGAAATATTGGCCGTAGGGTAGCTGCGTTGGCACAGGCACTGGGTGCTAGTGTTCAATATTATGATGCGTATCGCCTACCGGAGGAAGTGGAGAAGCAAAACAATATGACTTTTGTTTCTCTGGAACAGCTTCTGTCTACTTCGGATCTGATATCTCTCCACGTTCCCCTGCTGGACAGTACCCGGCATATCATTGGAGCAGAACAGCTTGCCGCGATGAAACCGTCAGCATGTTTGCTGAATACCGCCAGAGGCGGTTTGATCGATGAAGCTGCTTTGGTTAAGGCTCTGAAAGAGGGAAATTTGGCTGGAGCAGGCCTGGACTGTGTGGAGGAGGAAGATTCCGAAACGACAGCTCAGCTATTGCAATGCGCTAATGTGATTATAACACCTCACGTTGGCGGAACTACGGCTGATTTGGCCGATGCGATGATTCCTTATATCGCCGATAAAATTACATCTTTAGCAGAAACAGGGACAATGCGAGACGTTGTTAATGCTCAATGGCTTTGCGATTCTGAGAAGAAATAGTTTAAGAGGAGGGTTGATTTATGGGTATTGGGATTGGAATTTGGGCCTTTGTGGTCTATATTCTGTTTGTTATGTTTTGGTATCTCGGGTTAAAACGCACAATTGCGGAGGCGATGTTCTTAGGAATGATAATAGCCTGTGCTTTCAACGGAATTAATCAGATTCCCGCGACACTGGCCAGCAGTTTTACGGATGCGGTACAGGAAAATGTAATGGCAGCTATTATTCTATTTACGGTAATGGCTTCTATTATGCAAAAAACAGGAATTATCAACCATTTGGTTAACATTCTGAACTCATTATTAGGGCGTGTTCGCGGCGGCCCCGCTTATGCTTCCACCTGCGCCAGCGGCTTATTTGGAATGGTGGCAAGTGCGAGCAGCGCTAACTCTGCAACTGTGGGTTCGATTACTGTTCCCTGGATGCTCGAGTCCGGTTGGCCGAAGGAAACAGCTGCCACCATTAACACTGGTAATGCAGATCTTGGAATCTGTGGCCCTGCGGCATCTTCTTTGTTTTTGATGTTGAGCTTTGCCCCCATCGCGCAAGCGGTCAGCTATGGTGATCTATATGTACCTCTGCTGTGTGGTGCTTTTTGGGCTTTGGCTTATCGTTTGCTGGTTGTACGTTACTATGTATGGAAACATAAGATTCCTGCTATGGACAGCAATGCTGAAAAATTGGGTGTTGCGGTGAAAAAGGGCGGTACATCGTTACTAATGTTCTTGGGCATTGTCATACCACTGGTTTTGACCATTGGCCCCGTTGGCACCATGCTGAAGAATCAGGCTTCCTTTGGGTCGAAAGCCGTGAACGCTATTAATATCATTATCTGGGTTCCGGTGTTGATTATGTCCATTTGCTTAGTTCTGGGCCGAAAACTATTGCCAAAAACCTGGGACGGCTGGAAAGCTCTCTTATCCTCCACCTCTAAAACTGTCTGCTCCTGCGGTGCGGTTTCTTTATTCGCTCTGACTGGAAGCTCTGCTTTGACGCTAATTGGCTTTGGTGATGGCCTGAGTACGATTTTGGGTAACTTAAATCTGCCTAAGTTTGCCATGATTCTTATCATTGGTTTTGTGGTCGCTCTGGTAGCGGGTCCGCTGAATGCTACTGCTACTACTGTTAGCCTTGGTTTGGTAGCTTATACTGCCATGGTAGCTGTGGGAGTTCCCCCTGTTACTGCCGTTGTAGCGTTCCTACTGTTTGTTTCTACCGAGGGCTGCTCCCCTCCAATGTCCTCTCCAATTTTTATTTCCAGCAGTATTGCAGGTGTGGAAAACGTCAGTGTTATGTTCAAGCCATTGATTTTCAACTATTTAATACCGCTTGTTCTGGTTGGCGTTTTGGTCGCATTGGGGATTTTACCCATCATAGGGGGTTGATGTAGCATGAAAAATATCGTCAATAATATATTTCTGTTGTTTTTAATTCTATCTATCGTATCTGCCTTATGTTTGGTTGCGATTCAGCTCTTTTCGGTTATTACCATGAATGGTGCCCTGGCTATTTGGGCGAAGAGCTCTTTGCAAACTCCAGTTTGTGTTCTCTGTTCTATTTCTGCGCTGGTTGCTTTTTTGTTGAGCTATCTCTCCAAAACTGCAAAAGAAGATTGATACGAATAGAAACTAAAAATGCCCCGCGCTATCCGGCGCGGGGCAAAGTAGTTTATTGTTCGGTATCAATAAAAGAGGAGACATGCGGTTGGTGGCTGTGCTCTTTTATAGAATCACCTTTTGGCGGTAAAGCCTTTTTATCTCCGGTTTCTCCGAAAGCGGGAAGTGAAAGGTCTTTTACAATTAGTAAACGAGAGATACGGTTCTCTTCCACTTCCTGAACGGTTAGCGTTAAGTTTTTTACATGGATGGTAGGGTGCTCGCCGAATTTGGGGATACGGCCTAGTTTTTCAACTACCAAGCCTGCAATGGTATCGTAATCGCCTTCTGGTAAATCTACACCCACCAGATCCGATATTTCATCGATTGAGGTGCTGCCCTCCACCGTGTAGCTATTGTCGCTCACGCGGCGAATTTCTTCTTCCTCATCGTCGAATTCATCTTGAATATTGCCCACAATGGCTTCCAGCAAATCTTCCAGAGTGATGATACCCGAGGTGCCGCCGTATTCGTCAACAATAACGGCAATCTGCACTTTTCTCTCTGTCATTTCAGTAAAGAGCTGCGTGCAGCGTTTGGTTTCCGGTACAAAGTAAGCAGGGCGCATAAGGTCTGTTATTTTTACGCCGCCATTAATTTCGCTACCAACGTATTGGAGTAAATCCTTCACGTAAATGATGCCAAGAATGGTATCCAAATCCTCATGAAAAACAGGAATACGGGAATAGCCTTCCTCAATTGCAAGTGTAACTACATCGCTGATGCTGCTAGTGTCTTCAATTGCGGCAACATCGGTACGGTGAGTCATAATCTCTTCTACCGTAGTATCGGCAAAATCAAAGATATTTTCAATCATATCCTTTGCGCTACCAACAATGAGTCCCTTTTCTTCGCCAACGTCTACCATCATTAGAATTTCTTCTTCCGTAACCGTATCCTCTGTGGAGTTGGGGTCGAGACCAAAAAGCTTGAGCACAAAGTTGGTGGAAACCGTAAGAAGAGAAATGAAAACACTAAAAATGGATGCCGTCGCACTTAATATGCCAATAAAGCGAAAGCTAAGTTCCTCGGCTTTTTGCATAGCAATTTTTTTAGGCACCAATTCTCCCAGAACCAGAGAAAAATAAGAGAGAATAATTGTAATAAGTACGGTAGAAATACCATGCAGCAGAGAAGTGGAGATTGGCAAAAAGCTTAGTTTTTCCGCTAAAATTGCGGCAAAACTTTGCGATGCCGATGCGGAGGTTAAGAAACCGGACAGCGTTACACCAATCTGGATGGTAGAGAGAAAACGGCTGGAGTTTTCCGTCAGCCTTAGAATTTTTTCCGCTTTCTTATCGCCGTCTTCCGCCATACGCCGAATCTTATTATCGTTAAGTGTGATAATAGCAATTTCAGAAGCAGCAAAAAATGCGTTGACTAAAATAAGCAGGAATAGAATCAACAATGAAACAAACGGATTCGAGTCTGGGTTAACGGCTTCGGCGTTCTGCATGCTTAATAGCATGGGAGCGCCGGATAGTATGCCCGCGGGATCGGGAGGCATGTATTTTTCCCCTTTCAATTTGGAAATTTAGTTCGGTACGATTCCGAACAGTCTCAATGGCGTTATATACTTTCTATTGTATCGTATGAAAAGCAAACATGTCAAACTTCCCCAGCGCACGCAGCAAGGGGCAGGCGCAGTTGAGCGTATGTGAGAGGGATATAAAATTAGATGTATGCTCTTTTTTGCCCCGATTACCGCCAAAACGGGGGAAAATCAAAAATAGGAGATAGAAACGGATAAGAATAGGTGTAAAAAGGTGCTATAATTGCTTTTTCGAAAAATACACTGAAAAGCCAAAATTCAGAACCGTTTACCTTTACACTATATTAAAAAAATGATAGAATAAACGGAGGCACAGATAAGGTATAGGGCTGTGCAAATTGATATGCTCGCTTCCTAATTCTGTATCCTTAAAGGAGGAAATTTTACATGGTAAGAAAAACAAAAACCATAGACGGTAACACCGCCGCAGCGCATGTATCCTATGCGTTTACGGACGTTGCTGCCATCTATCCAATCACGCCTTCTTCTGTGATGGCGGACGAAACGGACAAGTATGCCGCAAATGGGCTGAAAAATCTGTTTGGCAGAGAGGTTCAGGTTACGGAAATGCAGTCTGAGGCTGGTGCGGCCGGCGCTGTGCATGGTTCTTTGGCAGCAGGCGCGCTGACGACAACTTATACCGCATCTCAGGGCCTGCTCTTGATGATTCCGAACATGTACAAGATGGCCGGTGAGCTGCTGCCCGCAGTAATTCACGTTTCTGCGCGTGCTCTTGCAACGCATGCACTTTCTATCTTTGGCGATCATTCCGACATTTATGCCTGTCGCCAGACCGGTTTCGCCATGTTGTGTTCCAATAACCCGCAAGAGGTTATGGATTTGGGTGCGGTTGCACACTTGACCGCCATTCGTGGCAGAGTACCGTTCCTCCATTTCTTTGATGGTTTCCGTACTTCTCATGAAGTTCAAAAGGTTGCCGCATGGGATTACAAAGATCTGGATGATATGCTCGATAAAGACGCTGTGGCTTCGTTCCGCCGCCGTGCTTTAAACCCCGAGCACCCCGTACTGCGCGGTACTGCACAGAACGGCGATATTTTCTTCCAGGCTAGAGAAGCCAGCAACCCGTACTATGACGCTGTGCCTGAAATGGTGATTGACTACATGAACCAAGTCAATGCTAAGATTGGCACAGACTACAAACCCTTTAACTATTATGGCCACCCCGAGGCAGAACAAGTAATCGTTGCCATGGGTTCCGTTTGCGACTGTATTGAAGAGGTTATTGATTACCTAAATGCCGCCGGCGAAAAGCTTGGTTTGGTAAAGGTTCACTTGTACCGCCCCTTCGTTGCAAAATATATGCTCGATGTGATGCCAGAATCTGTTCAGAAGATTTCTGTGCTTGACAGAACCAAGGAGCCTGGCTCCATTGGTGAGCCTTTGTTCTTGGATGTTCTTGCTGCTTTGGCAGACAGCAACTACTCCTCTGTTCCTGTATATTCCGGCCGTTATGGCTTGGGTTCTAAGGACACCACTCCCGACGACATTATTTCGGTATACCGCAACATGCAGACAGAAGCACCGAAAAAGCGCTTCACCATTGGCATTGTGGATGACCTGACTCACCTGTCTTTACCTTTGGCAGAGCGTGTGAATACCGTTCCCAAGGGCACTCATTCCTGTAAGTTCTGGGGCCTTGGCGCAGATGGTACCGTTGGTGCCAACAAGAACTCCATTAAAATCATCGGTGACCACACCGACATGTTTGCTCAGGGCTATTTCGATTATGATTCTAAGAAATCTGGTGGCTTGACCGTATCTCACCTGCGTTTTGGTGACAAGCCGATCAAATCTACTTATTACATTTCTCAGGCTGACTTTGTTGCCTGCCACAACCCTTCCTATATTGACAAGTACGATATTGTGGAAGACCTCAAAAAGGGCGGAAGCTTCCTCTTAAACTGCCCGTGGGATGAGGCAGAGCTTGAGCAGCGCCTACCCGGCAAAATGAAGAGATATATCGCACAGAATGATATTCACTTCTACACCATTGATGGTATTAAGATTGGTAAAGAGCTTGGCCTCGGCGGCCGCATTAACACCATTCTGCAAGCTGCGTTCTTTAAAATCGCGAACATTATTCCGATTGAGCAGGCTGTTGAATTCATGAAGGCTGCTGCAACCAAGTCTTACAGCAAGAAGGGTGACAAGGTTGTTGCTATGAACCATGCTGCGATTGACCGCGGTGTGGATGGCTTCCACGAAGTGAAAGTGCCTGAGAGCTGGAAGAATGCACCTGACACAGACGGCCAGAAGGAAATTAAGGGTGACCGCCCTGAGCTGGTTAGCTATGTAAAGAATATTCTTGACCCCGTAAATGCGTTCCGCGGCAGCAAGCTGACAGTTGCTGACTTTAAGGATTATGCAGATGGTACCGTACCGCAGGGCAGTGCTGCTTATGAAAAGCGCGGTATTGCGGTTGATGTTCCTGAGTGGAACCCCGACAACTGCATTCAGTGTAACTTCTGCTCTTATGTTTGCCCGCATGCGGTTATTCGCCCGCTGGTTATGACCCCCGAAGAGCTGGCAAATGCACCTGCACAAACAAAGTCCAAAGACCTGAATGGTCTGCCGGGCCTGAAATTCACCATTGCTGTTTCTACCCTTGACTGTACCGGATGCGGCTCTTGCGCGCAGGTTTGCCCGGGCATGAAGGGCAACAAAGCATTGGTTCTTAAGCCCATTGATACACAGCTTGCTGGTGCTGAAGTATTTGAATATGGCAGAACCCTTTCTGAGAAGCCGGAACTGCATGAGAAGTTTAAGGATAGCACCGTAAAGGGCAGCCAGTTCCTCCAGCCGCTGCTTGAATTCTCCGGCGCTTGCGCAGGCTGTGGTGAAACACCATATGCGAAGCTTGCAACACAGCTGTTCGGTGACAGAATGTTTATTGCAAATGCGACCGGCTGCTCCTCCATTTGGGGTGGTTCCGCACCTGCAACTCCCTATACCGTAAACCGCCAGGGCCGCGGCCCCGCATGGGCAAACTCCTTGTTTGAGGACAATGCTGAGTTTGGTCTTGGTATGGCTCTTGGCCAGAAGGCTGTTCGCAACCGCTTGATTGATTATGTTGAGAATATTATGGCTCTCAATGAGGCATCCGCTGAACTGAAGGAAGCCTGCCAGAAGTATATCGAAACTCTCCCGAACAGCGGCGAGAACAAAAAGGCTGCTAATGTTCTGCTTGCAGAGGTTGAGAAGGCAAAGTCCGCAGGTGGTGAGCTTGCAAGACTGGCTGGCTTGATTCTGGATGACAGCGATTACCTCGGCAAGAAATCCATGTGGATCTTCGGTGGTGACGGCTGGGCTTACGACATTGGCTTCGGCGGTTTGGACCACGTAATCGCTTCCGGCGAGAACGTAAACATTCTGGTATTTGATACCGAGGTTTACTCCAATACCGGCGGTCAGGCGTCGAAATCCACTCCTACCGGCTCTGTGGCTCAGTTCGCAGCAACTGGTAAAGCGATTAAGAAGAAGGACTTGGCTGGTATTGCCATGACCTATGGCTATGTATATGTTGCTCATGTTGCGATGGGTGCAGACTACAACCAGTGCTTGAAGGCTTTCCATGAGGCTGAGAGCTACAATGGCCCGTCCCTTATCATTGCGTATGCTCCCTGCATTAACCATGGTATTAAGGGCGGCATGACCGTTGCACAGGCTGAAGAGAAGAAGGCTGTTGCGGCCGGTTACTGGCACAACTACCGCTTTGACCCTCGCCGTGCAGACGAAGGTAAGAACCCCTTCCAGCTCGACAGCAAGGCTCCCACCGAGAGCTATCGTGACTTTATTCTTGGTGAGGTTCGTTACAGCTCGCTGACCCGTGCATTCCCGGATCGTGCTGAGAAGCTGTTCGATAAGGCTGAGGAAGATGCGAAGAAGACCTACGAAAAGCTGGAAGCAAGAGCAAAAGACTAATTTACTTCTGGTTTGATGAAAATACTTGCCGCAGCAAATGCTTGCGGTAGAATACGAATCCCCCTGCCGGGCCCGGCAGGGGGATTCGGTTTTATATGGAATAAAGGTAAGGATACGAACTAGGAAGAAAAGCAACTATAGTTAGCTTGTAATAACTAAATCTGCGAACATATAGATATAAAAGGGGATAAAAGTAGTTTTTTAAAAAGCAAGTTTGAGTGATATGGAAAGAAAGTGCTTTTTTCTTATATAGCACGAAAAATCTAGCAATATTACCCTATGATAGAAGCGAAAACGGGTTTTACGGAATTGATTTGACTTTCTACTTTTGTATGGAATATAATAATTCCATCGATGTAACAGGTTAGGCCACTGGCCGGAAAGAGTGTGAAGGCATGCCAAGATTTTTTATCGATTTTCCCTGTGATCTGGGGGACGAGCCCTGGGTGGATGGGGAAAATGGAGCACATATCGTCAAATCCCTCCGAATGCGGGAGGGAGAAGAGTTGACTTTATGCGATGGAAAAGGAATGGATTACCGCTGTGTGTTGCTGCAAGCGGAATCGGTTCGTGCTCAGGTACGCGTGCTGGAGAAGAAAAAAAGCGCCAGTGAACCTACGGTGTTTGTAACGGTATATCAATGCCTGCCAAAGGCAGATAAAATGGATTCTGTGGTGCAAAAAGTGGTTGAGTGCGGTGCGTGCCGCGTGGTACCGGTTCTAAGCGAGCGTTGTGTTTCTCGCCCGGATGAAAAGGCGGCTCGCAAAAAGGTGGAACGCTGGCAGAAAATAGCGTTGGAGGCCGCCAAGCAGTCCGGCAGGGGAATTGTGCCGGAGGTTACTGGAATTACTCCGTATACAAAAGCATTGCAGCAGGCGGAAGCGCAAAGCGGGAGAATCCTGTTTTTCTATGAAGGTGGCGGAAAGAGCCTGAGCAGCCTTGCTCTTCGCCCAGAGGAACCGATATCGCTGTTTATTGGCCCAGAAGGTGGATTTTCAGAAGAAGAAGTGGAGCGAGCATCTGCAAGCGGCGCTGAAGTGGCAACTCTTGGTCCACGCATATTTCGAACGGAGACCGCACCAGTTGCTGCACTCTCTGCGTTGATGCTATTGACTGGGAATATGGAATAAGAAAGAGAGCAGAGAGGTGAATGGATTGGAACAGCGCAAAACAGCACTCATTACCGGAGCGTCTCGTGGAATTGGCAGTGAGATCGCGCGGCATTTTGCCCTTGCGGGCTACCGAGTGGTAATCAACTACAATAAAAGTGAGGAGCAGGCACGAAAGCTTGCAGAAGAGCTGGAACGTGAGCTAGGTGTAGCCACAGGAGAACGGATACTTACGGTTTGTGCAGATGTTGCCGACCGGATTCAGGTTGATAAAATGTTCGATGACGCAGAGGCACATTTTGGGAGTATTGATGTGCTTGTAAATAATGCAGGCATTGCGCAGCAAAAGCTGTTTACCGACCTGACGGACGACGATTGGAGAGCGATGTTTGCCATTCATGTGGATGGCGCGTTTTATTGCAGTAGACGCGCGTTGCAAGGGATGATTCGCCGTCATAGCGGTAAAATTGTAAATGTTTCTTCTATGTGGGGGCAAATTGGTGGCTCGTGTGAGGTGCATTATTCTGCTGCAAAAGCGGCTGTAATAGGAATGACACGTGCGCTAGCCAAAGAGGTTGGCCCCTCTGGAATACAGGTGAACTGTGTAGCGCCCGGCGTAATCGATACTGAAATGAACGGCGCACTTCCTGCCAAAACACTGGAATTGCTCTGCGAAGAAACACCGCTTGGCGCACTTGGTACATGCCGTGACATTGCGGAGGCTGTGTTTTTCTTAGCAGACAGCCGGTCAGACTTTATTACCGGGCAGGTTCTGGGAGTAAACGGCGGAATGGTTATTGGTTAACAAATAAGGGAGACTATATTATGAAACGCATTGCAGTAATTTATCAGTCTAAATATGGTGCAACCAAACAGTATGCGCAGTGGATTGCAAGGGATTTGGGAGCGGAGCTATTTGAACACTCTGCCATTGCGCCGAGTTCTTTGCAAAGCTTTGATATTGTAGTTTATGGCGGTGGCCTTTATGCGGGCGGGGTAGCCGGAGTGGATTTGGTTTTAAAGCACCCTTGTCCTACACTGGTGGTGTTTACGGTAGGGTTAGCGAACCCAGAGACTACGGATTATTCTGAAATTTTAAATCGTAATTTTACCCCGGAGCAAAAGGAGAAAATAAAGCGATTCCATTTGCGTGGAGCAATCGATTACAGTGAGCTCACCCTCGTTCACCGTGGCATGATGGCAATGATGAAGAAAATGACGATTGACCCCAAAGCGCCTGAAGAATGGAATGACGAAGATCGACTCTTTTTAGAAACGTATGGAAAGACTGCCGATTTTATGGATGAAGCTTCCATTGCCCCGTTAGTGGAATATGTAAAAGGCTTGTGCTGATGTTCTTTAAAATGCAAAAAGGCTCTGGTTCGTTCATAAGAACGGCCAGAGCCTTTTTTATAATATAAAAATAATTAGAATTCAATTTTGGCTTCGATATACTCCACCAGCTTGTCGATGGAGACGCGCTCCTGCTGCATGGTGTCGCGGTCACGAATGGTGACACAGCCATCGGCTTCACTCTCAAAATCGTAAGTGAGGCAGAATGGAGTACCAATCTCATCCTGGCGGCGGTAACGCTTGCCGATGGAACCGGCATCATCGTAATCGACCATGAAGTGCTTCGAGAGCTTTGCAAAAACTTCCTGAGCCTTATCGTTGAGCTTCTTAGAAAGCGGCAGAATAGCGGCTTTGTAGGGAGCCAATGCCGGGTGCAGGTGCATAACCACACGGCTGTCGTTTTCGCCAAGCTCTTCTTCGTCGTATGCGTCGCACAGGAAGGCCAGCGTTACACGGTCTGCGCCGAGTGAGGGCTCAATAACATAGGGGATATAGCGCTCGTTGCTCTCAGGGTCAAAATAATCCAGTGCTTTACCGGAGTGAGTTTGATGCTGCTTTAAATCGTAATCGGTACGATCTGCAATACCCCACAGCTCGCCCCAGCCAAACGGGAATAGAAACTCAACGTCTGTTGTAGCTTTAGAATAGAAAGAAAGCTCCTCTTTCTCGTGGTCACGCAGGCGGATGTTCTCTTCCTTAAGGCCAAGGTCTAAGAGCCACTTTTTGCAGAAGTCTTTCCAGTAATAGAACCAGTCGAGGTCTGTGTCTGGCTTGCAGAAGAACTCGAGTTCCATCTGCTCGAATTCACGGGTACGGAACGTAAAGTTACCGGGTGTGATTTCGTTACGGAACGATTTACCGATTTGCGCCACACCGAAAGGAATTTTGCGGCGTGTGGTACGCTGAATATTCACAAAGTTTACAAAAATACCCTGAGCGGTTTCCGGACGCAGGAAGATTTCGTTCTTTGCATCTTCAGTTACGCCCTGAAAGGTTTTAAACATCAGGTTGAATTTGCGGATGTCTGTAAAATTCTTTGAGCCGCAGTCCGGGCATGCGATGTCGTGCTCTTTAATATAATCGGACATCTGCTCAAAGGTCATGCCGTTCGCATCGCCGCCTTTGTCTTCAATCAGCTTGTCAGCACGGTGGCGAGTATGGCAGTCGCGGCAATCCATGAGTGGGTCTGAGAAACCGCCCACATGGCCGGAAGCAACCCATACCTGCGGGTTCATCAAAATAGCGGAATCCAGCCCTACGTTATAGGGGCTTTCCTGCACAAATTTTTTGCGCCATGCCGCTTTCACATTATTTTTAAATTCCACTCCCAGAGGGCCGTAATCCCATGTGTTGGAAAGTCCGCCGTAAATTTCGGAGCCGGAATAAACAAATCCCCGGTTTTTACACAGACCAACAATTTTTTCCATCGTCTTTTCGCTGTTATTAAGCATGTTTCTTCCTCCAAGTTCGGGACGCTGGCTGCGGCCCTTTATTTTTTCTGGTTAAAGATCAGCAGCTTGCTGAAAATGTAATTCAGAATGACGACAATCACATTCATTAGGATTTTCGCCACCCAGAAGTTCCAGTGCAGTAAATCTACCAAAAGCCCCATGCCGAGGGTATCGACACCCAACGAAAACAGGCGTGCTCCCAAAAAGGACATGGATTCTCGCAAGAGTATTGCGGGAGCCATGCTCTTGCTTTGAAACACAAATAGCTTGTTGGTAAAAAAGGCAAACAAGACGGAGACGAGCCAAGCCAAGGTGTTGGCAACGTATAGATTCCAATGCAGTATATCGTATAATAGGCCGGCTAAAAAAATATTGATGAGTGTGGTGAGAACACCAAATACCAGATAAGAAAGCATCTCTGGTGAGGTGAGAAAACGCCACAGCTTTTTTATTTTATTCATACCGGGAATCCCTCCTGCAAGCCATACATAACAGTGTACCATTGTAATGCTCAACCTGCAATAGAAATTACGACAAAATTGATTATTTCGAAGAATCCAAGAGAGCTTTGCAGGTGGATTAGTCAAATGTATTTTCTTGCACACCCAAAGGTACTTGGCAATGGGAAAGCTTTAAAAAATATTCATCCTTTTTATTGACCATTTTAGTATAATTACTGGTATAATAACTGCAATAGGCTTGTTTATTGCTCTGCGATAATGCTACGTTTTGTAACGAAGCAGAGGTTTATGAACAAGCGGGAAAGATTTACTACGCAAATTGTTCTTTAATATAGACAGAACGGGAGGACGGTTAAAATGGCGGCAGGAAAAATTATGGTAGTTGATGATGACCAGAACATCTGCGAGCTGCTTCGGCTGTATTTGGAAAAGGAAGGCTTTCATGTGGCAATTGCCAATGATGGCAAAAGGGCAGTAGACCTGTTTGATGCAGAGAATCCGGATTTAATGCTTTTGGATATTATGCTGCCGGAGCTGGATGGTTGGCAGGTATGCCGTGAAATCCGCAAGAAATCGCAGTGTCCCATTATTATGCTTACGGCAAAGGGCGAAGTGTTCGACAAGGTACTTGGCTTGGAGCTTGGTGCGGACGACTATGTGGTAAAACCGTTTGAAGCCAAAGAGGTAGTGGCCCGTATTAAAGCGGTGCTGCGCCGTGTAGGTAAAAACAGTGATGAGCTCATTAAAGAAGTAAAGTTCGACAAGCTTTCAATTAACCTTACAAACTATGAGTTGCGTGTAAATGGGTCACAGGTGGACACGCCCCCCAAGGAAATGGAGCTTATTTATCACCTTGCCAGCAACCCCAACCGCGTGTTTACTCGTGACCAATTGCTTGATGAGGTGTGGGGATTTGACTATTACGGAGATTCCCGTACGGTAGACGTTCACGTAAAGCGGCTGCGCGAAAAACTGGAGGGCGTTTCTGAAAAATGGGCCCTGAAAACCGTTTGGGGCGTAGGCTATAAGTTTGAAGTGAAGGAATAAATGGTCGTTAGGAAAGGGCGTCTTCCGGAGTGAAAAAAACTCTGTTTAAAAAATACCTGAGAATCACCCTGCTGATCATATTTGTGAGCTTTATCTTTTTGGGCGTAGTGATGATTAGCTTTATTTCGCGCTACTGGCAGGATGAAAAGCGGGAGCTTCTAAGTAAAAATGCGCAGAGCGTAGCCGCGGTTGCGTCGGAAAGCGTAATCATGATTCAGAACAATCAATACATGGTGGACGGCAAACGAATGCAGGCGTTTATCTCTGCATTCTCCGTGAATATTGATGCGGACATTTTCGTAACGGATAAAAACGGTGTTCGCCTGCTCTCAGCATATACGGGCAGCGGAGATGTTGGTGCTGGTGCTGTGGATACGGAGATTATGAATCAGGTTGTAAAGGGTGGATTTACAGGAACCGGTACTCTGAAGGGTCTTTATCAGCAGTCGCATTACATTGTGGGTGTACCCATTCAGGTAATTGGCGACAATGGGAACGCTGTAACCATTGGAGCGGTATTTACGGCCTCGAACATCTACTCGTTGCAGGTGTACCGTACTGAGGCGCTCCGCATGTTCCTCATTGCGGCGGCAGTGGTATTTATGCTGTCTTTTGTCATGGTATGGCTGTTCTCTTACCGTTTGGTACGGCCTTTGCATGAAATGTCGCTTGCGGCTCACAGCTTTGGAGAAGGGAACTTTTCGGTTCGTGTTCCGGTTAGCAGCAACGACGAAATTGGGGAGCTTGCACAGGCATTTAACAATATGGCGGCATCTCTTGCCTCTGGTGAAACGGTGCGGCGAAACTTTATTGCCAACGTTTCACATGAGCTGAAAACGCCGATGACTACTATTGCCGGGTTTATTGACGGGATATTGGACGGCACGATTCCTCCAGAGCAGCAGGAAAAATACTTGAAGATTGTTTCAACAGAGGTAAAGCGTCTTTCTCGCTTGGTTCGAACCATGTTGGATCTTTCTCGAATCGACAATGGAGAGTTAAAGCTGCGGCCCGGTCGATTTGATTTAACCAATACCATTCTATCGGCCCTATTATCATTTGAAAAAGCGATTGAAGACAAACACCTTGAGGTGCGCGGGCTGGAGGATGCGGAGAGCTTGTTTGTGGACGGCGACCCGGACATGATTCATCAGGTGATGTATAATCTGATTGAAAATGCCGTAAAGTTTACCAATACCGGTGGATATCTTGAAATTCATGTCGAAGAAAAACCAGACCGGAATATTGTGCGGGTGAAAAACAGCGGAGCGGGAATCCCGCCGGATGAAGTTGACATGATATTTGAACGTTTTTATAAAACGGATAAATCGCGCAGTTATGATAAAAATGGAATGGGATTGGGTTTGTATATCGTTCGTACCATTATTGGGCTGCACGGTGGAGAAATATCAGTCTCAAGTGTGGAGAATGAGTATTGCGAATTCCAATTTTGGCTGCCGAAAAACAAAGATAAGCAAGTAAAGTTGGAAGCGGAGGATGCGCCGTTTAAGGAGCTCCCCAAAGAGAAAAAAGACATGAAAGGGTAATTCATTTACGGGGGGATTGAGTATGGACGAATTCGATTGGAAAACACCCAATGAGGGGGATGCCGACAAGCCAGAGCAATCCCAGCGGCCGGATGCTTTACCGGAGGTTTTTTTGGGGGAAGAGGTCTTGGATGATGCGGGCGAAAAAGAAAATAATCGCCTACCAGAAAATGTGCGGGATGTAGTGCAAGAGGATAGACAATTAAGTGAAGATGTACCTGAGTGTGCCTCTGCGAATGACGAGCAGAATGAGCCTGCTATTGTGCAGGAAAGGTCGCAGGGCAATGAGGTGGAACCCGTGCAACAGCCGACGTTGCAGGAGGATAAGCCGAAAGAGACGCCCACGGTTTCACCGGTTGGTGCCGTGCAAGGCGAGCAAGCTGGTACAATGCAGGAGGAAACAACGCAACAAAACCAAAACCCACATGGTTCTGTCTACGGGCAGCCTGCGCAAAGGGATCCTCAATACCGACCGTTTGGTTCTGAACCCAATGCGGATGGTCAGAGAAATCCCGAGCAGAACCCATATGCGGACCCGCAAAACGGGTGGATGCCGCCGGAGGGTTACCCACCTTACCCACCGCCCTATGGGTACCCGAATTCCCCTCCACAGGGACAGCAGGTACCGTTTGGCTACCAGCCACCGAGAGTGTACGCGCCTTTTGGCGGAGGAATGGGAAATCCCCCAGAGTACACTCCAAAACCGTTTCGTAGTAAGGGTTACCGCCTGTTTATTGGAATTCTTATTGCGTTAGGAGCAGTATTTGTATTTGGATTTTTTAGTTTAAGTCTTTATTCTGCTTTCACGCCAGATGATTCCACGGCTTCCTCACAGGCTCCGCAAGAACCGTCGCAGTCCCCGCCAGAATCGGAGGCTGCTCCGCAGATTCCGGATACTGCCGAACCGGCACCTACTGGTGTGTTGGCAGATCCACGCTTTGCCGGATTAACGGTTTCGCCACTTCCGTCTGGCGATGAAAGTACTGCAAAGGCTATTTATGCGGCTGTTTCTCCTTCTATTATTGGTGTGGTGTGCGAAACGCAGGAGGGCATAAGTTCAGGCTCTGGTATCATCTGCCGTGAGGATGGGTATATCATTACCAACTCACATGTAATAAAAGATTCAAAACAGCACCAAAAGCTTCGCGTGATTCTTCATGATAATAGCCAGTATAATGCCGCAGTGGTTGGCTTTGATAAAACCACGGATTTGGCAGTGCTAAAGATTGATGCCAAGAGCTTACCGGTAGCTTCTTTCGGGAACTCGGATACGCTGGCGGTAGGTGACTGGGTGCTGGCGATTGGCAACCCCGGCGGGATGACCTTTGCAAGCTCTCTGACTCGCGGTGTTGTTTCAGGTCTGAATCGCTCTGTAGGATACAGTGAAAAGGCCAATATGACGTATATTCAGACTGATACGGCAATTAGCCCCGGGGCTTCCGGTGGAGCACTGTTTAACCTGTATGGGCAGGTTGTAGGGGTAAATACCTCAAAGCTGGTGGCCGAGGGTTATGAAGGAATGGGTTTTTCCATCCCGATTGCTCGTGCCAAAGGAATTATAGATGATTTGATTCAAAACGGGTATGTTTCTGGGCGGGCACGCCTGGGAATTGGTGCGAATCAGGTGTCTAGCATTCAGCAACAGCTCGGTTGGCCGCAGGGTGTGATTATTGCTTCCATAGACTCCAACAGTGCCTTTAGTGGCACAGAGGCAAAGGTTGGCGATATTATAACCAAAGTGGATGGCAACCAAATCTCTACCATGACAGAGTTGTACCAAAAGCTGGGTCTGCACAAGTCTGGTGAAAAAATGACGGTTAGTATTTACCGTCCCGGCAAGATTGGTCAGAATGGCAAGACGTTTGATGTTACCGTAACACTTTTAGCAGATAACGGAGATACACAAAAAACCGTGAAGGTAAAATAAGTATGGGTGAGAAGAGATGTGTCAATTTTTTAGGACACATCTCTTTTTTAAATTGTAAGGGAATATTTCTTTTTAGCGTATGTTAAATACAGCAAATCTGTCGGAACAATAACTTGCATGCGAAACAAGTAAATGTGAGTGACTTTTAGATGAGATAATGTTTAGTTACATCTATTTATTATATAGTAGCTTTGATTTGATTTTAGCGATATACAGACAAAAAAGCCACCGACTTTGCCGGTGGCTTTCAGAATATGTAAGAAAAAAATAGAGTTTACAGTGTAGTTGTGAGTTCTTTTTCATCCTCGGTTTCTTCCAAAATTAAGGGGTCTTCCGAATTGGAGAAGTCCAGGCCGTCATCGTAAGTCATGGCATCCGTCATGCTATTCTCCGGGAAATCGTATTCTGGTGCATAGGTGAGTAAGGAGGTATGGCCCCCCTCTTTTAGCTGGAATACGTTGACTAGGCTGAGCATAGTCTCTGCCTGACCGGAGAGCTCTTCACTGGCTGCCGCACTTTGTTCCGCCGTTGCAGAGTTGGTTTGCACAACGCCGGAGATTAAATTGATTCCTTCGTTTACTTGATCAATCGACACGGTTTGCTCTTGTGAAGAAATGGTAATTTCATGTATAACAGTTGTGGTAGCCGATGCTTTGTTTGATATTTCTTCCAGAGAATTGCGAACCTTACCAACCAAATTGGTGCTGTTCTGTATGGCAGACAAGGTGTTTTCTACCAGAGCGGTGGTATTATCAGCGGCTAGTGCACTCTTGCTGGCGAGATTTCGAACTTCCTCTGCCACTACGGAGAAGCCTCTTCCGGCAGCACCTGCGCGGGCGGCCTCAACCGCTGCATTTAGGGCAAGAATATTGGTCTGGAATGCAATATCGTTAATTGTTTTAATAATCTTATTTATTTCGGCAGAGGTTCTCGCCATCTCAGACATGGAGCCGACCAGCTGCTGCATGATTGCATCTCCGTCTTGAATCATACGGGTAGTGTCTTCCGCATTATTGTTCGCGGTTTGAGCATTGTCGGAATTGGCCTTTACCTTATCGGAGATTTCAGAAAGAGTAGCGGCAAGCTCTTCAATGGAGCTGGCTTGTTCGGTAGCCCCCTGGGAAAGGGTTTGTGCCCCAATGGATACTTGCTCCGCTCCGGTGGTAACTTGGTTGGCTGAATCTTGAATTTGAGAAAGGGTGCTGTTGAGTGAATCTAAAATTGTGGTAAGTGCATCTTTAATGGGTGCAAAGTCATTTTTGTATTCAATATCGAGCGAAACGGTCATGTCCCCTTTGGATATGGTGCCAAGCACATACGAAATATTTTCTATGTATCCCTTTAAGTTGCTAGACATAGCCCGCATACTATTAGCAAGAACACCAAGTTCATCCTTGGAGGTATAGGGAATATCTACATCGAGTTCTCCTTCGGAGAAGCGAAGCATAGCGGATTCAATTTGTTTAATTGGCTTTGTAATGAGGCGTACCACGTAAATGCAAACAAGAATAACAGCCAGCAGAATTATGCCACTTAAAATCATTATGATTTGGTAAGTCTGCTGTTCTGTTTTGCCTGCCGATATGTAGAATTGGTTTGCAACTGATTTGGAAGAAGAGCTTAAAGTGTAGGATAAGCTTTGTGACGAGTTCGCGGTGGTAATAAAATCGGAGTAATAGAGCTTTTTTGCTTCCTCAGTTTCGCCTCGGCTATACATTTCTTGCAGTTGGTTACTTAGTTTCTGCAAATTTGTAGAGTTCGAAATAAGCAGATTTAGCTTATCTTGATTGTCTTGTAAAATAAGATTGTTCTTTAAAATGGCAATGTCGGACTGCATGGCGAGATCTAACCTGCGCAGTTCGGATTGATAGCCAACAATAGCGTCTTTATCGTCATTTGTGAGGTACATAAGTAAATATTTTTGCTGGGCATTTAAAGACTTGCTTAAATCTTCCGCAGAAGTAACGGTTTGGTAAGGGCCTTGGTAAAAGTTGCTTAAGGAGCTTGCGATAGATTTTATACCGAGCGTGATAATGCATGCGATCATACCGCCAAATAAAACGACCACTAAAGCAAAGCTTATTGTCAGTTTTTTAGGAATGGATAGATTTTTCATGGGGACCCTCCAAAACAGCATTTTTAACCAAGCTCTATGGGAGCTTGGTTTTGGTCTCAATAAACATTAATTAATTGTTATATTTTTCCATGTTGTGACTGCGTCAATTATATAAGACAAGCCGAAATCTGTCAATTGAAATGGAGGGGGTGTCCTCCAAAAAAAAACGTTTCTTTTTGTGAGAAAATAACAATGTTCACACAAAATTTAATACTATTAATAGATAAAAAAGAGAACGGAATCGTTTTCGATTTCCGTTCTCTTATAAAAATTCAATAAAGAAAAAGAATTTGAATTATTACTAAAGTTTTGTAAAAATGTTCTTATGATGAATTCAATAATAAAGATAGTACCATGTATAAAAAATTAAATATTGAATTAATACTGCGATAATCATTAATTAAAATCCTTATTCTCAACGATTTTGCAAGAAACAAGGTAAGAGATGAAAAAACAAAGAATAGAGGCTCCAAAAGCAGCATAGCACAGAAGAATAACACTCTGGTCAGTTAGGGTAGGTGGTGCTATAGACAGATTCTGAAGCAAAAATGCCAACAAAAAGAAAGAGGCAAAAACGACCATTAGCAGTATTCTTGTAGTTTGAGTACCAAAATGGTAAATAAACGGAAGCAAAAAGCTGATTAAAATAAGTGAAACCGTTATGGATGCAGCTATTTGAAGTAATATTTCTAAACTAAAAACGGAGCCAAAGGCAATGTAAAAAAGGATGGATAAGCCTATAGCAGAAATAAGCACAAGCAGAAGAAAAACATAACGTCCTCTAACGAGTACACGCTTGCTAACCGGTAGCGATAGTGCGAAAATGTTCCAGTGGCAGGTTTCATCATACGTAAATAAGTTAAAAGATAGAAATATCGTAAAATAAATAGATATAAAAGAGAACAATCCCCCGTTGAGTATAGAGAGGTTTGAACGCATTGCCAAGGATGCAGTAAATAAAAGGATGATGATAATGCCAAAGGATGTAAGGCTGCGTTTTGAAATCATAAAATCTTTTAATAGTAGACCTTTCATTGGTTATGCTCCTTTCCGTAGAAGACCATGATGTCATCAATGCCGGCGGCATCAACAACAAGATCAGGATGTTTTTTTTGAAAATCCGTACGGTTTGCGACCAGAGCCTCACAGCCAAAGGAATTTTTGCGGTTGCGGAGGTACTCCTGCTTTGGCAGCTTTGAGAAATCTTGCGCACTACACTTTACAACACCGTAAGAGTCCAGAATCACATCCTTAGAATCGCTGAGAAGTACCTTGCCGTCATGAATAAACGTAACATAGTCTGCGATTCGCTCTAAATCTGCCGTGATATGCGATGAAAAAAGGACGGCATGATCCTCGTCTTGAATGAAATCCAGCAGCAAATCGAGTATTTCACTGCGAACGACGGGGTCAAGACCGCTGGTGGCTTCATCCAGAATCAACAGGCGAGGGTGGTGTGCCAATGCAGCGGCGATTGAGAGCTTCATTCGCATTCCTTTGGAAAAGTCTTTTATTTTCTTTTCTTTTGGCAAATTGAATTCTTTTATATAAGATTGGTACAAAGGTTCATCCCAAGTTTGAAAGAAATATTTTAAAAGACTGCTAATGTTTTGAGAATTAAAATCGCCCGGGAAATAACTATCGTCGAAGACAACGCCAATTTGTTCTTTAATTTTGCGTTCATGCTTTTTTAAATCAAGCCCAAATACTTTTATTACTCCTCCGTTTGACTGCATCTCATTTAAAATTAATTTAATGGTGGTGGTTTTACCAGCTCCATTTTCGCCTACCATTCCCATAATACTTCCGCCGGGAACCGAAAAGCTGATGTCTTGTAAGGAAAATGATTTAAAGTTCTTTGTTATGCCACGAACCTCTAATAGATTGCTCATATAGATTCTCCTTTGTATAAACGGTTGAGAAGGTCGGAAAGCTGTTCTTGCGAAATGGAAGATAATAACGCAAGCTGAACTGCCTTTGAAAGGTGATTTTTCACTTGGCGTAAGTGCTCTTCTTGGATCGCACTTACATTGCGAGTGGCAACAAAACTTCCCTTGCCTGCTCGTGTGATTAAAAAGCCATCCCGCTCCAAATCTTCATAAGCTCGTTTTGTTGTAATAACGCTAATACGCAGCTCTTTTGCTAGAACGCGCATCGATGGTAAAGCATCCCCTTCTTTTAGTGCACCGTTGATGATTTGATTCTTAATTTGATGTGTAATTTGTTCATAGATAGGCCTGGTGTCGGAGTTGCTGATTAAAATATCCACATAGCTCTCCTTTCTGCATACTGTATATACACTATATACACAGTATACTCACTAAAAAGAAAAAAGTCAACTCTTTTCTCGTTATTACTTTCAGTATATTATTTATTATAATTTACAATTTGTGATGAAAATCGACCTAAAATAAAAGAAAATAAAAAAAATATGGAAAGCTTTCTCTTTTGGGAGAAAGTTTTTTTATTTTGTCTGGGGGATTCATAACCAGACGATTCATAGCAGAGAAAGCACAAGATTGTTACAAAAGATGAAAGAAAGGGAAAAGCACCCCGAATAGAAGAGTTTATGGAAGAAACGGTTTATCAGAAAATCGAAGTAAATAGCAAATAAAAAGAGAAAGGAGCTTACATGACACAACCCAATAAATCAAAACGTAAAATTATGCGTGGTTACGATAAGCTGGCGTTTGGTGGCATTTCTGATGCAGTGTGGCTTATGTGTTGCGATGACCCCAATGTTCTGGAAATACGCAAATTGGATTTATTTAATGTAGCAGAAATAAAGCGCCCAAAGGGCGGTGGTATGGAAATCAAGTTTTTTGACCGCATTAAGGCTATGCAGTGCCTAGAGCAGCTAAGTGATGAGCGTGAACAGGGAGCGGGTGATTTTTACCGAGCTTTAGAGCAAAGTGTGGGCTGCTTTCAGGCGGATTCTTCAGAGGGGGATTGAGCTTGGTGTTTCATCCGTTCTCGCAAAAGCAGCTTCAGGCATTGAGTTGGTGGTGCAACGGCAGTCCTTATGAGCAGTACAGTGCCGTAATATGTGACGGAGCGGTGAGGAGCGGGAAAACGCTATGCCTTAGCATCTCTTTTATAGCTTGGTCCATTTACCGATTTGATGGTCAATCCTTTGCTCTTTGCGGGAAAACCATTCGTTCGCTGCGGCGGAATTTGGTGATGCCGTTACTGCCGGTGCTTAAGGAAAATGGATTTGAATGTACCCTGCGGCTTTCTGAAAACATGCTGACGATTTCGGCATGTGGGAGAGAAAACCGTTACTTTTTATTTGGCGGTAAGGATGAATCGTCCTGCGCACTCATACAAGGGATGACACTGGCAGGGGTTTTGTTTGATGAGGTGGCATTGATGCCTCGCTCATTTGTAGAGCAGGCATTGGCTCGCTGCTCGGTAGAGGGTTCAACTTTTTGGTTTAACTGTAACCCGGAAAACCCCCAGCATTGGTTCTACCGAGAGTGGATTATGAATGCGGCACAAAAAAAGGCATTGTACCTTCATTTTCAAATGGAAGATAATCCTTCCCTCTCAAAGGCGATGCTCGAGCGCTACCGCGGTTTATATTCTGGAACGTTTTACCGGCGCTTTGTACTGGGGGAATGGGTGGCGGCAGAGGGACTTGTGTACCCTTTTATGACGAAGGAGCAATTTTGCCCCGTGCCCAGCGATGCGTTCGAGCGTTATATTATCTCGTGTGATTACGGTACAGTGAATCCCTCGTCCTTTGGGTTATGGGGGGAACAAAAAGGTTGCTGGTACCGAATTGCAGAGTATTATTACGATTCGCGCAGAGAGGGCTTTCAGCGAACGGACGAAGAGCATTATACCGGTTTGTGTAAGCTTGCCGGAGCACGAAGAATTGATTGTGTGGTAGCTGACCCCTCTGCGGCCAGCTTTATGGCAGTGATTCGCCGGCACGGGAGCTACCAAGTGTTACCGGCGAGAAACGACGTGGTGGATGGGATACGGCAGGTTGCGGCGGCTCTAAAGGATGGGCAAATTCGCATCTGCGACACATGTGCCGATGCAATGCGGGAATTTTCACTTTACCGTTGGAGCTCGGATCACACCAAAGATACACCAATAAAGGAAAATGACCATGCCATGGATGACATTCGGTATTTTACCGCAACAATATTACAACAAGACGCGTTAGGCTGCTATGCGATAGCCGCCCCGCGCCGGACAGGAGAGTACGATGGGGTGGTTTAGAACGAAAAAGAGCTCTGCTAACATTCCCACCGCACAGACGGCTTTACGTTCTGAGTGGCAGGCGGGCTGGAATTGGAACCGGTGCACACCGCTTTCCGGCGGAGAGCAGCGTTTGTACGGCACACTACGAGAGTCGGTTCCGCTTATATCAGCTGCGCTGGAAAAGACAGTAAGGCTCATTGGTACCTTTTACGTGGATTGCCCGGAGGCCTGCGCCCGGCGAGCATTGGATGCGTTTCTAAAGCATGTGCCAGTAGGTACGGCGCAAACCGGAATTCAGGCATTTTTGAGCACCTATTTGGATCAAATGCTTACCTATGGTACTGCTGTGGGTGAAATTCTATTGAGGGCAGATGCTTCCGATATTGCGGGGCTTTACAATGCGAGGCTGGAGCATTTGGAGCTTCATCGTGGAGAAAACCCTCTGGGAGTGCAGCTTTGCGTTCGTGGGCAGTCCGGTGAGTTGGTGCCGGTACGCCGCCCGGATTTGGTGCTGTTTTCTGCACTAAACCCTCAGCCGGGAGAAGTACGAGGGGTATCTATTTTAAGGGGTCTCCCGTTCATGGGCGAAATCTTAATGAAAATCTACCATACAATCGGCGTGAACTGGGACCGTGTGGGAAATGCCCGTTTTGCGGTAACCTATAAGCCTTCCGGGGAGGGGGACCGTGCATTCGGCGCGGAGCGTGCCCGGCAGATTGCGGAGCAATGGAGCCGCGCCATGCAGCCGGGAGCCGGTGTAAGCGACTTTGTTGCCGTTGGCGATGTGAGCATTCGTGTAATAGGAGCAGATAACCAGATTTTAGACAGCCAAATTCCGGTGCGTCAGCTTTTGGAGCAGATTGTTGCAAAGCTTGGTGTACCGCCGTTTTTACTGGGGCTATCTTGGTCCTCTACGGAGCGGATGTCCTCCCAGCAGTCGGACCTTCTCACCAGTGAGCTGGAGAGCTACCGCCGTCTTTTGGAACCGGTGATTGAGAAAATATGCCGCTTGTGGCTCTCAATGAACGGGTACTCCGAGCGCATGGAGATTGTATGGGAGGATATTAGCTTGCAGGATACGGTTGACCTTGCAGGCGCAAGGCTGAAAAATGCGCAGGCCGCAAAGCTGGAATGGGACGTGCAAAAGGAGAAAGAGGGGAAAGAATGAGAGAGGGTTATGTATTAAAAAGTGCTGGGGCAACGGCATCTGCACAAGAGATGGAGCAAATAAGCCGTTATACAAGGCGAGAGTTTTCCCCAGAAGAGCTGTATGTGTTTTCAGTTGTATTGTGCGATAACGAGATTGACCGTGACTTTGAACGGTTTACCATTCCAGCACTGGAGCGGCTGGGCGAGCTTTTTCTTGGCAAAACCGGTTTGTTTGACCACAGCATGAAAAGTGCAGACCAGACCGCACGCATTTTTTCTACGCATATCGAGACGGACGCGCAGAAAAAGACGCAGGCAGGTGAGCCGTACACACGGTTGGTAGCAAGGGCATACCTGCCAAAATCCGAGAAAAACGGAGATTTGATTCTAGAGCTGGAGTCGGGGATTAAAAAAGAGGTGAGCGTTGGCTGTGCGGTTGGGAAGACCCTTTGCTCCATTTGCGGGGCTGACCGCAAGACCCAAGCGTGTACGCATGTAAAAGGACACCGTTATGATAATAGCGTTTGCTGTACGGTACTGGAGGGACCTACTGACGCCTATGAATGGTCGTTTGTGGCGGTACCGGCACAGCGGCAAGCCGGAGTAATCAAAGGCTTTTTACCAGAAAGAGAGGGTGAAATGGGGATGGAACAAATTCAGAAAGCGTTGCAGTCAGGGCAAAGCGTAACGCTTACCGCTGCACAGGTAGGTGAGCTCTCAAAACACATGGAACGATTGGAAGCGCTTGCAGAAAGCGGCAGGCAGTACCGCGAGAGTGTAAGCAAAAGTATTGTAAGGCTATGTGCGCTCAGCCAAACGGGAATCCCTTCAGAGGTGATGAGCCGAGCGGTAAAAAGCATGGAACTGGATGACCTGATTTTGCTGGAGAAGTCGCTCAAGCAAAAGGCCGCCGATGCAATGCCGATGCGCGCACAGCTGATGCAGGAACCACAAGCTGCGGCGGCAAGCGGGAACGACGTATTCCGTATTTAACAATATAGGGGAGGACTAAAAATGAAAGTGGAACTAAATGGATTTGGAGAAAAGATGGTTACCTTTGAGGCGGCACAGGGAATTGCAGCGGGTATGCCAGTGATGATGAGCGCAAACGGAAAGGTTGCTCCCTGTGCGGCGGGCAAGCTGTTTTGCGGTATCGCGGGAAATGTTCGCGGCGAATTTGCCGCCGTTCAGCTATCTGGTTATGTAAAAGTTCCCTATTCCGGTACGGCACCTGCAGTAGGTTACCAATCTTTTAGCGGAGATGGAACTGGAAAAGTGAAAGTGGACTCTGCCGGAAGACCGCTTTTGGTAGTGGATGTAGATACCGCCACAGCCGTGTGCGGCATCATTCTGTGAGAATAAAAGGAGGAGATAAAATGGCTTTTTACGATACATTAAAATTGGAAAAAGGAATGTACGGTGCCGGTAAGACCTTTACCCAGAACTTGGAGGAGCTTGACCCCTCTACCCATTATGAGGGTAGTTCCCTTGCAGGGCTAGACGCCTACCAGCGGCAGCTGAAGCGTTTTGACATTCGCATAGGCGGAGCGGGTTCGGATACCGTTGAAAAGTTTTTTCAAACAAGTGACAGTGCTGCGTTGTTTCCCGAATATGTATCTCGTGCAGTTCGCCAAGGGATGGAGCGGGCAGACCTGCTGCCGTCCATTGTGGCGACGGTTACAAAAATCAATTCGATGGATTACCGCACAATTACGTCTGACCCTCTGCCGCGCGAAAAAGAACTTTTGCCGGTTGCCGAGGGCGCGCAAATCCCCCAGACTGTAGTGAAAACACAGGAGAACCTCGTGCGCCTGCACAAGCGTGGTCGTATGTTGGTTGCCTCCTACGAAGCACTGCGCTTTCAAAAGCTGGATTTGTTTACTGTAACTCTGCGGCAGATTGGTGCCTACATTGCCCGCGCTCAATTAGAGGACGCAGTGAATGTGCTGCTTGACGGTGACGGTAATGCGAACCCCGCACCAGTTACAGAGGTTAGCGGTGCCTTAGCTTATAAGAATGTAATTAGCCTGTGGAGTGCATTGCAGCCATATGAGCTAAATACCATTTTGGCATCAACTCCTGCGGTGGAGGATATTCTGAACCTAAAAGAATTTCAGGATTCCAAAGCCGGATTGGATTTTCAGGGTACTGGAAAGATGGCTACCCCACTGGGTGCGAAGCTTCTGCATGTTCCCTCGCTTTCCGGTAACCGCATGATTGGTATTGATAAAAATTGTGCATTAGAGATGGTGCAGGCCGGTGAGGTGCTAACAGATTCTGATAAACTGATTGACCGCCAGCTCGAGCGTGCTTCTATTAGTGTGATCGCCGGATTTGCTAAAATATTTGCCGGTGCTAGCCGAGCTGTAAGCTATACCGGAGAATAAAAAAGGAGGGGAAGCCGATGAATTTGCCAGCAATACAAGAACGTTTCCTTTGCCTTTCGGGGCTTTCCCCGCAAGAAGCACAGCCGTGGCTGGGGTTATGTGATGAGGCTATGCAAGAATTGCACACGCAGGTGCTTAGTGAGCCAGAAAGCGCGGCGACGTTGCTGAATGCCGCCGCTGCCGCACTGGCCTTTTACCGCTTTACGGTGGCGCAGAGCAGTGGGCCGGAGAGTGAGTTTACAGCAGGTGAGGTGCGTGTGACCAAAAGTCTTGCCGGGATGGAAGCGGCTCGCAGGTTGTGGCAGGAGGCTCGCAAGGCAGCCTCCCCTTACCTGTGCGATACCGAATTCTATTTTAAGCAGGTACAGTCATGAGGCGGGCGGCTTTTGTTCGCCGTATGCTCCGGCAATATGGCAGTAATGTAACCGTAACAGCAGAAAATACAGAGCCTAAAACGGTGTATGCGCTAATTCAGGCGATGAATTACAAAAACAAGGTTTCTCCGAAAGAAGTTTGGATGCCGGAGGGGTATTTTGATAATTCCCACTTTTCTTACATTGGTCCGCCGGAATGTCGGTTAGACCAAATGAGAGGAGCGGTTTTGAGCTGTTCCGAAAATAACTACCAAGTCATACGTGCACAGAGCGTTGAGGTGGGGAACCAAATTTTATATCTATGGGCGGTTTTAAAGGAATTGCCGGGGGAGGAAACAGATGGCGGATTTTGATTTATTGGAACAAGAGTTACTTCGGCAGTTAACAGAAAAGGAGTCCCTTCGGGACATTTGCTTTTCAAAGGCTTGGGAAAAGCGCAGAGGGAAAACAGAGGGGTTAAACGCATGTCTAAAAATTCTTCCGGTTCGCTTTGTTCCGGCTTCACTGGATGAATCTCTGCGTCGGGCAGAGCTTACGGTGAGCCTTTGGATTTCTGCTTCACGAGAAATGGGTGCCAATGCGTGTGTGGACGCATTCTCACGCATCAGCGATGTGCTGTTGTTTGGAAATAATGGTTTATGCTTACAGACCATCTCCTGCGGTAAGGTGGAATATTCCGATACAACAGTATCGTATCGTATGAATGCGGAGGTAGGTATGACCGCTTATTGTAAGGAAAGCAGGGGTTAAGATGGAGCTGTTACTACCCAAGCGCCAGAGTGTTTCGATTGAGCTCAATGGGAACAAAATAGCGGCTGCCAGCTCAGTAAAATGCGTATGTGTAAAAGAACGCAAGGCAATATACGCTTTTGGCGAGGGCGAGCCGGTCGCCTATTTGGAGCGCGAGCCTTCTTACCGGCTAGAGCTTTCTCAGCTTTGTGTTCCAAGTGAAGGTACTAGCCAATCATCTCTTTTGGAGTTTACCGATTTTCGGCTGATTACAGTACAGGATGGCGTACGAACGGTGTACAGTGGGTGTGAATGGCAGGAGTATACCGAGCAAGTAGAAGCCGGGGATGGCTTTTTAGCGGAGCATGCAATCATTACAGCCCGAAAAAGGCGAAGAGAGGAAGATGCGGTATGAACCAGAATTTGAGTGCGGCAGATGATTCTACCGCAGTGCAGGAAAGAGAAGAAGCGGAACGCATCAGCCGCGCTTTAGAGCGAGATTATCGCCGTTACCCTCACCTATTTTTGGAAGGGGAGTTGGTATGAAGCTGCAACCAATGAAATACGGGGAGTATGTTTGGCCGCATAACCCAGAAAAGCTAACGGTTACTTGTCGCAGAGAAGTGAAAGAGCTTCACGCGCCGTTTTCCGGGAGTATTTTACAGGATTACGGTGTTCAAAAGCGAGTGGTTGAGGGCGAGGGCGAGTTTTATGGTGGGAACTGTATCACCCAATTCCAGAAACTATATGCTGTACTTGAGAAAACCGAACGTGATGTGCTAACTCTGCCGAATGTACCCCCATTTTACGCACGATTCCTATCTCTCGAGATGATTGGCAACCCCGAACCCGATTTGGTGCGCTACCGCTTTGTGTTTTGGGAGGACGGCACTGCCGATGCAGTACAAAACTCACTTTCCGGACAGTTTTATGAATGTGCAGAGGGCGATGACTTGTGGAAGATAGCCACCAGTTATTCTGTAACGGTTGACCAGCTTTTGGAGAAGAACCCGCATATCCGTTGGCCGAACTACCTGCAAAAAGGGGAAAGGCTGGTGATTCCGTGATATTTGAGGGAATTACCGCATTGGGAAAGGTGTATTCACTTGGTACTCCGCTTTCCGTTCATATAACCAAGGGGTCGGGTGCTCCGGCAGACGAGTTCGTTGGGGAGTTTTCATGGAGTGCTCTGCCTCCCTTGTACCGCTTGCGTGTTTTAGATGGTCAGAAAGTCATCTTTTATGGCCCATTGGATGTTCAGCAAGATAGGCATTCTTCCAAAGGAGATTTCGTACGGGTTGAGGGGCGCAGTATGGCGGCGCTGCTTCTAGATAATGAAGCTGTGCCGCAAATGTATTATTCCCCTCCGTTTTCTACGGTGTTTTCGCGCCATGCTGTGCCTTATGGTTTTTCACAGTACCACGTTCCAAAGGGAACGGTGAAAATTGGTGATTTCACAGTCGCAAAGGGAATGAGCGAATGGCAGGTGCTCGAAAGCTTTTGCCGCCGTGCGTGGAACGCGGTTCCCACAATGCAGGATGGCGATATGTTAACCATAGGAAAGGATGAGCAAGAAGTCCCACTTGTATTTGGTGATTTGGGACTAGGGCTCGGTTACCTTTCCAAAACAAAAACAAGTCGTGAGTTCGAGAGAATTAGTGAGGTTCTCACCCGTAACCCCCAAAATGGCAGGTATACGGTTTCATATAAAGAGGAACAAGCGCTGCGCGATGGAATTCGGCGCCGCCGCTGTATGACGACAGCAGCAAACGGGAGACAGGTGCTTGACAATGCAAACCAAAAGTCACTTGAATATGCTTGGGTATTGCCGGGGTGGCCGAATATACAGCCGGGGAAAAAAGCAGAGATAAACGACTGCTATTTTGGCCACTTGGAGGGCCTAACGGTGTGGAGCGTTAAGTGTTCATTGGATGCTACAGGAATGGTTTGCAGTGTTACCCTGCGACAATCGGGTTGAAGGAGGGGATAAAATGTGGCTTACAGAAAAAATGGCAGAATCGAAAGTAACGGGAGAAGTGTTTTCTGGTGAAGTGACAGGCGGGCAAAATGCCCAAGTGGCGGTACAGGGAGAAAACGAGTACCGCGAGCTTGCGCTTGCGGCACCTTGGGGGATTGCCTATCTGCCTCCTACGGGCGCTCGAGCGGTCATCCTTGGTGGTGGGGAGCAACCTGTTTGCGCCGGCACGATTGTGGAGAACAGCGAGCTTGAGCCCGGTGAGCTGCTATTGTACTCTGCCGGAGGGGCACGAATCTGCCTGAAAAACAGTGGGGAAGTTATTATAAATGGGCAGACCTTTGCCAAAGTGGAGGAATAATAATGGATACAAAGCTGGAAAATGGGGATTTTGAGGTAGTGGCAAACGGTTTGCCGCGTTCGGTTACCGGGAAAGAGGAGCTACTGCAAAGAGCTACCATTCGCCTTACTGTACCGCGGGGCAGCTTTTCGTATGATCCGTCCCTCGGCAGTAAATTGCATACGTTGGTATTGTCGGGTTCGGACTTAAACGCTAGAGCGCGTGAACTGGTAGAAGAGGCACTTGCACCTCTACCGGGAATTTCGGTGGAGCAGGTTTTGTGTACGCCGCTTGGAACACGCCGCGCACGACTGACTGCTGAGCTTTCGACCTCCTTCGGGTTAGGAACAATTTCAATGGAATTAACGGGCGAGGAGGGGTGAAATGGAGAGCTACGATTCCGTATTAAAAAGAATGCAGAGTAGCTTTGAGGGGTTAGCAGGTTTTTCAGCAGACGATGCATCGGACTTGGGTATTCGAATCAAGGTATTGGCAGGTGAGGTCTATTCCTTGCTTTGTGGAATTGAGTGGCTCAAAAAACAGATATTCCCCCAAACGGCACAGGGGGAATATCTAGAGATGCACGCCGCACAGCGTGGGCTTACCCGAAAGAGTGCGGTGCCGTCTAGCGGTACGCTTGTTTTTGGGCGATCAAGCACCCTGCCGTACGATGTTTTGATTCCTAAGGGAACGGTATGCTCTGTCTCTGGTGAAAACAGTCTGCGATTTGAAACAACCAAAGAGGTTACACTCACGGCGGGTTCCCGCACGGTACAAGTCCCTGCAGTAGCACAGCAGGGTGGTAAACCCACAAATACGGCGGCAAATACGGTGACACTTTTACTTACCCCTCCGGCAGGAATTGAAAGTGTTTATAACCCAAGTGCGTTTACCGGGGGAACCGATGAAGAAAGTGATGAGGAACTGTGCAAGCGGCTGCAAAAAAGCTATGAGGTATTGCCCAATGGCACAAATGCAGAATTTTACCGCAGCTTTGTGGTGCAGTATGATGGAATACAATCTGCCAGTGTAGTGCCAAGGGCGCAAGGCACAGGAACGGTTGCAATTTATGCTGCTGGCAGGGGAGCAGCACCCTCTGCCGAGCTTCTTTTCAATATTCAGGCGGAGCTCAATCGCCTGCGTGAAATAAATGTAATTGTAACGGTATTTGCAGCACAATTGGTGGCTTTTCCAATCTCCCTATACATTGACCCTGCGCCCGGCTGTACGCTCGCGGCGGCAACGGCACAGGCGATACATGAAATGGAGTCTTACTTTGAACAGCTTTCGGTTGGGGAATCGGTCATATTGGCTCAAATCGGTAAGAGGCTGATGGATACTGGTCTAATTCGAAATTATCGTTTTGATGATACCTTAACCAAAGATAAAAAAATGGAGCTTTCACAGCTTGCGGTACCAGACCCTATTTATGTTCAGCAAATGGGGAGCGTGGTATAAATGAGGGCGATGGATTCGCTGAAAAATAAATTGCTGCCTCTACGGCTTTATCGGTTTGACGGCAATACCCGTGTGGAGGCGGAGCTTACCGCTGCAGCGGCTGGGCTGGATTTGGTCTACCAGGCACTCGAGGAATTGACCCAGGAAGCATTTCTTCCCACCGCGCAAGAATTAGGGCTTGCGATGCGAGAGCTTTCTTTTGGTTCGGAACGAGCCGATTTGCCAACGGAGCTTCGGCGCGAAATGCTCTTGTACCGTGGCGCGGTAACCGTAAATGACAACACAAAGCAAAGCCTCGAGCAGGCTTTGCAAAGCATTGGTATTCGTGCAGAGCTTTGGGAGGTTCCCGAAGAGCAAAAACTGTATGTGCTTAGCCATGAGGTGCTTGATCAATCGGTTACACGGTACCGTTTAAAGCAGGCGGCCTTGCAGCTATTGCCCGCACACTTGGACATTCTATTTGATTTTGGAAAGATTACATGGTCTTATATAAAAAATACGGAAAAACCGTTTCAGGAGCTAGAGAATTCCGGTTATACCTGGGCGCAAATTCGAGAACTGGAATAATGGAAGGAACTGGAGGAAAAACAGGATGCCATCTACGAATAAAACGCCCAAGCTGGGGCTAAATAGCTGGGTAGAGAGTGATAAACCAAGGTGCGAAGATTTTGTGCAGGATAATATGATTTTAGATACCATTCTCGGTGAGCACTTTGCAAATGAAGTGCAGCATTTAAACACCGCAGATCGCCTGAAATTAAATGAGGGCTTGGTAGTCGGTAGCCGTACGGGCACCGGAGCCGAAGAGGTCGCCATCACGCTTGATTTTGAGCCAAAACTTTTTCTAATATATGCAAAGGATAAGCCTGTTTTGGAATCGAATTTTACCAGTAGTTATACAATGGTAAACTATGGTGTGGCTACACAATGGGGTAGCACCGCCGGACTGGCAATGAGCGGCAAGAAAGTAACGTTAAAGCAGAGCAAAACCACACCGGAGGCAGGTAGTGCACAACTGAATCTTAACAAGTTGTATGGGCAGTATATTTATGTGGCAGTGCGTTAACGGCAATTGACGAACTGGAATTTTTATACTATGATAAGGTACAAATTATTCTCGGATGTGGTTAAAGTTCCGGGTTGTGGATAGGAGTTTATATGGAACTGTTTGAAAATGAGATTCGCCCGGAGCGAGCGCTTTTGGTGGCGGTAGATACCGGTGATTACGATGTGCAGGCTTCCATGGCGGAGCTGTACGAGCTAACGCGGAGCGCGGGTGCAGACCCGATTGGCTCCATGGTGCAAAAGCGCCCATCACCGGATAAAGCTACCTGCGTTGGCTCCGGTATGGCAGATGATATTGCCGAACACTGTAAACAATATGAAATGGATTTGCTCATTTTTGACTGCGAGCTTTCGCCTACTCAAATCCGCAATTTAGAAGCGCTGACGAATGTGCGTGTGATTGACCGCACCATGCTTATTCTCGATATTTTTGCCGCCAGGGCAAAATCAAAAGAGGGTAAGCTTCAGGTAGAGCTTGCACAGCTTCGCTATTTGCTGCCCCGGCTAAGCGGCAAGGGTATTTCAATGTCTCGCTTAGGGGGCGGTATTGGTACACGCGGCCCTGGTGAAACAAAGCTGGAGACCGACCGACGGCACATTCGCCGGAAAATTGAGAATTTAAAGGAACAGCTCGATGAGGTGGAGAAGCACCGCGAGCAGATTAACCGTCGCCGCCAAAAGGATGGCATCATTACCGTTGCACTGGTCGGCTATACCAATGCCGGCAAAAGCACTCTAATGAACTACCTTACACAGGCGGGTGTATTGGCCAAAGACCAGTTATTTGCAACGCTTGACCCCACAGCCCGTGCTTTAAAGCTACCAAGTGGTGTTACTGTGATGCTGATTGATACCGTTGGTTTTGTACGCAGACTGCCTCACCACTTAATTAATGCGTTCCGCTCTACACTGGAGCAAGCAGCGTTGGCAGATTTGATTTTGAATGTTTGTGATGCGTCGAGCCCGGAAGCGCAAACACACCTTGAGGTAACTCGAACTCTATTATCTGATTTGGGGTGCAAAGACCGCCCAATGATTCCGGTACTGAATAAGTGCGATTTGGTTCCCGAGCTGGATGCCGTTCCCATGATTGGGAATGCCGTGCGTATTAGTGCGTTCACCGGAGCAGGAATGGGCGAACTGCTGGAAACCATTGAGCGTAATCTACCGGTTCGCACGGTACTGGTTGAGGCCTTACTCCCTTTTTCAGAAAGCGGACTAGCCGCACGCATCCGCAAGGATGGCGTTTTGCAGGAAGAAGTGTACACGGAAAATGGGCTGAAGATTATTGCGAGGGTAGGGCCGGAGCTATTGCAGCTGCTTTCGGACTATTTAATTGAACCAGATCTTGAGTAACATACATGGCATAAAAAAAGACACCCAAGGGAACCAAGTTCCTTTGGGTGTCTTTTTTGTTTAATTATTGATTGATGCTTGGTTTTTCCGAAGCATTAAATAATTTTCTAATATGATAGTCGCGGCTACTGCATCCACCACGGCTTTTCGGCGTTTACCGCGCGTGTCTGTTGCGTTGAGGTAATTGTGTGCCGTAATCGTGGTGCCGCGCTCGTCACAGAAAGCGACGGGAATTCCGCTTTCCTGCTCAAGCTTTGCACCAATCGCTCGGGCATTCTGTGCGCTTTCGCCCTCGCTGCCGTCCATATTGCGGGGCAGGCCAATTACAAACAGCTTGGCTCCGTTCTGCTTTGCGGCATCAATAATGGCAAGGCACAGCCTTTCTTGGTTGTGCTCCTGTACCACTGTAAGCGGGCTGGCCAATCGTTCGCCTTCGTCGCATATAGCTAGGCCGGTGCGTGCCTTGCCCAAATCCACTGCTAAAATTTTCATGGCAGGCCCTCCGTTTAAAATTAGATAGTAAATAAAGATTTACATGACCTCGTTGGGCGGGTTTACTCAACGATTCCGTAATGTATTTGCGCCTGTGGGCGATTACTCCTTGCGTGTCCAATCACGCGGGTTAATCACGGAGGCTTCTCCCTGTAAATGAGAGGAATCATTCTTTAGAACGATAGTGGAACAAAGCGCATCATCAAAATCGACAATGCTTACAGCGGTATTATCGCTCCAATCCATATCATTAAGCTGCTCAATCGGCCAGCCCTCTGCGCGGCAAAGAAAGTTGCGAATAGCACAGCCGTGGCTGGTAACTGCAATGGTCTTGCCCGGGTTTGCCTTTACAAGCTCAATCACGGTGTTCCAAATACGGTCGTACATTTCCCGCATGCTTTCGCCCTCTTTGGAGGAGAACTTGTACGGCGATTTCCACCAGATTTCTTCCATTTCGGGGAATTTCTCAGGCAGGTCCATCCACGGTACCCCTTCCCATTCGCCGCCGTTTAGCTCAATTAAGCCCGCATCCTGTAAAATGGGCAGGTTGTGGTACTGGTTCACTGCTTCGGCAGTTTGGTACGCGCGCACTAGAGGGCTGGAGTACACCACATCAATGGGTGTGTTGCGCAGGCGCAGTGCCAGCAGTTCAAGCTGACGGCGGCCATTTTCGGTAATTGGAGCATCTGTGTGCCCCTGAAAAATCTTTTTTACGTTTCCCTCCGCCTCACAATGGCGGATTAAGATTACTCTGGTCATTCGCTGCTCCTTTTCATTGTTGTTACCAAGGCTTTACGCCACCGGTAAGTTCCGTAACGGAAGAAATTCCGTTTTGCTCCATATATTCGTTCAGCCCCTTTAAAATGGAGAGAGGCGCTTTGGGGTCGCTAAAAAACACTGTACCGATTTGCAAGGCACTCGCGCCTGCAAGCAGCATTTCCACCGCATCCTGCCAGCTGGAAATACCACCCATGCCCACTACGGGGATTTTCACACGGGCGGCTGCCTGCCAAACCATGCGAACCGCTACCGGGAACACCGCTGGGCCGGAAAGCCCGCCTGTATTGTTGTGCAGAATCGGGCGGCGGCTTTTAATATCAATCCGCATTCCAGTTAAGGTGTTAATAAGGGAGATGGCGTCTGCTCCGGCGCTTTCCGCCGCGGCTGCAATGTCGCCAATATCCGCCACATTGGGGGAGAGCTTTACCATCAGCGGTTTTTTACAATAGCGGCGAACTTGTGCAGTAATTTCTTCTACGCCCGCACAGGAGGTGCCAAAGTGCACGCCGCCTTGCTTCACATTTGGGCATGAGATATTCAGCTCAACCATATCTACAGCAGAACCGGATAGCCTCTCCGCCATTTCGCAGTATTCGGCGGGTGTATTACCGGCAATGTTTGCAATAATGCGTGTGCCTTGTTGGGAGAGCCAAGGCAAATCCTTTTCCAGAAAAGCGCCAACCCCCGGATTTTGCAGCCCCACTGCATTGAGCATCCCGCTGGGGGTTTCTGCAATACGTGCCGGGGGGTTGCCTGCCCGCTCTTTGAGTGTGATTCCCTTGCAGGAAATACCGCCAAGGGTAGAAAGCGGGAAAAACTCTTGGTATTCATGGCCGAAGCCGAACGTGCCAGAGGCTGCAATCAGCGGGTTTTCAAATGTAACTCCGGCAATGGTCACTTTTAAATCTGCCATGCTTTATTCCTCCCACACAATGCTCCGGCTGTCAAAAACCGGGCCGTCCTTACACACGTGGCCGTAAACCTCTTTGCCGTCACGCTGAATCTTACAGGCACAGCCAAGACAGGCACCCACGCCACAAGCCATCCGCTCTTCCAGAGAGAATTGTGCGGGTATATTTTTCTCCTGCACCAGCTTGTCCAATGCTTTAAGCATGGGCTTGGGGCCGCAGGCAAAGAGCACATCGGTTTCATCTGCATATTGGCGTGCACAGTCTGCCACGGTTCCGTGAAAGCCCATGCTGCCATCGTCGGTTGCGATGAATACACGGCAGCCCGCCAAAGCGAAGTCGCGAGCTAAAATAACAGATTCTTTATTGCGAAAACCGAGAATCACGGTTGCGTTGCTGCCAAACTGCTTTGCCGCCGCGAGCAGAGGGGGGACGCCAATGCCGCCGCCCACAAACAATGCCTTGCGGCTGGTGTCGCCAAGCTCAAAGCCGGTGCCAAGAGGGGCGAGCAGGTCAATAAAATCGCCAAGGTGTTTCTGGCCAAGCAGCTCTGTTCCTTCCCCTCGCTCTTGGAACACAAGGCGCAACGTTCCGTTCTCTGCGTCAATATCGCATATTGAAATCGGGCGGCGCAACGTTTTGCCTGGAACAAGCACATGAACAAACTGCCCCGGCTTTGCGGCGCGGGCAAAGTCCTCGGCATCCACAATCCAGTCGTGAACACCGGGTACGGGCTGCTTCTTATAAATGATTTCACATTGCATGGTATCGTATTTCATAGGTGTTAACCAATCCTCCCTATCCGTTCGGTAATGGCGTCGCGCATACGAACCGCTTCTCTGGCAGCGGCCTTTGCAAAGTCCTGCTCGGGGGCATTTTCTTTCTGCCAAGCGCACAGAATACTGCGCGATGCGTTTATAATTGCACCAAGACCCGAGGCATCGAATGCGGGGGCAACATCATCTGCACCGCCGCCCTGTGCGCCGTAGCCTGGAACAAGGAAGAAGGTGTGTGGGAACTCGATGCGCAGCTCACGTAGCTGCTCGGGGTACGTTGCCCCAACGACCGCACCCACGCCAGAATACACATATGCACCGGGCAACAGCTCGCCCCATTGCTCACACATAGCACCCATCTGGTAATAAACCGGCTTGCCATTCTTCAGCAGTTGATCCTGCAATTCCCCAGAGGAGGGATTCGAGGTTTTTACTAGAACAAATATGCCTTTATCCTCTTGCTTGCAAATACCCAGAAGGGGCTTGATTCCATCGGAGCCAAGGTAGGCGTTTACCGTAAGAGCATCTCCGCTAAAGGGAGTGAGGAGTTCGCCCTCCACCTCTGTTTTGCCAAGGTGTGCGTCTGCATAGGCCTGCATGGTGCTGCCAATGTCGTTTCGCTTTCCGTCGGTAATGACAAACAACCCGCGCTCACGAGCGTATTCCATGGTTTGTGCAAGCGCACGCATTCCCTGCCAACCAAGCGCCTCATAGTAGGCGCACTGGGGTTTAATGGCAGGTACAATTGGCGCCAGCTCATCAATAAGGGCGCAGTTAAAGCGCAGCACGGCATCGGCTGCGCCCTCCAATGTTTTGCCATATTTCGCATAGGATTCTTCCCGAAGAAAATGAGGAATATACTCCAGCTTGGGGTCTAGTCCCGCAACAGTGGGGTTCTGCTTTTCAATAATCTTTTCAATCAGCGTGTCCAGTGACATAAGGCTCCTCCTCCAATGTAATAAGCGTTTATATGGGCACGGCATTCGTTTGTTGGCCTTACGACGAATAGCCGTTTAAAACAGGAAGGCTTTCGGGTGTTTACTCTGCTTGTGCAGGGTTATGCCTCCTGATACACCACTTTGCCACGGCAGATGGTGTATTTAACTTTGCCGGAAAGCTCCATTCCTGCAAAGGGTGTGTTGCGGCTTTTCCCGTGCAGGGAGTTGGGGTCTACCGTAAAGCGATCGGTCTCGCTAAATAACACAATGTCTGCCGGTGCGCCTTGCTGTATAGTGCCGCCGGGGATTCCAAGAATCCTTGCCGGTATTACCGACATCTTTTCAATGAGCTGTGAAAGCGTGAGGCAATTGGTTTGAACAAGGTAGGTGATTCCTACGGCGAGAGAGGTCTCCATACCGATGGAGCCGTTCGGAGCAGTGAGAAAATCTGCTTTCTCCTGTGGAGTGTGCGGTGCATGGTCGGTGGCAATGGCGTCGATGGTGCCGTCGCACAGCGCGTCACGAATTGCATGCAAATCATGTTCGGTGCGCAGGGGAGGATTCATGCGGAAATCGCCATTTCGGGTGAGCAGAGCTTCTTCGGTGAGTGAGAAGTAATGCGGAGCGGTTTCTGCCGTTACCTGCACGCCGCGCCGTTTTGCGTCGCGAATCATTGCGGCGGCAATCGCGGTGCTTACATGGCAAATATGGATGGGAACGCCATAGGACTCTGCCAGAGCAATGTCGCGTGCGGTGCCGCATTCCTCTGCGGCTGCGGGAATACCCGGTACGCCGAGCTGGCAGCTGATTTTTCCCTCGTTCATGAGCCCTCCGGCAGCGAGGTATAAATCTTCACAGTGAGAAACCACTCGCATGCCAAGCTGTGCGGCCTGCTTCATTCCCTCGGCCATCAGGCGCGTGTCCGTTACCGGGCGCCCGTCGTCTGAAACAGCGGTAACCCCTGCCGCCTTGAGCGCCGGCAAATCGGTTAGAGCTTCGCTTTTCAGCCCCGTGGTAATTGCCGCGGTTACATAAACACGCGCGTCGGCATTTTCTGCACGGGCGAGTATGTCTTTGGCAACCTCGGGCGTGTCGGTCACCGGGTTGGTGTTTGGCATCGCCAAAAGGCTGGTAACACCGCCTGCGGCAGCCGCGCGGCACCCGCTGAGGATGTCCTCTTTCTGCGTAAAGCCCGGGTCACGCAGGTGAACGTGCATATCTACCAAGCCCGGTGCGGCGATTAACCCTTGTGCCTCAATAATACGGGCATTGGGTTGTGAAAGGTGCTCACCAATTTTTGCTATGACACCATCCTGCACCAGAAGGTCACCGACTTGGTCGATACCGTTTGCAGGGCTTAAAATCCGGGCACCCCGGATGAGAAGCTGTTCCGCCATACTTCGCCTCCTCGTTTTTTATTTCAGTGAAATAATTCGGTTATTTCAGTTCTTGCCCCACCAAAGGCGGGGCAAGAAGCTTGTCTCTATTCTCTTATTATACATGATTTGTGGGTACGCGTAAACCACGCAACTGTTCTGAAAAAGCGACTGGATTGCACAAACTTCTTTGCCATTGTGCCAACTATTTTTCACCTATGAACATTGTAGCGGTGAGTGCGAGAAGCTCTCTTGTGTACATGGCGGACAGAATAATGCGGGGACTATTGGCGCTCACCGCATAGGGTGTGAGGCCTTTTTGTTTCGCCAGCCAAGAGGCACGCAGTTGGTGGTATTCATCGGTTACAATCGCTACATGAGAAGAAAGGCCATGTTCTTTTAAAAGCTCTGCGGAATAGCGCAGGTTTTCTTCCGTGCTTTTGGAGCGGCTTTCCAACAAAATGCGTTCGGCTGAAATACCCCGTTCTATCAGCTTTTCCCGTATTACAACGGCTTCACTGCGGTTTTCTCCCTTACCTTGACCACCGCTGGCAATGCAAAGTGCTTTGGGGTTTTCTTTCAGGTATTTCTCTGCCGCACCAATTCTCGCCCACAAATCAAGGCTTGGCTCATCTCCGCGAACCTGGCTGCCAAGCACAATCGCTGTGGTGTTGCTTGGGGGAGTTTGTTTTGCGGCCGTATACATTTGTACGGTTAAAATGCCCGCCCATATAAAACCGGCAGTGAGAAGCCCCGCACAAAATCGTGTTCCAGTGCGGTAAGCCTTTGAGTGCCCTGTAGCTTCGGCTTTGCGCCTTAACTTCGGTGCAAGTGTACCCCACAAAAGGAGAAAGAGGCATAGCGCAGTTCCCAGCATATTCCCAATGTTCCAAATACCAACACTCACAGGCCAAAGGTACCAAAGGAGCCCAGCGGCGGGAAAGAGCAATATAAGCCTTTTCATATAAAAGCTCTCCTTTTAACGGACGATTTCACAAGGCAGCGAAATAATATGTGAAATTACGCGGTGAAATCAGTGATAAAAAATCTTGCATATTTCTCTAACGGAATAGCAAACCCCTAAATATGATTTAAAGTATACCAAACAAAGCAAAAAATGAAAAGTTTAGTGAGTGGAGAAGAAAAAACAAACGGGTACTTATGCCAGAAAAAGCCTATATTCTACTGTAAAATACGGGCAATATGGCACCTGATTTTAATTTGAAACAATTGACTTGATTTTTGGAAAGGTCTATAATAAATAAACTATTATATAAACCAATTGGAGGTTCATTTATGAAACGCGTTTATAACTTTTCTGCGGGTCCTTCCGTCCTGCCGGAAGCGGTTTTACGCCGTGCGGCAGATGAAATGTTAGATTATCAGGGCAGCGGCCAGTCTGTTATGGAGATGTCCCATCGATCTAAAATCTTTGAAGGAATCATTAAGTCCGCGGAATGTAATCTTCGCGAGCTGATGAACATTCCAGAGAACTATAAAGTATTGTTTTTGCAGGGCGGCGGCTGGTCACAATTTGCAATGGTTCCCCTTAACCTGATGGTAAACAGCGGCAAGGCAGATTTTGTGGTTACCGGCCAATGGGCTGCAAAAGCACAGGAAGAAGCCTCCCGCTATGGCGAGGCACGCATTGTGGCCTCTTCCAAAGATAAAACTTTCAGCTATATTCCAAAGCTTGACCCCAAAACCTTTACGCCGGATGCAGACTATTTTTACATTTGCATGAACAACACCATTTATGGTACTCGTTATACCGAACTGCCGGATACCGGCAACGTGCCGCTGGTAGCAGATATTTCTTCCTGCATTCTCAGTGAGCCGATCGATGTTTCAAAATTTGGCCTGCTGTTAGCCGGTGCACAAAAGAACGTTGCTCCTGCCGGCCTTACGATGGTAATTGTTCGTGAAGATTTGATTGGCCATGCCAAGGAGTTTACTCCTACCATGTTCAATTATAAGATTCATGCGGATAATGACTCTTTGTTCAACACACCGCCTTGCTACGCGATTTATATTTGCGGCTTGGTGCTGGAGTGGATTAAGAGTGAGTTCGGTTCTTTGGAGGGCATGAAGGCTCATAATGAGAAGAAAGCCGGTATTTTGTATGGTTTCCTGGACCAATCCAAAATGTTCCGCGGCACAGTAGTGAAAGAGGACCGCTCATTGATGAATGTTCCGTTTGTAACCGGAAGCGACGAGTTGGATAAGAAATTTGTAAAGGAAGCGGAAGCAGCAGGCTTTGTAAACCTGAAAGGTCACCGTTCCGTAGGTGGCATGCGTGCTTCCATTTACAATGCAATGCCCATTGAGGGTGTAGAAAAGCTTGTGGAGTTCATGGCGGAATTTGAAAAGAACAATGCCTGAATCCTTTCTCGTTCCTGAAAAACGGTCATTGTAACAATAATGCCTCCTCTTCCTTTGGGAGGGGAGGCTATTAATACCAGTAAACAGGGATGAAACCAATATGAAGAAAGAACAGAGGGTTTATTAAAATGTATCGTGTAAAAACTTTAAATAATATCGCAGAAGAGGGTCTTTCCCGCCTTGGGCAGAACTATGAGTGCGGAAGTAACGTAGAAAACCCGCAGGGCATTCTTGTTCGCTCCGCCGCTATGCACGACATGGAGCTGCCCCAAGAACTGTTGGCTGTTGCCAGAGCGGGCGCAGGCGTGAACAATATTCCGGTAGACAAGTGCAGTGAAAAAGGAATTGTGGTGTTTAACACCCCCGGTGCGAACGCCAATGCCGTAAAAGAGATGGCAATTGCGGCACTGTTCCTTACATCCCGTAAAATAGCCCCTGCATTGGAATGGACAAAAACCCTCAAGGGCAAAGGCAGTGAAGTGAGCAAGCTGGTGGAAAAGGGCAAGAGCCAGTTTGCCGGCCCCGAAATTAAGGGCAAGAGCCTTGGCGTAATCGGCCTTGGCGCAATCGGCATATTGGTGGCTAACGCCGCAAGAAGTCTCGGAATGGAAGTATACGGCTACGACCCCTACCTTTCTGTTGATGCAGCTTGGGGGCTTTCCCGTTGGGTTCACCACGCCAGAACTCTCGATGAGATTTTTGCGAATTGCGATTATCTCACCGTTCACGTTCCCCTTACACCGGATACCAAAGGTTTGGTCAATGCGGAATCCATTGCCAAGATGAAGGACGACGTTCGCATTTTAAACTTTGCGCGCGGTGAGCTGGTGGATACTGCTTCTGTTTTGGATGGTCTGAAGTCCGGCAAAGTTGCCGCTTATGCGACCGATTTTCCGTCCGATGAGTTGATTGGTGTGGAAAATGTGCTGGCTATCCCCCACTTGGGTGCTTCTACTCCGGAATCGGAAGACAATTGCGCTCGTATGGCAGTTGATGAACTCAAGGATTTCCTCGAGAACGGCAATATCCGCAACTCGGTAAATATGCCCTCCATTTCAATGCCCCGTGCCCATGCAGTTCGCATTTGCGTGTTCCACCGCAATGTGCGTAACACCATCAGCCGTTTCTCCGGCGTGATGGCAAACGCAGGCATCAACATTGAAGATATGCAGAGCAAATCGAGAGGCGATTTTGCTTATACGATTTTGGATGTAACCGGCGATGTTGACGATGCTGCACTGGAGCCGATGAGACAAATGGAAGAAATCATCCGCCTGCGTGTGATTCGCTGAATACATTCGCTGTAAGGCACATACCGCTAGCAAGCGTGTAAGGTGCTGCGTTTTATAGAAATGATGGAACTGCTTTTTTGGTGGCCGCTGGAACCCAGTGACAAGATAAAACCGAAAAAGCAGTTCTTTTTTTAAAAATGATGGGGATGCTCCATCATTGTATAAAATGGAGGGGAAAATATGAGAATAGGTTTAATTGGATACGGCGGAGTTGGCAAAGCCTTTATTCGGCTAATCGTAGAGAAAGAGGCTGCGCTAAGGGCACAGGGACTTTCGTTTGATGTGATATACATCATAGGCTCAAAACGGGGGCTTTATCATCCTGAGGGTATTGATTGTGCTCGCTTGCTGGCGGCCTCAAAAGATGGAACTAGCATAGAAATGGAAGATACGGAAGAGAACCGTAGTGTTACGCCGGAGCTTCTGCTGAAAAATAAGGACATCGATTTGCTGGTGGAGCTGACTAGCACAAATAAAGAAACCGGTGAGCCTGCAAAAAGCTATATTTTAAAAGCACTGCAAAATAATATCCATGTGGTGACGGGGAATAAAGGCCCCATTGTACATAGTTACCGGGAACTGAGTCGGGCAGCAAAAGAGAATGGCGTAAAGCTCGGCATTGGCTGCACCTGCGGTGGAGCACTGCCCTCCGTGAATGGAGGAACCATCGATATGGCGGGGTCAGAGGTTTACTCCATTGAGGGCGTGCTAAACGGCACCACAAACTACATTTTAAATGAGATGGAAGAAACCGGCTGCACCTATGAAACTGCCTTGGAAAAGGCAAAGGCATCCGGAATTGCAGAGGCAAACCCAAGCTTTGATGTAGACGGCTGGGACACCGCCTTTAAGCTGCTGATTTTGACCAATGTGGTGATGAACGAGAATAAAGCCCTTGCCGATATTAAAATACAAGGGATTGCCAGCCTCACCCCGCAAGACATTCAAGCAGCAAAAGCAGAGGGAAAGCGGTACAAGCTGATTGGCCGGGCAAAGCGAGAGGGGGAGACGATCCAATTGGTGGTCACACCCGAAAAGCTGAGCGAAGAGCACCCCTTTTACCGAGTAGACGGTAAAAATAAGGCGGTCAAATATGAGTCCGATACGCTGGGGGATCTTACGCTGATTGGCGGGGCATCTGGCACTACGGCTGCCGCTGCTTCTATTCTGAGGGACATTGTATCGATTTACAGCTGTTAGCCGATAGACTTTTCGTGCGAATTGCAAGCTACCATAAAAAGTCTGGAGTATTCGCACACAAAATTCTAGGGTATAGACCAAGTTCTAGTTTGCAAATCGAATTACTTTGCGATATTATTATTTAGAAGAGCAAAACAAACTGCCAAAAAAGAATATGGATTTGTTTGTTTTGCAGTCGCCCCTCGCGAGAGGGGCGTGGATTGAAATATCCAACAGCGACCGTTCCACGGCTGTTTTAGGCGTCGCCCCTCGCGAGAGGGGCGTGGATTGAAATAGTCCTTTCAATTTTTAATGGTGGATGGTAAAAGTCGCCCCTCGCGAGAGGGGCGTGGATTGAAATTGCATCGGAAACGATTGAAAACAAATTTTACGATGTCGCCCCTCGCGAGAGGGGCGTGGATTGAAATTTTATGCCTAGTTCTTTTTGCATTCGTTTAACGTCGCCCCTCGCGAGAGGGGCGTGGATTGAAATAATTTGAAGTGTTGACTTTTAATTTAAAATGAATGTCGCCCCTCGCGAGAGGGGCGTGGATTCCAATCAAGAAAGGCTGCCGCAGTTTGCGGCAGCCTTTCTTTCTATCAAAAACTTAATTGTAAGAACTTTAGTAAGGATGTTGCTGCTAGAATAAAAGAAAAAACTGCGGAGAATGCAGTTCCTGCAATGTCCCAATCGAACTTTGGCAACGGTTCTTGCCGGATTTCCCGCATAGGCTCAACTTCTTTTTCTCGGTGCCGGTGCAGCTTTTGTGCGATGCTATACACAAGGCCGCACATGGTTAAGAAAAAAGCGATAGCAAATAGCAGGTGAAACCAATGCGCAGCAAGCTCTTGTGGAAAAACATATTCTTTTAAAACGCCAAGGAGAACAACGGAATACCCAAGTGCTTTAAGAAAAAGATTGGAGTCCTCTTGTTTTTCCGGTGTTCGCAGTTGTTTTTCATTCAAAGTGACAGCCCCTTTACGGTAGAAATAAAACTATGTAAAAGCAAAAAGAATCTAGTACTTTAGAAAAGAAATCAGATTTATTATCACGGCAATTGCCCCTAAAACAAAAGCAAAGAAATAGGTTATCATTTGCTTACGGCGTACGCTTGGCTCAGCAGAGCTGCCCTTGTTTTTATGAAAGCGGCGCATTTCATTCCAATCGTAAGTTAAGAAAAGAAGGAGCACAGCAAATAAAACGAGGTACGCTAGAGAGAACCAACGCTGTGCAGGGTCATCTGCTGCAACCTGTTTTTGAACCATGTTAATGGAGATAAACGTAATCAAATAGATGAGCGGTGCAAACCGCATAAATGAACTATGTTTTCCAACGTATTTCAAAGCACACCTCCATGCTGATTATTCCTGATTTTTAATATCGTTATTGCAGAAAATCCTATTAAAAAGATAATACTCGTATCAGCTTACCGATTATATAAATGACAAAAAGAACGAGCGCAATCCAATTGATAATCGTTTGTTTGCGGTAGTCTTTTTTTGCCTCCTCATCCTTTGGATTGTGGTGAAAAAGCCGCATTCTGTTCCAGTCAATAAATAAAATAATCATTAAAGTGAAAAAAATAGCAACGTCAGAGTATTCAAGCCAGGCGGGAAGAACCTCTCCGCTTGCATAAGTTATTTCAATTCGGTTTCGAATTATTATCAGAATGAATAGAATTGCACAAGTGATACGAGTATATAAAGAAGACCGATATTTCATGGTAAATACGCTTTCATTTCAGAATATTGTTAATAATAACATACCATTGCATATATAAATTGTCAATGAATGGTAATGTAACGTGTTGCCTAAGAATAGTAAAAGACTGACATATATCAGCCTTTTACTATGAGAATAAATTTAGGGAGAATCTGTTTTCTCGTTAGACGAATAATTTGTATGCAGTAATTTTAGGTGGTTTTCTGAACTTGTAAGATAGAGTTGTTCCGTCTCTAATTGCACATATTTTAGTTGCTCCATAATATCCGTTATTGTATGGAAAAGTGTAAAATACATTTTTTTATAATCTGCCAATACAATCACCTCAAGTATATTTTAGGACAATTAGTCCATTATGTCAATAGGACGATTTGTCCTTTTGTATACTAAGCTTGGTGATGAAAATGAAAAGTAAAATTCGTGATTTACGGGAAGACAACGACCTTACTCAAAAACAAGTAGCCGAATACTTATTATGTGACCAATCGCTGTATTCCAAATATGAACGTGGTGAAAGAGAGATTCCCTTATCCATCCTCATAAAGCTTGCGCAGTATTATCACACCAGCATAGATTACTTGGTTGGGAGAACGGATGAAAGAAAGCCCTATCCATAAAAATAAGCATCGTAGAATTTCTCAATTGTTAAGAGATGTTCCACGGTGCTTATTTTTAAATAAGACTAACGTATCAGGTTGTTTAAAAGTTTGACTTTGCGAGAAAGTCTGAAAACCGAACAATGCTTGCACACAAAGGTAGTATGGCATAAACCATTTCAAAAATAGCGTCTCTCTTTTTTGTTTTGGCGGGTACATCAATTCCATCGGTTTTATAAAATTTGCGCAGCTGTACCCAGTTGTATAAAAAATATAAGAAACAGCTAAGGAACAAAACAGTAAAAGCCAAATCAAACCAACGAGGTAAATTGGGTGGGAAGTAAGACCGGCTCCAATAATCTAATATTGCTACAATCATTAAGAAAACTACTAAAAACAAAGGATGTTTTCTTTCGTATTTCATTTGTAACTCCTTTCTACTTAGCAAAGGAAAGAAATTTATATTGGTTATAGAGACTTTTAATTTGATATAAGCTCTTTATAATTTATGCTTAACAATTCATTTTCCCTGTGTTTAAAGATTAAGGTTAAACCCACCGGATTCAAAAGCTCATCATTCGGTTTACAATACCAAAAGCTTACAAAAGAACAAGAAGAATGTAGCAGATTGGTTTCTTCACAAAAAACGGAAAATTTTTCTTTGTGCCTTCCGCTTCTGAATTGGGCTTTTTTTGATTGAGTCGCACTAGCCAAATAAAAATAAGAATAAAATAGATTACAAAAAAGAGAGCCATACCAAAATCCAGCCACCTGCGAGCGGGGTTCCAAGGAAGGTACGCCTTCCACATTATAAAATCAAAAATCTACTAAAGAAAAAGGGTAAATAAAAACAAAGACTCTATTTTATACCTTCTCATCGAGGAGACACCTCCATTCTTATGTCAAAAAATATAGAGTAAGCCGTAACCGCAGCTGCCATCTGGCTAAATATACTAAGTTAATAGTTCAGGCCGATGATAGCTTCATCGGCCTGAATGTTGTTTTAATGTAAAGTGGACTTCAATTATTCCGGAACGACAAGCTTTTGGCCAATGTAAATACGGTTAGGGTCTTTTATCGTACCCTTATTCAAATCGTAAATTTTCTTCCACTGTGTGGGGTCATTGAGCAAATTCTTTGCAATTTTGCTTAGGGTATCGCCATCTTTTACGGTGTAGGTTCCGTTTTCTGTGGAAGCGGGAAGAGTCGAAATATCTGGCAGTTTATCGCCCTTTTGTGCCATGATTTTCTGAACCTGTGCCTTTGTAACAGGAACTTTAAAATCAGTTACAATGTCACCGCTATTGATGTACTCAATTGCTTTTGCACGGAGTGCTTTATCCCAGTTCAAATTCACAAACTTCCAGTTGTCGTCGCAGGTATTTGAAATAGTTTTGTTCGGCTGTTTGCCAATGTAATCAATGATTAAATCCATCATACTGGTTGAGCCGTTCGGCGCCTGAATGTCGGAAGCAATCAGCCTTGCTGTTTTTTGACCCGGCTTAAATACTCCGGTAGACGAGGTGGCAAGAAGCTGTGTGGTAGAGCGGTAATTGTTTGCAGCAACCACATATTCTTTTTTCGGGTCGAAGGCAGCACCGTTGGCCATCGAAAGAATGCGAATTCGTTGGCCAACTGGCTTCGTGAGGTCTACTTCGTACTTAATTCCGGAGAATTGGTCTTGGTTGTAGCCCTGCATGGTGCCGGTAGGAATGGTAAGATCCGTTTTCAGGTTAACAGCAGGCTGATTGTTGTTGAACACACCGTTTACCGTAGAGCCAAAATAGCTGTAGCTCCATTCCATCCACTGCTTTACCTGTTCGCCGGTCATTCCTAGCTTGTATAGGGTGTTATTATCGTATTTGTAAATCTGTACGACACCGCCAACGGTGATGTTACCAGGGTTGTGGTTCGAATTTGCATCCAAAGGAGCTGTTCCGGCAATGTCTGCCTTGGTGTAATAGAACATTACGTTATTGATAAGGTCAATGAGAGCGGTATCACCCAAATAGCCCTCATAAGTACCCTTAATTTTCGGCTCGGGAACGAGGGGGCCGCCAACCAGCTTACCAATTACCGTTTGTGTAATATAATTCCTGGCTGCTTGGTCTGCCGCTTTAATGGAGTTTTCTACCGTTGCGTTGAGAGGAACATCCTTTGTAACAGCGATGACATCTGTTTTCACGCCTGCTTTTGCATCGGTAGCAGTCTTGTTTTTCACAACCCACTGTCCCTTTTCATAGGTAGCAGTAATTTGTACTTTACCCAAGGAACCGCCGGCATTCTTATTCTCAATGAATTTTACATTGTTTGAGAGCACGACCTGCTTATCGGCAGTGCCTACAATGGTGTGGTAATGCGCACCCAAAATAACGGCAAGCTCGGGGTTCTTTTTCGCCACATCCACTGCGCCGGAGCCCTCTCTGCCGTATTCGCCTGTATCGCCCATATGGGTAACGGCAACGAATATATCGGCTAGGTTATTCTGTTTCAGCTCATCAATTGATTTGCGAATGGAGTCAGAAGCGCTGATGGTATGTAAGCCCGCTTTTTTTAAATTAGAAGTATCCCAAAGGTCAATATTGGGAGTAACCGCGCCAATAAAGGCGACCCGCAAGCCGTTGTCTAATGTTTTAATGCTGTATGCGGAATAGCCATCCATAAGGGAGCCGTCTTGCTTTAATACATTTCCGCAGATTTTGGTTCCCGTAAAGCCTTGGTATGCTTTATTCAGAGCATCCTGACCAAAGTTGAATTCATGGTTGCCCATGCCCATAATTTCGTACCCTACATCCTGCATCGCCTTTACAAGAGGAAACGGCTTGTAATTGTCGTTATTGATAAAGAATCCAGTACCATTCCCTTGAATGGTATCTCCGTTGTCTACTAAAAAGGTTCTTCCGTTAAAAGCGGCTTTTTCTTTTTGAATTAAGGTAGCCACCTGCGAAAAGCTGCCAACTGTGGATTTACCAGTAGCGTAGTTGTAGTTCGTTAAAGAACCATGAGTGTCGCTTGTGAATAAAATCTGAAAAGTCGCTTGATCTCCCTCTTTTGGGGTTTCGGCCGCAAACGCTGTGCCGCCAAAGGATGAGAAAAGCATTGTGAGCGCAAGTGCGAGAGCCATGCGCTTTTTGGGAAAGAACTTTTTCATATAGAACCTCCTTTTATTTTTCGCCGTTAATCGGCATTACATCTAAATGAGTTCCTTATGTTAATCCTGCAATTTTAATAAATAAATGGGATTCTTTAACAGTTGTATATTACCATATTTTACATTGATAAGCAATCAAATTATGTTGAAATATAATAAATTGTTTTTGATTCTATTGTTAAATAAAACAAAAGCCACAGTTCTTCTATAAAAAGAAGCTTCTGTGGCTTTTTAATCTGGTTTTTATTTACGTAGAGGTTAAGTGAACCAAATGCGCAACACCGGGAACACTTTCACCCTGCTGCTGTGAGGTAGTGGAAGTTAAAGCACCTGTGGCAACAAAGAGCACGTTATTTAGCTCACGGCTTTGCAGGCGCTTTAAAATAACGGAACAAAGTACCGAAGCGGAACAACCGCAACCTGAGCCGCCCGCGTGAACGTCCTGCTTTTCACGGTCATATAGCATTAAACCGCAGTCGTTGTGTACATCAGTGATATCTAGATTATTATCTGCCATAATATCTCGCAGGAGCTTTGTGCCAATTGCTGCGAGGTCACCCGTTAAAATTAGATCGTAATCTTTTGGTAAAGTGCCGGTATCCTGCAAGAAGTCTGATATCGTTTGAGCCGCGGCCGGTGCCATGGCGGCACCCATGTTGGCAGCGTCTTTAATACCAAGGTCTACAATGCGTCCGATGGTCACATGAGAAACAAAGGGACCATTTCCACTAGTTCCAACGATTACAGAGCCGGAGGCCGTTGCCGTCCATTGTGCGGTAGGGGTTCGCTGACCGCCGTATTCGAGTGGCAAGCGGAATTGCCGCTCTGCAGTGCAGAAATGAGAGGAGGTAACTGCTGCTGCTTTGCGAGCCGCGCCTGTCTCAACAAAAATAGATGCCATCGCCAGTGTTTGAGCCATTGTGGAACATGCGCCAAATTGCGCTAAAAAAGGAATATCCAAACTGCGAAGTCCAAAGGTGGATGACGTACACTGGTTTATTAAATCGCCAGCAAAAATGTAATCCATGTCTTTTGCAGTTACTCCAGCTTTTCTCAGTGCTAGATTTACCGCTTCTGTTTGAAGGCGGCTTTCGGCCTTCTCCCAACTGCTTTCACCCAAGGTGGTATCTTCAAATGATAAGTCAAAAAAACTGCTTAACGGCCCTTGCATTTCTTTTTTACCCACTACGGAGGCGTACCCTTCAATGGTGGGGCGTTGAATCATCTGCAAGGTGTAGCGTCCGATTCGTTCTGCCATGTGTGAAATCCTCCCTCAGTACCAACCAAATAGGTAAATGATAACGCCATATATTACCGAGGCCGTGATTCCATATACCAATACCGGCCCCGCAATTACAAACATCTTTGCTCCAATACCCAAAACGTAGCCTTCTGGTTTAAATTCCATTGCAGGTGAAACCATGGAGTTTGCAAAACCGGTAATCGGTACAAGAGTACCTGCCCCCGCGTGTTTTGCCAGATTGTCATACACTTTTAAAGCGGTAAACAGTGCGGTCAGAAAAATTAATGTAATGGATTCCGCCGCACGTGCATCCTTTAAATCAAGGCCAGAATTTTGGAACCAGTTTACGAGGAACTGGCCAAACGTGCAAATGGCACCGCCAACTAAAAAAGCCATCAGGCAGTTTCTAAATATAGGACTAGGGGGCGATGCTTTTTCCGCCATTTTTGCATATTCTTCTTTTGTTATTTTTTTCAACAAAGTTCATCCCCTTTTGTTTAACTTTATCGCATCTATCTTTTCCTTTGCGGGGCAGAATATGCAAATTAGCAGTGTGACAAATGTAAGAGTAAGAAAGCGTGTCCTATCTCCCAATATGGAATGTTTATTATTTCTAATTAATAAAAGAATTGAAATAAGATTTTATTGAAAGGTCAATTTTTATCTATCCTTTCATTTTCAATAAAAAACATTGAATTTCATAAAAGAAGATGCAAAAAAATCCCGCGCTCGGGCATGCTAACCAAGCGCGGGATTTTATATTTTTATTATCGTTTAGAAATCATTTTGCAAGCAGTGCCGAAAGATTCAAACCCTTGCAAGTGGTAAGAAATTTTACAAGCTTTTGGTGGATGATTTCCACACCACCTTCGGCATCACTTTCAATGTTTAAAGGCATGATGGGGTCGTGTACGCTCAGGCGCAGTAAAAACCAACCTTCGCCTTCGTTTTTACCGAAGGAGACTCGCAGACCCTCGTGGTTGTCCGGTGCAATTTGCCAGCCTTGTTCGGTTGCATATTGCTCTAAGTCTGCCAGAATCTTTTCGCCGCACTCACGAAATGCTTCTTCGGTGATTGGGAGGCGAATCTCCGTTGCTTCTTTCGGCTCAGCTAAAGATTCCAATAGGCTTTCAAGCGTTTTGCCCTCTTTACGAAGGACAGCAAGCTTAATGATAATCTTTGTTACCAGATAAGCGCCGTCATCAAGAAAGTAGTTTTCGCGCATAGCTGCATGGCCGGAGGTTTCAATTGCCAGAGGACAATTAACACCTTCGTTGTTCAGGCGTATGGCTTCATTGATTACGTTTTTATATCCGCGTTTGAAACGGTGGTGGGTGCCACCCAAAGTGGTTTCTATATAATGCTTGAGACCGTCAGAAGTAATGGAGTCGGTAACAACGGTACCACCTTCATTGCCCTTGAGAGCGATTGCAGAAGCCAGAGCCACCAAACGGTTGCGGTTAATTTCCATGCCTTGGCTGTCCACTGCGCCGCCACGATCCACATCCGTATCAAATATAACGCCTAAATCGGCACCCGAAAGCACGGTTGCACTACAAACTGAATCCATGGCCTGCTGGTTTTCCGGGTTCGGCACATGGTTCGGGAACATGCCGTCCGGCTCTAAGAATTGGCTGCCGTTAATGTCGGCTCCAAGCGGCTCAAGAACATCGTAAGCGTAAAAGCCACCTGCGCCGTTGCCTGCGTCCACAACTATGTGGAAGCCTTCCAGCGGGCGTTCGTAGTTCTCTGCTTGTACACCCTTCTTAATGATGCTGCGTAGGTGAGCACTGTAAATCTTCATATGGTCGCTCGGCTCCACGCTGCCGGGCTTGTCTGCTGCGGGGGCTTTGTTTTCCTGTGCATAGAGCAGCAGGGCTTCAATATCGGGAGCGTCAAGACCTCCTGTTTTTACAAAGAACTTTAATCCATTTCGGTTGTATGGATGGTGGCTGGCTGTCATTTGAATTGCACCGTCGCAGGGGATGTCTAACGTAGCCATGAACATGGAGGGGGTTGAAGCGAGGCCGCAGTCAAACACACGAATTCCGCAGCTGGTAAGAGCGCGGGTTACCGCCGCACGAATGCGGGGTGCAGAGATGCGCGAATCGTGGCCAATTGCCACAGAAAGCTCCCCTGCAGCTTTATTGGTTTTCTCCGTAAGCCACAAGGCAAAGCCGCAAGAAATGCGTTCAATCACTTCGTCGGTCAGGTTTACCTGCTCTGGGCCTTCACTGGCAACTCCGCGTATGTCGGTGCCGCTTTTGAATTGCTTCCATTCTTTTGTCAGCATAAAATCCTGCTCCTTTTATCGTGGGCGCCGTTGCGCCGTAATGAATGGGTAAAATGTAACTCTATTATAGAGGAAAGAAGCGGGAAAGTAAATCTTGTTTTGGGGAGATAATTTCACTCGTAGAATTATAAAGGAGGAATGACAATGGAACTCATTCGTATTGAAGGGATTGAAAAACGCTATTGGAACGGGGAGGAAGAGATTCGTGCCCTTGACGATTTAAACCTGAAAATAGAGCAGGGGGAGTTTGTTGCAATTGTTGGGCCATCCGGCAGTGGAAAATCAACTCTTATGAATGTGCTCGGGTGCCTGGATTTACCTACGTGTGGGAAGTATTACTTAAATGGGGAGAATGTAGCGAAAATTTCAGAAGACCGATTGTCTCGTATTCGCAATACCGAAATAGGTTTTGTATTCCAGGGCTTCAATCTCATCCCTACACTTGATGCGCTTGAGAATGTGGAGCTTCCCCTTGTTTACCGCGGCCTGCGCAAAACGGAGCGCCGTAGCCTAAGTCGAGAAGCATTGGTACGTGTAGGGTTAGAAAAGCGGCTTTACCACCGGCCGGGGCAGATGAGCGGTGGGCAGCAGCAGCGTGTAGCCATTGCAAGAGCGATTGCAGCACGTCCACCGGTTATTTTGGCGGATGAGCCCACCGGTAATTTAGACTCACAATCGGGTCAAGAGGTGATGGAGATATTAAAAAGCCTGAACCGTGAGGGGAGAACGGTGATATTAATCACACATGATGATAAAATTGCGGCGCAAGCAAAGCGGAAAATACAAATACAGGATGGTAAATTAGTAGAAATGTGTTCCTGAAGTTTGGTTGACAAATAAGGGGAAACTGTTATAATATGAGTGATATTTTAGTGATAACCCTTATTTGAAACGGGGGATTTTCTATGGGAAAATCAATTTTAGAATTGCATGATTTAGATGTGCCTGGCTTTATTCGTGTTTTAGAGCAATGCAAGGGTAATGTATTTTTGGTGACACGAGAAGGTGACCGCCTGAATTTACGCAGTAAGCTTTCCCAATTGATGGGTCTTACCCATTTGATTGAAGGCGGCAAGATTGCGGAAGCGTTTTTGGAATGCGAAAACGCAGAGGATGAGAGCATGCTATTTCGTTACAATCTATTCCAAAAACCGTAAGTCAGTATCGGCCCTTAAAATGGAAAGGGCTTTTGTATGCTGTATTGGCTCTCCTAAATTTGGAGCCACCTAAAAAAGCAAGAGCCGCTCGATATGGGCGGCTTTTTTATTGAAAGGATTGTTTCCTATCACACGGCGAAAAAAGATATCGACCCCGGCGCTTTTTGCGTCAGTTATATTAATAATAGCAACGTGGATTTTTTCATCTGACCCAGACCGTTATGCCGTTGGGTTTGATGTTCCGTCTGGCGACTTTGTAAAAGAAACGAGCAATGTGTCTATTTACTATTTGGATGTAGGCCAAGGGGATAGCGAACTTATTCGCTTGCCAGGCGGTGAAAACATATTGATTGATGCCGGGCTGGCGGAAGGCTCAAATAAGCTTGTTGATTATTTAGAGCAGCTCGGGGTACACAAAATTGATTATTTAATTGCCACTCACCCGCACGCTGACCATATTGGCGGGATGGCTCAGGTGATTAAAAAAATGGACATAGGAAAAATTTATTTGCCAAAGGTAGCAGACAGCCAGGTTCCCACCACCCGAGTTTATGAAAATATGCTCGATTCCGTAGAAAAAAAGGGTTTGCGTTTAACGCAGAGCAAAGCGGGGATGACGGTGTTGAACCAAGGTGATACTCGACTGGAGTTTTTGGCTCCTCTTGGTGAGAATTACAAAGACCTTAACAATTACTCCATTGTTGCGAAGCTAACCTTTGGGAAGAAAACGTTCTTATTTACCGGTGATGCGGAAAATGAAAGTGAAAAAGAGATGCTGCAAGAGTTCGGCAGCAAATTGAGCAGTGATGTGTTAAAGGTAGGCCACCACGGTAGCAACAGCTCCACCTCTGTTAACTTTTTAAAAGCGGTGGCGCCAAAGTACGCGATTATCTCTTGTGGAAAGAACAATGATTATGGCCACCCTCATAAAGAGGTAATGAAACGTCTAAATGCAGCAAAGGTAAATGTTTATCGAACCGATGAGCAGGGCACGATTTTAATTACCAGTAACGGTACGGATATAAACGTAAAGACTGGTCTTCCCCTGCTAGCAGCCTCCTAACAAGCTTGTATATATCTAGCCAGTGCCCATTATCGGCACTGGCTTTTTTTATTTTATCGTCTAGCCTAAGATGTTAGTTGTGATGATTTGATATGAGGGCTTGAATTATAAGAGAAAAATTCAATAAATAAAATGCCCCCTTGTGCAAAGCACAAGGGGGCGAATCATTTTTAAGTTATCTAGTAAAGAGTAAAGCTTGTCCCAATTATAGAGTAGAAGAAGCGGCAGATAAATCAGTTCCAAACCATTTTTTCGAAAGCTTTGAAATGGTTCCGTTTTCAGAAAGCTCATTGAGTGCTTCTTGTACCTTTATGGTCAGGCTTTCGTCATTTTTGCGGAATGCAACGGAATAATTTCCGGTTTCAAGCGATTCGGCGGGCTCTGAATCATTTTGCCCTAAAATACGATATTGTTTCGGATCTTGCTTGAGGAAATACTCAGCGGACACCTCGTCCATAATTACGGCACTAATCTTTTTACTGTCCAGTGAGCTTTTTGCCTGTGCGTAATCCGGATACGTTCCAAGCTGTGCAAGGCAGCCTTTAAAGGCTGTGGAGGCTTCTACCGCCTGCTGACCGCCGGAGCCATCCTTAACGCCAACCCGCTGGCCTTTCAGGTCTGCTAGGTTATTTAGCGGGCCATCGGCCAAGGCGAACACGACTTGGTTACTCTTCATGTAACCAAACGTTAGGTTAGAAACGTCACTTTGCTGTGTAGGCTTGCTGTAACTGCTCCAGAAGCAGTCAATCTCGCCATTGTTGAGCGATTGCTGAGCGCTGGAGGGAGCAAGCGTTTTAAACTCAACCGCAACACCCAGCTCTTTTGCAACTTCACGGGCACTGTCTACGGAGAAACCCGTTAGATTTCCATCATTATCAGTATAGGACAGAGGCTGGAAGTTTTCTTCCACACCTACCACCAATGTGTCTTTTGAACGTATTGCATTCCATGAAGGGTCTGTGGGGGAAGAGGAACTCGAACTGACTCCGGAACAGCCACCCATGGTAAATCCTATGGCACACACCAGCAGTAGGGCTGAAAGTGTTTTTTTCATATTCAGGTACTCCTCTTTGGTTTGTCTTTTTTAGAAAAAGTTAAAACTTCTTCATTAGTGTAACATATTTGTAATTATTTTACCCAAAAAAGACCCAAAGGTAAAGCGTATCTGAAAACTATTTACATATTGTTCATGAATTAGAAACAATTTCACTCGTCAACTGGAAGTATTTTCTACTATTTTGTCGAATCATCCGGAGGGTTGTTGCGGAAGAACTGATCCCAGTCGAAGCCGTCGGAATCAGGTCCACTGGTTCGGCCGGAGCTAATGTCGGTATATTGGCCGTGAGAAGTATCTTCCGGAGTGCCTTGTGACTGCTGCTCCAAAGTGCCAGAAGGAGTCGGCTTAGGAGTAGGCTTCTTAGGTAAGGGCTTTGTTGCGGGGATTGCAGGAATCGGCCCAGTTGTACTCATTTGAGTCGGACGTCTTTTGCCAATAAAAAATTGGCGGTAAACAAAATAAACCACACCCGCTACACCGACAAGAATCAAAGCAATGCCGCCAAGCAGCAGGTTTGAAGTGCCGCCGGTGGAGGTAGTTGCATTGGTGGGGGTATCTTCTCTTAAAAATCCGTCTGTGCTGGCAAGGCTGTTTTCACCACCAGAAAGAAGACCCTTTAAATCATCGCTCGTAAAGTCGGTAGGGGCGCGGCTGTCTTGTCTGGCAGAGGCTACACCAGCCGGGGGCTTTACGGGAACGGAAGGTTTCGAGGAAACGCGTCCTTGGCTGGAGTGCCTGGAAGAGCTTTGGTTATCTTCCGGCTCTTCGGGAATCTGGCTCTCTTGTGTTTCGCTGGAAGCAGTATGGCTGCTTTCGGAAGATATTTCAGAATTTCCGTTCGTATGGCTACTGTTTTGTCCCTCTGGAGCAGAAGAGGGATGGGAGTTTCCATCACTGCTTGGAGTACCCGGGTCAACTTGTCCGCTGTTGCTGGGTGTGGTGGCACTGCTGGGAACGTCCGGCGGGTGCGGCGCATCATCAATTGTTTGGTGCTGTGCTGAGGTGGTTCCGTTGGTGATTGGCTGCCCCTGTGAGGGAATCTCGTTGGTGGCAAACGCAGTTAATGAAAAAACTGACATACTGAATAAAACGGCTGTGGCTGCACAGAAAAGCCGACTCCGTTTGTGCTTTATGATATCCATGGTACAGTAGCCTCCGGTCATTATCATTCTAAAAAGGGAATTGGGTTTATCATAGCACAAAATCAGAAAAAAATACAAGCGCCATTTCATGAACACAAAGAGAAATAGCCCTTAATTTTTGATAAGTGTGAGCTTATCGATAGTAAGAAAAGATTTAAACAGCTTCGGGTGAAAAACGCAGGCAAAAGCCCCACGCACAAGGAGCGTTGTGCGTGGGGGCTTTGCTGAGACCCTTGGTTCTTAAAGGGTCCCTATATAGAATGAAGATTAGGAGAGCAAATGAAAGCGGGACTCACGCTATAATAGCCGTCCGTTGGATTGTGCAATTCTGGCATACCACTCCGCGGAGTCTTTTCGAATTCGCCGTTGGGTAGGGTAATGGAGAAAGATAAGGCCCATCCGTTCATCGTAGCCGTTATTCCATTCAAAGTTATCAGTTAGGCTCCAATGAAAGTACCCTTTAATGGGTACACCCTCGGCACAGCAATCCCGTAGTTCCAGCAGGTAGCGGTGTAGAAAATCGATTCGGTCTAAATCGTGAACTTTACCGTCGAGGTAAATACGGTCGTTACATGCCTGCCCGTTTTCCGTAATATACATTGGTAGGTGGTAGCGTTGGTACAGCCATCGAAGACCATAGCGCATTACCTGTGGAGTAACAGGCCATTTGAGCGAGGTGCGCGGGTACCCCGTGATACGCTCAACATATTCTCCGTTTTCATCTACCTGTATGCCGTTATATACATTGATTCCCAGAAAATCAAGTGGCTGGCAAATGGTCCCCCAATCATCCTTGGGGATGCAGTCCGTTAAGACCTTCAGCTCAGGTGGAAGAGAGCCAAGTAAAATAGCATCCAAAAACCAAGTGTGCGAGAACCACCACTCTTTTTCATCTACCTGAAAAGAGGCGGCTTCGGCAGCTGCCTGGTTTTCAGCCGTATTGTGCATGGGATAGCATAGCTTGCCGGTGGAGGCAGCGCCAACTTGAACCGTGTGTGGGCTCGCTTTTCGTATGGCTTGAACGGCCAAACCGTGCGCCAAAAGGGCGTTGGCCGCGCAGGTAAAAAGTCCACTGCCTTTTAGAGTTGCCCCCGGTGCGTGCTCTCCTGTGCCGTACCCAAGCCCAATAAAGCATTGTGGCTCGTTTAAGGTGCAATAATGCAGCACCCTGCCGGAGAAATGCCGTGCCATAAAGCCTGCATACTCAGCGAACGCCAGTGCGGTATCTCGGCTACGCCAACCACCTTCTCGTTCCAATGCAAGAGGGAGATCCCAATGGTAGAGTGTTACGTGGGGAACGATTCCCTCTTTGAGCAGAAGGTCAATTAGGCGGTCATAATACGCGAGTCCCTCTTGGTTTGGCGCTCCGCGCCCTTCGGGGAAAATACGCGGCCAAGAGATGGAGAAGCGGTACGCAGTAAGGCCAAGCTGTTTTAAATGGTGTACATCCTCACGATAGTGCCGCAGACCGTCACACGCTGTTTCTCCCGTTTCACCGTTGCGAATCGCACCGGGGCGTTCGCAGAATTCATCCCAAATGCTGTCGCCGCGACCCTCTCGATTCCCTTCTGTTTGGTAAGAGGAGCTGGCGGCTCCCCAAACAAAGTCATTTGAAAATTCCATAGGCACCTCACTGATTCAAAAGCTGGACTTGCTATAATAAAGCAAGATATCGGTTATTTTACAATGGCTTCAATGGAGCAGTTCGTAAGACCCTCCCGGTGAGGAATTAAGCCGCTCTTCATGGGCTGGCCGTCCATGGTTACTCCGGGGAACTCGCCTTCTTCTGCCTGCCGTACCAAAATGTGATACACAGTACCGCGATAACGCCGGGTTACCCGGTAATTGGTGATTTCTTTGGGGAGGCAGGGGTGAATCCGCAAGCCGTCAAAATCAGGGTGAATTCCCAAAATCGCCTGACTGATGTTCACAAATGCCCATGCTGCCGTACCAGTTAGCCAACTGTTTTTGGCCTCACCATAACGCTTGGCGCTTCGCCCGGCAATCATCTGGCTGTAAACGTAGGGTTCTGTGCGGTGTATTTCACTAAATTCTTCTATCCAGGCGGGGGCTGTTTTACGGTACAATTCAAACGCATTTTCGCCGTCTTCCAGTACAGTGTGGGCGATGCTCAGCCAAGGGTTGTTGTGGCAGAAGATTGCACCATTCTCTTTGTAACCGGGTGGGTAGCTGGTAATCTCACCGAGCTCTTTGTGGTAGCTTGTATAACAAGGGGTGAGAAGCTCCACACCGTAGCGGTTGCCCAGCAGCTCACGGGCGCTTTTGAGTGCCTGCGGTGCAAGGCCCTGCCGGGCACCGATTCCTGCCATCACGCAGAAGCCCTGTGGCTCAATGTATATTTTGCCCTCGCTGCATTCGTGACTGCCTACTTTTTGCCCAGCGGCGTCGTAAGCGCGCAGGAACCATTCACCGTCCCAGCCAGACTCCAACACGGCAGCTTCCATTTGGCGAACGCGCTGTTCTATTGATTTGTGTTCTTTCGGGTCACCGAAACGGCGGCAGATTTCTGCATACTCGCGCCCGTATTTTACAAACATGGCGGCAATCAGCACGCTTTCTGCTGTTTTGCTGTCAAAGTTCTGGGTGGTCTGAAAGCTTTCGCCCGGCTCTTCGGAAAAGCAGTTGAGGTTCAGGCAGTCGTTCCAGTCCGCGCGCCCAATCAGCGGCAGGCCGTGAGGGCCAAGGTTGTTGCACGTGTAGGCTATGCTCTTCCTTAAGTGCTCAAACAATGGTTGCTCAGAGCCCTCTTTGTTATTGAATGGAACTGGTTCATTTAATATGCTCGAGTCTCCGGTTTCTTTTAAGTAGGCGGTAACACATGCAATCAGCCATAGCGGGTCGTCGTTAAATCCGGTTCCTGCGTCGGCGTTGCCTCGCTTTGTAAGTGGCTGGTATTGGTGGTAGGTACTTCCGTCCTCAAATTGGATGGCGGCAATATCCAGTATGCGCTGGCGTGCCCGATCGGGAATCAGGTGCACAAAACCGAGCAAATCCTGGCAGCTGTCGCGAAAGCCCATGCCGCGGCCGGTACCACTCTCAAAATAGCTGGCACTGCGGCTCATATTAAAGGTAACCATGCACTGGTATTGGTTCCACACGTTTACCATACGGTTCAGTTTATCGTTGTCACTTTCCAGCTGGAAGCGGCTTAACAGAGACTCCCAGTATTCAGCGAGTTCATTTAAAGCGTTCTGTACCTGATCAGGGCGTGCGAATTCTTCCATCAAACGTTTTGCAGGTGCTTTTTGAATCATGCCGGGTGCTTCCCACTTCTCGTCGGCCGGTAGTTCCACGTAGCCCAAAACGAAAACAAGCTCACGAGATTCTCCAGGCTGCAAAACAAGGTCTATGCGGTGGGAGGCCATGGGGTACCAGCCGCTGGCCACGCTGTTAAAGCTGGTTCCGTTTTTTACTGCGGCGGGAGATTCCCAAGTGCCAAAGCAGCCAAGGAAGGAGTCGCGATCCGTATCGAATCCACTGATAGGAGTATTTACGCCATAAAAAGCATAGTGGTTTCTGCGCTCACGGTATTCGGTTTTGTGGTACAGCACGCTGCCGTCAATCTCAACCTCACCAATGCTCAAATTGCGCTGAAAATTCTGCGCGTCATCCACTGCGTTCCACAAGCACCATTCCATAGCGCTGTAAAGCTGAATGGATTTTTCGGCGTTAGACTTATTTTCTATTGTAAGAAGATTCACTTCGCAGGGTTTCCCCAGCGGTACAAAACAGGTAAGCTCGGCGCGTAAGCCATGCCTGCGCCCTTCCAGCTTGGTGTAACCGAGGCCATGGCGGCATTTGTAATCATCCAAATCGGTTTTGCACGGTAGAAAAGCAGGGCTCCATACATCGCCGCCGTCCCTTATGTAGTACCGCCGCCCGCCCATGTCTGCGGGTACTTCGTTGTAGCGGTAACGGGTGATGCGGCGCAGCTTGGCATCCTGAAAAAAGCTGTATCCCCCGCCGGTGTTCGAGATTAGGCTGAAAAAGCCATCGTTCCCCAAATAATTAATCCACGGTAGGGGAGTAGCCGGAGTCTGTATTACATATTCTCTGGCGCGGTCGTCAAAGTATCCGTATTTCATGGCGCTCCATCCTCGTATCATCATTTTCAAACTGCTCTTTATTGCTGCAAAAAACTCTAATCTGGCTGTGTGTTTTTACCGCAGCAATATTATTTCTGTACGTAACAGGAGGTAAGAGAGTAGGATTTACGAAATCGTTTAAGTATATTGTTATTATAGGGCGACAAGATTAAAAAAGCAATACTAAAATAAAAAAGCGCTGATTATCTCCATTTTACAACAATTTTTGACGTACTTCTATTTTATAATAACGAAACCGATTCGAAACCGTATTCGTGTTTTTCCATTCATTTCATCTGTTTTGTTAGATTTAAAGGGGTTTTTAATAGATACAACCCATTATTGTTTACATTATATCACAAAAATAATAAAATAAATTTTAAAATTCTATTGAAAAAATGTTAAATGGGTGGTAATATGAATTCAGAAATCGATTAAGTTGCCATTTGCCCTGGTTCTGAAAATCCTTTATAATGAATCCAGAATCTGAGGCGGAGGGATCCATTTATGATCACAATCAAGGATATTTCTGAAAAATGTGGTGTTTCCCGCGCGACAGTCAGCAAAGCGCTGAATGGGCACAAAGACATTAGCGAGAGCACCGGAAGACACATTCGTAGCGTAGCCCGTGAGATGGGTTACTTACCCAATGCTGCGGCACGCTCCCTGAAAACAAAAAGAACCAATAATTTGGGAGTTTTATTTGTAGATAAAACGTGCAGTGGTTTAACCCATGAGTACTTTTCATCCGTGCTAGAAAGCTTTAAGGTAGAAGCGGAGCGTCTGGGGTACGACATCACCTTTATTAGCCGCAACATTGGCTCGGCCTCCATGAGTTATTATGAACACTGTAAGTACCGCGGGTGCGATGGTGTAGTAATTGCCAGTGTGGACTTTGCTGATGAAATGGTGGTTGAGCTGGTAAACAGTGAAATTCCCATTGTGACCATTGACCATGTGTTTAATGGCCGCACCGCAATTTTGTCAGACAATGTGCAGGGAATTCACGACTTAGTGGAATATGTATACCAATGCGGCCACCGTAAAATTGCCTATATACACGGTGAAGATACCTCAGTAACCAGAAAACGACTCGCAAGCTTTTACCGCACCTGTGCAGAGCATTCCATTGATGTGCCAGAGGAATATGTAAAAGATGCGTTGTACCATGACCCAAAATCGAGCGGGATTGCCACGCGTGAGCTGCTTGATTTGCCCAATAGACCAACCTGCATTCTCTACCCCGATGATTTTTCCTTTATCGGCGGAATGAACGAGATTGAAAAGCATGGGTTACATATTCCAGAAGACATTAGCATTGCCGGTTACGACGGCATTTATCTTTCTCAGGTACTTCGCCCTAGGCTTACTACCCTTCGGCAAGATACCGGCGTGCTCGGCCGTGAAGCTGCAGCACGCCTTGTTGAGGCAATCGAGCGCCCAAAGCTTGCCATACCGCAGCAGATAATGGTGGCAGGGCAGCTTATTCCCGGCAGTTCCGTTCGAAAAATAGAAGAGTAATATTCGGGCGGTTGCAGGGAAGGCGATACCCTCTTTTCATTGTGTCAGTTTCCCTTTTCATAAAGGTTAAAAAACGCATTATTTTAAGGAGGAGCTTAATTATGAAGAAAATTCAAAAGGCTACGGCCGCCCTACTGGCATCTTTAATGCTGGTTTCTGCGGCAGGCTGCGGCGGCAACACTACGCCCGCTGCGTCGGGAACACCGGCGGGGTCGGCTGCACCTGCAAGCACAGATTCCGCTAAAACCCTTCGCATTTATGGTTGGAACACCGAGTTCCAAGAGCGCTTCAACAAGTACTATAAAGACGCCGGCAAGCTGCCGGATGGCATCAAGGTGGAGTGGGTAATTACCCCAAGCGAAAACAACGCCTACCAAAACAAGCTGGATGCCGACCTGAAGATGCAGGATTCTGCAGCTGATAAGATTGACATTTTCCTCATTGAGGCAGACTACGCGCTCAAATATGTGGATTCCGATTATACGCTTGACGTGAAAGCGGATGTTGGCCTGACGGATGCCGACATGAAAGACCAGTTTGAGTACACCAAGGACATTACAACAGACAGCAAGGGCAAGCTCAAGGCTGTTTCTTGGCAGGCAACCCCCGGTCTGTTTGCGTACCGCCGTTCCATCGCCAAAGCCGTTCTCGGAACAGATGACCCCGAGAAGGTTCAGCTTGCGCTGAGCGATTGGGATAAGTTTAATGCAACTGCAAAAACAGCACATGATAAGGGCTACAAAATGCTCTCCGGCTATGACGATTCCTATCGTACCTTCTCAAACAACATCAGTTCACAATGGGTAGACGACAAAGATACGATTCACATTGACCCCATTATGATGAAGTGGGTTGACCAGACAAAGGAATTTACGGATAAGAGCTATAACAATAAAACTTCCTTGTGGGCACCCGAGTGGCAGGCCGACCAAGGCCCGAACGGCAAGGTGTTTGGCTTCTTCTACTCCACATGGGGCATTAACTTTACACTGCTCAAGAACGCTTTGGCGAAACCAGTAGCGGAAGGCGGCAAGGCAGAAGTAGGCAATGGTATTTACGGCGATTATGCAGTATGCCAAGGCCCTGCAAACTACTACTGGGGCGGCAGCTGGATTTGCGGAGCAAAGGGAACCGATAACATTGACATAGTGCGCGATGTTATGAAGACCTTAACCTGCGACCAGGCCACCATGAAGCAGATTACACTGGATACCGAGGACTTTACCAATAACCAGACCGCTATGGGCGAGTTGGCAAAGAGCGATTACAAATCTCCCTTCTTGGGCGGCCAGAACCATATTGCTTTGTTTGCCGCTGCGGCTCCCAAAATCAACATGAAAAACCTCTCCAAATACGACCAGGGCATGACAGAAGAATTCCAGAAAGCATTTAAGGATTACTTTGACGGCAACGTATCAAAGGATCAGGCTTTGGATAACTTCTACCGAGCCATTACAGAAAAATACCCGAACTTAAAACGAGCCTCCTAATTTTCTCACACTCTTTCACTTTTTTTGCCAGGTGCCCCTTTTCAGGGAGCGGTTCACTGCTCCGCTCCCTGAGCTTGGGGGCTCATCTGCTATAATCCCCGGATTTGAGGTGATGCTCCATGCCCGGTACCACGTTAACAAAACCCAATCAATCTTCCAATCAACAATCTCCGGTTAACGAAAAGAATAAAAGAGCAAAAGGCGTGAACTATTCCAAGTGGGGTTATTTCTTTATTGCCCCGTTTTTCATCGCATTTGCTGTTTTTACAATGACCCCTCTTGTTGCAACCTTTTACAATAGCTTTTTAGAAAGCTATTGGGTTGGCCTAACCCACGTTGGCCCTCGTTTTGTAGGCTTTAGTAATTATGTGGCGCTTTTCTCTGACAAAGACCTTTATATGTATGCGAGCAATACAGCTATCATTTGGCTGATGGGCTTTGTGCCACAAATTGTGTTTTCGCTTTTGCTGGCGGCTTGGTTTACAGACATTCGTTTGCACCTACGCGCCGCTGGCTTCTTTAAAACTGTCATTTATCTGCCGAACCTGATTATGGCTGCGGCATTTTCCATGCTGTTTTTTACCTTGTTCTCCGACTCGGGCCCGGTTAACAGCATTTTAATGTCTATGGGAATGGAAACTCCGTTCCGCTTTTTAGCAAATGCGTGGAGTACCCGTGGGCTCATTGCCCTCATGAACTTTTTAATGTGGTACGGTAACACGACGATTTTGCTAATGGCTGCAATACTTGGAATAGACCCATCTCTGTTTGAAGCGGCTGAAATAGATGGAGCTACCGCGTTCCAATCCTTCAAAAAAATAACAATGCCGCTCATACGCCCCATTTTGGTATATGTTTTGATTACCTCTCTCATTGGTGGTATTCAAATGTTCGACGTACCGCAAATTTTGACCAACGGGAATGGTAACCCCAACCGTTCGAGCATGACCTTGGTTATGTTCCTCAATAAGCATTTATTTAGTGAAAACGTTGGTATGGCAGGTGCTGTTTCGGTTCTGCTGTTTGTAGTAGCCGGCGCATTGAGCATACTGGTGTATTTCAGCATTCGTGACAAAAAACCGGCGAAGGGAGGAGCAGAAAAATGAAAGACAACGCAGCAAGAGAAAATTTAGGGTTTTTGCGGATGCGCCGTGGTTTCGCCTATTTTATTCTGATTTTTCTGACCTTTCTTTCTCTATTTTCATTTTATATTCTGTTTGTAAACTCCACTCGCTCCCACCCAGATATTCAAAAAGGCTTCTCCTTTATAGTGGGCGGTTCGCTTGGCGCCAACTTTGATAATTTAATGAAAAATGCAAACCTACCGGTATTAAATGGCCTGATGAACAGCCTGATAGTTGCCGGTCTGGCAGCAGTTTTTGCCACCTATTTTTCAACTATGACGGCATTTGGTATTCATGCGTACCGTTTTCGGTTGAATCAGGCTGCGTTTTCCCTCATTATTATGGTAATGCTGGTGCCAACGCAGGTTACGGCATTGGGCTTTGTTCGCCTGATGGCAAGCATGGGCTTAAAGAATTCTTTTATTCCTCTTACGGTTCCGGCAATTGCTTCCCCCATTGTATTTTTCTTTATGATACAGTACATGAGAAGCTCGTTGCCAATTGAGGTTGTGGAGGCCGCGCGAATTGACGGTGCGGGTGAGTTCTACGCATTTAACCGAATTGTTCTGCCTATGATGAAGCCGGCCATTGCCGTGCAGGCAATTTTCACCTTTGTTAGCTCTTGGAACAATTATTTTTTACCTGCTCTGATTCTTGACAGCAAGAAGAAGCAAACCGTACCAATTTTAATTGCTCAATTGCGAAGCGCCGATTTTATGAAGTTTGACATGGGGCAGGTCTACCTGCTCATTGCCCTTGCGATTTTCCCGGTCATTGTGGTTTACTTGTGTCTCTCGAAATTTATAGTTCGAGGAGTAGCCTTGGGCAGCGTAAAAGGATAACTGGATTTTTCCTCCAATCATGTAATATTGCTCCGGTCTTCCCACACCGGAACCAAAACAGGATGATTCGCGCATCAGGCGCGAATCATCCTGTTTTTTAGAATATTGATTGAAATATTTGTTCAGACAATCAGACGTAAAAAATGATATTATAGTTTTAGTACTTCCCTTATCAACGGTATCAAATCATTACTATGAAATTTAGAAAGATGATGATTATGAGAGCAAGTGAGTATCTAGAAAGTAAAATACAAATTATATTCAGCTCAAAGGTGGCAGAAATGATAAATCGTGAGGCGAAGATCATCTCTTTTTCTTCAGGAGACACCGTTTTATGGGAAGGTGATACTGCATCCCATTTCTATTACATAATTAAGGGCCTGGTGAGAGGATATTACATTGATCGTGATGGTTACGATATTACAAAATGCTTTTGTGAAGAGGGGGATTTTTTTTCAACGGAAGGATTCCGTACAGCCTCTCCAGCCACCTTTACCATTGAATGTTTAGAGAACTGTAATTGTGTGCAATTGCCTTATAAAATTATAAAATCTATTTTACAAATGGATAAAGAGTTGAGCAGTAAGGTAAGCCGCCTATTTCAATATGAGATAAGTAATCAGGAGCGCAGGTGCAAGGATCTTATGATATTAAGCGCAACAGAGCGTTATCTTGCCTTTTGTAAGGAGAATCCTAAGTTACAAAATCGGATTGTTTTAAAATATATTGCTTCTTACATCGGGGTGCGGGCAGCTTCTTTGAGCCGTATTAGAAAAGAGAGCCAATCGTTGTAATTAACATAGGTGAATGACAAAATCACTCCCTCCTATCATACTAAACAAAATGGGAGGAGTGATTTTCTTTGAAAAATGTATTGATAACAGGAGGCACGAGTGGAATTGGTTATGAGCTTGCCTGTGTATTCGCAGCAAATCAATATCAGGTTAGTATTGTTTCATCCAACTACAATCAATTATTATTAACGCAGAAAAAATTGCAAGAGAGATTCGGTGTCACCATCCGAATTTTCGAACAGGATTTATCACAATTGGAGGCGGCAGAAAAGCTCTACACTCAAATTCAAGCAGAGCAAATAGAGATTGACGTATTGGTAAACAATGCTGGATTTGGCTTAGCTGGCGAAACAGTAGAGATTGATTTTAAGAACGACGAAAAGATGATGATTTTAAATATGCTTACTCCGGTAAAGCTATGCAAACTGTTTTTGCCCTCTATGTATCGAAGACAGCATGGAAGCATATTAAATGTATCTTCAACAGGAGCATTCCAGCCGGGTCCATTTACATCCACTTATTTTGCAAGCAAGGCATTTCTTCTAAGTTACAGTAAGGCAGTGCGCTTTGAGGCTCAAAAGCATGGGGTACATGTTTGCACCTTGTGCCCGGGAGCTACAAGAACAAACTTTTTTACCAGAGAGGGAAAAATAATGCCAAAAACCGCTATGCCTGCTGAAAAAGTGGCTCAATTGGCTTTCCGCCAGCTAAAACAAAACCGGTCTGTATGGATTCCCGGTTTTGCAAATCGGGCAATGCAAGTACTGCCAACAAATATAAAAATGATTGGGATAGCGAACAACAAGAAACCTTAATCGGAATATTAAGAAGAATGGGTAAGCAAAAAGACTCTCAAGCCAATTGGTTTGAGAGTCTTTTGATTTTAAAAAATAAATTCAAGTGAAAAAGCGACGGATGAATCCTTATTTTACACCGAATAATAACTCGCCGTAAGTGGGGAAAGGCCAGTAGGTTCTTCCCACCAAAAGCTCCATTTCATCTGCAAAGGCACGAGCTTCTTCCATGCGGGAAAGAACTTCCTCACGGTAATACCTTGCCTCTTTCAAGTAATCGCCGGATTCTTCTTCGTGATCTATCGCACCCTGCAAGCGATCAACCATGTCATACAACTTCACAGAAAGAACGGTAAGCTTTTCAATCTGTGTTTTTTCCAGAGTGCAGTCAATTCCAAGATTTTTCTTGTTCATTGCCTGTGCGCTCAAATCGCCGGTGTAGTGGCTAACGGCCGGAAGAATGTCTTTACGAATCATTTCGAGCATGGTCAGGGCCTCAATGTGCACCTGCTTAATGTACTTCTCCAAAATGATTTCATAACGAGATTTCAGCTCAGTTTCTGTTAAAACACCCTGGCGTTCAAACAACTCCACATTTTCTTTCCGGGGATAGTAAGCCAGCGCTTCGGGAGTGCTTCTCAAATTCAGAAGACCACGGCGGGCAGCTTCCTCAACCCACTCTGCGGAATAGTTGTTGCCGTTAAAGACAATCCGCTTATGTGCCTTGAGTGTTTTGCGAATCAGCTCATTTAGTGCATCGGTAAAGTTTTCAGCTTTCTCGAGTTCATCCGCAAAAGTTGATAATACATCTGCAATCATGGTGTTCAGCATAATGTTGATGCAGCCGATAGAGCTGGAAGAACCCTGCATACGGAATTCAAACTTATTGCCGGTAAACGCCATGGGAGAAGTACGGTTACGGTCCGTAGAATCTTTACGGATGGGAGGGAGGATATCTGCACCGATTTTTACAAAACGACGGCCCTTAGCCTTATATTCGGTGCCATTCTCAATGGCGTTGAGAATATTTTCAAGTTCTTCACCAATGAACACAGAGACAATTGCGGGAGGTGCTTCATTGCCACCCAGGCGGTGGTCGTTGCCAGCGTCTGCAACGGCGATACGGAGCAAATCCTGGTGTTCATCCACCGCTTTAATAATTGCGGTAAGGAAGAGGAGGAACTGTGCGTTTTCGGTCGGCGAATCACCGGGATCCAAAAGGTTCATGCCGGTATCGGTAGCAATGGAGTAGTTGTTGTGCTTACCGCTGCCGTTAATGCGGGCAAACGGCTTTTCATGAAGCAGGCACGTAAGACCATGGCGTGCTGCAACCTTTTTCATTACTTCCATTGTAAGCTGGTTCTGGTCAGTTGCAAGGCTGCAAGCAGAGAAAATAGGAGCCATTTCATGCTGTGCAGGAGCAACCTCGTTGTGCTTTGTTTTGCTTAGAACACCAAGCTTCCAAAGCTCTTCGTCCATTTCTTTCATGAACTCGCTAACGGTAACCTTCAGCTCGCCAAAGTAATGGTCATCCAGCTCCTGGCCCTTAGGCGGCTTAGCACCGAACAAAGTGCGGCCAGTGTAAACCAGGTCTTCTCTTTTGAGGAACATCTCTTCCGGTACGAGGAAGTATTCCTGCTCTGGGCCAACGGTAATGGTAGTACTCTTTACGTCGTCATGTCCAAACAGTTTAAGCACACGAATTACTTCTTTATTCAATGCGGAAATGGAACGCAGCAAAGGCGCTTTTTTATCCAATGCTTCCCCGCCGTAAGAACAGAAAACGGTAGGAATAAACAGAGAGCCATCCTTTACAAAAGCGTATGAGGTCGGGTCCCATGCGGTGTAGCCACGTGCTTCAAACGTTGCGCGAATACCGCCGTTCGGGAAGCTGGAGGCATCTGGTTCACCCTGAATGAGCTCTTTGCCTGAAAACTCCATAATGACCTTACCGTCACCGGCGGGGTTAATGAAGCCGTCGTGCTTGCCGGCGGTAATGCCGGTCATCGGCTGGAACCAATGGGTGTAGTGCGTTGCGCCTTTTTCTATTGCCCAGCTTTTCATGGCGTTTGCCACTACTTCCGCCACTTGAGCGTCAAGAGGAATACCCTCATTTCTTGTTTTCATTAATGCCTTGAAAGTGTCCTTCGGCAATCTGTCTTTCATGACAACTTCATTAAATACTAAGCTTCCAAAAATCTCAGGAATATTGCTCATATAGCTGCCTCCTTTTGAGTTAAAATAGAAAAAAACGCTGCAGGTATCCTAAGAAACCTACAGCGCCATTACTGTTTTTATACACGTAATTATAGCAAACCAAATTGCCGCTGTCAATGCTCTATAACAAAATAGCATTCACTACGAAAACAAATATTATGCGGTGTTACAGCGGATTTTTGGTACATAATACAGCAACCATAAAATGGTTATGATTACGTACGTTTTTTATTTAAAGCCATTGTATGCACTAAGAAGAAAATTGTTTACGGAGAAAAGAAATCCATGGTTTATGGTATTAATAAAAGACAGGTGGCTACCTTAGGGTATTTGCACCGTATCTGCAATAATCTCTACTAAAGCATTTAGTGCGGGAGAATGATAGTTGTCTTTACGATAACAAACGAAAATCTCTCTCTGCGAGATACCATCTGCAATGGGGAAATACACGCCTTTTTTATTGAGAAAATGGTCGGTGTGGATAATGCTGGATGGAACAAAGGCGAAGCCTAAATTTTCTTTTGTTAATTGGTGTGCTACATCAATGCTCTCCGTTTCTAGCAAAATGCGAGGGGAGTAGTGGCAGTTTTCAAATAGCCTGTCTGCAATGGTACGTATACCATGGCCCTTTTTCAACAGAATAAATGGTTCATTTCGTAGATCGTTAATATGCAGTGCTCTGTTGTTTACTCCAATATTGTAGTGCGGGAGGCGTTGGTAGAAGAAAGGAGGAACCGCTAAATAAATGGTTTCTTTGTTCACCGGCTTATAGGTAAGCCCGCTTAGCAATGGCCGATACACCACAGCTAAATCAACTTGGCCGGAAAGAGCCATTTCCGCTAGGTGGTGAGAAGGAATTTCAACCAGCTTCAAATCATATTTGGGGTATACCGCAAAAAATCGGGGGAGAATGCGATGGGTCATAATAATGCTTTGGTGTAGCGACATTCCCAGTGTGATGCGACCAAGGCTGCCATCGTGAATTTCAGAAATTTGCTGTGTGACCGTATCATAAATACGGTGTATTTGGCTGCAAGCGGATAAGTACTTTTCACCCGCATAGGTAAGCCGCATGGGAATGGTGCTGCGGTCAAACAAAGGGGTTCCTAGTTCGCGCTCAATGCCAAGTATCATTTGGCTTAGCGCAGGCTGTGATATATATAGCTTTTTGGCTGCCCGCGTAATATTGCCCTCGCGTACTACCGTCATCAAAGCTTCCATCTGCTTATGATTAATCATCTTTAATGCCTCCGATAGTGAATTTGTTTAACAAAGGGAAACCGAAAGATTTTTACTGTAGTTACAGAAAAGCCGTCCTTTCCCACAAAGAGGAATAGGGCGGTTTTTCTAGCTATTATATAAGCTTTGCTGCTAAAATCCTGTAAAACAGTCCCTTATAAAAAATATATAGTTAAATAGAGAGCAATCCTTTTAAAAAATGAAGTGTGTCTTAGTAACGAGGCTTATGGATTTTGCTTATTGCTTTCCTTTACGGTTCCAAAAGCTGTACCCCACAAGAGCGGTAAGAACCATTACGCAGATTGCCATTATCCAAATTGGCAGGCTGCCCGATTGACCACCTACAATATAAAGGTTTCGGGTGCCTTCAGCTTGTACCACAGTTGGCTCTGTCTTTTCTTCCAAATCTTCTTTCATAGAGGAAGTACTTTTGGAAGATGTGCTTTTCACGCTTGTTTTAGCAGTTTTAGAAGATGTGGATTTGGATGAGCTTTTGCTAGCTTTGGAAGAACTTGTGCTGCTTTTCAGCGAGGAAGTTGTTTTTTCAGTTGTATGTTTACTTGTGCTTTCTTTTTCAGCCACAGAAGCTGAGGACGACTTTTCTGAATTGCTTTCGGGGCCGGCATGTCCCAGCGATTCTGCCCGATTCACACGGATTAGGTATTGTGACTTGCTCTTTTTATCCTCAGCGGTTACGGTCACAACTATTTCAGTGGTTTCCCCCGCGCGTTGCAAAGTTTGCCGGTTAATTCGAACCGTACCGCCATCCTCCGCGTTTGCCTGGAATTTTACAGTGCTAATGTCAGCCCCAACTCGTAAATCGTACTCGGCAACATCCGGCGAAAATTCGGGTTTTAGCTTTCCCGTGGAGGGGACCAACTTTTGCAAGATTGCGTTTTGAGACAAAGATGGTTTAATGGAAAAGGGTAGATTCATTATTCGGTCATATTTGGGGAGCAGACGTTCGTTCCAGTCAGCGATTTGATCCACCTGAACGGTAAGATTTGTAGTGCCGGGGTCGGCATTCTCCGCAACACTGAACACAAAGCGGATGCAGTCACCGTTGAGTCTCGGAGCAGAAAGGCCATCGCAGGCATAGACTCCCGTTACGCATTCCCCATCGTCATAATATTGAAATGCTCCGCTTTGTATCTGCTCTGTTGTTTCCACCCGCAAAAAGTGCAGACGTGTGCTGTCGTATGAAACCTGTGTACGAAAGGCGGCAGGCAGCTCGCTTTCCATTAAAGCGCTTGCGTGAGCGGAGAGAGTAATACGCACGGTTTCGCCCGGGTAAGCGGCCGCTGCGGAAAAAGCTGCTGTAAAATATTCAGTCGCCGCCGCAAAAACATGGCAGGGATAATAAAATAGAACGGCGCATACAATCATTATAAGCAGGCATCTGGTTTTCATGGAGGACTCTCACCGCCTTTCCGAAATATGGGAATGATACACACTCTCTATATATTACCATACCCTATCGCTAAGCCGCAATATGCTTACAGAAAGCGTCAATCGAAAATGCTTCATTCATAATTTGTTAACAATATTTTTTGAAAAAAGTTTATGATAGAAAGTAAGAAAACGGCACTACTGTTATTTTTGAAGAAGGAATTATTTATGTTCAAAAGCGCATCTCTTTCTCATGCAATTGTATGGAATGTAATGATAATCACCATGTGGCATTGCGTGGTGTTTTTTGCTTGCGTTAAATTATCGAAACAGACCTTTGACCCGGCTAAAAACCGTTACCAGGCTTTCCGTTGGGAGCAAAACGGCCGCTGGTACCGCAGTAATTTAAAAATACATTTATGGAAAGACAGTGTGCCCCAATATATAGGAAAAGATGGTTTTTCTAAAAAACACCTTACCCGTGTAACACCGGAATATTTGGATGAATTCATGCTGGAAACCTGCCGTGGCGAGTGGATGCACATGAAGAACTGTATGTTTGTGGTGGTGGTATTCCTAATGAACTCTTCGCTGATTATGGCACTGGTTTTCTCTGCGCTCATTTTACTTGGGAATCTGCCCTTCGTGTGCATACAGCGCTACAACCGCTTTCGTATACAAACACTGCGCCAGGTACTTGTAAAAGAGCAGGCGCGTGCCCGCCGTTTGGAGGCGCGCAGCAAAGAGTCTGCCGTTCATTCGCTAACTTAGTCTAACATCGTCTTTTCTATTATTATTCATATGTTTGAAAAAAGCAGGCGGCAACACCGTCTGCTTTTTATTTTGTGTATAAACTGATTTCTCATCGGCAAAAAAAGGTTTCCCAAAGAGAACAGCATTTGTCGGCGGCGCACACAATAGCAGATTCCCGATACTTAGGGCAGCTGCGCAGGGTAAGCGGCCACATGTGCTTAAGAATAATGTCTTGCTCGCGTTTATTGAGCAGGAACGTTTTATTTGCATTGTGCAGGGCGGCCCTTGGGTGAGTAAACCCATGCAAACCGGAGCGGCTGGCGTCTTTTTTATGCCAGTCGTATAGAAAAAAATCGTGCAGCAAGGCACCGCGCACCAAGCTGTTTACATCTGCGCGGATTCCCAGCTTGCGGCAGAGCCAAAAGCTTAGCTCGGCAACCGCCACACTGTGCTCTAAACAGCTAACGGAACCATGCTGAATAAACGCTTCCATCTGCTGCACCTGTGGGTGCTTTAGCAATTGGTGACTGTATTGCTCAAATTCTTGGCGTTCCTGTACAGTAAGCTTTACACGCAGGCTGTTTGATTTTTTCTTCAGATTCTTATTTTGATTGCTCTGTTGCATGGGCTGAGTTCTCCAATGAGTTCTTTCGTCTGTTTAGGCCTTTTGCGCTTTTACCAAGTCGATTAGCTTGTTAATGAGAGCTGAAATGTGCTCTCGGGTTTCTTTGTCAACAAGATTGCCGTTTGCATCCACTTTCTCATGTACAGATGCAATAAACACTTCGGGCTGATTGATAAGCCGCATATTCAGTACAACGCCAACTTGGCGCAAATGGTATTGCACACGGGCACCGCCTAATGGCCCCATGGAAGCGCTCATAATAGCGGTTGGCTTATTGGAAAACAGTCTGGCCGGATTACGGGATGCCCAGTCTAATGCATTTTTGAGTACGGGAGGAATGGAAAAATTGTACTCCGGTGTAGCAATAAGCAATGCATCAGCCTCCGTTATTTTTCTCATAAAGTCGGTAACGGGTGCAGGCAGTTCCCCTCCTTCTAAGTCCTCGTTGAAAAATGGGATTGCAGAGAGGTCTAAAATCTCAAGCTCTGCATCATTGGGAAGTAATTCTTTCGCGGCGCGTAGCGCAGCGAGGTTATAAGAGCCTTTGCGAAGGCTTCCGGTAAATCCTACAATTTTAATAGGGTTCATAAAAGAATGCTCCTTTCATTATTTCTTGCGGCTTAAATGTTGCCGCAAATTTATGGCTGAAATAGGTAGCTTGTCATAGACAGAGAGCCTAACAAACAATCTTTATTAAATGCAGTGAGCTGGTCGGTTTCATTGACTGCGCCCAAAACATATAAAAGCGGGTAAAAATGGTCGGGCATGGGAAATGCCATTTTGGCAGAAGAACCTGCATTTTGGTAATGAACAACTTCAGAATACTCTCTTTTTACTATTTTGTCCCAAATATAGCCATCAAATTCCTCAGCCCAAGAAAAGCCGCCTTCCGCCTGCCATTGGATTTTTGCCAGGTTATGCACAATATTTCCGCTTCCTATTATCATAACACCTTCATCACGAAGAGCGGCAAGCTCTCGGCCTATATCGAAATGTACTTGTGTGTCGGCGGTGCCATCAATACTTAACTGCACCACCGGGATATTGGCTTCGGGGAATAGGTGACGCAGCACAGACCATGCGCCGTGGTCAATTCCCCAGCTGTTATCTGTTTTAACGGGCACCGAAAGTAACTCCCGTACCCGTTCCGCTAGCTCTGGGGAGCCGGGAGAGGGGTACTGCACCCGGTACAGCTCCTCAGGGAAGCCATACATATCGTACACCAGTTTTGGCGTTTTTGTATCCATAATTCGAGTACCATGGGTATACCAGTGCGCTGAAACCATTAAAATTGCGCGAGGGCGCGCAAGCCCGCGACCGATTTCCTGCCATTTTTTTGTGTAATTGTTGTTTTCCACCGCGTTCATTGGGGAGCCGTGCCCCACAAAGAGCACGGGCATTCTTTCAGGCATTCAGTATCCTCCTTGTTAACGATAATATAGAAACGGCAAATTTTCCCTTTTGTTGGCTTTATTATATACCGTTTTTGGCAAGAAAACCACTGTGATTTTTACCGTTTTTGAGCTGTGCAGAGGCCTTGGTTTAGAACGTTTCCATTAGGGAAATAGATTTGTAACTTTGTCACGATACTTTTTTTGCGAATAATGATATACTATATAGTAAATAAGAAATTATAAAACAGGTATATAGAAAAAGGAGAGGCTCAATTATGGCAAACATCGTAATCGTCGGAAGAGGGCCCGCTGGTATCTCGGCTGCTCTTTATACCCTGCGAGCTGGATTCACAACAACCATTATCGGTAAAGATAACGGCACGCTGGATAAAGTGGAGAAGATAGAAAACTTTTATGGCTTCCCGGAACCGATTACCGGCCCGGAGCTGGTGCAAACCGGGCTGCAGCAGGCACAGCGCCTTGGCGCACAAATGGTGGAGGATGAAGTAGTTGGCATCTCTTACGACGGACGCTTGGTTGTAAAAACCGCACGTGGCGAATACCCGGCAGATGCACTCATTCTTGCAACCGGTTCTACCCGTTCCGCACCGCGTATTCGCGGCTTGCAAGAGCTGGAGGGTCATGGCGTTAGCTATTGCGCGGTTTGCGACGGCTTCTTCTACCGCGGAAAAGAAGTTGTGGTTTTGGGTAATGGAGATTACGCTATACATGAAGCATTGGAGTTGCTGCATACATCAAAATCCGTTACCGTTCTTACCAATGGCAAAAAGATGCTGGCTTCGGTTCCCGAGGGAATTCAGTTATGCACCAAAGAGATTCAATCGCTCGATGGCAATCCTTTCTTAAGCGGTGTCCGTTTTGAGGATGGTACCTCTTTACCAGCTGAGGGCGCTTTTGTGGCGGTTGGTGTAGCCGGCAGTACCGACCTAGCCCGCAAACTGGGGGCAGAGGTAGAAAATAATAAAATTGTAGTCGATGAAAATATGGCGACGAATATTCCGGGCCTTTTCGCAGCTGGGGATTGCACCGGCGGCCTGCTGCAAGTTTCAAAAGCAGTGTACGAGGGCGCAAAGGCAGGAACGGAAGCAATTAAGTTTGTACGCGCAATGGCAAAAACCGTGAATGCGTAAATTGCTAGCCACATAAAATTTCGTACCGGTCTGGAATCCAGACCGGTATTTTTATAACTATTATAATACTTACAAGATTCATCATTTATTAAAATAAGAATAATTATTAAATATTTCATCAAGTTTACGAAAAGCCCTTGCCTTTTTGGAAAAAAAGGGATAATATGAAAATGAAAAAAGTAATATATTTATGTAAGTAAGACAAGCGGCTGCGAGCAAATCATAGGGGCGAAGCAGCTGTTTCTACTAAAATATAAGGAGTGTAAATATGAAATCTGCTGTTTTTTATCAGTGTAAGCTTTGTGGTAATTTGGTGGCGCTCATCGGTTCCGGTGGGGGAACGCTTACTTGCTGCGGCCAACCAATGGTGCAGCTGCAGGCCAATGTGACCGATGCCGCGCAGGAAAAGCATGTACCAGTAGCACGTATGGAAAACGGCCGCCTGATTGTTGAGGTTGGCTCAGTGGCTCACCCAATGGTCGCGGAACATTATATTGAGTGGATTGCCTTAGAAGACGGCGACCGGCTCGAAATTGTGAAGTTGAACCCTGGCGATAAGCCTTGTGCAGAATTCGTTTACCAACCGGCAGAGGCTCACGAAGAAATTTTTGCAGGTGAAAACGACGAGATTGTTCCCAATTGTGAAGGGAATCCCTGTAACTTTGTATACCGTGAAAAAGTGGGCTCACACGCAGTGGTGTATGCTTACTGTAATTTACACGGCCTTTGGAAGGCAGAACTGTAAATCATCTCGTTAGGCAACTGCTTAATCGATCAATTACCGGTAAGGCTGGCTGTGGAAGCCAGCCTTACCGGAACATAGGGGAGTGTTTGGAATGGCTTATACATTAACAAGTGATTTAATAACCAATAACAGTATGATTGACACACAGCATAAGCAGCTCTTTGATGCAATCAATGCACTGCTGGACGCCTGCGCTAAGGGGCAGGGTCGCGCAGAGATTGGCAAGACTCTGGATTTTTTAAGTAAGTATGTAGACAAGCATTTTTCGGATGAAGAGAAACTGCAGATTCAGTATTCTTACCCGGAACATGATAAGCACCATAAATTCCATGAAGAGTACAAAAAAATTATTCGCGATCTTCAGCAGGAGCTGGAGAAGAGTGGTGCAAACATTGCACTGGTAGCTAAGGTGAATACCGCTATTGGCGGCTGGCTTGTAAACCACATTAAACGTGAAGATTTAAAAATGGCGAAGTACATTCGCGAACATCAGAAATAAATAAGAAAGCGCCGGATTATCCGGCGCTTTTTGATTTCTATTTTATGCTTGTGTGCAAAACTTTTTGTACCTATAAATTATCTTTAAGGAATAATTATACCAAATGATTCTAAAGAGGTCTCACCACAAGAAAATTTATCGTTCTTTCACTTGACCCTCACACCAGAGGCTTTCAATCATTTAGCAAATGATTGCTTTTAAGTAATTTTGCACAGTGGCGTAGTCTGTCTGCCGACGCCCGAGTGCAAAACTTCATATAGCAAATATGCTTTTGTAAAGTAAATATTAGCGACTAGTGCCGCAGGGAATTTCTTCTTTCATTCATTCTCCCCTCAAGCCGGGGCAGGCTCTCCTTTTCTTGATGAGAAGAAAAGGAGGAAAGACTCACTAAAGGCTCTGCCTTTGGATTCCGTTTGGGGAACACCCCCCGACTAGAAAACAAAAGCCTCCGGTAAGGCGCTCCATTAAAATTGCCCACTCTCCTAGCTATATAAAGAAAAAACATACTGTTTTTGTCCGTCGGCGGTCATTTTTAGAGTGCTCTCGTTGGCTCGCAGTTGCTCCCCGACAACTAGATTTAACGGTAAATTCCATAAGCAATAAAAAAAGCCGAATTTCTAAAAATTCGACGAAACAAGACGAAACAAATAGAATTTTTTCCAGCTTCGCCGCGCTAATGTCTGTTAGAGTACAATCCGCACAATTGCCCGTGCGGCTTACGCCGTTCCAATAAAGGAACGGCGTTTTTATTTTGCGCTTTTTCAAGCGTGCTTATTTGCTCCTACAAACAGGTACGAATCAGATTCTTTTTCATGATAAAAGCGGCATTAAAAAAATAATAAAAATAGAAATCTTTAAATCGGGAACGCTAAATAAAAATTCAAAAAATATTTTGTTACTCTTGACAAACAACAAAGATTGCAGTAAAGTATAGATACACCCCACCGGGGGTGTAGGGAGGTGTCGATTTTGAATAAAAAATATAATGTAACAGGGATGACCTGCTCCGCCTGCTCTGCTGCGGTAGAGAAAAGCGTAAAAAAGCTGGAGGGCATTGAAAACGTAAATGTGAACTTGCTTTCAAACAGCATGACAGTTCATTTCGATGAAAGCTTGCTGGATGATAACCGTATTATTTCGGCAGTGGAAGATGCGGGCTACGGTGCCAGCGTCTTTACACACGGTGCGGCTCCCACAGCGCAAAAAGCAGCAGACCCAGTACAAGAAGAGTTGAAATCTATGCGCTCTCGCCTGATTGTGTCATTTGCATTTTGGATTCCTCTCATGTATCTAGCCATGCACCACATGCTAAACGAGTGGTTCGGCTTGCCCGTACCGCTGTTCCTGAAGAATGCGTTTCATGGTGCGGAAAACGGAATCCCCTTTGCATTTACGCAGTTACTGCTTTTAGTCCCTATACTTTATGTAAACCGTAAATACTTTCAGGTTGGTTTTAAAACGCTTTTTAAGCGTTCGCCCAATATGGATTCACTCATTGCAATTGGTTCCACAGCAGCGATTGCTTACGGGATTTTTGCAATTTATAAAATTGGCTACGCGCTCGGTACGGGGAATATGATGGTCGCTGACCATTATTTAATGGATTTGTATTTTGAATCCGCCGGTACCATTTTAACATTGATTACTCTGGGTAAATATTTAGAGGCACGCTCGAAGGGCAAGACCTCAGAGGCGATTTCAAAGCTGATGGATTTAGCACCGAAAACAGCCGAGGTCGTTCGGGATGGCAAGGAAATAGAGATTCCCGTAGAGCAGGTTCGCGTTGGTGACGTTGTGCTTATTCGCCCAGGTAAAAGCATCCCCGTAGACGGTGTAATCATCGAGGGCTCCTCTGCGGTTGACCAGTCTGCTCTTACAGGAGAGAGTATTCCGGTGGAAAAAACAGTTGGTGATTCCGTGATTGCTGCTACACTGAACAAAACTGGATTTTTTAAGATGGAAGCCAATAAAGTGGGCGGCGATACAACCTTGGCGCAAATTATCACATTGGTTGAGGAAGCCAGCTCCTCCAAGGCACCCATTGCCAAAATGGCAGATAAAATCAGCGGCATCTTTGTACCGGTGGTCATTGGAATCGCACTTTTAGCTGCCGTAGTGTGGCTGATACTTGGTCAGTCATTTGAGTTTGCACTTTCCATTGCAATTGCAGTGCTTGTCATTTCGTGCCCCTGTGCGCTAGGCCTTGCCACACCGGTAGCAATTATGGTTGGCACGGGCAAGGGTGCAACAAACGGCATCCTCATCAAATCTGCCGAAGCACTTGAAACGGCTCATACCGTTGGTGCTGTGGTACTGGATAAGACCGGAACGATTACCGAAGGCAAGCCCCGTGTCACAGACTTGATTCCCGTGCAGGGAGTTGAGGAACGTGAGTTGCTCATTGCTGCAGCTTCCATTGAGAAGCCTTCCGAACACCCGTTAGCAGAAGCAATTGTGGAAAAGGCGGCAGAGTTGGCACTTGCGCTTTCACCAGTCGGTGATTTCACGGCGGTTTCAGGACGCGGGATTCTTACCAGCATTGACGGCGAGCCGTATGCCGCTGGCAACTTAGCATTGATGCAGGAGCAAAACGTAGATACCAGTGCTTTACAGCAAAAGGCAGAGGAATTTTCAGAACAAGGCAAAACCTCACTCTTTTTTGCAAAGGGTGGTAAGCTTCTTGGCGTAATTGCTGTAGCCGACGTTATAAAACCCACCAGCCGTCAGGCGGTAAGGGAATTAACGGCGATGGGCATTGATGTGGTTATGCTAACCGGCGATAACAAGCGCACTGCCGAGGCAATTCGCAAGCAGCTCGACATTGGCCGTGTGGTCGCAGAGGTGCTCCCGCAGGATAAGGAAGAAGAGGTTCGTGCAATTCAGGCATCCGGCAAACGGGTAGCAATGGTTGGCGATGGTATTAACGATGCTCCTGCGCTGGCTCGTGCCGATGTTGGCATTGCCATTGGCGCCGGAACCGACATCGCCATAGAATCCGCCGATATTGTGCTCATGAAAAGCGATTTGATGGACGTGGTTACAGCCATTCAGCTCAGCCGCGCAACCATTCGTAATATCAAAGAAAATTTGTTCTGGGCATTCTTCTATAACAGCATTGGCATCCCGCTGGCGGCCGGTGTGTTCTATGTACTGCTTGGCTGGAAGCTCAACCCCATGTTTGCGGCGGCGGCAATGAGCCTTAGCTCAGTGTGTGTCGTATTGAATGCTTTGCGGCTTAAGTTTTTTAAGCCCCACCATAAATTTGACAAATGAGAAAGGAAGCGCTACTATGAAAAAACTGATTACAATTGAAGGAATGCACTGCGAGCACTGCCAGGGAAGAGTAGAGAAAGCCCTGAATGCAATGGAGGGGGTAGAGGCAAAGGTGAACCTGAAAAACAAGCAGGCCACCGTAGCCTTAAGCCGTGATATACCCGACGAAGAATTTGCAAAGGTAATTGAAGAAGCCGGGTATCAAATGGTGTCTATTAAAGAGAAAAAAGGATTGTTTGGCTAATCGATCAGGGAGGTTGATAGAATGCAGGCAGACAAAGAAAAAACCTTGCGTATGCTCAAAACGGCGCGCGGTCAGTTGGATGGTCTCATTCGTATGGTGGAAGAGGATCGTTACTGTATCGATATTTCAAACCAGCTCATGGCGACGCAAGCAATTCTGCGAAGCATTAATCGCGACGTACTGCATGCACATTTAACCGGTTGTGTTAGTCAGGCTTTGGGCAGCGAGGAACAGCAGAAAAAAATTGATGAGATTATCGGCGTAATGGATAAACTCTCAAAATAAGAGATAAAAAAGCGGATTCTGCCTGCCGGTAGAATCCGCTTTTTCTTTCATTCATTGAAAGCAAAAAGACACCCTAATAATAGCTTGCTCTTTTGGAGAAATAAATATTGTTGAATTATACAGCAAGTTTCGCAATACTACATAATTTAACAAATTAGGTTGCTTTCTCGAATGATTTTCATTTTATTTCTTATTTTCTTGGTGTTATTTTATCAAAAAAGACAATTTGCGACCGATAATATATTTAGATATAATGCAATTTGATAGAGCCCTGTAAAAGAGCCCAAAACGGATAAGGGAGAGTTAATACTGTGAAATCATTAAAGCGAAAACTACATCTATTCATTATGATATTGGTACTATTTACAAACGTTATGGCTACGGGTGTAACCTGTTGGATGGCGTATCTGGATTCGATGACGCAAGCTGAACAAACCTCAGCCTATTTGGCGGAATCCTACAAACAGTATCTTGGCTCTGAACTGAGTAAATACCGGAATGAAGTCATTGAGGTTGCGAAATCTTCAGTTATAAATTCTACTGATACAGCGGCAAAGCAGCAGTATTTAAAAGACCAAGCATCCCGAGATGGTTTTATGTACTTTGCTTTGGCGGATGCGCAAGGCAACACACAGCAAGACGGAAATGTGTCGCAAGAAAAATGGTTTGAGTCCGCTAAAAATGGTTCGGCTTACATTGCAAACCCGGTAAAAAGCCGCCGAAGTGATGATCTTACTCTTACCATTGGAGTACCGGCCGCCGGTGGTCAGGTAGTGTATGGTGAAATTACATACGACGCATTTTCAAAGATACTGGAGTCTATAAAAATAGATAATAGTGGTTATGCTTTTGTTATTAGTAATGATGCAAAAACCGTTTTGCACCCAACTAAAGATACCGTAGCGAACCCAATTGATTACACAGAAAAAGCGAAAACAGATAAAAGCGTAGCTCCCGTCGCAGAGCTTTACAACCGTGCAACGGCAGGAAAAACCGGTATTCAGTACACGGTATATCAGGGACTAAAAAGACAGGTAAGCTTTACTACTCTGGATGGCCCAGAGAAATGGTCAATTGCGATTTCACGCCCCATTAATCAGATCATGCAAAATCTGTACCAAAGCATTTTAATCAATGTGGGTATAGCGGTGGTGCTTCAGCTCATCACACTGGTGGCCTCGCTTATGTTCGCCGCTAAGCTGGCAAAACCAATTGAGGAAGCAACCAAGAGAATTGAGTTGCTTGCCCAGGGTGACCTGCAAACCGAGGTTGTGCAGGTAAAAGGGCGCGATGAAATTGCCCGTTTCTCCAATGGCTTGGGGCATACGATAAAAGAGCTTCGCCTCTATATACAGGATATTTCTCATGTGCTCAACGAGATTGCCAGCAATAATTTAACAGCACAAAGCGGTGTAGAATACCGGGGCGATTTTGCACCGATTCAAGATTCTCTCAATCGTATTTTAGATTCACTGAATGATACATTTGAAGGAATTTCGCAAGCAGCCTATCAGGTAAATGCGGGAGCGGAAGAATTGGCACTTGGCGCACAGAATTTGGCTCAAAATTCTGCCGAGCAGGCAAGCACAGTAGAAAATCTCAACAACTCGTTGCAGAATGTTTCAGAGCACGTAAAGAACAATGCTTCCCATGCTACTTCCGTAGAGGGCATTTCTCACGATACGATTCAATTTGTGCAGCAGGGCAACGACCAGATGAATCAGATGCTAGAGTCAATGCAGGATATTGACAACGCTGCAAATGAAATTTCAAATATTATTAAGGTAATTGATGATATAGCGGCTCAAACTAATATTTTGGCGCTGAATGCTGCCGTAGAGGCTGCCAGGGCCGGTTCTGCCGGTAAAGGCTTTGCAGTGGTTGCCGATGAAGTGCGCAGCTTGGCTTCCAAAAGTGCGCAGGCAACAACTACAACGTCCAATTTAATTCAAAAGGCAATAGATTCTGTGAAAAAGGGAATGGTCATTGCAGAAGAAACCGCTAGATCACTTGATCAAATTGTTGCAAAGTCCAGTGAGGTCAACTCGCTCATTAACCGAATTGCAGAGGCTTCCAACGAGCAGGCAAAAGCGATTATGGAGCTTGATAGCGGCATGATGCAAATTTCATCTGTAACGCAAACAAACTCTGCAACCGCACAGGAGAGCGCCGCGGCTAGTGAAGAGCTTTCTAGCCAGTCAGAGATGCTTAAGGAGTTAATGAAGCGCTTCCACACAAAAGTTGAGGCATCCGAAAGCAATTACAAGATCATAGAGTAAAATGTATAAAAAACAGCATAATAACTCGGGTGGGGTCATGTTCCCCTCCCGAGTGTATGCTGCAAATACGGCGTTGGTACCCTGTTTTTCGAGAGAAAACGTCTTTCTACGAAAAAAAATCCCATTTTGTGTTGACAAGCCCCGGTTCTATTGCTATAATATACAAGTTCTCTAAAGAACAAATGAATCATTAGCTCAGCTGGCAGAGCACCTGACTTTTAATCAGGGTGTCCGGGGTTCGAATCCCCGATGGTTCACCAGTAAAATAACAGGGAAGAGTAATCTTCCCTGTTATTTTATATTGTTCACATCTTTAAAGCCCCTATTATAGGAAATAGAGCGTGTCCATCCATAGGGTGGGCTGTTTTTTTAAATGAAAGAACGGGAGCTCAGAAGCATATGTATACAGTAGAAATTATAAAGGCTATCTTTTTTGGAATTGTTGAAGGAATTACAGAATGGCTGCCAATTAGCAGTACCGGCCACTTAATATTGGTCGACCAGTTTTTGAAGTTGAATGCGTCCAATACATTTAAAGAGCTCTTTTTTGTTGTGATACAGTTGGGGGCAATTCTTGCCGTCATTGTGTTTTACTGGAAGAAGCTATGGCCGTTTTCAAGGCAGGCAAAGTATTTGATTGAGCGTGATACGGCTGCGCTTTGGACGAAGATTATTGTTGCGTGTTTACCGGCGGCGGTGGTGGGCTTATTGCTGGATGACCCAATTGACGCAATGTTTTATAATTACCAAACCGTTTCTTTAATGCTAGTGCTGTATGGCATCTTATTTATACTCATAGAGAACAAGCACAAGGAATCTATGGTGAAAATAAGCGACGTTACGCAAATTGATTATAAAACAGCGTTTTTTATCGGGTTGTTTCAGGTTTTGGCTCTCATTCCCGGAACCTCCCGTTCAGGAGCAACCATTATTGGTGCAATGCTGCTTGGAACCTCTCGTGTAGCGGCAACGGAGTTTACGTTCTACTTGGCCATTCCAGTCATGTTTGGAGCAAGCCTGCTAAAAACCGTGAAGCTGGGCCTTCCCACTACGAATTTAGAGCTGACAGTGCTTTTCGTTGGCACCTTGGTTGCTTTTGTGGTGTCGCTGCTTGCGATTCGCTTTTTAACATTTTATATTAAGAAGCACAATTTTAAGGTGTTTGGCTGGTATCGAATCGTATTGGGTGCGCTTATCATTCTTACCTTTCTATTTTAATTATAGCAAACGGCCCGCCTTGAAAAAGCGGGCTGATTTTTTTATAATGATACTTGAATGAATATGTAGTGAAGTAAAATGAAAGGAGCCTTAGCATGAGCGTTACGAAAAAGGGATTCCGGATTCTATCATATTGTCTTATCATAATGGCGTTCTTCTTTTCGTTTTCTTTTCCAGCTTTTTGTCTTGGGGATTCAATTTTAAGTCATATGGGTCTGCCTGCGTGGTCAGAGCAAGGCTTTCATCTCACCATTTTATACTCAATCGTTTTTCTTTTTGCAACTATTGTATTACTTCACAAACAAGCTTTCCAATAACGGTCTAATCTTAAACTGATTATAAGCAAAAAAGCCTTCCGAATGAATCGGAAGGCTTTTTTTAAATAAATTTGAATGTGGGCAGTTTTTAGAATTATCTTATGCTGCTTACAATGTCGTAATAGGCACGGGAAGTAATCACATAAACAAAAACGTAAAATAATGCGAAGATAAAGAAACTGATGATGGTTACAAGAATTAGAAGCTTGGTATTAAAAAGACCAAACAGCAAAAGTAGCTTTGAAATCATGGGGAATGCAAACGTAATATGAATTGCGGCCACAATTAAGGGGAGGAAGAACACGGTAAGCACCTGCGAATTAATGCTCTTCTTAATCTCTCTTTTTGTCATACCAACCTTTTGCATAATTTCAAAGCGGTTTTGGTCTTCATAACCCTCTGAAATTTGTTTGTAGTACATGATCAGCACAGCGGCAAGAATGAACACGATGCCAAGAAGAATACCCAAGAAGAGCAGGCCACCGTTTACTCCATAAAAATCGGCACGGTTTACGGCAAGGCTTTCCACAGCTACTCTGGCAAAATTCTCGTCTGCCTCATGGAGCTTCCGAATTTCCTTTGAAATCTCATCTCGAATGGCAGTCTGTTCCTTATCATCGCAGGCGAGATTGAACCCGTAATACTCGTACTCTGTTTGTATTTGTCTTTCCTGGTATTTTTCAGCCGTACTCTGGAACAAAACACGCTGAGCCTCTATATCCGGTACAACAATAAAGAGTGAGGGGTAAATCTTTACGGCATCCAACCCATTATCCAGGAATTTAGGTACTTTTTTCTTAATTTTTTTAATGGAGTCGTGTAAAGTAAGGGTATTATGGTTGTACTCTACTTTTGTGTTGTAAAGTAAAATTTCGTCCTTTTCCAGAGTCTCCTTTGTTCCGGCCAATCGGTTGTATTCATCCAGTGAAAGAACAAAAATTTGGCGCATTGCTCCCACGTCTGAAAGCGAAGCATTGTTCATTAGGTTAGGGTCAAGTATTACTTTGTCACCCTCTAAAACGGATGCTAAGGTTAGGTAGCGGTAATTTAGTATATCCTTTTGCTGCAAATTGTGGTTTTTCACAATCGAATCTGTAATTTGGTGAACCTGTGTTGCTTGTGCTTCATCGAGTGTATAAGTCTCAGTTGCTACATCTCTGGGGTAACGGCCACGCAGAGAACTCTCCGAACCTACAAACAGGCACACAGTGGAGGATAGCATGACGAGCACCATGGTAGACAAAATGCAGATAGAGGCAAGGCCTGCTCCGTTTCGCTTCATGCGGTACATCATGGAAGAGATAGATATGAAATGGCTTGATTGGTAGTAATATTTTTTGTTTTTCTGAAGAATTTTGCACAGAACCACAGAACCAGCGATAAACAACAGGTAGCTTGCAACAATAACCATAATAACCGCGGCAAAAAACCATACCAAAGCACTTATGGGCTCTTGTATTGTAACGGCAATGTAATACGCGGCTGCTAAAATGATAATACCGAGAAGTGCCAGGAACCAGTTGGATTTTGGAGGGCGTTCCCCTACGGTTTCACTGTGCAAAAGCTCTATGGGCTTTGAAACGTGAATTTGACGAAGTGTATTGAGAAAAATCAATGCGTAAATTGCAATGAAAAGAATGACGGTGCTGATTAACGAGCCTACCTCTATGGAAAAAGTAAAGTTGACCATACTGCCCATCATGTTTAAAAGCAGCAATTCCGTTAGCTTTGAGAATAGAATACCGAAAAAGAGGCCAAAAGCAAGCGAGATCACTAAAATAGCGGCGCTTTCCCATAAAAGAATGCGCATCAAATTTCTCTTGCCCATTCCCAAAATATTATAGAGACCAAATTCTTTTTTTCTTCTACGAATTAAAAAGGAGTTGGTATAGAAGAGAAAAATGAGTGCAAATACAGCTATAACCCCGGTACCAAAGCCCAAAATGGTTTGAAGTGTATTGCCTCCCTGAATGTTAGACACATTTTCATTTTTTGATAAAAAACCAATGAGGTAATAAATCATTACCATGCCCGAACAGGTAAGAATGTAGGGCAGGTAGGTTTTTCGATTTTTTTCCATACCCGTCCATGCAAGTTGAGGGTAAAAGCCGAGCTTCATTTCTGGTCACCGCCTGTCGCAAGTACGGTGAGAGTATCCGAAATTTTCTGGTACATGGTTTCGTTGCTGCTCGAGCCGCGGTAAATTTGGTGGAATACCTCACCATCTTTAATAAACAGAACACGGCCTGCGTGGCTGGCTGCCTTAAGAGAGTGAGTTACCATCAATATGGTTTGCCCGCTGTGATTAATCTGCGAAAAAAGGTGGAGCAGCTCATCGGTCGATTTTGAATCGAGCGCACCGGTTGGTTCATCCGCCAAAATTAGTCGCGGATTGGTAATGAGTGCTCGCGCTACGGCAACCCGCTGCTTTTGCCCGCCGGATACTTCATACGGGTATTTATTTAATAGCTCTGCAATTCCAAGCTGCTTGGCAATTGGTTGCAGCCGCTGCTCCATCTCACGGTAAGGGGTGCCTGCCAGAACCAGAGGCAGAAAAACATTATCTTTGAGTGAAAATGTGTCGAGCAGGTTAAAGTCTTGAAAAACAAAGCCGAGGTTATCTCTGCGAAAGGTTGCGATTTGCGATTCTTTAATTTTTGAAAAATCACGAGCATCCAAAAGCACGGAACCGCTGGTTGGTTTATCCAGTGCGGCCAAAATATTCAAAAGCGTTGTCTTCCCGGAACCGGATTCGCCCATGATTGCTACATATTCGCCCTTTTCCACGCTGAACGATACGTTCTTCAGCGCTTCCACCTGGTTGCCGCCAAAGCGGGTGGTGTAAATCTTTTTCAGGTTGTTAACTTCGAGAATAGACATTTTTGCATTCCTCCTTGTTATGGGCTTATTATAGCAAAAAGGAGAAATGGTCCGCCATTTCATCGGCTTACATTTCCCCTCGTTTTCCTTACATTTTTGAAAGGTAGAAGATTTTACGAAATAAATTAATAAAGATTCACTCAAAATCCAGCTCGGTTCGGTTTAAATCCAAAGTGATTACGGTGCCCCTGCCAAGAGCTGATTTTGCCGTAATGCGGTGCCGCAGATTTGAGCAGATTCGGCGGCAAAGATACAGGCCGATTCCGCTGGCTTTTTTATCGCTGTGGCCGTTATAGCCTGTGTAGCCCTTTTCAAATATTCTGGGCAAATCCTCCGGCGCAATGCCAATTCCAGAATCGCCAATGCTAAGAATACCCAACTCATTCATTGAAATAAAAACTGTTCCTCCATCTCTGGAGTATTTAATCGCATTGGAGATTACCTGTTCCAGTACGAAAAGAAGCCATTTTTCATCGGTTAAAACAGTAAAGTTGCAGGGCTTGTACTCCAGTTTTATTTTGCGGCGAATAAACTGGGAGGCAAACTTACGTACAGCCTGCCGTATGATGGTATCCAAGTCCAGTTTTTGTATCATATAATCGGTAGCTGCGGAATCGAGCCGTAGGTAGCATAGCACCATCTCCACATATTGCTCAATTTGCTGAAGCTCATCCGTCAATTCTCGGCTGAAAGCGGAATCTTCCTCCTGCAAACTTAAGTGCATAGAGGCTATGGGCGTTTTAATTTGGTGTGCCCAAACAGTATAGTATTCAATTAAATCGGTATAACGGTTCTGCATTTGATTCTCAATTGTTTTCTTCTCTTGGAATAAAGAAATAAGAATTTCTTGGTACTCCTTTTCCAAAAGTGTTTGTGGGTGATGAAGAGGGGCCAAAGAAACATTTGCCCGGTGCGCCAGTACTTGTATACGGTTATGCTGTACCCGATAAAAATGAAACCCGATAAGCAAAAATACCAGTGCAAAAACACTGCAAATTGCAACGGGGTACAGTACAGCATCAAGTGGCAAAGAGTAGAGCGCAAACGTGAGAATGAAAATGCCGAAAAACAAGAAAAAGATAAGAATGTGCCTTGTGTGTTCCCGCAGGTAGTGTCCCCATAATTTCATTATTTTTCCCTTTCCGGTGCATTATTCCACAAGGTAGCCCATTCCAACTTTGGTAGTAATAAAATGGGGCAGGCCGGCGGCATCCAGCTTTTTACGCAGACGGGTCATGTTGACGGTAAGCGTGTTTTCGTCCACAAAGCTGTCGGTCTCCCAAAGACGTTCCATTAGCTTCTCCCGGCTTACCACCTGGCCTTTTCGCTCCATAAGCGCCTGTAAAATTCGGTAATCATTTTTTGTAAGATCGATTCGTTCGCCTTCAAAGGTAAGGGTAGCGTCAGCGGTGTTAAGCAGAGCACCGCGGTGCTCCAGCACTGAAACCTGCCCAGAAAAATCGTAGGTACGGCGAAGCACCGCCTGCACCTTCGCCATAAAAACCGTTAAATCAAAGGGCTTGGCGATAAAATCATCCCCACCCATATTCATTGCCATTACAATATTCATGTTTTCAGAAGCGGAGGAGATAAACACAATGGGAACCTTTGAAACACGGCGAATTTCACTGCACCAATGGTAACCGTTAAAAAAGGGCAGAGAAATGTCCAGCAGAACGAGGTGAGGATTATATTCAGAAAAGGCAGTAAGAACGTTTTGAAAATCGTCAACGCACCTTGCTTTCAGTCCCCATGCCTCTATATGTTTTTTCATGGAAGCTGCAATTCCCATATTGTCTTCCACAATTAAAATTCGGTACATGGTATCACCCTGCTTTCTCTGCTTTTCATTTTACCCTTACCGCATCTAATTGACAAGCCCGTTTTATGCTGCCTATTTGGGTAATGTAGGTACGGGTGTCTGCATTCTTTCACTATTTTGTAGAAAAGCAGCGCACAAACAGGGTTGCCCATGTTTGTGCGCTGCTTTTTGCAGAATATAATCATCTAAAATAAGTCACCCGGAATAATCCGGCACGTTCTGTACTGTGTTTGTATTATCTGCTGAAAAGAAGTTTTTACGAATATAATAAACGATGATGATGGCTATGGGGATTAACGCTCCGGTGGTAAAGGAGTAGGGAACCCAAACGTATTTATCCCAAAAGCCAAGGTATGCGCTGTTTGGGTACACAATATTCGAATAGATGAGCGTACTAAATAATATGGGCGCTATTATTTTGCGGTAGTCTTTTAAATGCAGGGAGTAGGCAAGGCCTTGAACTCCGGCATAAATATAGCAAAACCCTTTGTAAAACAAGGTGATAATCCAAGCGCCTACAATTAACCCCTCTACGCGAGATAAGAATCCAAGGTTGATTTGCTTTGCCAGAAAATAAGTGGAATACACTGAAATATACGTTACATGGCTTCCCAGTACCAGTATGGTCATTATCATAATAAAAAACATAATGATGCAACCAAACAAATAGCCATAAAAGTAATATTTTAATGTGGCAGAGTTATTCTCCGTGTGAATGGGGTAGATCATGGTTAATAGTACAAGAGGCCACACGCGAAAACTGGTGATATACAAGGTTCCTTTTAAAACGGGGTAAAAACCGTTTTCCATCACCGGTACAATATAATTAAATTGAATATTACCAATATTCGCAAGAAAAAGGAAGGCCATAATTAAAACGACGAGTCGAAATAAGATTTCAGCGGAGCGCACAGTAGTCTCTATTCCGTAATGAAGCGCAATCCCGAAAAGAAAAATAATCATAAAATTGATAACAGATACAGGTGTAGTAATCAGGTATTCGGTACTCATAAATTGACCAATGTATGCGGTTATTTGAATGCCGCTGTGCAGACAAAAGATGATAAAGTAAGCAGTAATAACACCACCAATCCATTTGCCAAATATGGAAAAGAGGATCTGTACTAAATTTTTGTTGGGAAAAAGCTGCCCAAGATGATAATACAGCAGAATAAAAAGTATACCTAGGACTGAGGAGAGAAGCGATGCAATCCACCCGTCCCGCTGGCAGAGAGCGGCAACCGGCGAGCCTACCACAATCACGGAAGAGCCACAGGTAGCGCATGCTGTGAGAGAGAGCAATTGGTGATTTGTAATTTTAATTTTACTCATAGGTTACCCCTTACCCTAGAAACTTTTTTGTAATTTCTACCAATGGCGTTAAAAGGATCGTAAGACTGTCTGAGGGGTTGTACATGGGAACGTCGAAACATACCAAAATTCCCGAGACTAGGCCAATCAGCATAAAGATGGAGTAGATGACCAGCTCTTTGTACATGCTTCCCCTCAGCATTTGTGGTACTTCTTTAAAAGATAGAACGCCAACAAAGGCAAGCATCAAAAAAATACTAATTAGTTTCATAAGTTAATCCACCTGAAAGAGTATATATTGACTAATGGAGTCTGAACCTAAAATTTTCACTTTAATATCAAATTCAACCGGAAGATTGACAAAACCAACACTGTTCCAGTCACTTTTTATTTTTTTCCAAAGTTTTGGGTCGGCGTGGTGAATCTTATCTCCAAATCCAAAAATATCACTTTTTAATAATTTGGTTTTTTTGATTGCTGCCCAGCAGCTTGCCTCAATTTTTTTTTCGGCAATGGACTGAATTAGATTAATATTTTCTTGTCTGGAAATATCTAATTTACTTCCCATATTTTGAATGGAAACCGAAACATTAATCTTAACCTTCATTTTGGGCATACCCTGTTCTATTGTTACCTCTTGCTTGGTAGCAGCCTTTTTTATACTGAGTGCCACCATACCTGTTTGCTCATTCTGTATTTTCAGACCAGAGCCAGAAAAATTCCCGTAAATATAATTAAAACCAAAGCTTTCCGGTTCATCGAGCCAGCCAACCATTTTGTCCTGAAGAAATACAGCATTATCCTTTAATTGCAAAGGGTCATTCTGCGTTTCTCTTAAATTATCCAAATTATCTTGTGGTTTATCGCTGTTCATAGCAATTCCAGAAATTACGGCATTTAAACCCGGGTCTACAACGCAGTTGGTTAGTTCGGTTAATTTAATTTCGTTTGTTGAGCCCCAGATTCTTTGTGCAATTTGGATGCTGGAATTGATATTGGCGGCAGGGTCATTCTCTAATTTTGTTATATTGTTTAATAGCTCATTGGCCGTACAATCTTTGGCAACACCAAAAAAAAGCTCTGAACTGGTTTGGTAATGGCGCAACATAAAATCAATTATCTCAGCGATGCCGTCCCTTGCAAATTCTTCCCCAAAAATAATGGTTTGCATATGGGTGCCAACAATTCTGCGGGGAGACTGGGTGCTGGTTTTACGAATGATTTCAAGCAAATTGTCCCCTGTCTCTGTATATACTACAAAGGGAGCCTCGTTGGTACCCTGCTGTGTAGCGGTTGCCTTTGGGTTTAATACTTGAATTGTAAGCATAAACTGGCCTTTTGCATCTTTATCGATACCCAATGCCGTTGAAAAACCAAGCTGATTTAACTCGTAGCGATCCCAGCAGCCGGCAAATGAAGGCAGAATCAATACAATGATTAAAAACAGTGCAAACGCTTTTTTTCTCACGGGATGTCATTTCCTTTCGGGAGTTTGGGTTTGGCCTTGTTGCATAGGCTGGTTAGACGCGCTTCTGGATGAACTTAATTTGCTAAATATACTGGGGTATGGTCTTTTCTTCCATAAAGGGGAGCGGATAATGGAATCCGTATTCTTACCGGGAAATATGGGGGCTAACGGAGCCATATAAGGCACACCAAACGATTTTAGGCTGCACAGGTGAAGCACAAGACCGATTAAGCAGATAAATATGCCATATAAGCCCATAAAACCTGCAAACATCATAAATATAAAGCGTATGATGCGAAGAGTGTCTGCCATTGAAGTATTGGGAATGCAAAAGCTTGCAATGGCGGTAATCGATACCACAATGACCATTGCAGCAGACACAAAGCCAGCCTGCACTGCCGCTTGTCCCAATACCAGTGCACCCACAATCGAGATAGCAGGGCCTATTGCCCGTGGCATACGAATACCGGCTTCCCGTAGCACTTCAAACGTAATTTCCATTAAAATTGCTTCTATAAAGGTGGGGAGAGGTACGCCCTCTCGCTGAGCCGCAATATTTAAAAGGAGCGGCGTTGGAATCAGCTCTTGATCAAATGTGGTAAGCGCAATATAAGAGCCCGGCACAAGAACCGTTAAAATCATGGAGAGAATGCGAACAAAACGGAATAAAGCCGCCTCCGCCGGGTGGTGATAGTGGTCCTCACTTGAGATAAAAAATTCAAAGAACGTTGTAGGTGCAGTTAGAACATAAGGGGTTCCGTCAACTAAGATGGCTATTTTTCCTTCTAGTAGGCTAGCAGATACTGCGTCCGGTCGTTCGGTATTATAGATAGTGGGGAATAGTGAGCCTGGGTTATCCCGTATCATTTCTTCTATATATTCACTTTCGAGAATGGAATCAATTTCAATTTGATTCAGTCGCTTTCTCGCTTCTCGTATTGTACTTTCTTTTGCAATGGTCTCAATGTAGAGCAGTGCAACATTGGTTTTTGTAACAGAGCCCAATTTGAAAGATTCCACACGCAGCGCCTTGTTTCGAATTCTTCGCCGAATTTGAGAGAGATTGCTTTCAATCTGCTCAGTAAAGCCTTCCTTTGGACCGCGAATAACCGTTTGTGAGGTAGGTTCTTCAATCGACCTTCCTTTTGGCCCATACGTGTTATATGAGAGAAAAGATGACAGTCCATCGAATAGAATAACGGTATGACCCTCTAAAATCTCTTGCAGCATATCTTCTGGTTTTTCTCCAACCGTTACGGTTGAACCGCTCAATGGGGTGTTTTGCAACATCTCAAAATAACTGTCCATCCGGTTGCCTATGCCTTTAATTGAGCGGGAAAGCCTGTCTATTTCAATGCTCATTTCTCTGGTTTTTTCTTTGTCGGCAAGGCTGCAAAGAAAGACCAGGCAAATGCGAGCATTGCCCACTCCTCCGGGCAGATTCATTTTTTGGATGGAAAGGTCCTTACTATTGCCCAACTCCTGCTGGATGAACTCAATTTTCGGCTTTAAAGAACTTGGGTTTTGTTTCATTGTAACCATTCCTGTTGCAATTATTTCCTGTGTTTTTTATCCAACAGAATGGTCTTATTATGGCTTGCTTACGCCGTGATTATGTAAAAATATGCAATTATAGATTGAATAATATGCTAGCTTTGAAATTTCGATTATGGAAACGAAAGTTAAACTCCTAAATAAGAAATAACATAAAAAACCCACCGCACTAAACAAAGCGGTGGGTTTTTATCGGTAGATTTTAGTGTTTGATAAAAATATCTTCAAAAATACTTTTTGCTGTGGAGGTAGCGGCGAGGCCACCTTGTGCGGTTTCTCGAAGCTGTGTGGGCAGCATTTTGCCCGTATGGTACATAGCGCCTATTACTTCATCCGGCGGAATAACACTTCTTTGGCCTGCCAGTGCCCAATCGGCACTGAGTAGTGCATTCAAGGTTTGAGATGCATTGCGCTGTGCGCAGGGCACTTGAACCAAGCCAGCTACCGGGTCGCAGACCAAACCCATTGCGTTCATAAGGCAAAAGCAACTGGAATGCAAAGCCGCCTCGGGTGAACCATGAAGCATTTCTACTGTGGCAGCAGAGGCCATTGCGGCGGCAACACCGCATTCGGCCTGGCAGCCGCCCTCTGCACCTGCAACCGTTGCGTTGCGTGTAATAACCGCACCAACACCTGCCGCTGTAAGCAGACCGCACAGCGTTTCTCGCTCAGTTAGATTGTATTTTTTACGAACAGAAATGAGAACTGCTGGTAAGATTCCGCATGCACCCGCAGTGGGTGCAGCACAGATTTTTCCCATAGAGGCGTTTACCTCACTGCTAGAAAAAGCCATCGCCATCGAGTGGTTCACCCAAGAGCCGCACAATGAATCACTTTTTTTCGAGTAGTTATTTTGAATTTGGCTAACACCGGTGATTAATCCTCCTATGGCATGCTGCGGGCTGGTAAGCGCCTTGGTTGCCGAGCGTTCCATAACATTATAAGTATAAAGAAGTCGCTCAAATATGGCTTCTTCCGTTTTTTCAGTTAAATCCATTTCATTTTCCAGTACGATTTGCCATAGGGGAACCTTTTTATCTTGTGCCTGCGTTAGTAGTTCTTCTGCGGTACGGTACATCGTGTTTTCCCCTCTCTCAAATCAGATTAATCGCCCGGACCTGAAAAATATTCGGTATGGCTTTTAGCTGCTGTGTAGCTTCCTGCGGAATCGTTTGATCAGTTTCAATGGTACAAAGTGCAGTACCACCTTTTTGTAAGCGGCTTACCTTCATAAGCGCGATATTTATTTCGTATTCGGCTAAAATTCCGGTTAGTTTGCTAATGGCTCCCGGGCGGTCTCGGTAACTCAATATCAATGCAGGTAATTGTGCGGTATAGTGTGTGGTGAAGTCGTCTATCTGCGTAATGATGATTTGCGCGCCGCCAATCGAAGAACCTATGACACGGCAAATTTGCTTATGTTGCTGGTAAAAGGTAAGAATGGCCGTGTTTTCGTGAGCACCCTCTAATTCAGTTTGGTAAAACTCGTAGAAAAGACCAGCTTCTTCTGCCAGCTCGAATGCGTTTGGAAGTCGCTCATCATCCTCGTAATACCCTAGCGCGCCAAAAACTAAGGCACGGTCGGTCCCGTGGCCGCGGTAGGTTTTTGCAAATGAACCATGCAGGCCAAACGTAACACGGTCATATGGCTCACCCGCTATTACTCCGGCAATCCGCGCAAGCTTTGCTGCTCCGGCAGTGTGTGAACTGGAGGAGCCAATCATAATCGGACCAATCACCTCAAAAATACTCAATTCCATTTTACAGCCTCATTTCTAAGCAATATTTCTATTACACAGTAAATCCGCAATTCAAAAGGTAAGCTTAATAGATATTGTTTCCTTAAAAGTAAAATAAATGGGTTAACAAAAATATATTTCGTAATTTTATCGCTCGGTTCTAAATTATCCCATAAAATCTACGATAATATTAATGGAATAAATACACAGCATTTTCCAGTTTGGCAGAATATCCTTATATTCATTTTTTGTTTTGAGATAAAGATATTTTTAAAAGGAGTCGAGGAAATCTATAAATAATAGCCGATAATAAGTATTATTTTTACTGTTATTTCTCCTGTGCTCTTTGATTTGGAAAATAGGGATTTAAACAAAGGCGGAGGGATTTAAATTGATAAAACAATCGTTTGGCTCAAAAAAGACGATCCAGCTAAAGCATAGAATTTTACGTTTTGTGGGTATTCTTTTATTAGAAATTGTTATCGTGTTGTCGGGGCTTTCCTTTTTCTTCTTAGATGGTGCTTTTGGGCAAGTAAACGATCAACAAAAATCGGGGTTTGATACTCAAGCAAAAAATGCGGTTGAAACCGTAATAAGTGCTTTAGAGGCCAATAACAAACGCTTTGAAGCAGGCGAGATTACCGAGCAGCAGGCAAAACAAATTGCACAAACCATCGTGAGAGATACTCGCTACAACAATGGTGAAGGTTATTTGTGGGCAGATGAAAAAAATGGCCTCTGTGCGGTACATATGAACAAAGAGTACCAGGGTCAAATGCGGTACGATTCGCAGGACAAGCAGGGCATTTATTATGTTCGCAACCTAATTACCGCCGGTGATAACGGGGGCGGATATACGGAGTACTATTTCACAAAGCCCGGCCAAGACGGCATATTTAAAAAGAGAGCCTACACGGAGCTGTATAAGCCATATGGCTGGTATATTAGCACCGGTAACTATTTTGATGATATTGAAACAAGCATGGCACAAAACCGAAAAGTACAGCGTACCGATGCAGTCGTTTTGGTGGCGGTAAGTATTTTGGTGGGCGCACTAAACCTATTCTTTATGCTGCGTTGGGCAGCAAAGCTGACCAAGCCCATTGAGCTGGTATCGGATCGGCTTACTTTGCTTTCGGAGGGCGACGTACATACTCCGCCTGTCGATTTGGTTGAAACTCAGGACGAAACCGGAAAGCTGACCCTCGCTTGTAAAGCGTTGATTGAGAATATGAACGGCGTAATTGGTGACGTAACCCAGCATCTGGATAAAATCTCAAAAGGAGATATGCGAGCAAAAGTAGAGTATTCTTATGTAGGAGATTTTCAACCGATTGGCGAGTCTTTGGCACTCATTTACAGCTCGCTAAATGAAACGCTTCGCACCATTAGTCTTTCTGCAGAGCAGGTAAATGCAGGTGCAGACCAGGTTTCTGCCAGTTCGCAGTCTCTGGCGTCCGGTGCTTCTGAGCAATCTAGCTCAGTAGAGCAATTGGCAGATTCCGTTGAGAAAGTGGAAGCTGCGGCAAACGAAAATGCGGCAGGCGCACAGGAGGTCTCAGGTCAGGTTGGTCTGGTAGCGCAGGACATGACTCGAACCAAGGAGCAAATGACAAATTTGAATGCAGCAATGGAACAAGTGAAAGAAACTTCTTCCCAAATTAGTGATATTTCAAATCTAATCGAGTCAATTGCACAGCAAACCAATATTTTGGCGCTGAATGCTTCCATTGAAGCGGCTCGTGCAGGTGCGGCCGGTAAAGGTTTTGCCGTAGTTGCGACAGAGGTGGGCTCACTGGCATCCAAAACAGCACAGGCGGTAAAAGAAACGGGAACGTTGATTGCGAGTGCGATAACTGCAATTTCAGAAGGCGCCAGACTTACACAAACCGTCTCTTGTATGGTGGATGATAGTGTAGAAAAGGCAGACGCCATTTCTGCAGCAGTCACTGAAATTGAAAAAGCCTGTGTTTACCAGGCTCAAGAGATTTCTCGTATAACGCAAGGGTTGGAGCAAATTTCAAACGTGGTGCAGTCCAATGCAGCTGCGGCAGAAGAAAGCTCCGCATCAAGTGAAGAACTTTCTTCGCAGGCTCAATTGCTATACCGCGAGTTGGATAAATTCCATTTGTTGGAATCTCCAGTATCTCGTACGTTCGGCACAGAAAGAGAAGATTTTCATACTGATTTTTAATAATAGAAATTGAAAGCGGTTCCCCGGCATGCATCAAATGCCGGGGAACTTTTTATTTTTGCTCTCTACCATTCATTTTTTCGGCTTGACGCTCCAGCGTGGAGAGCTGTTGCAGACGTTTGTCCACCTCATCCATTTTGAGATACAGCAAAGCTTGGTTTTTTACAATGTTGTTTAGTGTGTGATTAATGAGCTTTAATTGCAAATTCTTTTTTTGATTCATGCATTATCCCTTCCTCGCCGAATTTCCTAATTTTTCCAGATGCTTATTTATTGTATCATGAAAGATTCGGTTGGAAAATCCATAAAACATCCCTTTTCAATGAAAATAGCAGAAAAGAAAAAAGGCCACTGCTCCCTAAACTGGGAGACAGTAGCCTTTTCAACTGGTTTTATTTATTTTCTTTTGCGGAGGTTAAGCCGACCACTTGGTCAACCGGCAAAGAAAATACAAATGCGTCGGCATCAGTACCCGAGCCATGTACTTTCATAACAGCCTGCATAATACCGTTTTTCAGCGATTGCTGGGTCAAAATTAGAATCAGCTCTTTTTCAGGCTTTAACGTCATACCAAAAAAAGTCTCTAAATTTTCAAGTCCGGAGCCGGTTGCGTGAATTACCGTGCCGCCGGTTGCTCCAGCCGCTTTCGCAGCCTCCATAATTTCAGCGGAAAAGCCTTGGTTCGCAATCACGAGTATCATACTGTGTGCAAAAAGTTGTTCCATTAGAACCTCCTAAACAGTCAAATAGTTTCTTTTCCCGGAAAGGGGGTCGTCTATTTATTTTCATCTTGAGTCAAGTTTACCGTTTCTTTTTCCGGTTCCTCTTGCAAAGCTTCATTTTCTTCGGGTTCCGTTTGCGGGTCTAATGTGTTCCGTGCGATATCCGGCTCAGGTTTTATTTCGAAAAGCGCAGGCTCGGAATCGCCGCCAATCTCCATATCGATAATCAAATCATCCGGCGAATCGGCAATCTGGGGCTCAAGCAGAGCTGCCTTACGGCTCTTATGCTGGAACAATATGCCAATACCCTGAATGGTAATGAGGGGGAGTGTGGCGATCATAGCTATCATACCGAATGCGTCGGTCATCACGTTACCACCGAGCGTCTCGCACACGCCAACACCAAAGGGGAGCAAGAATGCGCCCGCCATTGTACCCGCGGCAACTCCGCCGGAATCAAACGCAATGGCTGTAAATACTTTGGGTGTAAATTTCGTTTGAACGAGTGCAATCACATAGCAGGGTAATAAGAAATACCAAATATTAATTTGGAACATAATTCGCAGCATGGCAAGGCATACCGCGAGACTTACACCTACCGAAAGCCCCACCTGCATCACACGTTGTGAGATAGCACCACTGGTAATATCCTCAACCTGCTTGTTTAGTATATACACAGCAGGCTCTGCCGCGACAATGAAAAAGCCCAATAAAGCAGCAAGCGGAATCAAGATCCAATTATGAGTAAAGGAGGCAATATGGCTGCCCAAAAAACGGCCAACGGGCATGAACCCAACGTTAACGCCGGTTAAAAAAATAGATAGCCCAAGTATCGTATACAAAATACCCACCATAATTTTAATCATTTTGGTGCGGGCAAGCTTTAACCGGAGAATTTGGAACAATATAAATATGGTTAAAATGGGTAGCAATACCGTAACAACCTCTTTTAAAGAGCCGACAAACTGTGTTGCATAAAGCGCAGGAATCTGGCTAATGGTTTCAAGCTCTGCGGGGGATTCAAACGCAAAGCCGGAAGAGGATGAATCGTAAAATATTCCCAAAAATAGAACGGCTATAATAGGGCCGATGGAGCACAGCGCGCACAAGCCAAAGCTATCTTCTTCACTGTTTTTACTGGAAAGAACAGTAGAAATACCCATGCCGAGAGCCAGTATAAACGGTACGGTAATGGGGCCCGTGGTTACACCGCCGGAATCAAAGGCTACTGCTAAGAAATCAGGAGAAAAAATTCCTGCCACTAAAAACACCAAAGCGTAGGATACGATGAACAAGCGCGATAAACTAATTTGGAATACAATGCGCATGAGTGCAAGCACCAGAAAAGCTCCTGCACCGAACGCGACTGCACCAACCAAAACTTCGTCTGGTACAGCGGGAACCTGTTTGGTAAGTACCTGCAAATCTGGCTCTGCAATGGTAACTACTACACCTATTAGAAAACCGCCCCCAGCAATCCATCCAATTTTTTTGGACCGCGTCAGCTCAGACCCAATTGCTTCTCCAATGGGGAGAATAGCCATGTCGGAACCAAGCGTGAAAATGCCTAGGCCAATAACCAAAAGCACCGCACCGGTTATAAACAAAGCGACGGTGGTTAAGGGCAGTATAAATGAGAAGGCAAGAACTATGGCGCAGATAGGCAAAACAGATAGGGTAGATTCCTTCAATGAGTCAATTAAAATGTCTCTCATTCCTTACTTCCTTTCGCATCTATTTTTTAGATCGCGTCTTTTTCGGCCGCCAGCGAAAGAAAAGGGGTCGGTGGCATGGCAAAAAAGACCGATCCGGAATCTCAAAAATGGTTAGGTTACTTAACTAGTATAACATAGATTATAGAGTGAGAAAAGGCTTTCTTTCCTACATCGTTCTCAAAATAACATCATTTTAAGAAAAATAGAGTAAAAAATCCCTCTATACTCTCCGTTTCAGGAGCAGAATAGAGGGGATTGAGTCTGAGAAGGGAGTAATTTTACATCCAGTTCTTTTTTGCGGCAACCAAAGTGGTAAGGTAGCCGAATACAATGCTGCTGTAATATGCTAAAATGCGCCATAGCAATATAGCCGGGAAGATGGCGGAACCAAACATGTCGTGGAAGAACAGGAAAAAGCCACCCTCCGCACCACCGGAAGAGCCGGGTAAGGGTACAAAAGCCGCTGCCATGGTTACAAATGTATCGGCAGCCATCATGGTGTAAAAGGGTGCCCCGTGCAGATTAAAACTCTGGTGAATAAAATAGGGGATAATGCTTGCACAAGTAATTTGCACCAAAGTGAGCAATGCGGATTTTACATACAGAGCGGTAGAGCGCCCCATTAACGTGGCTCCGTCATGGAACGCATAAAGTTGACTGCGAATTTTACGGTACAGGCGCTTAGGGTGCTTGCACCATTTCATACGAAGAATTACCGCCATTAAAAAACGCAGAAGCTTTTGAGTAAGGCGGGAGTTAAACATTACGATAAGGATAACGCCAATAATGGCCATGTTAATGACTAAGGTAAGAATGATTACAAGGAAGATATTATCCAGCACTGCTTGAAAATATTGAAATTCAGTAGCGATAAAAAAGAGGCAGTACACCATCATTACAATTTGGTAGATTAAAGATTTTAGCGCAATTACTGCGCTGGATGCGCCCGCACTCATTCCCATGCGGTCCATTGTGTAAATCTCCATTGGCTCACCGGCTGAAAAAGGAGTAAGCGCGCTGTATAAAAAGCCGACCATACCAACCGTAAAGGATTTTCGAAATGTCCACGATGGGTCCAAATGGTGCGACAACAGGTAGAGTACATAGCCCTCAATCGCGTAGCGTGCCATTACAGCAAGCAGGGCTACCCACAGCCACCATACTTTTATATTCTTCGATATCTCCATTAAGGTATTAAGGCCATCGGTTGTTAAAATGAAGTATACGATAACTCCAATGGATAAAATCAGTGTAATGGTAGTAAACCATTTTTTCTGTTTTTCTCTCTTGGGGTCTACAGCTTTTTGTTGATTGGAAGGTGAGCTTTGCAAACTTCCAGCCTCCTTTCCCGCTTGGTTTGGTTTATAGAAACCAAACTAGCCTTTGTGTTATGCCAATATATTTGAGACAATAAAGCAATATCGGTTATGTTGCTGCTTTGAATTCAACCATAAAAGATACAATTTGCAATATTGCTGTAATATCTATTTAAAAAACACACAATTTTTATTATATCATTAAATTTAACATTCGCCAATAAAAAACTTGGGTTGAGCGAGTGTGCGAAGTCTTATGATTAAAGAAAGAGAGCAGAACCACATTTATTATTACCGAATCTCAAAAAGTTTACAAGTGTTTACTTATGAACATAATGATGCAAACGCAAAAAATCCGCAGATTTTGATGAAACAAAGCAAATCTACCAAAGTAGTATTGCACGGTTAACACCAAAATCTGCGGAAAAATCCAAAATTATTTCGTATTCAAGGCCCGCATAGCATTTAATACGGCAATTAAAGCGACACCAACATCCCCAAATACGGCAGCCCACATAGAAGCATACCCCAATGCGGCGAGGATTAAGATGATTGCCTTAACGCCAAGTGCAAACCAAATGTTTTGCCAAACAATGCTGCGGGTTTTCTTAGCGATTCGTACTGCGGTGGGTAGCTTAGAGAGCTCGTCGGTCATTAAAACAATGTCTGCAGCCTCTATTGCGGCATCCGAACCAATTCCGCCCATGGCAATGCCAATGTCTGCACGGGCAAGAACAGGGGCGTCATTAATGCCGTCCCCCACAAAGGCAAGCTTACCACCGGGTGATTTTTTGTTTTCCAGCAGCTCTACATGCTCCACCTTCTGGTCCGGCAAAAGCTCCGCATAAACGGTGTCGATTCCAATGCTTTGGGCAACACGCTCGCCAACAGCACGGCTGTCGCCGGTAAGCATGGCAATCGTGTGAACCCCAGTACGGCGAAGCTCTTCCACCGCTTGCTTGCTGTCTTCCTTAATTTCATCTGCAATTACAAGGCAGCCGGCATATTCGCCGTCAATAGCCAAATAGACAAGAGAGCCGGGGATGGAAACTGCTTCAAACGGAATGCTTTCCGATTCCATAAGGCGGCGGTTGCCTGCTAGAACCACTTTTCCATCGATGATTGCTCGAATGCCGTGACCGGCTATTTCCGTGCGCTCCATCTCCTTGCCGTCTTCAATGGACTGACCATATGCTTTTACAATGGACTGAGCAATGGGGTGGTTGGAAGCACTTTCCGCCAGAGCGGCGAAACGTAGGAGCTCATCCGGTTCTATTTTTACGGGCAGAATATCAGTTACGGTAAAGCTACCTTTGGTAAGTGTACCTGTTTTATCAAACACAACGGTGTCAAGGCCGTTAAGCGCTTCTAAATAGTTACTGCCTTTGATTAGGATTCCCTGACGGGAGGCTGCTCCAATGCCGCCAAAGAAGCCAAGAGGAATGGATATAACCAGTGCGCAAGGGCAAGAAACAACCAGAAATGCTAATGCACGGTAAATCCATGTGTTAAAGTCGGCTCCGGGGAGAACCAGAGGAGGAATGAGCGCCAATGCTATTGCCGCAAATACCACGACAGGGGTGTAATAGCGGGCGAATTTTGTGATGAAGTTCTCGGTGGGGGCTTTTTTGCCGCTTGCATTCTGAACCAATTCCAGAATACGAGAGGCTGTAGAATCCCCAAATTCCTTTTGAACCTCAATGGTAAGCAGACCGCTTTGGTTAATGGAGCCGGAAAGTACCTGACTGCCAGGCTGTACGTCTCTTGGTAAGGATTCACCAGTTAATGCGGAGGTGTCTAGCGAAGAGGTTCCCTGCACCACAACACCATCTAAAGGAATTTTTTCGCCCGTTTTAACAACAATCAAATCACCAACGCCAATTTCTTCCGGTGAAACGCGGCGTACCTCGTCACCCAGCTTTAGGTTAGCAAAATCGGGACGAATGTCCATCAATGCTTTAATGGAAGTACGGGAGCGGTTTACTGCAATGTCCTGAAACAGCTCTCCTACGCGGTAGAACAGCATAACGGCTACGCCTTCGGGGAATTCACCGATCGCAAATGCACCGATTGTGGCGACGGACATTAAAAAGTTCTCATCAAAAACCTGACCGCGCAAAATATTGCGCACGGCAATGAGAAGAATTTCACCTCCGATTAAAAGGTAAGCGGCAAAATAGAGGAGGAATGAGGGTAAAGCGGCCATAGGAAAGATCATACCGACTGCGAACAGTACGATGCCCACCGCAAGAAATATACGAGAGATTCGTTCCTTTTTTTCGTCCTCTTCGCCCTCGGTATCTTCTTCACGGAAAGCAACGGTTACATCCGGCTCCATTTCCTTAATAATTTGAATGGTTTCACGAGTTAATTCCGGCAGCTTTTCGCGATCCACAGCTTTTAACAGCACTCTCTGTGTGGAGAAGTTTACCTGAGCCTCCTGTACTCCACTGAGACTCTGAACTCGGCGTTCAATTTTTGCAGCGCAATCAGCGCAGTCTAAGCCCTTCAGGAATAAAATCCGTTCACCGGCTTGCGCAGCTTTGCGTTCGGTGAGGCGAATATCTGGTTCATGGCCCTTTGCAATCTCTTGCATCTTGGTTGAAAGTTCTGGGAAACGCTGTTCGTCTAAAAGCTCAACTCGTAATGTTTTTGAAACAAAATCGAGCGAAGCGGCTGAAATGCCCTCCAGCTTTCCTACCTCGTGCTCAATTTCTGCCGCGCAGTGTGCACAGCCTAAGTTTTCTACCGCAAATTCCTTCGTAGCCATTTATGAATTCCCACCCTTCTTTATTTGTTATTTCTCTTTAATGTGGGTTAGACCCAAACTTAAAATCGCTTCAATATGCTCATCGTCCAGAGAATAATAAATCACTTTACCGGCTCTGCGAGACTTTACCAAGCGTGCCTGTTTTAAAACACGAAGCTGGTGTGAAATTGCAGACTGCGATATTTCCAAAAGCTCGGCAATATCGCATACACAAAGCTCGGTAGAAAGAAGAGCGCATACAATTTTAACTCTTGTAGAATCACCAAATATACGAAAAAAATCAGCGAGGTCAAGCAGGTGCTCTTCTTTGGGCATTTTCTCTTTTGCTTGCTGAATGGACTCCGGGTGTATGCCGGCTAGTTCACAATGATCCATCTCTTCTAATCTATCTGTCATTTTATAAAACTCCTTTGCACATATGAACATATGAATAACTGTTCATATGTATTATATGTAGAAGCGATGAAAAAGTCAATACAACAAAGAGAACTTTATTACTTTCCCGAATTCTCTTCTAAAAAGTGGGGACTGTTTTTTTTGAAGGCATAATGTTATAATAACCCCAGCTATGTAGCTATGGGAAAATGGATAGAATATTTAAAAAGTTTTTTGCTGATTTGTGATGGAATCATGTAAGTCATAACGATTGTGCATGGCTATCATTCGTATTTTATGGAGCATTTTTTAGCAAAAGCCAGGTAGAAATGATTTGAATTCTATAAAAATATGGTATAATTACAGATTAGTTATAGTATGATTCCCAGCTAGATTGGGTACATCATTAGAAAGTATTTTTATTGGCAGTTAGCAATGAAAGGACGTGTAAAGATGAGGAAACGGGTGATTGCCGCCATAATGGCCTTGGCTCTGCTGTGCACCGGCTGTTCTTCGGTTAGCCTAGACCCTCAAACTCTCATGCGTCCACCGCGTGCAACTGGCAATAAGGAGCAGATTCATAAGGTGCTGGAGAAGAAAACGAATAACCAGCTCAAGCTAAGCTACCCGAGCCGTGGGGATTACCGCTCGGCTATTTTAATGTGGGATTTAACGGGTGACGGTGTAGAGGATGCCATTGCCCTGTACCAAAATACCGACCAAAAGGGTGGTCTTACCATATCGTTTATTCGTGGTGGGACTGAAACTTGGGCGGAAGTTGGCTCTTTTAATAATCCAGCTACCCAAGTGGATAAGATCTGCTTTGGAGACGTAAACCGGGATGGCATGGATGATGTGATTGTGGGGTGGGGCAGTGTGCTCAACCAAACCTCATCCATCAGCATTTATTCGTACCACGACGGTAAAATGACCGAGCTTTCTTATAATCAGCCTTATAATGAAATGGAGGTTCGAGATTTTGATGGTGATACCAACGACGAAATCTTTACGGCTTCTGTCTCAACGCCGGAGCAAAGTGCGATTGCCCGCCTTCTTCGCGTAACAGACAATATGGTTGAGACCATTGGCTCCGCGCATTTGGATACGGGCGTTACCAAATACGCTTCCATTACGGCGGGCATGATTAACACCTCTCAATATGGTATAGTACTTGACGGAGTGAAGGCCGGGGGCAACTATATTACGGAAGTACTATTTTGGGATGAGAAGAAAAAGCTGCTGCAGTCACCGTTTTTTGCTTCAGGGGCTCAAAATGGAAATTACACACAGCGAACCACTAACGTTACGGCGCGAGATATTAACGGGGATACACTCATTGAAATACCCGTGGTCAATTCTCTTCCGGGCTATTCCCTGCCGTTACCAGATGAAGCATGTGCGATGACCAACTGGTACCGATACGAAAGCTCAAAAAACACATTGCATCGTGTCATGAGCATGGTCATTAACCAAAAGAGTGGTTATTGGGTGCTTGTGCCGGATATGTGGAGAGAAACAGAGATAAAATTTACAGTGAAAGTTGACCGTGAAACGCGTTCACTTACGTTCTACAAATGGATTCCTGCCAGTAATGCCGCCAGCAATGTGATAAATAAATCCACTGCTGGTACAGTGGGCACCGCCTTAGTCAAAATTCAGGAATTTACGGAGCAAGAGTGGGATGCCGGTGTGGTAACAAACGGTTTTTACAAGCTAGCGGAGAAGAACTCGACTGTTTACGCTGCCTCCGTTTTGCAGCCGGATGACCCGCTCGCACCAAATATAAATGATATTTCAAATAGCTTCCGGTTGATTGCACCGCAGGATTAAAATACGCAGAGGAGGAATGAGACCTTGAAGAGAATATTGGTTGCGGAGGACGAACAGACCATTCGCGAATTTGTGGTTATTAACCTCAAGCGTGCAGGCTATGAGGTAACAGAGGCAGAGAATGGAGACCAAGCCTTGGCCGTATATGAGCAGGAAAATGGCATGTTTGATCTTGCCATACTTGATATTATGATGCCAGGCCAGCACGACGGCCTCGCTGTTTGCCGCGAGCTGCGGCAGAAAAGTGGCTCCATCGGGATTATTCTGCTCACTGCCAAAACGCAGGAGATGGATAAGGTGAGCGGACTGATGATGGGTGCGGACGATTACGTGACAAAGCCTTTTTCCCCCAGTGAATTGGTTGCAAGGGTGGATGCCGTGTACCGCCGTGTGGCACTGGCAGAAATGAGAAGTGGCAACAATTTTCGGGAAGAGATTCGTTCTGGTATTTTCTCGCTGAATCTACGCAACCGTGCTTTAATGAAAGATAACGTGCCAATCGAACTAACGCAGGTGGAATTTCAAATTATGGAGTATTTCTTCTCAAACCCCGGCAAAGCGCTGGATCGCTCCGATATTCTAAAGCATGTTTGGGGTGACGCGTACTACGGGGAAGAAAAGATTGTAGACGTAAATATTCGCCGTCTGCGAATGAAAATTGAGGATGAACCGTCGAACCCCAAGCACATTGTAACAGTATGGGGTTTGGGCTATAAGTGGGAGGCATAAAACTGGTTTTGTAGCCCAAAGGATAAAACCAGTTTGGTAACGCCCAAATACTAAGAAAAAGACTCTGCCAACTACAGGGGAGCTGCAAACCGGAAATTTTCAAATGCAGGTTATAAAACAAGAAAGGAGAGCGGAAAAATGAAGATTTGGGGCATTACCCGGCGCTGGATACTCAACAGCCTCGGTATTATTCTTCTGGTTCTTTCCGCATTAATCCTTTCTCTTTCTTTGGTAGTGCAGGGGTACGTTTATAATGGTATTCAGCAAACCATTAACGGGCGTTCGGATGAACTTACTAACCTCTTTTCAGGCTACAATAACAAGACTTCAACGGAGTTTTCCACTGTTGCGCGCGCTTATGTTCAAAACTCTGCAAGCAAACAGATGATGGAAATGATGGTCTTAAGCTCCTCCGGCCGTATTCTCGTTACTTCCACCGGCTTTCCACCTGACCAAGATCAGGCGATGCCTGATGCAAAAATAGCGCAAGAAAGCAAGGATAGCTACGGTACTTGGCAAGGGCGGCTTTCTTCCGGCGAAAAGGTGATGGCTGTTACCAGAGTCATTCGCAGCCAAAACGGTACACCGCTTGGCAGCATTCGTTATATTGTATCCTTGGAGGAAGCGGATCGGCAGATTCTAACCATTGTTGGTGCTCTTCTTGCTCTGGGTTTTCTGGTCATCCTGTTTGTGGTGTTTTCCAGTACGTATTTTATTAAGTCGATAGTCGACCCCATCAAGCTCATCAGTGCTACGGCAAAGCGGATTGCACAAGGTGATTTTGACGCGCGCATTCAAAACAACCAGAACGATGAGATTGGCGAGCTATGCGAAACAGTCAACCGGATGGCGGTTGAACTAGGCACGGCTGAAAAAATGAAAAATGATTTTATCTCCTCGGTTTCCCATGAGCTGCGAACCCCTCTTACCGCGATTAAGGGTTGGGCGGAAACGTTGCAGAGCATGGATGATGCAGAGCGCGATACGTATGAGAAAGGAATGGGCGTTATCATTCGTGAATCGGAGCGGCTTTCGGGAATTGTTGAGGAGCTTCTCGACTTCTCCCGTATGCAGAATGGCCGCATGACGCTGATGATGGACAAGATTGATATTCTTGCCGAGCTAGGTGAAGCGGTTTATATGTTTACCGACCGTGCACAGGCAGAGGGAAAATTCCTGGTGTATGAAGAACCACCTCTGCTGACTCCGGTATTGGGTGATATTAACCGCCTACGCCAGGTGTTTGTCAATATTATTGATAATGCTCTTAAATATACAAAAGAAGGCGATACCGTTACCGTAACCGCAGAAGAGGCCAACGGTAAAATCCGTGTTGTGATTAGTGATACGGGCTGCGGTATTTCAGCAAAGGACCTCCCCAATGTAAAAAAGAAGTTTTACAAAGCAAATCAAACGGTGCGCGGCTCCGGTATTGGGTTGGCACTGGCAGACGAAATTATGCGCCTGCATGATGGCCGACTGCAAGTGGAAAGCCAAGAGGATGTGGGAACCGTGGTTACCATTACAATCCCAACACTTAGGCAGTCACTGCCGGAAATAAAGCCGGCTGCTGCGACGGAAGAAAGGAATTCCGAACAAAATGGCTAGAGAAAAAACAAAATTAATTACAAGCATCGGCGGGCAAGCTGTTATGGAGGGCGTAATGATGCAAGGCCCCTTCAAAACCGCCTTGGCCGTTCGAATGCCAGACAACACTGTTTCTACGGAACAAATTGCAACAAACCGCCTGCGGGATCGCCACAGCCTGCTGCGCTTACCTATTATACGTGGTGTGGCAGGATTCATAGATGCACTGGTTGTCGGCTATAAGGCACTGAGCATTTCCGCAGAAAAATCGGGGATTGAGGATGATGAGACCCCCTCCAAGTTTGACCAATGGATGCAGCGCGTGTTTGGTGATAAGCTAATGAACGCGATTATGACCTTAAGTGCCGTTTTGGGAGTGCTCATTTCGGTGCTGCTGTTTTTCTGGCTCCCAACCTGGCTATTTAACCAAGGGCAAGCGCATTTGTGGGGTGAGGGGTTTGCCTCATGGCGATCGGTGTTTGAGGGCTTTTTAAGAATCGCAATCTTTATTGGGTACATTGCATTTTGCGCGAGTCTGCCGGATATTAAACGCGTGTTTCAATATCACGGGGCTGAACATAAGACAATTTTTTGCTACGAAAATGAAGAGGAGCTTACGGTGGAAAATGTTCGCCGCCACCAGCGCTTTCACCCGCGCTGCGGTACTAGCTTCATGGTGATTATGCTGCTGCTTGGCATTATTGCAGGCTACTTTATTCCGTTTACCAATCCCTTTGTTCGCAGTGCGGCAAAAATACTGTGCGTACCGCTGTTAATGGGTGTAGGCTACGAGCTAATTCGCTTGTGCGGCAAACATGACAATCTTTTTACCCGTATTATTTCGGCGCCGGGCATGTGGATGCAGCGCCTGACTACCAAAGAGCCGGATGACTCCATGATTGAAGTTGCCATCAGTGCAATGAAAGAAGTCATTCCGGAAAACGGAGAGGACCGAATTGTAAGATGACCTTTCAACAGGCCTATCAGGAAGGCAAAAATCGATTGCAGAACGCAGGGATAGACAGCCCTGCGTTCGATACGATTTGCTTGTTTCGTCGTGCCTTTGGTATGGACCGACAAGGCCTTTTGCTGCGCGGGGCGGAAGAAGCTCCGGTAACGCAAGCCGACGCGTTTTTTCACACCATTGACCAGCGGTGTTCCCGCCGCCCTCTGCAATATATATTGGGAGAATGGGAGTTTTTCGGAATGCGCCTTGCCGTAGGCGAAGGTGTGCTGATTCCAAGGGAAGAAACTGAGCTTCTTGTTTACATAGCAGCCGAGCTACTCAGCGGGCATCCCGCACCACATGTGGCAGATTTATGTGCCGGCACGGGTGCCGTTGGGTTGGGGATTTCTTGCCTGCGCAGCGATGCACGGGTTGCCTGTTTGGAATGGTATGAGCAGGCATATTCTTATTTGCAGAAGAATTTAGAGCAGTTCGGGGAAGAGCGAGTAACTGCAGTGCGTGCCGATATTACACATGCTGACTCTGCCCCGGAGCTTACCAATTTGAGCGCCATAGTGTCAAACCCTCCCTATATCGATTCTGCGGAGCTTCCACTTTTGCAAAAGGAAGTACAAGCTGAACCCGTTACTGCATTGGATGGGGGAAATGATGGCCTCGATTTTTACCGTTCCATTGCAAATGTTTGGTTCCCTCGGTTAAAGCAGGGCGGAATTGTTGCTGTAGAGATTGGGGAAACACAAGCAGAGGCGGTGTCTGCATTGTTCCGCAAAGCGGGGCTAATGCGCATTCAGGTTCACCAGGATTTTAACGGATTTGACCGCGTAGTGTCTGGTGTGTACCGCGGTAAATAATAAGATATTAAGGCACAAAACAAAACGTTCGTTCGATTTTTTCGCCAAATCCATTGATTTTATATTATGAATACAGTATAATTAATTTAGATTTTCACCGACACCCAACGGTATAGGTATGCCGTTGGGAAAAGTGTATTGCGCCTGCGGTCGGTATGTAAGGCTATCAATTATTTGGGCGATTTAAAATAGAGAGCGGAGGAGTTTTTCCATGGCAGTGGATAGAAGCAAGGCACTGGACACAGCATTGGCACAAATCGAAAAGCAGTTTGGCAAAGGTGCCGTTATGCGCTTGGGTCAAAATCAGGCAATGCAGGTGGAAGCGATCTCCACCGGCTCTTTTTCTTTGGATATGGCGCTGGGAATCGGCGGCTTGCCCAGAGGGCGCATTGTAGAGGTATATGGGCCGGAATCCTCCGGTAAAACCACGCTGGCACTGCACTGCATTGCGCAGGGGCAAAAAAACGGTGGCTATGCCGCATTTATTGACGTGGAGCATGCGCTTGACCCTATTTATGCGCGCGCCCTTGGTGTAGATGTGGACGCGCTCCTCGTTTCTCAGCCAGATACGGGCGAGCAGGCTCTCGAAATTACCGAGGCGCTTGTGCGTTCCGGTGCGATTGATGTTATCGTGGTAGACTCCGTTGCGGCTCTTGTTCCCCGTGCAGAAATTGAGGGAGACATGGGCGATTCCCACGTTGGCTTGCAGGCTCGCTTAATGTCGCAGGCACTGCGTAAGCTGGCGGGTGCGATTTCCAAATCGAACTGCGTTGCCATCTTTATCAACCAGCTTCGTGAAAAAGTGGGTGTTATTTATGGCAGCCCGGAGGTGACTCCCGGTGGTCGAGCACTCAAATTTTACGCTTCTGTACGAGTTGATATTCGCAAGATTGAAACGCTGAAAAACGGAACGGAACAGATTGGCTCGCGTACCCGTGCAAAGGTGGTTAAGAATAAAATTGCACCGCCTTTCCGTGAAGCGGAGTTCGATGTTATGTATGGTCAAGGTATTTCCCGCGAGGGAGAAATACTCGATCTCGCTTCTAAGATTGATATTGTTCAGAAGAGCGGCGCTTGGTTCTCTTATGGAGAAACCCGTTTGGGTCAGGGGCGCGACAATTCCAAGGAATTCCTGAAGAACAACCCTGAGATTTGCGCTGAAATTGAGCAGAAGCTGCGCGATAACGCTGACCGCTTGCCTGCAAAGGCATCCGGTTCGCCCAAAAAGCCAGCGGCACCCTCTGTACCTACGGAGGTGGCAAAGCCGGTGGAAGAAGCCGCGCCTGCAAAGCCGGCTCCGGCGGGAAGAGCATCTTCCAAAGCGAATATTGATATTTTGGTAGATGACTAATGCAAATTACGGCAATCCGAGAACATCGTAAGGGGCTTTCCCTTTTGGTGCTGGATGGAGAACCGGCAATGAAGCTCGATTCCGGCTTGCTTTACCGTGAGGGAATTCGTGTAGGCGCAGAGCTTTCAGACGAAGAGCTGTACCGCCTTTGCCAAGAATCGAGTGAGGTGCGGGCAAAAGAAAAAGCACTGTACCTGCTTGAACATCGGCCACATTTTAAACGGGAGTTGGAAGAAAAGCTACGTCGAGACTACCCCGCAGAGGCCGCAAAATGGGCGGCTGACCGTATGGAAGAACTGGGGCTGCTCGACGATGCCGCCTGCGGGCGCCAGCTTGCAGGGGAGCTTTTAAACCGCAAGGGCTTTTCGGCGTCACGTGCTCGTTTAGAGCTGTGCCGCAAGGGCTTAGATTCTGCGTTAGCGCAGGAAATCATCGAAGAGCTTGCGCCCGAGCCGGAAGAAAAAATACAGCAGATATTAGAAAAGAAGTACCCTCTAGCCGCAAGGGATGAAAAACAGCGGCGCAGAGCAGTGAACGCTTTGCAGCGGATGGGGTATCGCCTGCCGGAGATTTGGCAGGCGCTGCGCTGTCTGGACGAAACCATAGAATTGGATGAGGAGCAAATATGGCAATAACAGTGGGAATGGTCAGCTTAGGCTGTGCAAAAAACCGGGTAGACGGAGAAATGATTATGGCAACCCTCAAAAACGAGGGTTTTTCTTTGGTAGGTGACGCGGCATTGGCCGATGTAGCGATTGTGAATACCTGCGGGTTCATTGATGACGCAAAGCAAGAGTCCATCGATGAAATTCTGGAGCTGGCAAGGCTTAAAAAAGAGGGGCAAATTCGTGCAATCGTGGTAACGGGCTGTATGGCAGAGCGCTACCGAGAAGAAATTCGCAAAGAACTGCCGGAGGCAGACGCGGTTATTGGCATTGGCGCCAATACCGAGATTGCCGACATCATCCGTAAAACACTGGAGGGGCAAAACCCCGAATCCTTCCCGCCCAAAAACCGTTTGCCCCTGTATGGCGAGCGTGTGCACTCCACCCCCAGCTACATGTCTTATATTAAGGTAGCAGAGGGCTGCGACAGCCACTGTGCATACTGTGCCATCCCCATGATTCGTGGGCGCTACCGCAGCCGCCCCATGGAGAGTATTGTGGAAGAAGCCAAGAGCCTTGCGGCAGACGGCACAAAAGAGCTGATTCTAATTGCGCAGGATACCAGCCGTTACGGGGAAGACCTTTACGGCCGCTTGGCTTTGCCTGAACTGCTTGACCAACTGTGTGAAATCGACGGGTTACGCTGGATTCGTCTGCTATACTGTTACCCAGATTATATTACCGATGAGCTTTTGAATACGATGGCTCGGCAGGAGAAAGTGGCAAAGTACATTGACCTGCCGCTTCAGCATGTGTCTGGCAGAATGCTAAAATCGATGTATCGCGGCGGCGACCGCGCTTCTATTACGGCATTGCTGCATAAAATCCGTGAGCGTGTGCCGGGCATCACCCTGCGAACCACACTGATTACCGGCTTCCCCGGTGAAACCGAAGAGGATTTTACAGAGCTTTCCGAGTTTGTAAAAGAGATTCGCTTCCACCGCATGGGCTGTTTTGCCTATTCCCGTGAAGAGGGTACTGCCGCGGCAAAAATGCCGAATCAGGTGGAAGATGAGGTCAAGCTGCACCGCCGTGATTTACTTATGGAACAGCAAATGCGCATTATGGAAGAGCAGTGTCAGAAGAGAATCGGAGACACTATTTTGGTCATGACCGAAGGCTTCGACCGTTACGCGGAGTGTTGGTTTGGCCGCAGTGAACAGGACGCGCCCGAGATTGACGGTAAGGTGTTCTTCTTTGCCAAAGAGCAAAAGCCATACCCCGGGCAGTTTGTCCGTGTGAAAATCACGAACTCGATTGAGTGTGATTTGATTGGGGAAGTGGAGGAGCTGTTATGAATCTGCCCAACAAGCTGACCATGTTTCGTTTAATATTGGTTCCGTTTTTTGTGGTAGTCCTGCTGAATTCATCGTTGCCGCACCACTACTTAATGGCATTGCTTCTATTTGCAGTGGCGTCGTATACCGATCATCTGGATGGAATGCTGGCTCGCAAAAACAACCAGATAACCGACTTTGGTAAATTTATGGACCCTCTTGCAGACAAAGTGCTGGTCATTTCTGCCTTGGTCTGCTTTGTGGAGCTGCACCTTGCCAATGTGTGGCTGGTACTGCTGATTATCGCCCGCGAATTTATGGTTACTTCCATTCGTCTCGTTGCGGCAGATAAAGGGCAGGTAATTGCCGCAAATAATTGGGGCAAGGCAAAAACCGTAAGCCAAATCATCGCGATTTTGGCTGTGCTCATTCTGCAATATGGGGCAGAGCTTTCCGATATGGGAGTAAATCTTCCCGTTGCGGTAACCGAACAGGCGGCTACGGTGCTCGGGCAGTTCTTAATTTTGGTAGCGACCATACTCTCGGTACTGTCTGGCGCTATTTACTTAAAACAAAACTGGCATGTTGTAAAATCAGCCGCATAAATAATAAAAAAGCTTTCTTCTTTTGGAAGAAAGCTTTTTGAGTTTAGATAAAGTTTTTATATCGTGAGAGGCGTAAAATGAGTGTAGATTTGAGTTTTTGGAAATATAAAGCGGGAGTCGATCATGATAATGGAAAAGTATATCAAATGGCTTGTTGTGATGGCATAATTTTATATGAACTCGAAACTCTCCCAATCAATGAAATATTCAATAAAATTTCTTACACTTTTTTTGACTGGACTATTCTTGACAAACACAATTATGAAAAAGAGGGACACGGTTCTTTTCAAATTTTTTCAACTTCACAGGCAGTAAGATTTGATTGTTATGGCATGAATGAAAATGATATGAATTTGCTTATGGATATTTTAATCGATTCTGATTGTCCGTTATATGACCCTTCCATATCAACTCGGTTTGATTCATGGACAGATAGATAATACCTGCGAGTGCAAGATGATATTATCAAAAAAAGCTTTCTTCTTTCGAAGAAAGCTTTTTTGTTTCAAATTTTATAATTAAGCAAAATCAGTTTAAATGGGTATAAAAAAGCCGGATTCTAAAAATCCGACGAAATAATAGAAAATGTGATGATTTTTCCCATAATTACAATTTATGATTGCGTTATTTGGTAGAATGTGGTTTAATATATTTGTAAGGCACATATTAAGTGCAAAGCGAGGATGGGTGTTAGAGCACCCACCCCCTGCTACGGAGAGAAGACCTCCATAACAACAGCTTACGCTGCGGATTGCTTCACAATTATAACCCATTTGTTCCCACTTGTAAACAG
>NZ_JAWFXC010000008.1:0-119343 GCF_032576335.1 Clostridium sp.
AGAGCGGGAGCTCACCCGGATTCCAAAGGCAGAGCCTTTGGTCGTTGAGAGGGGATCCAAGGGGAGAGAATCGATACTCTCCCCTTGGAAGGCCTTTGCAACCTTTCACCCTTTCGTGAAAGGTTGTGCCCGCCCCGGCACGAGGGGCAAAGCCCTGCGCCAGCAGATTACCTTGCGTCAAAGCGCAAAACTTCTCCCACGAAGAAAGTAAATACTTTCTGATTCAAGAGCGAATGAATATGGCACGAGGGGCAAAGCCCTGCGCCAGCAGAAGCCTTGCGCTCAAACGCAAAACTCTTTAAATATCTAAATTAATAGTATTTTACCATATATTCTAGGAAAACAAAAGCGAAGTTTCCTGCGGGTATATATAAAGAAAAGAGGCTTCTGCATACAGCAAAAGCCTTTCCTGATTGTTTCATTTTATAAAACTTACAGTAATAGTAGCTGCTGCATAAGCAGTGCTGCCGCAGCTGCGCCAAGTGCAACCACTAAAAGTCCTTTGCCTCGAAACGCCAAAAAGAGTGCTGCCATAAGCCCCGCTGCGGATGCCGCCGTACCACCCGCCGAATATAAAATCTGCGGAAAGGTCATAGCAGAGAGCACCGCATAAGGAACATAAGCCAGAAAGGAACGTAAAAAGCGATTTTCAAGTCTTTGCCGGAATACCGCCATTGGCAGCATTCGTATAAAATACGTTACCCCTGCCATCAGCAAAACACAGGTGATTATATAAGCTGTATTCATTGAGCACCCTCGCTTTCCGGGCAGCTTACCGGGTAACGCTGTGCGGTAAACGTGCAAGCAATCAGCGTACATAAAATGGTAGCCCAGCCAGAGGAAAGATCATGAAAAAGCGGTACATAGCGGAATATGCAGCTTAAAACAGCAGAGAGCACCACCACGGTTGCCACCGGTCGCGACACGCGCACCGGCGGTATGATAATTGCAATGAACATTCCGTAAATCATAATCCCCAAGGCGGTCCGCAGGCTTTCCGGTAGAAAGCCTGTTGCGGCAGCGCCTAAAAAGGTACCCATCGTCCAGCCTATCAGCGGTGTGGTAATTAAACCGGAAAGATACCGTGCCCCTACCATTCCCGGCTGCTGAATGGCTACGGCAAAAATTTCATCCGTAATGCCAAACGAAAGTACAAGCCGCTGAAGGGTCGTCATCCCGCTGTCTATCTTTTGGGAAAGAGAAAGCGACATTAAAAAATACCGCAGGTTAATTACCAAGGTAGTAATGGCAATTTCAAGGTACCTTGCGCCGTGCATAATCAGGTCAAACCCTGCAAACTGCCCGGCGGAAGTTAGATTGGTAATGGAAATAAAGATTGCAACCCAAACTGGCATCCCGCTTTGAGCCACCGTCATCCCGAATGCGAACGATACCGAAAGGTACCCAAGGCAAATTGGCAGGCCGTCTTTCAGCCCCCTCTGAAAGCTAAGATCCGGCAAATCCGGATTCTCCTCCCCAAAGCCTGCCCCTTTTTCACAGCAGTTCGCAGACAAGCGTTCCCATCTCCTCGCAGCTTACGGTTTTTAGCCCTTCTTCCTTTAAGTCCGGTGTGCGAGCTTGGCGCAGGGCGGCGTCTACCGCCGCTTCAATTGCGGAGGCTGCCTGCGGCTGATTGAGGGAATAGCGAAGCATCATCGCCACGGAGAGAATGGTTGCCAGAGGGTTTGCGATACCCTGCCCGGTAATGTCTGGTGCAGAACCGTGAATTGGCTCATACATGCCCGGGTTTTCCGCTCCCAAGCTGGCGGAGGCCAGCATTCCGATGGAGCCGCTAATCATGGATGCCTCGTCTGACAGAATATCCCCAAACAGGTTTGAGGTCACAATCACATCGAACTGACCAGGATTTCGCACCAGCTGCATTGCGCAATTATCCACATACATATGGCTCAGCGCTACATCTGGGTATTCCTCCTCACCGATTCGGGTTACTGTTTTGCGCCACAGGCGGGAGGAATCGAGCACGTTTGCTTTATCCACACTGCACAGACGGCCATTTCTCTTGCGAGCCATGTCGAAGCCCACACGGGCTATGCGCTCAATTTCAGGAACACTGTACATTTCGGTATCGTAGGCAGCCTCTACCCCATCTACCTGCTTTGTTCCACGCTCCCCAAAATAGATGCCACCCGTGAGCTCACGCACGACCATAATATCGAGTGAGGAACCAATGATGTCCGGCCGGATGGGGGAAGCTCCCCGAAGCGGCTCAAAAATAACCGCAGGCCGCAGGTTGGCAAATAGCCCAAGTGCCTTGCGAATTCCTAAAAGGCCGGTCTCCGGCCGCTGATTACCGGGCAGTACATCCCATTTAGGACCGCCCACCGCTCCGAGCAAAACGGCATCGGATGCTTTGCAGGTATCAATGGTCTCTTGCGGCAAAGCCGTTCCTGTTGCGTCGATGGCACAGCCACCAAGCAGTGCAGGCGTATATGCTACGGTAAATTCAAATTTTTGTGCGGCACAATCCAACACCCTCTGTGCCTGCTCCACAATTTCCGGCCCGATTCCGTCACCCTTGAGTACGGCAATGCGATAATTCTGCATCTGTGTTCCTCCTTAACGCTTCCATTCTTTTTATCACTATGAGGTAGAGCTTTGTTCCCCTGCGAAATGCAGGGGAACAAACGTCACTTTAGAAGTTATTGCTGGCAGTGGAAAGCTGTGCACGGTTAATGGCACATACAATACCCTTAATGGATGCCAGACTGATGTTGTTATCCAAACCAACGCCGAACACGGTTTTGTAATCGGGTGTTGTCATTTGAATATAAGAGAGCGCCTTAGAGTCTGCACCTTTAGAAACCGCATGCTCATGGTACGATACAAAGCGGTAATTCTGAATCCCAACACCGCCCAATGCCTTAAAGAACGCATCGATTGGGCCGTTACCTACGCCGCTAATCTTGTGGTCTTCATGGTGGAAGCGCAGAACGCCTTCAAAGTGAACGATGGTTTCTCCATCTGCCTCATTTTCTTCATACAGCCGGTAGCTTTTGAGGTTGTAGGGATAGCGGATTTGAATATATTCCTTCTGGAACAAATCGTAAATCTCTTGCGGTTGAAGCTCGCGCCCGAGGTTGTCGCAAGCGGTTTGCACCACCATACCAAATTCGGGGTACATTTCTTTTGGCAGGTTGTAGCCAAACATCTGCTGCATAATGAATGCCGCTCCACCCTTGCCCGACTGGCTGTTGATGCGGATGATTGGCTCGTACTCGCGCCCCACGTCTGCGGGGTCGATCGGCAGGTAAGGAACCTGCCACAGCGGCGAGCGACTCTTCTCCATATAGTCCACACCTTTTTTAATGGCATCCTGATGTGACCCAGAGAACGCCGTAAATACCAACTCACCCGCGTATGGGTGTCTTTCGTGAACCACCATTTTGGTACAGCTCTCGTACACCTTGCGAATTTCATTCATCTCTGAGAAGTTCAGCTGCGGGTCAATCCCCTGCGTATACATGTTCATGGCAACCACCATAATATCTGCATTGCCGGTACGTTCGCCATTGCCAAAAATAGTTCCCTCTACACGCTCGGCGCCCGCCATCATCCCCAGCTCCGTAGCAGCTACCGCACAGCCACGGTCGTTATGGGGATGAATGCTGATAATCGCACGGTCACGTCCCTTTATATTCCGGCAGAAGTATTCAATTTGGTCTGCATAGCAATTGGGGGTGCTGCCCTCCACGGTATTGGGCAAGTTGAGAATTACTTTATTCTCCGGTGTAGCATTCAGCTCATCAAGCACTCTTTCGCAAATGCGGATGGCGTTATCCATCTCCGTGCCGGTAAAGCTCTCCGGTGAGTATTCAAAGCGAACGTTTGCGCCGCTCCTTTCCACCTCTTCTTCCGTCAGCTCGCGAACCAGTTTCGCGCCATTTACCGCAATATCGATAATTCCGTCCATGTCTGTATTGAAAACGACCTTGCGCTGTAAGGTAGATGTGGAGTTGTACAGGTGAATAATCACATTCTTTGCGCCTGAAATTGCCTCGAAGGTTTTGTGAATCAGATGTGGCCGAGCCTGCACCAAAACCTGTATGGTAACGTCATCCGGAATTCGGTCTTGGTCAATGAGGGCACGAAGCATCTCATATTCCGTTTCAGAAGCAGAGGGAAAGCCTACTTCTATCTCTTTAAAGCCAATGTCTACAAGGGTTTGGAAGAACAAAAGCTTTTCATCCAAATTCATGGGAGTTACCAGCGCCTGGTTGCCGTCGCGTAGGTCTACGCTGCACCATACGGGCGCTTTGTCAATGGATTTTTCGGGCCATTGACGGTCAGGCAGCCGAACCGGCTGAAAGGGGATATACTTTTGGAAGCCTGTTACCATAATTGATCTCTCCTTTTAAACATGAATCTAATTACTTCACCATTTGCTAAATTCCCCATTGTAAATTGGCTAGATAACAAAAAAAGCCCCTGACTCAGCTAAATGCTGAGTCAGGGGCGAATTTGTGTAAGACAAACCCGCGGTACCACCCTGATTTGGTAATCTGCTTTCGCAGAATACCCTTATAAAGCCTCTAACAAGGCTCCGGCTGTTAACGCTGCCTATTGCGTCCGGCCTTACAAAACGTTCTTCAGGCCGGCGACTCCGGGATGAGCTATTCACACTGGGCTCCGCACCGGCTCGCACCAACCGCCGGCTCTCTGACTGCATTGCCAAATGTCTTATTCCCTTCAAAGTCTTTGGGGGACCAAATGGTCTATGAAATTGATATTATTATATGAGGCAGTTTTCGTTTTGTCAACCATTAATTTTCGGAATGCTCTTCTTTTCCATAGGCACGGTTTGCCGCTTCTCTTGCCAAATCGATAACGGTATGCTCACGAAGAGTACCCTGATCGCCATTGGGAATGGTGGCAATTACCTCTGCAACCATAGAGCGCATCCATAGTCCAGGAGTAATGCGCAGAGTGTAGCCGCAGCCCGGCTCAGTCATCCACTCATAAGCAGAAGCACGGGGTAAGCCATAGGCAGAAAGCAGTGCCATCATAACACCGCCGTGCATTACCACCGCAGCGCTTGTCGTGCCTGAGCTAAGCAGTTCCTCCACCAACTTTTCAAACGCGGTGCAAACACGCGATATAAATGCTTTGCTGTCTTCTCCGTTTGGGGGTGCCGCCTGCTGACCACTCTCAATCCAGCGCAGGAACTCGGGGTTGTTCTCCAGTTCTTTGGCCGTTTTGCCCTCCCAATCACCAAAATCGCACTCGCGAAGGTCCTCAATCAGCTTGGGTTGCGCCTCTGGGTATAAGATTTGCATCGTCTGCACACAGCGTGCAAGAGGACTGCTGTAATATGCCTGAACAGCTGGGTAATCCTGCTGCTCTTTCATCTGCATTAATTGCTCAATTCCTTGTTCCGAAAGAGGGGAATCGGTTCGCCCTACATACTGGCCAAGGGCATTTGCTTCGGTAACTCCATGGCGAATTACGTGGATAAGATATGACTTCATAAGATATTGCTCCTTTTTTACTTCTTGCTACGACATCTAGCGGTTTACAATCCGTTGTATTTGTTATATACTTTACAATACGTTAAAGAGATACAAATTTCGACGGGGGTTTTCCGGCAATGAACAGTAATTTTTCCAGAATCATGACTTTACTGCGGAAAGAGCAGGGTTATAGTCAAAAAAAGGTGGCGGAAGAGCTTGGCGTTTCGCAGGCTCTGCTTTCTCACTACGAAAAAGGCATCCGCGAATGCGGACTCGATTTTGTGGTGCGTGCCGCCGATTTTTACAATGTGTCCTGCGATTATTTGTTGGGGCGCACCCCAGACCGCAGCGGAGCAACCCTTACCGTAGAGGATATCCCCGAGCCGGATACTGTTGGAAAAGAAAATGTGATGAAAGGCAGCTTACTGCCGGTACTAAATAAAAAGCTGCTTGCGAACTCGTTGAATATTATCTTCAGCCAGCTACAAAAATGTGGGAACAAGGCACTTACCACAGAGATATCTGCCATTTTGACTCTATCTGTTTATAAAGCATTTCGTATTATTTATTCGGCTAACCCCAAAAACCCACAAGGCATGTTTGTAGCGCCACACGGTTTAGACAAAGGTCTTTCCGATGCAGCACTCTCCATTGCACAGGCAAATGCAGAATATGTTGCAAGCGGTGAAGATTTAGAACAGGAAAAAGGATTAAAAAAGGAACAAGCTCCTTTGCTCTCTCCCGAATTGCTCCAAGAGCAATACCCTCTGTTTGCCGGCTCTTTATTCCATTTGGTGCAAAGCGCAGAATCACGTATGGGTGTTAGAAACTTAGAAAAATAGTTCGTATGATAAAGCCCAAAAAACAATACATATTTTGTACCATTCATATCTTTTTCAAGTGTTGAGGAGAAGTCGCGTTACTTTCTAAAAGTAGTTGCTTCTTCTTTTTTAATGAATTAATATTTGGTTATCTTCCTCAACATTTTAAAACGTTCCAGTAATATAGGTTTCGAGGCGTTTTTTCTAATCTGGTTGCCAAAGGATATCTTTCAGATGAATGGTAAGGCAACATAGTGATTATTCTTAAAAAGAGATAATCTATTTTTGGGTTATTAACACTGTAACTGAATTATGTGATCAAGTCAATACTTAGGATATTAAGAATGCAAAGGTGCGAAATTCAGTATTATTCGTATAATATATCATTATACACTTCCTTTTCATACAGATGCAACCTTCTGCGGCTAATTAAAAGTTGGAGCTTTCTATGGCAAGGAATAAGATGCTACAAACTCATTTATTAAAAAATATAGTAAATAAATAAAGCCTGATTTCAACTTACCCTGCGGTAGTTGAAAATCAGGCTTTTTTAACTATTATCACAATATCGTACCAGACACCGCTCATTTCCCGATACAAATTACGGCCCCGGGTACTCGTTGCAGAGCAAACGGAAGGGCGGCTCGTCTTCCTCAATGGCGGGGAATCGACCAACGGGTTTTAGAAAACGGTTATCGGTATTGTCATCATTACATTGGCTTACTTCGCCCAACAGTACCGGCCCCGTACCTTTCTCTACGGTAAAGTCGTGGTACAAATATGGCTGTATACTGATGCTCTCACCCGGCGTCAGGCGCACCTGTGTTCCTGCGGGAACCGTAAATTCTCGGCCATCCATATGAACACAAACTTCTCCTGTCTCATCCAATTCTTCACTGGGAGTGGAGTTGTAGACGCGAATCAACACATTGCCGCCACCGCGGTTGATAATGTCTTCCATCTTATTCCAATGGAAGTGCATGGGCGAATATTGACCATCCCGTAAATAGAGCAGCTTTTCAGCATAGGTCTTAGTATATTGATTTTTCTTTGCTAAGTTGCCGTTGCGAATGGTAATCAGTGAAAACCCGACTTTGCTAAAGTCACCCAAACCGTAGTCTGTTATATCCCACCCCAGCATATTATCCCGAATTTCGTCATAATCACTGCCCTTGGTTTTCCAGTCCTCTGGTGTAAAAGAACAGAAAGGCGGCAGAGCAAAGCGGTATTCCTTTACGAACGCTTCCATTTCTGCCAACGCCTTGTTAATTTCACTGCGTTTCATCTTCATCCCTCTTTTCGGTTCAAAAAATCCTTAACCATATGGATTGTGGGCATTGCAGGGATTCCCCCGCGCTTTTGAACACACAGTGTGGCAACCGAATTGGCAAACTTAGTAAACTCTTGGAGTTGTTCTTCATGAAGCTCATTGGGGCGAAGCCCGCTTACCGCAAGCTGATAGAGAAAACCACCCCAGAAAGCATCCCCGGCACCAGTGGTATCCACCACTGGAACATCGGGAACAGAAACAAGAGCGGATACACCTTTCACTGCGGTATAAGCACCATTGCTACCAAGCGTCACTACCGCGCAGGAAATTCCCTTCTGAAAAAGATGTTTGGCGGCAGCTTCGGGAGAAGATTCCCCTGTAATCAGCCCAACTTCCTCATCACTAATTTTTACAATGTCTGCATATTGTAGAACACTTTGCATTATTTCAGCGGCTTCCCTTTCGCTGTTCCACAGTGGTGCACGATAGTTGGGGTCATAAGAAATAATCGCTCCTGCCTTTTTCGCAGATTTCACCGCTTCTATTGTGGCAGAACGCGAAGGTTCATTTGTTAGGGATAGGGAGCCAAAGTGAAAAATTTTGCAAGCTTCTGTTAACTCGCGCTTTACTTCACTTGCCAACAAACAGGTATCTGCTCCCGGCTTCCGTGAAAAGGAAAATTTACGCTCCCCTGTTTCAGACAGTTCCACAAAGGCTAGCGTGGTAAACACATCCTCTGCGCTAATTAGCCCGCTGGTATCCACGCCTTTTTCTTCCAGCACCTTGCGGAGATACTCGCCGTGCATATCATTACCCACTTTACCAATAAATGATGTTTTCAGGCCTAAGTTAGAGGCAGCACACAACACGTTTGCAGGCGCTCCGCCCGGGTTTTGCTCAAAAAGGCGCATACCGTTTTCACTTCTGCCATGGTATGTAAAATCAATTAGCAGTTCACCCAATGCGACAATATCGAACATTCAATCACTCCCGAAATAATTATAGTAGAGCTCCTCAAAAATGACAGCAGGCACTTCGCAGCGCCAAGATTATTACACCTTAATTCCAACTCTAAAACCTGCTTTCATCGCTCGAAACAACCCTATTTGCGATAACTTCCGGCAAGCTTCATGAATATGAATCACCTATTCAATACTGTTGTCTTATTTTAACACAAAAGAAGTATAAATTTCAATTCTATACCATTCTCTTTTGAGCTGTACAAGTTCTGCATACAAAGCCGACTCTTGTAACACTCCATTAAAATCGGATTGAAATGCTTTCCTCAAATATGTGCTTTTGCGAATCGGACGGCAAAGGAATCATCCCTCACCGTCCCTTCACAAAAGAGAAAAACAGTATTTCTAATTAGATTAAAAAGTCATGAAGATATTTCTCTATTTTACACTTTTATTTCAGGAGTGCCATACGTCCGGCATCCTTTGCAAACGCCTCTTTCGCATTTGCTTTTGTAACTACAACAGGAGCAAGCTCGTAAACGCCAACGTCCTTTTTGCCGTTGTTTACGGTTGTATCAGGAGCGAGCATTCCCTTACCGGCCTGCAATCCCTTAATAATTTCAACTGTTTTCCCTACCAGAACATCGGTCGGCTTGGCAACGGTAGAATACTGTTTGCCAGACCAAATCCACTGAACAGACTCGTTTTCCGCATCAAGACCCGAAACAACGGGGATTTTCTGCCCAGCCTGCTCGGATGCGGTAATAATGGCACGAGCAATACCATCATTGGGAGAGAGAACACCGTGGATTTCTTTACCGGAGTAGAAGCCGGAAAGCAGGGAATCCATACGAGCCTGTGCTTTGGAATTATCCCAATCCATAGTAGCGCACTGGGTAAAGTCTTTCTGGCCGGAGACAACAACTAAGGTGCCGTCATCAATCTTGGGCTGGAGCACTTTCATAGCGCCCTTAAAGAAGTTCGGAGCGTTGGGGTCAGCAGGGCCGCCACCAAATAGTTCAATATTATAGGGGCCTTTGCCCTTCTGAGCCGCTAAGCCATCCAGCAAAGCCTGGCCTTGCAGCTCACCGGTTTTGATGCTGCCGAACTGTACGACTCCGTCGACGCCGGTTGTGTTTTCAAGCAGACGGTCGTAACCAATTATGCTGATGCCAGCTGCGCTTGCTTCTTCCAAAACTGCGCCGAGTTGAGAACCATCAACAGGACCAACAACGATTACCTTGGCGCCGTTCTGAATCATGGACTCAATTTGCTGCTGCTGTTGGGGAACCTTGTTGTCGGCATGCTGAACGATTGCCTTAAAACCGGCAGCCTCCAATTGTTCCTTGAACATTTTGTCTGCTTCCGCCCAGTTTTGCGTTCCAAGCCAAGGAAGTGCTACGCCGATGGTTGCATCGGCTGCAAAACCCTTTTCACCGGAAGCTGCGGCGGACGGTGCTGCGGATGCCGCAGAGCTGGTGTTGGTAGCTGTGCCGCCACAGCCGGTGAGTGCTGCCATAATAAAGGATGCCACGAGGAACAGGGATAAGCTTTTTTTCTTTTTCATACTAACCTCCTGTTTTAAGTCCTTCGACTAATATGTAAGGCCCGGCCATCAGTCTCTTAAGAACTGCTATCAGCAGGGTTACCTTCCTTGGGGGTGCTTTCCTTTGTGGGGAACAGCCTTCCGATAATGGACGCGCGACCCTGTTGTTTATTGAAAACATCGAATGCAACTGCGGCGAGCAATACAAGACCTTTAATCACCTGTGTGCGGTCAGCTCCAATTCCCATCAGCATCAATCCGGAGTTGAGAACCGCCATCACCAAACCGCCAACCATAGTCGCCATAATGGTACCCACACCACCCGAAACAGCCGCGCCACCGATAAAGACCGATGCAATGGCATCCAGCTCCCATCCGGTTCCATCTGACGGGCCAGCCGCGGTGGAGCGGCCTACAAACATAATTCCTGCCAATGCAGCCAGCATAGACATATTGAGCATCGTTAGAAAATAGGTTTTGGGCACATTCACGCCGGAGAGAGCCGCCGAGCTTTTGTTGCCACCAACTGCATAAATATGGCGGCCAAAGCGGGTACGCTCCGTAATGATGTGATAAATAATAACCAGAACTACCAAAATCAGACCCGGTACGGGGAAAGATGTGCCGGGGCGACCTGTGCCAAAAATCCATGTTAAGTAACCAATCACAATGCCGACGAGGCAAATGCGAACCACTACCGGCCACAGTTCCTCTGCTTTTCCGGTGAGTTTTGACAAGCGGTCACGCTTGCGAAGCTCCATAAAAGCGTAAGCAGCAACTGCAATAATTCCGAGCAGCAGCGTGGAATTGTTCATTCCCGTGAAAGCAGGGCCCCAATCGGGCAAATACCCTGCACCGATTACTTTCAGTTCTGCCGGAGCCGGTACGGAAATCGACTTTGAAATCCAGATAACCCCACCGCGAAAAATCATCATGCCACCCAGTGTGGTAATAAAACCGGGAATTCCAAGCTTTGAGAGCCAGAATCCCTGCCAAGCACCGATTGCAGCGCCAATTGCCAAGCTAAGCAGCACCGCAGCCCACCAAGGCAATCCCAAATCTCGTGCCGTGAGTGCCATTACCATGCCACAAAAACCGGCTACCGAACCCACAGACAAATCAATTTGCCCAATGACAATGACCATCAGCATTCCAATCGCCAATACCAACACATAGGCGTTGCCGGAGATTAAATTTTGAAAGTTGGAAGACGTAATCATTCTCCCGCCCGAAGTGATATTAAAAATAAGGGTAAGCGCCACTAAAGCAATTACCATGCTGTACTGCCGCAGCCCGCCGCCAAATACTTTCTTAACATGTTTCATAGATTCTACTGTCCTTTCCTGCGTTCGATTCCGACCCAGAGGTACTCGTCATCATTCTCATCAGGTTTTCCTGATTTGCCTCCGCCCGGTCTAGCACGCCCGTGATGCTTCCCTCAAAAATGGTGTAGATTCTGTCAGATATACCAAGCAGTTCGGGCAGTTCCGAAGAAATAATGATGACTGCCTTCCCCTCGTCCGCAAGTTTATGAATCAGGCGGTAGATTTCGTACTTCGCGCCAACATCAATTCCGCGGGTGGGTTCATCCAGAATCAAAACATCCGGCTCGGTAAACATCCACTTGCCAAGAACAACCTTTTGCTGATTTCCGCCAGATAACGTGCTCACGCCGCTGTTTACACTGTACGTTTTAATATTTAAAGAGTGGCGGTATTCTTCTGCCACCTGAAATTCTTTGTCTAAATTTAAAAGGCGTCCTTGCAAAATTCCCTTTAAATTCGCCGATACTATCGTGCTCCGAATACTGTCGAGCAGATTGAGCCCTAAGTTTTTTCGGTCTTCTGGAACATAAGCGATGCCCTGACGGATGGCGGAGGCTACGGAGGGAACGTGAATTTCTTTTCCCCTAATTTTAATCGTACCGCCAAGGTACACCCCATAATTTCGCCCAAAAATGGAACGCATCAATTCGGTTCTTCCCGCACCCATCAAACCGGCAAAGCCGACCACTTCCCCTGCTCGAACAAAAAAACTGGAATTCTTGCAAGCCTGACAGCCCGGAATATTCGGGTGATCGACCGTCCAGTTCGACACCTCGAAGATGACTTCCCCGGGATGTGATTCGTGCTCGGGATAGCGGTTTTCAATGGAGCGCCCTACCATGGAGCGAATAATACGGTCTTCATCAACGTGCCCCGCCTCTACCGCATAGGTTTCTACCGTTCGGCCGTCTCGGATAACGGTAACAGCATCCGAGATTTCTGCAATCTCGTTGAGCTTGTGCGAAATCATGATGCAGGTGATGTCCTTGCTTTTTAAATCTCGCATGAGATTGAATAAGTTCTCCGAATCAGCTTCATTGAGCGCGGAGGTTGGTTCATCCAAAATCAGCAGCTTCACGTTTTTAGAAAGCGCTTTTGCAATTTCGATCAGTTGCTGCTGTCCAACACCCAAATGCTTAATGAGGGTGTCCGGTTCCACTGCCAGCCCCACTCGTTCCAACAGCTCTACGGTGCGGTGCCGTGCCGTATTCCAATCAATTAGCCCATGCTTTACAATTTCATTTCCCATGAAGATGTTTTCGGTAATGGATAGCTCCGGTATCATTGTCAGCTCTTGGTGAATAATTGCAATGCCGGCATTTTCCGATTCTTTAATGTCCCTAAAAGCAACTTCATTGCCCATATAAATAATCTTACCTTCATAGGAGCCGTGAGGATACACACCGGAAAGGACTTTCATTAAGGTTGACTTTCCCGCACCATTTTCGCCGCAAATTGCGTGAACGTCACCTCTATGTACCTCCAGCGTCACATTGTCGAGCGCACGCACGCCCGGGAAGAGTTTGGTAATACCTTGCATCTGTAGGATTAAAGGATGTTCCATGACCACACTCCCTATACGCTTGCACGGTCGCAAGCTAATATCATATGTGTTTTTTCGCAAAGTCCAACTGTTTTAGTCCCTCAAGCACTCCTTCATGGTCATTGTCCAACGTAACATTTCGTGCTTGCCTTTTTACTTCTTCCGGTGCATTACCCATTGCAAAGCAAGTACCGGTTGCAAGAAGCATATCTAAATCATTGAAATTGTCGCCAAAGGACACGGCCGTTTCAATGGGAACCCCGTAGTAATTGCAAAGACACGTTACCGCTCTTGATTTTGAAATCGCTCCATTCATGATTTCTAAATACGTATCCTTAGAGCGGTAAACGGAAAACCCCGAAAACTCTTTTATTAGTGCATGGCTAAGGTCTTTTATCTCCCCCGCTTCCCCCATACACAAAAGCTTATGTACTTGCCCCTTTTGCGAAACAAATTCGGGAATTTTTCCTTCTTTGGGAACACAAGCCGTAATGCTCTGTTCCTGCACAATCCATTTATCCTGAATATTGTCTGAAATCCAGTAATTATTGCAATACGTACTGCAACAAACTTGCCGGTAATTTTTCTTCACAAAGTCATTGATTTGAATGGCTTTTTCCCGGTCGATTCCAAGTGTATGGATGAAATTGCCGTGCTCATCCAGAATCAGCGCGCCGCTGTAGCAAACAATGGGTGCTTTTATTCCCAACTCGTGCTGCACGGAAAAAATCGCCGAAGGCATTCGAGCCGAAATTAGTATAAAAGGAATGCCGACAGAATCGAGTTCCTGTATTTTTTGTTTGGTACCCGAGGAAATACAATGGTTGGAATCTAATAGCGTTCCGTCAATATCGCAGAAAACGATTTGATATTGCATAGTTTCGGGAAGAATCAAGTCTCTTGCTCCTTTCTTCCAGCTTCCGAAAATCGGCTTGGAAGTTGCAGTACCTTATCCGTTGCCGTAGCCGCTGCACCATACAGCGTTGGGTCCACCTTCAGGTCAGAAATTTGAATTCGAACCTTCGTGTGGAGTTCTGGAATGACACGCTGTCTTACGACTTCCTGTACAATCGGCAGAAGCAGATCCCCACCCTTTGAAACAGCGTCGCCTAGAATAATAATGTCTGGGTTATAGGCATTAATCAGGGTAACGCAGCCATAGCCGATATACTCTGCAGTTTCGCGAACAATATCCAGCGCGATTGGATTCCCTGCGCGAGCGGCCTCAAAAAGAGAAAGGCAGGCATCACTACACTTTGGATTTTCACTGGGAAGGCATTCGGGTAATCGATCTTGTATTTTCTTTAAGATAGCGGATGCCGAACAATACATTTCCAAACAACCATAGTTACCGCATTCACAGCGCGGGCCGTGAACATCTACACTGATATGCCCGGTTTCACATGCGGTGCCCTGCACGCCCAGAAAAAGGCGACCGCGTTCAATAATTCCAGCACCAACACCGTCGCCCACCAAAAAATAAGCCAGTGTGTGCAGCGGCTGGGTGTGCCCTCCAAATAGCCACTCCGCCAGCGCACCTGCGTTGGCATCGTGCTCAATAAAAACGGGCTTATGAAACTCTTCTTTAAATTCTTCTATAAAATTAATCGTGTGCCAAACAGACATTTGCGTAACAACTGCAATGCGGCCTTCTTCCCTTAGGTAGGGCCCCGGAACCGCAAGACCAATGGAAACTACATTTTCATATTTGTTCAGCATCTCGTGTATCTGCTTTTTCATGGCGGAAAGAACCTTTTGGGGCTCTTCGTCAAGAGGATACTTCGTTTCGGTGTGGGTATATATTTTACCTGAAATATCGAACACACCAACCGCAAACATCTGTCTTGCAAATTTCACTCCAATGATTTGGTGCTTATCTGCATTGAGGCGTAGCCCAATGGAGCGGCGATTGTCGCTGCCCGTTATAATTCCCACTTCAACTACAGTACCCATCTCCATCATCGAGGCTACTATTTTGGTAATAGCCGCTTGAGTTAGGCCCGTTTGTCTGGCAATATCAGCCCGGGAACAAACCTCCTGCTGCTGTAATATTTTCACAACAGCGGAGCGATTCATTTCAATTAAATCACTATTATTTTTACCAATTGCTCCTGTCATTTTAGCTTGCCATCCTTTTCTTGCTTTCAGTGAGTTCACGGAGTTAATTCATTTACTCTGTTAATATACTAATCCTAAATCACAATAATGTCAACTATTTTTTACTAAAGTTAAATATTTTTGTATCAATAGAACAGTTTGCTGATATTATCTTTCAAAGTTTTAAATTTCAATAGGCTGCAAAAAATCCCCAAGGGTTCACCCTTGGGGATTTTCATATGAATGATTCTACAGGCAGTTATACCCAGTATACTCTTTAACATTATTACCGTAAATATATACTTATTGTATAAAATATCTATTATTGTTCTTCTTCCACTTTTTGAAATAAAACATGCTTCTCTTTTAACGAGATTTTCCCGACCTGATAGCCATAGTCTTTTGCTTCCTTTTTATAATTCAAAAAGGAATGGTCAATTTCAAAACCAAGAACCTCTTTGATTTCATCAAAGCTTAGGCGAAATTGACTGCGGCCATCTTTCTTTAAATGCTCCCACAAAGGATTATACTTACTCATTCACACTCTCTTTTCCCTAGTCTACATAGCTCATTTAAAAGCTTTGTTAGCTTAAAATTCCCACGGAATACTTCCAAGCCAAAATGCGAAGCACACTTTCATTCAGCCGCTCCTGTGTGACGGTTCCGTTCTGCACAGCGGCATACAGTGCTTCAAAATCACCCGAAATATCGGTAGAGAGAAGCAAATCGTTCCCAGCCAAAAAGGCGGTGGGTGCGGCGCTTTTTTCCCCTGCCTTGTCTCGCAATCCCTGCATAGAGAGGTCGTCCGACATGACTACACCGGTAAAGCCTAACTCCTCCCGCAGGATTCGATGAACTTCTTTGGAAAGCGACGCTGGATTTTCTCCATCCATCGCCGTTACAATATTGTGCGACACCAGAACGCAGGGCACTCCGGCTTCAATTCCTGCTTGGAAGGGAAGAAAATCGCTGTCTCTGAAGGTTGTCATATCGCGGTTGTCCGTCACCACACTGGTGTGTGTATCTGGATTACTCCCGTACCCAGGAAAATGCTTTAGGGTACTGGAAAGCTTTTTGCTGTTCGCAGCTTCTACTACCGTTTTTACATATTCGGCGGTACGTGTCCCATTGCGCCCAAAGGCACGGGGAAACATGTAGGAGCTTTTCTCAAAGGTGACATCTGCCACTGGGGCTAAATTCACATTGATGCCATAAGAAAGCAACAAATCGGCCTTATCGATGGTGTCCTGACGAACACCGTCAAACCCGCCGTTTGCAAAAACCACTTGCGAAGAGCGAAACTTTTTAGGCGCCAATGCTGAAAATTGGCTTATCCGCGTTACAGTGCCGCCCTCCTCGTCTACCGCTAGTGCCATTTTCACCTTACTAGCTTGTTGGTACCCTAGCAGCATCTCGCGTACCTGCTCAGGAGTTTTCTTCTCAAAGCTGTTTGCGGAGAGGAAAAAACCTCCCGGCTGGTAATCGGTTACCGTTTGCACGTCTCCGGTTGTGGGTGCACGGAATAAAAAGACTTGTCCCACTTTCTCTTTTACAGACATTCCCGCAAGAGTTTGCGATGCCTTGGGGTAAGCATCCTTAAAGATGCCGCTCCCCTCAATCACAGGCGGAGTAACCTCCGAAGCCACCATGGAGGATGCTTGAGACTCCGGCGCCGAAGATGACGCCACAGGCTTTGAAATACTAGGCACGGGTGTTTTCACCTTAAATGGAGAAAACGGCCCAAATAGGGCAAAAGCCCCTGCCCCTGCTAGCAGAAGACCTACTAACAGGAGCACGGGAAATTGATTTCGTTTATATTTGGAATATCGAGGTGTGTAATGCTTTCTACTCACTGTTTCAGCAGCTCCCTGTAAAGTCGAATGTATTCATTGGCTGAACGGCCCCAGCTGTTGTCGCATGCCATGGCACGGCGCACTAAAATATCCCAGCCTTCCTGATTCGCGTAGCCCTCCAGTGCGCGGTATAAGGCATAAACCATATCTCCACTGTCGTAGGTTTGGAATGTAAAACCATTTCCCTCGCCATCGCCGCTGTCCTGAATGGAATCTTTGAGGCCACCGGTTTCACGCACCACAGGAATTGTACCATAGCGCAGAGCAATCATTTGCGAAAGGCCGCAAGGCTCGCTCTTCGAGGGCATTAAGAAAATATCGCACCCGGCATATACTCGGCGTGAAATCTCCGGTGCAAAGCCAATAAACGCACATACACGACCAGGGTAACGGCTCTGCATATCACGGAAGAAGCATTCATACTCATATTCGCCGGTACCAAGCAAAACAAACTGTGCGTCTGTTTCTTGCATAATGCGCTCAAACGAATCGCGTACCAAATCAAGCCCTTTTTGCGCCACAAGCCGTGATACCATACCCACCAGCGGTGCACCTGCATCCTGTGCAAGCCCAAGCTGCTCTTGTAGAGCACGCTTATTTTCTGCCTTGCCAGTTGGGTCTTCGGCACTAAAAGGTGCGGCAAGCGTTGCGTCGTTCTCCGGGTCGTAATGTACGTTGTCTATTCCATTTAATATGCCGGAAAGCTTCCAGGAACGAGAATTTAAAATTCCCTCGAGCCCATAAGCAAACCAGGAATCGAGTATTTCATTTGCGTAGGTAGGGCTAACGGTTGTTACCCAATTAGCGCACTCAATACCGCCTTTGAGCATATTGACGCAATCATCGTATTCTAATAGCTGAGCAGCGGATTCCGGAACTCCCAAAACATCGCGAATCAGTTCCTTCCCGTATTTGCCCTGGTACTGAATATTATGGATGGTAACAATCGTCTTAATTCCCTCATACCAAGGATTATTTGCATAAAACAGACGAAAATACACGGGAACCATTGCCGTTTGCCAATCGTTGCTATGAATGATATCGGGTTTAAAATCAATAGCCGGCAGCATTTCAAGTGCCGCACGCGATAAAAAGGCAAACCGCTCTGCATCGTCGTAGTGGCCGTATAGACCCGGGCGTTTAAAATAATACTGGTTGTCGATTAGGTAATAAATCACCCCGCCCGCTTTTGCCTCAAACACGCCGCAGTACTGCCGGCGCCATGCAACCGGAACCGAAAGGCTGGTAACAAAATGCATTTGGTCACGCAGCTCCTGCGGAATATCATCGTAAAGCGGCATTACTACACGGCAGCCGATGAGACGGCGGCGCAATGCTTGCGGCAAGGAACCCGCCACATCTCCTAAACCACCGGTAGCGGCAAAGGGCAGGGCTTCACTGGTACAATATAATACTTTCATCACAACGCCTCCTGTCAATTATACGGTGCTTCCTTTACTGATGAATACCGGGTAGGACTGGAATCCCATGAGAGTGCGTTCTTGCTTTATTTCAACATCTTTATCAATCACAACATAATTCAAGCGGCTGTCTCGCCCAATGATGCTGTCTTGCATGATTACACAATTTTCAAGCTTTGCGCCTTTGCCTACTTTTACGCCACGGAACAGCACGCAATTATGAACCTCGCCGTCTACCTGGCAGCCATCTGCAATGAGCGAATTTGACACATGGCAGCCAAGGCCATAGCGAGCGGGCATATCATCGCGTACCTTGGTATAAATAGGGCGGTCCGGGCAGAAAAGCTGTGAGCGTACCTGCGGCAGCATGAGTGCCATATTGGCTTCAAAATAAGAATTCATAGACGAAATCACCTGCATAAACCCGGTAAACTCATGGGCATACACACGGTAATGCGGTATGTTTCTTTGCAGTAAATCCCGTGGAAAATCATATAAATTGCGGCTCACACAATCTTCCACCAGCTTCATCAGCAATTGGCGGCCGATGAGAATGATATTCATGCTGTAATTGCACTCGCCCTCTATGCGTGGGTCAATGAGCATATCTCGCACACGGAATTCGGGGTCAAGCTGCAATACGCCTACACTCGAAATTTTTGGTGGAATTTTCCCATAACGGTAAACAATCGTAATATCCGCCTGCTTTTCCATGTGTGCTGCTATTACCTTTTTGAGGTCGATATTGGCAACTGTGTCGCAGTCACTAAGCAGAACATATTCCTCTTTCGAGCTGGAAAGAAAGCGAAACGCTGCTGTAAGTGAATCGATACGGCTATTGGAAATGGAGCTTTGTGCACCGAACGGCGGTAGCATATATAAGCCCTCGCGCTTACGGGATAAATCCCACGCTTTGCCAGAGCCAAGGTGATCCATCAGCGATTGATAATTGCTTTTGGTCATTACACCCACTTTATTAATGCCGCAGTTCACCATATTGGAAAGGGGGAAATCGATGAGACGATACCGCCCGCCAAACGGAACAGATGCCATTGCGCGTTTTTCAGTCAGTTCGCGCACTCTTTCTTCATGTACATTTGAAAACAGTAACCCTACTACATTATTTCCGCGCATTATTTTGCCACCTCCTCCGCATCAATCATTGCCTTTGCGGGTACAATTTCTCCCGGATTAATCACACAGCTTTCACCGATTACGGCAACTCCCCATTTGGATTTGTCATCCATTTCTTCGGGTCTTGCTCCTACCACGGCACCCTTACCGATTACGGCGTTTTCAGATACAATTGCGTATTGCACTACGGCATCCTCTTCAATTCGGCTGCCCGGCATAATAATCGAATCTCGCACCACTGCACCCGGTGCGATATACGTTCCAGCAAATAAAACCGTAAAATCTACCTCACCGTACACATTGCAGCCCTCTGCGATTAATGAGTTCTGCACGCTCGCCTCCGGTGCCAAATAATGCGGTGGCATCACCGGGTTACGGGAATAAATTCGCCAAGATGGTTCTCCCAAATCCAGCTCTGTATGGGGGTTGAGCAAATCCATGTTCGACTCCCACAGGCTTTCTATGGTACCAACATCCTTCCAGTAGCCGGTAAACTCATAGGCGTACATTCTCTCGCCGGCTTCCAGCATTGCTGGCAGCAAATCCTTACCAAAATCATTGGAGGACTTTGGCTCAGCCTCATCAAGCTCCAAATACTTTCTTAGCTTGTTCCAAGAGAAAACGTAAATACCCATCGAAGCTTTGTTGCTTTTCGGCTTTTTTGGCTTCTCATCAAATTCATAAATAGAGCCATCTTCTCTTGTGTTAAGAATCCCAAAACGAGAAGCCTCTTCCCATGGCACCTCAAACTGTGCGATGGTGCAGTCTGCTTCCTTTTCCTTATGGTAAGCAATCATTTTGGAATAATCCATTTTGTAAATATGGTCGCCAGAGAGAATCACGACGTAATCAGGATGGTATCTTTCAATAAACGGAATGTTCTGGTAGATTGCATTCGCCGTTCCCTTGTACCAGTCTGCTTTACGCCCACGCTGGTACGGTGCGAGCATATGAACTCCAGCATCCATACTGTCTAAATCCCACGGCTGGCCGCTGCCTATGTAGTCATTGAGCACCAAAGGCTGGTACTGTGTAAGCACACCCACTGTTTCAATACCCGAGTTGACACAGTTGGAAAGCGGAAAATCGATGATACGGTATTTACCACCGTAAGGTACCGCTGGCTTTGCCAGATTTTTGGTCAATACCCCCAGACGGCTACCTTGCCCGCCCGCCAGCAGCATGGCCACTACTTCTTGTTTTGGCAACATCGTAATTACCTCCTTGGCTTATATTTAAAAGAGCCGCTATTTAGTTTCGCTGCTATCCATTTTTAATAATTTCCCACCGCTTTTCTTCGGTCTGCGGCGCTTGCACCTTAAATAGAACACAGACATAGGCGGCAGTGTTAAGCTTACGCTTTGCTCATACCCGTGCATAGGAATGGGATGAGCCGCAATGGAATCTCCATTGCAAATGCCCGTGCCACCAAATTCTGCTTGGTCAGAAGAAAACACCTCTTCATAAATACCGTCAAACGGTACACCAATGCAGTAGTTTTCCCTTTGAACGGGCAAAAAATTACATACAACAATTAGTTCTTTGCCAGCTTGGTCGATTCGGCGGAACGAAATCACGCTTTGGGTATAATCGTCGTTAGAAATCCACGCGAAGCCTTCCCAAGAAAAATCAATTTGCCACAAAGCAGGAGTTTGCAAATAGAAGTGATTGAGTGCCTTAAAAAAGCCCTGCGCCTGCTGATGCAGTGGATATTCCAAAAGGAACCACTCTAATTGCTTTTCATTGTTCCACTCTACAAATTGGCAGAACTCCGTACCCATAAAGATGAGTTTTTTCCCCGGGTGTGCCATCATATAGCACATAAATGCACGTACACCGGCAAGCTTTTCTTCATTGGAACCGGGCATTTTATTAATTAGCGAGCATTTTCCATGCACCACTTCATCGTGAGAGATGGGCAAGATAAAATTTTCAGAAAAGGCGTAGAAAAAGGAAAACGTGAGATTATCGTGATTGTATCTGCGGTAAATGGGGTCAAGCGACATATACCGGAGCATATCGTTCATCCAACCCATATTCCACTTATAATTAAAGCCCAAGCCGCCACAATAAGTGGGACGGGAAACAAGCGGCCAGGAGGTAGATTCCTCCGCAATCATCATCACATGAGGAGATACCTCAAACACTACTTCGTTGAGCTTCTGAATAAAAGTGACTGCCTCCAGATTCTCACGGCCACCCTTTTCGTTAGGGAGCCACTCTCCCTCCTTGCGGCTGTAATCGAGATAGAGCATCGAGGCTACGGCATCCATTCGAATACCATCAATGTGGTACTGCTCCAGCCAAAACACGGCACTGGAGGTTAAAAAGCTGATGACCTCACTGCGTCCGTAGTCGAACACCAAAGTACCCCAATCTTTATGCTCACCCTTTTGGGGATCTTTATATTCGTAACAAGGAGTACCATCAAATCGGGCCAAGCCGTTTTCATCTTTTGGGAAGTGTGCCGGAACCCAGTCCAGAATGACACCAATCCCTGCGTGATGGCATTGATCAACAAAATACATAAAATCAGCTGGTGTTCCATAGCGAGAGGTTGGAGCAAAATAACCGGTTACCTGGTAGCCCCAAGAGCCTTCAAACGGGTATTCGGTCAACGGCATCAGCTCTATATGCGTGTAACCCATTTCAACTACATATGGAATCAGCTCTTCTGCAAGCTGGCGGTAGGTATAGGAACTCTCATCCGCATTTTTGCGCCATGAACCGGCATGAAGCTCATAAATATTTACTGGCTGGTTGCTATGCGGCTTTTGTGCCTGCTTACGCTTCCACGCGGCATCCTTCCACTGGTATTGCGGTAGAGAATAATATTTCGATGCATTCCCAAACCCATTTTCAAAATGGTATGCGTAAGGGTCACTTTTAAATATTTTTGTGCCATCCACTTGCTCCACACAGTATTTGTAAGAGGTAAACTCGGGCAATACAAAAGGCAAAGTGCCCTCCCAAACGCCCTGGCTGATTTTCTTCAACGGATGCTCGTCGGCATCCCAGTCATTGAACTCGCCTGCAACGGTAACAGAAAGAGCGTTCGGAGCCCATACACGGCATACCATGCAGGGGGACCCGTCCTGTTCCGCTTCGTGCATGCCCATATACTCATAAGCTCTATAATTTGTACCCTGATGAAACAGAAAAAGAGGTAAATTAGAGCTTTGTGCTATGAATGACATGTGAATCCACTTCCTTCCAGAGCTTTCTGTTTTCATCATACCATAAATCCTTAAAAATTCAATAGTTTTAGTAATATTCTTAAAACAACTTCATATGTCATCTCGATAATTTGTTTATATATTACAAATTACAGCCGTATTGCTTATGTAATGAGTAAAGTGATTTGTTATTTTAACTTCATTCACTGAAAGAGCAAAATACTGAAATCCTTTCTATTTATCTAGAGATATTGTTCAAATGAAATTCAGACCACATTATTGTATCTTACCGGAATTCCCTTGTCAGATTTTAGAAAATACAAGGGGCGGCATACTTTTCGTTATTCTTCATCGAATAAAACACCATAATTAACACAAACTTTGTTACTATTATTTTGAATGCCTCTAAACGAATAGATAGAAAAACGGTGCATATGCTTTTGCACATGCACCGTTCACATTCCCTGAATTAGGTGTATATAACAGGATTACTATTTCAAATCACCTTTTGCTTAAATATCTTGGTCCGTAACATGAATTACTTTTTCATTAACTAGAGCAACACTTAAAAGTCTGTAGTCGTTATTAACCCACTCCGCACTGAAAAGCAATACAATAAACCTACCTTCTATCTCCAAATATTCGTGAGGCTGTGCTTCTATTCGAATACTAATCAGCTCTACATTTTCCAGCACATCTTCAACCGTTTTAAACTTTGGGTAGCTCTGTGTGTGATCGGTATCGTCCCAATGCTCATTTTGGTATTCGATAATAGCCTGTAAAACATCCGGCACTATATTGTCCCAGTTAGCAAGCATCGCTTCATATGCTTCGCAATGCTCTTTTTCAATTCCACCATTTCCGTTTGTTTCCGATATTACCAACTCTATTTCTTTTTCTTGGCCTGAAAACGCAACGACTGTTTTCGTTATGTAACCTTCATAGTCATCATATTCCAGTTCCCCAAATAACGGATGAGATTCCTGCATAATACCACTCCTGTATTAATTATATCGATTATCCGGCACTTCCAAGTACATCGAAAATAATAGGGTGCGCAAAACTCTGATGCAATGCCTACACGTATTATAATATAAATTTTTAATTTTGTAAGCAAGATTGGAAAAGAAAAATCATCAGTATACTTGTATCAAAAATAGTAAAAAACTCTTTATTCTAAGCCGTATTTACCATAACAAAAGCAAATCTCCTTAATAAATCTTCTATCCAAATAAAAAACCGCTCCTTTCGCTTAGACAACTAAGCAAAAAAGGAACGGTTCTATTTTTGTACAAAAGTTATATGGCGGTAAAACACCCTCTTCTTTTAAGAGTTTCTAAGGAAACAAACCGCCATTATGTGAGTATTTCGTTAAAGCTTGTAGCCAGTTTATTTGCTTTTCGATTCTAACACTGCAGTACCGGAACCCTTCGGCGCTTTATCCATTTCTGCCAACTCTTTTTCTAGTTGCTTGATAGTGGCATCCTGTTCCAATACGTCATCATTGTAGCTAACAGCCAAAAGTGCTTTGTCATATCGCGATAATTCAATGATGGCAAGTTGGCCGTTTTCTCCCACAATACGGAAGTTTACTGTGGGGTCATTATAAGAAGATCCTTGCGAGGCAATGGTAGCAGATTTTATAGCGCCACCTACCACATTAAGCTTTTCCGCATATTGCTTGGCTATATTCTCCATTGCGGTAGGGTTTTTCGCGAGATTTGCATCATACCCGAGATTGACCTTTGCAGAAATAATTCTGCCATAACTCGCCGCATAGACCTCACCTGTGATGGCATCAATTGTAAAGATGTACACCGGGTGCTCCGGCCCCTTTTTGCCATCTACCCAAAATTCGCCCGACCATTTTGCGCGAACCGTGTCATGAGCAGCATTATAACCCATTTCGATGGTTTTTCCTGTAAGGTCAAGATTAAATACAGACCAAAGTGCTTTTGCACCAATTTCAGCGGCTTTGTCGCGCGAAATATCGTTAGCAGTGGGTTTACTGTTTCGGTAGGACTCAAGGTCGTTATTCACGATGTTGTAGTTAGGCTTTACATATCCATCCTGCTTTTTAATTTGTTCTGGTGTTGTAGTAGTACGGGCGCTAACAGGGTAATTCGTTGCCAGTGTAGTTACTTTGCTGCTTTCAGCAGCTACAGCAACCTGGGTCATACCTTGAAATATTCCGGTAACAGCGCCGAGCATTAAAACAGTAGCAAGAAAAGTCTTAGCAGCTCCGTTTTTTCTTTTTCCAATTTCGTATTTCATTATACTATCTCCTTAAATTGTATTGTGTTTCACCACAATATAAGAATAAAGCCGCGATATTGGCAAGTTATCATCAGGTTATGTTAAAGTTGTAAAAGTTATAGTTGCTGTTGTTCCCGTTCCGGGGTTGCTGGTAAGAGCCAATTTTGCTTTGTGCCGCGCCACAATCTGCTCACAGATTGCCAAACCCAGCCCCGCCCCGCCATCAACACGATGCCTATGCTTTTCCACCCGGTAATATGGCTGGGTCACTTGAGAGAGCGCCTTTTGTGGGATACCCTTCCCTTTATCCTCCACGGTAATCATCGGTGTTTCGTCATATTCAAAGGCTTTTACCATAATTGGGCTACCCGGATTACTAGCCTTAATCGCGTTATCAATAAGATTGATGAGCAAGCTTTCCAACAGGTTCGCATCACCATAAATCTTTGGTATTTCACAATAAAACAGCAGGTCAATTTTCTTTTCCATTGCTTTTAGTAGCATGGCTTGCTTTACCTTTTGAAACAGATCTTCTAGCGAGAGAGGCTCCATGTGAATTTGATCGCTTCGCAGATTTGCCAGCTCCATCATTTGATAGGCCATTGTCTGCATTCGGCTGCTCTCCGACAGGATGCACTCCAAGGCAAAGTGTTTTTCATCGTCTGAAATAGCAGCTCTCTGTATATATTCGGCGTATCCATAAATTGTAGTTAATGGTGTTTTTAGTTCATGGGCAAAATTATCTATAAAAAGTTGTTTGTTTTCCGCTGTGGCAACCAGTTCTTGCATTTGCCGTTGAATCTCGTCAGCCATTTGGTTAAAGCTTTGCGCCATGGCTGCCAGCTCGTCTGTTCCCTTTATGGTAAGGCGAGTTGCATAGTCGCCTGCGGCAATCCGCTTGGATGTATTGGAGATATCTCTTAATGGCTGGAACAGCCTGTTTAAAAGCAATTGCAAACCGATTGCCAAAAATCCTGAAATAATTAGTCCAACTACGAACATCGTGTTTTTCATGCGGTTCCATCCATGCAGGGTACTGAAAATATCTGAGCGATAAACAAGCGCATAATTGTTATAGGGCTCCGGCAACCGGCCTGCTACCCAAACAGCCAAGCTGTCACCATTTTTTTTCAGTGTGATTCGACGGTCTCCGTTTTGGAGTAGCTCGGAAAGATCAGACTCACCTTCTCCATCAAGGCTTGAGTAAACCAGAGTATTGTTATCATAAAGGGCTATGCCTGCCTTTTGATTTTCTGCTAGAATTCCGTAAGGCTGCGATAAGTCGGCAATACCCTGTTTATAATCAACGCCTCGGCTGTCAAGAGCGGTAATATCCCGAAGCAGCCCTGATGAAATGTAATAATGCACTGCAGAGGAGCTTTCTTTGGCCTGCCCCATTGTTTCGCGGTAAGTGTGAATCGCGATGAGCATGATGCCGACATGAATGGTAATGAGAAATAGCAGCAATGTCATTAAAAAGGTACGCCGCTTCATGGCCGCACCTCCAGTCGGTACCCAAGCTTGTACACTGTTTTAATACAATCTTCCCAACCCAATTTCTTGCGGAGCTTCTGTATATGTACATCTACTGTTCGGCAGTCGCCCTCAAAATCATATTCCCACACCAGCTCCAACAGCTTATCGCGCGAAAGAGCAATGTTACGGTTCGTAATTAAAACTTCCAATAATTCATATTCTTTTGGCGTTAAATCGACCATTTGTTGGTTACGGTAAACCAAATGTCCATCAAATTCCACACGCACATTTTCCAGTTCAAATATTTTGGTGTCTTTTTTGGTTCGCCGCAAAACAGCTTCTACGCGCGCAGTCAATTCTAGCATTTCAAAGGGCTTCGTAATGTAATCATCCGCACCAAGCGAAAAGCCCTTTATTCGATCGACCAGACTATCTTTTGCGGTTAAAAAGATAGTTGGTGTACGGTTTTCCTGCTCCAAGAGGGAAAATCCGTCCAACTCTGGGAGCATAACATCCAAAAGAATGAGGTCATATTTATCCTTTTGCATTTCTTCCAGTGCAACTTTTCCATCATAGACACAAAAACAGGTATGCCCCACAAGCTGCAAGTTTCTTTTAATCAATTCATTTATTGTAAATTCATCTTCCACAATCAAGATGTTCGCCATATAATCACCACCAACTTTTATTATATCATCGTTATGTTATGGAGTTGTAAACTGCGATAAGCTTTGCATATACACAACCAGTAGTTTTCCTTTAAAAAGCTGACACCAAAGCAATCCTCAAGAAAGCTTGAGAATTGTTTTGGTGTCACTGAAGATACGCGTTCAGTACATAGAGTCTAAGAATGTCCTGTTTATCCACCATGGAAAAGTTGGCAGCAATTACTTTACATCGCTTTCTCAGAGAAATTTTAAGTTTTTGCCAGAAGCCACAGGAAGCATATCCCCTCTTCGCAATCTATGTAGAATGCTTTTAATGACATAAAAAACCGCTCCTTTTCGATTAGACAACTAAGCGAAAAAGGAACGGTTTAATTTTTGTATCGTTGTTTCAATTCAGCGGATTTTATCACACCAAGCAGAACACGATACAATCACTACTATTTTGCTGTAGTATTAGAAAACGGCTTTAGACAGCCATTTTTATTTATGATCCACACTGAACATGTGCTTGATCAAATCGAGCACCTTGTTGCTGTAGCCCCACTCATTGTCGTACCAAGAAACCAACTTAACAAAGTTGGAATTGAGCATGATGCCTGCTTCTGCATCGAAGATGGAGGTGCGGGGGTCGCCCAAGAAATCGGAGGAAACAACCGCATCCTCTGTATAGCCCAGAATACCCTTCATTTCGTTTTCAGAGGCGCGCTTAACTTCTGCACAGATTTCTTCATAGGTAGCAGCCTTCTCCAAACGGCAGGTCAAGTCAACCACAGATACATCCAAGGTAGGAACGCGGAAGGACATACCGGTCAAGCGGCCTTTGAGCTCGGGGATAACCAAGGTTGCAGCCTTTGCAGCACCAGTGGAAGAAGGAATAATATTACCAGCAGCTGCTCTGCCGCCTCTCCAGTCTTTTGCGGAGGGGCCGTCAACCGTCTTCTGGGTAGCGGTGGTGGAGTGAACGGTAGTCATAAGGCCTTCTGCAAGACCAAACTTGTCGTTAATCACCTTCACCAGCGGAGCCAAACAGTTGGTTGTGCAGGATGCGTTAGAAACAACTGTCATATCGGAGGTGTAAACATCGAGGTTGACGCCGCACACGAATGTGGGTGTCTCATCCTTTGCAGGAGCAGAAATAACAACCTTCTTTGCACCTGCGGCAATATGAGCGGAAGCACTCTCTTTTGTTGCGAATACGCCGGTGGATTCCACAACATATTCTGCGCCGTCAGCACCCCACGGAATGTTCTTGGGGTCTTTCTCAGCATGAACGTTGATCGCTTTGCCGTTTACAATCAGCTTGCCATCTTTCGTGCCGATTTCGCCCTCAAATCTGCCGTGCATTGTGTCATACTTTACCATATACACCATGTAATTCAGATCGATAAAGGGATCGTTAATCCCAACAATCTCGAATGCATCTGGTTGAGCCACCGCCGCACGGAATACCAAACGGCCGATGCGGCCAAATCCGTTGATGCCAATTTTAATAGACATAGTACAACCTCCTATTAATCGATTTAAAGCTTTCCTTGTCTTTCCATTATTCTATATGATTTTCCGGAATAATACAAGACTTTGGGAAAAAATTAACTAATTAAATTTGCCTCTTGGTGTCTTGCAAGAGCATTCCCCATAGCAGATATTTTTACACCCAGAGAAAGTAAAAACAATGCAATCACCAAGTACAAAACGCTGCTCTCCATACTCATGGAGCAAAATTCGCCTTTGCCCAACGCATACATCAGAAGATTTGGCACGGTAACAGTAAGTGCCAGCAAGCTGTAACACATGCCGGAGGAAATCATCAGTCTGCGGCTGCGAAGGTCATCCACACCTGCTAAAAAACGGGATTGCGCAAACAGGCATAGGAGCAAAAAGATTACCATAAACATGGAATACAGGCTTTCAATCGTGTTCACAACCTCGGTATAACGAACGAACATCACCGTTAAATCAAGGCAAGACCAAAGCGGTACGATAAGGGAAGCCACAGGCAAGGCCGTATAAGGATTTCTGCCTACTGCCAAGCCCCAAGTGAGCACCAAAATATTGATTGCAGCCAAGGCGCCCAGCAATGCCAGTGCACCATAAAGCCCGGGGTGCTGCACCCAAATGGGGAGCTGCTGCGTGGGGTCGTCGTACCAATTGTCGCGCCCGCCCGCCACCAGCATGAGCTGGCGGAGGGAAAATATCATCAACGCGGCGCCGCTGAGCCCGCCGAAAATGACTGCCGGAAAGCCGGACAAATCCCCAAAGGTAAAGGTGACTTGTTTCTCTCGCCGCACAAGAAGCAAAATGCCTGTACAGCCTAATATTAATGCGGCAGAAACAACTCCTGCCGTTACATCTCCATCCGTAAAAAATCCCGTCTTACTGTCTACAAAATTGGTTAATTGGTACAGGCGAACCGGTATCGCCAATACACAAGCGACCGCAAATACAATCCATAATTTTTTTATCATTCTAGTAAGGCCCTTTCTTCTCAGCCCGGCGGTCGCACAGCGATTCCATCCGTTTATGGCACACTTTTCAATCTAACAATCATTTTATATCACGTGTCCCGCAAAGTCAATACAAGTGGCGGCATTGCGGGGAAAGGAGCCCGTATGAAAGGCAAAACTGCATGGTGCTTGGTCTTATTCCTCCTCCTCCTCATCATCCCCTTAATCGCTCTGGGTGCAAAGGTTCCAGATAAAGGCACTGCTCCCCCTGCCCCATCCCGTGCGGAGAGCAGCCGTTCTTCAGCGCCCGAGTCAGAGGCTCAGGCGCCACCCAGCACGCAAACGGCCGCCGTATTTAAGATTCTGGATGAATCCACTGGTAATGTACTCACAGTGGATGACAAAGAATTCCTGTACGGCGCCGTAGCAACGGAGATGTCTCCTGAGAGCCCGGTAGAGGCTCTCAAGGCGCAGGCGGTAAGTGCATACACCTATTATGGCCGCCTGCGCGCACAGCAAAAGGAGAAGCCAGATGCCGCCCTGAAAGGGGCAGACTTTTCAGCAGACATCTCCGGCTGGAAGCTTTACACCACCAAAGAGGAAATGCAGAAGCGCTGGGGCAAGAATTTTGATACTTATTACAAATCATTGGGACAGGTTGCCGATGCCGTATACGGGCAAACGCTAAAGAGCGACGGGCAATTGATCTGCGCAACCTACTATGCCATTTCATCCGGCAATACGGAGGCGGCAAAGGATATTTGGGGCGGCGATTACAGCTATCTAGTACCCGTTGCAAGCCCGGGAGATGTTTACGCCAGTGGTTATAACACCACCGTTACATTAGCGCCGCAGCAGGTGCAGCAGGCATCGCAAAAGCAATGGGGTATCTCTTTAAATGGTGACCCCACGAAATGGTTTGGCAAAGCTGAGAGAACCTCTTCCGGCTCAGTGATAACTCAAGCACTCGCCGGCAAGACCGTAAAGGGTGGTGAGGTTCGAACTGCATTCGGCTTGCGATCAGCAAATTACACGGTTACCTATGCAAAAGAGAAATTCACTTTTACGGTAAAAGGCTACGGGCATGGGGTCGGGATGAGCCAAGCGGGTGCCGAATACATGGCGGAACACGGCTCCAACTACCAGCAAATCCTTGCTTGGTATTACCCCGGCGCAACACTAGTAAAATAGAACGCACGAAAGGGGGCTGCCGTATGGCAGCCCCCTTAATTTGGCACATTTCGCGTTAACACGCACAAAGCGGCGGTCTGGAAGATGAAATCCAAACCGCCGCAACGCAAATACAGCTAACAGTAATTATTTACTTCACTTCGAACTCAAGAGTAATGTTACTTACTTCAAGTTAGAAACGTTGTTACCCTTTACACCGGCAGATGCTGCGCCATTAGCAACAACAAACTTAACGGATACGCGGGTATCGCCAACCTTAGCAACTACATAAGCAGTGCCGGGGTTCTGAGCGGTTACTCTGTAAACGCCATTGCCGCGGGGAGCGATGGAAACAACCTTACCATTTACGGTAACAACCGGAACAGCAGTTGTGCCGGTGGTGGAGAATTTCACATCGTATGCTTTGCCAGGAGCAAAGGTGTAGGAAGTTGTGTCAGCCTTCAGTGTGCCGTTAACCTTGGAAACGTTCACAGTCAAGGTAGCGGAAGCGCCGTTTGCATCAGTTGTAGTGATGGTAGCGGTACCAACAGCAAGAGCCTTAATCTGGAACTTGTAGCCACGAGCATCAGCAGCGTTGAAGAGCTCAACAGTTGCAACCTGAGTGTCGGAAGAAGCAGCAGTCATAACTGCAGAAGTAGAGGATTTTGCAATGTACTGGTACACTGCGCCAGTGCCAATAGCAACAGGCTTAGTGGTATCCAAAGTCACAGCGGACTGGGGCTTTGCAATAACATTTACATTCAAAGTAGCCTCAGAATAGTCTTCCAAAACGTTGCCGTCTGCATCAACAACAGAAGCGGTAATGGTACCCTTGTTGTCAACAGTGCGGTCTGCGTTGAAGTCTAGAGCTTTAATGGTAAGAACATTGCCTTCCTGAGTTACAGAAACATAATCATCATTTACATCTACATCGTAAGCAATGGAAGTTCCAGCAGGAAGAGCTGTGCCATTCGGGTAGTTAGAAATAGCGACAGTTGTAGACTGACCCTTAGCAATTGTCAAATCGGTCTTGTCAAACTTAGGACCAGCAAATCTCACATTTTTGATGATGAGTTTATCAGTGGTCTTGTTAGCGCTCTTAGTCTCCAAATCGAAGCCCAAGCCAGTTACATCGGAACCAGCAACAGCACCTTCAAATGCCTGAAGTGCAGTTGCGCCTGCAACCAAACCATCAGTGATTTCCAGAGTGGTATCGCCATCGATGCCATCTTCTACAAACAGCTTATCAGCGGGGAATGCAAAACGGCCTTCACCCTCAATGCTGCCAATGCGAGCTTCTGTAACCTGCAGTCTTGAATCTTCTTCAATATCTACAGTATCAGCAACCAGCTTATTTGTCAGAGCGAATTTGGATTCGCCTTCCAAAGAAACGGTCTGCTCACTTGCACCAGCGATGCCCTTAATGGTACCGGTGAAGTCTTTGAAAGTAATGCTGCTAGCATAATCGCCATCAACAACGCCCAAAGCTACATTTTCACCACTAATTTCGATTGTGCCCTTAGCAGCTTCATTCTTAATGGTACCAGTTACTTTAACAGAATTATCACTGCTGCAATCGATAGCAATAGATGCTTCATCGTTATCAGAGGTATCTTTCACGTTACCTGTTGCAGTAACATTGCCGTTAATTGCGGTAGCAACATCGTCATCATCGGAATCGATCTCGATGCTGGAAGCAACTACGTTGCCGCTAACAGAACCACCAGTAATGCTCAGAACAGCATTTTTGGCGTCAATAGCTTTCACTTTACCATCAGAAATAGTAATGTTTTCAGCCTTATCTTTAATAGTTCCAACAGTACCGCCAGAAATGTCTACTGCACCAGCTTTAATATCGCCAACAGTACCATCTTCAACGGTAACAGTCTTATCACCAGGAACCTTCAAGGTGTCTACGGAACCACCAAGAACCTTGATGTTGTGCTCAGAGAAGATCTCATTGTAAGAACCTACAGACTCAGCCTCGTCCTTGTGATCCTTCCAAGTATCTTTATCTTCGTAATCGAAGTCTTTTTTGGCAATGTAGGTTTTGCCATTCTTCTTGAAGATATCCCAATCGTTTGAAACATCTGCCACACCTGTTGTCAGATCAACGTCTGCATTCCACTTCTTGGCAACCTCTACCTTAATATTTGAGGTAGACTTATCAATGTCAAAACCGTCTGCTGTTACGGTTCCGAGCTTAATCTTAAGTGTATCAGTACCAGTTTTTGCCAAGTCAGCATCCTTAGAGGAAGTTTCTTTAACAAACTTTGTCTTCAAACGAATAACGTTGGTAGCACCAGGAGCCTCTTCATTATCCAAACCAGCAATCAAAACTTCCTTCTCGCTGAAGATTTTGTCGCCCTTCAGTTCGAGAGAAGAGTTAACCTTTTTGGTATCCTGAGCAGCCTTGTATTGAGTACCAGCAGTCAATTTATTCCACTCGTATTCAGCAGACTTAACAGAAGAAATATAATAATCATTCGTTGCGAAATCCAGGTCTGCATCAGCTGCTACGTTAGTAGCAGTTTCCTCTGAAGGTGTAGTGCCACCAGTCTTGGTAGTGGAGTACAAAGCAACTGCAGCTACTTTTTTGTTAACTGCTTCAAAGTCTGTGCCAGACTTCAGTTCTGTCCATGTGTAAGGAGCAACACTACCTGTAACCTCAAAGTATTTGTTACCCTCAGTCAAAGTAGGCATAGCAGCATCTTTTGCTACTGCCTCACCAGTCGCAGTTTTAGTCGTATCAGCTTCTTTGGCAACAACTACATTAGTAAATGCTTTAGAAGCCTTGTTGTTAACCAATTCTTCTTTAACAGCTTTGGTGTCAGTCTCTGTAACCTTAGTCCAGCTGTACTTTTCTGAGCCTGTCTTTACTGTAGCGACGTAGAAGTCTTCACCGTCAGCCAAGTTGGGCATAATAGCACCTGATCTGTAGTCTGTGCCAGAAGTTGCACTCGCTGCTGCTACAGGTGTTCCCTTGCTTTTTACAACTCTCTCAAGAGCTGTTTGTGCTTTAGTTACTGTGCCCTTAACATCAGACAGGTAGTTTGCTGTTAAGCCATCGGCTTTACGGTACTCAGCAACTCTATTGCTGCCAGTAGATACAGCATAGTATGCTTCTAAATCCAGATAACGCTCATTTACTGCTGCAGTAGAAATGTCACCGGGTTTTTCATCCTTGCTACTGCCGGTAATTGCATTAGCTTCACCCAAGAAAACTTCATTTTCCACATTAGAGTAAACTGTAATTTGCTTAGAAGCCTTTACGGTAACTTCCTTATCATCGCGATCATAGTCCTCTACCTTGTAGGTAAGGTTGATAACTTCTTTACCGGAAGCACCTTTTTTCAAGGTCAGCTCGCCATCTTTATTGATGGTAACTAGCTTATCACCAGAAACATGATTGTAGCTGTCGTAATCAGCAGTACCTGCATCTTCACGATCATAGGTCTCGATGCTGGGGTTGCCAATCAAATCGGCCAATTTAATCTTGGTGATTGAAGAATCGTCGGAACTGGCCAAGAACAACTCATCGTCACCGTTCAAACCAGCAACATTCTTTAATGTACCAGTCTCTCTAGTAGAAGCAGCGGATGCAAAGTTCAGGGATGAAAAGCTTGAAACGATCATGGCAGATGCCAGAATCAGAGACAAAACTTTGCTTTTGGTTTTGTTCATCCTTTTTAGTCCTCCTTAAAAATATCGTTTTTTGTTGTTGTGCGTATTTGCGTTGTGCTTATGAAACGTAAACATACATGGCAGCTCTGGGTTTCGCCCCCCAGAACAAACGGAAGTAACCACGTTTCGTAAGAAACTTACAGCCACACCGTTTATATGTTTAGTTGAATTATACGGGATAGCGGACAGAATGTCAAGGACATTTTTGCCTTTTTTTTAAATTTTAACACCCCGCGAAGCCTTGGTACGCCTAGGTTTCTCAGTATTTTCCATGGCAAATTCAGTTATGTCCAATTCATAGACTGATTGTTAACAATTTATGAATTATTACATTTTTCTGTCTTTTTTCTTTCCAAGCGCTGCATGGTATTTTTTTGGTACAAGCTGTTTTATAGGCAGGCTCTCATATTCTCATTCGCCACAAACCGGTCGTCCGTTCTGCCAATTGCCCGAAAATTCAATTTGTCCGTTCGGGGTATAAGAGGTACCCGCCCCATGGCGCACTCCGTTTTTCCACTCGCCAGAATAACAGATGCAGCCGTTTGCATCAAACAGCGTTACCTCGCCGCTGGGTACGCCGTTTTGCCAGCGAGCTACCAGCAGAGTGCCATCCTTTCTGCGAAAGCTGACCCCCACACCATGGCGCTGTCCATCTTGGAGCGCACCTGCATAGCACACAGCACCATCCGCTCCCAGCACTGCGCCAGAGACACCGGGGCGGTCCTCCTGCCACATACCGGCATACAGGCCGCTGCCGTCTGGTCGAAAGCCCACACCCGCACCGTCCCGAAGATTGTTACGCCAAGAACCGGCATAGCACAAACGCCCTGTTCTATAATAGAAAGCGCCAAAGCCATCCCGCTTGCCACGAGAATACGTTCCCTCATAGGCGGTATTGCCGCCCGGCATTTCGGTTCTGCCCCTGCCGTGGCGCTCGCCGCCCAGCAGCTCGCCGTAATATAGGTAGTGCTCCGTTTGGCTGATGACAATGTGGTGCACCGCCCGTGGGATTTCCTCCGCCGCCTCCGGTAATTCCGGTGCTACGGGAGCAGACAGCCCCGGCGCGCGCACGGCTCCATCGAACCCACGCTTTGCCACCGTATAGCGAACCGGAGGTGTTTTCTCCGCTTGCTCTGGAGTCGCTTCTTCCCAAGGATTGCATTGTGCTTCTGGAACATCCGGCTGGGTGGAATCTTTTTTTGGTAAATCCTGCATCAATTGAGAATTCCTGCATATTTCCCCATGGCGGATGCCCAAGCCCTCTTCCATTTTTCGTATCTGCTCCATTAAATCTGCTACGCCTATTTGCGGTACCGGATTTGCAACAGGATTTAAAAGCTTCTTTTTTTCGTTTTTCTTTTCCTCTATAGTAGGAAGAGCAGAAGCGGGCTTGTCCGGTTTAAAAATGGGTATCAATGAGATTGCTCCGCTTTTCAGCCTCTCCTGCAGCTCGGTGCGCTTTTGGTATTCCTCCTGCGAGCAATAGCAAACATCGCCGTCGAGCCGGGCGGCAATCACCTTCGGCTCTCCTACCTCCGAATCAATCCTTGCCTGTTCTGCGGTTCCCATAAAGATGGGGCAAGCAACCAGCACGGTATGGCTCTCTTCCCCGTTTTGCTGTTTGCGTGTGAGCGTAAGCGTACCCGGCTGCTCCGTGGAAGCAGAGAGAACCTCTTGTACCGAGCCATCCGGTGCAAAGAATTCCGCCTGCTCAAAATGGTGCTCCTTATTCCATTGGATTCTGCTTCGGAGCGAACCGCTTTCATCAAAATAAGAAAGCACCCACCCGCCCGGCGTAGAACTTACCTGCTCCAGCAGGCGGCGGTCACCGTGTTTTTCCCAAACAAAGCTACCCGAAGATAGGGCGTAGCGCACCTGTACCATCATGCCATCCTCTAAATAAGAAAGTCGTTCTTTTTTCTTATGTAACCCGCTGTCCTCAAAAAAAGTCTTTCGGGCGTGGTACAGCGCCCCGTGCAGTGAGGCGAGGGCACTGTAACCTTTATAATAAATTGTAAGTATCTCTTGCTCCGAAACCTGCATGGCTCGAAACCTCCCAATGCCAGATCATCATATTTTTAAAACTGAATCCATCGATTTTACATTTTGTTTTGTAGTAGCTGCAATAAAAATCGAAACCGATTTATGTTACATAAAATTAGTTTATCTGATGCACGTTTCTTTGGCAAGGGAAACATGGCGGTTTTTTCCGATTTTCTGCAAAAAGAAAGCTGCCGTAAAACAAAGCGGAAGTTCCGCATCCGTTTTACGGCAGCCGTGCCCGGGCCGTGTTTATTTGAACATATACTCCATGTTGTCCAGCACGCCATTTACTTTACGCATTGCCTTATTGGCTGTGCGCTTAATTTGACGGTTGCCTTTCATTGCTTTGCTGCCCACACTGGCAATAGCCATGCCGGCTGCCAGCCCTGCACTAATACCCTTCATAAATCCTTTTGTTTCATTATACATTTCGCATACCCTCCATATGGTGTAGATCATTTTCAGACCCAACATTATTTATTCCCTCCACACTCCATAGATAATCAGAAAGATTATGGCAAAACCATTTCAATACGCAATTATTGACATCTATCTTACAATACTAACTTCTTACTCTTTCTATATAAATAAGAAGAAACCGGCTCCCATTCGCGGTATTCTTTGTATTTTTTTGATTTTTTTGTTGTTTTGGCAATAGACTTTTTCTCCTGCTTGCATTATGATTGGTATGGTAAACGACAATAATTCCCAAACTATACGCGAAAGGATTATCCAAAACATGGCAACCCTAAATATTGTGATGGTAGAACCCGAGATTCCCCAGAACACGGGCAATGTGGCGCGTACCTGTGCCGCTACCGGAGCTACCCTGCACTTAGTTGGGCCAATGGGCTTTACCATTGACGATAAAAAACTAAAGCGTGCCGGGCTAGATTACTGGCATTTGCTCGATATTCGCTACTATGATAATTTGTCCGATTTCTTCAAACAAAATACCGGGCATTTTTTCTATTTTTCAACGAAAGCGCCTCGCAACCATTCGCAGGCAACCTACCCAGACAACAGCTACCTTGTGTTCGGCAAAGAGACTGCCGGCTTGCCAGAAGCTCTCTTGCAAGAAAATCCCGATTCCGTTGTGCGCATTCCCATGCTAGAAGAAGCACGCAGCCTCAACCTTTCCAACGCTGTGGCAATAGGCGTTTATGAGGTGCTTCGTCAATGGGATTATCCCCGTTTAAACCAGGTTGGTCAGCCACGAAGCTTTGAGTGGTAATTTTGTGCGATATGCTATAATCGAATATAAAAAAACCTCACGTACTTGAAAAGAAATGAATTATATTATAAAATAGTATGAGATAATTAATTATTTAACAATAGTACTCCCATACATTTAAAATCACAAAATCACATTTGCTACTTTGAAAAGAACTCGCGTACAGCGATTATTCTTAACATTACAGCCTACGTTAACCATGAAGTATCCATTTCTATAAAATAAGGAGTGCAGCATATGAACTATCTGAACAAAAAGAGTGTGGAAGATATTGACGTAGCGGGCAAACGCGTTTTGGTCCGCTGTGACTTTAACGTTCCTTTTGACGGCGAAGGAAAGATCTCAGACCCCAAGCGTATTGATGAGGCTCTCAGAACCATTCGTTATCTGATTGACCACCACGCGAAAGTCATCCTTTGCTCTCACTTGGGTCGCCCGAAGGGAGAATTTAACCCTAAATATTCTTTGGCACCCGTTGCGGAATACCTTTCTAAGGTACTCGGCCAGCCCGTGCAGATGGCGAAAGATGTAATTGGCGACAGCGCCAAAGCAATTTGCGCTTCTTTAAAGGAAGGCGAAGTGGCTCTTCTGGAAAATGTGCGCTTCCATAAGGAAGAAGAAAAGAACGACCCGGAATTCTCAAAGGCGTTGGCGTCTTTGGCTGAAATTTATGTAAATGATGCGTTTGGTACCGCACACCGCGCACATGCCTCCACCGCTGGCGTGGCAGCTTACCTGCCTGCTGTATGCGGCTATTTGATTCAGAAAGAAATTACCGTTATGGGTGGCGCTCTTGCGAACCCCAAGCGCCCCTTTGTTTCTATTCTGGGCGGCGCAAAGGTATCCGATAAAATTGGTGTTATCAGCAATTTGCTCGATAAAGTCGACACGCTCATCATTGGCGGCGGTATGGCTTACACCTTCATGAAGGCACTGGGCTACTCCATTGGCACCTCCATCTGCGAGGATGACAAGCTGGAGCTGGCACAGGAAATGATGGCAAAGGCAAAAGAGAAAAATGTAAAATTCCTCATTCCGCTCGACAACGTGGTTGCCGATAAATACGATGAAAATGCCGACCACAAGGTGTCGGATTCCGACCAGATTCCAGACGGCTGGATGGGTCTTGATATTGGGCCGAAAACACAGGTATTGTTCACCTCTGCTTTAGTTGGCTCCGGTACCGTAGTATGGAATGGACCGATGGGTGTTAGCGAGTGGAAAAACTTTGCAGCCGGTACCGAAGCTGTTGCTAAAGCAGTGGCCGAAAGCGGCGCAATTTCGATTATTGGCGGTGGCGATTCTGCAGCGGCTGTGGAGCAGCTTGGCTTTGCCGATAAAATGACTCACATCTCCACCGGCGGCGGCGCTTCTCTGGAATTTCTTGAGGGATTAGAGCTGCCCGGCATTGCCTGCCTGAACGATAAAAACTAAGGATGCAAAAGGGCAGGCGGTACGTCTGCCCTTTTCTTCACCGGAGCAACCCATTTCTTGGTGCTGCTCCTAACAGATAGAAAGGATGAACCCTCCTATGAATAAAGAACTAAGAAAAGCCGTAATTGCCGGCAACTGGAAGATGAACAAAAACCCGGAAGAGACAAAAATCTTATTAGGTGAAGTAGCGCCGTTGGTTGCGAATGCAAAATGCGATGTAGTCGCATGCGTACCGTTCCTTGATCTTCCTGCGGCGTTAGAAGCAGCAAAAGGCACCAACATTAAAATTGGCGCACAGAACTGCCATTGGGAGGAAAGCGGCGCATATACCGGTGAAATTGCCGCTAACATGCTTACCTCCATCGGCGTTACTTATGTGATTATCGGCCACAGTGAGCGCCGCACCTATTTTGGCGAGACCGATGAAACCGTTAACAAACGTATTCGTGCCGCACTCAACGCAGGTCTTACCGTTATTCTGTGCGTAGGTGAAACCCTTGAACAGCGTGAGCAGGGAATTACCGAAGAGCTTGTTGCTCTGCAAACTAAGATTGCGCTGTTGGGCGTAACCAAAGAAGAGCTCTCTCGCGTCATCATCGCTTACGAGCCCATTTGGGCAATCGGCACAGGGCGCACCGCAACCGCCGAACAAGCGGGTGAGGTTTGCGGGGCAATCCGCAAGGTGATTGCCGCTCTGTACGACCAACAAGCCGCCGAGGCTTTTACCATTCAATATGGCGGCTCCATGAACGCCAAAAATGCCGATGAGCTGCTTGCTCAAACGGATGTAGACGGCGGCCTAATTGGCGGTGCCTCACTCAAAGCCGCAGACTTTGCGGAGATTATCCGCGCTGCCACTGAGGGCTAATCCCTCAACTGTATCGCAAAGGAGAACCTTTCATGAAAAAACCTTTGATTTTAATGATTTTAGATGGATTCGGCTACGCCCCTGAATACGGCAACGCCATTATGGCGGCGAAAAAGCCGAATCTGGATCGTCTTTTCCGTGAGAACCCTATTACACAAATTGGGGCATCCGGCCTTAATGTTGGCCTGCCGAACGGGCAGATGGGCAACTCTGAGGTTGGCCACACCAACATTGGTGCTGGGCGCATTGTATACCAGGAGCTGACCCGTATTTCGAAAGAAATTGAAGACGGCGATTTCTTTAAAAACCCCGCTCTTATTAAAGCCGTAGCTGCTGCAAAAGCAAAGGGCACTGCCCTCCACCTCATTGGCCTGCTCTCCGATGGTGGCGTGCACAGCCACAACAGCCATATGTATGCGATATTGGAGCTCGCGAAACAGCACGGTCTAACGGAAGTTTATGTTCACGCCCTGCTGGATGGCCGCGACGTTCCCCCTTCCTCTGGTAAAGCCTTTGTTGAGGATTGCGTGGCGAAGATGCAAGAAATCGGTGTGGGCAAAATTGCAACCGTGGCAGGCCGCTACTACGCAATGGATCGAGACAACCGCTGGGAGCGCGTCTCGAAAGCATACAACGCAATGGTAATGGGCGAGGGTGTTCAAAGCACCGACCCCGTAGCTTCCGTTGCTAAGTCGTATGAAGACGGCATAACCGATGAATTTGTTTTACCCATAGTTTGTGGACCCGAAGGCCGCGTTTCTGCCAATGACTCTGTGGTTTTCTTTAACTTCCGCCCAGACCGTGCAAGGGAGCTGACCCGTGCATTTGTCGACCCGGATTTTACCGGCTTCGAGCGTGCCAACGGTTTCTTCCCTCTCACCTACGTTTGCATGACACAGTATGACGCGACCATGCCAAATGTAGACGTAGCCTTCCACCCGCAGAGCCTGAAAAACACACTGGGTGAATACCTGTCCGATTTGGGCATGACCCAGCTTCGCATAGCCGAAACGGAGAAGTATGCACATGTCACGTTCTTCTTTAACGGCGGTGTGGAGACGGTATACCCCGGAGAAGACCGTGTACTCATTAAATCCCCTGCAGTTGCTACGTATGACTTACAGCCGGAGATGAGCGCGTATTCCGTTACGGATGCTTTGGTTGAGAAGATTGACAGCGGCGAGTACGACGTCATTATCTTAAACTTTGCCAATTGCGATATGGTAGGCCATACCGGCGTATTTGATGCCGCAAAAGCCGCAGTGGAAGCTGTAGATACCTGCGTAGGCCGCGTCATCGAGGCGATTGAGCGCATGCACGGCACAGCCATAATCACTGCCGACCACGGCAATGCCGAAAAAATGTATGAGCCGGACGGTTCCCCCTTTACCGCTCATACCACAAACCCAGTTCCGTTCTGTGTTGTGGGCTACCCCTGCAAGCTGCGTGAAAACGGCAAGCTGGCAGATATTGCTCCCACCATGCTCAAGATTCTAGGCCTGCCCCAGCCACCAGAAATGACAGGCGAAAGCATTATTGTAGATTAATTACTTCCATATAGAAGAGGTGCGTTCCAAAATTGGAACGCACCTCTTTTTTAATGCCGGTAAAGTTGAACTTCGGTTCCTTTTTCTACATCGTAAAAGTAAAAGGAGTTTTTGCCTAAAACAACAATTGCGTTCTGCGTCTGGTCGCTCGCCTTGAGAAAATAAAGATTTTCTTCTACATGCTCATAGGTTCCCTCTAACAAAAGCTTTTCTCTGTTTTCTCCCTCTACCGCAGATTCCAACCTTTTTACTTGAAACTTATCTCCATGGAAACTGGCGGTATAAGAATCGGATAAAGAAGCTTTCGATTGGTATTGGCCATCAATCGAATCCGAGGGTGTATTTTGGTCTATCTTGTTCATCATTCCAACAAACAAGCCTAAGAATAAAAGAACCGTAATCATAAGGACTGGAAAAGAAACTGTTTTCTGACAAAAACGCCTAAATCGTTCTCGCATTGCTTTTCTATCCATACCAACCTCCTGCTAGAATCTAGGCTAACGCTTTGATGGCTAATAAAAATGTGGGATACTATCTGTCTTTGAATCGTAAAAATAAAAGTTGCGCTTGCCTAAAACGACTAGCACATTTTGGGTAGGGTCTTCGGGCTTAAGTAAATAGAGATTTTCTCTCAAATGCTCATAACGACCTTCCAATACAAGCTCTTTTTTACTGAAATTTTTTTCTGTAAGTCTTTCAATCTTGAATTCATTGTGAAAAAATCGAGCATTATAATACACACTCGTAGGTGGCTGAGATTGATACATACCAAATAACCTACCGGAGGGCATGATCTCATCTAATTGGTTCATCATGCCAACGGATACGCAGAGAAGCAATAAAACAATCATCAAATAGATGGGTAACGGGATTGCTTTGTGGTAAAGCTTTGACGAAACATCCTGTAATGATTTTTTACTAATGCTCAAAAATCCACCTCCTACATAATTTAAACGATTCACAAATAGAGCTTCTTACGATTAATTATAATGCACATCTTATATGGTGTCAAATTACCTATATTTATTTTTAATAATATAGAAACTAATAAAAAAGAGATACAGTAAACTGTATCTCTTTTTTATTAGTTTCTATTCATTCATTATCAGAAGCCTCTAAATCCAGCTTACCGCTGGCCTTTGGTACAGCAATACGCCGCAGGTAGCCGGGAACACGTTCTCCGCCAAGGCGTTCTGAAAGCATTTTCTCTATATTGCCGCCCGAGTTTCCCAATAAATCCGCAAGAAGTTTTGCGGCATTATCAACCGATGGAATCTCTTGAAAGCGCACTAAAATTCGATCTCCGCTAAAAATAAACTTCATCACACGGGTATTTGGCGTTTCCAGAAACGAGATATAAAGCTTTAATACCGGCCTGCCCTCTTCATCGCGTGTTAAGCGTGCCAAGTTACCCGTTACATATATCTCATCGTTTACGTTTAGCACACAGCGCCTTGGCTCCCCATCTAGGCCCGCTCGTATGGTCTGCTTTTCCTCTCCATCTGAAAACTCAATCGTGCAAAAATCAGGAGCAAATGCAAACGATACTCGCTGAATCGCAGGGAGAAAGCTGTCTTTTTCCACAGAGAAAATAAACGGCAGAATCGAACCGTACGGGTTCTCGAGCTTATAGCTGCGGCCGTTTATCCACTTGGCGTCCGAACTAAGCTGCGGCACGGAACGCTGCGGGAAAAGCTTGTGCTCCAAACGTTCTACGAACGTGCGGCGCCGTTGTAACGGAACTGTATCTGGAAAAAGAGAAAGTGACGCCTGTGTCTTTTTTAAAGAGCGCAATGCACGCAAATTTTCCGGCAAGGGTGTTTCTGAGAACGCCTCATCGCTGCCAAAATACTTTTGAATAATTTCAGCACTCTTATCTACGAAAAGGCCATGGCTGCCGCTTGTGATGGCGATTACCACATCAATTTGAGGGATGACCACGACATACTGGCCAAACACACCATTAAATTGATACGCTCCCGGTATTGGGAACTCCCATAAATGGTAACCGTAAGCCGTCTGGTGCTCGCCCATGGAGGTACGTATCCCCATATCGGTCGACTCAGCAATCCATTGTTCGGAAAGCAAACGGCGTGATTCACCATCAACCGTCCACAATCCCTTTTGCAAATAGAGCTGACCCAGCTTCGCCATATCTTCCGGCCGCAGGAACAAGCCCCAGCCGCCCTTTTCAATTCCCATAGGGCAGCGCTCCCACACAACATGGTCAATCCCCAGTGGGTCAAATAGGCGTGGTAGCAGATAATCGGTTAATCCCTCACCCGTCTTCTTTTGAATCAGCGCACTTAGAACGTAAGAATTCATGCTGTTGTACGTAAACTTTTCTCCCGGCTCGTAAGCACAATCAGAGGCAAAGTACGCTTTTATCCAGTCACGTTCAAATACACTATTTCCCTCATTGAGCCGAATACCAGAGGTCATATTTAGTAAGTGGCGCACTGTGATTTTCCCAACCCGATTACTGCGAAACGGCGGTGGCGGCACTTTATCGGGGAACAGCTCTGCAATCCGGTCATCCAGCGAAAACAGCCCTTCTTCCACCGCCATGCCTACCGCCATTGCGGTTACGGATTTTGACAAAGAATACACCATTTGCGCATAAATTCCGGAGTAAGGGCGCCAATTTGCCTGCAGTATCAGCTTCCCATGGCGAAGTACCGCTATGCTGTGCAATTTAATTTCGGAGCAAGCATCCAGTTCGTGAAGAAACCGCTCCAAATACACCGAAGACACGCCCTGTGCCTCTGGTGTAGAGCGCGGCAAAGGCTTACGGGAAAGCCCGGCTGGGTAGCGGGGCTTTTCCGGTACAAAGGGAAGCGGTGAAAGGTGGCGCAGGTTACCGCGAACCCCTTTTCTCACTGCCTCCACAGCCTTTAACGGCGCTCGAATATCCATCATAAAGGTAGCTCCTCCAAGCGGCGGCGAACCATATCGAGAGCAAAAGATGCCGCTGTATTACGGTAATAATTGCGGGGACGGCGCTGGCTGAACACTTTTACTTTCCGCACCACTGTCCCTTTTTTATCGCTTAATCCAACATAAATAAGACCAACCGGCTTTTCTTCTGTGCCGCCATCCGGCCCGGCAATACCGGTAATACCGATGCCGATGTCACTTCCGGATTTTTCACGAATTCCTTGCGCCATTGCGGCGGCAACCTCTTCGCTTACTGCGCCATGCTTTTCCAGCATCTCCTCCGGTACATCCAACAGTAACGTCTTAATGCGGTTTGCATAGGTAACCGCTCCCATTTCAAATATGCTGGAGGAACCCGGAATATCCGTAATACGCTTTGCCAAAAGACCGCCGGAGCAAGATTCCGCTGTTGCAATTGTTAATTTTCGTTCACTTAACAGATTGACGATAAGCTGCTCTAAGCAGTCGACATTAATACCATACACGCAGTCGCCAATTCGCTCACGGATTTGCTCTGCAACCGGACGACACATTTCTTCCGCCTTTTGCGCGTTTTCTGCCTTAGCCGTTACACGTACATACATTTCGCCCTCTTTGGCGTAGGTTGCAACCGTAGGGTTCGAGGCATCCGTCATGTCAGAAAGCAATTCTGCGACTGCACCCTCACCCTGACCGAATACGTGCACATTCATTGAAAAGATGCTCGCATTCTCACGCTCCATCAAATAGGGGATCCCATAATTGTGCAGCATAGGTACCAGCTCGGAAGGAGGGCCGGGGAACATCATAATAATTTTCCCGTCCTTTGTCTCTACCGCACAGCCAGGTGCCGTTCCACGGTCATTGAGCAAAACAGTAGCACCCTTTGGCAGCATCGCCTGTTTGATTTGGTTTTGCCCCATATATCGTCCTACAAAATGCTCTTTGAGCCGCTCCATACTTTCTTCGTGCAGTACGAGCGGTACTCCGGCACATTCTGCAATAGCTTCCTTGGTCAGGTCATCCTCTGTGGGGCCAAGCCCTCCGGTGGTAATGACAAGATCACTGCGTTCAAGTGCATTGGTGAGTGCTTCTTTTAAACGACCGTTGTTGTCGCCTACGGTGCAAGAAAACATCATATCGATTCCCAGCTCAGACAAAGCGCGAGCTACATAGGAAGCATCGGTGTTAATCACTTGCCCGAGCAGCAGCTCGGTACCTACAGATATGATTTCTGCTTTCATTGATTTGGCATCTCCTTATTCTGCTGAATGATAATATCCTATTTTCGTTAATCTTACATTTGAAATGCAATCTTCCACCAGCGCTTCAATATCCAGCTTTTCCTCTGCCTGCTCTACAAAATACAGGTTGGGCTTGGTTCTCGGGTGCTTGGGTGTAAATACCGTGCAGCAATCTTCAAACGGCTGAATCGAGATTTCAAAGGTATCAATTCTGCGGGAGATTGCAATAATCTCCGTTTTGTCCATTCCAATGAGCGGACGGAACACCGGCATATCGACTGCTGCTTCTGTACAGGCGATGGCACGCATCGTCTGGCTCGCTACCTGCCCAAGGCTTTCACCGGTAATGAGGGCTTCGCAACTATTATCAACCGCAATGCGTTCTGCAATACGCATCATAAAACGACGCATGATAATGGTAAACAGCTCTTCCGGGCACTTTGCCAAAATCTCTTCTTGAATACGCGTAAAGGGTACAATGCGAAGCACCATGCGACCAGAGTAGTCGCTTACCTTTGTCAGCAAATCCACTACCTTTTGCTCGGCACGTTCACTGGTATAAGGCGGGCTTGCAAAATGCACCGGGAAAAGCTCTACGCCGCGTTTTGCCATGCACCATGCGGCAACCGGGCTGTCGATTCCACCTGAAATCAGTAAAGCCGCGCGCCCGCCGGTTCCTACAGGGATTCCGCCTGCGCCCGGAATGGAGCTTCCGTGAATGTATGCACCAAAATCTCGAACCTCTACGGTTACCACCAATTCCGGGTTATGCACATCCACCGTTAGGTGGGAAAACTTCTCCATTATATATGCCCCAACCTCGGCAGAAATTTCAGGGGATTTTAGGGGAAAGCTTTTATCAGAGCGTTTGCTTTCCACTTTAAATGTTTTAACACGATTCAAATCGTCCGAAAGATACTCGCCGCATACTGAAAGAATGGATTCCATCTTTTTTTCTGCCACACACGCGCGGGAATACGCTGCAATACCGAAAATCTTACCGATTTTCTCCGCAACCTCATCTAAATCTTCATCCTCTTTGGGAGCAATTGTGATGGTAGACTGCGCAACGCGAATATCAAAATTCCCAAGTTTATGAATACGATGGCGAATATTTCGAACGAGAGATGCTTCAAAATTTTTACGATTCAACCCTTTGAGCACCAACTCGCCCAATTTAATTAAAATAATTTCTTTCATATAATCTCCTTACGATTTTTTCACCAATTGCTCCATGCCCTGCTTTAAAACAGCAGCAAAAGCATTGATTTCATCCAATGTGGTAAAGCGAGAAAAGCTCGCCCGCAAAGAGGATTCCACCAGAGCCGGAGCAAGACCCATTGCTGTTAACACATGGCTGGGCTTCGCTTTTGAGCACGCAGAGCCGCTCGACACAAATATGTTTTGGGATGCTAGAAAATGCAGCAATGTTTCTGCTTTTATACCAGGAACGGAAAAACTGAGCACATAAGGCATTGCATCCTCCGGGGAATGAATAACAACTTCATTCAGTTGGGAGAGCTGCTCACGCAGTGCTGCTCTCAGCCCCTCAAAATGAGCCTTCAGTTCTTTGTGGTTTGGCATAGCACGCACGGCCGCACCAAAGCCCGCAATTGCCGGCAGAGGCTCGGTACCGGGGCGAACTCCTTTTTCCTGCCCGCCGCCAAAGGTTCTGGCTGGAAAGCTCCTCTGCCCAGCTATATACAAAGCGCCCGCACCCTTTGGACCGTGAATTTTGTGGGAAGAGACCGACATTAAATCAATCCCCATACGAGCGGGTTTTATGGGCAGCTTACCATAGGCTTGTACTGCATCCACATGCAATAGCGCTGAAGATTTACTGCGGCGAATCGCATTTGCCGCGGCTTCCACCGGCATATAAACACCCGTCTCATTATTTACCATCATCATGCTAACCAAAATAGTATCGCTGGTTATCGCTTGTTCCACCTGCTCCGCAGAAATTCGCCCAGAGGAATTCGGCATCAAGTAATCTACCGCATAGCCCTCCTGCTCCAGCTGCTCCATTACACGCAGCACAGAGGGGTGCTCGACTGCTGTGGTTACAATATGTTTTCCACGGCGACCGTTGCGCTTCACTGCACCAAACAGAGCTATATTGTTCGCTTCTGTTCCGCCGGAGGTAAAATATACCTCCGCAGGACTAACCGAAAGGCTACCCGCAATCGCCTCACGAGCAGCCGTCATTTCGCGCTCCGCTTCAAACCCCATCGAGTGTAGTGATGAAGGGTTACCATATGCCTCGGTCATCACATACAGCATACGTTCCACCGCCGACTCGCAAACGCGGGTGGTGGCTGCGTTATCTAAATATATTTTTTCCAAAAAAGAAAGCCTCCAACCGATCCAATTTACGCTTTTAAATTCGTTCTTTTTCTATCTCATACCTTTTCGAAAAAAAATGAATGGCTCCGAAAGTGACTTTTAAAAGTAAATTGGTCTATATCTTAATCCGCACTTATTATACACGAAAAGTTCTCATTAGTGAATATGCGTATGCTTGCAATTTTTCAAATTCCGAGCTATGATTAATTTATTGAGAGGGGCGAGCCCCCTTTGTTTTATAAGGAGGAACCCACATGGCAGAACTAAAAAACACAAAGCAGCGGGAGGCAATCCTGCGATTTATGGAAAAAAGCCGGGACCCCGTTTCGGCAGAGGATATTTTCGTTCTGCTAAAGCCGTCCTTCTCCCAATTAGCTCTTTCCACTGTATACCGCAATTTAGAGCGATTTAGCTCCGCTGGTATTTTACAAAAGATAAATTTTGAGGATGGAATCATTCGCTATGCTCTGGCAGAAGGTCACGACCATTACTTAATTTGCACCGGATGCAGTAAAAAAATCAAACTTGATGACTGTCCCCTCTCACCCTTGGAGATGCGGCTTGCAAAAGCAACCGGTTTTGAAATTGAGCGTCATAGCCTAACCATCTACGGAAAATGCCCGGAGTGCCAAAAGAAAAAGCGGGTTGCCGTCGCTGTCAAAAAAATAGATCCAACTGTACAGTAATCACCTATTTTATTAATAATAGATGAAATAAATGGTTTTACTTATAAAAGAGCCACAGAACTTTTTGTTCTGTGGCTCTTTGTAGACCAAATATTATTCCATCATTTTAAAACATACTATAAAGGGTGTTCTAATATTCAGTGAACCACACAGCAGGCCGTACACAGCAGGAGCTAACATTTACAGACTCTGCAGCCGGTTCAACCACGCCATCATAATTCACACAGCTCATGAAGTCAAACTCTCCCTCGGATTCCCCACTCGCCTCTCCGTAATAACGCAGCCACCAAGTACCATTCTCTTTCAGCTCCGTATTAGCGCCATCCTCTTGTAGTAGCCATGCGCCTTGAGCCCTGCTATACGCGGTTGTTTTGGCCGCCCGGTGTTCTAAATCTAAAAATTCCTCGGCTTCATCATAGCTTAATAAGAAAATACGGTCTAGTGTGTGTTGCGTAGGATTTTCCACATTAGAAAGCAAAATTCTCATTCGCTCTTCCGCTGTAAAAGCAACGAGCACAAATACTTCATTCAACCACTTGCGTAAGGTGCTTTTTTCCCATGTTATTTCTTCGAGCCTCTCATGGTATGGTCTGCAATCGAGCAAATATTTACTAACGCAAAGAATTTTATCGTCTTTTTTATCTAATACAAGCCATTCAATGGATTCTTTTTCTGAAATGATTTCGCTGTTTTGTGGATACGAGCCAAAAACCACAATATCGCCTTTGCCCACCATAACTTACTCTTTCCCCTTTTTTCGCTTTGCAATTATCCTAATTTAAAGCACTTTTATAATCTAAAATTAATAATAGCGATAAACAGAAATCACGCGACCAAGTACCATAGCACTTTGCGAAAAAATGGGTGAAAACGCAGGGTTTTCCGGCTGGAGACGAACGTACTCCTGCTCAAAGAAAATTCTCTTTACAGTTGCCTCATCATCAATAAGCGCAACAACGATTTGTCCATTCTCTGCGGTTTCTTGCCGGTGTGCAATTATATAGTCGCCATCTAAAATACCGGCATTTTTCATACTGTCGCCTTGCACACGCAGTGCAAATAGTTCTTTTTCAGGGTAGCGGTGGCCAACGAGCGGCAAATAGCCCTCAACCTCTTCTAGTGCAAGTATTGGCACTCCAGCGGTCACTCGGCCCAAAATTGGCACTCGGCTAACCTGCTCTGCCCCCTCAATATGAATTGCCCGGTTAAGCCCGGCTTCACGCCGAATGTAGCCCAATTCTTCCAGCGTTTTCAGGTGCAAATGTACGGTGGAGGTTGATTTCAGTCCGGTGGCTTTGCAAATCTCCCTTACCGATGGCGGCAGGCCATACTGTGCTCTATCTTTTAAGTATTCATAAATCTTTTTTTGGCTGCTGCTGAGTCCTTTCATGCCATTTCCTCCCAGGTATTCCAATTCTATTTTATCATACCACAGTGTGTTTTATATTGCAAACAAATGTTTGTGAAAATTTCACACTTTTTTTGTTTTAACGTGCATTTTCACTTATTTTTAATGCAAAATAACATGAGAGCAAAAGTTAAAAGAATATTCATAGCATATTAACAACTGAAAAGTGAATTCAACTTATAATATGAGTGTATTCAAACGATGGAGCCGCACCATCCGAATACAAAGTTCTACCCTCCTCAATATACCCCTCAAGCTAACGAAAAAAGACCGAATCAATTGGATTCGGTCTTTTTTCTTTTCTTATTTCAAAACCTTGAAAAAATGTATATGAAAGAGCAAATTTATTTGATTTTATCTATTTAAAAATCTGCTGTTTATTCGTGTGAAAAAATATTAATAATAGTAGCAAAATTAAAATTTTCTCTTAATATAATGAAAAGCAATTTTTTTCATTCCTTTTTTAATTATTATTCTTTGATTTTCTTCGCTTTTAAGTTATGTTATGAAAATCTTTTTTATATTTTCCGTGTAGATTTCTATTGAGCGGCATATTTGGTGTTTTTTCTGGTCAAAATATCTGCGGAGGTGCTAATTAGATGAGCAGTCTGCATTTTAAATCAGAAAATCAATCCCCAAAGAAAAGCAACAAGGGTTTTTATGTCGCGCTGGGTGTATGCCTGGTAGCCGTTGGTGTTGCCGCATGGACAACGTATGACAGTGTAGTGAAATATGCGAACCCACAGGATACGTCTTCGTACTCTACTTCGCCTACCGGTCGTACCCAATCCGGCGTATATGCCAGCAGTAAGCCAGAGGAGGCTCCTCAGCTCGAATCCAGCCAGCCTCAGTCCGTAGCTCCGTCTTCTTCCAAACCGGCCGCTTCGTCTCAGGCACCGGGCAAAAACAATCCCCAAAAGGAACAGCCCGCAAAAGCAACCGCTGCTAAGCCGGAGTCTTACGTTTTCCCAGTTGGTGAAACTGTGACCAAAAATTATAGCGGAGACAACCCCATATATTCCGACACCATGCTCGACTGGCGCGTACACAATGGCACCGATTTTATTTCTAAAATTGGTGACCCCGTAAAGGCAATTGACGCCGGTAAGGTAACGGATTTATACGCAGACGGTAACCTTGGTAATGTTGTTGTGATACAGCACAGCGATAATGTTACAGCTTACTACTGCGGTCTGGGTGATACCTTCCTCGTGAAAAAGGGAGATTCGATTGACGCTGGGCAAAAAATTGGTTCGATAAACGTTGTGCCAATTGAATCCGTAGAAAAACCACATTTGCATTTAGAAGTAAAACAGTCTGGTAAGTTAATTGACCCGATGTCTCTATTCAAATAAACCATAAAGGGCTGCCGCAATAGCGGCGGCTTTTTTATTGCAATTTGAATAAAAAAATTACAGCGTTTTTATTTTAAGATAGTTCCAATTAGTTTTGGAGATACTATTATGGATTTTCAAATAGAAAAGCGTTACATGCGAATATAGAAGTACACTATACCAATAAAGAATTGGTAAATGAACATTAGGATAATAGCACTAAAAAAAATGCTTTCCATTTTTGAATAAGCGTAAGAAGCGCTATAATGCTTATTACTTCTAAAATTCAGCCATTTTATTAAATTTCTGGCATAAATCATTACCGTATTAGCTCCGGAAATTATTTTTCCATCAAAAACCAAAAAAATGTGGAATTGACAACATAAAAGCCTCCGAATTGACACAGATTAAATGCGGAAGGAGGTGAATGTTTGAAAAAAGGAAAAAAATTTTTTCAACGATTAACCGGTTTGCTTACCGTATTAACCTTAATTGCAGGCTCCGCAGTGGGGTATTACCACTACTCCCTGCCGGATCAATACCGCGTTACAGCAGGTACGAAGCTGCGAATTAACCAAACCGGCATTAGCATTGCAGATGCGGCAAATACCAATGATATTACTGCATCTTCTTTGAAATCCGCAAATCAAAACTACCAAGCACAATTGATGTTGTTTGATATGATTCCCGTAAAAACAGTCAATGTAAAGGTAGTAAAAGAAAAGCTTTTGGTGCCTTGCGGAACTCCTTTCGGCATCAAATTATTTACAAATGGCGTTATGGTGGTCGGTGTTGCTGATATTGAAAGCGACGGTAAGATGGTAAACCCCGCTGCAGTAGCAGGAGTAAAAGTTGGGGATATTATCACCGAAATAAACGGTAAAAAGGTTACGCAAAATAATCAGGTAGCAAAACTAATTGAAAGCAGCAATGGTAATCCCATCAATATGACCATTAAGCGTAATGAAGAAACTCTAAATGCAACTCTAAATCCTATTTTATCCGATGTAGACAAAAGCTATAAAGGTGGCTTATGGGTACGAGACAGCACAGCCGGAATTGGTACTGTCACATTCTATGACCCCGCAACCGGGTCATTTGGTGGACTTGGACACGGTATTTGCGATGTAGATACCAATGAGCTTATGCCACTTCGCAATGGCGATGTTGTTTCTGTAACCATCAGCGGTATTGTAAAAGGCCAAAAGGGACGTGCCGGTGAATTAAGAGGATATTTTAACAACGATGTTCCCGTAGGTCAGTTAGAAGCAAACTCAGAAGGTGGTGTGTATGGTACCTTAAATTCTTCCCCTGTTGCAGCTGAGGCACTCCCCCTTGCCACAAAACAGGAAGTAAAAACAGGACCTGCGCAAATTTACACCACGGTAGATGGTGCCAACCCAAAAGCTTATGCGATTGAAATCGACTCAATTAACTATCAAGATGGTACAAAAACAAAAAATCTGGTTGTAAAAGTAACAGACCCCGCTCTTTTAAGTAAAACAGGAGGAATTGTGCAAGGAATGAGTGGAAGTCCTATTGTGCAAAATGGCAAATTAGTAGGTGCAGTTACGCATGTATTTGTGAATGATCCCACGCGAGGTTATGGGATATTAGCAGAAAATATGATGGAAATCTCCGAAAAAACAAATTTAGAGAGACTAAAAAGTGCATCTTAACACGAAATATTTTTATATTTTGAAATATAATTACTAAATTCGTGCAAAAAATATTGTGTAAGCTATTGCCATAAATGCCAATATATGGTATTATAAGCCTGTAAATTAAAAAACAGGGGGATATGTTCATGGAAAAACATTTAAAACTGCTGATTTCTAATGACACTGACGAATTTGCTCGAAGCTATTCTCATGATTTTGAAGTTGCGGGTATTGATGTCGTCTATTCTCCGAAGGATGGACTCCGGGTTTTGGATCATATTGATCTCGAACAACCCGACGTTGTTCTTCTAGACCTGTTCATGCCCCGACTGGATGCGATCGGAGTTATTCATGGGATCCGAAAAAAGTACGCCTCTAAGGCGCCTTCCTTCATCGTCATGTCTACATTCAGCAGCCCCACGCTGGAGCGTGAGGTAATGCTTTCCGGAGCTGCATATTTTGTAATTGCCCCATTTGACGCAAAGGAATTAGCACAACGAATACTGAAAATATGCGGCAGTATCGCCCCCAAATCGGAACAGGCTTCGGTACCGGCACAAAAAGGCAAGCCATCCCTCGAAATCCAGGTTACAGAAATTCTTCATCAGATCGGCGTACCAGCTCACATTAAAGGGTACCATTATCTGCGAGATTCTATAATCATGGCTGTACAAACTCCAGACATTATAAACGCAGTAACAAAGCAGCTGTACCCCAGTGTAGCAAAGCGCTATGAAACAACACCCTCTCGTGTTGAGCGGGCAATCCGCCATGCCATTGAGGTAGCCTGGGACAGAGGCGATATCGACATCCTGAATTCCTATTTTGGGTATACGATTCACAATACGCGTGGAAAGCCTACCAATAGCGAGTTCATTGCAATGATTAGCGATAAACTTCGGCTGGAGATGAAATCTGCCAGCTAAAAAGAATAGCAAAAAACAAAGAACTCCTTTCTTAATCAGTTGGATGAAGATCCGCTTTTAAAGAAAGGAGTTCTATTTTATTATTTTGATAATTACATCGAATGTGTTTTCGTTACAAACAACAATGAGTTCGGTACGGGGCGCTCCTTGCCGTCTGAGGGCTTATTGCGCAGCACTAGAGTACTAGAACCCATGGTGCGGCTGAGCAGTGTAGCGGAGCCACCGGCATCCATATTGCCTGCTTGCACTGCGCCCATGTCTTTCATAAGCTGTGCAAACTCTTTTAGTGTTGCTCCTGTAGAGTATTGCGACTGGCGACCATCCACCATAATAAAGAACAGTGTGCCGTTTGCGCGGATACCCACACCAAGCCGAGGGGAAAAGGTTCTCTGGTCTTCATCCTTTTGCACTACCACATTTCCGTCTTTGACTAGAAGCGTATCGTATAGACCAATGGCATTTTGCAATTCATCTTTGTGCTTTATGTAATTTTCATTGGAATCGATGATTGGCGTTCCATTCTTTTTTATTCCAAAAAAATTCCAACGATATGCACGGGAGGAAACGGTACCTTGCAACTCAACACCATCTTTTACGACTACACCCCATGGCTGATTGGTTTTCATGCTATACATATCACCATTAATGGCAGCCACTACGGGTTTTCCCTTCGCCATTGCTGCTGCAGCCTGTGCTCGTACAGTCGCAGAGCGGTAACCACTGGCATAAGAAGCATCATCCGGAGTGCCAACCGTAATATCGATTTGTGCCGCAGTTGGGTCATATTCCAGCATAAAGCATTCATTGATTTTGCTATTTAGATTTGTATAAGTGAATCTTGTTTCTACCAATCCGGGAGCAACCGTTCTGGTATAATCGCTCATTAATGAGGTTGCCACTAAATTCGTTAAACTTAGCTGACCAAATACCGGTACTGCTGCGGATGCCGTTGCAGACATTTGAACAACTGCCAGCATAACCGCAGTTGCAGAAACAATCTTTCTTCTTGCATTTTTTAATTTCGGACCTTTTTTTAGTCTCATTTGATTTTTAGATCTCCTTCCTGTTTCTATTCTAATCTTAAAGCAACAGGAAGATTATGTCAACCAAAAATATGCTTTTTTCGATATTTATTTTACCGAACGACAACCTGCTCCAATACTTCCCCAATTGGTTGATTTAGCATGAGAGTGGCGTTGGAGTCAGCAGAGGTTGGCGACTGATTTATCACCACTAATCGACTACCGGAAAAGGAATGAATAAGCCCTGCCGCCGGGTATACCGCAAGCGATGTTCCACCAATGATAAGCATGTCTGCATTGCGAATGGCGCGTACCGCACCGTTCACAACATCTTCATCGAGCCCTTCTTCATATAAAACAACGTCAGGTTTAATTATACCGCCACATGTACAACAGGGAATGCCTTTGCTGTTCAGGATAAATTCTGCATCATATTCTGTTTGGCACTTTCGGCAATAGTTACGGTGTACCGAACCGTGCAGTTCATATACCTGTTTGCTCCCTGCCTTTTGGTGCAAGCCATCAATATTTTGTGTAACAACGGCTAACAGTTTACCGCAATTCTCCAGCTCTGCGAGCTTACGGTGCGCCGCGTTTGGTTTTGCATCCAGGCAGAGCATCTTTTTACGGTAAAAATCAAAAAAATCTGTGGTGTGTTTTACGAAAAAGGTGTGGCTAAGCATCTGCTCCGGCGGGTAACGAAACGACTGGTTATATAGCCCGTCTACACTGCGAAAATCCGGAATGCCGCTTTCCGTAGAAACACCTGCACCGCCAAAAAACACAATACGGCTGCTCTCGTCAATCATCTGCTGGAATTGCTCTATCTTCGTCACTTCTTTTTTCCTCCACATAGCTTTTCTTTTCATCTTAGACTCCAAAATCGTAAAAATCAAGCTTACCATCCTAGACAAAACGTTATATTACAAAAACTTCGTAATTTTTCAAAAAAGGGATTGCCTTTTCTCTACAAATGTGTTAGAATAATCCACGTTGCAATTCCGGGTGTGGCGCAGTTGGTAGCGCGCTTGACTGGGGGTCAAGAGGCCGTGAGTTCAAGTCTCGCCACTCGGACCAGCTTTTTAACCGCATGAATGCTGAAAAAATCAGTGTTCATGCGGTTTTTCTTTGTTTTTAGTAAAGACTCGCAAAGTCAAAAATGGACGGAAAAAGGCATTTTTATGTGGCGAAATGTGGCGGATTGGTGGCGGGGTCATTTTCTGCTAACAGCAAATTCAGCTTGGCGCGAGTACTTGCAATCATTTGTGGTTTTAGAGCCATGTATACCTCGTGTATCATTTTAATATTAGCGTGCCCAACCAGTTGAATCGCAATCTCCTCTGGCACGTCAGCCATGCAGAGCATGCAAACATATTCGTGTCGAAATTGATGCGCGCAAACGTCAGCCACCCAGTCAGTTGCATGGTAGGTGTATTCCTTACCCTTACGAATCCTTTTCTGCTCACGAATAATTGTATGAGCCATACCGTGCTTTCTCCAAAAAGCAGTCCATCGTCGATGATACTGTGAAGCGGTAAGAGGCTTCTGTGATCTGCCGAGTATAAACGTTTCCGGAGGAAGACTCCGCAGTGGTTCCAGTGCTTTTTTCAACATCGCCAGTAACGGCAGTTCCCGAACTCCAGCGTCCGTTTTTGTAACGGTAATATGAGGTTTGTTATTTATATGTTCTACCGCTTTTGTAATTTTAATTATGTTGTGTTCAAAATCTATGTCCCGAAGCTGGATTGCGCAAGCCTCTCCCCTACGCTCACCTGTACAAAGATATAAAACTGCCGGAAGTGCGTCGGGGTCCATGTAATGCCTTTTGACAATTTCAACCTGTTCTTCAGTTGGCGGTTGCCGTCGGCCCTTTTTTAAACCGCGAGGCATTTTGGTAAGCTCTGAAGGATTGTAATCCCCGCGCCACACAGGGCTGTCAATCCAAGTTTGAAATATCGCATTAACAACAGTCTTCTGATTTGACACTGTTGTTTTTGCCATTCCCGACAGAGATTGGAGAAACTGCGCGATCATATAAGGCTCTATTTCCCGCATTCGCTTATCAGCAAACCAGTCTTTTGCCCGCTTTATTGCGGGTAGATAAGACTTCTGTGTACCGTTCTTCATCTTGCAGACAACCTCTTCGTAAGCATCTGCAACTGTTACAAATAGCGGCCCATCATCCTTTTCTTCCCTTTCTAACACTGACTCTTTCAGGGCAGCGTCCCGTTTTTCCCAAACCTCTGCAGGATCGTGCGACGTAAACCATCGACGTTTTCCATTAATTGTTTCGGATAGTTCCCAACGGCCATCTGGCTTTTGGCGCAATCCATCTGTTATTTTTCTTCTTGCCAATGTAACATCCTCCTTCCGGGCATAAAAATGCCCGGCTACTTGATTTTTGGCCGGGAGGTTGGTACAATATATTTGTGTTATACGTATCGGCCCCGGCCGATCTGCCGCTCGTTCCTGCGCCAACAGGATCGGGCGGTTTTTTAGTTAAACTTTCCAGCGATGACCACAGTTGAGGCAAGTGACTACTACCTTGCCCGAGCCGATGCCGCCAGCGGCCGCACCTAGGACACCAACCGTAAATACGCCCACTGCCGCCTTCCCTACTCCGAAGCCTTTCTTATTTGCACTCAGAGAAGCCGACCCACACTTCGGGCAGCAGGCCACCGCGTTCGCCTTGTTTTCTTTGATGCGATCTTTTTTAGAAAGCGGTTTAGGTTGAGCCATCTTTGCTGCCTCTTTCTGACGGTTTATTTCACGGCCCTCTTCGATTGTGCGCTGCCAAAATCCTTTTTTATTCTCATGCTTTGCAGCCATTTGAATAGCTTGTATCTGATTTATGTCTTCTGAATCTACAACTCGAAGACCGCCACCTTTTTCTCCGCATTTAGGGCATTGCCGGGCTTGCTCAAGAAGCTTATCCCCACAGTTCAAACATATTTTTATGGGGTGACCACATAAGGCCGAAGCTTCGGTAACCGCACATAAACCAGCATTGTTTGAACTCGATATTGCTTGTGGCATCAAATCGTCAAGAGTCTTTAATTCAATCTCGTTTTGAAGTCTCGAGTATAAAATCCTAAACTGGTCATTGTAAGCAGAATTAAAAGCAATGCTATTTCCGTCCGAAGCCACTTTTCCATGGTTAACCCCATAGCCCCTTCCGTCAGATGTACAAACGGTAAAATAACCGTATTTAAAGGTTGTACCCTCTACTAAAATGAAATTTGTCACCTGAGAAAGCGGAATTTCTAACAAGGGTTTTCCACTATTTTTCGAAAATGCAATTGATCTTTCTGTCACTGTTATAGTCTTAAAAAGACCCTTAATCGATGCTTCCATAGAGCCCCTCCTAATTGACATATTATTCCAACATGTTACAATATCTTCGGAGAGTTTCTTATCCCAGGAGCCTCCACCTTGCCCCGCATGCTATTTGCAGTAGTGTGTGGGGCTTTTTTTATTGCTCTGTTAGCCTTTTAATTTCTTTAAGCCGGTACTCTACTAAGTCTTCGCTTACATTTAGGCACCTTGCGGTTTGTTGAATGGTTAAATCTCTATAATCATCAAAATCAGAATCGTGAGGGTACAATAAATTAATTGCGAATTGGTTCGCCTGTCGCTCATAACGTCCTGCCTTGAGATATGTACGCGTATCAAGAAATATGGCATTAATATCCTTATGCATCAGTGAGTGACCCAGCTCATGCGCACAAACAAACTTTTTCACCTGATCCGGTAATCCGCTATCAAGATAAACGATGTCTTGCCCATCATAGAACTGATAGAAACCCCGCACCCCTACAAGGGGAACCTGCATAATAATATAATCCAGACAGTCACATATTTCATAAGGGTTATTTGTTGAGTATTTTTTAATTAAGTTATTCACAATTTCCATTTCGTTCATGCGAAATTTCCTTTTGCTATTTTTTCTTATTTTTTGCTTTAGCGGCAGCCATACCAAGCTCCATTGCGCTACGAATACTATCTAAAGCTTCCGGCGTTAAAGGATCGCCATCAAACATTAATCCTTTTTGCCTTTCCATCATTACCATAATTTCATCAATTTTATTTTTGATATCACGCTCGTCCTCTTTTGTAAGGACGGGCATTTCTTTTTGTTCTCTATTAAGTAAAAAGTCAATAGAAACAGAAAAGAAATCAGCGACTTTTGTCAGCTTATCTCCAGACGGAACAGTAACATCCCATCTTCGAATTGTACCATTTCCGAAGCCTAGTTCTCTTTCCAATGAAGCTAAAGTCTCTCCTCGCTCATCACAAAGTTTTTTTATTTTATCAACTAGCATCTCAGCGAACCGCCTTAAAAATATTTTAGAAATTCGCAAATTTGCTATTGACTTTAATTAGCGTCCATGCTAATATTAGCTTACAAGCTAAAGACAAGAGCAAACAGAATGAGATGACGACCGCTTCCACGCTATCTAAATCATCTTATTCTGACCATTAGGGAATTTCTATGCCTATAGAATAGCATAATTCCTAATCTGTGTCAATAGCAAATAATCTAATATTGGAGGTGATTTTTCGATGCTGTACGAAAATGTAAAAAATCTTTGTAAGAAAAACAATATTACGTTTGCACATCTTGAGAGAAAACTCGAATTTGGAAACGGCACAGTACGAAAATGGGAGATCGCATCGCCAAGCGTAGAACGGCTGGAAAAAGTAGCTGATTATTTTGGGGTTTCTACCGATTGGCTGCTCGGGAGAGTTTCTTAATCCCAGTATACCATCCCTTTCCTCTATTTCAAGAGGGTGGAAAATAGCTGTCCAATTTAAGGGACAGTGAATCATTAGAAAGCAGGTGAAAAAGATGGACGCTCAGCGCTATCTTAGAGAAAAAGAAAGGCTGTCTCAAGCGCTCAACGGTGAGGACCGTCTTGACGGTGCGGTAGATGCCATTACCGCCGTGCTGAAGGACCACAACATTGATTTAATGCCTTTGACAGCCTTAGATGTATTTTGCCACACTCTCGAAACCTTACATCTCGCTAAACTGAATCTTTCTGAGTACACACAGTGAGCGCCGGGACTTGCATTCTTGGTTCTTTGTGCTCAGAGTTCCATTTCAAAATATGATGGTTGAAATCGCCAAATCCGGCCATCACTTCGCGCAGAGCTTTCCACGATTGTTCGCTCATCTGTTTTTCACACTGGGGGCAAACCGGGGCTTCTTTGCCTTCTTGAAATTCGATTTGAAAGATACAACCGCATTCGCAATTTATTGTAGCTTGGATATACATTTACATCACCTCCTCTCACCACCATCTTACCCCAGAGAGGAAATATTTACAAGAAAGGAAGGTGATTATAGTGCCTCGCGAAAAAGAACTATACCGTGATACGCTAGAGCGCATCCGAGCAAGAGCCGACCAGCTTTTCCCGGACAAGCTGGTGTACAGTCAGCACGAAGCCGCTCAAATTATTGGGGTTTCAACCAAAACACTTTACCGCAGAGGTTTGTGTGGCACATTCATCACCGCAGAGCAGATAGCGAGGGTGTTTGCATAACCGCCACCTGCACCTGCTGCAGGCGGCATCAGGACAAGCCCTACAGGAGCAGAAAGGAGTTAATCAAATGAAAACATATCACAAGGACAGCTACGGTTGCACAGCCTCAATCACAGACAAGCTTGACGGCACTGCTCAATTGCTTGTCAAACTCGGCAACGGTAAGAAGATGCACGATAAGGTCCATAAAAACCGAAACGCTGCGCTCTCTGCGTGGTATCGCATGGGTGCGTGAGTGGGGTGGGGTGGTGGAAAGGAAGTGAAAAGAATCTTACTGCGAGAAGTTCGCACAATCGAAATTGACCGTTGGATAAAAGAAAACCACTATCTACATTCCACACCTGCGGGTGCTGTGCTTCGACTGGAATTTTTAGATGATATCCAACGGCGGCGTATCGGTGCCATGATGTGGTGTAGACCAACCAGCCCGAAGATTGACCAGCAACATATTTTAGAGCTTTCGCGGATGTACTTTATTAACGACACCGACCGTTTCGTGGAAAGCCGTGCGCTCGGTATGGCTCGTAAGTACATACGCAAGCATTACCCGCAGATCACTGGCGTGATCGCTTACTCCTCAACTGCCGAGAAGCACAAAGGCACAATTTACCTTGCCGACAACTGGTTTAAGATCTCTGAAACTAAGAGCAAAAATGGCAGTTGGGAAAACCGCCCCGGTCGCACAAATCGTGATCTCAGTACAAAATATAAATTCGGCAGATCGCCGTGAAAGGAGGACTAGCCCATGCCTATTACAACAGCTCTAGCAGCATCCTTTGCAGCGCTTGCTTTAGTAGCGCTGGTACAGCAGATTCAGATTCGCCAGCTTAAGAAGCAAGTCAAAGCGGGATTTCAAATAACTGAAAATGCCCTGAACAAAGGAAAAACCGCCCCTGATTGCAGTCAGGAAGCGGCGCATTAGAAAATAACTATACCAAAATACTAATCTGAAAGAGAGGATTTGTCAAGATGCAAGATAACATAAAGCGAGCAATTGAGAACCTCACCGCACGGCGCAATCAGGTGCGGGACGAGCAGCTCACCACCATAGCCATGCTCAAGGAATGCCGATTTATTGATTTGTCTCACATCGAGCTAATCGACAAGCGGTACAACGAGAAGCGAGCCAATATTGACCGCGAGATTATGGAAATGCGGGCTCATTTGGAGGAAATGGAGGCTGCGGGATGATGCCTGACGATTACGGCCTTGATTTTGCCGAAAGGATGCGTGACCATCTTGAGCCGCCTAATCCGTTTGAGTCTGATGACGAATTGCAGGTGACGGAGTTATGAAAAGTTATACTGTCACGTCCATCCAGATTGATGACATGAAACACTGCATCGGTTTCAGGAACGATAGAGCTACTGGCACGAAGCACCGCAAATACACAGCCTGGCGAAATTATTTCACTACCGCAAATGATGACTCCGACTGGGATAATCTCGTTGAGCAAGGGCTTGCAACAAAGCAAGATTTTCCGCAAGGTTGCGGCAAAAATCCCAAGGCCTATCAAGTTTCGCGAGAGGGAATGAATTTCCTTGGCCAAATTATGAGTATCGAAATTAAGGAGGAAAATTAATATGGAAAATCAGAAATCTATCCTCGAAATGGCGCGCGGTGCCATCATGGAACGTGCTGACTATGAAATGGCGAAAGTCATTGAAAATATTCAGGACGTCAACACCAGCCCCACCAAGAAGCGCACGCTCACTCTGACGGTAGAGTTTACCCCGGATACCGAGCGCCAGCAAATCAGCGTGAATGTGGTAGCAAAATCCAAGCTGGAACCAACCAACCCGGTCACGACCACCCTGTTCCTCACTGGTGAGGGTGAAGATGCCGCGGCTTATGAAATGGTTCCACAGGTTCCCGGCCAGCGCTCCATCGACGGAAGCGAACAAGCCGAACCGCCCGCCCTACGTATCGTTAAAAACGCTTAATTAAATTAAAGAGGAGATTTCTATTATGGATATGACAAGAGATTTTTTGAACGGAATTTTGGATAACGCTGCACCCCATGAGATTGATTATGCCGGGCGGAAGTTTGTAGATAGGCATATGGATGCTTTGCCACAGACCGTTACAGCTTCTGCTCTTAACACCAGTACCCTCACATCTGTTGTCGACTACATAACAAGTCAAGCGGATGCCGAAGCGTTGCAGGGCGCTGGTAAGTTTATCGTGCATGTTGTGGGTCACGGTTGCGTGAAGTTATACAAGGAACTGAATGCTGACAAGATGCGTGATTCGTTGATTTCTGCCAGCATTGACGGTTGTAAATTTCAGTTCGGACAGTTTATGAGCACAGAGCAGTTCATCATTAACCTTCAGGCTATGTTTGTTCAGGATGATAACACGGCAAAATTGCTGAAATTTATCAGCTCCGTTAAGGATGACACAAGTGTCCAGCAGAAGGACGATGGCGTAACGCAGAAGGTTGTTGCAAACAGCGGTGTATCGCTCGCGGTAAGCGCCATTGTACCAAATCCGGTAGACCTGCGCCCCTTCCGTACATTCACGGAGATTGAGCAGCCTGAGAGTGCATTTGTATTCCGCGTTCGCAAGGATGAACGTTATGGCGTAACGGCAGCTTTATTTGAAGCGGACGGTGCAGCTTGGAAGAATGAGGCGATTCTCGAAATCAAGGATTTCCTGAAGAGCAGTTTGCCGGAAGATGTAATCATTTTGGCGTAAGAGAAAACGAACGGCGGCGGCTCACTCCGCCGCCGAGATTTTAAGGAGGAATCCAAATGGATGAATTGGCCCCTATCACACAATCTGGTGCTTTGAGTGCCTTTACCGATAAAGAATCCTTTAACCAACTCGCCCGTGCAGCGGCAGCCTTCGCTAAGACTTCTATTGTGCCCGACAACTACCGCGGCAAACCAGAGGATTGCATGGTCGCTATTGATATGGCAAACCGCATGGGCGTTTCCCCACTAATGGTCATGCAGAATCTGTATGTTGTCAAAGGGAAACCATCGTGGAGTGGGCAAGCCTGCATGAGCCTAATTCAAGGCTGCGGGAAGTTTCGCGACGTTCGCCCCGTTTACACCGGTACCATTGGCGCAGAAAATCGCGCTTGCCATGTTGAGGCTGTACGCATTTCAAACGGGGAATTGGTTCAGGGCGTCGAGGTAAGTATGCAGATGGCAAAGGCCGAGGGCTGGACGTCAAATGCCAAGTGGCGTAATATGCCGGAATTGATGCTTGCTTACCGTGCATCCGCTTTCTTCGCCCGTGTGCATTGCCCTGAAAGGCTTATGGGCGTATATGTTGAGGGAGAAATGGACGACATTCAGCCGGATAAACGCGTAATTGCTGACCCTCTTGCCCCAGCTGAAAAGGACGGTGAGCTGATATGATTCTGACCGCTGAAAACTACTTCGCCCCCGAAAACCAGCTCGCCTACATGGGAGCATCGCAGTTCAAAACTTTTTTAGCTTGCCCGGCTGCCGCGCTCGCCGAAATCCGCGGCGAATACCGGCAGGAAGAAACCACGGCGCTACTCGTCGGCTCCTACGTTGACGCTTATTTTGAGGGAACGCTTGATTTATTTAAGGCACAACACCCGGCACTGTTTAAAAAGGACGGCGGGTTGAAATCCGAATATGTACAAGCGGAGCAGATCATACAGCGCATTGAGCGCGACCCTATGATGATGCGCTATATGGCAGGAGAGAAGCAGGTCATTATGACTGGCGAAATCGCTGGCGTGCCGTTTAAAATTAAAATTGACAGCTATCACCCCAGCAAGGCGATTGTTGACCAGAAAATCATGAAAGATTTTGAAACAACCTGGAATCCCACAGAAGGCCGCCGTGTTCCGTATTGGCAGAACTGGGGTTATGACTACCAAGGCGCAATTTACCGTGAAATTGTCCGGCAGAACACTGGCGACATACTGCCATTTATGATTGCGGCAGCTACAAAACAAAAAACAACCCGGCTGCAAATTGGCCAGATTGTTCCTGAACGTCTTGATTATTGTTTGGATATTGTAAAGCACGAAGCGCCCCGATTCGCCGCTATTAAGTGCGGGGAGATTGAACCAGAGCGGTGCGAAGAATGCGACTATTGCGCAGAAACGGCTGTGTTGAGTGAGATTGTTGAGTATCAGGAGGCCTCCTCATGCTAAACGCATCGGTACTTATGGGGCGCCTGGTTGCAGACCCTGAGCTGCGGCACACATCCAGCGACATAGCCGTCACTAGCTTTACGATTGCGGTTGACCGTGACTATCAAAAGACCGGCGCTGAGCGTCAGGCGGATTTTATCGATATCGTCGCATGGCGTTCTTCCGCCGAGTTCATCTGCAAATACTTCCGCAAAGGACAGCTAATTGCAGTTCAGGGCTCAATTCAAACTCGCATGTATCAGGACAAGGATGGAAACAAACGCAAGGCTTTTGAAATCGTCGCGGACAAGGTGAGTTTTTGCGGAAACAAATCGGATAGTACCGATAGCCCCACGCGCAGTTATCAACCCGCCACCGGTCCAGCACCGAACGTCAACCCTGGTCCGGGAGAATTTGAAGAGATTCCCACGGACGATGATTTACCTTTCTAAGCCATGTATGGTGACATTTTTTCACAAATTAAAGAAACTGTCCCCATGCAGGCCGTTGCAGAACAATACGGGTTTGAAATAAAGCACGGTGTGATGCTCTGCCCTTTCCATAGCGATTCGCACCCATCTTTAAAAGTCTATCCTGGCTCCCGTGGCTGGCACTGCTTTGTTTGTGATGCAGGTGGTTCAGTAATTGACTTTGTGGCCAAACTGTTTCACCTCAACGTCCGGCAGGCCGCTATCCGGTTGGACAATGATTTTCGGCTGGGGCTGTCCACCGAAAAGCCTGACCGGCGCGAGGTTGACCGGTGGGTTCGGGAACAGCGAGAGAAGCAGGCGGCTCTCGACGCCTACCGCGCCGAATATGACGCAAAATGCCGTGAGGCGTACCTGATTCGCTCTATGCAGAAGCCGACGCCAAACAGCCCGTTGTGGGGCGAATACGCGGCACTGCTGGGGAGATTGGATTACTTAGACAATTACTATTTTATTCAAAATCATTGGAGGTGACAGGCACGGATAAGCAAGACAAATCAAGACTCGCCGCACCCCCGCCAAAATACACCCAAGAGGAATATTTCGAAAGCACTGCTCCATATGAAGAGGTTTACTCCTATCATGAAAACCCATTCCAGATGGAACGTCAGTTGACCATTATGTCGATTCAAGCCCGTCAAGTTGGAGTATTGAATTTCAAAAAGCTTTTTAATGAGTATGTGAAAAGCTTAAAGCGCAGCTCGTCAGAAATCTACGTCGAGAACAGCACTAACTTTCAGAATCAACCGATTGAGCTTGATGCCGGTGAGTGGCAAGCAGACGACCTCGGAGTATCAAAAAATGGGCCGTTCGGCGAAGAGGTCGCCTGCTGCCATCCGATTATGCCGGTGGAACGACTCGTCAATATTGATACCGGCGCCGAAAAACTCAAGATTGCTTATTCCAAGGGAAAGCGATGGCGGGAGCTAATTGCAGATAAAAAGACCCTTGCCAGCAATAACAGCATCTTAGCCCTTGCAGATCAAGGTGTCGCCGTGACAAGTGAAAATGCAAAAGCTCTAGTCAAGTATATTTCTGATGTTGAGAATCTCAACTATGACAAAATCCCAGAGAAAAAGAGCGTCTCCCGTCTGGGATACATCGATGGAGAGGGCTTCTCCCCTTATGTTGATGGTCTAATTTTCGACGGTGACGCAAATTTCCGCGCAACGTTTGATAGTATCAAAAGTGCAGGTAGCCAAAAGACTTGGCTTACCTTGGCTCAGCAGATTCGCTGCGGAACAGTTATGGCTCGCATTGTGCTGGCCGCCTCATTTGCATCTGCCCTGGTCGCTCCAACCGGCGCACTCCCATTCTTTGTTCATCTGTGGGGCGGCGAGTCCGGTACCGGTAAAACCGTCGCACTTATGCTGGCCGCGTCCGTTTGGGGAAACCCTGAAATGGGCCGGTACATACAAACTTTCAACAGTACTGTGGTCGGCCGCGAAAAACTAGCGTCGTTCTTAAACAATTTGCCTTTAATGGTTGATGAGCTGCAGCTCGCTCGGGATTCGCGCGGAAAGCTGATGTTCGATGTCTACTCGCTGGCCGAGGGTGTAGGCCGCACCAGAGGCACCAAGACCGGAGGTGTGGAGCGAACTCCCACATGGGCCAACACCATCCTTACGACGGGAGAAACGCCTATCACGAGTGCGGGAGCTGGCGCAGGCGCTGTGAATCGTGTTATTGAGATAGAATGTAAATCTGCGGATAAAATCATTGAGGATGGTCATACCGTAAGCAGCATCGTCAAAAAGAATTACGGCCATGCAGGGCGGGATTTTGTTTTGAAACTGTATGAGAATGACGCAAACACCGAGCTTGCCGCGCAGCTGTACAAAGAGTATTTTAAGAAATTTACTGAGAACGATACCACAGAAAAACAAGCCATGGCCGCAGCAGTCATCATAACTGCGGATTGGCTTGCGACGAAATGGCTCTTTCAAGATGATCACGCCCTAACTGTAGAAGACCTCTCCAAATTTCTTGCTTCGCGGGCTGCGGTATCAAGTGGCAGCCGCGGTTATCAGTATATGTGCGACTGGGTGGCACAGAACAGCAACAAGTTTAGCATGGATGCCAAACAAGGCGATGTGTACGGAACAATCGAGGAAGAAACGGTCGGCTCCGTGCGGACCGGACGAGATATTGCTTATATCATCAATTCCACATTTCGACGTGCGGTAGAGGATGCCGGATTTTCTTCAACGGCGCTCCTGAGCTTTTTACGTGAAAACAATTTAATCCTTATCAGAGGTCGCAACAATACCCGAGGAAAGCGCATCAACGGCGTAAATGTGGAGTGTGTAGCTCTTAAAATGCCGCTGATTGATGGCGCACAAGATTCCGTTACTGCCGCCGACGATCTGTCGTTTGATGATGATACGCTTTGATTTTGTGGGACACGTCCCACACGATAACACCCCGCAAACCCGCATAAATACTAGTGTGTGGGACTGTGGGACAAGTGGGACGCAAAAACACATCCCTATATATAAAGTGTATATACCCTGAATTAATAGGAATAGAGTACACACTTCTCTCGCGTAAGAGAAAATGTGCAAATCTGTCCCACAGTCCCACAATGCACTGCAAAACCGCATAAATACTAGATTTTTTTGTGGGACAGGCTGTCCCACGCTGTCCCACAAGACAATAAAATTCCCACATAAGGAGGTTATAAATCTTTGAAAGAAATTAAACTACGTGATTATCAGCACGAATGCACTGATATCATCAATAACATAGGTCCCGGAGCATATCTCATTCAGATGGCAACGGGACTCGGAAAGACTGTTACATTTGCAAATATCCAGCGGAAAGGCAAAATGCTAATCCTCTCGCACCGCGAAGAGTTGGTACGGCAGCCGTTGAAATATTTCGATTGCCTGACCGGCGTAGAAATGGCAGGTAATCATGCTTCACCGATGGACGAGGTTGTTTCCGCATCGGTTCAAACCATGACGCACCGCCTGGAACGATTTTCACCGGATGAATTCGATATTATCGTGTGCGATGAAGCTCACCACAGCGCTGCGAGAACATACCGCAGAATATTTGATTACTTTACTCCGCGTCTACTTCTCGGCTTCACTGCTACGCCGAATCGCTCGGATAATGCCAAGTTGAACGATGTGTACAGCGACATCATTTTCCAACGCGATTTGAAATGGGGTATCAAAAACGGTTACCTCTCCGACATCTATTGCCGGCGGGTGAATATCGGATATGACCTAAGAGGTGTACATTCCCGCGGTGGTGATTACGCTCCGCGTGAGCTCGAAAAAGCAATGGACGGTACCGCGGACGCCATTGCAGAAACATATCGCACTATGGCATCCGGTGCTACTCTGGTATTTGCTGTGTCGGTTCAGCATGCGAATGATATCGCTGCGAAGATACCGGGTGCTGTGGTGGTGACTGGCGAAACAAAAGACCGAGCAAGCATTATTCAGGCGTTCACTGACGGGAAAATCCCGTGTATTGTTAACTGCATGGTATTTACCGAGGGAACCGATATTCCCCGTGTAGAAACGGTAATTGTAGCGCGGCCCACACAATCAGATAGTTTATACACACAGATGGTTGGACGTGGCTTGAGGTTATATCCTGGTAAAGAACGGCTCAATCTGATTGATTGCGTTGGTGTATCCGGTAAAGCTTCTCTTTGCACTGCACCTTCACTACTCGGAATCGACCTGAAAGATGTGCCTGAACGCCGACTATCTGAAATGGATGGTCTACTCTTTGAACTGCCCGAGAAGATAGAGTGTGCTGCAGATTGCCCGGAGAGCTGGATTAAGAACATTCAGATTGTTGACCTGTGGGCACAGGAGCAGAAATATAACACCCATGGCGTGAACTTCTTTAAGATGCCTGACGGCTCTATGGTATGTAGCTTGATGAATCGCGAGAAGATAGCAATTCCCTGCCAAGATGAATTGGGGCGCGTTCTTTTCAATGGCCGCCTGATGCCGATGCAAAGCGCTCTGGATTTTGCGTACATTAAGCTGACTACAAATTACAAAGACCAGGAATATATCTGGAATCTTGAAAAGGCCAAGCATTGGGGAAAAGCTCCCGCCAGTGATAAACAGCTCCAGCTAATCCAGCGCCGGTGCAAAGGATTTGACCCGGCAGGGCTGACAAAGCTGCAGGCCAGTCAGATTTTGAACCGTGTTATGAGTGGCGGGAGGCGGTCAGCATGAGCAAAGAACGTATTCATATTACAAAACCAGATGACCGCGAGTCCGTGATTGTCATCCTTGCCCGGAATGGGTATACCGTACGGCAAGGCCGTGATAAAAACCATGGAACTGGTAAAACAGTTGCTTTTGTTGAGTATTGGAGGGAAGAATCATGACCGAAGCGCAACATCAAACCTGCGTATTTAAATGGGCTGCACAGCCTTCTATTCGCTCAAAATGGCCTTGCCTGAAATTGCTCCACCATGTTCCGAACGGCGGTAAGCGTGACAAGATAGAGGCAGCGCACATGAAGCAACAGGGTGTAAAGCCTGGAATACCAGACCTCGACCTCCCTGTCGCGCGCGGCAAATATCATGGTCTGCGCATTGAGATGAAGGACGACACCGGGCGTACGTCGATTGAGCAAGACTGGTGGCTCGGAGAGCTCCGGGAACAAGGCTATTTCTGTGAGGTATGCCATGGGTGGGAATCAGCTGTTCGAGTTTTGGAATGGTATCTTGCACTATGACGCCGGTAGATATTGAACGCTCCGCAATGCACAACGACACTCTCCCTGTTGGCCTTACTCAGCCCGAGCAATTCCTTTACATGTCGTTCCGGTGTCTGTACTCCAGCTACCGAGCCGGGACGATTACCCGGGAGCAGGCACAGTCAGAGAAGCACGAGCTGCTATCTGAATACGATAAGGCAATACGATTGCATGAGATATTTAAGGACACCTGCCAAGCACAGGTAAAGCTTGGAGGCTTATCAAAAGAGGTTGAGCAAGGTGATTGCGAGAGGTGCAAAAAGATTATGAGGATATTGGATGGGAGGGAAAGGTTATGACCCATTATCTTAAAATTCTGCCGGAGTATTTCAAGGACGTGGAATTCGGCACTAAAACATTCGAGCTGCGTCGAAACGACCGTGATTACCATCCTGGCGATATGCTGGTGCTGCAGGAATGGACGCTGGAAAGCGGATACACAGGCCGGGAGCTTACACGGTATGTGTCGTATGTGCTATATGGGCCAGTGTTTGGGTTGAATCTTGACTGGTGCATTTTATCATTGCAGAGAATGGATGTAGCGACTAATAATCTAATTACCAATGTAAGTAAACAAGAAGCTTCAAAAATCATAGCTAGGTATTCGCCTAGAGGCCTATTTTGGTGTATCGATGGAAGTAAATTTATAGGAATAGACAACTCCACTGGTGATGCGTGGACTGAAGAATTTGAAACTTTTAAACAATGTGAATCTTGGTTATTAAGGGGGCGTCGGGGATGACCAAAAAAGAACTATCCCAGCTGCGCGATTTAAAGCGTGAGATACAACTACTAAAAGAGCAGCGCGCAGTAATTCGAAACAATATGCGCAGTATGAAAACGCCAAACTGTGTTGAGGCATCAAGCAAATACCCGCCATACCAAAAGCACAGCGTTACGGTTTGTGGAGTTTCTCCTACCGAAACCGCTGCATTTCACGATGAAGATGCCCGACTTCAAAAAATCAAGTTGGCAATTGCTGAACGTGAGCGCCGGCGCCAAGAGGAATACGACAAGCTTGACCGATTTATCGAAAGTATTGAGGACAGCAAGATTCGTCAGATTATCACTCTGTACTACATACAAGGGCTAACATGGCCCCAAGTAGCTTACCGTATTGGGTGTCGTGACGAAGGAACCCCAAGGAAAAAGATTGAAAAATATTTATTAAATTCCGGTAATTCCGGATTGTATCCTGTAAAATAATATTATGGGAATTTTGTATCAAACGCTTGGCACATAGCCGGGCGTTTTTTCATACCTTTGTGCGGGTCCTATGAAAGGAGCCGTATGGACTACATCAATAAAATATTTAATATGGATTGCTTAGCCGGTATGAGCATGTATCCCGATAAAAGTATCGATATGATACTTTGTGATTTGCCTTATGGTATAACGGACTGCAGATGGGATAGCTTGCTTCCATTTGACCAGCTGTGGCAGCAGTACCTACGCATCATCAAGGACAATGGAGCTATTGTCTTAACAGCTTGCCAGCCATTTACCACAAGATTAATCAGTAGCCAACCGAAGCTATTCCGGTATTGCTGGTATTGGAGCAAAAACATGATAACTGGGTTTGCAAACGCTAAGAGGCAGCCGCTGCGGTGCGTGGAAGAAGTTTGTGTTTTCTACAAGCATTTACCCACATACAACCCGCAAGGAATCATTGTACTGGATAAGCCTATTATTCAGCGAGGGAAAAAGGCACCAGCACACGGAGATTTTGTTTATGCAGCAGACGGCAGCTTGTCTCGCGATACAGAAACCTGTGTTGTACATTATCCACGCCAGCTACTGGATGTAAAATGCGAGAGAGGTCTTCATCCAACGCAAAAGCCAGTTGCTTTATTTGAATACCTCATCCGAACATACACCAATCCGGGTGATCTGGTGCTAGATAACTGTATGGGCAGTGGTACAACGGCAGTTGCATGTATTAACTCTGGGCGCGATTATACCGGGTTTGAGTGGGATAAGCAGTATTACCGAAATGCGGTGGAAAGAGTTGAAAATCAAATCTAAGTTTAAGCGCCTTTCACGGGGCGTCTTTTTATACCCATTTTTTGGAGGTGCAGCATGAAGTGCATCAATTGCCCATGGAACGATTACCACAAGGCGGGTGTGCCGTACTGCATGCTGCCAAGGTGTTTATATGAGAAACGAGGTGAGGACAGGTGTGCCAAGAATAGAATTAATGGAACAAGCAAAGGCCCTTTACCAAGAGGGCAAAACCCCGTCTGAAATTGCCGAGCTTTTAGGCGTATCCCCGGGTACCGTACGCAGCTGGAAAAGCCGTGGGGGCTGGGGCGATAATGCTGCAACGCAACGCAACGTTGCAAAAGAGCGTTGCAACACAGCACTTGCTGATATTAAGACGGTTAAAGCTGTTGAAGATAACAACGAACTGACTGACGCACAAAAGGCATTTTGTCTGTATTATTCCAAAACTTTTAATGCTACGATGGCCTATAAAAAAGCGTATGGGTGCAGCTATGAGACTGCAAATGCAGAAGGGCCACGCGCCCTAGTAAAACACAGTATCCGCGCCGAAATCACCCGGCTTAAAGAAATCCGCTCCGCTGCCCTGCTCGCCTCTGTTGAAGATGTGGTCGAAAAATACATGCACATCGCCTTTGCGGACATCACTGACTTTTTAGAATTCGGCCGCGCTTTGGTTCCGGTTATGGGGCCATTCGGGCCTATTCAGATTCCTGTGCCAGGCAGCGATGCAAAGATTGCCTTAACAAAAGAAATCAACGAGGTGCGTTTCAAGGAGTCGTTTGAGGTTGACGGCACTCTCCTGTCTGAAGTAAAGCAAGGCAAGGACGGTGCCAGTGTGAAGCTTGCCGACCGTATGAAGGCGCTTGAATGGCTTGGAAATTACTTTGAGGCGAATCCTTCTGACCGTCACCGTCGTGAATACGACCAACGCAGGCTAGAAATTGATCTACTGAAAGCGCAAGCCTCCATAAAGGAAACAGGCGAACAGACTATACCAGACGATGGGTTCAATACTGCAATGGATAGTCAAGCTGAAACAATATGGGTAGATGGTGATAACTCCGACCCGGATTGGAGAGCGCCCGACAATGTGGAAGAAGATTGACGAGGGTATCGCGAAACTGAAAAAGTCCTTGTCTGATAACGTTGCCAAACTACGGCAGCAGGTAAGCCAAGGATTTTTCCAATTTAAGCCGTTTTCTATAAAACAAAAAATGGTGCTTACTTGGTGGTGCCCTAGCAGCCCCGTAAAGGAATCAGAGGGTATCATAGCAGACGGGTCCATTCGTTCTGGTAAGACTGTCTGCATGTCCTTATCGTTTGTCATGTGGGCAATGAACAGCTTTGACGGTCAAAACTTTGCTATTGCCGGTAAGACAATAGGCAGCTTACGTCGAAACGTTATGTTTTGGCTTAAATTGATGCTTAAATCCCGAGGATATACAGTACAAGACCGACGTTCTGAAAATCTTATGGTTGTTCGCAGGGGCAATGTAATCAACTACTTTTACCAGTTTGGCGGTAAGGACGAAAGGTCACAGGACTTAATACAGGGCATTACTTTAGCTGGCGTCTTGTTCGATGAAGTCGCCTTGATGCCTGAATCGTTTGTTAACCAAGCGACGGCGCGCTGCTCTGTGACTGGCTCCAAGTTCTGGTTCAACTGTAACCCGCAAGGGCCGCAACATTGGTTTTACACTAACTGGATTAAAAAGTGCAGGACCCGCAAAATTTTATACCTGCATTTTACAATGGACGATAACCTTTCTTTGTCAGAAGAAATCAAAGAGCGCTATCGTAAGCAATATATCGGTGTGTTCTACGACCGATATATTCGTGGTCTCTGGGTAGTGGCAGAAGGCCGTGTTTACCCAATGTTTACCGATAGCCCCGACCGCTTCATTCTGCGCGGCACAACCGCTGGAATGGACGGTCAATTTTATGTCAGTATCGACTATGGTACGGTTAACCCAACCGCTATGCAGCTCTGGTGCATTCGTGGGAAAGAGGCTATTATGCTTCGCGAATCTTATTTTGATAGTCGCAAAGAGGGCCGACAGAAAACGGATGAGGAGCATTACAACGCGCTGGAAGAGTTAACGCGAGGCTACTACATTCGCCGGGTAATCGTTGACCCGTCCGCTGCATCATTCATTGAGACAATTCGCCGACACGGGAATTTCCGTGTATGGGAGGCTGGCAACGCTGTGCTGGACGGTATCCGCGTAACTGCTACCCTACTCAACGCAGGTATGCTGAAAGTCCACGAATCCTGCAAAGACACTATTCGCGAATTTGGTCTTTATCGGTGGGATGAGAAAAAGAACAGTGATACCGTACTGAAAGAAAATGACCACGCGATGGATGCTCTGCGCTATTTTTGTTATACCGTTCTAGCCCGTGAATTCAGATGGGCTGACTGGAGGTGAAAAATTGTTCGAAAAGCTATTAAAGTGGCTGCGCTCCATGCTATCGCAGGCGTTCGGTCAAAGTGACAATGCAGATATCGTAATCTCTGATAAAATGAGCACCGCGATTGCACTGTGGGCCCAAATGTACGAGGACGGCGGCCCATGGTGCGGAAAGGATATTCACAGTTTGCGTTTACCCGCAGCGATTGCCTCCGAGTTTGCCCGGCTGGTTACGCTGGAAATGCAGGTCTCCTTATCTGGGAGCGCCAGAGCAACCTTTTTGCAGCAGCAACTGTCACCGTTCCTCAATTCTATCCGGCAGCATACAGAATTGGCTTGCGCACTGGGCGGTGCGGTGTTCAAGCCTTATGTGACACAGCAAGGGCTTTGCGTTGATATGGTACAGGGAGATGCCTTCTTCCCTACCACATTTGATACAAGCAACCGTATGACTGGTGCTATCTTCGTGCAGCAGATCAAGCGTAAGGGTGTAATTTATACCCGTGCAGAGCATCACGAGTATAGCGCAGGCGTTCATATCATTACTAACAAAGCGTTTGCAAGTCGTAGTAGCTTCTCTTTGGGCTCCCCGGTTGAGCTTGCGAGTGTCCCCGAATGGGCGGATCTGGAACCGGAGGCCAACATATCCAATGTTGACCGGCCTTTATTTGCATATTTCCGTATTCCACAAGCCAATCGTCAGGACAGACATAGCCCTCTCGGTGTTTCAGTGTATGCAGAGGCTGCTTACCTAATCCGCGACGCCGATGAACAATATGGAAAGTATCTGTGGGAGTTTGACGGTGGCCAGATGGCTGTGGACGTGGCAGAGGACCTGTTGGAACACAAATTGGACGGTGAAATCACGGTTCCGAAGCTACAAAAGCGGCTCTATCGGCGCCGGAATGTGCCAAGCAAAGACCAAAACTTCTACCAGATATTTGCCCCGCAGCTCCGAGACGCAAGCTACCGCGCCGGACTTAACACCATTCTGCAGCGCATTGAATTTGCCTGCGGACTTGCTTACGGAACTTTGTCCGACCCACAAGATGTTGCCAAAACCGCCACGGAGATTACAGCCAGCCGGCAGCGCAGCTATTCTACGGTTCACGATTTGCAAAAAGCACTCCAGAGTGCCATAGATGATTTGCTGTATGCGATGGACAAGCTCACCACGCTGTACAATATCGCCCCGCAGGGGACGTACACGACAGCGTATGACTGGGATGACAGTGTGGTCAATGACCCAGCGCAGCGTAAGCAGATGTTTTGGCAGTATGTTGCGTCCGGCAAGTTCCCATTCTGGCGATACCTAGTCGAATTCGAGGGATATTCCGAGGAGGACGCAAAGGCTATCGCGGCAGAACAGCAAGCAAATCTCAGTAATCCGTTTGGATTCGGGGAGCGTGATGCCTAATGCTCCCACCTGATTACTTTGACTATGCTGCTGATGATTTACTTGAACTCTACTCAAAGCTGGATGAAACCATCACCCGTGACATTGTGCGCCGCTTGGTAAAGACTGGCGGCGTTTCTGCTACAGCTGACTGGCAGATTCAAAGGCTCCAAGAATCCGGCCTGCTGCTGGATGATATTATTCGCGCTGTCTCACAAATGACCGACGCCAGCGACCAGCAGGTACGAGTGCTGTTTGAAGATGCTGGGATTCAGGCCTTAGAAATTGACCGGGGAATCTATCAAGCCGCTGGGCTTTCTCCCCCGCCCTTGCGCCAGTCACTGGGAGCCATGCAGGTCTTACAAGCAGGAATACAAAAAACTGCCGGCCACCTAAAAAACCTCTCCATGACCACCGCTGTTGCAACCCAGCAATCATACATCAACGCCGTTACCCTTGCGGAAATGCAAGTGGAGAGCGGTGCTTTTGATTATGTAACCGCTATCCGAAACGCTGTACGCTCTGCAGCTGAATCTGGCGCAGAGGTGCTTTACCCTACTGGTCACCGCGATAAATTGGACGTAGCGATTCGTCGGGCAACGCTGACCGGAGTCACGCAGACGGCTGCACAAATCTCCGAACGCTACGCTGACGACATGGGATGCGATCTAGTGGAAACAACAGCACACCCCGGAGCTCGGCCGGAGCATCAAGCGTGGCAAGGCCAGGTTTTTAGCCGGTCAGGCAAGAACAAAGACTATCCTGATTTTGTTGAATCTACTGGCTACGGTTCAGGAGAGGGTCTCTGCGGATGGAACTGCCGACACAGCTTCTTTCCTTTTTTCGAGGGCATTTCATCGTCAGCTTATCCTCGTAAAACGCTGCAAGAATATGAAAGCCAGAGCGTCCAGTACAATGGCGAAACCATCAAGTATTACGATGCGACCCAGATGCAACGAGCCATGGAACGCCAAATTAGAGCCACCAAGCGTGAACTGGCTGGGTATGATGCCGGAATCAAAAGCTCCGATAGCGAGGAACTGAAAAATGCCTTGACTGAACGTTTTCAAGCTACATCGGTGAAGCTATCCCAGCATAAATCACAGATGGAAGATTTTCTCGACCAGACCGGTATGCTTCGGCAAGGTGAGCGCGAGCAGGTGCTTGGATTTAGTCGCAGTCAAGCACAAAAAGCGGTGTGGGCGAATAAAAGAATCGAATCTCTTTCCTTATCTTTGTCCTGTATCAAAACCTCGACAGGCGTTAGCGTTGGCACAGTATCTCCACATCTTAGCGCTCGTATGATATCAAGAGGTGTAGTCGAAAAAGATGTAAGCGACGCCTTGATAAGCCCGTTAAAAACAGGTAAAATAAGAGCAGATAAGAGTCAACAGTTTAAGGGCGAACGCGCCACGGTGGTTATCAATACCGAAACTGGGAAATTGATTACTGTGTGGCCTACCGGAACTAAAACTGCAAAGAAGCTGAAAGAAGGAGGTACGTCTTGAAAAATATAAGCAAGCTTTTCACCGATGAAGAGCTGAGAGAGCTGCAAGAAATCGGAATATTATTTGATTCTGACCACGATTATTCGGACAATGAATTAATTGAGATTCATGAGAAAATCGCTGATGAATTTCCCTATGAGTATGGTGATGACGGTCCTAAAGAATCCGGCCGAATATATGAATCTATCATTGATAAGTTTTATGACAACTTCAATATCTAAACCGCCTGTGCTATTGTGCCGGCGGTTTTCTTATACCTATTTCATAATCTTAGCGCCTGTGAATTTTCATGGGTGCTATTTTTATACCCAAATTGGCCTACCATGCCGGCCTATATCTGCATGGCGGCGGGTGACAGCGACCACCTAAAACGCTTAGCTGTATGGAGAAAGTATGAAAACAGAGGAATTGACCGCTCTCGGTCTTAGTGAGGAACAGGCTACAAAGGTGTTTGAAATGCACGGCAAAGAACTTACCAAACTGCAAAACAGCGTTAGCACTCTTACTACCGAACGAGACGGGCTTAAGACACAGCTTGGCGAAGCTAATGGAAAACTAGCCGGATATGATCCCGACTGGAAAACCAAAGCCGACGCCGCCCAGCAGACCGCACAGAAGCAACTCGATGCACTGAAATTTGATTATACACTAAATGATGCTTTGAAAGCCGCCAAGGTGCGTGACGCCGTATCGGTCAAAGCTCATCTTAAAACCGACGCAATGAGGCTGGATGGAGAGTCGATTCTCGGACTGAAAGAACAGCTTGAAACGCTCAAAACCGAAAAAGGGTTTCTTTTCGAGAGCGATGAAAAACCGCCTATATTTTCCGCTTCTACTCCCGGTGTAAAACCTGGCACAGACACAGGTAAGGACGCTGCTAACAGCGCTCTTAGAGAATTATTTGGACGAAAGGAAGATTAAACAATGCCTAATATTATTAGTAGAGAAAAAGCCGAGGCTCTTATTCGTGAGCAACTTGTAAACACCATATTTCAGGATGTACCAAAACAGTCAGCCGTCCTGTCTATGATGCGTAAGCTACCTAACATGACCAGCAAGCAAACCAAAATCCCAGTTTTGGATATGCTGCCTATGGCCTACTGGGTAAACGGGGATACAGGTACAAAGCAGACCAGCCAACAGGCTTGGGACAATGTATATTTAACTGCCGCCGAGTTGGCCGTTATCGTGCCGATTCCAGAAGCAGTACTGGATGACGCATCTTTTGATATCATTGGAGAAACCACTCCCAGAATCCACGAGGCCATGGGGTTAAGAGCAGACCAAGCTATTGCTTTTGGTATAAACCGCCCTGTTGAATGGCAGTCTGACATCATTACCCTAGCTCGTCAGGCAGGAAACAACGTTTCGGGCGGTATTACTTATGACAGTATTATGGGCACTGAAGGTCTGATTGCAAAGGTCGAAGATTCTGGTTACATGGTAAACGGCATTCTGGCTTCAATGAAAACCCGTGCCGCTCTACGCGGACTTAAAGACAATGACGGACGTCCTCTGTTTGTAACTGATATGAAAGGTTCTACACCATACGCGCTGGATGGCTCTCCGATGACGTTCCCTCAAAACGGCAGCTTCGACCAATCTGTAGCGCAGATGGTTGCCGGAGCATGGAATCAAGCAGTTTACTCCATTCGGCAGGACATTACCGTTAAAATCCTAGACCAAGGCGTAATTCAAGACCCAGTTACGAAAGAAATTGTTTATAACCTTGCTCAGCAGGATATGATTGCAATTCGTGTGGTGATGCGCCTTGGCTGGGCTCTGCCTAACCCTGCAACCCGCATGAACGATGGTCGTACTAACGTACCTTTTGCGTATATTGAGACTGCTACTCCTGCTACTGATTATGCTGTAACTTTCACTGTAGAGGATAACAAAGAGACTCCAGAAGCGGTAGTAGGCGCACGAATTGACGTAAATGGAGCACGTAAAACTACAAATGCTAACGGCGTAGCGGTATTTCACCTGCGCCCTGGTACTTATCCCGCGGTAATTAAAAAATCTGGGTTTGCGAGCCAAAGTGTAACAGTAACAGTCACCAATACAGCAGTATCGCAAGATATCACGCTACCCATCGTGCAGTAAGGAGCAGCTATGACATACGCAGACTTTGAGTATTACGGCAATGTATTTCACGGGTCTGCAATCGATGAGGACGCCTTCCCCGCCCTGGCTCGGAAGGCGTCCCTCTTTATCGATCAGCTGACCTATAACCGGTTAAATCAAGGCTGGCAGGTAACTGATGCAGTGAAGATGGCAGTGTGCGCGGTAGCGGAAAGTATCAAGACGCATGAGCAGACCCAGCAAAAAGCCATTTCAGCAGTGGGTATAAAAAGTGAAACCGTCGGAAACTGGAGCGTGGCTTATCAGGATCCCGGCGTCATCCGAGAAGCGCTCAATTCTGCAATGTCTGACACCGCGGCGAATTACCTAATTTTTACCGGTCTGATGGACCGGTCAGTTGGGGGGCGCTACCGATGATCTGGCCTCACACAGTGACGCTCTACAACTACACCAAGGCCGGGTACAATCGTACCGTCCTGCGCGGCGTCCTCTGGGAAGATACCAAGTCAAAGAACGTCAATAAGAGCGGCTCGGCTGCCGTGGATAGCGTGCAGGTATTCATTCCGCTTGATGTTGATTCCGGTGGCGTAGTATATAAGCTGCCCGCAGACTATCAGACAGCACCTGCCGGTTTATGGACGATGCAAGCCAAGGCCAAGGACTTTATTGTAAAAGGTGAATGTCCTTTTATTCCGGCCCCCGGCGGTTCGATTGCCGAACTGACACAGAATTACGATGCTTTGACCATCACAAGCGTGGCCACATTTGACTACGGCGGACTGAAACACTGGGAAGTGGGTGGGAAATGATGGATGGTCCTGAGATTAAGACCCCGCGCGGGGAAATCATTGTCACGAAAGCCGGTAAAGCAAGGCTTGTATGGAGTACAAGTTTTAAAAACAAATGGCCGGGGCAGTATTCTCGCGCTCAGCAGTACGTTGACAGTGAGGTACTGCGCCTCTCCACCCCACTTATCCCTATACGGTCTAGCATGCTGATTAAGTCTGGCCAGCTTGGTACTGTAGTCGGTAGTGGTCATGTTAGCTGGATTGCCCCTTATGCTCGAAATCGGTATTATAACACTGCGAACTCCCGGCCATATGATCCCCGGCGAGGAGCGTTCTGGTTCGAGCGTATGAGAGCGGTTCACAGCACGCAGATTATAAACGGCGCAAAAAGAATTGCAGGAGGTGGCGGCAAATGAGCATCATTGAATCTTTACAAAACTTCATTGCCACCTGCCCCGCTCTCAATGCTTTCGCAGGTTTGCACGTTGATGGGCTGGAGCCCAGCGCAGTCAACTACAGCATCGACACTCTGCCCGGCACCCGTATTCTATCGCAGGATTTAGCCGGGAATAAAACGCGTGAGTTTCCTTTCATGTTGCTTTCTCGCGAGGCGTCCATCGATGATATTACCCGAATCGCTAACACTGGATTTTATGAAGATTTTGCCGACTGGCTTGAGGACCAGTCGGACAATGATACTCTGCCGGACCTCGGAACAAAAAAGATAGCAGAATCCATTGAAGCGACCTCGTGGGGCTACCTTTACCAGCGCGACGAAAACGACCAGACCGCAATATACCAGATTATTTGTAAGATGACTTACACCCAAACGAAAGGATGATATACATGGCAGGAAAAATCAAAAGATCGCTATTTGCAATCTTCTTGAATACAACCCCAAAAGAAACTGCTACTTACGCTCTAATGGGCGAAGGCATTACCAGCCATAAAGTGGATTATAACCCTGAAACCTCCGATGAAACCTATGTAAGCCAAGATAGCGGCACTACCGATGTAGAAAGCTACAAACCCACCATTCCTACTCAACAGACCGCAATCTTAGGCGACCCGGTGTTTGACTATGTAAATGGCCTCCGTAAAAAGCGTGCGGTGCTTGATGCCGCTCGTACCGATATTGTTATGGTAGACCTGTATGAAACGCCCGTAGGCGGAAAGTATCCCGCAGAGAAAAACACTGTATCTATTCAGGTTGATGACTTTGGTGGCGATGGCGGTAAATCGGTCGAAATCAACTACACCGTGAACATGGTCGGGGACCCGGTTATTGGAACTTTTGACCCAACCACAAAAACCTTTACGGCTACCGTATCCGGAGGTGGAGAATAATGCAAAGTTTGCACATTAATACCGGAGAAATACGTTTGTGCATTAACGACGACACAAACCGGGTGATTACTTTTAATCCCACCGACATTTCCTTTGTCGAACGCTTCTATAACTTATTGGGAGAATTTGAGGAAAAAGAAAAAGAGTACCGGCAGAAAGCAGAGGCTTTGCAGGAGAACACCGAGGTGGGTGCGTTCGACATTCCGAAAAATCTCGGAAGCGCTCTCGGCCTGCTGCGTGAAACCTCTGCCTTTCTACGGGAAAAGATTGATAATGTATTTGGAGCCGGAACCAGTCAGGCTGCTTTTGGCGAGGCTAATACACTGGATATGTTCGAGCAGTTTTTCGAGGGAATTACGCCATTTGTGCAGAAAGCGCGGGAAAAGCAGGTTAGCAAGTATACCGCACCGCCTGCGTCCTACCGGAACGTGCTGAAATGAACGTCCTAATCGACGGCCTACCGACCGCTGTGGAAATCGGCGGGCAGGAATACGAACTAAACACTGATTACCGCACTTGTTTGCAAATTATGACGGCATTCGAAGACCCCGAATTAACCGGATTTGAAAAGCAAACCGTTATGTTACAGCTACTATACCCCATTGTTCCGCCGGATGCTCGTCGCGCCTCCGAGCTGGCCGTGAAGTTTCTGAATTGCGGGCAAGAATCCACTGGCAATGACTCCGGTGATGAAGACAGCACCCGGTATTACAGCTGGTCACAAGATGCGCGGTACATCATGGCAGCCATTGAACAAGCCTATCACATAGACCTATCCTCAGCAGATTTACACTGGTGGCGCTTTTCCTATATGTTTCTGGATTTGCCGGAAGAATGCTTTTTCAGTCGGCTGATTTACCTACGCAAGCAAAAAGCAAAAGGTAAACTCACCAAAGAAGAAAAAGAGTGGTACTACTCTATGCGGGAAGTTGTTGACCTGCCGGAGATTTACACCACGGAAGAACAGGCGACAATCAATAATTTTATGGCACAGCTCGGGCAGTGACGCTCGGGCTGTTTTATTTGTAAAGGTAGGTGATACGCTTTGGCAATGGGCTACGATGGCAGCATTAATATTAATACCAAAATAGACAGCGCTGGATTTAACCAAGGAATTAAGGGCATCAGCAACGGTCTGGACGGAATCACTGCTTCCTTAAAAAAACTTGCTGCGGCTGTCGGTATCGCCTTTGGTATTGCCTCAATTGTTAATTTTGGCAAGTCTTCGGTAAGTGCTGCCACTGAACTTTCTAATGCTTTATTGGGATTGCAAAGTATTCTTGAGGGGCAAGGACGCAGCTTTAAAGAGGCTCAAAAATTCATTCAGCAGTACACGGCCGACGGCCTAATTCCGGCCACGAACGCCATCACAGCGTACAAAAATCTGGCGTCCCGCGGTTACACCGACCCGCAGATTCAGGACACCTTACAGGCATTAAAGGATTCCGCTGCATTCGGACGGCAGGCCAGTTATTCCCTCGGCGATGCGGTTTCCACGGCGACGGAAGGTCTGAAAAACGAAAACTCAATCCTGGTCGATAATGCTGGCGTCACGAAAAACGTTGCTAAGATGTGGGAGGACTACGCCAAGAGTATCGGCGTAACTACCAACAACCTTACAAAACAGCAGAAAATCCAAGCGGAATATCTCGGTATCATGGAAGAAACCCGCTTTCAGGTGGGCGATGCCGCAAAACTTACCGGTAATTATTCCGGGCAAGTCCAACAGCTAGGCTTTAATTTTAATAACCTGAAGGTTGCGGTCGGCAAAGCCTTAATCCCGATAGCCAGCGCCGTGCTCCCCGGTCTGAACGCTATCATCTCAGCCCTTACCCGTGTGGCAAACCTTTTCGCACAGGTTACAACGGCACTGTTTGGTCGTCAGGCATCACAGCAGCAAGCGGTTGCCAATACGGCCACTAATATCGCCACATCCTCAAATGACGCAGCGAAGGCACAGAACAAGCTTGCCGACGCGACTAAAAAGGCTGGTAAGGCTGCGGATGGGGCGCTTGCGGGATTTGATGAATTAAATGTTCTGCAGCAGGACACAGCGTCCGGCAGTTCGGCGTCAGATGCCTCTACTCCGGACGTTCCCGGCGGTGCAGCGATAGACCCCATCGGTGTGCAGGAGATTGGCACAGGTGTTACTGTCAGTCCATCTGTGCAAGCTGCAGCGGATACCATCAAGGGGATTTTTGCAGACCTAAATACAGCACTTATCCCGACAAAGGTTGCCCTTACGGGGGTGTGGGGTGAATTTCAGCGGCTTGGCAGTTTTTCATGGGCAGCCCTGCAGGATTTTTACAACACATTCTTGGTACCGGTTGGACGCTGGACGCTTGGCACGGGATTGCCTGGTTTTATAAATGCTATGCGTGACGGCATGTCAAAAATCAACTGGGGCAATATCAATGCGTCTCTGCGTAACCTTTGGATAGCGCTGGCGCCGTTTGCAATAAATGTAGGCAAAGGGTTATTGTGGTTCTGGACTAACGTCCTCGTACCGCTGGGAACATGGACGGCAAACAACGTGGTTCCGCTGTTCTTGGAGGGTCTGGCGGCGGCAATTGATGTACTAAACAGCATTATTGATGCCTTAAAGCCCGGAGTGCTCTGGCTATTTGACAATTTTCTAAAAACTCTCGCCGAATGGACCGGCGGTGTTATCGTTGCAGTACTGACAGATATTAAAAACGCTTTGCTGGGCATATCAGATTGGATCAACAAAAATCAAGGACTCGTGCAAGACATGACTGTAACAGTTGGACTGTTTTTCGCAGCGTGGAAGGTGGCAGACCTATTAGCGTTTGTCACAAACGCTGGCGGCGTGGTCGGAATCCTCGGAAAGATGAAAGAAGGCTTGTGGGCAGTCACGGGTGCAAAAGCCGCGGACAAGGTAGAAACCATTTATCTTGCAGGATTATACGCAAAAGACTTTTTTGTCAGTCTTGTCAATACCACCGGCGCACTGGTAAAACAGGCTGCTGAGTGGGTCATTACAACTGCTGCAAAAGCGGCCGACACTATTGCGACATGGGCATCTCAAGCGGCCACTGTTGCCGCTACGGCAGCGACGTGGCTCTTTAACGCTGCACTGGCTGTGCTTACCTCACCCATCACGCTTGTCGTGGCTGCAATTGCAGCACTGATTGCTATTGTATACCTGCTCGTCACTCACTGGGACCAGGTCAAATCTGCTGGTGCTGCCGCATGGGACTGGATTAAAAACGCGTGGGCTGTTGCAAGCGTGTGGTTTAATACCAACGTCGTACAGCCCATCAGCAAGTTTTTTGCTGGCTTGTGGACAGGAATCTCCACTGCAGCAGGGAACGCTTGGAAGTCAATCTCCGGAGTATGGCAGAATGTTTCCAAGTGGTTTTCTGAACATGTAATTGATCCCATAGAAAAAGGCTTCAAGGGCTCCATTAACGCTATGATTGGAATGGTTGAGGGGTTTGTGAATAGCTTTATTGGCGGTGTCAATAAAATTATTGAGGCGTTGAATAGTATCCATATCGATGTCCCGAAAGAAATACCCAAAATCGGCGGCATTAAGTTTGGCTTTAATATTCCAACAGTCGGCAAAGTAGCTATCCCTCGTCTTGCTACTGGTGCGGTCATTCCTCCGCGCGCCGAGTTTGCGGCCATCCTTGGAGACCAGCGCAGTGGTACGAACATTGAAGCCCCAGCAGACTTGATTCGCAGCATTGTAGCAAGTGAAATTGACAAGCTCAATATTCAGCCACAAGTTAATGTTATTGCTTCAGGTGATGATACTGGATTCATTCGCTGGGTCAAGTTTGAAGTAGAACAGGAAAATCGCAGGACAGGACCTGCATTTGCAACAGGAGGCGGTCGCTAATGATTATAATCGACGAAGTAAAATTTGATATCCCTATCGTCAGCCTGAAGCGCACCGCCGAATTTTTAGATAAGTATGCAAAGCGTACAGAGGACGGTAACCTGCAGCGTAAGCTAATCGGTGTGTATTTAAATTATCAGCTCAAACTTGCTCGTAGCACCGCCGTTGGAAAAAAGGTATACCAAAAGCTGTGGGATAAGCTTACGGAGCCGGTAGAATTTCACACGGTGGTCGTGCCAGACGAATCAGGGAACTACACTTTCACGGCCTATTTCGCAAATGTTGGAGACGAAATGTTGACACAACAAGGCAGTGAAAATTATTGGAAGAATCTTACCGTGAACTTCACCGCCAAGGCGCCAGCACGGAAACCGTCATAAGGAAGTGATTGCTTGGAGTACACAGAAATTACACTGGATTTAATTGACGTAACCGCAAAGGCTGACAGCACTCCTGTAGCGTCTGACATTCAGCCTTTCGCGGATACCGTCCAGCTCAAGCGTGACGATTTGACCGTACCGGATTATGCAACCTTGGAAGAAAACTTCTTTCTGTTGGACGGCAGCAAACCGTTGTTCCCTGACTCTCCTGCCGGTATGAATTTTGGATATTGGAGTCAGAGCATGTCCGGTGCAGGCGGCTATTTTGAGAATCCGCCAACCTTGAAAATTTCTTTCACCGAACAGCATACCAGTGCAGGCCTAACGCTTCACTTTCTGCCTGACTTCCCCGCCGTGCTTAATATCCAGTGGTTGGCCCTCGATGGTATCTTGATGATAAGTAAGGATTTTCAGCCGGACGCCTTGGACTACTTTTGCGAGTGTCCGGTCGAAAATTTTGGGAAGCTCATTATTACCTTTAAATGCACCGCGAAGCCTTACCGGTATATCAAGCTGCACGCCATCGATTATGGCACCTTCCTTACTTATTCAGATACCGATGTTGTCAGCGCAAAAATCACCGAGGAAGTCGACCTGATTTCCAATACACTGTCCATCAACATGGCAAATTTCACGCTGCACAGCCCCACAGATGATTTCAACCTCATGAATCCACAGGGAGTATTCAAGCTCTTTCAGCAGGGGCAAAAGGTGCACATTAGGCATTTTCTCGACACTGGACCTGTGCAAATGGGAACATATCGCTTGGCCACTTGGCAGAGCGCCGATGCGTCGACTGGACAGTTTACCGCAAATGCGAGCGTAGGTGAACTGGATAAGACCGATTTCAAACTCGGGAGAGTTTATGTAAACGAACCCGCTGGCAACATTATCGACGCAATTATGGATTCGGCTGGCTGGACAGATTACATCGTCGAGGACATAATCCGCAATACACCTCTCTCTGGCTGGCTACCGATTGCCAAACACCGAACTGCTTTGCAACAGGTAGCATTTGCGGCAGGTGCCATCGTTGACGACAGCCGTGGCAGCACAATACGCATTTACTCCCAGCCGTCCACCTATAACAACCTTATCCCTCGTTCCCGGAAGTTTTCCGGCGGTAACGTCAAGTTGCTGTCCTACATCTCGGACGTGTCGCTCACAGCGCATAATTATGTACTCAAATCCGATGCGGAGCAGATATTTCAAGGCACACTTGCAACCGGCCAACATGAAATCCAGTTTGATGCGGCATGTGCAGAGCTGGCCATTACCGGCGGGACCATCGTCGAGCAGCACGCCAATTATGTGGTCGTATCCGTAGATGCAGACGGAGAAATCACAATTACCGGCAAAAAGTATGAAGACCATCCTATAATCTGCCTGCGCGCTACTGAAAAACTCCCTGCCGGAGCCGCACGCAATACGATTAAATTTGAAGCCGCCACGCTCATTTCCGGTACGAATGCTCCGATGATTGCACAGCGGCTTTATGATTATTATCAGCTCCGCTACCAGACGACTGCGCCCATCATTTTAGAGCGTGAGCGTGCAGGAGAAAAGGTTGCACTCCAGCATACGGACGGCAACGGATACACGATGGACACCATTGAAATGATGGATATTGACCTGACTGGGGGCTTTGTGGCTAGTGCGACCTTCATCGGAAACGGTCTGGATATCGTAATGGCATATCATACGGGCGAACTTTATACCGGCCAGAATATGGGGGTGCTGTAATGTGGATTACGCCAGTTTACGGCCGCACCCAAGCAGATATTGACGGCAGAACAGTAAAAGGACACTACAACGCAGACGATTTAAACCGCATTGAACAGGATTGTAAATATCTGGCTGGTATTTTTGAGGTGGCGATTAGTACCCGGGCTTGGAATCGCACTGATTTTCCAGCACCATGTGAATTTGAGAGAATACTCTCAAACCTCAACACCCTAAAAACAGCTTATTTTGTGTATCAGACAACACCCTCTACCCCGCAGAATCCTGTGAATGAATATCACAAGGCAAACGATATTGAACGCATTCTGCATGACCTATACACCATTTATGAGGATAACAGGCGAGCTGTTATGTATTCCGGTGAGCCTTACGCCGGGCAAATGATTGGAGTGATTTGAAATATGGCATATCAAAAAAAGGTCTGGAAAAACAGACTGTCCGAATTTCCGAATCGGCGCCGTTTGGAACCGACTGGTATTGAAAACACCTATGACGTGGTACGAGCGGAGGGCAACGTGACCGTAACAGGTGACCCCTTTGCTGAAGAAAGCATGAACGACCTGGAAGAGCGTATTGCAAATGGCATCGCTGAGAGTTCTGTTTCTACCGCCCTACACACCCGCACCGGCACGGTAAACAACCTTAATATTCCAGACGGTGCAAAAAACCTCTCGTTTTTAGCTACTGCGACGGTTGCCAATGGCGACACTTGGACGGTCAACGGACAACCAGTGACGGCGGTGCTGCAAAATGGAGAGCCACTTCCCGGTGAGTTGTTTAAGGCGGGCTGCTGGGTGAGCGGAGTTAGGTTGAATGATGAAGAGACACAGCTTACCTTTACAGGCAAAGGTACAATGCGCGCATTAACGATTGGCGTGGGTAACGGCGGGGCGAGTACAACATATACCGGTTCGGCTTCAGTATCAATAACAATCCCAAAGCTCGTAGTAAGTTCCTCTGCGCCAAGCGGAGTTTTGCCTACTGGGACAATTCACGGGGTATATTGATATGCCTGAATTGTGGATACCTAGCGGGGGTGCGAACCGCAAAATCAAAGAACTATATATTCCGAACAGTGGAATAAATCGAAAGATTAAAGAAGCTTATACTGTTTCTGGAGGTGCAAACAGGAAGATTTTCTCTGGTGGAATAGAGTACAGCATGTCAGTTTCTCATAGTACCAGCTCTGATTGGGCAGGCTCTACCTTTTCGCTGGCAGATAACGCATCGGGCAGAATGCACGCTAATGTAATCTATCCGTATTCTACCAACGCTGTTTTTAATCTGTTCATTGACTTCAAAGAACCCATTTTAAAATCAAATTTAACTGGTAATGCTTTGCTCTGGCTAGACTTTGTATACGATAAATTAAAAGTAACCAATAGAGGTGCTGCGGCTTATTTGGTGTTTAACGGTAACACAAATGCAATGGCAGGGAACAAAACCCTGTTTTTAGGCACTGATGCTGACAGCGGCAGCGGAAGAATATCTTTTAATTTTGCAGACATGAATACCACTGCTGCTGCTCTAACCTATATCTCACAGATCAGGCTGGTGCTTTATGCCGAAATAGTAACTTCTAATAAAACTGACGGATATATTGATGTTTCATTCGGTGCAGGCGATATCTATTTGTTTAATAAATGGATATACCTCAAGAATGATTATATACAAGTATAAGGAGGATAATTATGTCACAACAAATGGTGTTAGCAAATGGTGAGGTGTTGCAATTAGCCGTAGCCAATGGAGAAAGAAAATGGTACGAAGAAGCCTTTCGGGATGTAATTGAATTTCAAATGGTAGAAGGTAGTATTACATTGGAGGAATTGGATTTAATTACATCAAATATTAATAATTTAATCTCCTTTTCCTTGTCTGCTGCTGATGAGTGGTTTTTATATGAGCGATATGTATTACGTATTGCCGTTGATACAAAAGTTGTAAGCATAACAGACATGGAAACAGGGGGAATTATCGGGCAAGAGACTAGACACTATGTTGTGCTGGCTCAAGCAACGGAGCAGGAACTTGAGAATCTCATGAATCCACAAGCCAAGGAGGATTATATTGCTTAAAGGTATAGACGTTAGCAACGCCAACGGGCGCGCTGATTGGGACAAGCTCAAGAGTAAGATTAATTTTGCCATCCTACGCTGCGGGTATGGCAGTGATATGGTTAGTCAAGACGACAAGCAATGGGCGCGGAATGTAGCCGAGTGCATTCGGCTGGGCATCCCGTGGGGGGTGTACCTGTACAGCTATGCTATGTCAACTGCGGATGCAGAGAGCGAGGCGGCACATGCCTTACGATTACTTAAGGGTTTAAAGCCCACATATCCCGTGTACATTGATATGGAAGATGCCGACGCCTACAAAGCAAAACGCGGCGGAATTAGCAAGCAGGCTGCAACAGATATCTGCCGTATCTTCTGCGAGCGTATCTCCGCTGCGGGTTTTATTGCCGGAGTGTACGCAAATAAGGATTGGGCGGTCAACCGACTCGATATGCAGCAGCTCTCCAAGTGGACATTCTGGCTAGCACAGTATAATAGCAAAGTGACATACGCAGGCAATTATGATATGTGGCAGTATTCGAGCGACGGGAATCTTCCGGGACTTAGTACGCGGGTTGACCTCAATTACTGTTTAAAAGATTTTACCTCGCATAATACCCAACTGCCTGCAGTTACTGGCCTAACACTCGACACTAGCAACAAAGACATGGCAGCTGGGGACAAATACACAGTACTTGCAAAGTGCAAGGACAAGCCTAACGTGGACACAACCGGGCGAGATGTAATAGCGGTATCTGAGCCGTACAAAGACTCTAAAGGTCGCGGCTGGCTGATTGATGTACAGAGCTTGCCTCCAGAGCCGATTGCAAGGCACGCACATATCAAAGTAACTGCCGACGGTGTAACGCAGCAGTGCAATTTTAATGTATTGTGAGGAGGATAACATAATGCTTCTATCAGCAAAATCTATGTACTTTTCGGCGCTGACCGCAATTTCCGCGGCCGGCGCCGCTATTTTATCTGCTTTGGGCGGCTGGGACGATAGCCTGCAATTTTTAATCGGTATCATGGCCGTAGATTACCTTCTGGGTGTCCTGATTGCCTTGGTTTGGCATAAGAGTCAAAAGACCGCAGACGGCACCTTTGAAAGCAATGCCAGTCTTAAGGGACTGCTTCGCAAATTCAGTGTGCTGCTGATTGTGTACGTTGCAGTGCAGCTCGACACCGTAGCCAATACCGGCGGGTATCTGCGCACAGCCGTGATTCTGTTCTTTATCGCAAATGAGGGATTCAGCATCATAGAAAACTTTGGCATCATGGGTGTTCCAATGCCAGAGCAGGTGAAAGATGCTTTTGCTGCGATTAAGAGCAAAGCTGAAAAAACCGAATAAAGATGACTATCCCCCGCCAGAAGAAATCTTCTAGCGGGGGATTCTTATTTTATGCTAAATTATCAACAATACAGACCGATATAAATATGGAACAATTGTTTATATTTAACTAAAAGCATTAATGCTCTATGAAAAGAATGGAGAAATAGAAATGAAATTAAATATGAAAAGAGGCTTAGTGTTTTTATTGATATTAACACTAATGTCATCCGTTATACCCTTTGCATTTGCGGAGCAGAGTGGAGAAAAATGGGAATTAAAAGCCTCGATGAGTACACCCAGATACTCATTTTGTACGGAAGTTATAAATGGATATATTTATGCTATTGGTGGGGCAAGTAATACTGTAGGAGCTCTTAATTCAATTGAAAAATATGACCCTCAATCAGATAAGTGGACAATAGTGGCTTCTATGAAAAATTCTAGAATGGACTTTTGCACAGAAGTAATCAATGGTAAAATATATGTTATTGGAGGAAGCAATAATGAAGGCAGGTTAGCGTCTGTAGAAATGTATGATCCTGCTACCAATACTTGGGCTGCAAAAGCCCCTTTAAATACTGCTAGAAATAATTTTCAAACTGTTGTAATGAACGGAAAGATATATGCTATTGGCGGAACTAATGGTGATAAGTTATCGTCAGTAGAATTATACGATCCGGTTTCAGATACTTGGGTACAGAAAGCATCTATGTTATCTGCCCGATCTAATTTTCAGTCGGAGATTATTGACAATAAAATATATGTTCTGGGTGGGGGTGCTAATTCTTCACTCTCGGAATCTTATGACATACAAAACAATGTGTGGACTGCAATAGCACCTATGGCTGATAGTAGGTCGGGCTTCCGTTCGGAAATTATTGATGGTGATATTTACTGCTTTGGTGGTGGGGAAAAGTCCGTTTTTAAATATTTGATAGGAAATAATAAATGGGAAAGTATTTCAGAAATGTCCACCTCAAGATATCATTTAGGAACAGCAAATATTAACGATAAAGTTTTAGCAATTGGTGGTGGTCTCGGTAATGGATATTTGTCTTCAGTTGAAGAATATGACTCTATTTTACAAACTTGGACTCCAAAAGCACCAATTAACGTTGCAAGATATTATTTTCAAACTGAAATAATTTCCAATACAGTATACATAATTGGTGGTCGTAATTCGTCAGGCAATCTATCTTCAGTTGAAGCATATAATGTGTCTCGAAATTCACCCACTCTCACCGTTACCGCCTCCTCAAACAAAGTAAAAGTAGGCAATCGGTTTACAACGACTGTTGCTATTCACAACGTCAGCAACATCTACGCAGAGGATATTAAAATCGACTATGATGCGGAACGATTTGAATATTTGGGAGCCTCTGCGAAAGAGGTCCTAAAAATCTATAAAGAAGATACTTCGACGCCTGGCTCCGTGAGATTCATTGTCGCTCACTTAGGAAAAGATAGCGGTGCAACCGGAGACAAAGATTTGATTGAGCTCACGTTTAGAGCAAAGTCTGTGGGAATCGGAAAAGTAGATATTACGAAGGGACGAATCGCCGATAACGACGTTCTGGAAATGGATGTTGCAGAGGAAAATTGCGGTGAAGATACTATTGAAGTTGAGGCCAATAAAGATGTCAACCGCACTGGAGAATACACCCTTTTAGACTTAGGTATTGACGCTTATTACTACGGATTGCAAGCAGACCAAACCGATACTACACGGTTCGATACAGATGTTATTCCTGACGGTGTAATAGATGATAAGGACTTAACTGCAATTACACAGTCTATTTTGGATAACAGTAATTATCCGTTTAATTAAGTAAATTAAGGTAAAAAAGACCGCTCTGTAAAAATACAGAACGGTCTTTTTGTTATGGTAATATTTTTCTGATACTTACTCTATGTTTATTTTTACCATTTTTATATTGTGCTACTTTTATTTTAGTAGGATCAGTAGAACTTATGCACTCAGGCTGAGTAAGAATGTTATAAACCATTTGATAAAAACTTTTAGCTTTCAGCATTTTTCTTCCCGCTTTAAAAGCACATATAAACAATATCAAAATTATAAGAAATAATAATAATTCGAAAAGGATATAAATAAGTGCATATCTTTGATTGAACCCATTTATAAGGGTACCTAAGGAAATGTATATAGGCAAAATCATAAACATGATTGACCATAAGGACTTTTCATATGATACTACATTCTCATTATATTCGATTTTTTCCTGTATTGCTATAAGTATATCGTTTAATATAGGACTATCTTTATAAGGTTTTATTACACTAAATACTTCATCATATGGACATATATTATTCTTATAATTCAGATAAGCAGACTCGAAGCATTTATTAATTTTTGATAAAATTTGTTCTATATTTGAAGAATCTTTCAATAAAACAACTTCCCAACTTCTAATAATTTCTTATATAATTATTTATCGTACAAACTAGTGCAAATTTTAACTTTTTAACAAATAAAAATAAGATTCTATTATCCGCTTACATGGTTTAATAACAAGAAATGTAAAACCTTTTCACGAATATATATTACGAAATAAGTTGTATGGTAATATAAAAGAAAAGGAGTAATTGTCATGGACAATCTAAATCTGTTACTCGAGCAAATAAATTATAACCTCAATACTATTATTAAGAATCAGATTCTAATGTACCAAAAACTTGAGTTGTTACACGAAGAAGTTAAAAAAGAAAAAAATGAGTAAAGTGTTCCCGCATCTTTAATATGATGCGGGAATATTCTTATAAATTGAATAAAATTAGCAAAACATATTGAATGATTGGTTAATATTGGTTATTCTGTAATAAGGAGGGAAGAATATGAAAAGAAAAGGATTCAATGTTCTATTATGGATTTTATCAGTGTTTTTCTTTTTAAGTACTTTTATTATGTTTTCAACGTCATGGGCAGCAGTATTTTTTATTGTGCCAGCAGTACTTCTCAATCCAGCAATAAGCAATAACTTGCACGAAAGATTCAAATTTAGCAGTAATAAATGGGTTCAAATATCTGCTGCAGTAATACCATTACTCATTTATAGCGCCGTCACACCTGCGGTACCAGATGCAACGGGCGCTAGTACTCTAGCGACTTCATCTGTATCAAGCTCTATATCAGTAGTTAGTTCACAGGCAGACAAGAAATTAGTGTCCACAAGCGGCGTGCCAGCAACACCGGTGGAGCAGCCCACCCCAGCACCAAAGGAAGGTGCAAAGCTCAACGTACACTATATCGATGTTGGACAAGGTGATTCTGAGTTTTTGGAGCTCCCAAATGGCCAGACGATGCTAATCGATGCCGGTAATCCGGATAACGGCAAGCAAATAGTAGACTACATAAAAGGCCTTGGGTACAGCAAGATTGATTATTTAATCGCGACGCATCCGCACGCAGACCATATTGGCGGCATGGCAACAGTCGTAAATGGCGTTGATATCGGAAAAGTTTATATGCCCAAAGCATCTTCCAATACCAGGACTTTTGAAGATTTACTTAAATCAATCCAGAAAAAAGGTCTAAAGATCAATACAGCAAAGTACGGAGTAAATATTTTAAAGGCTGGAAATCTCAATATTGATATAATTGCCCCTGTAAACGTTACCGGCGATGATCTTAACCAGTATTCAGCGGTTACTATGCTGACTTATGGTGATAGTAAGTTTTTATTTACCGGTGATGCGGGGGTAGAATCTGAAAAGCAAATAACTGCTGATGTAAAGTCTGATGTGCTAAAGGTAGGCCACCATGGCAGTAAAACATCAACATCACAAGAATTTCTCAACAGGGTTAATCCTAAATATGCGGTTATCGAAGTTGGAAAAGATAATTCATATGGCCACCCTACCGCTGCTGCATTAGCAAAACTTGAAAAAATCGGTGCAACAATATACCGCACTGATAAAGACGGCACTATAATATTTACATCTGACTCAAAAACAATCACTGTAAACAAAAAGTCGTCTAGCATTAAAGAGCAGGCTCCCCCGTCTTCAGCTCCTGTCGCGGCAGCCGTTGCGCCGCAAAAAACAGCCCCTGTGGAAAAAGCTCCCGAAGTAACCGCGCCGGCAACGGAAAACAAAAGCTATACAGTATATATAACAAAAACCGGAGGAAAGTATCATACAGGAGGTTGCAGATACCTGAAAAAAAGTAAAATAGCTATATCTTTAAGCGATGCGCAGTCTCAAGGATATAGTCCTTGTTCCGTATGCAATCCGTAGAAGTAAGGAGATTATATGAAGTATACAATTGATCGTTTTGAGGAAAATTTTGCTGTAGTTGAGCTGGAGAATAGAAGTTTTGTTAATATTCCAATTTCTGCTTTACCTTCCGAGGCAAAAGAGGGCGACATAATATCGGTATTGATAGATACCGAAGAAACTACTGAAAGACGAAAGAAAATTCAGAGTATGATGCAGGATTTATGGGCTGATTAATTTAAGTAAAGAAGCACCCTCATCTCCCGGCCAGGAATGAGGGTGCTGTGGCATAAGTGTGGCGTGTATACGAGACTCCGCTATACACCTACGTTTTAATTGAGTTCAAGTCTCGCCACTCGGACCAAAAACAAAAGGTAAAAAAGATTTATTGCTTACAAAGCCAGTAAATCCAAGCCTTTCAAGAGCTTCCACGATGAAAAGTGGAAGCTCTTTTTTCGTAGATTTATTGGGGTAAAAGCTTCACTCTGACAGGACTCAAACCTACAAGTAAAAACATTCATGAGCAGCGCCCTTTTTAGTACAGAGCGAAATGAAAAAGGGCGCCACTCAAAATACAATCAGATGAACAAGCTGAAATCAAAAAGGGCTCCGATTTTTAAGGCTGAATGAAAGCCGATAAAGTTAGCGCCCTTTTTTTATATATACACCAAAATCACATTAAATTTGAAAGCATTAGAAGGCCGGAGAATCGGAGTGCAGGAATGCACTTTTATTCTCCGGCTTTTTTGTTTTCTGGAAAGGAAAGGTCATGCTGGTACACTATAAAAGAAATAAACAAACCGCCTGCTACGATTCAAACAATCTCTCCACTGTAGGTAGAATACCCCCGGCTGAACGGCCATGCGGTCCATTTCAAAGCTGTGGCGGCTGCCCATACCCGTCCCACGGCTTCATCTGCTACAGCGCTGAGGGAGATTGCCTTAGAACGGATATGCAAAAAACTGCAAAACGCAAGGAAGGTGCAAGATGAAACATGGAAACTGATTTAACAAAGAGGTATCCGATCAAATCAAGGTACTGCTGCTGTATAACGCCATGAAAAAGTGGTGCGACGGAGCTGTTTTTGTGTAATCACAAACCAATATTTACAGGGAGGTATTCAAATGAGCGTTAACGCCAGAAAAGAAGAATATGAACACATAGAATTGTTTGGAAAGCCAGCACTTTTCACCAATTCCCGCATCGACCGAACCACGGTGCCGGTGGGCTTTTACTGCTACGATTTGCGCGGCTCCGACTATGATCCAGGCAGGCCGGTGAGCATAGAAAATAAGGTTACCGTTAACCACGCCGGAGCCGTTTTGACACCGGAGCCGGTCACTATCTCCAAGGAGGGTTTCCGCAGGCTGCGGGACAACATCAATTTCCTCGGTGAGTCCCTGACTCTCGCAGACTTCTGTGATGAGCACAAAATCACTCTCGCATCCGAATTATCCAATCCAGATGAGTCAGGCGTGAAGATGGGAGGAATGACACTTGGATAAAGGAAAAATCTTTGAAGTAGAACTCAGCCGGTGGAACCCTTCCGGTGCAAATCCGTCGGCACAAATCGCACTCCCCGCCACACCCTATGAGCTGGCGGATGCGTTGGAAAAAGCAAGAATTACCGGAGATACCGTCTATTCCGCGGAGGTTTTAAGCTGCAAGCTGGACTATCTGCCGCAATTTATCGCCCCCGATATCAATCTGTATGAGCTGAATCACCTCGCCCAGCGGCTGTCTTCCCTAAGTGCATGGGAACTGGACTGCTTCGAGGGCATGGTGATGATGGATGCCGTTCAGACTCAATACGCTCCCATATCAGTGGAGCGGCTCATCAATATGACACACAGCACCGAGCATTGCCAGATTGCCTATGAAGCTCATGACGATCCGTCTCTCGGCAAATTTTATGCGGATAATGATTTTGTACCGGCACTGGAAAGGGTATCGGATGAAGTCTACGAATATCTGGACTTCGCCAAAATCGGCAGAGAGATGCGCGAGGGTGAGGGCGGCGTGTTCACGCCCCATGGCTATGTAGTGCAGAACGGCGAGATTGCCTCCGAATACCACAGCGTCGATACCAGAACCCTTGACAAGCCGGATTATGCCGTGCTTCTCCAAGTAACCAAGGGGCATTTTAATGATCCCGCCTATGACAACGAAACGGTTGTCTTCCTCAAGCTCCCTGCCGGGGATGCGGCGCTTTTGCAGGCGGTTGATGCTGTCGGAGCCGCCTCCCCGGAGGAATGTGCATTTTCGGCGGAGGACTGCATGGCGCCAAGCCTCACTGAAAAAATCAGCGACGTTCTGTATGCATCTGAGGGCGACTGCTATGGGCTGGTGAATGAGCTGGCAGAGCAGCTCCGGCAGCTTGAAACGGACAACCATCTGCTGACCTACAAGGCAATGCTGGCGGAAGCTCCCGGTGATATATCTTTGGAAGAAGCCCTTGACCTTGCGTTTATGACAGAGGAATTTGAGCTTTTGACTGATACTGCCTCTCCCGCTGAGTACGCAAAAGTGGAAATCCAGCGAATGCTTTCTTTGGCAGGTGATAACGGACTGAGCCTGTTCTGTAATCTGGATAACTACGGGCGGTATCTTTTGGAGCAGCGTGCCACTGCCGAAACCGAATACGGGCTGCTGGAGCCGCAGAACGGCATGACGGTGGACCAATGCCTCAACCGCCCCGGACAGAGTCTTGGCATGGAAATGAAATAGCAAATCTTTGTTGGGTTTTGGTATAGCTATTCTCATGAAGCTGTGGCATTGTGTTGTGCTGAAGGGAGGCGAAGAAGATGGATGAGAAGCTCATGGACTTGCTGGATATGGCTCTGGCGGAGCGGTTTCAGCTTGTATATTCCGCCCTGCGTGAATCAGACCCTCAGGCGGAGAAACTGGCACAGGAACTAATTTCGCTCAGTGACAGCATCCAGAACAGCTTTGAAATCAGTCAAGGTATAAAAGACAGAATTGAGTATTATCTGAGTCAAAATTCGGATTTAGAGGTAACGTTTCAAAAGCATCTGTACATTCAGGGCGCCAAGGACTGCGTGGCAGTGTTAAGAGAGCTTGGCGTAATCAAGTAGCGCAGGCAGAGACGCCTGCGCTTTTTTAGACCCCACATTAAAACAGGGCCGTTTCCCCAACAGGAGGCGGCCCTGTTTTTTTGCGCCCTTTTTTGCCTTTCTGGGGAAACGGCCGGAAAGGAGGACCCATGCAGAAAGAACAGCTTGCAGAGCATCTGCGCCGGTATCACCGCGGTGCGGAAAACGCGGTCATCAGCCGTGAGCTGGAATGTACCTTCCACGTTTCCGGCAAGGAGCTGCGGGATCAGGTCAATGCCCTGCGCCGGGAGGGTGTTCCCATTGCCAGCGACCAGAACGGGTACTTTTACGCGAAAACCGAAGCCGAGGTACGCCTGACCATCCGGCATATGAGAAACCGCATCAGCGGAATCAGTGCTGCCATCACCGGCCTTCGGCGTTCCCTTGCAGCCTTTGACGATACGCAGATACGTCTGCCGCTGGAAGGAGGTGATGACTCCTGAACAGCTTCATGTCCTGGATCGGCGGCAAGAAATCCTTGCGTGAGCTGATTGTCACCCTGTTTCCCCTCTATTATGAGCGGTACATTGAGGTGTTCGGCGGAGGCGGCTGGGTGCTTTTCCACAAGCTGCCCGGCAACGATTTTGAGGTCTACAATGACTTCAACGGTCTGCTGGTGAACCTCTACCGCTGTGTGCGGGAGAAGCCGCAGGAGCTAATGGCGGCGCTTGCCTACTGCCTCAACTCCCGCGCGGATTTCGAGCTTGTGAAAAACGCCCTCGCCCGTGACAGCCCCGCATCCGATGTGCAAAGGGCGGCATGGTTTTACCAGCTCATCCGTTACAGCTATGCCTCGGGGCTGACCAGCTACGGTAGCCAGCCCCATGATATCCGCAGCAATTTCCCTCTCATCGAGCAAGCCCACCGGCGGCTTGCCAAGGTGGTCATCGAAAACAAGGACTTTGAGAAGCTCATCGGGCAGTATGACCGCCCTGTCAGCTTTTTCTACTGCGACCCGCCGTATTTTGAAACCGAAAGCTATTACAAAAACGTGGGCGAGGACGGCTTCACGGAAAAAGACCATATCCGCCTGCGGGATGCCCTGCTGCAGATCGGCGGCAAATTTCTGCTGTCCTACAACGACTGTGAATTTATCCGCAGCCTCTATGACGCACCGGGCATCCAGACGGAAGCCTTTACCCGCATTAACAACATCAAGCAGCGTTATGACAATGGGGCGCAGTTTCCTGAAATCCTCATTGCCAACTACGATCTGCATGAGCGTGAGAAAAACGCCCCATCACAGCTGAATCTGTTTGGGGAAGGAGGCTTCATGGAGTAGAAAAAGCGCCCTTGGCACAGCCTTGCGTGAAAAACAAAATTAATACTTGATTGGAGGAACCCTTTTTTATGAAAAAGAATCAAATGCCCCAAATCGGCCTACCGGCCGATGCCTGTGAACGGTCCGGCTTCACCGACAAGGATACGCTGGAGCTTCATGCCGGACAGAACGCCCTTGTATTTATGAAGGACAAAATGACGGCGCTGGAGGTGGCGAACGCCATCCAGAGTCTCAGCGCCCTTGCCGCCGATCTGACCGTCGTTCTCGCCTCCGCCTGCGGACTGTGCGACAACTGCGGCGAGGGCTGCGCAGATGACTGCCCTGCCGGATGCGTTTCCGCTTGCTCTCTCTGCCATGATCTGCTGGATGAAAGCCAGACTGTCCGCATCCCCGGCTATCTGCTGGAGGAAGCGGGTATCCCCGCCGACGCCAAGCTGGAAGCCTATACGGACGAGGACAGCGGCGAAATCACGGTGGTGGAGGCCGATATCCAGCAGGATATTACCGATGTGCCGCCCGGTATTCTCGCCGTGCTGGCCCAAAGCGGCGTGTGCCTTGCGGAGCTGGATGAGCTGATTATGCTGGACAGCATCATCTACGGCAACTAACCTGTCTTGGATTCCCAACACACAATCCGGGAGGTGAGCATATGCCGGGAATCACCCTGAAGAACGGCCTCATTTCCTACTACGGAAACCCGGCCGGATATACAGAAAAAGAAAAAGCGGTGGTGGACAGCATCTTTCAAAATGACGAGCTGACCGCATGGCTCAAAAGCCGCAGCCTGACCCCGCAGTGGACGGACGGCGTGATGGAACGGCTTGCCGCGGGGGAACGAATGGGCGGCATGAATGAGTCCGCCGCACCGCTGAAAAATGTGCGCGTCTGGCAGCTGAAGCCGGAAACGGATGTGTATAGGAAGTTTATCTCTTATGAGGAAACGGTGCGGCAGTTTGGAGAGCCGTCCCGGGAGCATTACCGGGTCGCCTATGACGGGCAGCTTGACACCAACGATCTCGAAGCCATCTACACAAGGTGCAACGTGAATCACCCGCCTGGCTATGACGGACACTCCCTGTCCATGTCCGATGTGGTGGAGCTGTATGACGCAGAGGGCAGCGAATTCCACTACTGTGACCGCTTCGGATTTCAACAAATCAGCTTCGGGGAACCGGAGCAAACCCAAACCATGGGCATGAGCATGTAGACAGCCAGAAGCTGTTTTTTTCATGCCCTCATTTTATGAAGGAGGCCAAAATGAAAAGTCTATTTTGCAAGCTGAAGAACAAGCTCGGTGCGGCTGCTGTGAAAAGCCGCTCCATTCTCGCAGGGAATGCCGGGGACGGCTACATTGACACCGCGATCAAAATCCTGATTGCAGTGGTTTTGGGCGCTTTGCTCCTCGCGGGGCTGTATGCCCTGTTCGGGGAAACGGTGCTCCCCACCCTGACCGAGCGCATCAAGGAGATGTTCAACTACGCCGGTTAACTGTGCCGGAAATCTTGTGAAGGAGGAAAAAACCATGCCTAAGAACACGACACCGGCCGCACCCAAGTACGATGTGAAAATCCACTCCATCCGTCCGGAGGGCAGCTGCAAGGCCACCGCCTCGGTCAATGTCTACGGCGATTTTGCCGTGCGGGGCATCAAAATTATGGAGGGCTCTAAAGGGCTGTTTATCTCCATGCCAAGCTATAAGGCCGGAAACGGCGAGTACAAGGATATCTGCTTTCCCTGCACCAAGGAGGCCAAGGCAGAGTTTGACAAGGCGGTCCTCGGCGCTTATCAGCAGACGCTGACCCAGGGGCAGACCGCCGCGCAGAAACAGGAATCCTCCGCCCAGCAGGAGCAAGGTCAGCCCGTCATGGGCGGAATGTAGGAGGCGCTTATGAATAAGAAAATGAAACGGCCGCTGTGCCTTGCCCTCACTGTCTGCCTTGTGCTTTCCCTGCTTGCGGGCAGCGCCTATGCGGTAAACCGGTATTTTGAGGATGCCAAGGGGCATTGGGCGGAGGAAGCCATTCAGATCCTGACGGAAAAAGGCGTCATCAGCGGCTACCCCGACGGGCTGGCGCACCCGGATGAAATCATCACCAGAGGGGAATTCGCCGCCTTGGTTGCCAGAACCATGGAGCTGCCGGAGCCGGAGGAAAGCGAGGTCACCCTTCGCTTCACCGACATTGCCGGACATTGGTCGGAGCAGGATGTTGAGGCGCTCATTATTGCGGGAATCATCCAAAAGGACGATTTCGGCACGAAGTTTTTACCGGATCAGCCCATCACCCGCATGGAGATGATCCGCATGCTGGTGCGTGCCATCGGCAAGGGCGAGCATGACGCCTCCTGCTCCTGCGTCACCGGCTTTTCCGACGACGATACGCTTTCCGAATCGGACAAATCCAGCATCTGCACCGGCAAGGAATACGGTATCGTAGACGGCTACCCGGACGGCACGGTCAAGCCGGACGGAAAGGCCACCCGCGCCGAAGCCTTTGAAATGCTGGTGGATACGGAAAAGGCCAAAGAAAAAATCAAGAAGGAAGAACCGCCCAAGCCGACTGTTCCCACCAAGCCGGAGGATAAGCCCTCCGATGGGAATTCCGGCGGGGGCAGTTCTGGCGGCAGCAGTTCCGGTGGCGGTTCTTCCTATGTTCCCGCCCCGCAGTTTTCATTTACACTGCCCAAAACCGCGTATACTGCCGATGAAATTGAAATCAAGCCGGAAAGCCGGTATGTAAGCGATTTGACATGGTCAGCCCTGAAAAACGATCTGCCTGCCGAGCTTTCAGAGCTGACAGACGGTACCCTTGACCACAACGGCGGTAAAGTGAAATTTATGCAGACCGGCAGCATCACCCTGATTGCCACGGCCAAAAACAGCCGGGGCGTCACGGTGACCCATGAGCAGACCATCAGCATCTACCCGGTTGTGACGGCGGCGTTCGCTCTGCCCGAAACCACCCATACCGACAAATCCGTGGCGGTGAAGCTGATGACCGAAAACCTCGGTACCAATGCGGTGGTATGGTCGCTCGAAAAGGATGGCACTGCCGTCGATATCGAAACGGCTCTCACCGGAACGCTGGATTCCACCGGCGGCACGGTGCTGTTCAAGGAAAAGGGCGTATACAAGCTGACCGCCTCGATTACGGATGAGCTGGGCAAGGTTATCACCGCACAGGATAGCATCACGGTCTACCCGGTAGCGGAGGTCAAGCTGACACTCCCAACCGTTTCTCATACGGATAAAACCGTGGCGCTCAAGACAGAAACAAAAGAAACGGACGGCCTCACAGTGGCCTACACCCTGACCCGGAACGGCGAGCCTGCCGAAACCGACACATGGATCGAAGGAAATCCTGCTGACGGTAGCATCCGATTCAAGGAAAAAGGTGTGTATGCGCTGACCGCCTCTGTCACCGACGATACCGGCAGAGTGTTTTCCGATACCGCCCATATTACCGTCTACCCGGTAGGTTCGGCGGGCTTCTATCTGCCGGAAATCTTCCACACCGACAGCACCGTGATGGTGGAGGCAGTGTTCGGGGAAATCGGCAGCCATACCGCAAATTGGACGCTGCTCCGTGACGGAAAAGAAGTATCCCTCACCGATGCGGTGGAGGGTACGCTGGGCAACAGCGGCGGTGAGCTGAAGTTTCATGCCAAGGGCAGCTATGTTCTGAAAGCGGAATTCACCGACGACGGTGGCAGAACCTACCGCTACGAGCAGGGCTTCAAGGTGTATCCTGTGCCTGCCGTCAGCTACAGCCTGCCGGAGTATGTTCACACCGATACGGATATTGCGGTCAAAACCGAAACCACTGATTTGGACGGCCTCACCGTCGAATGGCTGGTGGACAACACCTACGGATTTCAGGACTGGCCGACCTATGTGGACGGAACGCTCACAAACGGCGGCGGCACGATCCGCTTCAAACGGGCCGGTGTCTATGAGCTGGCAGCCAGAGTCACCGATGAAACCGGCCGTGTATTTCTGTACGAAAGCCATGACAAATGCGAGGTTCTGCCTGTGCTGACCATCGGCTTTGAGCTTCCCGAATTTGCCTATACCGATACCGCCATCGACCTCAGAACCCACGGCAACAATCAGGTTCTGCCGGTGGAGTGGTCCGTCAGCAAGGACGGCAAGAGCATTCCGCTCTCCGAGGCGTTTGACGGCAGCCTCACCCCCCAGGGCGGCAAGATTACCTTTAAGGGCGACGGCGAGTATGTTCTCACCGCTGCCATGACCGATTACCTGAAACGCAGATATTCCCACAGCGAAAACATTCGCATCCACCCTGTGGTGCAATATGCATTTACCATGCCGCAGGCTGTTCACTACGGCACGGAGTTTGAAGTTGCCGCAAAGGATGTCCGGCACCTCGGCAGCTATTCCGTTGTATGGACACTACAAAAGGACGGCAATCCCTCACAGTATCAGGGCACCCTCGGCAATGACGGCGGCAAAATCGCTATCCATGACACCGGCACATTTACCCTGACCGCCTCTATCACCGACAGCGAAGCGCGTGTCACCACCCATTCGGAACGCATCACGGTCACCAACACCGCGCCGAATGTCCCTGTGGTAGAAGCCGTACCCACCCGTACCGCCAAGGCCGGCAAGTTTCTTGTGAACATCACCGCCAGTGCCACAGACCCCGATGGGGATGCGGTGACCTTGGAGTATGCGGATACTGCGGCCGACAGCTATTATGCGCCGGGTACTCACACCATAAAAGTTCGTGCCAAAGACATTGCCGGGGCGTATTCTGCGTGGACGGAAAAGACCTTCACCGTGACCAATGCCGCGCCAACCGTTATCCTGACCGCCGAGCCGACCCGCACGGCGAAAGATGGCAAATTCCTCGTCAATATCAGTGCAAAGGCAGCGGATACGGACGGTGACGCCACCACGCTGGAATGGGACAACAAGGCGGCGGATGGCTACTATGCGCCCGGTACCCATACCGTAAAAGTTCGTGCCAAGGATATCGCCGGGGCGTATTCCCCATGGACGGAAAAGACCTTCACCGTGACCAATGCCGCGCCCACCGTAACCCTGACTGTCGAGCCGACCCGCACGGTGAAAGATGGCAAATTCCTCGTCAATATCAGTGCAAAGGCAGCGGATGCGGACGGCGATACCACCATGCTGGAATGGGATAACAAGGCGGCAGACAACTACTATGCGCCCGGCACCCATACCGTAAAAGTCCGTGCCAAGGACATTGCCGGAGCATATTCCCCTTGGACGGAAAAGACCTTCACCATCACCAGCTCCGCGCCTACGGTTACCTTGACTGCCACTCCGACCCGTACAGCCCAAAGCGGCAAATTCCTTGTGAATATCAGCGCAACAGCCTCTGACTCGGATGGCGATCCCACTACACTGGAATGGGACAACAAGGCGGCGGACGGCTACTATGCCGTTGGCACGCACACCGTCCGTGTTCGCGCCAAAGATGCTACCGGGCTGTATTCCGATTGGGTATCCAAGACCTTTACCGTGGCAAACTCCGCCCCGACAGCGCCGATGATTACCCGAACGCCGAACGGCAACAGTGTGGCACCGGGAACGCCGGTCACCATCACGGCAGCCAGCTCCGACCCGGACGGCGACCCAGTCACCCTGATTTGGGAGGGCAGAAACGCCGAAACCCAGACCTACCCCCGCGGAAAGAACGTGGTGCGTGTCAAGGCGGTGGATTCCGCAGGCGCCGAGTCCCCGTGGGCCGCTATCGTTTTCTTTGTGGCGGATTCCAACGGCGGCGGTGGCATGACGCTCACAGGCCCGGATTCCGTGATCATGGAAAACGGCATCGAAGGCGCCACCATCACCGAATACACCTTTACGGTGCCGCCCGTCAGCGGGCACAGCGGCTCCGACTTCGGCAGGGTGCGCGGCTACAACAAGCTGACCGGCCAGTGGGATCAGCTGGACTACGGCACCACCTCCAACGGCATCACCTTCACCCGTACCCTCGGCGCAGGCGTATACACGCAGCTGGAGTTTTATTATTATACCAACCACTCGTGCATGTACAACAAATCCAACATCACCTACTCGGTGACGTACCACTTTGAATAAGGGGGAACATCCATGAAGCATCTCATTTGCAAGCTGAAAAGCAAGGCGGTCATGACCGCCGCCAGAACCCGCCGCGTCCTTTCCGGCAGCCGCGGGGACGGATACATTGACACCGCCATCAAAATCCTGATTGCCGTGGTCTTGGGCGCTCTGCTCCTTGCGGGGCTGTATGCTCTGTTCGGGGAAACGGTGCTGCCCACCCTTGTGCAGCGCATTAAGGAAATGTTCAACTATGCAGGCTGATAGCACCCTTCAGGCGGTGCTTTTTTTCTGTCTGCTGCTGGCGGCTTCTGTGTGGGATCTCCGCAAGCGGATTATCCCGGACAGCATCTGCCTCCTGATTGCACTGACGGGGCTGATTGATTTCAGCCCCGTCAATCTTTTAGGCGTCCTTGCGGCACTGCCCCTGCTGCTTGCCGCCCTGTACAAGCCGGAGGGCATCGGTGGCGGGGATATCAAGCTCACAGCCGCCGCAGGCATGGTGCTGGGCTTTGTGGGATGCACGGCCGGGCTGCTGCTCGGCCTGACGGCATCCCTCTTTTTTTATCTCATAAACCAGCTCATCAGACGGCTTCGCAAGCTGGAGCCGCAGAAAGCGTCACAGGCATCTCTGCCTATGGCGCCGTTTTTGTCCCTCGGCTTTCTTGCCGTAACCATTTCAAAAATTTTAGGAGGAATTGTCTCATGAAAAAAATCCATATCAGCAGAAAAAAGGCCCTCGTCGCTGCCGGTATCGCCGCCGTTACGCTGGCCGCCGCCCTGATCCCCAAGGCTGTGAAAGCAGTGAAACACCGCAGATACAGCTCCAGTTTCTAAAATCACCATGAAATCAAGGAGGAAAAATCTATGAGCCTTTTCAAAAACCGCACGGTGGTCGGAGTGATCTGCATTCTTTTGTCCCTGCTTATCTGCTTCGGCGTGACGCCGCTGTTTAACCAGTCGGTCAGCCAGAAAACCGAAATCGTCCGCGTCGTGAAGGAAATCAAGGCAGGCGAGGAAATCACCAAGGAGATGGTGCAGACCGCGGAAGTGGGCGGCTTCGGACTGCCCGAAAATGTTCTTCGCCAGAGCGAATCCGTTGTGGGCAAGTACGCCACCGCCGATCTTTCCGTTGGTGACTATATCTTAAACACCAAGCTATCCGACACCCCGGCGGCAGAAAATACCTACCTGTACAACCTGGACGGCACCAAGCAGGCCATGTCGGTCACCATCAAGAGCTTTGCCAACGGACTGTCCGGCAAGCTGGAAAGCGGCGATATTGTGTCGGTGATCGCCCCGGATTACAAAAAGCAGGGCTCCACCGTGATCCCCGCCGAGCTGAAATATGTGGAGGTCATCGCCGTCACCGCAGGCAGCGGCTATGACGCCAACCAGCGTGACGCTGGACCCGATTCGCCTTCGGCGGAGAATGAAAAAGAACTTCCTGCAACCGTGACCCTGCTGGTATCCCCCGAACAGAGCAAGGTGCTGGCAGAGCTGGAATCGGACGGCAAGCTCCACCTGTCCCTTGTTTACCGCGGCACACCCGCCAACAGCGCCAAGTTTATCGAGGCGCAGGACAAGGTCGTTGCGGCACTGTATCCCGCGGAGCCGGTGCAGGACAGCGCTCCTGAATCTCAGGAACCGGAGGAAAGCACTGCATCCGAAGCGCCTGCGGAAAGCGAGGTGCAGTGATGCTGAACTTTAAGAAAAAGGGCATCTTCACCCGCCAAGTGCCAAAGGAGGATGCCTCGCCGGAGCAGGAGCCGCAGGAAGGAATCCTTGCCGTTTGGGGCTCCCCCGGCAGCGGAAAGACCGTCACTGCCGTGAAGCTTGCAAAGCACCTTGCCGACCGGAAGAAAAACGTGGTGCTTCTTCTCTGCGATATGACCGCCCCCATGCTGCCCTGCATCTGCCCGCCCTCGGAGCTTCAGGGCGAGCATTCGCTGGGCAGTATTCTTGCCGCCGCCCATGTGACGGAGCCGCTCATCAAGCACAATCTGGTGACGCTGAAAAAGCACAAATACCTCACCGTCCTCGGCATGAAAAAGGGTGAGAACGAGTACACCTACCCGCCCTATGAGCAGACTCAGGCACAAGAACTTCTGGATAATCTGCGAAAAATCGCCCCTTTCGTGGTGGCGGACTGCGGCAGCTATATCGCCAACGACATCCTTTCCGCCGTGGCGCTCATGGAGGCCGACAGCGTCCTGCGCCTTGCAAACGCCGATCTGAAATCCGTAAGCTATCTTTCCAGTCAGCTCCCATTGCTCCGGGATTCCAAATGGGATGCGGAGAAGCAGTACAAGGTTGCCGGGAACGTGAAGCCCCGGCAGGCCGGGGAGCAGATCGGACAGGCGCTGGGCTCCGTAGCCTTTACCCTGACCCACTCGCCGGAGCTGGAGGAACAGTACCTTGCCGGGAATCTGCTGGCAGATTTGTCCTTAAAGGACAGCCGCCAATTCCGCAAGGAAATAGAAAAAATTACAAGGGAGGTATTTGGTATATGAAAAGCTATCGTTCCAAATCCCCCTCGGAGAGCATGGGGGGCACACGGGGGGAACTGGTTCCCACCCGTGAGGCGCACTGTGAGCAAAGCGAACCATGCAGCTTTCGCAAAAGCTGCGCGCGCCAAAAGGAGGTGTTCGGCATATGAAGTTGGGCAAAAAACGAAGCGCACCGGCATTTCAGAATAAGGCGGCACGCACAGAAAAAAACGGCAGTCATCCGTTATCCACAGAACCAGAGCTGATCACCGAAGTCGGAAATACCTCCGAACCCACGGCTGAGAGGTTTGCAAACTTGCAGTTCGGTTCCGATGTGGATGTTTTGAATCCGCCGGATGAGCAGGAAGCCGCGCCGTTGCGTGACAACCGCACGCTGCGTGCGCATGGTCTGTTCTTTACCCCGGAAACGGAGGGAAAGGATTTCTCCTCGGTGCTTGCCGAGGTGCAGGAGTACATCTCCGAACATTACAGCACCCTCATCACCGCAGGCGGCGAGGATGCCAAGGCGCAGCTCAAACGCTACATCACCAAGTACGTCCAGGACCGCCGTGTCTCGGTAAACGGCATGAGCGGCGGCAAGCTGGCGGACGCCCTCTACACCGAAATGGCGGAGTTTGGATTTCTGACCAAATACATCTTCGGGAGCGGCATTGAGGAAATTGACATCAATTCGTGGAAAGACATTGAGGTGCAGTATTCCGACGGCCGCACCGTCAAGCTGGAGGAACGCTTTGAAAGCCCCCAGCACGCTGTCAATGTGATTCGAAGGATGCTCCACATCAGCGGCATGGTTTTGGATAACGTCAGCCCCATCGTGTTGGGGCATCTCAGTAAAAATATCCGTATTGCCGTCTTGAAAAGCCCCATTGTGGACGAGGATGTGGGTGTGGCGGCCTCCATCCGTATCGTAAACCCGCAGAGCATGAAAAAAGAGGACTTTGTCCGAAGCGGCACGGCGACAGACCCTATGCTGGACTTTTTATCCCTTTGTGTCCGTTACGGCATCTCGGTCTGCGTGGCGGGCGCCACCAGCTCCGGTAAAACCACCGTGGCAGGCTGGGTGCTGACCACCGTACCGGACAACAAGAGAATCTATACCATTGAAAACGGCTCCCGTGAGCTGGCTCTCGTCAGAGAAAAGGACGGAAAGGTGGTCAATTCGGTCATCCACACCCTGACTCGTGACAGCGACAATGACCGCCAGCGCATCGACCAGACCAACCTTTTAGACTATGCCCTCCGTTTCAACCCGGACATCATCGTGGTGGGCGAGATGCGCGGCGCGGAGGCAAACGCGGCGCAGGAGGCCGCCCGAACCGGCGTGGCGGTGCTGACCACCATCCACTCCAATTCCTGCGAAGCCACCTATCGCCGCATGGTGTCCCTGTGCAAGCGCGCCGTGGATATGTCCGATGCGACCCTCATGGACTATGTCACCGAAGCCTATCCCATTGTGGTGTTCTGCAAGCAGCTGGAAAACAAGCAGCGCCGCATGATGGAGATTCAGGAATGCGAAATCCTGCCCGACGGCACAAGGCGTTTCCGCCCGCTGTTCCAGTATGTCATCACCGAAAACCGCATGGAGGACGGCAAATTCATCATTGAGGGGCACCACGAGCAAGTCAATACCATCTCGGACAGCCTTGCCAAGCGGCTTCTGGAAAACGGTATGCCGCAGGCGGTCATTGAGAGCCTGAGGAGAAAGGAGGCACAAATCGCATGATGACGGTACTGTTAATCGCCTGCATTGGAATGATTGCAGGCTCTTTTATTTTGCTTGGGCTGACACCCATGGCGTTTACAACCGCCATCTTCGGCAGGCTGACTGATCAGCCCAAAGCCCTCCGGGATGAGGTCAATGAAACCATCCGCAGGAAAAAGAAATCCTATCTGCGCCGGGAGCTTGCCGAGGTGCAGTCTATCCTCAAGGTCACCGGCAGATCGGCACGCTTTCCCATGCTCTGTGCCTTGTCCCTGCTGTTCTTTGCCGTGGGCGCGTCCGTGGCCGTGATGCTCTCGAACTTTTTTCTGGTTCCTGTCATGGCGGCGGGCTGTATGCTCCTGCCGTTCTGGTGGGTGAAGCTCACGGCCAGCCACTTCAAAAAGGACATTGCGGCGGAGCTGGAAACGGCGCTCAGTATCATCACCACGGCCTACCTCCGAAACGAGGACATTCTGACGGCGGTGGAGGAAAATCTCCCGTACCTGAACCCGCCGGTGCTGTCGGTATTTCAGAGCTTTGTGTCCCGTGTGCGGCTGGTTGACCCCGATGTGACGGCGGCGCTCCATGATGTGAAAATGAGAATTGACAACACGGTGTTTCAGGAATGGTGCGACGCCCTCATTGCCTGTCAGCACGACCGCAGCCTGAAAACCACCCTGACGCCTATTGTCAGCAAGCTTAGTGATATGCGGGTGGTCAACGGTGAGCTGGAAACCATGGTGTTCGAACCGAGAAAGGAATTCATCACCATGGTGGTCCTTGTCATAGGCAACATTCCGCTCCTGTATTTTTTGAATCAGGACTGGTACCACACCCTGATGCATACCCCGCTGGGGCAGGTAATCCTGACCATCTGCGCTGCCGTGATTTTCATTTCCACGGCGTTTGTGATCAAGCTCACCCAGCCCATCGAATATCGAAGATAAGGAGGAACCCATGACAATCTATCTGTTTTTATTTGGAGTCCTCCTGTCGGCGGGACTCTTTTTCATTGCCGCCGATCTGCTGCATCTGCCCACCCTTGCAACCCAAAAGGCGATGCTGTCAGCAGGAAAGCAGGCCAAGGCCAAGCCCAAAACCACCGATGCCCTGCTGCGGAACGCCGCCGTCCGGCTCTCCCGGTATATCCGCATGGATGCGTACAAGAGAAGCCGGATGACAAATGTGCTGTCGGCGGCGGGGCTTTCCGACTCACCGGAGCTGTTCACCGCAACGGCTATTGTGAAGGCGGCGGCTATCGGGCTGTGTATCATTCCCTGCCTGATGGTTCTGCCATTGCTGGCGCCCATTGTACTGTTTACCGCCGTGCTGGTCTATTTCAAGGAAATCCGCAAGGCGGACGAGGCGCTGGCAGCCAAGCGCGGAAAAATCGAACAGGAGCTGCCCCGTTTCGTTGAGACCGTCACTCAGGAGTTGAAAGCCAGCCGGGATGTGCTGTCCATGCTGGAGAATTTCAAGAAAAACGCAGGCGAGGACTTTGCGGCGGAGCTGGACATCCTCACGGCGGATATGCGTTCCTCCAGCTATGAGGCGGCGTTAACCCGCTTTGAGGCAAGGTTCAATTCGCCCATGCTCTCGGATATTACCAGAGGGCTGATCGGCGTACTGCGCGGGGACGACGGCGGGATGTATTTTCAGATGCTGGCCCACGATATGAAACAGCTGGAGCTTCAGCGGCTGAAAGCGCAGGCCATGAAGATCCCGCCGAAAATCCGGGTGTTCTCCTTTGCCATGCTCATGTGCTTTCTCATGACCTACATGGCGATTATTGTCTATGAAATCATCACATCCCTTTCCGGGATGTTCTAACAGGGAGGTGTAAACCAGATGACAGAACAGGAAATGATGACGCTTCTGCGGAAAAAGCTGGACAGAGGCATGGCGCAGTATCGAAAGGAATGGCAGCAGAAACCGGCCTCTGAGCTGGTAGAGCTGGCGAGTGAAATTGCCGCTGTGAAGTTTGTGTACGGAGAATTATCCGGCAGCAGCTATTCGGCTGACTATATGGAATACCTCCTGCGCTTCGAAAACCCGCTGGAGGTGGTAAAGGATCAGTGGATATCCGAGCAGACCGTGGATTTCAGCGAGGAACTCACCCATGCCCTTTGGACGCTGTGGGACAAGGGCGAATCGGAAGCAGAGTATACCCTCGACCCGGAATATGCGCCTGTTTCTGCGGAGGAAGTGAGAATCACGGTGCGGGAATTTATTGAAGCGCACCCGAACGCAGCGTTTGACATGATGACGCCCGGCGGTTATGTGTACCTGACGCCGGAAACTGCACAGCTTCTGCTCTCCGGCCAGAGTGTGAAAGGAAACCCCGGCAGCGCTGAATTTGCCAGAGATGTCCCCGCGGATGAACTGCTGGAGCAGGAGATTTGCACTGCTGATTTCAGCAAGGGCGCATGGCGTATCTTAAGTGACCACAACCCGGAACCCCGGCAGGAGCAGGGGCCCTTTGAGCGGGGGGTGACCATGTGCTGAGAAAAATCCTGAAAAACAAGCGCGGCGAGGGCTATATCGACGTGGCCGTGCTGGTGCTGTGCGCCATGCTGGTTATTGCCCTTGCCGTGAAGGTGTTCCCCGTCTACATCCAAAAGCAGCAGCTGGACACCTTCGCCACGGAGCTCATCCGGGAGGCCGAAATTGCCGGACAGGTGGGCAGCGAAACCAGCCGCCGTGAGCAGCTTCTGCGGGAAAAGACAGGGCTTTCTCCCAGCGTGGAATGGTCTGAAACCGGCAGAATCCAGCTCAATGAGGAAGTCACGGTAACGGTCACCTACCAAACCAACATCGGGCTGTTTGGCGGCTTCGGCTCGTTCCCGATTACGCTGAGAGCAGATGCGGCGGGAAAGAGCGAGGTTTACTGGAAATGACGGATAAAATCAAGCAAATTTTACGGAGAAAAGACGGTGCGGGCTTTCCTCTCATTATCGCAATTACCCTGTCGCTGGTCATGATCTTCACGGGCATTTCAGAATACTTCCGTCTGATGATTGTGGCGCAGGGTGTGCGGGATGCAGTGCAGGCCGCCGTCATCTCCACCGTGGTGGAGAATTACGATGATGTGTACCACGGTGTGCGGGAGGGCTATTCGGGCGCTTACCAGCCCTATGCCGGAGATTTCGAGGAAAGTCTCGATTACGGCGATATTTATGACCGGCTGGACAACATCCTTGGACTCTCTTATAGCAGCGGATACCATGAAAAGCGCACGCCGGACGGCAAGCTGGAGTTTAAGGTCTGGAATCTGGAGGTGGACATCCGAAACGCGCCTCTTGCATCGGGTGACCAAGCTTCCGCCCGTTTTGAAGCGGACAGCACCATTCTGCTGGAGGTTCCCGTATCCTTTGGCGGGAAGCTGCTGCCGCCCATGACCATCAAGGTCAAGACCAGCGCCGGATACACGCCTAAATTTTGACTGTTATCAAAAAGTTTTCTATAATAACAGTAGACTTCCGGAAACGTTCATGGTAGGGTGTGAAATAACAAGAGGCTTATCAAAATATGGTAAATAGGAGGATGCTCTTATGAAAAATATGAATCCCAAAATGAAGAAGTGGCTGGCTGTCGCCGGGGGACTTGCCCTCTGCGTGATACTGATGGTGCTGATCGGGCAGCGGTTCCAGACACCCAATCCGGTGGATGCGCCCCTCCCGTCCCAAAGCTCCGAGGTGAGCGATGTGACGGTAGACCCGTCCGGGCCGGACAGCACAGAGAAAGAAAAAGAGGTCACCGTAACTCCGCCCGATACCACCCAGCCGGTGAGCACCGACAACGGCGCGGTTTCCAGCGGCACGGAGCAGACCATTCAGGGCGATGTGAGCAAGCCGGAATATACCGAGGAACAGCTTCAAGACCCCACACAGAAGCCCAACGGCGAAAAGGTCACCGAGCCTCCCGCGGCAGTCGACCATGACAAGGTGGAACAGCCGAAGGAAACCCCGAAACAGGAATCCTCCTCTAAACCCAGCAATGGCGGAAACAGCATTCCTGGCTTTGATAACGTGCCAAACTTGGGCGAAAATCAAGTGATTGAGGGAAAAAGCGATGGCGACATCAACAAGCAAGTCGGTACGATGGACTAAAACTTAATACAATATATCCCAAGAGCACGGTTGAAAAATACCGTGCTTTTATTTTGCAAAAACACAGGAGGGCAAAATGAAAAAATTACTTTTGAGAGCCCTGCCGCTGTTCCTCGTTTTGTGTCTGCTCTGCCCGATGACTGCGCTTGCCGACACCGGCGGCAGCGGAAACATTGACGGCGGTGGCGGCGGGATGGGTCAGGGAACCAGCACCAATTCATGGAGTCCCGGTAATGAAGGTGTACGTGTCACGGTGGTTCGCGCAAGCGACCATGCGGTAGTTACTACTCCCATTGATTTAAGCAATAAGTCCCCATCATCTTCGATTTATCATTTCGGAAAGGTCAGCAAAATACAGTACAACAATGGCAGGAACTTGCAAGCTGTCCAAGGCGGTTATACCACCATAAAACCACCTCAGGCAATTCCAAAAGTTATCAGTACCAATGGCAGCAATAATATTGATGCACTCAAGAAATACTTTTGCTCTGAGTTTTTGGTGCAACTCATCGCAAATCACACTGGCATGGACTACGATGTTCTGATTGGCGGTGAGTACAAGTTGCTCCTTGAACCCTTTGCCTTTTATAAATTTGAGGGCAATATGTTTGCCACCACCGCTACTGAAGCGGCGCTCTATGATGAGCAGACCAGCGGCCTGTTAAGGCGGCGCATGGTATCCCTAACCCACAAGAATCTGCCGCTGGCCATGTTCCTGGAGGTAAGCGATCTCGGCTATCCCGCATGGGGAGGCAGCAAAACCAGCGCCGCCACCAATGCGGATATCAAGTCCAGCCTTGGGCTTGGCATCGTCCGCTTTGAGGAAAAGCCGGAGGAACCGCAGATTGACGCCTACGATTATGAGTACCGGGTCAACACCGACGTCATCACGGCGGTGCGCATCAGCGGTGGCCAGTCCGACCCTGACAGCCCCACCCGTGTCAGCTTCAACATTGGCGGCCAGACCTACAACGTGGGCAATGTTTATTACCCTGAAGGCGACAGCCAGCTTGCGTGGGTGAAATGGAGAACCCCTGATACCGAGCAGAACATGACCATTGAAGTGACGGTGTCCGGCCCCGGCAGCACGGCGAAAACGACCCTCAACGTAAAAATCGTTGACCTTGATAAGAACCCGCCGCCCAATCCCGTAGCCGATGACCGCAATGACAGCTTCTCCCGCACTTCTGTTCCAAGCAGAGCGGTGAAAAGCACGGCAAGCTGGAGTGTCTGGCGCCCGTGGTGGCAGGAATATTGGGTATGGCATGGGGATGATGAGGACGGATACTGGTGTGACCATGGATGGTGGGAATTTGATCTGGATCGCTACAGCGCCAGTCTGACCGCAGCCATGAGCATCCAGTGCGATGATAAAAATCCCACCGCCAGCGGAAGAGTTATGAAGTCAGGATACGGTATCAACCAGACCGTCACCGGGAGTGTCAGCTCCAGCCAAAGCTCGGCGGTTACCCAGCCGCAGAATGCGGTCAGCTATTTCCCTGAATTCGGCTACGAAGCCTACTGGCGGCTCTTGGATCGTATGGGATCGGGGCGGTTTGAATTTCAGAAAAATCCCTATTCCACCTACAAGAATCGGACTCATTTCAGCCCCATCTGGATGCTGGACGGCGCCTATACCGTCAACACATGGCTCATAGATGCGTGGACGCCCGATGGGATGCTGTCCGCCAACCTGACCGACAGCCTGACTATCCGCGGCAATCTGTGGCAGGATTGGCACGCCGGTCCCATCCAGCCGTAAAGGAGGGACGAGGATGGCATATGAACGCATTGAGGCTCCAAAAGGCAGCGTGTACCACTACACAAAAACGGATCGGCTGGAGGCAATTCTCAAGGATGGCCGCATCCGGCGGTTCGGAGATCGGGAGTGCTGGTTCTGCACCTCTCTTGCAGATACCCTGCGGCTTATGGAAATGACCGTCATGCAGGAGGGGCATCCTTACGTGGATGTGCAGGGCTTCTGGCGGAAATACCCCGCTTTTGTGCCGGAGGATTATGTGATTCTCCAGCTGGAGCCGCGCTATCAGAACGGCGATTGGGTGCGCTGGAATCAGGAGCTGCCGCCCGGCTGTTCCGCTGAGCTCCTTGCACAAGCGAAGGAATTCAGTGCGCTGAAAAAAGGATTTCGGGGCGACCTGAAGTTTTACCAAAACCCGCAAGTGCTTGCGGTAGCTCCGCTTTTGGAGGAACAGACTCCGGGCATGGACATGACCATGCAGCTATAAAAACAGAAAAAGAACAAGGCGGCGGGAGCGATCCTGCGGCCTTGTTCCTCATTTCGGAAAGGTGGTCTTTATGAAAAGATATAAAAAAATCGCGCTGGCACTCACGCTCGTTCTCATGGTAAGCCTGCTGTTTGGCACAACCGCTTTTGCGGCAAACGGCGACGTGGCCGGGGCGATTGAGGGAACGTGGAACGATGCCTCCGGGCAAATCAAGACGGTGGTCAACAAGGTGGTGTTCCCTGCAATCGACTTGATTCTGGCGGTGTTTTTCTTTGCCAAACTTGGGATGGCGTACTTCGATTATCGCAAACATGGGCAGTTTGAGTGGGCGGCGCCCGCCATTCTGTTCGCCTGCTTGGTGTTCACTCTCACGGCGCCGACCTATATCTGGACTATACTCGGGATGTGACTGTAAAACAAAAAGTAGGCAACCCGAGCCTGATAGCAAGGTTTGCCCATATTTTCATAGTAATCGTGATTAGTTTTGGTAGAACCGATTTAGTCTCAATAAGCTGTCTGCTCATTTGGTTCATACAGAATATTTGTTAAACAAAATAGGCAATAATGCTTTACTCCATTGATTTGATCAGAACAACCTTTTCCCATCTGAAATATCAATATCGAGCTCTTTTGCCACACTGTTTTGCTTAAATGGATTTATTTTTTCCACTACACCGTCACGTTTGAAAAGTGAGCCTGTATTCTTGAACCAAAAGGTTACATCTGCTGTTACGCATTGTTCACGGATATTAAGTACCCAATCATAATCGCACATACGGGCTTCTCGTCCTGTTTCGCCGCCAACGGTAACATGGTCTATGCCATCAAGATATGGTGTTAAATCTATCGCTTCTAAAAGTGGGGCGCAGGCAATAAAGCGCCGCTTTATCGGATAGGATAAAAAGAGCGGAAGCCTGTAATCGGCGAGTGTTTGATTTTCGGCAGTACAGCCAATATTCACATTGTCATAGCCTGTACCCCAATCAGACGGAAGCGATTGGGGGAAACGGTCAATTCGCTTTGTTAAAATCAAGAAATCAATATCTGTTCTTTCCTTGATGATAGCCCAAATGTCTTTACGCCACTCGTCTGCTTCTGGCAGGAAAAAGTCAGTCGCAAAACAGGTTGGAAGAATTTTGTTGCCTTTGATATTGTATTCTCCCTTTGCATTTTTCCTTGCGGGCCAATCAAATTTATCTGTTTTTTGTATTGTGCTTTGACCATAGCGTTTTGCATACGGCCCATAAAAATAGCAATTTGTACAGCCATCACTTATCTTGTAACAGCCTGTCCATGGCTCCCAGTTCATAGTATTCCTCCTCTTGGATGGGTGAAGCCGATGATGGCAGAAACGCACCGCTTGTCAAGTGCAGCGTTTGAACGTCACCGTCTGTGCCTTCATGGAGATCTTATCCACCTCATAGCCGTAGACGGGCAGCTCCTTCTTGAAGGTTAAAAAGGCGTGGTCGATGGGAAAGCCCAGAATCTGTTCAATCTCGGCATAGGTCAGCGCGAAGCTGTTCTCCGTGCGTTGACCTATCGCCTTCCAAAGCGGCTCATATTTACTCATTGTCCGTCTCCTCCAATCTTGTTTGGAATAAAATAGCGGCTTTGGTTTACCAAAGCCGCCGTGTATCACATACTAAAGCCTAACGCATACTGTTTTACAACCTCAAGAGGGAACATTGTGCGTGTAGCAACTTCTTCTGCCGACATGCCTTGATTAAAAAAGCGTTTGATAACCGTGGTCATATCCTCTGCAATTTCTACAATGTGCTTGTCGGGGTCATATACCCGAATATCACGCTGCCCCCACGGGTATTCTTTGATTTCGTGTACCCACTGCAAACTGGATATGCTTTTTAGTTTGGCGTATACCTTGTCTAAATCTTCCACTTCAAAATAAACTTGAAAGTTGTGCGATTGCTCTTTCACGCTATCGACTGATATGCCAACGAGTTCGGCATATCCTTGTTGCAGAGAAAACCCCTCAAAGGTCACATGTACGCCAATATCCATTACCGCGTTTTGATGAAGCACCTTTTCATAAAAATGTTTCGATGCGGCTATATCCTTAACCGCTAAAAGACAACCTTGATATTTCATTTTTCAATCCCCCTTTGAGGATAGTGTATCGTATATCTCTGTGCCGTCATAGTAAAAATCCGACATTGTTTTCAGATACTTTTGTGGGGTAACGCCACTGATAGCCTTGAAATCTTTATCAAAATGGGCTTGGTCGAAATATCCAGCTTGTTGCGACAATGCCGCAAAAAAGCAAGGCGATTTTTGAATGTGCTTTAATACATAATTAAAGCGAGTTAAGCGTATAAAGTCCTTAACATTCATCCCAATTTGCACAAGAAACAAGCGGTTTAGCTGTCGCCCACTATAATGGGATTGTCTGGCAACTTCTTTCACTTGTATTTGTCCATAATTATCAGAAATCACTTTGGTTGCCAACACCAAAGAGTCCGAAACAACATGCTTTTCCATGCGTCGGTATAAAATTTCCTCACAAGTATTCACCAAATCGGATACAGTTTTTGATGCTACAAAAGCCTGATGCAGCGAATAAAACAGCTCATTGTCAATATCCTCAAGCGTCAGTCGTTTATCTGCAAACTCCGCTTGGCTTTGACGAGTAATTTGATACAAACCATAGGGAGAAAGTTGTACAAGCAATAGGACATGATAACTATTTGGTTCCATTCCTAACAATACCGGGGTTAAAGATGCTCCCCACAGTTCAGCAATGACTGCGTTTCCGTCAAAAGCAAGCGACAATGTTCCGCAAGCGTTAGGCATAAGCGTATATTGTGCGGTAAATGTATTATTCGATGGAAATACGACGTTGTAATATTGAATATATTTTCTCAGCCCCACATGCGAGGGGAATATATTGAATTGCTTGTTATCTTTTATAATCAAATTATTCCCCCTCATCTTCAAAGTAAAGTTTTCATTATGTTTATCCGCCTAATGCGAATCAAGCAAATATAAATACACCCCTTCGGGGCAAATTTTTCCTCACTACCGTTTCAAAAAAGTTTTACTCGGTAAATATATAAAATAAGTTTACCATAGCAAAATGGAAGTTTCAATTAATTAAATATAGACAACAGGGAGGGGTTCGGTGCTATGAAAATTAAAATCCGTTCACCGTCTATATGCAAGCATTGACTGGACTATTCTTGGCATGTAGACAAAGCAAGAGCCGTTGCGTCAAGTAAGATGCAACGGCTCAAATTCGTGATAAGTCAGATTTTATTGTGTAGGTGA
>NZ_JAWFXC010000009.1:0-84570 GCF_032576335.1 Clostridium sp.
CAAGTGTCAGACCGTAATATGCCCTTGCAAGGGCGGCCAGTAATGGAGCCTTATAGGCGACTAAGAAAAACCGCCGGCTTAGCCGGCGGATATTTATTTTATTGGGGTCTTATTTGCCCGTCCCAGTAAATCTCTACCTCGTCGCCGTCCTTTAACGGTTCTAAGTAGCCTGCTTCGCGCCCATTAATGCGCAAAACAATCGAGCCCTGCGGTGTGGCAAGGTCAACATCCACCAAATTGAGCGTGTCAATCAGGCAGTAGGGGGAACGGTCCGTTTTTCCGCTGAGACGTACAGCGCGCCCGTTTAAAAGTACAAGCACAGGCGGCGTGGTCTCTTGAATGGGTGCTGCCTGCTGCTGTGGTTCGGCAGGTTCATCCGGTTCCGCTCCTTGGCGTGCTGTCAGATTAGTCTCTGCCATTTTAAGCTGTTGGCTCTGCGCCTGCGCCTCTTTTGCGAGTATATCGGCTAAATCGGGCTCATCTTTTGGCTTCAGATGGTATTGCTCCTCCAAGTTGGAAAGTATTTGCTCCTCTATTTCTGGTTGTGCAATACTTGACTCTACTATCATCGGTTCAAATTCGGGCTCTGCCGTAACCTCATTACGATTCCAATTTATTGGCTCAATTCGGTCGCCGGGGTGGAGCAAAGTGTGAGGAGGATGGGCTTCCCCATTTACCAAAAACACAGCACCTTCTGGAACGCCGGCAAAAGAGAGCAGTTGTTCCAGTGTGTTTACGGGGCGGGTGCGAATTCGGTCACGGGCACAAATGGTTTGTTCCGCTGTACCGGGGTGACCGTTTACCATGACCCGCAAACCAAGGGAGATTTCTTCGTTTATTAAAAATACGGTTCCAGGGGAGTGTAGATCGGCAACGTCGCCAACGGTGAGAGTGGCATCTTTGCCGTTTTGAGCAGGCTCAAATAAAATGGAGTCACCTGCACGCACCGTGTCGGATAGAGAGGCGTCTGCACCATTAATTTGTATTTTTGCCACTGCGGGGTGTCCGCCGTATATGACCTTGTTCTCACCATCCAACTCAAAGACAAGGCTTTTTCCGGAGCGGCCAATCATCTGGTCGTGCCTCCAGCCGTTCATCAGCAGAACATCCAGTACCGAGAGGCTGTTGCTGCGGAAGAGCTTGGCTCTTGCGCCATTCAGTAAAACGGTAAAGCTGTCGCTGATTAAATTAAGTGCGGATGAAACCGCGATACCCAAAGGAGTTGCAAATTCCGGTGTCATCAGGTTGGGGTCGGCCTTGGTCAAATAGGTGGAAAAGTTTTTCCCTCCCAAGGCCACACGGTTTGCAGGAAGCTCGAGCATTTCAGCTACACAGGGGCAAAGGCCAGGCAGCTTACTACCGCCGCCAACTAAAAAGACGGCACTGGGCGCTTCTCCATTGGCTTTAAGTATTTGCTGGCTAATTTCTTCACCCAAACGGCGAAGTACCGGAGCCACCTTTTCGTTTAGCTCCTCGGCGGTTATTTGCTGATCCAGCCCTAATATATCTTGGAAGAAGATGTCTTCCTGTTGATCCAGCTTCATTTTCATGCGCTCCGCCGTGGGGAAATCCACGAGGTACTCCCGCATGAGTGCTTCGGTTACTTCGTCGCCTGCAATGGTGGCCATTGTGTAGCCTACCACACCGCCATCCTTTGAAACGGCGATGTCGGACGTACCTGCGCCAATGTCAACCAATGCAAGGTTTAACAGGCGAAGATTTTGGGGGATGGCCGCATTCATAGCTGCGATTGGCTCGAGGGTCAAGCTTGCCACCTCAAGGCCGCATTTCTGCATGGCAGTATAAAGGCTGTCTACAACCTCACGCGGCAGAAATGTTGCAATTACGTCTGCTTCCAGCAGCTCACCACGGTGGTCAAGCAGACTCCCCATGGGGTATTTGTCCAGTAAATAGCGCGAAACAGAATACCCAACGAGGTAAAATACGGAGCGGCTGTCCTCCTCCACCGTAGGGGCAAACTCCTGCTCTGCCAGTTGTACCGCACCGGCCTCTAGTCGGCACAGAATTTCAGGTGTAATCACCTGTGGGCTTTGCAGATTAAGCTCATAATGAACCTCACAGGTGCGCAGGGCGCGACCTGCCGCAGCTACACAAACGCGGGTAAGTGGGTAGCCCACCCGTTCCTCCAGCCGGCTTTTCACCAGACCGGCTACGCGGCTCACCTGTTCAATGTCTTCAATTTGCCCATCAATCATTGCGCGCTTTTCGTGTTCTGCTATTTCAACGGCGCACACTTCTAGCTTCTCGCCGCGGGGCAAACCCACAATGCCGATAATACTGCGTGTACCAATGTCCAGTGCAAACACATAATTCTCCGGTGGGGTTTTCTCCCGACTATCTGTGTTGGTTAGCCACGCTTGGTTTTCTTTCTGCATTGAAAAAGACCTCCGCTTCTTTGTGTTCGCCAAATTACGACCAAATCATACCAACTATATTACAATAAGAGAGTAGAAAATGCAATTCTTGAAAGGTGGAAAAGCGCTCTATTCCTACAAGAAAAACAAAATAAAATGGGTGCTAGACAGAACGATGCAAAGATGATATGATGATGCTGTTATCTGGCAGAAAGCCCCGGGCGCAGCGCAATTTTGCGTATTGCCAAGGGGCGGTTTGTTATTTTGCCAGTGTTTTGATGCGAAAGAACCGGAGGGAAGTTGAATTGAATATTTTGGTGGTGGGCTGCGGGCGTCTTGGCTCTGCACTGGCCGAACAGTTGGATGCGGAGGGCCACGACGTAGCTGTGGTGGATGGGCAGGAGGATAACCTGCTGCGTTTGCCTGAAAATTTCAGTGGCGTTAAAGTAACCGGTATGCCCATGGATCAGAGCGTGCTGCAAGCGGCTGGAGTTCAAAGCTGCGACGCTGTTGCGGTTGTTACTCCAGATGATAATTTAAATATAACAGTTGCACAAATCGTGAAGAACTTTTTCGGGGTGGAAAATGTGGTTGCACGAATTTCAGATCCCCGGCGGGAGAGTGTGTTTCATCGTTTTGGGCTTCGTACCGTTTGCCCAACCAACCTTGCGGCAGACGCTATGAACACCGTGCTTACCTCACCGTGGGAGCCGGTACAAATGACGTTTGAAACGGCTTCCGTTACGTTCCGTGTGAAAGAAGTGGACGAGCACTATATTGGAAAGGGAATATCAACGATTCCCATTGAAGATGGCTGGGTGCCCTTTGGTGTCATCCACCCCAATTTTGAATCGGAGCTTTACGATCACCAACATGATATTGTGCTAAAAGCAGGCGAAAAGCTGATGCAGGCGCACGTAAGCGACTAAGTATAGAAGAAAACGAAAATAAACCTCTTCTGTAACAGGCAGAAGAGCAAGAACTGGCCGAACACATTCCTTGTAATGAGTGCCCAGTATATAAAGGGAGAAATTCGATGAAAATAGTCATTATGGGCGGCGGCAAGCTGGGGTACAATGTAGCCCGCAATATGCTTGACCGAAAGTACCACATTCGCCTAATTGAAAAGGAATATGCCAAATGCGTTAAAATAGCGAACGATTTGGGTGTTGAGGTAACCTGCGGTGACGGCACCGAGCCCTCTATTTTGGAGAGTGCGTTAACCAGGGATGCCGACGCTTTCATTGCCGTAACCGGCAGCGACCAAGATAATTTGGTAGCGGCTCAGCTTGCCAAAATGGAGTTTGGTGCCAAAAAAGTGATTGTGCGGGCTAATAATCCGCGGAATCTGGAGGTTCTTCGAACCATGGGGCCAGACATTGCCGTCTCTAGTACCGAAATCATTACCAATATGATTGAGCAAGAGGTCGATTTAGCAGAAATGCACCTGCTGGCTACCCTCAATAAGGGTCGTGCCGGTATTTGTAGCATGGTGTTAACAGATGATACTTCTCTGCATGGGGTACGCTTAATGGATATTTCTTTGCCGGAAAATACCCTGATTGTCTCTATCATGCGTGCGGGTCAAATGATCATCCCCAACGGCCGTTCGGTTTTACACGCGGGAGATCAGGTGGTGGCTGTGTGCGAGAATAAAAACCAGAAAAAGCTGCTCCATATTCTTGGGGAACGAAACCATTAATTACTTAGAACACAAGAAAGCCAATTATTTATAATAAACAGCAAGAAATGAATTGATTTTCAAAATCAAAAGGAGTATTCTATATTTCATGCCCAAAGGGCATAGTCAGTCGCAAGATCCTGACTTAAAATAAAACTACGGGGGAATTAAAAAATGAAAACAACAGTATCCCGGCGCACTGTATTTTTAGTACAGGGCGCTATGATCGCCGCACTCTACGTGGTGCTCACCTTTTTGTCATCTGCCATGGGGCTTGCCTATGGGCCGGTACAATTCCGGCTGTCGGAAGCTCTCACCATCTTACCGGTATTTACGCCAGCGGCGATTCCCGGTATTACCATTGGGTGCCTTATTTCTAATTTAGGGAGCCCATACGGAGTGGTAGACATTTTGTGTGGAACAGGAGCCACGTTATTGGCGGCGGTTATTTCTTACCAATTGCGCCGATTTCGTCTGCATGGCCTCCCGGTTTTGTCTGCTTTGCCGCCCGTTCTATGTAACGCGTTGGTAATCGGCGCCGAGTTGGCTTTCTTTTTGCCGTCTGGCTTTACGGCAGCGGGCTTTTTCGCTGCTGGGGTGTCCGTTGGTGCGGGCGAGCTGGTCGTTCTTGCGGTGCTGGGTCTGCCTTTGGCATTCTTGTTAGAAAAATCCGGAACAGCGCAAAAGCTGTTTAACCAGACGGGATACTGATTGAATATTTGAGGGAGAAGACACATGGGATTGGGCACGACTCTGAGCAAAAAAATGAGAACTACTCCGCCGGTAAGGCTTGTGGTCATCAGCTTTTTGATTCTAATATTAATTGGTGGTCTTATTCTAATGCTGCCGGTTTGCTCACGCAGCGGGCAAGGAACAAGCCTGCCGGATGCCCTGTTCACGTCGGTATCTGCGGTATGTGTTACGGGTCTCACCAAGTTTGACACTTGGCTGCACTGGAGTGCATTCGGCCAAGTGGTGATCTTGCTTTTAATTCAACTTGGCGGCCTTGGCATTATTACCTTTACCACTGGTTTTGCTCTTCTTTTTCGGCAGAAGGTGGGTTTGCGCGAGCTTTCACTGGCACGCGAAAATTTGCAGGGCGATAACCTGAACGTTTCTCAACTTCTCCGCATGATTTTAACAGTAACCTTTGTGGCGGAAGGAGCGGGTGCGCTTATTATGGCGCTGCGCTTTGTTCCCCAATTTGGGCCGTATGGCCTTTGGCTGGCAATCTTTCATTCTGTATCGGCTTACTGCAATGCAGGGTTTGATATTATGGGTTTTATACACCCTTACGCAAGTCTCGCACCCTATGCGGGTGACCCCTTGGTGATGGCTCCGGCCTATATTCTAATGCTAATTGGCGGCGTTGGCTTTGTGGTAATCAGCGATGTGTATTACACAAAGATTTACCGCCGTATAAAGGGGCAAAAGCCCTCTCCGCTAAGCTTTCATACCGTATTGGTGCTTGTGAGTGAGTTGGTTTTACTTACCTTTGGTATGCTGGCGTTTTTGTCCTTGGAGTATGACAATACACTGAGCAACATGAATTGGGGAGATAAAATTATCACTTCTTGGTTTCAGTCGAATACGATAAGAACCGCTGGGTTTACCGCAGTAGACGTAACACAGCAGAAAGATCTTACCACCCTTATTACTCTGGTGCTCAGCTTTATTGGTGCGGCGCCCTGCTCCACTGGTGGCGGTATTAAAACAACCACTTTGGTGGTGCTGACCGCAACGGTTGTAAGTGTGATGCGTGGGCGGGAAGATACGGTCATTCGCCACCATATGATTAGCCATAATGTGGTTTACCGTGCGCTTACGATTTTCACCGGAGGAATTCTAACGGTATTTGTTACAACAGGTATCGTGCTTTTGAGCAATACGGAGCTCAACGTGGGCGCAATGGCGGCTTTGCAAGAGGCAGTGGCGGCGTTCAGTACCATCGGCATGAGCCCGAATCTCACTCCGCTTTTAGATGATCCATCGTTAATTGCGCTTTCTTTGGCTATGTTTATTGGTCGTGTGGGACTAGTGTCACTAGGCCTTTCAGTCTCCATTCGCCATTCTGGGAAGCCCGGCTGTGTTATGCCGGAGGCGCGTATCATAGTAGGATAAGTACAGCTGTATGAAACTTGAGCCTGACGCATTCTTTGCGTCAGGCTTTTTGTGTTCCTGTGTCCTGTTTTCATGAGATAGAGTAGTGCATAAATTGCACTGCTTGATCAGGCTAAAATAATAGATTCTTGAGGAAATAACACCAACTGAATATAAGTTGCTATAACAATAAAAAAAGAAACTGCCTTAAAAATTTTTATGGCAGTTTCTTTATTTTTAATATGATGTTGTGGGGGGTTAAATGGGATACAAATACCCAGAAACCTCTTTTGCAGGAGTTGTGGAGGTGATGGTAATTTGTGGTTCCGGTGTGCCTTGGTACTCCCCGTAGTGAAGCGTGCCCTCCACAGTGACCCATTCGTTTTCTTTTAAATCATCTACTTTATCATACTGGCAGAGTAAACCCAGTGGTGTTAAGTCCGCTACACAGCAGCTCATCATTAACCTTGCAGGTACAAATTCATTACTCTTCATCTGTGAAGAATCACGGAACACAAAGCCCGTCATACGAACGTGGTAGCCATCGTATTTTTGAGGGTTCTCATAGAATGCGGTTATCCACAAGTAAAACTCACTATCACTAACGGTTATAGTTTTATTGGCTTCATCGAGTCCGGTAAGCACGCCATAGGCTTGCTCTGGCTGCTTGGAATTGGAAGAAGATTGCTGCTGCACCGTGTTCGGGGAATTGGCAGCACCCACATAGCCAGAAGAAAGCGAGGATGAGGTTACGGCACTGTGGGGGAGTAGGAGTAATAAAAGCGGAAGAGCCAAAGTAAGGCAGTGAGCAGCGCGCGGTTTTTGAACGGATCGGGTACGCCGCAGCAGACCAAAAACACCCCAAAGTACCATAATGGCGACGGTAAAGTAGAGGTAGGGGAGTGTTTTCGGAGTGACGTACTGTAAATACGCTCCGGTAACTGCTAAATACAAAATCATGGCGGCGAACGATAAGCAGCAGGCAGCCTCAAGGAGGGTTTGCGAGTTGCGTGTTCTTTTATCCATAGAGATTAGCCTCCTACAAAAAAGCGTGCGGTAGTGTATACAACCACAAAGCAGACGGCAAAGCATACGAACAGTAGCTTTGCAACAAATCGGCGGGAGAAGCCGCCGGATAGCATCAATACGTTTTTGATGTCCATCATAGGGCCGAATACAAGAAAGCCCATCACCGGCTCCATGGGGAAGCGGGCGGCAAAGCTCTTTGCAACCACCGCGTCGGAGGAGGAGCAAAGTGACAATAAGAACGCCATTGCCATCATAAAGAGCAGTGACAGTGCAAAATCCGTAGGGGTTTGCAACAACAGGGAGTTTGACACCAGCACTTGGAAAACAGCAGCGAGGAACGCACCTACCGTCAGGTATTTTGCCACACCAAAGAATTCGGCTTGGGAATGGCGCAGTAAAAGCGAGATGCGCTGTGCCGCAGTTGTTGCATCCTCTGCACCACCGTAACACCCACAGGAGCACATAATGTGGTCGTAACCCGAGGAAACGGAGGTTGCCTTGCTGGGCCGCAGTGCAAACCAGCCGCCAATGAGTATAGCAGAGAGAATTCCCATGCCAACTCGACCGAGCATAATCGAAAGGTTTCCGTTAAATGCGGCGTAGGTGGAGAGCATAACCACAGGGTTAATCACCGGAGTGGCTGTCATAAAGGTGACCGCCGCCGGCAGTGGTACTCCCTTTTTTACAAGACTGCGAAAGATGGGAATGGAGGCGCAGTCGCAAACCGGAAGGCAGAATCCTGCTAAAATGGCAACCAACATCCCACCCGCCAGATTTTTGGGGAATAAGCGCTCTATGGTTCGTTGCGGAATAAAAACCTGTATCGCTGAAGAAATCAAAACGCCGATTAATAGAAAAGGGATGCCTTGCAGCATAATGCCAAGGAATATGTTAATTACCGTATTCATACGGGTTTGTGATAAGTGGAAGGTGGCCTCCGCACCCATATACAGTGCGGCAAAAGCGAGAATAAAAAGGGCAAACCCGGCGGCAGGGCTGCTTTTTCTTCGTGTTGCCCGCTGAAAAATTTTTGAAGTGGCGTCGTCATCCAGCACCTTAACGCCAGGATTTATTTCTCGTAGAAGCTTTCGGGCACTGTGAAATTCCGCATCGGTAAACGCATTTCGAATCACAACAAAATCGCAGGCGGCAATTTGCTCAGGAAGAGCAGAGCCGGTGCGGCCCAATACCTGTGAAAGTGTTTGTGCATCTGCCATGTGAATCATGCGTTTGATTTGGCAGCCAGAAAGCTCCGAACGCGAAAATAATGTATACAACTCCTCGAGCGGTGTAACACCATTCCATTCCACCCATATTTCATCGGGCGGGCAATCTGCCACATATTTGCCAATGCTTGCGGCCGCTTTTTCTGGTGACTGCTCAAATACACGCTTTGGTACAACCATAATATCGCAGCCAGTTTTCTCTGAGATTTCTTCCACTCCCGATTCAAACTGCACGATAAGGCGGTGCTTTTTAATTCTGTTCTCTAATAGATGATTGAGTAAGACGGTTTTACCGGATTCTAAAAATCCTGTTACTACATATACCGGAATAGACAAGTGCTCACCTCTTTTCAAAAACCTGTTTTAGCGCTTGCTTATTCAAATCTCTGCCGATGATGCAAAGAGTACCCGGCTGTAAATCGCACGGGGTTAAATTCAGCTCGCCGGGCAAGTACTGTACGGTAACCGAACCCGTTTTGGTGCCTACAATGCCTTTGGCGCGCAGAATATGACCGTAATTCTCTGCTTGTAAAATGCGAAAGGCATGCTTTAGTTCGGTTGTGGTTACAGTTTGCGGAAGTTGGATATCCAGCGTTTCAAAGGCATCCTCTGCGGAATGGTCATGGCAGCAATCCTCGTGACAGCACTCGCCATTATGGTGGTGATGATGTCCATGGTGGCAGCAACCCTCGTCGTGACATTCCTCGTGGTTCTTCTGTGCAGGCTGGGTAGTCTGCCCTAGAAGAGCGGGAATGTCTAGTTCGCTCCAAACACATTCAAAAATTGGAACGTGAGGAGCCAGTGAAGCAATCTGCTTTTTTGCTCCGCTCACTTTCTCTGGATTCTGCTCCGTTCGACTGAGCAGAATCACATCGGCATGCTGAATTTGGTTCTCATAGAATTCGCCAAAATTATCTATGTACATACGGCAGCGAACAACGTCTGCAACCGTGATTTTACGACGTAGCTGTGCTAACTCTGCTATTTTGGCGGCTTGGCATGCGGTTTCTATGTCGGAAAGCTTGCCAACACCGGATGGCTCAATCAGAATCTGTTTGGGTGAAAATTCGTTCAGTACCTCTAGAATGGCCGCCTGAAAATCGCCAGTCAGGCTGCAACAAATACAGCCGGCACTCAGTTCTTTTACGGCGTAGCCGCCGGAGCGGATGAGGGAGGAATCAAGGCTAACCTCACCAAAGTCATTTTCAATCACTACGGTTTCTTCGGGTTTGAATGCTTCACGCAGCAAGCGATCAATCAGTGTAGTTTTTCCTGCGCCCAAAAAACCAGAGATAAGATAGATATCCGTTTTCATAGAAGTCTCCTTCGCAAACCTAGACACTTGCTCGCCGATTGGCACCAAACACGCTTTTTGCAAGCAAAATAATAACCAATACCACAACGCCAATTAAAACAATCGTTGCGCCGGGTCTTAAACGGGCATAGTACGATAAAAACAAACCCGAGACCGTGAAAAACAAAGCAAACACAACTGCCCAAAGCACCGTTTGGCGGTAGCTTTTTGCAATTTGCATGGCGCAGGTGACAGGAATAACCATCAGCGATGATATAATAAGAGCACCAACCGTACGTGCCGCCACGGATACCGTAATTGCGGTAAGAATGGTAAAAATAAAGTTTACTGTTTTTACAGGAACTCCGGCAAGCCTTGCGGTTCGTTCATCGAGTGTGATTAAAAATAATTCGCGATATAAAACCAGAAAGCAAATGAGAACAGCCGCGCTGATACAGCAAACAAGCACCAGCTCAAAATCGCTGATGGCAACTATGCTGCCAAATAAGAAGCTGTTAAAATTTGCGGCATTTTTTACAAAGCTGGATAGTACACCCGCAAGCCCCACACCGGCAGATAAAATAATGGCGATGGAAAGCTCGGAATATTTGGGGATTCTTTTGCGGATTGCCTCAATGCTCAATGCGGCGGCAATACATGCAACTACCGCACCCAGTATGGGGTTAATGCCCAGTACCAAACCCGCAGCAACACCGGCAAGACTGGTGTGAGAGAGCGCATCGCCCATCATCGAAAGGCGCTTGAGCACCACAACAATACCAATACAGGGCACAGTCGCCGCCAAAAGAATACCGACCAAAAAGGCCCGCCTCATAAATTCATAGTCCAGTATGGACACCAAAAACCATTCCTTTCAATGGGAGAGTCGTAAAAGCAGGAACCCCGTGCAGGCCAAATAGAATATGGCTTGCACGGGAAAGAACAGTATTATCGCATAAAAATAATGGCAGTAGCTGCCTTAGTAGGTTCGGTCAACTTGCTTTGGCGGAATAGGGTGCTTGTGCCGGTGCTTTGCTTCATCGTGCAGTTGTTGGTGGTTCAGCTCAAGTAACGAGCCTTCTTCCAAACAAAACACCCGGTTTACCGTATCCATCGCACCGGCAATGTCGTGTGTAATCATAATAATCGTGAGCCCGGTTTCGCGATTTAACTGGGCGAGCAGCTCGTATAATGCCTGCACCGTTTGAGCGTCTACTCCAGTGGTAGGTTCATCAAGAAGCATCATCTGCGGGTTCGCTGCAAGCACTCTGGCAAGCATGACTCTCTGCTGTTGCCCACCGGAAAGCTCACTGAGCATTCGTTTCGCGTAAGGCAGCATGTTTACGGCTTCCAGTGCTTTTCGGGTTTGCTCTCGCTGTCGTTTACCAAAGAAATGCAAAAACCCGGTTCGGGAATACAGGTTTGCACGCACGATTTCTTCCGCCGTAGCTGGGAAGTTTTCGCTGGCGGCTGTACCGTTCTGTGGTACGTACCCAATTTTCGACCAGCTGTGGAACTGCGAGAGCTCTTGCCCAAACAGCTTAATTTCACCCTGTTGAGGCATCAGCTCGCCTAAAAGCAGTTTCATCAAAGTGCTTTTTCCAGCACCATTTACCCCAATGATAGCAGTGAAATCGCCGCGCTTTAGGGAAAAGCTTACGTCAGACAGTATGGGCTGCGAGCCATAGGCAAAGCTGAGATGATTAACTTCAAGAATTGAATTCATTCGATTCGCTCTTTTCTGTAAGGCACTTACCGTGCGGGTGTTAAGCTTAGCCGCCGTTTGCCACGCGGATTGCCTCAAGATTTTTCTCCATTATGGAGAAGTATTCCATGCCCTTCGCTTTGTTTTCATCGCTTAGGCCCTCAATGGGGTCTAACACAGCGGTTTTGGCACCGGTAGCTTTCGCGATGGTTTCTGCAATTTTGGGGCTTACCATTTCTTCAAAGAAAATGGTAGTGATTTTACGCTCTTTTGCAAACTGGATGATTTCTGCCATGCGAGCAGCATCCGGCTCCGAATCAGGCGAAAGACCTTCGATTGCCACCTGATTGAGGCTGTATTCTTTGCAAAGGTAGCCAAATGCTTGGTGAGCAACTATTAAATCTTTATTTTTTAGATTGTTTGTCATTTGACGGAACTGATTGTCCAGCTCGTCTGCCATAGCCGCATACTTACTGTAATTTGCTTCAAAGGTATCTTTGTTGGATGGGTCTGCTTTTGCAAGCGCATTTTTAATATTTTCCATCTCTTTTTTCGCATTTACCGGGCTAAGCCACACATGCGGGTCGGTAGAAGCTTCCTTTGCATCCGCTTGCTTCTCTTCCGCTTCATGCTTTCCTTCTAATAAAGATATTCCGGAGGAGGCTTCTACGGTAACGAGGTTTTTATTTTGCAGGGACCCAAGAACACTGTCGGCCCAATGTTCCAGCCCGGCACCGTTATAGATAAAAACATCTGCATTTTCCAGCCCGGCAATGTCGTTGGCCTGCGGCTCCCAATCGTGCGGTTCTGTTCCGGAGGGAACCAAATTAACCACCTCGATTTTATCGCCACCGATTTTCTGAGCAAAATCGTACATGGTATAAAAGCTGGTGTAAACCTTTAGCTTTTGAGTTTCACCAGAGGACGGTGTTACAGCGGTTGAAGAACTGGCAGGGCCTGCACCTCCGGCGCAACCGACTAACAGCACCGCACTGAGTGCCGCACTTACCAGCCCGAGTAATATCTTTTTCATGAATAGCCTCCTGTAATATCACTTGCAAATGAGATTCACTTGCATTTAGAATATGGTTATTATAAACCTCTATTCCAGTGACTGTCAAGAAAAAGAAAGAAAATTATCGAGATTGTTGTTCACAGGGGTAGCAGATTCCCCATTGTGTACGGATGGAATCCATCATACGTAAGATACGCAGTGTTTCTTCATGGGGAATTTCGGGGCATTCTATTTGTCCTTGCTCTAGTGCATGCAGGCATGAGAGTACCTCGTATTCCATTCCGCTAATTTGTTCCGGCCGCTGGAAAATGTGAACTGAGCAGCGATTTTGGTCAAACACTTCAATTTGTTCGGGGTTGTTTAGGTTATTGATTGTCAAATAGCCTTTGCTGCCATATACATATGCTTTTCGGTCGCTTACGGCGAGCATGGTGCTATTTAGAACAGAAAGCTTCTGCCCGGGGTGCTTGAGGGAGAGGCAGCTTTGAATATCGACTCCCTCTTCGGATTTAATGACAGAGGTAGAAATATTTTCAACCTCTGTTCCGAATATCATTGCATCTATTGTAAGCAAGTATACCCCAATATCGAGCAGAGCACCCCCGCCAAGCGCAGGGTCTTTCAAGCGTTGCAATGGGGCTAAAGCGCTCATGCTGGCTTGCAGCAAATACGGCTCGCCGATTACGCCATTTTGGAGCAGCTCTTTAAGCTGGAGTGAAAGAGGCATGTATCTTGTCCACAACGCTTCGGTAACAAGCAGGTTCTGTTCGGCTGCTTTTGCAAAGACTTCTTGTGCTTGGGCTTCATTAATGGTAAAAGGTTTTTCACATAGCACGTTTTTACCATGCTCCAAACAAAGTAAGGCATGCTCATGGTGACAGTTATTTGGAGTTGCAATATAAACAAGGTCGATCTCAGGGTCTTGGGCTAACGCAAGGTAAGAGCCATACGCTCGTGGAGCACCAAAGCGTTGAGCAAATGTTAGGGCTCGTTGTTCATCCCTTGCAGCAACGGCAACAAGATGTACCTCCGGGATTTGGGAGAGGGTTTGAGCCATTTTTTCGGCAATCCCTCCGGTACCGATAATTCCGATTTTCCATTGGCGCATTGTGAGCATTCCTTTCTGAAATCGAGTTCTAAATCAATGGGAATCTTGTGTTTTCTATAAATTGTAAAGTTTGGTAGTAAATTATGTGTTATCATTATATCAAGGAGTAGACATGCAATGCAAGAATACGTTTTTCTATTTTAACAATATTCGTAACTGCCGCGCGCACCGCAGGTAAGGGAAACGAAAACAAGTATAGTGTATCCGCAAAGCTCTGGGCACAGTATGTGCATTGCTTAATTGTCCTTAAGGTGATATAAAGAAATGTAGGGAATGACGTCCAAAATAGTTAATAGGAGAACTTCTTATGATTTTAATAAATAAAGGTTATGTGATATACCACCAACATTTGAACAGAGAATACAAAATGCACCGTTCAGCGGAATTGAGAAACATATCTTTTAATTCAGGCGAGAAGAAATACATATATAATTGCAGTAAAGAACATTAAAAAAACATCTGTGAAACAGTTATTTACATAGAAATCGTAGACAGAAAGAGTTGACCCTACTATAATATATACATTAGAACGTCTTTTTTTAAACAAAGTATTGCAGGGGAAATGACATTTTATGTCGTTTTTTATCGCGATTGTCATAAAATTTTCCCATTCTACTCTTCTTGCAACATTTTTATAAACTAAAGAGCCGCAAAAACGCCGAAAATGCGGGGAACATGTGAAAAAAATTCAAAAATGACGCGAAAATTTGAAAAAAGCACTGGACAAATAATGTCTGATGAGAGATAATAGATTTTGTAACAGGAAATGGATTCATATTGTGGGGAACGACTGTGCAATATGGGCTCCAGCCACGTTTTTCTCGGGATTGCTGTTTAGCGCTCCCGTCTTTTTCTTTGATTTAACGTATCTTTCGGGGGGAAGAATCTTGTTATTTCTCAAACAAAGACGACCGCTTTTTTTGACGGAATACGAATACTGTCTTGCAATTACTGAGAGAAAATAACCGGCTGTACCAGATTGGCTACGGTTAAATCAAATTATTGGAGGTTGACATCTAGGAATGAATTGGCACGCTGAAGCTCTAGAAAAAGTTCAGGAAAACCTGAAAACGGACTTCAAGCTTGGTCTGACCTCTGCAGAAGCAGAAGCTCGCCTGCAGAAATATGGTCTAAATAAGCTGAACGAAAAGCCACCCCGTACCTTCTTCCAGCGTTTTATGGACCAGATGAAGGATGTTATGATACTCATCCTGATGGTTGCGGCACTCATCTCGGTTGTACTAAGTATTTACAATACGATGAATGGCCATGAAGCGGAATGGATTGAGCCTATAGTTATTGTATTAATCGTTTTGCTCAATGGCATTATGGGTGTCATTCAAGAGAGCCGCGCGGAAGCAGCACTCGAAGCACTGAAGAACATGACAGCACCCAATGCGAAAGCGCTGCGTGATGGCAAGATACAGTCCGTTCCTTCTTCTAACTTGGTTCCCGGCGATGTCATTGAGCTAGAAGCAGGAGATTTTGTTCCGGCAGACTGCCGTTTGATTCGTAGCTCCAGCCTCAAGTGTGACGAGGCGGCGCTAACCGGTGAATCTGTTCCCGCTGATAAATTGTCAACAGACGACATAAAAGAGGATGCGCCCTTGGGCGACCGCTTTAACATGGTACATTCTGGCTGTGCGGTATCTTACGGTACAGCAAAAGCACTGGTAATCGGTACCGGTATGGATACCGAAATGGGTAAAATTGCCGCGTTGCTGGATGAGGAAGAGAAGGGTCTTACCCCGCTGCAGCAGAAGCTGGCACAGCTTGGTAAATACCTTGGCGTACTCACCCTGATTATTTGTGCAATTGTTTTTGTTGTTGGTTTAATAGACGTTGTTGGCCCGCTGGAAGGCGAAGAGGCGATTAACGGCATTTTAGAAATGTTTATGACCGCTGTTTCTCTGGCAGTTGCGGCAATTCCCGAAGGCTTGCCGGCAATTGTAACCATTGTGCTTGCAATTGGCGTGCAGCGCATGGTTGAGAAAAACGCAATTATTCGCCAACTGCCCGCAGTTGAAACTCTGGGCTGCACCTCTGTTATTTGCTCTGATAAGACCGGTACCCTTACCCAGAACCGTATGACTCTGGTAAAAGCATATACCGAAAAACAGGGTGTGCTGGCACTTGAGGGTGCTCTTTCAGACGAAACTCTCTCTCTGCTGCGTTTGGGCACCTTGTGCACAGATGGTATTGTTCGCATTGAAGAGGATGGCACCGAGAAACACTTGGGTGACCCGACTGAAACCGCGATTGTAGCATGCGCAATGCGCAATGGCATTCTTCGCGAAGATTTGGAGCATTCTGCTCCCAGAATCGGCGAGGTTCCCTTTGATTCAGACCGTAAGCTTATGTCTACCGTTGTAAGAACAGACGGTAAGATTGTTGTAGTTGTAAAGGGTGCACCAGATATTCTTTTTGGCCGCTGCACCACTGGCGACATTGAGGCAGCTACCCGTGCAAACGAGCAAATGGCAAGCGAAGCGCTGCGCGTTCTTGCTGTTGGTAGCAAGGTTCTAGAAAAGGAACTCACCTCTTACTCAGCGGAAGAGCTGGAAAAAGACCTTACCTTGGTTGGTTTGGTTGGTATGATTGACCCGCCCAGACAGGAAGTTAAGGCATCCATTGCCGAATGCTACAAGGCTGGTATTCAGACCATCATGATTACCGGTGACCACGTTGCAACAGCCTCTGCAATTGCAAAGGATTTGGGTATTCTTCGTGAAGGCGATCAGGCAATTACCGGTGCACAGCTTCAGGCAATGAGCGACGAAGAATTGTCTCAGAACATTAAACACTACAAGGTGTATGCTCGTGTAACACCGTCAGATAAAATCCGCATTGTTAAAGCTTGGCAGAATGAAGACCAGGTTGTAGCCATGACAGGTGACGGCGTTAACGATGCCCCGGCTTTGAAAGCCGCGGATATTGGCTGTGCGATGGGTATTACTGGTACCGACGTTGCGAAGGGCGCTGCCGCGATGACTTTGACAGACGATAACTTCTCTACCATTGTTACCGCTGTAAAAGAAGGCCGTGGTATTTACGATAACATTCGTAAAGCGGTTCACTTCCTGCTGTCTTGTAACCTTGGTGAGGTTGTCACCGTTTTCGTTGCAATGCTGCTGTGGAAAGAATCTCCGCTTATGCCCGTACAGCTTCTCTGGATTAACCTTGTAACAGATAGCTTGCCGGCACTTGCGCTTGGTATGGAGCCTGTTGAATTTGATGTAATGAGCCGCAAGCCCCGTTCCAAGTCGGAGAGTATTTTTGCTCACGGCGTGGGTGCAATGGCAATTGTACAAGGCATGATTATTGGTATAATTACCTTGACTGCCTATTATCTTGGCAGCCGCGTGATTACTCCCATTTCCCCGAATGCTATGGGAATCGATGTAGTACTAGGTGAGAGCATGGCGTTTGCCGTACTGGCAATCTCTCAGCTCATTCACGCATTTAACATTCGTTCCAGCCATTCTCTGTTTAAGGTTGGCTTCCTAACCAACAAGTACATGAATGGTGCGTTCTTGGCTTCTTTGGCTTTGATGCTGGTTGTACTTCTCGTTCCGTCCCTCAACGACGTTTTCAACGTAGACTTTATGCATATGCAGGCTTGGTCGATCGTTATCGGTTTGAGTTTTGTCCCGTTGGTTGCAGTTGAAATTATTAAGGCAGTACAGCATGCCATGGCGAAAAAGAATTAAGCTTTCTTAAGTGCGATGAGCCGGATTCCTAGTGGAATCCGGCTTTTCTAATTTCTTGAGATTTTTGAATGATTCAATTAATTAACTGCTGCGAAAGTAACGTTTTTCTAATTTGTTAGCCTGTTTTTTGTCTTGCGGTTTGTATTGGTTGTGTTATAATAACCTCACGGCGTGACCAAAAACATAGCTTTCGACGCCTGAGAGAGCATTGAATCATCCGCTTAGTTATTTTTCAGCCCGCTTGGTTCGATGAAAAGGGATTTAAGAGATAGATGATTGAATAACCTCACGGCGTGCCCGAAAGCATAGCTTTCAACGCCTGGGAGAGCATTGAATCATCCGCTTAGTATTTTTCAGCCCGCTTGGTTCGATGAAAAGGGATTTAAGAGATAGATGATTGAATAACCTCACGGCGTGACCGAAAGCATAGCTTTCGACGCCTGAGAGAGCATTGAATCATTAGCCTAGTTATTTTTTAGCCTGCATAGGTTCGAAGAAAAGAGATTTAAGAGATAGATGATTGAATAACCTCATGGCGTGACCGAAAGCATAGCTTTCGCCGACAGGGAGAGCATTGAATCATCCGCTTAGTTATTTTTCAGCCTGCAGGGTTCTATGAAAAGCGATTTAGGAGATAGATGATTGAATAACCTCACGGCGTGCCCGAAAGCATAGCTTTCGACGTGTAAGAGAGTATGGTACTTTTCTTACTTATAGGCTATTTATTGAAACACGAGAGACGATGGGCTTATGGTAGAGCCACATTTTAATGGTATACTAATCCATGTTTGTAGCCTTAAAAAGTTGGAAGGAGTGATAAGAAGATGAAAGCGTTAATTACTGGAGCCAGCTCGGGAATAGGGCGGGACATGGCGAGAATTCTAAGCCGACGTGGTTATGACCTGATTTTAGTTGCTCGCCGAAAAGATCGGCTTGAGGAGCTGCAACATCACCTGCCCTCATATGTGAAAATTATCTGCTGTGACTTAAGAGATGAAAAGGCCTGTTTTGCCCTCTACGAACAAACCAAAGAGGAAAATATTGATATACTCATTAACAATGCCGGATTCGGCCTGTTCGGCTCTTTTCTAGAAACGGATTTGCATCGGGAGCTTGAGTTACTGGATTTAAACGTTCGAGCTGTGCATATTCTCACCAAGCTGTTTTTGCGTGATTTTGTGAAGCGAGATTCTGGTTATATTCTAAATGTTTCATCAAGTGCCGCGTTTTTGCCTGGTCCGCTGCTTTCGTCTTATTACGCTTCCAAAGCGTATGTACTGCGCTTAACGCAGGCAGTGGGTGAGGAACTGCGCCGCAAGGGCAGCCATGTTTATATTGGGGCTCTTTGTCCCGGGCCAGTTAAAACAGAGTTTGACCAAGTTGCAGATGTACGCTTTAGTGTGAAAAGCATGACTAGCCAAAGAGTGGCGATGACTGCAATACAGCAGATGTTCTCTCGTCAGCCGGTTATTATACCCGGTAGCACAATGAAGCTTTCGAAATTCTTTATGCGTGCAATACCAGATTCTCTGCTTGTTCGCATTTCTTACCATATGCAGAAGAGAAAGCAAGGGCCAGAGAGAGACCAATAGAAAGGAGTGGCGCGCATATGCGCCGAAAAAACAGATGAAAGCAAGAGTTGCACAAGAGGTGGTTTTATTATACCATCTGCCGGAAGATACGGAATTGGGGAAAAATGCGGTAGAAGCGTTTCGCAGAGCCGGAATACCCTACCGCCATGTAACACAGGAACAACTGGGAGAAAGTGTGGGGGCACTTGTAACTGCCTCTCTGGAAGGAAAACGCTATGAGGGCGAAATTCCTGAGCGCGGTGCAATGGTGTTTGCGGGCTTTACCTCAAACCGGCTTGACCAAGTGCTTAATCGCCTCCATTCCGTAGACCCTCGGAACCAAGCGATGAAAGCGGTTGTTACTGAAACAAACCGTACTTGGGCTTTTGGGGAGCTTTTAAGCGAGCTTTCTCGTGAAAGAGAAGCAATCCGCCGCCAGCTGCAGGAACAGCAAGAGAAAGCAAAAGCGGAACTGGAGCAGATTCCCCAAGAATAAAAAGCAAAAGCTAGGAGAACCAATATGAAGATCGTTTCTGTGCGCAAAGAGCAGGAATACGCTCGTACAGCCATTGATTATTTTCAGAAGCAATGGGCAAGTGAAGAGAGTAAAATGGTGTATGAAGATTGCATCTTACAATGCTTGAACTCCGATTCCCCCATACCGCAATGGTATTTGCTTTACAAAGAGGATAAGCTAATTGGCTGTGCCGGGATGGTTACAAATGATTTTATTAGCCGAATGGATTTGTACCCGTGGTTATGTGCGCTTTATATCGAGGAAGAGCATAGGGGCAACTCCTACGGCTCTTTGCTAATAGAGAGAATTAAGGCGGATGCAATCAAGGCCGGCTACCAGAATGTATACCTATGTACCGACCATATAGGTTATTATGAGCATTATGGGTTTGAGTACATAGCACAGGGGTATCACCCGTGGGGTGAAAACTCCAGAATCTACGAGTGTCACTTGTAAAAACAAAAACAGGAGCCGTTTGAAAAATCTTCAAGGCTCCTGTTTTTATGCTTTTAACTTTGGTTTAAGCGATTTACGGATACTAACGATATAGTTTTGAATTAAAAAAGATATAAAATATATTAAGAAATAACCACAAAAGGTAAGCGATTGCATACCTGTATTATGGGCGAAGAAAAGAGGCAACTGCCGTTGAAGCTACTGGCTGCGGGCAGGCGAGGTGATCTAAAAGGGCGCAAAGCTGCTGTTCATCAAATACACAATAGTCAGCATTGTCCCGTGCTGCCGGTGCAATGGAACGAGATCCACCAAACCCAATTCCAGTGGTGGCAAGGCGCAGCATTTCAGCATCACTGGCACCGTCACCCACCGCAACAACTGGTGTGGGAAAATGCCCGATGATTTCTTTTTTATCCAAATAAAATGAGATACAGTCTATGTATCCGTTCCTTGTAACCGTCTTAGAGGAAAAACAGCGTTCCTCCATATGAAGGCGCTTGAGTAGCGGAAGCGTCCATACATCAGGGTGTTCTGTTGCTATAAAACAGTGTTCTCGGTGGCTACGTATCCAGTAAGCGAGGTGGTCGTTTAGTGGAATCTCACGGGTAATATTTTGCGCTTCTTCAATGGATATTTGCCGAAGTAATTCAATTTGAAGTTGATAGCTTTCTTCAAAGGGGAGAAGGCCGCGTCTGGCCTGCTCTGTAATCTCACTCGATTTCTCTTCCAGCCCAATCTGTCGGGCCAAAAGAGGTAGAATTTCTTCTTGTGTAATGGTTGAATCCAAATCAAATATAAAATAAGGTTCCAGCATGAACGATAGTCCCTCCTAGAGTTGATTCTATTATTATAGCGGAAAGAGGGGGCCGAGAAAAGCAAAATGCCAGAAGATACTGCTTTTAACATTATTTACAAAATGGGATGTAGACTAGCATTTCCTTGGGGTATTTGCAATGGAAATATTGAGTTTAAAGTCTTCCTTTCCCTGCCGCGAAAAGCAGGCTTTTACAGAACGGTACAATTAGGAAGACTACTTGGCAATATTTACAGCTTGCAATGTATTACAAAAATGTTACAATTATGACAAGTTATTACAAGCTAAACACCAAGGAGGTACGAAAGAATGAAATTACATAGGTTATATGCCGCAGTGATTGCGGTTGCCGTGGGTTCCAGCGTAACTGCATCAGCGGTTGCATTCCAGCAAAAGGCTGTTCCTACCGCAGGGAAGGCAACCTCTAGCCCTACAAGCACCGTGAAAAATACGAGTGCTTGCTCCAGTAATGTTGAAAAAGCTGTGAATCAGGCACTAGCTAATGCTGGTAAATGCACAACTGGCCAGGCTGGCAAAACAAATACCGCAGTAAAGGCAGCCACAGGCTCTAACAGCAACAATGTTACAGTAAAGGCAGCTACTGGCTCCAACTGCAATAACAAAGCTGTGAAAAGCCAAACAACGAGCACTTGCCCCAAGGCGACTTCCGTTCCAGATTTGTCTTCTGTATTAAACCAGATTTCCTGCAAGCAGGCTGCAAACGCTAATAAATCTTCAAACGGCTGTGCAGTGGCTGTGCCGAATTGCTTCCGTGATCTTTTAGAGCGTTGCGGCTATTCGGTGCCAAGCAAGAATAATTGCGGCTCTACAAGCAGTCAGACCCCCAGCAAGCCCTCAGAATCTTCCAGCAGCCAGACTACCTCCAGCGCACCTTCCTCTGGCTCTTCTTCGAGCACACCGTCTTCCAGCACTCCTTCCTCCAGCACACCGTCTTCCAGCTCTTCCTCTAGCACACCTTCTTCCAGCAATGGAAACTCGAGCACGGTTTCTTCCACAAAACCGTCCGATTCCCTTACCTTTGAAGAGCGTGTCGTTGAGTTGGTGAACCAAGAGCGCGCAAAGGTTGGTCTGAAGGCTCTGAAAATGAACCTGAAGCTTTCTGATGTAGCTCGCGTAAAATCGCAGGACATGCACGATAAAAACTACTTTTCTCACACCAGCCCCACCTACGGCTCTCCCTTTGACATGATGAAGCAGTTTGGAATTACGTACCGCACCGCTGGCGAGAATATCGCTATGGGCTACCGTACTCCCGAAGCCGTTATGGAAGGCTGGATGAATTCTCCCGGACACAAAGCAAACATTCTGAATAGCTCTTATACTGAAATTGGTGTAGGCTATGTAGCATCCGGTAGCTATTGGACACAGGAGTTCATCGGCTAATTTCGCCAAGCTGGAACTTCAAATGCTTAGTTCATCCTTATAAAAACCATTTGCTAAGATTATTATTAAAACATTCTCTTGCTGAATGGATAAATGAAAAAGGCATGGGTCAAACGACCTATGCCTTTTTTGCTGTAATAAAAATTTATTTCATATTGATAAATTAAAAAAGCAAAACAATCTCTGCGCCAAATGAGTTATGATTAAATTTACACGTAGAAAAGGCAGACAGCAAATTTGCTGTCTGCCTTTTTCATAACCCACGAATGGGGGTTTCTTTTTAGTCATAGAATAAAAGCTTGCTAATAAACGATAGCGCCGTATTTGCTTGCGGTGCGTTCAATGAGTTCCAGCTCAATCTGGCAGTTCGTGTCTATAATTAAGCGCCCTTGCACGTATCGTAGAGCGGCCTCTAGAATATTACGGTTGTCTGTATGCACTGCAAGTGGTAAACGGCTGACCGAGGCAAACTGAGAGAGCAGCATCACGTCGTCCAGTGTATTCAGCTCAATGAGAGCGGCATTTACCTGCTCATCGTCCAGATCGATTAAATCCTCTTCCAGGGCAATGGAGCATTCAATTGGTTCGCTCAGTGTTATGTCGCTTCCCAAGAAAAAAGCCTCATTTTCTGTTGCAGCGGCATAATTGTCGGCGTCCTCGTAATCCGATTCAAACCGAAAGGGCTTCTGCGCGCATTGGTTCAGTTTGCGCCAGTGCTCTGCTGTTTGGTCGCCCCCAATTCCCAAGAACGGCACTCCTGCATGCAGTAAAGCAATTGCTTGCAATGCGAATTCATCCGGGGTTAGGCCATTTGCACAGGGAATCGCACACAAAGGAACCGAAGCATGGGGCATAACCTCTTTTAAAAGAGGTAGCATTTCAAGTGGAGTCATAGAACCGCCGAGTCCAATAGCCTCTACTCCCATCGCCTGCAAGGTTATTACAGCGGGCAGCAGGGAGCCGCCAGTAAGCGTTTTGCCGCTTTCGTCTACCGTTAAGGTGACGAACACCGGGAAGTCTGAGGTGCGCGATGCGAGCACCGCCGCTCTCATATCTGCCATAGAGGTTTGATTTTCTATTAGAACAAAGTCTGCTCCGCTTTGCTCTAATACACGAATTTGGTCACGGTAGCCATTGAAAATGTCATCAAAATCTGCTTGACCGTATGGCGGAACAAATAGCTCACTGCTACCGATTCGCGCACCTACCGGTACACCAAAGCGCTGTGCTGCGGTTTTAGAAATCTCTAAAAGTCCGGCATTGAGCAGGCGCACCTGCTCCTGCAAGGCTTCGCGGTGGTCTGGTGAGAAAACGTGAGAAAAAGCGGTGGGAGCGCATAGGCCTCCAATACCGGCACTGAGCCACTCCTCCTGTTTTTGTCGCAGCAGTTCACCGTTCTGAAGCAGCCATTGCTCTGCACTCAGATCGTCGCCGGCAGAAGATATGTGAAAATCTTCTGCGGCAGGGCCGCCCAAAAGAAAAGGCAGCCTCCAAGGAACGTTCATGATGACATCCTCCTGAAATTGATCCCTTATAGATACGATAAGACGCTCTGAAAAATGATAGTGAAAAATCTATAATTATAAAGGGAGTTTATTTATCATATTAATACGTGCTTACATGCTATCGGGTGCTGAAATTTTGAACATGCTAAGCACGTTGCGTATTACGGTAGAAACGGAAGTGCAAAGAGTGAGTCGAGCGGCCATTAGGCTTTCTTCCTCACCGCGCACGTGGCAAGCATTGTAGAATTTGTGGAACAGGGTTGCCAAAGTAATGACATAGCGATTGATGCGGGCCGGGTCGTAATCCTTAGCAGCCTGCACAATTTCATCCGTTAAGGAAGAGAGGTGACGAATCAGCTCCAGCTCTTCCGGTGCGGTAAGAAGCGCAAGCTCGCTCTCCGTGCAGGTGCGCGGAGTAAAGCTGTCGCTCTCAATATTGCGCAAAATGCTGCAAATTCTGGCGTTCGCATACTGAACATAATACACGGGATTCTGCGAATCCTGCTGTACTGCCAAGTCGAGGTCAAATTCCATCTGCGAATTCGGCTCGCGCATGTTAAAGAGGAAACGCGCCGCGTCTACCGGTACTTCGTCGAGCAGGTCGGCAAGCTGAATGGCCTTGCCGGTACGCTTACTCATGCGAACTACCTGACCATCCCGTGTGAGCTTTACAAGCTGCATGAGTACTACATCGAGCTGTTTGCCGGAAAGCCCAATGGCATCCAGCGCTCCCTTAATACGGGCAACGTGGCCATGGTGGTCGGCACCCCATACATCGATGCACAACTCATAGCCGCGCATAATTTTGTTGCGGTGGTATGCAATGTCTGCCGCAAAATAGGTGGGGTTGCCATTCTGGCGAACAAGAACCTCATCCTTTTCCGCACCAAAGTCGGTGGCACGGTACCACAAAGCGCCGTCCTTTTCATAGGTGGCGCCACGCTGAGCCAGAATGTCCAATGCTTCTTTCAGCTCGCCGTTATTGTGCAGAGTGCTCTCCAAAAACCACTGGTCATATTCAATGCGGTATTTTTTCAGGTCTTCCTGCATTTTTTGAATGTTTCGGGGTAACACGTATTCCACCAGCTCACGGCGGCGGGTGTCTTCGTCACACTGCATTAGCTTTTCACCGAATACCTCGGCATATGCTTTTGCATTGTCCTTAATGTCTTCCCCTTGGTAGCCGTCTTCCGGGAACTCTACGGCATCTTCGCCCAAAAATAGCTGCTGGTAGCGGGCAGAAAGGGAAGAGCCAAACTTTTCAATTTGGTTACCGGCATCGTTGACATAGAACTCACGCCATACCTCGTAGCCCGCCATATCCAATACAGCGGCAAGGCAGTCTCCCAAAGCACCGCCGCGGGCATTGCCCATGTGCATGGGGCCGGTAGGGTTGGCAGAAACAAATTCGACCATCACTTTTTTCTTCTTGCCGTAATCACTGCGGCCGTAATCGCTGCCCAATGCAGAAATATCCTTTAATACGTCCACATAAAAGCGGGAGGAAAAGAAGAAGTTGAGAAAGCCCGGGCCGGCGATTTCGAAACGGTCGAAATACGTGCCGTTCAGCACCAGATGCTTTGTAATGAGTTCCGCAATTTTGCGCGGGGGCAAACGGAATGCGCGGGCGGAGACTAACGCTGCGTTGGCAGACCAATCCCCGTGGGTACGGTCTGCTGGAATTTCAAGGGTAAAGGCGGGCATGGGCTCACCCGGCAGCTCGTTTGCTGCGACTGCACGCCCTACGGCGTTTAATATAGCTTCTCTTAGCTCATCCGTTGCTTGTTGTACTATTTTCGACATCTTTGTGTTCTGCCTCCTTGATGGTTATCCGGATTTCATTGATGCTGGATAAATCTGCATTAATATCCAGCGTATAATCTACGGCCAGCTCACCGCCCTTATCATGCAGGCGGGAGTCCACATCGCTGGTGAATACGCCTACGAGCAGTGCGCCGAAACCGGTGTCATATTGGCACTGGTGGCGCTTCCCCTTTTCAAGTATTAAACGGGTGTTGCCACTACCGCGCATTAAGGTAACGGTATTGTTGCCATCTACCTTGAGTACAGAGGTAGTAGACTCATTGTTGCGGTCAGCGTCGTATTCTTTATATACAATAAAATGTGTATCGCCCTTTGTTACATAAGAGCCGAGCGTCGTAAGCTTTATTTCTCCCACATCGTCGTCAATTTTTTGGCGGCCGATGATATCAATCCAATAGTTCTCTTGCATGGGGAACATCCTCTCCTTGCGGTTTCTTCCTAAAGCCGAAAGCACCGTGGTTAGAAATAAACTTTCTCAAACGCAAGCTGAATCAGGCGGTCGAGTAAATCGGGGTAAGATAGGCCGGAGGCCTCCCAAAGCTTGGGGTACATGCTGATGCTGGTAAAGCCCGGCAGGGTATTAAGCTCATTGAGGAGTACTGCGCCATCACTGTTACGTACAAAAAAATCTACACGGGCAAGGCCACTGCACCCGAGCATGCGGTACGCTCTCATCGCATTTTGCCGTACCTCTTCCGCAATTTCGTCTGAAATATGTGCGGGTATAAATAGTTTTGCCGCTCCGGTCTTGTATTTATCATCGTAATCGTAGAATTCTGCACCAGATGCAATTTCACCAACAATAGATGCTTCGGGTCGGGAAAGACCCAAAACGGCACATTCTACCTCTTGCCCCACAATCGCTTCTTCGACTACAATTTTAATGTCTTCGCGCGCCGCGAGCTGAATCGCGGCGTCCAGTTCCTCGGGTGAACTGACCTTGCTAACGCCCACGGAAGAGCCAGAGTTTGCCGGCTTAACGAATACGGGGTAGCCAAGGCGGGCTTCAATCTTCTTGCGGATTTTTTCCGAACTCGTTAGGTAATTATCCGTAAAGAACCACAGGTAATGTGCTTGCGGAATTCCGGCAGTTTCAAGAAGGCTGTTGGTAATCGCTTTATCCATACACACACCAGAAACAAGCGAGGAGCAGCCAACAAATGGAATACCTGCCATTTGCAATAGACCCTGCAATGTGCCATCTTCGCCATTTTTGCCGTGCAGTACCGGGAACACCACATCTACGTGGATGGTTTCAAAGCCGGTTTCGGTTTGAGCCAGAATACCATGAACGGTGCGGTCCGGTGAAATGAGAGCGGAGCGGTTTGCGGGGTGGTTTTCCCAGCTTCCGTCTTGCATTTCTGCGGGATCACCGGAAAACAGAAGCCAGCGGCCTTCCTTTGTAATACCGATTTTCACAACATCGTATTTATCCTGCGGAATATTTTGAATGACAGAGGCCGCTGAAACGCGCGAAACCTCATGCTCGGTTGAGCAGCCGCCGAACAGAATGGCGACAGTAGTTTTTGACATGATATTCCCTCCGTATCCTTGCAAAATCGCGAACGCTCCGATTCGGTGTACACTGCTATATCATACGCCGGCCAAAGCACGGTTCATGCACTGCGTTAAGATACAATATTTCAAATATATATCATAGCATAAGTGGGGGTTGCGCGCAATGCGAAATTCGTTGTAAACAATATGAAAACTGCCATCACCCCAAATGAATTTTGTGAGGAGTGAGGGCGGTATCTAAATTACAGAGTTTTTAGTCTTCTTTGTACTCACCAGCGAATAGCATTTTAATACAGTGTGCAATATACAATAGAAAGACAAACCAAAATAGACAGGTGAGCGTATACGGAATGTCTACGGAGGGGCTGCTGAAAAAACGAGCTGCTATGCTTGGCAGCTTTGTAGAAGCGTAAAGGATGAATCTGATGAGAATGTCGTGCGCCATATTCTTTTTATTCAATACATGATGCATCATCTTCCAGTGCTCAGCTCAGTAACATTTGGTTTTATCGTGTAACTCTACTATGCAGGGAATCCCATCCATGCTTCTAAAAAAAGAAGAAAGTGAGAATGATCAGATAACTTTATATACTTTACAAAATTAGCCCTAGTGACAATCTGTAAAAAGTAGTGTATACTGAACTTACGTATTTTTGCATTTTCAATCATTTATATTGTACTGTATTCGGACAAGCAGAAGCTTGTTGCGATACTTTTGCCTTAAAACCGATTGATGGATTGATTATAATAGCAGGAGTGATGACAGTTGGAACAAAAAGCATTTGACCTGATTGCCGAAAAGGTACGTTCCGTTCTTTTGGAGCAAGGATTCGAAAGAAAGGAGGACGTGCAGGAGGAACAGGGAAAAGCTGCGATGTATCTCAGTGAGGATACGGCTTACAGCGTGCTGTATGAGAAGAACGCCAAGCTGTTTCACCTGCGCACCTGCTCAGTAGCCGACGGCAAAGAGGACAAAGAGTGGAAAAAGCTTTCTACTTGGGTGTTTGACCCCGAAGCAGACTCAATGGCGAATGCAACAAGCATTGCAGAGGATTTTGCCGAGACACTGGGGGGCAGCAGCCGCAAAGAAATTGTTCGCCAGCAGAAAAAGAGAAAGAAAAAGGATGAGGACGCAACAACTGATCCGCTGTTCTTCTTTAACCGCTTAGCGAGTATTTTTCCTGAGCTGCGTGGTGAAATTGCAGAAGAGAAAGCAACCTATGGCACGGTTCGCAGCGTTACCTTTACACGGGAGCATATTGTTAGCCGTGTAGAGCAGCTTGCAAAAACGTACCCAAATACAGAGCCGTTTAAAAAGCTATGCAATGTTTTAAATGATATGTATGAGCATGGAGATCTGGATGTTCGCTCTTTAATTACCATTGTACTTCTCAATGGAATAAACGACGAACAGGTCGTTGAAAATCTGAGTAAAAACTTTAGTGAGGACCTTTTAAAGGTATATAACAAAGCAAAGCTTCTTAAGGGCAAAAAGGTTCGACCTGAGAAGAAGAAAAAGCAGCCAAAATATTCCGGCGAAATGGTTCAAACTCTAAACGACCGTTTATAAGCAAAAGGAGTGCGCTTTACGGCTCCGAAAAGTACCGTGCAGGCGCGCTTCGTCTTTCTTTTTGTGAAAAAACAGTTGACCACCAGAGATTTCTATGCTACAATATATAATACCTCAATAGGGGTTATTTTTTTGCGCCCTTTTAGAGGGAGGCCGTGGTCCTTTAACGGATCCAATATTTTTCCGTGAAACGGGAGGTGCCGTCATGAGAGTAAAAGTCACATTAGCCTGCACAGAGTGCAAACAGCGTAACTATGACACAATGAAGAACAAGAAGAACGACCCGGACAGGCTTGAGATGAACAAGTACTGCAGATTCTGCAGAAAACATACTGTTCATAAGGAAACGAAGTAAGTCGGAGGGAGAAAACAGATGGCTGAAAAAAAACCGAACCCTCTCGTCAGCTTTGGCCAGGGCGTGGCGAAGTTTTTCCGCGACTGCAAAAACGAACTCAAGAAGATTGTCTGGCCTACCCCAAAGTCGGTATTTAAGAATACCGGTGTAGTTCTGGCGGTGATTATGATTATCGGCCTGTTCATTTTCGGTCTGGATACCGTATTTATGAATCTGCTAGGACTGTTTATGAATATTGCGAAGTAAGCGGAGGAAATAACTATGCCGGAAGACGTCAGGTGGTACGTGATTCATACCTATTCTGGGTATGAGAACAAAGTGGCATCCAACCTGGAAAAAACGGTGGAAAATCGTCAGCTTCAGGATTTGATTCAAGAAATCCGCGTTCCGACTGAGATGGTTACAGAAATCAAAGACGGGAAAAAGCGTGAAGTGGAGCGCAAGATTTACCCCAGCTATGTTTTGGTTAAGATGGCCCTTACCGATGAATCCTGGTATGTTGTTCGCAATATTCGCGGCTGTACCGGTTTTGTAGGCCCTACCTCCAAGCCGATTCCACTTACCGATGAGGAAGTGGCGCGCATGGGTGTAGAGAAGAAAACCGTGGAGGTTTCGTACCAGGTGGGCGACTCCGTCCATATTGTGGATGGCCCGCTGGAAGGATTTGTTGGTACAGTCGAGGAAGTGGATCTGGACAAAAACCGTGTTCGTGTTACGGTTTCAATGTTCGGCCGTGAGACACCAGTAGAGCTTGAGCTTGATCAAGCAGAATTGGTGACTGATTAAACAACACAGTTTGGTATAATAAGCGGTATAACCGCTCATTATGAGGGGCTTTGCCCCTGTGGGAGGGACGACGCATTTGCGGCTGTTCCGCCATCTACCACGAATTTTGGAGGTGCAACAAAATGGCTCAAAAGGTTACGGGCTTTATTAAGCTCCAGATACCCGCTGGCAAGGCAACCCCGGCTCCCCCGGTTGGCCCTGCTCTTGGTCAGCATGGTGTCAACATTATGGCATTTACAAAGGAATTCAATGAGCGCACAAAGAACGACGTTGGTCTAATCATCCCTGTGGTGATTACCGTATATGCAGACCGTTCTTTCTCGTTCATTACCAAAACTCCGCCTGCTGCTATTCTGATTAAGAAGGCATGTGGGATCGAGAGTGGTTCGGGTGTTCCGAACAAAACGAAAGTTGCAAAGATTACCCGTGAGCAGGTCAAGAAGATTGCGGAGCAGAAGATGCCCGATCTGAATGCCGCGAGCGTAGAGACTGCCATGAGCATGGTAGCAGGAACCGCACGTAGCATGGGCATTGAAGTCGTAGATTGATCACCCGGGTGGGAGGAATAATCCGATTTTACCACTCAATAGGGAGGAAAACCAATGAAACACGGTAAGAAATATGTAGACGGTGCTAAACTGGTAGAGCGCGCAAAGCTTTATGATCCTCAGGATGCTTTGGAGCTGTGCGTAAAGACCGGCACCGCAAAGTTTGACGAAACAGTTGAAGTCCATGTGAAGCTGGGCGTTGACGGCCGCCATGCGGACCAGCAGGTTCGTGGTGCAATCGTTCTGCCGAACGGCACTGGCAAGCAGGTTCGCGTTTTGGCTATTTGCAAGGGCGACAACCAGAAGCTGGCTGAAGAAGCCGGTGCTGAGTTTGTCGGCGCAGAAGACATGGTTCAGAAGATCCAGTCTGAAAACTGGATGGATTTTGACGTACTAATCACCACACCCGACATGATGGGTCTGGTTGGTCGCCTTGGTAAGGTTTTGGGCCCGCGCGGTCTGATGCCGAACCCGAAGGCCGGTACCGTTACCCCCGATATCGCAAAAGCGGTAAAAGAGGCAAAGGCCGGTAAGATCGAGTATCGTCTCGACAAAACCAACATCATTCACTGCCCCATTGGCAAGGTTTCTTTTGGTACCGAAAAGCTGCAAGAGAACTTCTCTGCTCTGCTCGGCGCGATTGTGAAAGCAAAGCCTGCTGCTTCTAAGGGCCAGTATGTGAAATCCTGCGTTGTGGCTTCTACAATGGGCCCCGGCGTAAGAATTAACCCCAGCAAGGTTGGCGGAATGTAATTTTCTCCAGTTTTTGCAGAGCGGTTTTTTCTTGACAAGCTTTTGGAAAAATGATATAGTATATAAAGCTGTTCTTTGTCCAAAGACAGCAGGTGCGTATGCTTAATGGAACCGGTCTTTCGGTTTCGGCCTGCCGAGGAAAGAGCCGTTCACTTTTGTCTTAATGATTTTTTAAGTGACGCCTTTCCTGCCCTGCAGGAAAGGCTTTTTTATTTATTTGAGAGTGCTGTTAAACAGTATTTTCTAAAATAACAATACGCACGATTCCTTTGGATCGATGGAGGTGAATACATTTGCCAAGTGAGAAGATTTTAGCGGAAAAGCAGCAATATGTTGCTGAACTGAAAGAAAGCCTCAAGTCCGCATGCGTCGGTGTGATTGTCAGCTATAAGGGAATCACAGTGGCAGAGGACACCAAGCTAAGAAAAGATCTGCGTGAGGCTGGCGATACCTACCGCGTGGTAAAGAACACCCTGTTGTCCCGTGCTCTAAGTGATGCTGGGATTGAGGGTCTGGATCATGTACTGGAAGGCACTACCGCAATTGCTTATAGCAATGACAATTATGTTTCCGGTGCAAAGATTCTGTCTGCTTTCGCAGATAAGAGCAAAAGTTTTGAAATTAAGGCAGGTTTTGTTGACGGAGCTCCCGTTGATGCTGCTGCAGTAAAAGAGTTGGCGCAGCTACCTTCCAAAGAGGTATTGGTTGCAAAGGCTTTGGGTGGCTTGAACGCTCCCATTACTGGTTTCGTTACCGTGTTGAACGGTACAATGAAAGGCCTCGTAGTCGCACTCAATGCGATTGCCGAGAAACAGGCTGCAAATGCCTAATTGCTTAAATATTTTTTAAAATTGATTTGGAGGTTTCATTATGTCTGATAAAGTTGTTAAGTTGATTGAAGATGTTAAGGCTCTAACCGTTCTCGAGCTTTCCGAGCTCGTTAAGGCTCTCGAAGAGGAGTTCGGCGTTTCTGCTGCTGCTCCGGTTGCTGTTGCTGCTGCTCCCGCTGCTGCTGCTCCTGCTGCTGAAGAGAAGACCGAGTTCGACGTAGTTCTGAAGGCTGCTGGCGCTAACAAGATCCAGGTTATCAAGGTTGTTCGCGAGATCACCGGCCTGGGCCTGAAAGAAGCAAAAGAGCTGGTTGACGGCGCTCCCAAGAACGTTAAAGAAGCTGTTTCCAAGGACGATGCTGAGGCCATTAAGGCTAAGCTGACCGAGGCTGGCGCTGAAGTTGAAGTGAAATAAGTTTTTCACTTATATAAGGGATGCTGTGGATTTTCCGCAGCATCCTTTTTTTATTTTAAGTTCCTTCTATTTATAGTTCATCTAGTAATATAATCTAAAATATATTCTGACAATAAAAATCTCTTTATTGCTTTGAATCTGAAACGGTTGACAAACATACAAAATATGGTAGGATTTAATATGCTTTCATCCGCATTTTTGCCGTATAGTGGTACGTTTGTGCAGTAGCAAGCAAAAATTATAAAGAATATAGAAGGAAGTGCTGATATGTCGGCTAGGTATATGAAAAAAACATCACGGATAGGCCGGGGGTGGATAATCCTTTGCATTTTGTTGGCTGTAATTGTAGGAGTTATTGCATTTTTCTGGGTGACACAAGGGCGAGCACCGTTTGTACCGTCTTCGTCGCAGGCAGGGAGCCAGCCAATTACCTCAAGTGCAAGCGAAACATCGTCCGGGGTAGTATCCGTCGTGTCTCAATTAGGTAGTTTGCCATCTGCATCGGGTGAAGCAGTCGTCTATACCAATCAAGAACTGGGCTTCTCCTTTACACTGCCACCGGAATTCAAAGGGTATTCCATTCTAACTGGGGAATGGAAAGGCGATGACATAAAGAATACTGGGAAAAAAGCACGCACTTTTCAAGGGCCTCAGGTGACGATTCGTGACCCAAGGTGGACACAGCAGGTTCCGCGGCAAGATATACCCATTATGGCTTTCACGTTGGAACAGTGGAACCAGCTTCAAAATGGAGAATTTGCGGTTGGTGCTGCGCCGGTGAACCCAAGTGAGCTGGGGAGAAATGCCAAATATGTATTTGCATTGCCCGCCCGTTATAATTACGCCTTCCCAGAGGGTTATGAAGAGGTGCAAATCATTATAGATGGAAATCCACTGTCTGCATTTTAAAGCGAACCACGATGAAATGGAGCAGGAGTTTCGATGATGAAAAGAGGTCAGCCCAAGCGGGTTGACCTCTTTGTTTTATCGCAGCTTGTACTGTTTTATTTCTTCACAACAGGAATCCATACTTCAAACTGAGCGTCGTGTGGGTCTGCATTGAGATACAATTCAATATCCGGCCCATTGTCGTACTCATAACCGGAGGTAGGAAGCCACTCTGTGATGATACGCTGTTCCAGCTCCTGTATAGCCTTGGGGCATTGTCCAGAACCGGAGAAGATGGCCCAAGTAAATGCCGGAACAGTGTATTCCTCTAGTCCATCTACTGCAGGCTGTGTGCTTGCTACTGCAATAAAGTATCTCCACTCATCAGAGCAGCCACATACGCTAGCACCCAGAATTCCCTTTGGCTCGCTGTCCATCATCATGGGGAATCGCTGTAGGGTGCCGTCCATAGTCGCTTTTTGCCACATTTGCGGTACAATCTCAAAGTTCTTCTCAATTTCTTTGTGTAGAGGCTGTGAGACCCCTACAATGCGGAATGCGTCTTTCTTTTCGATACGATAATTCAATTCTTCCACTCCTTTGATTGTGATTGTAAAGCTGATTGGAGGGAATGATTTGATAGTCGCACCTTTTTCTCGCACAAAAGAGGGGGCGATGCCGTGCACGCTTTGAAAAGCGCGGTTAAATGCAGTAGGGGATGCATAGCCATACTTCATTGCGATATCTATAATTTTGCTTTCCTCCTGCAAGTCTACCGCAGCACGAGACATACGCCTTCTTCGAACGTATTCAGAAAGCGGAACATCTGCCATATAGGCAAACATCCTTTGAAAGTGGTACGGCGAACAGCAGGCAATTTGAGCAAGCTGATCGTAGTCAATTTCCTCTGTAAGGTGTTCCTCTAAAAAGGCGATGGTTTTGTTTAAGCGGTTAATCCATTCCATATCATTCACTCCTTACCCAAAGTATAGTGAAGAATCGAAGAGTCGTCCTCTCTATTTCTGCACAAAAGAGAGAGGGGACAGTTGATTGTGTTGAGAAAAATAAAGAATCAGCTTCGCCATAGATAAAGAACTTACTCATCAAAAGGATTACTAGCATCCATAACTTCTTGTATGATGACAATTGGGTCTGAAATAAGCCCATATTTCGCATCCTCCGGGTACGTGACGGCAATGGAGGGCTCGTTACCAGCGTAAGCAATCATGCTTTCCATTGAGTCCCATTTTGTGCAGAGAAAGAAGTGAGCAAATTCCCCTTGCTCCACAACTTTTAAAAAAGCGCCTTGGTTGCCCTCTATAGCTTTGGTATCTTTTACACCGGTTTCGTATTCATATTTTTCAAAGCCTGATTTATGTTGTAACGGAACCATTCCGTGCCAAGTTCTTGAAATCATAATTATTTCCTTCCCAGATAGATGTTCATAGTTGATCTAACGTTATATTGGGATTCAGAATGTACAGGTGTTATAAAAGGATAGTGCAATTTGGTTTTACCGTATTTACTGTCTACCAGATGTCTTTATGAATTCTCTCAGTGATAGAGTATTCCTTTTGTTTGACGTAGCAAGCGTTTTCACTCGCTTTGCCAACCGCTATAAAACATGGCATTAAGTAATTCTCGGGGAAGCTTAGCACTTTTCTTGCCCAGTCACCTTCCTCTCCCAAAGGGATACGTAAAGCAGAGGAATACCCCTCGGCGGTAATTGCCAACAACATATTCTCAATGCAGCACCAAATTGAAGCAAATCCGTTTAGGTGAGAAAGGTTTTCAGGATGCAATACATCTGTTTTTTGTTTAAATAAGGGAATAATCACGCAAGCAGCCTGGGCTAACATTTGATATTGCTTTGGTATAGCTTCTATGTAAGCGTTTTGCTGACAAGCATCGTTTAGATTCCAGTCCCGCAAAATTTCATACACTTCTTCAGTGGATATATGCTCTGGTATTCTACTTACTAATTTCAAAACGATATGCTTATCCTTAATAATAATGAAATGCCAGTCTCTCATATGGTCGTTGGTAGGTGCTTTCATCCCTGACGAAACAATTCTTTCAATCACTTCATCATCAATGGATATGTTTTCATAATCTCTAATTGTACGTCTTGCATTTACAACCTCGTAAAAGTCTTTGCACATAATACCGACACCTCCTGTTATCTTTTTTCTTTATTTTTTATAATAACATAATCTAGAAATTAAAATCAATTTTAGGAACATAATAAAAAAACCAGCCAACAGGCTGGTTTTTATTAAAGCGGATGATGGGAATCGGGTGTAGGGGTCGAAACGCGCGTACCGCGGTAAAAATGTTTATCTAATGTGTTACCCAAAAGTTTTATTTCCGTTTGCTACTTTTTTCTTTGATTCTCATCCCAAGCAACCGCCAAATAAAAAAGCCAGCCAACAGGCTGGTTTTTTATTGGAGCGGATGATGGGAATCGGGTGTAGGGGTCGAAACGCGCGTACCGCGGTAAAACCATTTTTCTACTTCTTACCCCAAATCCGGTATTTCCGTTTGCTGCTTTTTTCTTGGGTTCTCATCCCAAGCAACCGCCAAATAAAAAAGCCAGCCCAAAGGCTGGTTTTTATTGGAGCGGATGATGGGAATCGAACCCACACGGTCAGCTTGGGAAGCTGAAGTTCTACCACTAAACTACATCCGCAACTATATTATTTTATAATCCACAACTATTGAATTCTATCACATTCTAATTTTGTTTTCAAGGTGTTTTTTGAAAATATTCATTCATTTTTGCTTTACTTAACATAACTTTTAATGCAACAGTAAAATATTCCCTTTTTATTCCACACTTTCCACAGAGTTATCCACATACAAGCTCTGTTTACATGGGATATTATAAGTTTTTAATCGGTTTTCCCCACCGGTTATTCACATAAGAAGTGGAAATTTACACTATTTATTAGTTTACATAATTTAAAAAATTCGGAATAAAAAAAGGGAGCCTAACACGAAATCTGTCAGGCCCCCAAGAAAATTAAGTCGAATTTATTGGCAATTTATGCCAATTTGTTATTGCTTCGCCTTCGAACGAACTTCTTCTTTTGCCTTCTCAATAAAGGCAGACAAGGGCATGGTACCAATATCGCCATCGCGGCGGCTGCGGACGGCAACAACGCCGTTTTCCACTTCCTTATCACCAATCACAAGCATATAAGGTATTTTTTCAAGCTGTGCTTCGCGAATCTTATACCCAATCTTCTCACTGCGGTGGTCGCAGGTTACTTCCAAACCGGCTTCTTCCAGTTGGTTCCTAATTTCATCTGCCTGGTCGTGCAGTCGCTCACTGATGGGCAGCACGCGAATTTGTTCGGGCATTAGCCACATAGGCAGTGCACCGGCATATTTTTCAATCAGCAGTGCCAAGGTACGCTCATAGCAGCCAAGAGAGGTGCGGTGGATGATATAGGGGTTCTTCTTTACGCCGTCCTTATCCACAAACTCCATGCCAAATTTTTCAGCCAGCATCTGGTCAATCTGAATGGTGATGAGAGTATCTTCCTTGCCATGCACGTTGCGAATCTGAATATCGAGCTTGGGGCCATAGAAAGCCGCTTCACCGACACCAACCGAATATTGCAATCCCAAGTGGTTTAAAATACGCTCCATCACGCCCTGCGCCTCGTCCCATTGCTCTGGTGTACCAATGTATTTATTGGTATCCTTGGGGTCCCACTGGGAGAAACGGTAGCTGACGTCATCATGCAGGCCGAGTGTTTCCAGCATAAAGTTAGCGAGCTCTACACACCCTCTGAATTCATCCTCAAGCTGTTCGGGAGTGCAAATGAGGTGACCTTCCGAAATAGTGAACTGGCGCACACGAATCAGGCCGTGCATCTCGCCGGAGTCCTCGTTGCGGAACAGGGTGGAGGTTTCACCCAAGCGCATCGGCAAATCACGGTAGGAGCGCTGGCGGTTGAGGAACACTTGGTATTGGAACGGGCAGGTCATGGGGCGCAGGGCAAATACTTCCTTGTCCTTTTCCTCATCGCCCATTACAAACATGCCTTCACGGTAATGGTCCCAGTGGCCTGAGATTTTATACAGGTCGCTCTTTGCCATCAGCGGAGTTTTGGTTAACTGGTAACCGCGCTTTTTCTCGGTATCTTCCACAAAGCGCTGGAGGGTTTGCAGCACACGCGCACCCTTGGGCAGCATAATCGGCAGTCCCTGGCCAATATAATCCACAGTGGTGAAATACTCCAGCTGGCGGCCAAGCACGTTATGGTCGCGCTTTTTTGCTTCTTCCACCTTAGCCAAATATTCCTCAAGTTCGGAAGCTTTGGGGAAGGAGATACCGTATACACGCTGCAATGCCTTATTCTTAGAATCGCCACGCCAGTAAGCAGAGGTTGCCGCAGTCAGGCGCACCGCCTTAATGTTTCCAGTTGAAAGCAGGTGCGGGCCAGCACAAAGATCTACAAAATCGCCTTGGCGGTAGAACGAAATGTCTTCGCCCTTGTCCGCATGCTCTTCAATCAACTCTACTTTGTAAGGCTGGTCGTTCTCTTCCATCAGCTTCTTCGCTTCAGCAGGGGAGAGGAAGAAACGCTCAATCGGCAAGCCCTCTTTAATAATCTTCTTCATCTCTGCTTCAATTTTGGGTAAATCTTCGGGAGTCAATGTGCGGGGCAGATCAAAGTCGTAATAGAAGCCGCGCTCAATCGACGGGCCAATTGCAAACTTTGCTTCTGGGAACAAGCGTTTCACGGCCTGGGCCATAATATGAGAAGTGGTATGCCAGTAGGCCTGCTTACCATCTTCCTGCTCAAATGTGAGGATTTCTAAGGAACAGTCCTCTTGCAGGGGAGTGCGTAAATCGACAACCTTGCCGTTGACGCGCCCGGCACAAGCTGCTTTGAAAAGGCCAGCGCCAATGGATTTTGCTACTTCTGCGACGGTAATGCCAGCATCGTACTCTCGAACATCGTCTTTCAGTGCTATTTTAATCATGATGATTCCTCCTGATCTGGTTTTGTTTGCAATACATATCAGCCACTTTTCCTTTGCTGAGAAAAGGCCGTCCATATTGGGGTTACATGGAAAAATGGATATAAAAAAAGCCCCACCCCATACTCCTGGGGCGAGACTTGAAATCCCGCGGTTCCACCCGGTTCGGCAAAACAGATGCTTTGCCCTCCTTATGGCCGATAACGGTGCCTGCCGTCACGCCTTAAACCAAATTGATTATTCGGCGCACGCTCCAAGATGGTAATCGAAATTCTATTTGCCACTCCCGCTTTCAGCCGATGACGGGTGCTCTCTGCTGCAAAATGTTGAATTCAATCTTCTTTTCTACGCTTTTCTGTATTCTGTTTTCATACTACCACCCGTCATCGTCCTTGTCAAGGGAACAGATTCGTTATATTTCACGATTTTGCACCATATAGTAATCAATTTTCTTGACAGAGGGGCTGTAAAAGTAATACAATTAGAAATAAGATGCGCCTGACGGTACATCTTTGGGATTGACGCACCCAATTAACAACAAAAGTAATAAAAAATATGAAAAAATTCACAGCAAGGAGGTGTCCGTAATTTGAATGTTCCCCTTTGGTTATGTTTGATAATAGCGCTCGGATGCGCTGTTATTTTTGGGATAGTTGCTTTTTTCGCAGGCGTAAACCACAGAAAGAAAGTTGCGGAATCTGTGATCGGATCAGCCGAACAAGAGGCAAAGCGCATTGTGAGCGATGCCATTAAAGCGGCTGAAGCAAAGAAAAAGGAAACGATTCTTGAGGGTAAAGATGAAATTCACAGGCAAAGAACGGAATCGGAGAGAGAACTAAACGAACGCAGAAAAGAAGTACAGCGGCAAGAGCGAAGGATTCAACAAAAGGAAGAAACCTTGGACAAAAAGCTAGAGGGGCTTGAGTCGAAGGAGAACGCGATCAACTCCAAGAATAAAAAAGCGGATGAAAGGCTTGCAGAAGCAGAGGCCGTGAAAAAGAGCCAGTTTGATATGCTGGAGCGAATTTCGGGTCTTACTGTGGAACAGGCCAAGGAATATATGCTGAAAAGCCTTGAGGACAAGTTGACGCACGAAAAAGCGGTCAAAATACGCGAGTTTGAGCAGCAGGCAAGAGAAGAAGCAGAGAATAATGCCCGCGAGATTATTTCGCTGGCCATTCAGCGCTGTGCTGCCGACCACGTGGCGGAGGCAACCATTTCGGTTGTGCCGCTGCCGAACGATGATATGAAGGGCCGTATTATCGGCCGTGAGGGACGCAACATTCGTGCCATTGAAACAATGACTGGTGTTGACCTGATTATTGATGACACGCCGGAAGCAATCACGCTTTCCTGCTTTGAGCCGGTGCGCCGTGAGGTTGCCCGCATCGCTTTGGAACGCTTGATTTCAGACGGACGAATACACCCCGCTCGCATTGAAGAAACCATAGAAAAGGCTCGCCGTGAGGTAGACGCCACAATTAAGCAAGAGGGTGAACGTGCCGTTATTGAAGCCGGCGTAAACGGAATCCATCCCGAACTGATTAAGCTGCTGGGACGGCTGCGTTACCGCACCAGCTATGGTCAGAACGTATTAAACCATTCTCTTGAGGTAGCTTACCTGTCCGGCATTATGGCGTCTGAGCTTGGGCTTGACCCAACGCTAGCACGTAGAGCCGGCTTACTGCACGATATTGGCAAGGCGCTTGATCACGAGATTGAGGGCTCACATGTGGATATTGGTGTAGATGTAGCGAGAAAGTTCAAAGAGAGCGAAGCCGTAGTACATGCGATTCAGGCTCACCACGGTGATGTAGAAGCAAAAACTGTGATTGCCTGCCTTGTTCAGGCGGCGGATGCAATCTCTGCTGCGCGCCCTGGTGCTCGCCGAGAGAATTTGGAAAACTACATTAAGAGGCTGGAAAAACTGGAGTCTGTGGCATCCTCCTTTAACGGAGTCGAACGCTGCTTTGCCATTCAGGCCGGCCGTGAAATTCGCATTATGGTAAAACCGGAAGTGGTTAACGATGACCGCATGGTACTTCTTGCCCGCGAAATCTGCGATAAGATTGAGCAGGATTTGGAGTACCCCGGACAAATTAAGGTTAATATTATTCGTGAAAGCCGAGCGATTGAATACGCGAAGTAAATGACTTTTGCGAACCGCTTGTCAAGTGGAAAGCCTTGGCAGCAGGAGAGGGAACAATTTGTTCCCTCTCTTTTTATGTTCCGGTCATTTTGCCTCTTCCTATTGTGTTATTTTCCTTAGATGGTGTACAATAACAATATCATAATTACTATACACTTAGAGAAAGCGGCTGTAAGAGAATTGTCGTCGCACGTATCTTACTTTTAGAATAGAAAGAGTGAATTGGATGAACATTCTGGCAATAGGTGATGTTGTTGGCAGCATTGGCTGTCGGTATCTGCGGGAGCAGCTTCCCCGCCTCAAAAAAGACAAAGAAATTGATTTGGTAATTGCCAATGGCGAAAACTCGGCAGACGGCAACGGGATTACACCGGCTTCCATAGACTTTTTGTTTTCGAGCGGGGTAGATGTCATTACAACCGGTAACCATAGCTTCCGCCGGAAAGAAAGCTATGAGCTTTATGATGATTGCGAAACTCTGCTTCGCCCAGCGAACTTCCCCAGTGGCGTACCCGGGCGTGGAGTGTGTATTGTTGATATGGGGCGTGTTCAGGTAGCTGTAATTAATGTGATGGGTGTCTCATATTTAGAGAGTCTCGAGTGCCCATTTGCTACGATGGATCGTATTTTAAGTGACCCGAATCTTCCGCCGATGCGCCTGGTCGATTTTCACGCGGAGGCAACCGGAGAAAAAGGGGCCATGGGCTACTATCTCGACGGTAAGGTGTCTGCGGTATTTGGAACGCATACCCATGTACAAACAGCGGATGAACAGCTTTTGCCCCAGGGAACCGCTTTTCTTTCCGATTTGGGCATGACTGGGCCGATTCATTCCGTACTTGGTGTAAAACCCGAGCTAGTCATTCAAAAGCTACGCACACACATGCCGGTACGCTTTGAAATAGCCGATGGTGCCTGCCGGATGGATGGCGCAATTTTCCATATTAATGAGCGCAATGGAAACGCAGTTTCTGTTGAAAGGGTGCAAATCGCGACATAATCGACAAATATTGCGCAAACTTATATTTTATTATGATTTATATTAACAAAAATCTCTTGCCAAATATTAGTTTTTGATTTATGATATAAGAGCAACTTAAGAGGCGGGAGGTTATGAAAATGGAAGTATTAAAAGTATCATCAAAATCCTCACCCAATTCCGTAGCAGGGGCTATTGCAGGTGTGATTCGTGAAAATGGTGCCGTTGAAGTACAAGCGGTAGGGGCAGGAGCCTCAAACCAGGCAATCAAGGCAATTGCGATTGCTCGTGGTTATCTTGCACCGTCTGGAATCGACATTGTGTGTATCCCCGCCTTTGCCAGTATCAATATTGATGGTGACGAACGGACTGCAATTAAACTTATTGTGGAGCCAAGGTAATGCGTTACCGCTATTGTTTGGCATGATGCAGAATGGGCTCAAATGCTATCTGGGTAAATTCGAGTAAACGCACGGTTCATATTCCGTTTGGAAATGCCACAGGATGCTTTTTCATCCCGTGGCATTTCTATTGCAGATTTCGTTTTAATTTCAATACTGCCGCGCTCGGCGGGAATAAATGGATTGAATCCGGGTCAACATTATGTTATAATATGTAAATAATTATAACCAAGTGGGAATTTGGTACGCATACTTCAGCGGCGCTTTCACTAAAGGCGCCCGGCGGCATCCCATTTGTAAAAATGAGATTTTACTGGAACTGCAGTGCCTTTTCAGGCAGTTTCTCTTTCCAAATTATCTATTGAAGAGGAGATGCGACACAATTGATCAATGGAGCTGAATTAAAGAGCGCTATCTTATCTGGCGCCAACCATATTGTTCGGAACAAAGCTCTTGTAGATGGGCTGAATATTTTCCCGGTTCCGGATGGGGACACAGGCACCAATATGTCTATGACGATTTCAGCCGCTGCAAAGGAGCTGGAAAAGCTGGATGGCGAAACTGGAATTGGCGCTGTTGCCCATACGGTCGCCTCTGCCATGCTGCGCGGTGCGCGCGGGAACTCCGGTGTCATTCTTTCTTTGCTGTTCCGTGGTTTTTCCAAAGGCCTTGAGGGCTTGGAGCAGGCGACGGGAAGTGATTTGTGCAAAGCACTGGGGCTTGGTGTGGATGCTGCTTACAAAGCCGTTATGAAGCCTACCGAGGGAACCATTCTTACGGTGGCCCGTGTGGCATTTGAAAAGGGACAGGTTTCTGCAGAGCTCGATGACGACGCAGTGAGCGTTTGGGCTGCGATTTGCAAGGGTGCAAACGAGGCACTCGAAACTACCCCAGAGCTACTTCCGGTACTGAAAAAAGCCGGTGTTGTGGATGCGGGCGGTAAGGGACTATGCCTTATATTTGAGGGAATGCTCTCCGTGTTTCAAGATGGCGTGATTATGGATACTGAGCAAAACGTATCCTCTTCTGACACAGCGGGCGTAATTAGCGCCGCGGAGGAATTCCACCGCAATGTGGCGGCGGAGTTTGACCAAGAGATTACCTTTACCTATTGCACCGAATTCATTGTGGGTCGTGACCCTGAAATTGATACTGACCCACAGGATGATTTGCGCCCATACCTTGAGGGCATTGGCGACTGTGTTGTAGTTGTGGATGACGAAGAAATAATCAAGGTGCATGTGCATACGGAAACTCCGGGTAATGCGCTGCAAAAGGCATTGGAATACGGCCAGCTTCTCACCGTAAAGATTGAGAATATGAAAGAGCAGCATCGAGTGGCCGCAGAAAAAAATCAAGCGAACCAGGCGGCGGCTTCGGCACCTGTGGAAGAACGCCCCGCTGCACCACAGGTTGCGGAGCCGGAAGAAGAAATTGGCTTTGTTGCAGTCACCGCAGGTGATGGCTTGCGCTCCTTGTTTATGGATCTTGGCTGCTCGCAGGTAGTGAGCGGCGGTCAAACCATGAACCCCAGCACAAACGATATTATGGCGGCGGTACTTGCCACTCCGGCAAAAACAGTAATTGTGCTGCCAAACAATAAAAATATTATTATGGCGGCAGAGCAATCGGTTCCCCTTGTCAAAGACCGTAAGGTAGTGGTGTTGCCCACCCGCACTATACCGCAAGGGCTTTCTGCGATGCTGGCGTTTGACCCTGAGATTAGTGTTGAGCGTAACACCGTGGTGATGATGGAGGCTGCCGGTTCTGTAGCTACTGGCCAAGTAACCTTTGCTGCGCGTGATTCTGAGTTTGGTGGTCACCGCATTAAAGAGGGTGACATTCTCGGCCTCAAAAACGGGAAGCTTGAAATGATTGAGAAAGATCCCGTGCATACCGTTGTAAAGCTAACCCGTTCCATGGTGAGCCGTACCACTTCATTTGTCACACTGATTTATGGAAAAGGTATTACGGAGATTCAGGCACAGGATGCTTATAACCGTATTAAATCGAAAATCGGCGGTGATGTTGAGGTCACCCTGGTAGACGGCGGTCAGCCGGTGTATTACTTTATCGTTTCCGTGGAATAATTTCCGTTTGGAGAAGACCTGCCATGGCATCGTTGTTTCAAAAAGAGATAGTTGAATTAAAAGGCGTCGGCGAAAAGCGCTCCCAGCTGTTTATCAAGCTGGGGGCGCCTACGGTCGGCGCTCTTCTGCGTTTTTATCCACGTGATTATGAGGATTGGAGCAATCCGATTCCTTTGGCGCAGGCTTCGGCAGAGCAGGTATGTGTGGTGCGTGTTACGGTGGTATCTTCGGTTTCAGAGCAACGGATACGCTCTGGTATGACCCTCTATAAGCTGCGGGCTACCGATGGCCAGCATGACGTGTTAATCACCTATTTTAACAACCGTTATATTAAAGAAATGCTGGTTGAGGGGAGAGAGTATCTCCTGCGGGGAAAAGTGACCGGTACGCTGCTGCGTCGTGAAATGGCGAATCCCGATTTTATGCCGGCAAATCGCCCGTTACCGTTGCGCCCGATATACCGGCAAACCGCTGGGCTTTCGTCTCGCCAAATTTCTTCTGCTGTTCGCTCGGCTCTAGGGATGCTGCCAAACCCACTTTCCGACCCATTGCCCGAACCAATGCGGGAGGCCTGCCACTTATGCGAACTTCGGTTTGCTTTGGAGAATATCCATTTTCCCAAAGACCGTGAAGCGCTGGAACAAGCGCGCCGCAGGCTGATTTTTGAAGAGCTTCTCGTCTTGCAGATTGGCCTTTTGCGCCTAAAAAGTCGCGGGCGGCAACAAACCTCCTTGCACATGGAAGTGGATGCCTCGGAGGAGTTTTTTCAATCTCTCCCATTTGTACCGACCAATGCACAGAAGCGAGCCGTTGCGGAGTGTATGAGGGATATGCAGGGGGATTCTCCCATGAATCGCCTTTTGCAGGGGGATGTAGGCAGCGGTAAAACTGCCGTAGCCGCCGCACTATGCCACAGTGCAATTGCCTCGGGTATGCAGGCGGCATTTATGGCTCCCACAGAGATTTTGGCTCGCCAGCACTTTGCTACCATGAGTGGATTGTTAGAGCCGTTTCATTTACGAGTTGCACTGCTTACCGGTTCCGTTCCGGCTGTGAAGCGGCGTGAAATTTTAGAGCAGTTGCGGGAGGGGAAAATCCACCTTTTGGTGGGTACTCATGCCATTCTGAATGAATCGGTTGCATTCCGTCGGCTTGGTCTGGTGGTAACGGATGAACAGCATCGGTTCGGTGTGGCTCAGCGTGCTGCCCTCACCCAAAAGGGTGACCACCCGCATATATTGGTTATGTCTGCTACACCTATTCCGCGTACCTTGGCACTGATGATTTATGGTGACTTAGAGCTTTCCGTGCTCAAGGAGCTGCCACCCGGGCGGCAAAAAACAGAGACATATGTTATTGATAGCTCCAAGCGAGCCCGTGCATTTGGCTTTCTTCGCAAAAAGATTGATGCAGGGAGGCAGTGCTATATTATTTGCCCGTTGATTGAAGATAGCGAGAGTGACATGGCTTCTGTTACGCAGTATGCCAAAGACTTGCAGGAAAAATGGTTTTTGGCGAATACCGTCGGAGTGCTTCATGGTAAAATGCGACCTGCTGAGAAAGAGCGTGCAATGGAGGACTTCACTGCCGGGCGCACCGATATTTTGGTTTCTACTACGGTGGTAGAGGTTGGTGTAGATGTGCCAAACGCAGTTGTGATGCTCATTGAGAATGCGGAGCGGTATGGGCTTTCTCAGCTGCATCAGCTTCGCGGACGTATTGGGCGCGGTACCGAGAAATCGACCTGCATTCTGGTTTCGGACGCACAAAATGAAGAAGCGCAGAAGCGCCTGCGCGTGATGTGTGAAACCACAGACGGCTTTCGAATTGCAGATGAAGATCTTCGCCTGCGTGGCCCGGGTGATTTTTTTGGAGCACGTCAGCACGGTTTACCCGAACTAAAAATAGCGGATATGAGCGCCGATTTTGCACTGTTGCAGCTTGCACAGGGGGAAGCGAAGGAGCTGCTCGCCCGCGACCCTGTAATGGAGCTGCCAGAGCATCGCGGGTTGCGCGCAGAGGTGCGTCAATTGTTCACTTCTTTAGAATAAATGACTTCTTCCTTTTCGGAAGCTTAATTTGTCTAACTTTTAATAATATATATAATAATGATATAGAAAAGCCGCTGGTTAAACCAGCGGCTTTTCTTATGCTTATATAATTACATATCGCGGTATTTTTTTACTTTACGCAGTCTTTTGCGTTTTTTGTTATACAGCAATGCCAAAACAAGGTAAACAATCACCAGAGTCACAATAATTCCCGCAATGACGAGGAACCAAACCGAAGTTACAATCTTTTTAACTACATCAGCCGAGTGCAAAAGTTCACTGCGCTCGACCGACTCCGATGCGACCAGATTAATGGTAGTCAACTCTTGGTTCGCATAAGTAAGTACTGCGGTTCCCACAACCTGCCCTTTTTTAATCGGGGCTTCCACATGTTCTGGCAGCTTTGGTGTAATGAGTACACTTGAGGCAGAAACGCCCTTTGGCAATATAGTAGCGTAGCTCTTTTCAGCTACAAGAAGCAACTTGTCTTTGTTCCATGCGTAATCGAGCTTTACCTCTCCCACACTGGTACCACTTTCAACTACGGTTTTAATTTGAAGACTGCTGAATGCCCATTCATACAGCTTTTTGGAATCAATCATTTCGCCGCGGGTGGGAACACTCTTGCCGTTGGCATCAACCTTAGGCGCATGCAGTGCAACTGCCATATAGCTGTAACCGTCACGGATTGCGGTAGAAACAAGGCAATATCCTGCCTGATCATGCGAGCCGGTTTTCACACCCTTGGCGTAGCGGTAAAAGTAGTTACCGCCTGTGTAGCGGTCAGTTAAATAGTTTGTAGTTACCAAGGTGCGGGGTTTAGGGTATTTGTTCGTTGCGGGCAGCTCATACCGCGTTTGCGAGGTAATATCGGTAAAGTATGGCAGGGTCATTGCGTATTTTGTAATGGTATATAAATCACGTGCAGTGGTGTAGTGCTGTTCGTCGTGCAGACCATGCGGGTTTGCAAAGTGCGTATTCTTGCAGTTTAGCTCCTTTGCTTTCTCATTCATTAAATCAACAAATTTGCTGATGTCTCCACCGCCCACGTAGTCAGCCAAAACCATAGCGGCATCATTACCGGAGGGAACCATAAGACAGTTTAAAAGCTGTAATGCCGTGAGTTCTTCGCCCTCCAAAACGCCAGATAGTGAACTACCGGTTCCTTGCAGCTGGTCTACTACCGATTTTTTCACCGTAATTTTGGTTCCGCTTAGGTCTTTTATATGTTCCGAGGCCACAATAAAGGTCATTATTTTTGTTGTGGAGGCAGGCTCCATCTTCTTGTCTGCATTTTGCTCAAATACAACGGTGCTAGTGTCGAGATTTACCAGCAGAGCCGCTTCGGAATTTAGGGGAAAATCTATGTTGTAAGCTGCCGCAGAGACTGGCGCCGACGAGAAAATCAAACAAATGGTCAGCAAAAAAGTCAGTACGGGTGTTAAGCATTTTTTCATGGAAAAATGGCCTCCAATGTGATATGATAATAAGCAAAAGGGTGAGCATAACTTTGCGTTTTGTATGTACGATTACACTAAAAAACGCTTACCTATTCAGTATAACAGCTAAATATGAAAAGATAAAGAATGATATAAAAAAATCTGAAAATTTTGAAAAGAATGGGCGGGAACGGTCTTGATTTATCTAACGGGAGATACGCACGGTGAGCTGGAACGCTTTCAGTCGCCGGAGGTGCGGCGGCTGCGCCGGGGTGACAGCCTGATTATTTGTGGCGATTTTGGCTTTTTATGGGATGGCGGAAAAGCCGAGCAAAAGGTGCTCAAAAAGCTTGGCTCTAAAAAATATAATATTTTGTTTGTGGATGGCGCGCATGAAAATTACGAGCTTTTAGAGCAGTACCCGGTTACCGAATGGAACGGGGGTAAGGTACAGCAGATTAGCGGAAACTTGTACCATTTAATGCGCGGGCAGGTATTTACTTTGGAGGGCAAAAAGTTCTTTACCTTTGGCGGCGGGGAAAGCAAAGACCGACAAATGTATAAGGATGTTGGCCGTTGGTGGCGGCAGGAGATGCCGAGTCGTGAGGAAATGGAAGAAGGAGTCGGGAATCTTTCCAAACACCAAATGCAGGTGGATTATATTGTTACGCACGAGCCTTCGCCACGCATGCGCACCTTAATAGACGAAGCACATAAGGTTAGCCCTTTAGAGATGTATTTTGAAGGGTTGATTCGCTCCGTAAAATTCCAAAAATGGTTCTTTGGCTCCCTTCATACCAATCGAAGTGTTACGGGCAGCCATATTTGTTTGTTTGACCAAGTGGAAAAAGTAGATGGCAGGAGTGGGCCATTGCATTACAGGTGATTGAGGAATAAAAATTCCGCCCTTTGCGGTGAGGCAAGGAGCGGATTATAATAAGCTCTATAAAAATACGGCAGGGGAACGATGATCGCTTCGTTCCCCTGCCGTATTTTTTATGCTCATGGAAAGTTTGGGGGAGGTCCCGTCATTTTCCGTTATAGGTGTAGTTTTCAATTTCAACCTTATCCACTTCTTGGTATGGCGCAAGAGTGGATACCATTTTGACCGGTTTGTCGTAATTATTAATGCAGTAATGTGTCTCGTGCGGCTCAATGTGAATGAATTGGCCGGGGGTCAGGTGGTGCACCACACCGTCTACCACAATATCAATTTCTCCCTCAATAATATAAAAGTTCTCCTCCATTATATTATGAAGATGCGCTTTGAAATCTTGGCCGGGCATAAACTGCACGAGAGCAAAATTCATGCGTGGCCCTTTCATCAGGTACTTTGGCCCACTGTCGCCAAAGCGGTAATCCTTGTCATTCTCATCAACAATATACATAAATCTCATTCGTCCTTTCTTCTATTGTATACCGGGTGCGCTCCACATGGGCTTGGTTAGCTTTTCATGGCAAAGCTCAAGCTGTGCTGCGTACATTTTGCGCCATACGCCGTACATTTGCATGTATATGGCGTGGTTTTCCTCGCTTGGTTGGTATTCTTTATCCCACTTTACCAGCTTCGCTGCGGCTTCAGTGGCATCGCTGTAAATGCCAACGCCTACACCAGCCAATATAGCGGCGCCTAGAGCGGTGGCTTCCTTTACAACCGGAACTTTTACCGGGAGACCCAATACGTCAGAAAGAATTTGGCACCACAACGGGCTTTTAGAGGCACCTCCGGCAAATACAATCTCTTTGGGCATGTTTTGTGTAGCTTCTTGAACCAAATCAAGGTGTCCCTTTGTCACCATTGCGGTATTCTCTAAAATTGCCCGGTAGAAGGTATAACGGTTAAACTTTTGTGGGTCTAAATCAAAATTAGTAAAGGTTGGCGCGGCGTGCTGCCAACGAATGAAGTTCATTACATCGGAGAAGGTGCACATCATACCATAGCAGCCTGCGGGAATTTGAGCGGCTTTTTGATCCATTAAATAATAAGGATCTTTTCCCTGCTTTTCGCCCTGCTGCTTTTCCAGCTCGCAGAAGCCGTCACGGAACCACCGCATCACCAGCCCGGGCTTAAAGGCAAGAGCTTCGTACTGCCATACTCCGGGGATGGCGTGGCAATTGACGCGAACACGGCATTCGGGGTCTGTTTGCCCGTTTGCGGTGTTGAATTCGTACTGCCAGAAGCTTCCGCCAAATACCGCCGCTTGCCCGGGATTGACTACGCCAACACCGATACAGCCAAGCTGAGCGTCGCCGCCGCCGGAGACAACAGGAGTACCCACCGCGAGACCGGTTTGCTTTGCGGCTGCTTCATTCACAGAGCCAACCACCTTGCCGCACTCGGTTACTGTGGGAAAGATGTTGGTACGAAGACCGCATTTTTCCGCAATGGTAGGGTCCCACTCCCTCTTATGTAAATTAAAGATACCCGTGGTGGAACCGTTGCTAGGCTCTACGGCGAGAAAGCCGGTAAGCTTATGAATTAACCAATCATTAAACATGCCAACAGATGCGGTTTTTTTGTATAAATCGGGCATTTTGTTTTTTAGCCACATCAGGCGGGGGAGTGCGCTGAGCGCGTAGGTTTGGCCAGACTCCAGATAAATCTCTTTTTCCATTTCGGGGTTGCGCTGAATTAATTCGACTACTTCATCTTCGCTGCGGGCATCTACATTGGCACAAGCCCAAATTTCTTGCCCCTCAGTATTGTAAAGCACAATGCCTTCCCGCATGCAGGTGGTGGATATTGCCGCCAGCTCCGCTGGGTTAATTCCGGTTTTTTCCAGCACGCCGCGAATACACCCGCAGGCAAGCTCCCAGTTGGTTACCCAGTCAAAGTCCATACTGCCGGGATATTTGGGGTCTTCTTTGTGGTCCCATTCCTGCTGTACTACTTCGACTTGATTTCCATCCAAATCAAACAGCACAGCTCTTACACTGCCGGTACCGGCATCAACCGCCATCAAATATTTGCGCGCCATACTCCGTTTCCTCCCGTCTGAAAGTGTATTCATACAAAAGTTTTGTGTTCTTTATTCTGCTGATTCACCATCGATTAACGCCTGAGCGGTTTCTTCATCGGTGACGAGAATATCTAAGTATCTTCCGCGCAGTGCCGCACGGATTCCCTCTACCTTGTTTTTGCCGGCCGCTACACCCACCACGTTGTCGAGTTGGCGTAGGGTCTCTAGTGGTGTGCTGATCAGGCGGTCTTCAATTCCGGTATGAACTGGGTTGCCGTCCTTGTCTATAAAGTGGCTGAGTACGTCACCAACTGCGCCTCGCATAGAAAGGTAAGTAAAATCATTTTTGCTTACGATGCCATTGCTCATAATGGTAGCGTTTTCTGCCATACCGCCGATACCAATTAAGGTCATGGAGGCGAGCTTCGCCATACGCATAATCTCTGTCACGGAGGGCTCCTGCATCATTGCCTGCACCATTTCGGGGGAGGATACGAGCAAGGGTGCTGGCAAAAGATACAGCTTTGCATTAAAGATATGCGATTGTGTGTTTGGCAGGTAATAATTTACGCCACCCGTAAGAGATACAACGGATACGGGGAATTCACTCAACGTTGCCAAATGGTTTAGTACACGGCTGAGCGTATCACCGTAGCCCATATTAATAAAGGAATGCTCTGTAATACGGTCGCTTACATACATAGAGGCCGCCTGCGCGATGGTTTTGTTTACATCTGCGGCATCCGGCGGGGTGGGAACAATAAAGGTATCCTTTAAATCCCATGTTTCAGAAAGCTGGCGCTCAAGCTCCATACGCTGAACCCCGTCTTGGTGTATCTTAAATTGGATGACACCGTCCTGCCTTGCCTTTTCCAATAATTTAATGACGCGCATGCGCGAAATGCCCAGCCGTTCCGAGATTTTTTGCTGGGTCATATTTTCAACATAGTAATACCAGGCTGTTTTTACAACCAGTACATCTTCGTAATTCAAAAGGAAGCACCTCCAGAGTTGGTTTTGTTTTCCTATCATACCATTCCCGGCGGGGGGAGCGTCAAGAGCCTCTTCCCCCGGGAGGATAACCGGGATTGCTCAGCCCAAGATAATGGAAGGTAACATTTGAACAGGAACGATACAAATGTTATTAGTACAATCATTTGTTCTTGAATTTTAGTATAACAGGTAACAGTTTCAGTGTCAATTGCTAATTTAAACACAGTCAAAAAATGTACAAAAAGGCAATATATGGTTATTTGCAAATCGATTCGTTGTTTTTATTACTTAAAAAATAGGATAAATACTAAAAATTAGAATGGATATTATCTAGTTTAATGTGTGAATACCCGAAAAACCCCGTTGACAAGGTTAAGAAAATATCGTATGATAAAAATGCAGATAAAAATTCAATATAAAAACAATTGTATTAATCGCTGTTACATATGTCGTTGTAAAAAAAGAAAGCGTTCGAGTTTAAGGTGTATGGAGGGGGAAAAATGGCGCAATCCCAAACGGAGCGTTCCGTCCAGTCTTTACTTTGTGTTCGTGGAATCTGCAAAATGTTTAGCATGAATCAGGTGCTAAAGGGCATTAACCTAGAAATTCACCCCGGTGAAATTTTGGCGTTAATTGGTGGTAACGGAGCAGGAAAAAGCACCCTAATGAAAATCATTATGGGTATTTACCAGCCAGACGAAGGTGAAATTGAAATTCGAAACGAGAAGGTTGCTCTTACAAAGCCCTCAGTTGCTTTAACGCACGGTATTTATATGGTACCGCAAGAGCCAATGCTTTTCCCAAACATGACAGTAGAAGAAAATATTTTGGTAGGCGTAGGGTTCGACGCTCCCGGAGCGGAGCTTCGCCGCCGACTGAAACAGTTGATGGATGACATTGGCTGGCATTTGGATTTAAGCAGAAAGGCAAGCAGTCTTTCCATCGCCGAGCAGCAGCTAGTTGAAATTCTTCGTGGATTGCTGCGTAATGCCGAGCTTCTCATTTTTGATGAACCCACCAGTGCCCTTACCTTTGACGAAGTAGAAAGCTTATTCCGCTGTATTCGCGATTTGCAGGCAAAGGGAATCGGTATGATTTACATAACACACCGTCTTACCGAGGTGTTCGACATTGCCACCCATGTTGCAATTATGTGCGACGGCGTTATTACACTGCATGGGCAAATCGGTGAATTCTCACGCGAAATGCTGGTAAAAGGGCTATTGCCCCCCAATATGCAGGAGCAGGAGATTAAAGCAACTACGGGAACTTGCGTAGTAGATTATTCCGATGCGGAACCAATCTTCGAACTTCAAAATTATTCTGGGTACGGTTTTCGTGGAATCAATTTAAAAATCTACCCTGGTGAAATTCTTGGTGTAGCTGGCGTGGTTGGTGCGGGGCGCACCGAGCTTGCCACTACTATATTTGGAAAAGATAAGGTGTTAGGAGGCCGTGCAATCCTCAATGGAAAGGACATTACCGGGCTTTCCACCAAAAGAGTGCTTGAGGCCGGAGTGAATTATGTTCCCGAAGATCGGCACCTGAACGGCTTGTTTAAGATAAGTGATGTAGCAGCAAATACTACTTCGGCAATTCTAAACCGAATGGTGATGGGAAAGCTGTTCCTCAATCGCAAGGCGGAGCAAGAACTTACGCAAGAATACATAGAACATTTTCGTATTAAGGTAACCGGCCAAGAGCAGTTAACCGGTAGCCTCTCCGGTGGAAACCAGCAGAAGGTGGTTATTGCACGGGCGCTTTCAACAAAACCAAAGCTGGTTATTTTAGATGAACCAACCCGCGGAATTGATGCCGTAGCGCGCGGCGAGGTGTATTCCATCATTCACCAGCTCAAGGAGCAGGGGGTTGCGGTGATGCTGATTTCTTCCGATATGGAAGAGATTGTTGAGCTTTCAGACCGCGCAGTAACGGTGTACCAGGGAAGAATCAACGGCGAGTTCTGCAAAGAGGAGATCAATCAAGATAACCTGATGGCTGCCGCCTTTGATGTAATTCAAAGAGAGCAGGTGGTTTCATGACACTGCTAAAAAGAATTGGTAAGGTACGAGAAATCAGCAGTTTGTTTTTCTTGATATTATTGTTTGGTTTGGTGGGACTTGTTAACAGCGATTTTTTATCTCCCACAAGCTTATTTAACTGTTTTAACGACAGTGTGGTGTTTACGTTACTGGCAGTTGGAATTGCATATGTAATTTTAACAGGTGAAATTGATGTTTCCATTGGTGCTACATTGGGGCTTTCTGCGGCTGTTGCTTCCACCATTCTTCGTGACGGCGGCAGTGCGGTGGTCGCTGTGCTGGCATCGGTACTGGTAGGGTGCTTGGTGGGGCTGTTTAACGGCTTTGGCATTGCAAAGCTGGGGATTCCCTCTCTCATCTTTACCCTCGGCACAAATGGCTTGGTACGTGGCTTAGTTTATGTGTACACAGGCGGTGCTTGGGTAGAAAATCTGCCGGCCGGCTTTACGAAAATGGCAAATGTAAAGCTCGTTGGTGAGCTTACCACTTTTTATGCAGTGGTTTTGGTGCTGGTAGTAGCGGCGCATATGGTGCTTACCAAAACAAGACGCGGCAAATATTTTATTACCGTTGGCGATAACCCCGCCGGTGCAACCATGGTGGGTATCCCAACCATGCAGACGAAGATTATGGCGTATGTACTGTGTGGCTTGTTTGCTTCAGTAGCTGGCATTTTGTATTCCTCGCGAATCGGTTTTATTACCCCCACGGCGGGCAATGGCTACGAAATGAAAGCAATTGCGGCCTGTGTATTGGGCGGCGTTAGCCTTTCGGGTGGTCTCGGTAGCTTAATTGGTGCTTCCATTGGTGCGGTTATTATGTCTTCCATCAGTCGCATTTTGGTGTTCCTTGGTTTCTCATCCGATTATGACAATACCATCACCGGTATTTTGCTAATCGTAATCGTGGTAGTCGACGCAGTTGCGCAGAACCGTGCAGCGGTAAAAACCCGCCATGCGCGATTGGCATCTCGTTCTGGCCCGCTGAATGGGGAATCCGGTGAGAGGAGGGCTGCATCATGAAGCAAAGCTTGATTGGCCGATTCAGCCAAAAAGCAAAAAGCTGGGAATCGGTGTTATTGTTGATTCTCATTTTAGAATTTGTTATCTTCGGCCTGAAAAACCCAAAATTCTTAAATCCCAATGTTTTATTGGGAAGTGTGAATGACATTATTTCCATCTGTATAATTTCTTTGTTTGTCACATTTGTCATGATTACTGGTGGCATCGATATTCAGGTAGCGTCCATTGTTGGTCTTACCTCCATTGTGGTTGGCGTTACATGGCAGGATTTTGGTGTGAATATTTGGGTGGCCTGTGTACTTGCGATTCTAGTTGCCGCACTGTGCGGTGCCGTTTCAGGATTTTTTGTTGCCTACTGTGGGGTACAGCCCATGGTAGTAACGCTCGGCGGCAGCTTTCTGTACAGCGGAATCGCACTTTTAATTTCAAAGCTTTCTGCTACACAAAGCTATAAGGGCATTAGCGGTTTTCCGGATGGCTTTACCCAAATTGCTTCATTTAAGCTGTTTGGCGTGATTCCAAGCCAAGTGCTTATTTTCGCGGGGCTTACTGTCATAGCCTATTTATTGCTGCACCGCTCCAAATATGGGCGCAAAGTATTTCTTATTGGCATAAACCCCAGAGCAGCAGAGTACTCCGGCCTAAATAGCCGCTTGATTATTCTAAGCACCTATGTGCTTTCTGCAATCAGCGCGGCAATTGCAGGCATTGTTCTTACCTCGTATTTGGGTACGGCAAAAAGTGATATTGGCGTGACCTTTACCTTGCCGATTATTACTGCAGTGGTGTTGGGCGGAACGCTGAGCACCGGAGGTAAGGGCAGTGTAATTGGTACTGCCTTGGCGGCATTGGTCATTGGTATTCTGAGGTTCGGCTTGCCGCTGTGCTTTAAAATTAACATGCAATATCTCGATATTCCCGTTGGGTTACTTCTGCTGATTGTAATAACGGGCCGTGCGCTTTCTTATAACCCTAAGGTAATTCGGTTCATGGCAGGTAGAATTCCTCGTCCCTCCGGTCTTAAGAGTTGAGTAATCCTTTTCAATGCGCGTTTTGGCAAATTATCGCCATGCAAATAAAAAATTAGGAGGCTCTTTTCTATGAAAAAGGTACTTGCATTTGTCCTTGCGGCAACAATGGCTTCGCTGCCGCTCGCAGGCTGCGCAGGCAACAGTGAAAAACCCGCCGCATCCAGTGGTACAACAGCTTCTCAGACTACCGGTACAGATACCGGTAAAAGTGTGGCAGGCAAAACAGTAGTATTTATCCCAAAGCTGACCGGTAACGCTTTCTTTGAATCCGCGAATGCCGGTGCGCAGAAATATTCAAAGGAGTGGGGATTTACCGTTAATTATCAAGGCAGCCCGAGCGCCGCTGTTGCGGATCAGGTTCAGGTTGTGAACAATGCCATCTCCAGCGGAGCGGATGCCATCTGCATTTCTTCCGTAGATGCGACCGGTTTGGATTCCGTTCTGAAAAAGGCAAAGGATGCTGGTATTACCGTAGCTACTTGGGACTCCGACGTTTCTTCGGATGCCCGTTCGCTGATGGTTTCTCAGGGAACACCAGATATTCTCGGTAAAATGCTGGTTGATATGGGTGCCGATTCTCTAACCAAGAGAGGCAAAGACATTAAAAAAGATAAAATTAAATATTGCTGGCACTATTCGCAGGCTACGGTTGCAGACCAGAACTCCTGGCAGGTAGCTGGTGAAGAATACATTAAAGCAAACTACCCCAATTGGGAAAATGTAGCCCCCAGTAACTATTACTCCGAGCAGGATGCAGAGAAAGCCGTTTCCATCGGTTCCTCCATTCTCGAAGCACAAAAGGACATTGACCTGATTATCTGCAACGATTCCACAGCACTTCCTGGCCAGCTGAAAGCTGCGCAGAACAAGGGCTTAACCAAAGATAAGATTACAATCACTGGTTTTGCTTCCCCGAACTCCATTCGCGACTATGCAAAAGCAAATGTCATTGAGCAATGGGGCCTGTGGGATTGCGGAATTCAGGGCGCAATGGGCTGCTACCTTGCCGCATACCTTTCTGCAGGTAACACCGTTAAAGTAGGCGACACCATCGACATTCCGAACATTGGCAAAGTTGAAGTGAAAGCAAACGACAGCTTAGTACCGAACGCCAAAACAGGCGACAGTAACAACGGCGTTGTATTATTGCCCGAGCGTGTTGTATTTACCACTGCTAATGTAGACAATTACAATTTCTAATTCGTTCATTTCATCTGCACACGTAACGGACTTTTTATGGATAAAGGAGATCAATGATTATGGCTGACAAAGACGGCAACAAAGTTGCAAAAGATTATCATGTGGAGGTGCCTTTTGCTAATCAGGGTGGTTTTCATGTGAAAGGCTCAAACAATTTGGATTGGGGAATGAAAAAGCACTTGGCCAATATTTTCGACCCCAAAAGCGGCAACACGGTGATGTTCGCCTTTGACCATGGCTATTTCATGGGCTCCACCGCAGGACTCGAACGCTTGGATTTGCTCATTCCTGAGCTTTTACCGCATATAGACGTTCTGATGGGCACACGCGGTGCGCTTCGCACCTGCGTTCCCCCGGAGTGCCGCAAAGCAATTGCCCTGCGTACCACTTCCGGCTCCTCCATGTTAAACGATGACCTCTCCCATGAAGTGATTGCGGTAGACATTGAGGATTCCATTCGTATGAATGCGGACTGCATGGCAGTGCAAACCTTTGTGGGAGCAGACGGTCAGCTCTCCAGCTTAGACAATTTGTCTCGCAGCATCAATGCTGGTCTGCGCTATGGCATTCCTACCATGGGTGTAGTAGCTGTAGGTAAACAGATGGAGCGTACCGACCGTTTCTTTAAGCTCGCAACCCGCCTGTTAGCAGAGTTGGGTGCCAATATTATTAAAACCTACTACTGTGAGAATTTTGAGGAGGTCGTTTCGGCTTGCCCGGTGCCGATTGTTGTTGCAGGTGGTAAGAAGCTGCCGGAGGATGAAGCACTTACGCTGGCGTATCGCTCCATAAGTGAGGGCGCTCGCGGCTTGGACATGGGCCGTAATATCTTCCAGAGTGAGCATCCTGCCGCTATGGCAGAGGCAATCGGCAAGATCGTGCACCATGGCTTTACCGACAAGCAGGCCTTTGAGTTCTATCAGGATGCAATTCATCAGTAAAAAGTGACTTTGTTTTTGCCTGTTATTACAGAACGGCGAAAAGAATAAAACCTGCCGACTACCCCTTATCCCAATTTCGGATAGGGGGTATCGGTCTCTTCTATAATGAAAACAGAGGTGAACTACCATGATTGAAAAGAAAAAATTCCATACCATTGAAGAATTGCAGAGACTGCAATATTTTGCCACAAAGTGCTCTTGCGACGTAGGATTGCATTCTGTTGACGGCAGTATTATCGTCGACGCAAAAAGCTATATTGGAATCTATGCCCTTAATTTTAAAGAGCCGATTTTGGTCGTAAGTGAGTCCAAGGAGTTCTTTGATATGATTCAGGGGATTGGCGAAACATTGGAATAAGCTTGAGCAGAGTTCGCGCTTCCTCTAGTTGCTTATAGAACATTTTGCCTTCTTACGTTTGATTGCCCAAACACGAGGGGAAAACCTGCGGAATCAAAAATAACGCAAATAACTGCCGAGAACTAAAGAATAAAAGGAAGTGTACCTAACGTAAGGTTGGGTACACTTCTTTTTATTTAAATATAAATCTAATAAAGAATGTCCTTCATATTTTTAGCTATAGATTGAATGAGTTCTTCTGGTGTAGGAACTCTACCTTTGCATGGTATTTTTCTCCACTTTTTCCTTGTAACAGGGTCCTCGCTATAAATTCCAATTAGAATTGCTTTTTGTATCTCTTCACGTACTTCCTCAACGTCTATCCCTTCTTATTCCGCTGTTTTTCTAATCGCTTCTTCTGCGTTTATTAGATTCACGGATTCAATCTCCTTTCCTTAAAATGACATTTAGTAGATGTCATTTTTGCTTTATATTAACATATAATTTAATGACAATTAGTGAATGTCATGGATAGGTGTGATATTTATGTATAAAAATAAAGCTCCTGATGGAAGCAATAATTTATGTGGAAAGCAAATGAAAAAATTGCGGGAACAGTTGTCGGAAAAAGTTTCTCAAAAGCAATTCTCCGACATGCTGCAAATTGCGGGACTTGATGTGGATAAAAATGCCATTCAGCGCATTGAAAGCGGAGAGCGCTTTGTAACGGACATTGAGCTTAAGGTAATTGCCAAAGTACTGGGAGTAAACTATGAGGACTTACTCGATGAAAGCTAAAGGATTGCTGAAGTGTATCGGGAATCTATATTAAATAAACTCGTTAATAAAATGAAATAAACAGAACAGACTCGCGGGTGGGCTTTCCGCGAGTCTGTTCTGTCTTTTTTTTCTATATTAACGAATGTAATCTTTGCCCACTAACAAGTTTGCAATTACATCGGTAGGTATTACAAAATCCACAACACCCATGTAACCGGGCGCTACTTCGTATTTGTCAAAAGAGATTACGAGCTGGTGGTCTTTATTAATATAAAAATTCTGCTCTGCTGAAATGTTTTCAAAGAGTACGGTTCCGTCCTCGTCACTCACACCTTTTACCCAATACATTTTATCAGGGTCCGCCTTGTTTTGGTCAATCATCTGCTGACGAATATTTTTGCTGATGACTTCCACATATTTATCGTTTTGGAACAAGCTAGGTAACGTAATAAGCACTTGATTTGTTTTGTCGACAGTATCGTATTTCATTGTGGTAGAAGAGGAGCCAACCGTGTTAACTACATAGCGGCCGAGCGAAAGAATGGTGGTGTCATCACATTTAATTTCATATCCACTGTCAATTCCAAGGTGACCGCCACCGTTTTTTTTGAGTTCGCCAACCTCCGCTTCAAATTCTTCATATAACTTTTTGTTTTCTTCCATATATTTTTGGTTCAGGCTGTTTTGCAGTGCCGGGTTACTTTGCAAGCCTTCCACCGCCGGTGTTTTTATGTTGGCATGGTAGGTGCCGTCGTCCATCGTATACTCGCGGAAGGTAAGCACTTTTACAAGGTTGCCTACTACCGGTACATTACCCATAGTAGCTGCGAATACGGGACTAATATTTGCTCCAGCCGCTATGATGGTAAATGCGGCGGCAACAGACGCGGCAGCAATTCGAATTCCTTTTCGGCTATGTTTGTTTTGCATGGTACTTCCTCTGCTTTCTAACAATGCTTTTCTCACAATAAAATCCAATTCATTTGGAATAGGAATCTCTTGGTATTGCTGTTTAAGCTGATCCAAATCTCGCTGATTCATAAGGGTACCTCCTTTACTCTGTTTCACTCATTTCTACACGCAGCAGCTTTAATGATTTGTAGAGACGCGTTTTCACCGTGCTTAAATTTTCGTTTAAAATCTCAGCAATCTCTTCGAGTGTTAAATCTTCAAAAAAGCGTAGAATAACGATGCTGCGGTGAGCACTTGGCAGGCGGTTTAGCGCTTGCTTTAGGTCAATATCTTCATATTGGTCGTCAGTGGCTGCGCTGTTTGCGTACAGCATAATATTTTCCTCTGGCTCCGCCTCTCGCTTTTTTCGGCGAAGAAAATCAAGCGCAGTATTTACCACAATGCGGTAGAACCAGGGGCGCACGGCATCAGCCTTATTTAGTGAACGCTTTCCGGTCATCGCCTTATAAATGGATTCCTGCACAATGTCAAGGGCATCGTCCTTATTGCGCACGTAGCTATAAGCCAGCCGGTAAATTTGGTTTTGGTTTTCTAAAATGTACTGTTCTAATAATTCTTGTGTGTTGCTGTCACCCATTCGTACGAAATGCTCCTTCCCGTAACTGATGGCGCCATCAGTTGTCTTACATAGAATAGACGTTTTGAGCACACTAAAAAGTTTTAAATTCTCGAAATTTTTTTATAATGATTACTTACTTATTTTACCCTGAGAATGATCATAATGAGGTACGGCTCTGCATAAATTGATAAAAGGAATAATCAGCCGCTAGTCCGGCGTTTTATTTGACCGTAGATAATGCCCAAATTGCCGCGGTTTTCATAACGCAGAAGGAGTGAGAAAATGTTTCTAATCTTAAGAAAAAGGCATGTGGCTGCAATATTGGCATGCTGTTTGCTGTTAATCGGTGGACCGATTGCGTACCGTTATACAGCGGGTACGGCAGTTGCTACCGGTGGGGCAGTAAGCTGGGGGCTTAGCTTTCAGGGGCCACAGGGCAATACCCCAGTGGTAGATGCTAGCCAAGATGAATTAAAGCCTTACAATGCGTATTATATTGGCGATACCAACGAGAAAAAAGTGTACCTTACCTTTGACTGCGGTTACGAAAATGGATATACGGCTTCTATTTTAGATACGCTCAAAAAACAAGATGTAAAGGCTGCGTTTTTTGTTGTAGGGCATTACATTGATACCAGCCCCGATTTGGTAAAGCGCATGATGGCAGAAGGGCATACGGTAGGCAACCATACCTTCCACCACCCAGACATGGCCAAGATTCAAGATAAGGCTTCTTTTGAGAAGGAAATCAAATCGTTGGAGGAAGCTTACCAAACGGCTACCGATCAACCCATGAAGAAATATTACCGCCCTCCGCAAGGTAAATATAGCAAAGAAAACCTGCAAATGGCAAACGACCTAGGCTACAAAACCATATTCTGGAGCCTGGCTTATGTGGATTGGTATGTAGATAAGCAGCCAAGCCATGCAGACGCAATGAAAAAGTTGACCTCACGGATTCACCCCGGAGCGGTGATTCTTCTACATAGCACCTCCAAGACAAATGCAGAAATTCTTGACCAGCTCATCACTGAGTGGAAAAACCAAGGGTATACCTTTGGAACACTCGATGAGTTAACAAACAAATAGAAATTGAACCAGTAAAAATTGAACCAGAAAGGCTGCCGCAAATTCATACTTGCGGCAGCCTTTCTTTTTTTATTGTATTTTAGGTCGATGACATGCTGTTATGTAACAGCTTTTCAGAAGCTGCAAAATTTAGTGTTTTTAAAACTTATTTTATTCAATTTATTATAATGATTTAAGATAATCTCAAATATATAAATTGTTTTCAAGATAACGGAAAACGCTCATCGATATATCGTCCGATAGGAGCGCTAATACTTTTTTATTTTGAAATAAGATGTCTAAAAACAGCGGAAATGCTTGCATTTTTGCTCTTTGTGCATTACAATAGAAAAGTTGATTCATAAGCTGGATTTTTAGCAGAGTGAACATCAAACACCAGCTGTGCATAGGAAAGCAATGGCTTTAATTATACCTGCGCGGCTGCTGACGGTGGGAAAATGAGAATGAGAAAAAAGGCGTGGGCGCGCCCAGAGCTTGCTCATTGCCCGTATTTTATCAGTGACCCTGAACAATGGAAGGGGCGCTGGGCAGAATGGTTTACCGAAAAAAAACCGATTCATTTGGAATTAGGCTGTGGAAAGGGCGTCTTCTTGGCCCAGCTTGCGCCTTTGCACCCGGAGGTTTGTTATATTGGTGTAGACCAAAGCCCGGATGTATTGGGTGTGGCACGCAGAAATTTAGAAGATGCATATGGCAAACTTGAAAAAACAGTTCATAATGTGGCCTTGATGGCGCATTATATTGAAGACATGCCAAAAGTTCTGGAGAAAAAGGATCAAGTAGAGAGAATCTACATCAACTTTTGTAATCCTTGGCCGAAGGTACGGCACCATAAACGCCGAATGACGCACCCTAATCAATTGGATTTGTACAAGCCGTTTTTGGCAGATGGTGCACAGCTTCATTTTAAGACAGATGACGATGACCTGTATGTTTCTACGCTGCGATATTTGGAAGAGGGCGGTTTTACCATACTGCGTTCTACACAAAACCTTCATGCGCAAGAAGACTGGGTCGAAAGCCCGTCAACAGAACATGAACAAATGTTTACAGCGCAGGGCATTCCGATAAAAGCGATTATTGCTCTTTGGCAGACAAATAAGTGATTCTTGCAGGTTTTGGCAAGTGAACCTTCGTTTTTTGAACACTGGCACTAAAAAAATTACGTGTGGTGGAAAAAAATAAACGATGAAGAAGAACAAAACGCATAATATTAGTTTTCAGTTGCAAATGGTGCTTGGCAGGAGTATAATTTGTAGAAAGATTTATCAGGCATGGCGGCTCTTTGCAGTTGTTTTGCTTTCACGGTGTGAAGTGATGAACTTTTTAACATTTTAAAGCGTGGCAGTAAATGCCCGCCGCTTTTGGCCCGGCTGATTTATGGAATGATATGAACGTAGTCGGACAAGAGGGAGTCCGCAATATGTATTTTCGGCGTAGCCGATGATATATTAATTTATTTTTTAGGAGGAAAAACGATGAAACAGCGTATCTTGGCCGCTGCAATGGCTGCGGTGATGATGGGTACTGCACTGACCGGTTGCGGCAATAAACCGGCAGAAAGCACTTCTTCTGGAGCCGCGGCGAATACAGGTGCAGAAGAAATTGTAATTGGCGGCTTGGCTCCTTTAACGGGTAATGCTTCCATTTATGGAATAGCAGTTAACAATGCGATTCAGCTTGCAGTAGAACAAATTAACCAGGATAAGGGCGTTCTTGGTAAAAAGATTAAATACATTTCTTACGATACGAAGAATGATGCTACGGAAGCAGCGAATGCTTACAACAAGCTCGTTCAGAACGATAAAATTGTTGCGCTGGTGGGCGATGTTACTTCTACTCCCACACTGGCCGTTACATCAGAAGCTGTAAAAACCGGAATTCCGATGATTACTGCTACCGCTACTGCGGAGGATGTAACCTTGGCAGGTCCGAACGTATTCCGTGCCTGCTTTACCGATCCTTTCCAGGGCGACTTAATGGCGAACTACGCCAGCAAGAAGCTCAACGCAAAGACGGCTGCCATTATTTATAACATGGCGGATGACTACTCCGTTGGCTTGGCAGAAACCTTTGAAAAAACTGCAAAAGATCTTGGTTTGCAGGTTGTAGCAAAAGAGAGCTACACCACAAACGATGTTGACTTTAAAGCTCAGCTCACAAAAATCGCTGCAAAAACCCCGGACGTTTTCTTTGTTCCGGTGTATTACCAGGATGTTGCGCTGATCGCAGCGCAGGCAAGACAGCTCGGCATTAAATCCACCCTGATGGGCGGCGATGGCTGGGATGGTGTTATTAAGCAAATTGGTGAAGACAATACTTCTAATGTAGAAGGTGCGTTGTTCTGCAGCCAGTACTCTTCAGAGTCTACCGACCCGAACCTCAAAAAGTTCCTTGAGGATTATAAAGCAAAGTACAATACAGAGGCTAATATGTTTGCTGTTTTGGGTTACGATGCTTTGCACATTATGGTTCAGGCAATTGAAGAGGCAGGTACAACCGATTCCAAAGCAGTGGTAGAAAAGCTTACTGCCATTAAATACAGCGGCCTGACCGGCCAGGTTGTTTATGATGAAAATCGCAACCCGATTAAGCAGGCAGCGATTATTCAGATTAAAGACGGCTCTTACAAATTCCTCGAATACTTTTCAAAATAAAGAATAACTGTGATAGTCTGGTAAAAAGAGGGCGATTGCATCACCCTCTTTTTGCCGTATTGAATCAAGGAAGGTGCGGACATGGGGTTTATTTCACAGGTGATTAACGGCTTGGGGCTAGGCAGTATCTATGCTCTTGTGGCGTTAGGTTACAGCATGGTGTACGGAATTGTTCAGCTCATTAACTTTGCACACGGCGATATTATTATGGTGGGCGCATATGCGATGTTTTTAATGCTAACAGTCGCAGGCGTTCCTCTTTGGGCTGCGGTTCTAGGCTCTATTTTATTCTGTGTGGTTGCCGGTATGTTCATTGAACGCGTTGCGTACCGCCGCCTGATTAATATGAAAGCGCCTCGCATTTCACTATTGATTACAGCAATTGGTGTCAGCATTTTTCTTCAGAATCTGTCGCAGCTGCTGTTTACCTCCAGTGGAAAAACGGTTCCCACAATGTTTGATTTTGGTACGCTCGAAGCAGGTGCGCTGCAAGTACCATCTGCCAGCATTATCAATATTCTTACTTCTGTCTTAATGATGGTCGGCCTGAGCTTTTTGGTTAATAAAACAAAAATCGGCAAGGCAATGCGCGCAACGTCGGAAGATGCTGACGCTGCCAGATTGATGGGTATTAACACCAACCACTCCATTGCATTTACATTTGGTCTTGGCTCCGGCCTTGCGGCTGTGGGCGCTGTGCTGTATTGCAACACTTACCCAATGATTACCCCCTATATGGGTGGCCTTTTAGGTCTAAAGGCTTTCGTTGCGGCTGTTTTGGGCGGCATCGGCAGCATTCCCGGCGCTATGCTGGGTGGCTATGTGTTGGGTGTTGCGGAGAGCCTTACAAAGGGCTATATCTCCAGTAGCTTTACTGACGCGGTAGTCTTTGGCATCCTAATTCTTGTTCTGCTGGTTCGCCCTGCGGGCCTGCTCGGCAGGAACGTTAGCGAAAAGGTTTAAGGGGGCGCAAAGAAGCATGAATCGAAAAAAAGTCGCCGTTTACGGCGTTATCCTTGCGATAATCGTGGCTATTTACGCCTTGGTTACTGTACTTACGGGCGCTGGTGTGCTCAATACGTATTACTCTGGCATTTTGATTATGGTTTGCATCAATATTATATTGGCAACAAGTCTGAATCTTTCTACCGGCTTTTTGGGGCAGCTCATTTTGGGTCATGCCGGTTTTATGTCGGTAGGTGCTTACGCCGCTGCGCTTTTCACCCTGCGCGCCGGTATGCCGGATACTATTGATTTTCCACTTGCCCTCATTGTAGGCGGCTTGACCGCTGCGCTGTTCGGCCTGATTATTGGTATTCCGGCCCTACGTTTAAAGGGTGACTATCTTGCGATTATTACGCTGGGATTTGGCGAAATCATCCGCGTTATTATTATTAATCTCGGGTTTACCGGCGGGGCAAGAGGCCTGCGTGGTATTCCCAGAGATACAAACTTTACTTGGGTGTTCCTGTTGGCGGTGCTAACGGTTGCAATCATTTACGCGTTTATTCACACTCGGCATGGTCGTGCGGTTATCTCCATTCGTGAGGATGAAATTGCCGCAGAGGCTTCCGGTGTAAACACCACTTACTATAAGTTGCTTGCATTTATTATGTCTGCTTTCTTTGCCGGTATCGCTGGTGGATTATATGCACACCACATTGGTATTTTGAACCCAACCAAATTTGATTTTAACTACTCCGTTGAAATCTTAGTCATGGTTGTTTTGGGTGGAATGGGCTCGATCACTGGTTCTGTGATTGCCGCTGTTGTGCTTACCATTTTGCCAGAGGCATTGCGTGATTTTGCAAGCTACCGTATGCTGGCATATTCCATTGTGCTAATTTGTGTGATGCTATTCCGTCCCTCTGGTCTGTTGGGGCAGTATGAGTTCTCTTTAACCCGCTTGTTTGATAAGCTCAGCGGCTCTAAGGGAGATAAATCAACGAAGAAGAATTCCGCATCTGGCGGAGAAAAGGGGGCGTAACGGATGCCGCTTTTAGAAACAAAACATTTAGGAATTGCATTTGGTGGCCTTCGCGCCTTGGAAGATGTTAATTTTAAGCTGGAAGAAAATCAGATTATGGGGTTAATCGGCCCGAACGGCGCCGGTAAGACCACCGTATTTAACCTGCTGACACAGGTATACCAGCCCACTGAGGGCACGATTGAGCTGGAGGGCAAAAGCATCATCGGTAAAAAAACCTATGATGTTACGCGTGGCGGTATTGCCCGTACGTTCCAGAACATTCGCTTATTTAAAGACATATCGGTTCTGGACAATGTTCGTATTGCAATGAACTACCAAATGAAGTATTCGGCGCTTGCCGGTATTTTGCGCTTACCCTCCTATTGGAAGGAAGAAAAGGCTACGACCGAGCGTGCTATGGATTTGCTCTCTGTTTTTAATTTGCAGGATTTGGCTGAATCCAAAGCGAGAAACCTGCCTTATGGTCAGCAGAGAAAGCTTGAAATTGCCCGTGCTTTGGCAGCTTCCCCGAAGGTTTTGTTGCTCGATGAACCGGCGGCTGGCATGAACCCAACTGAAACACGCGAGCTGATGGAATCCATTCAGCTGATTCGCGACCGTTTCTCTATTTCCATCCTATTGATTGAGCACGACATGAGCTTTGTCATGGGAATTTGCCAGCACTTAGTTGTGCTGGATTACGGCAGAATTATCGCAGAGGGGAATGCGGAAGACATTCGCACAAACCCCAAGGTAATCGCGGCGTATCTGGGAGGGGAATAACATGGGCGCAATGCTTTCAGTTCAGGATCTCGTTGTAAACTACGGCTCGATTCGTGCCATTAAAGGAATCTCTTTTGAAGTAAATCAAGGTGAAATCGTTACTCTCATCGGTGCAAACGGTGCGGGTAAAACGACGACTCTGCATGCTATTTCTGGATTAGTGAAAACCAAAAGTGGCAGCGTTAGTTTTTGTGACAGTGATTTGCTTGGTACCGAGCCACATAAAATTTTGGGGCTTGGCATGGCACACGTGCCAGAAGGCCGCCGTGTCTTTTCTCGCATGACAGTAATGGAAAACCTCCAAATGGGCGCATACATCCGCAATGACGCTTCTGGTATCTCTGAGGACTACGACATGGTGTTTGACCGCCTGCCGCGCCTCAAGGAACGCCGTAAGCAGGCTGCGGGTACTCTTTCAGGCGGTGAACAGCAAATGCTCGCCATTGGTCGTGCATTAATGGGTCGCCCCAAAATGCTGTTGCTGGATGAACCCTCCATGGGTCTGTCTCCGCTGTTGGCGGGAGAAATTTTCAAAATCATTTCGGACGTTAACGATTCAGGCGTTACCGTTCTTTTAGTTGAACAGAACGCGAAAAAAGCGCTTGAAATTGCAGACCGTGCCTACGTGCTGGAAACCGGCAAGGTCGTTATGTCTGGCAATACGGAAGAACTTGCGGATAACGAAGAGGTTCGTAAGGCATACTTGGGCGGTTAATACTTTTTATTTTAGACGAATAACAGGCGCAGATTTTTAAATCTGCGCCTGTTTTCTTACCTATTGGAGAAATTTATTTATTGACTATCAATATTCGCTCTAAGCATTTTAATCTGCTCATTTAATGTTAATGCGTCTGTATATTTCTCTTTATGCTCCATAATGACTTCCATCTCTTTTTTTGCTTCATCTTTGGTTTTATATGCAGTATAGGATAAATACATAGGTCGATTATCAGTATCACCATATAAAAGTTCTGTTATACCATTTTCACTTTTCTTAATCTCTTTAGTAATTGCATTAGATATTAAATTTACGGAATGAACACAAATATTCTGACCATAAATTGAATATTCGGATTCCCCGATATATGTTATATCTATTTTGCTTCCTACTTCTAGTTTAATTGCTTCTGTTACCATTCTAATTTCTGTTGTTTGACTTGCATCAAGTTTTGCATTTAGACGTATAACTTTTTTTTCTACGAGTAGTAAATAAAGTTCCTCTAGTTCTTTACGATCGTTTTCTGAATCATTTAATTGTGAAGGACTAATTAATAAATCGAGCTCTTGCTCAACTGAGTATAATCTTTTAAAAAATAACTCTGATCTCATTATGGATTCCATGGCTGTTTGTATGATTGTATCTTCATCTTTAGTTTTAAAAAATGCATTTTCATTGCTCAAATATTTATTCTCTTTAACTAAAAATAATATATTTAATAACTTTTTTGCAGTACTGAATTTTTCAACAATAGTATTGATTTTATTAGCATGCCGGGGTTGAGCTATATAAGTAAATGTAAAGTTTGATGTGATTTTATTATAATTAAATTTAAAATATACAATTTCATTTTTGTCTGTTTCAAGAACAATCTCATGTGTTGTTTGATAGAGTTTGAAATTAATTGTTTTTTTACCATATTCCGTTTCTAGTGTAATAGTTAAGTCTTCAATAGATGGTCCTATTATAAATTTAGTTGGAATTATATTTTGTGATATAGGATATTCAATTTCACCATCTTTAACTGCAGTTGAAACTGAAGATATTCCTTCAATATTTACCGCCTTTCCCTCGTCTTGTACTAATTGTAATGCATCTAAAAATATTTTATAAGATTTATTATCATGAAATTCTATTTTACCTCCTATATCTAACATATTACTAGAAAAAATATCTTTTAATTTATTCGGCATTTTACCAATCCTTTCTTATTTCTTCAAACACAAGGATTTTGCTAATTAAGATATATTTTTGCATTAAAATATCTGATTTGGTATTAAACCGTTCATCTGGTATAGAAATTATTGAATTAATTATATCAATTCTTGCGTGTGAATCAGGAACAATAATATATCGAATGTCATCATAGTTATATCTAAGCCATAGTGGTTTATATTCATTTGTTGCTAGGCTATCATTAATACTATTTATAAAATCAAGCTTATTGAGTATATTAGGGTTTACTATGATTTGATTTTTTTTAGACGCAGTTAATACATTTGTATTTGGAACATAACGCCATTCCATTTCATCGTGAAAATTTTTATAAAATTCAATGTTTACAACATGCGACTTATGGCATTTCACTTCCCTTTTCATAATACCACGAAGTGGTTTCACAAACGATAATCGATTAATAATATCATTAGCATATTCGTCTGGAATGCTATCAGTACTTAAAACACTATTAAACAGTTTAGTGAACTCCATTGTATGTAGAGAATTTTTATTTAGATAATGAACAGGTTGTAAGTTATTATGCTCACCCCAATCCTTTGAAAAAGCAACAGCAAATTTTCCATAAAAATCTGGATGAGTATTGTTTTTAGAAAGAATTATCTTTTCTTCTTCACTCAAGTCGTTATACTCTTTGCCAACTCCGTTTAATTCAAAGGAATCCGTGAGTTTATGAAATGGAATATCACAAAAACACTTTTGAAGTATAGCTACCTCTTTAAATTTTTTATCATTCATATGTATATTAAGATATTCAATATTTTCCAAGCAATATCTTGGCACAATAGCTCTATTTATCAATATGGATTTAAGATATTCACTCTTACTCATAAAGTGGAACAACGTATTTGCACTTTGAGCGTAATCCTCATATGGTAACGCAACCACTTGCTTCTCGGGCATAAACTCACTCCCATGTATTTGCATACATTTACTTTCTTTTTATCATAATGCATCCATTTAAAACTAATATTTTACAACCATTATATACCAGCGCATCATACAACTCAAGAATCAGAAATCCAGTTCCTATATTACTTCAAGAATAAGCTCCAATGAAACCCCATTCAGCGTATTAAAGCATTGCGAACACAAAAATAAAAGCCTTGAAACCCAATGGCTTCAAGGCTTTTATTTTGGCAGGGGCAGAAGGACTTGAACCCTCGGCACGTGGTTTTGGAGACCACTGCTCTACCAACTGAGCTATACCCCTATATCATTCTATAAAAAACAGAAGTGCGGATATTATAGTATCATTTTATAGATGTTCTGTCAATATGTGCTTTGCATTTTTTCCTATATAAAGATTCTTTCTTAGCACTTGACATCTTTCTTATCACCCGGTATAATTATTTTTATGTTATACGGGATAACTAATACCCCTGCCTGGTGGCGGAGGGGAGGGAAAATAAATGGCTGAAATCAGAATCAAAGACAATGAATCTTTGGACAGCGCGCTGAGACGCTTTAAGAAGCAGTGTGCCCGAGCCGGAGTGATTGCCGAGGTTCGTAAGAGAGAAGCTTACGAGAAGCCTTCGGTAAAGCGGAAGAAGAAGTCTGAAGCCGCACGTAAACGCAAGTTTAAGTAAGTTCAAAGTGGATGAAAAGCGGGCTGATTCAGCCCGCTTTTTTAACCATATAAAGAAGTTTTTGGGTAGAGTTATTTGAGAAAGAGGAGAGAGGGTATGTCGTTGTTCTTGCCTACAGCTGCGGTGGACAGAGTTACCGACATTACGCCGCAAATGATTAGAGAGATGGGTGCGAGCGCCATTATATTGGATGTGGATAATACTCTGGCCACTCATGGCTCGCCGGTTCCTCTAAAAGGCACTGTAGAGTGGGCTCGTGCCATGCAAGAGGCAGGGCTGCTCGTCGTAATTGTTTCGAATAATTTCAAAGAGCGTGTAGCGCCCTTTGCTGAAAAATATGGGTTACCCTTTTTATGTGTTGCCTTAAAACCCCTGCCGTTTGCCTATTGGCGGGCAGTACGCTTTCTGAGCGTTCCACGTTCCCAGGCGGTGGCAGTGGGCGACCAAGTGTTTACCGATGTAATGGGTGCAAATCTTGCTGGTGTAAAATCGATTTTGCTCCGCCCTAGTGACCCAGAGACAAGTATGTCTTTTCGGGTGCGCAGGCGTTTGGAAGAACCGATTCGCCGTAAGATGGAACGGCGCCAAGCGAAAGATAAAAATGGGCAGGAGTGAAAAAAGTGAGTAAAAAACGGGTACTGGTGTTATTGGGACCCAACCTGAATATGGTAGGAGTCCGTGAAAAAGGTGTGTATGGTGACGAAACCGCCGAAAACATTGAAGCGCAAATTTGCGAATATGCGGAGAAGCTGGGCTTTGAGTGTGAGATTTTTCAATCGAACTGGGAGGGTGCTCTCATCGATAAGATTCATGAGGCCAAAGGCGTGTTTGATGGTGTGGTACTCAATGCCGGCGCACTAACCCATTACAGCTATTCTCTGCGTGATGCGGTTGCCTGTTTACGAATCCCGTTTATTGAAACTCATATGTCGAACGTATTTGCCAGAGAGCCGTTTCGTGCCCACTCCGTTTTGTCTGAGGTTTGCGCAGGCGTAGTCTGCGGGTTTGGTAAGAATAGCTACTTTTTAGCGCTGGAGGCTCTAAAGGGCCTGATGTAACGAAGGGAGTCTTATTTCATGATAACCGCCGTGGAACAACTGCAGCAGGTGCTGCGGGATCATATGCTCGAGCAGGAGGCAGACGCTGCGCTGGTAACGTCGCCACAGAACCGCCTATACTTAACTGGCTTTCCGTCTTCGGCCGGCTGGGTACTCATTACACAACAAAAATCCTACTTTATTACGGATTTTCGTTACTTTGAGGCGGCCGAGCGTCATGTGAAATCTTGCGAAGTTGTTTTAATGAGCCGTCTTTCTGAAAACCTGCGTGAGATTGTACAGGCCCACGGTATCAAGAATGTTTTGGTGGAATATGCTGGTCTTAGCCTTGCAGACGCAAAGAATTACCGCGACATGTTTGGTACAATGGGCGTGCAAACGGTGGAAGATAGCACGCTAGACCGCCTTTTGCGTGGTCTGCGAGCCATTAAAACGCCGCAGGAGCTTCAAAAGCTGCGTGATTCTCAAGCGATTACCGATGCGGCCTTTTCGCACGTGCTGCCAATGCTGCGCCCGGGTTTAACCGAGCGTGAGGTTGCGCTAGAGATTGAATTCTTTATGCGCCGCAGTGGTGCCGAGGGTGTTGCATTTGAGCTAATTGTGGTCTCCGGTGCAAACGGCTCTATGTGCCACGGGGTACCATCTGAAAAGAAAATTGAATCCGGCGATTTGGTGACTATGGATATTGGAGCTCTGCTCGACGGCTACCATTCCGATATGACTCGTACCGTTGGAATCGGGCATTTATCAGAGGAGCAAAAGCGTGTGTACCATACGGTGCTCGCGGCTCAGCTCGCCGCGATAGAGAAGGCAGCACCAGGGGTGGTTTGCAGTGAAGTAGACTGTGCTGCCCGTGAGATAATCGATAAGGATTACCCCGGTACCTTTGGCCACAGCACTGGCCATGGAGTCGGGGTTGAAATACATGAATGGCCGAATTTTGCACCCAGCTGCCAAGAGGTTTTACAGCCCGGTATGGTAGTGACCGTAGAGCCGGGAATTTACCTGCCCGGTAAATTCGGTGTAAGAATTGAAGACATGATTGCTATTACCGAGGACGGGTGCGAGGACTTAACCGCCTCCGATAAATCGTTGCTTATCATCGAATAAAACATGATTGGCAAACAATTTCCATCGAAAAATGAGACGTTTTTTCTTTATAGAACATCATTTACAGGCGTAAGCGGAGTTTCCCCTCCGATTTACGCCTGCGTTTTTTGTAAAAACACGTAAAAAACAGTCATAATATGCTTTTCCGTCTCAAAATAGTCAAAAGAGTGTTGATATTGTCAACTTACACGGTGTATAATAAAGAACGCAGAAGTCTACGGATGTGGGCTGTAATATGTATGTAACGGAGGAAAAGTGAGATGTTTGAAGAGCTGATTGCACAGCTGGAGGGCAAAAACAGAAGACTTGTGTTTACCGAAGGTTCGGAGCCTAGGATTCTGAGTGCGGCCGTTCGTCTTCATCAGCAGGGGATTCTCGTGCCGGTGCTGCTCGGCGACCCGGCTGAGATTGAAGCCGCCGCAAAAGAAGGCGGTTTTAATATTGAAGGGATTGAGATTGTAGATCCCGCTAATTTCGAGAGATTCGACGAAATGGTAGATAAAATGGTGGAATTGCGTAAAGGCAAAATGGATGCAGATGCCTGCAGAGCTGCTCTTGCTAAAGGCAACTATTTTGGTACCATGCTTGTGAAAATCGGCTATGTAGATTGCCTGCTCGGTGGCGCTACCTACTCAACAGCAGATACGGTTCGCCCTGCTTTGCAGCTGATTAAGACAAAGCCCGGCAACAAAATTGTTTCGAGCTGCTTTATTATGTACCGAGTGAAAGACGGAAAAGAAGAGAAATATGCAATGGGTGACTGCGCAATCAACATTGCCCCGAACGAGGATGAGTTGGTTGAAATTACCATGGAGACCGCTCGCACTGCCCGCTTGTTCGGTATTGACCCGCAGGTAGCATTGCTCTCTTATAGCTCCTTTGGTTCTGGTAAAGGCGATTCGGTTACCTTAATGCAGAATGCTACGGCTAAGGTTAAGGAAGCAAACCCGGATTTCCCCGTGGATGGCGAATTGCAGTTTGACGCTGCGTTCTCTCCTGAGGTTGCGAAAACCAAGGCAAAGGGCAGCACGCTTGCTGGTCATGCCAATACCTTTATTTTCCCGGATGTAGATGCCGGTAACATCGGTTACAAAATCGGTCAGCGCTTGGGCGGTTTTGAAGCTTACGGCCCGCTGCTGCAAGGTCTCAATGCTCCGATTAACGATCTTTCCAGAGGCTGCAATGCTGAGGAAGTTTATAAAATGGCAATCATCACAGCTGCACAAAAGTAATTTTGCGCTTCAGTGGTGACAAAAGCCGCTGTACCTAATTGGTACAGCGGCTTTTTCCATAGCTGTTTTCAGTTCCTATGTTAATTTTAATAATCAAGAATCAGAAAAGCCCTCTGGTAACCAAAGAGCTTTGTAATTTATAATATAAAGACGTTTATCGGCGCCGCGGCGGCGTGCTGGTGCTGCTGTTCTCATCGATAGAATCTGAGGCTTCAAACTGCATTTTCCGCCGGAGCAGAATATCGCGCTGTTTTTCAAACACGTATAACATTAAGGCTTCCTGGTCACGTTTATCGCGGAAAAAGAATCGTGAGCGGTATTCGTACTGGCCGTACAGCTCTCTGGATTCTTCCGGTGACCCCGCGTGCAGAACAATCGCTTCTACGTTAATCATATGGTCCTTGAGCGGCAGGGTACAGTCAATGGGCTCTTCTTCCGAAAGAAGGGTAGGCGAAAGAAAACATAGCCCGCCTCCGCTAATGTTTTCACCGGTAGCAAAGTGCAAAGGGAGTGTTCCGTTTTCGTCCGCTCCAAGCATGGGGCGAGTATATGTAAAATCAAATGTAGTATTCACACGATAGAACTCACGGCGCTGAATGGATTCCAGTTTACCGATTTCTATTTTAACAATGGCCACGTTATTTTCCACGTAATTTGCCAGAACCTTGCCATCTGTTCGGTACAGCCCGGTTTGTGCGTAAAAAATGAATTCATAATCCTCAAAGGTGTTAAGCCGAATTACTTGCCCTTTAAAAATAGGAGTATAAATTAAAAGGGTTTGCTCATCTACAATGGTGTCGATATAGCTCATGTAAGAACGCTTGGGGCCGTCACTAACTTTAACGCTGATGTTTATTTTATCACCTGGGTTGATATAGGATGATCTCATAAAAGTTCTCCTTTCCCATATTGTATGGGAATGCAGGCTGAGCAATTCTCAGAGTGCCTTTGATTCCATTTATTTTTAAGGTAGGAAAATATACAGGAAATGGGTGATACGCAGCTTTTTTTAATAAAAAGAAAAGGTATATAATATTGGATTTAAAATTGGAAGAGTATAAAGTGCACGCAAGGGTGCAAGAAGTATCGATTATAGTAAAATTTTGGTTCTTTTTGTATTATACCATGTGCAATGCAATCGCACTATCTAAATTAGAAAAGAATGAAAAAAATTTTTTCTAAAAGAATTCGAAAAAAGCCTATAGATTCACCGTGTTTTCTAAACTTTATCAGATAATGCTTGAAAAACGGGAGAAAATATTATAAACTATGGGGTAGTAAATAATAATTTGGAGGAATAGAACCCATGATATCAGCAGGCGATTTTCGCAATGGCGTGACCTTTGAAATGGATGGCAACGTTGTCTCCATTATAGAATTCCAGCACGTCAAGCCTGGAAAAGGCGCGGCGTTTGTCCGTACCAAGATTAGAAATGTAATCTCCGGAGCTGTGACAGAAAGAACCTTTAACCCCAATGATAAATATCCCACTGCCTTTGTGGAGCGCAAGGACATGCAGTATTTGTACAGCGATGGCGATCTGTACTATTTCATGGATAATGAAACCTATGAGCAGATCCCGATTAACAAGTCTGTTTTGGGTGATAACTTCCGTTTTGTAAAAGAAAATATGGAATGTAAGGTTCTCTCTTATAAGGGCAATGTATTTGGGGTAGAGCCGCCTAACTTTGTTGAGCTGCAGATTACCGAAACAGACCCCGGCTTTAAGGGTGACACCGCAACCAACGCGACAAAGCCTGCAACACTGGAGACCGGCGCAGTAATTCGTGTGCCGCTGTTCATTGACCAGGAAGAAATGATTCGTATTGACACCAGAACCGGTGAATATATGGAGCGTGCATAACACATAATCTGTTTGATTATGTGAGTTATGTTAGCGTCTGTTTTTTCTTTCTAAATGTAGGCGAAAGCAAACGCTTTGGGCGTATGAAAAAGCATGGAATCATCTGCTTACCAGAAATGATAAGTTTTTGGTAAGCCTGCTTGATGGTTTATGATATATTAATGAAAAGGGGGCATCATTATGACCAACACAGAGAAAGTGGCTTACATCCGTGGCCTGACCGAGGGTCTTGAGCTGGATACGGACAAGAAAGAGGTTAAGGTACTCAATGCAATTATTGATTTGCTGGATGATATTGCGCTGACCTTGGCGGATATTGAGGCGGATCACGAAGAGTTGGCAGATCAGCTCGATGCTGTTGACGAGGATCTGGGTACGCTGGAGGAGGAATTCTACGGCGACGAGGATGAAGACGAGGAATATGATGCTGATGACGATGATTGCTATTACGAGGTAACCTGCCCGGCATGCAACGAAACGCTTTGCCTGACAGAGGACATCATCAATGAAGGCCATATCGATTGCCCGAGCTGCGGCGAAAACCTGGAGTTCGATTTGGAAGGCCTTGTGGAGGAAGACGAAGATGGCTGCGGTTGCGGCTGTGAGCATCACCACCACTGATATTTAAGTGGGACAAACCTGCTTTGGGAAAACCGGTGCCGTGTGCACCGGTTTTTTCGTGAAAAGATGGTAGAAAACAGTTGAGGAAAGTATGAGAGTTCCTGAAAGCTTGGCTCGGCAATACGATAATATTTGCTAAGAAGGAACAAAAGATGGAAAAGAGGGATTTCATGAAGTTTATAAACAAAATGACGGGCTTCGTATTATCTGCATTGCTGCTGGCAATGAGTGCTGGCTGTGCAGGCCAACCGGCTGCTTCTTCCTCTGCGGCTGCTCAGCCAGAGAATAGCAGTAGTACAGCATCTGCATCACAGCAGCAGATGCGTGTAGGTGTGCTCAAAGGGCCTACTGGTCTTGGCATGCTGCAAGTTATGGAAAATAACAGCCAAAACACGGCTGCAAATAAATATAGCTTTACCGTTGCTGGCAGCCCAGATGAGGCTGTGGCAAAACTCGTCTCCGGTGAGCTGGATGCCGCTGCCGTACCTACCAATCTTGCAGCTGCATTATATAATAAAACAAAAGGCAAAGTACAGCTTGCCGCGATTAACACACTGGGGATTATGTATTTAGTCACCAGCGACGAGAGCATCAAGAGCATTGCCGATTTAAAAGGCAAAACGATAGTGTCTTCCGGCCAAGGTGCCGTACCCGAATACGCATTGGATTATATCTTATCGGCAAATGGCCTGAAAAATGATGTAAAGATACAATACCTTTCGGAGCATAGCGAGGTAGCTTCCCAGCTATTGGCGGGCAAAATTACAGCAGCGGTATTGCCGGAGCCGTTTGTAACACAGGTAACCACTAAAAATGCGAAGCTAAAGTCTGCCTTGAATTTTACTACGGAATGGGACAGTGCTGTGAAAAAAGCGGACCAAGGGGCGAGCGTTCTTACTATGGGTGCGCTTGTTGTACGCAGTGAGTACGCAGAACAAAATCGTGGCGCATTTAACAGCTTTTTAGCGGAATACCAAAAGTCGGTTGATTATGTCAATCAAAATCCACAGCCTGCAGGAACATTATCTGAAAAGTACGGGATTATGCCTGCAGCGGTAGCTCAAAAAGCAATTCCCAACTGCAACATTGTATTCATCGCAGGAGAAGATATGCGGATTAAAGCGGAAGATTTTCTCAAGGTTCTTTCCAACTACAATCCCAAATCCATTGGTGGCGCTTTCCCGAAGGATGACTTCTATTACAGGAATACTGCCGGATGAGCAGGGCGGCTATTCTCCGTGTGGTGCGTACACTAAGCATCGCCTTGTTTTGGCTAGCCGTGTGGCAGCTTCTTTACCAAAGTGTAGGACAGGAGATTCTGTTGGTGTCTCCTGCCCAAACTTTGTCGCGTATCATTGCATTGGCGCAGCAGGCAGATTTTTGGATTTCTGCCGGTGTTTCGCTTTATAATGTTGCGCTCGGCTTTTTGTGTGCGTCCTTTCTGGGGGTTGCATTTGGGGCACTTTGCAGCAGGTTTCCCTTCTTATATGAGCTCATTTACCCATTACTTAGTGCGGTAAAAGCGACGCCGGTTGCTTCTTTTATTATACTGGCGCTTGTTTGGATTCAGGCGGCTCAAGTACCGGCATTTATTGCGGGCCTGATTGTGTTACCCATTGTCTTTAGCAATGTGTGCCAAGGAGTGGCCTCAACGGATCGTGAACTGCTGGAAATGGCACAGGTATTTCGCCTGAGCCGGTGGAAAACATTGCGGCACGTATATATTCCAACGGTAATGCCTTATTTGGCTGCGGCATTTACTACTGGCATCGGTTTGGCGTGGAAAGCCGGAGTTGCAGCGGAGGTTCTGGCGAACACAAGAGATTCGATTGGCGGCCGTATTTACGGTGCAAAAATCTATTTAGATACTGCCGACCTGTTCGCATGGACAGTAGTAGTCATCGTGATGAGCGTGGTGCTGGAGCGGCTGCTTTTGGCATGTCTTCGCCGCATACCTTGGGGGGAGGGGAAATGTTGAAGCTGGAACAATTAAGCCTTTCATTCCCTGAACGTACTGTTTTAAAGGATTTTTCTTTGGAACTTCCGGATACCGGAACCGTTTGCCTGTTTGGCCCCTCCGGCTGCGGCAAAACCACGATGTTAAATTGCCTTGCGGGAATCCGAAAACCCGATGGTGGAAACATTACAGGACTTTCGGGCAAAAAAATATCGTATGTATTTCAGGAAAGCCGCCTCCTGCCTTGGTCAACCGTACAAGAGAACATAGAGCTGGTGCTCCCTGAGGGCAGTAAAAAAACAGCACGCGAGTGGCTGTCTGCCGTGGGGCTGCTTTCCTATGTCGGGCAGTACCCAAAAGAGCTTTCCGGTGGGCAGCGGCAACGGGTGGCCTTTGCGCGTGCCCTTGCCTATGGTGGAGATGTATTTTTGCTGGATGAACCGTTTCATGCACTCGATTATGCAGCCTCGCAAGAAATGGCAGCGCTGCTAAAGCAATCTTTTTCAAATGCACTACACATTTTAGTTACTCACAATCAAGAAGAAGCGGAGCGGCTTTCCGATATTATCTATTTTTTAGAGGGTCCACCACTCAAAGTGGTAAACGTACAAAAGCGCTCTCTGCAATAATATGGTTCTCTTTCGGAATAATAGAACGAAAGCGAATACCGGAAGTCGTCGAATTCACGAATTTCATATTTCTTTTGTCGTTTGATTGTGATATACTCTATGAGTTGATATTTTACAATGGCATTCGGGAGTAGTTTACATGAAGAGTAAAAGGGTTAGTTTTTTTTACACGCTGTTTCAAATGATGTTGGACATCGTGTGTGTCTACGCCAGCTATTGGATTGCGTTTATTCTGCGGCTGGATAATAATATTACCCCAAATTATGTGGATGCTTTCCATCGCTTTATGCCCTGGGCAGCAATCATTTGCGTTGCAGTTTTTACTTTTGCAAAGTTTTATACTACCATGTGGCAATTTGCCAGTGTGGATGAGCTCATTCAGATTTGCTTTGGCACTGGCTTTGCCAGCGTGCTTCTGCTAGTACTGGGCTATACCTTGTTTAATCCAGAACGCTTCCCATTTACGGTGTATGTTATGGGTGGAATTTTGCTGCTACTATTTGTTGGTTTTTCGCGCTTTAGCTTCCGTTTGATGCGTAGAGCTAGAAAAAAGAACCAAATGGCAAGAAGCAAGGATAAGGAAGAATTCCACCGGGTTATGATTATAGGAGCAGGTGAGACCGGCTCTATGATCATTAAAGAAATGAAAAGCGCGCCTGAAACCAGCGGTATACCCGTTGTGGCAATTGATGATAACCGTGCCAAGCGCGGCAGCCGCATTCATGGTGTGAAGGTAGTAGGTGGCCGTGAAAGCATTGTACGTATGGCAACTCGCTACAATGTAGATCAGATTTTGCTTGCGATACCTACTTCTAAGAAAAAGGATTTGCAGGAGATACTGCATATCTGTTCGAAAACAGGCTGCCAGCTGAAAACCGTACCGGAATACAGTGAGGTGTTGGAGAACGGCGTCGACACAAAATCCATTCGAGATGTGGAGATTACCGACCTTTTAGGACGGGATGAAATCACACTGGATGTTGACGAAATCTGCGGTTATCTCAAAGACAAAACGGTTCTTGTGACCGGCGGCGGAGGTTCCATTGGCTCTGAGCTGTGCCGACAGATTGCACTGTTTAATCCGAAGAAAATCATTATATTCGATATCTACGAAAATAATGCATATGACCTGCAAAATGAGTTATTAATGCGCTTTAAGCGCCTGAATTTAGAGGTTTTAATTGGCTCCGTGCGCGATGCTAGCCGGCTTAACCACGTGTTTGAGGTTTGCCGCCCAGACGTTGTGTTCCATGCGGCGGCGCATAAGCACGTGCCATTAATGGAGCTAAGCCCCGGCGAAGCGGTGAAGAACAATGTGTTTGGCACATTAAATGTGGCAAAAGCGGCAGATAAATACGGCGTAAAGCGCATGGTATTAATTTCTACCGATAAAGCGGTAAATCCCACAAACGTAATGGGCGCAACAAAGCGCATTTGCGAGCTGATTATTCAGTACTTCAGCCGTAACAGCAAAACAGACTACGTGGCTGTTCGTTTTGGCAACGTGTTGGGCAGTAACGGCAGTGTCATTCCATTGTTTAAAAAGCAAATTGCTTCCGGTGGGCCGCTAACGGTTACCCACCCGGATATCATCCGTTATTTTATGACAATCCCCGAAGCAGCGCGTTTGGTTCTTCAAGCGGGCGGTATGGCAAGGGGTGGCGAGATTTTTGTGCTCGATATGGGTCAGCCCGTAAAAATTGCAGACCTTGCGCGCAATTTGATACGTCTCTCAGGCTATGAACCAGACCAAGACATTAAAATTGTTTATACCGGTCTACGCCCCGGCGAAAAGCTGTTTGAAGAGCTGTTACTCGACAGTGAGGGCGGCTGCGCGAAAACCTCTCACGAGCTAATTTACATCGGTACACCGATTCCGTTTAATGAGGCGACGTTCCTCAGCGAGCTGGATGACCTGCGCCACTGTGCGGGCATAAACAACGTGAAGATGATGGAAATCATTCATCGTTTGGTGCCAACTTACAGCGGTCATGCGGAGAAGAGCGATGCTCTTGCCCAGCAGGAGGAAGAAACAGAAGAATAAAGCCCCCGCTTTTGCGGGACAAAAAGGGCGAGTAGCGTTTGGCTGCGAGCCCTTTTTCTATTAGGTTCATATTTATTATTGGTGATGTGGTAATTCATAGACGGGTATGGTAAGATTATGCAATAGAATAACTTACGGAAGATTTTATGGAGAATCTTATATGAAAAAAAGAAACTTAAACCCGGTAAAACAGATAATGCTTATTTATCTAGCTTGCTTCGTGTTTCGTGTCTTTGAATACATGGTTCTTCGTACCGATCAAAGCATTTTTGGCGAAGCGTTCCTACATAAACTGGCGGGTATTGTTGTACTGGCGTTACTACTACGTTATTTTTCTTTCAAATGGGCAGATGTGGGATTCACCAGAAAATCGGCAATCAGAAATGCAGGTTATGGAGTACTTCTTGGGGCTGCCGTATTTATGATTGCATATGGAATAGAATTTTTTCTGCAGCTGTCAAGCGGCAGCAATCCTTCGCTTCAAATCTATGTTACTAGCTATGCAATTGACGGCAACCAAGGCAGACAGACCAGTTTGTTCTTTTTCGCATTTTGTTTGGTTGGCAATCTCATCAATGTGGTTATGGAAGAAGGTATCTTTCGAGGGCTGTTTATTAGACTGATGGAAACAAGATATTCATTTTTAAAAGCAACCATTTTTTCCTCTTTCCTCTTTGGAATATGGCACATTGCAGCTCCGGTACGCAGCTTGCTGGACGGTGAAACCAGTTCAGCAGGGGCCGCTATGTATGCGCTTATGCTTATTTTTACAACTGGTATTACGGGGGCAAAATTCTGTTTACTGACTAAAGTGACGGGGTCTCTTTGGATGCCGATGGCCGATCACTTTTTTAATAACACAATCATTAATTTATTGCATATTACAACCGTTTCTGGAGCAGATGAAATGCAAATTATCCGTATTTCCATTGCGCAGACAATATCATTTTTATTTGTACTATTTCTGTATATTAAAACCAAAGCGTATCAAAAATGCACCTTCCGTATTTAGCAGATATTTCAACAATTAAAGGAGTAAAGGGTATCTATGAAAAAGCTATTTTTATGCTCGTCATTTAAGGACGTGGCAGAGTTTCTGCCTGAATTTGCGTCAAATGATCTTATGGGCAAAACCGTAACCTTTATCCCGACTGCCGCTTTACATGAGAAGGTCAATTTTTTTGTAAAGTCCGGTAAAAAGGCATTAGAAAAAATGGGGCTAACGGTGGATGAGCTGGAAGTAACGACCGCAAAACCGTCTGAAATTATGGAGAAGCTGCAAAAGAACGATTTTATTTATGTTACAGGTGGGAATACGTTCTTCTTGCTCCAGGAACTGCGCAGGGTTGGTGCAGATAAGCTTATCATTGAGCAAATTGAAGCCGGAAAGCTATATATTGGGGAATCCGCCGGTTCATTGATTCTGGCACCAAACATTGAATATGTAAAACAGATGGATGACTGCAAAGAGGCTCCCGAATTAACGAGCTTCGATGCTCTAAATGCGGTTGACTTTTATCCTCTACCGCATCAAAATAGTTTTCCGTTCAAAAAAGCAGTAGAAAGAATTATCTTAAATTATGGCGATACAATTCCATTAAAACCAATAACCAATTCTCAAGTAATACTCGTTGAAGGCAGCGAAGTTAAGATTAGTGGATAATATCTGACCAAAAATGTTTTTTATTTCAGAAGTAGTTTAGCGAAAGCCGAACTACTTCTTTCCATACCGGATGAAGTTAAGTTACACGAAGTGAAAAATTCTTATTTGTGTAAAAAGTGTAGCAGGCTTGGTACAAAACAGTTTGAATCTAAGTTCAAAAGAAAGGGGATTTTTATATGAGAGTTTTGGTTAGTGCATGTTTAGTAGGTGAAAATTGTAAATATAACGGTGGTAATAATTACAATGAACAGGTAGTGGAATTTTTAAAAGGCAAAGAGACGGTTCTTATTTGTCCTGAATTATTAGCCGGATTAGGAGCACCCCGTAATAGCTGTGAGATTGTAAATGGACGAGTGTTTGATAATCAAGGTAATGACTTGGATACGGCTTTCAGAGAAGGGGTTAGCATCTCTCTTAAAATAATTCAGGAAGACACAATTGATTTGGCAATTCTCCAGCCAAGAAGCCCCACCTGCGGCGTACACCAAATCTACGATGGTACCTTTACCGGAAAATTGATTCCCGGAAGCGGAATATTTGCTTTAGAGCTAATAAAAAAGGGAATACGAGTAATAGAACCCGATGAGCTGCAAAAGGAGTACAATTGAGGTTTCGATTAAAGGGAAGGATTCAGGTAACTATTGGTAATTGCATATTTGCTATTGTGGAGGGGCTAGACTGTCTTTATAATGGAAATAAATCCAAAGTAAAATAAACCATGGAAAAAGACGGTATGACTGTGCGTATGAGTCAGGCCCAAACTGCAAGAGGAGAAATGCAATGAAAAAGCGACCTGTATGGGGAAGATGCCTAGCCGTCCTGATGACTGCCGTATTATTGGTGGTGTCAGCGATTCCGGCAGGGGCTCAACAAAGTACATCAGCCCACACGCTAATGATGGATACCAGAAGCTACCAGATGGCACCCGGTAATCTTTACGATGTTAGAGTTACGGTTAGCGGCGCAAACACAACCCAGTCAGATGTACGGGTATATTCTTCTCGTGACTCTGTGGCAAAGGTAAGCCGTATTGCCGGAACAGATCGCTACCGTGTTACTGCACTGCGGGAAGGAACGACCTATATTACCTCTGAGGTGTACGGTGTTCACGCTTCGGTTCGGGTTACGGTCACAAAGGGCGTAAAACAGCAGGGTGAGGCATGCCGGGCCATTACGGCAATTGGAACTGCCTCTTCCCAAACCGAAATGCGCGCCGTATGGATTCCTTATATGAGCCTGGATATTAGCTCACAGGCAGACCACAGTCAGGCGGCGTTCCAAAAAAGATATGATACGCTGCTTGCTCAAGCGAAAAATAGCGGGATGAATACCGTCATTGTTCATGTGCGTCCTTTTGGGGATTCTTTGTACCCGTCTTCTTACTACCCTTGGTCGCACCTGCTCACCGGAACACAGGGGCAAGCTCCGGGGTACGATCCGCTGGCGTATATGGTACAGGCAACTCATCGAGCAGGTCTGAAATTCCACGCGTGGGTAAATCCGCTTCGTATTTCACTCAAGGCATTGCCCAGTGCTTTTTCTTCGGATAATCCTGCGGTACAGTGGAAGAATGATTCCTCCAAACAAAATTGGACAATGAGCTGGAACGGAGAATGGTATTATAACCCCGGCGTTGCCGAGGTGCGTGACCTCATTACGTCCGGTGTGCAAGAGATTGTTCAAAATTATGATGTAGACGGCGTGCAGTTTGATGATTACTTTTACCCCACGACCGCCACTTCTATTGACAGCGTATCGTACCAAGAAAGTGGTAGCTCGCTGCCTGTTCTCGATTGGCGCTTACAGAATATCAACACCTTGATTTCGCAGGTATATACAGCCGTAAAGCAAACAAAGCCAACTGTATTGTTTGGAATCTCCCCGCAGGCGAATCTTCAAAATAACCGGAATATGGGGGCAGATGTTGCCACTTGGGGAAATCAGCCCGGGTATGTGGATTACCTTTGCCCGCAGCTCTATGTAAATTCCAGTCATGCAGTAATGCCTTTTGAGTCTACGGCGGCTACATGGCGCAAGCTGGTATCGAACCAGAACGTAAAGCTGTATTTCGGCCTGGCATTGTATAAAGCGGGCTCAAATGTAGATGGCGGCACATGGCTAAGCCCTAGCTCGCTCATGGCGTACCAGATTCAGAAGAGCAGAGGCCTAGCTTCCAACGGCTTTATGCTGTATTCCGCTGCTTACTTGGAGAACAGCCAGACTCGTACCGAAATGGATCAAGTAAAAAAGCTGCTTCGATTATCTTAAGCGGCCCGTAAAAAAGAGGAGCGGTTTTAAAACCGCTTCTCTTTTTTTTTGTTCAAACAACCACCGGCTGTGCCGGTGGAGCGAAAAAAGCTTTAGCGTTGAAAAGGACAAAAAAACTCCCTTTGTTGTAGAATAAGCATGCGGT
>NZ_JAWFXC010000010.1:0-61800 GCF_032576335.1 Clostridium sp.
CATCTACCGAGCGACCAAGCTAAAGCAAAGAATAACTAAACTTATTTTTACTATAAGCGGGTACCCGATGGAGTGCATCCAAATAGGTAAGAAGTCCTTTGGGACTTCTTTTTTTATATTGTTTTTTTGAAGCACCAGCCTATCATATTTCCGTTCAAGTTGTAAAGCCATTCCATAAAATTTTTTGTCGGCCAACTGGATCTGCAGTTAGCAGCCAAAAATTTTTATTCCATTTTCCTTTACAACTCACTCCAATATGTAGTCTTAGGCTCAACAAAAAAACAACAACACATGGGATTTTAAACCAGGGTGTTAATTTAAAAAGAAAGGAATTGATTTTTTGAACAGAATTAATATTGTAACTATCAAGATGGAAAAAGTAAAAAGTATGCTTGTGGATAATAAGAATATTGGTTCACCTAAAGATGTTTATAAAATAGTATCTGAATACTTAGATGGAGTTGATAGAGAGCATTTAGTATTATTAACACTAGATACTAAAAATAAAATAACATCTATAAGCACTATATGTATAGGTTCATTAAATGCTAGTGTGGTTCACCCAAGAGAAGTTTTTAAACCTGCTATTCTAAGTAATGCTGCAAGTATAATACTGGCACATAATCACCCAAGTGGCGACACTACACCAAGTAAAGAAGATATTTCAATAACACGAAGAATTAAGGACGGAGGGGATTTATTAGGAATTAAATTATTAGACCATTTAATAATTGGTGATGATTATACAAGTTTAAAAGAAAAAGGAATTGTATAAATAAAAAAAGGCATAACAATGAAGTTACACCCTTACTCACAATAAGATTATAACTCATTGTTTGCCTAAAGTAAAGGAGAATAGAAATGAGTATATATGTACTTTTAACCTATAAAGAATATTGTGATAAAGTAAATGAAACAATGACTTTTGAAGGACTTCATAGATATAAGAAAAAATATTGGAGAGATTAAGTATAGTTAAGGAAGGTAATATTATGAGAAAAAAAATTTGTGAATTTAGAGCAAGAAATTCTATTAAAAATGAACTTGTATTTATAGAAGTTGAATATTATAAGAGCAGTTGGTGGTATATAAATTTTAAAAATGAAAGAAGTTATAAATATAATTCTATTAATGAAGCTATAGACGATATAAGTAATATGTTTGGTGATTGGATTGATTTTAAATTATTAGTCTAATAAATCAAAAAGGTAAGAAGTCCTTAGGGACTTCTTTTTTATTTTTATGTTTTTTTTGAAGCACCAGCCTATCATATTTCCGTTCAAGTTGTAAAGCCATTCCATAAAAATTTTTGTCGGCTATGATCCTTACCAGGAATAGCAGCCAAAATTTTTTATTCCATTTTCCTTTACAACTCACTCCAATATGTAGTCTTAGGCTCAACAAAAAAAACAAACAACAAGAAAGGAAAGGTGCTATTTATGAAATTGAGAGTAGTTATGACAAATGGAGTTAATTATTTAATTGAAAGTGGGGAATTTAAAGACAAAGATTTAATGTCAGCTTTATTAAAATTCCATTCTGATGATTGGGGAATTTTATGTAATGAGGATAAAGAATTTCAAAATGAATTATTAAAAAATCCTAATTCAAAATATGAAGATAGATTTATGGGAGTCTATATGATAAATGGACATAAAATTTGGATTATGAGTGAGTATGATTATTCAATAAAGAGTTTATTAATAACTATCTTACTTCCTGAAGAATACTAAATTTAAAAAGGTGTTCCTCGGGAACACCTTTTCTTAAATAATAAAAAAATAAAAGGAGATTTTAAAAATGAATAGTATAGTTTCTTATCCAACTAGAGGGGAATATGGAGATAATAAATATAGGGGAAATGCAACAGGAAAATTATTAATTGACCTACATAAAATTTATAAATTTGATGAAATAAGTGATTATATGAGTGGAAGTTTTACAACTGCTGATGTAGGAAAAAAACTAGGAATAATAACTAATTGTTATGATTTAAATGGATTGAAAGGAGAAGAAACAAAATTTGATTTAATAGAAAATGATATTAAAGAAAGAAATAATTTTATATATTGGCATCCACCTTATTGGGATATGTGCGTTTTGTTTCTGCACAACACTCTTGGAAACAAGAACTAAAAGCAGACATGAAATTCTTATAATAGGAATTCATGAACTCTATAATTGAAATTACAGGTGAAAATCCTGAATGGTGTAAATGTAGGTACACTAAAACCTAATCCTCCGACATGCTGACCATTTCTATTAATAGTTGGTATGAAGCTCGGTGAAGACACGTGAAAATCGACCTGAGATGGTAGAGAAGTAATGTGGGGTGCTAAAAAATTACTATGTGTATTGGAGCTATTTGCTTGATAGCTAGGAAGAATCGTGGAAGGCACGCTTCGTGAAGTAGGGTAAATCGAACTGAAGATTTATAATCCCGAAGGGGATTTCAGTCGCAGTAAAGGCTTATGTTCTCCTTGTTACTGCTTATATCCAAAAAGGATATGAGTTCTTAATCCACCTACAGAGGATAAAAGAATGGCTGACGGAGTAGACACGGACACTAAGGTAATATGTAAAGCTAGATTATAGGGAACAAAAGAAGCCTGATAGATAATGCTAAGCATAATAGAATGTGATGTATCTAAATAGTAGGAAATGACTATTGAAATCAGGTGGCAGCAGCCCGTAGTAGTTCGAGATAGGGAAAGCCTATTACATGGCGAAGGGGCATAGTCAATTTTATAATTAACAAATTAGCAAGTTTTGAGGAAGCCGTTGTGCATACCTGACTAAAACCTAAACAAAATCCGAAAGGAGGAATGTTTATGGCTCAAAAATTCAAAGCACCTAAAAGCGAAACAGAACTAAAGAAAATTCAAGATGAAATGTACAGGATAACATCCAAGTGCATTGAATCTAAAGAAATACCTAAGTTTAAAGGACTGGTAGAAATAATGTCTAGTGAAGTTGTCATAATGACTGCTATCCATAATATCAAAGCAAATAAAGGCTCGAAAACTCCAGGGATAGACCAAAAGATTATTGATAAAGATTACTTACAAAAAGATTATTATGAGGTTGTAACTGATATTCAAAATAGTTTTACAAACTATAAACCTGATATGGTGCGTAGGAAATGGATTCCTAAACCCGGAAAACAAGAAAAGCGACCATTGGGAATTCCAACGATTAAAGATAGGATAGTTCAGGAATGTGTAAGATTAATTATTGAACCAATTCTCGAAGCTCAATTCTTTCAACACTCTTATGGATTTCGTCCTTGGCGAGATACTCATATGGCTTTAGAAAGAGTTAAAGACCAAGTCCACAGAATAGGTTACTACTGGATAGTTGAAGGGGATATAAGTAGATTCTTTGATAATGTTAATCATACAATATTAATTAAGAAGCTATATCACATGGGTATAGCAGATAGAAGAATATTAATGATTATCAAAGAAATGCTTAAAGCTGGAATAATGGATGAATGTAAGAAAAATGAATTAGGAACACCACAGGGTGGAATCATAAGTCCAATTCTAGCAAATGTCTACTTACACCAAATGGATAAATGGATTACTAGGGAATGGGAAAACAAAGTTACCCAAAATAATTATTCAAGTAAAAGAAATCAATATCAATCTTTACACAGGTACTCAAACCTTAAACCTGCATATCTGATAAGATATGCAGATGATTGGATACTCCTAACTGATAGTAAAGAACACGCTGAAAAATGGAAATACAGAATTTCAAAATTCTTAGAAACTAATTTAAAGCTAAAACTATCAGATGAAAAGACGTTGATAACTAACATCAAAGAGAAGCCAATACATTTTGTTGGATTCACTTACAAGGTAATCAAAGAGCCTAGCATGAGAAAAGGATATAAGCCAGTCGTAAGACCACAACAAGAAAGAATTGATAAGAAATTACTAGAAATTATTCAAGACATTAAAATGTTAAGACTACCAATGACTAAAGAGAACTTAATTGAAAGTATTAGCAAAATAAACTCTAAGATAAGGGGTATTATAAATTATTACAGTGCAGCCAATATGGTATATTTTAGTTTAGCTAAATACCATAGAAGAATAACGACAGTTGCAATGAACTCATTAAGGAGAAAAGGAGTTATCTTCAAACCTGCACGTGAAGTAAATAACTTGATAGCATTACATTCTAACTATTCAACATGGATACCGGCAATCAAATTACCTAATGAACAATTAATAGGTATAACATCACCGGCATTTTGTAAATATCAGAAAACTTACAACAAGAACCAGGAAGAAACACCGTTTTCTAGTAAAGGAAGAGAGTTGCATTTAAAAAGAACACGTAAGCAACTATCATTAGCTAGAATGGAAGAAATCTTACAAGTTCCTGAAATTATTAAATTTAATAAGTATGACAAATCAAAGGAAATATATAATTATGAGTACTTTATGAATAGAATGTATGCTTTCAATAGAGATAAAGGAAGATGTAAAATTTGCGGAGAGCCTATAATAAACGGAGATAAATTTCACTGTCACCATATAAGCACAAACCTTCCCTTACAACAAATAAACAAAGTTCAAAACCTGTTATCGACACATAGTAAATGCAATAAGCTAATACATGAAAAGATAAGCCAATATGGATTTTCAGACAAAGCAATCAAAAACGCAATAAAATATAGGAAAAAGCTAATTGTTAATTAAATAAAATTGATGGAACGCTGGATGCGATGAAAGTCGCACGTCCGGTGTGAAACAGGGGAAAACAACTCTTAACAGGTAATGCTGAAGATGATTGTTACCTATTGTTATTATTAAGTATAGTGGTCATATGTATGGAGATACACCTTTGAAAAATGATTTATCTCATATTAAAGATTATCAAGAGTTTATAAAAGCTATTAATTATTGCCTATCAAAACAATATGCGAGTTTGAAAGTTGGAGGAAGAATGGCAATATTGATGGCTGATGTAAAAAAGAATCATAAATTATATTCAATGCTTTTGGATATGAATAAATTAGGAACTGTAGAGCAAATAGTAATTAAAGAACAACATAATTGTATGAGCAATCATAGAAAATATTTTAATGAAAATTTTATAAAAATATCACATGAATATTGTTTAATACTTAGAAAAGATGAGCCTTTAATTTTAGATTATATGATTACAAAAAGGGGAAAAATGGATTTAAGAGATAGTTTAAAGGTTACTTGGAAAGACCTTGTTGCTTCAACAATTGAAAGTTTAGGGGGAAGGGTAAATTTAGAGAAGTTATATAAGAGTTTAGAAGGATATAAGAAGACATATAATAATCCAAATTGGAAAGCTAAGATAAGACAAACATTGCAGATATATCCTAATATTTTCGTAAATATAGAACGAGGAGTATGGCAATTAGTATAAATATAAAGATAAAGACTGGTAAAAAAATTACTAGTCTTTTTTGTTGAAATGCTTTTTCCTAAAAAGTATAATAAGAGATATAGAGAAGGGTAGCAAGCATAGTGAGTGGATAGCCACATCACTTTAATTTTAAAATATAAGGAAACCTTAATTTTAAAATTACTTGTTGAGGGATACCCCCAAACCCCCGAATAGAATAAATCATATATGATTTATTTTTTAGAAAGGAATTATAAATTATGGTTAATAGAAAAAGAGATATACAGAAATTTTTTCGAGTGAACGAAGAAGAAGATAAAATGATAAAAGAAAAAATGAAACAGTTAGGAACAGATAACTTTGGGGCATATGCAAGAAAGATGTTAATAGATGGTTATGTAGTTAAAACGGATTATACTACAATAAAAAATTTAATTAAAGAGATTAATAAAATTGGGGTTAATATAAATCAAATTGCTAAAAGAACAAATGAAACAAATAGAATTTATGAAGATGATATAAAAGAGTTAAAAGGAGAGCTTGAACAGGTATGGCAGTTACTAAAATCAAATCTATCAAGTCAACATTAAAAAAAGCATTAGATTATATAATGGATGAAAGCAAAACTGATGGAAAATTATTAGTAAGTGGGGGAAATTGTGCCCCTGAAACTGCATATTTAGAGTTTAAAATGACAGAAGAAACTTGTAAAGAAGTGATAGGAGATTATAGTAAAAAATCAAACAATTTAGCTTATCATATGATACAATCTTTTGATAGAAAAGATAAAATAACTCCTGAAGAAGCTCATAGAATTGGTGAAGAATTAGCAAAGAAATTAACAGATGAAAAATATGAGTATGTAGTTGCAACGCATATAGATAAAGGGCATATTCATAATCATATTATTTTTAATGCTTATAGTTATGCGACCTATAGAAAGTTTAATTGCAATAAAGATACTTTTAAAGAAATTAGAGAAATAAGTGATGAACTATGTAAAGAAAATGGATTAAGTATTGTAGAAAATCCTAAAGGAAAAGGTAAGCATTATAAAGAATGGTTGGAGAATAAAAAGGGTACAAGTTGGAAAGCTTACATTAAAGATACTCTTGATGAATTAATAGATAAAGTTAAGTCATTTGATGAATTAAAAACTGAAATGATTAATAGAGGTTTTGAAATAAAGGAAGGAAAATATATAGCATTTAAAGCACCTAATCAGCAAAGATTTTGCAGAGGAAAAACTATAGGTGAAGAATATACTAAAGAAGCTATAGAAAATAGAATTAATGAAAATCACAAGGCTAAAGAGATAATAATTAATAAAGATATTATTATTAATCAAAATGAAAATAATTATTTTGTTAGAGTGCCAGGAAGTGAAAACTATATATTTATAAATAAATCAGAATGTAATTGGATTAATGAGTTTGAATGTAAAGTAACATTATCAAAAAATGAATATAAATTTATAGATTCTTCAGGGGAAAAAGAAGAAATATTAACTGGTAAAGAAATAAATAATTACTTTACTAGTCAAGATAAAAAATCTAATGATATTAAAGTTGAAGATGTTAAAATTGATGAAAATGTATTTACTATCAGAAGAAATAAGATAAGAGATGTTAAAGAGCTTGCAAATGCAATAGTTCTATTAAGAAAAGAAAATATATCAAATAGAAATGAATTTGATGGTAAAGTACAAGAAGTATTAAATAAGAAAGATGAATTAATTAATATTATTAAAGAATTAGAAAATAAGAACGCTAAATTTAATCAAGTATCTAAATATTTGATAACATACAATAATTATAAAGAAATTTACGAGAAACATGGAAATAAGAAAACTATATTTGGGGGATATAAAAAACATGAAAATGAGATATTAATGTTCCTTCATGCTAAAGAAAAACTAGAAAACTTGGGTATAAATACAAACGTTAGTATAGATAAGTTAAAAGAAAAAATAATTGAACAAAAAGAAGAAATTTCATTATTAGGTAATGAATTTAAAAATATAGAAAAAAGATTAGAAAGTATAAGAAAGGCTAATAGTAAAATAGAAAATATAATACAAGAAAAAATCGACTTAACTAAAGAGAAAGAAAAAGAGAGATAAATTAATCTTATACAAAAATCATTAGTTATTAGGATCATTGGTTATCTTTATATAAAGGCATAAATAAAAGTACAATGTAGTTGAATATTTATATGCAGAATGGTATAATATATTATATAGAATATAATGATTATAAATCAGTATAAAGAGCGGTGAATCTCCACCAGTAAGTGAGAAACTAAAAGAGCGGTGAATCTCCACCAGTAAGCGAGAAACTAAAAGAGCGGTGAATCTCCACCAGTAAGCGAGAAACTAAAAGAGTGAAAAAAGTAATCAAAATTGATTACTTTTTTTTTATAAGGGGAGAATGGGAATGAGAATATATATAGTTAAAGAGGATTATATAAATTATCTAAAGAAATTTGATGATAATATTAGAGATAATAAAAATGAATCACGTCCATATATAGGGATATTATTAGAAGTTAATGGGATGAATTATATAGCTCCGTTGGCATCACCTAAAGAAAAACATAAATCTATGAAGAATAATATAGATTTTTTTAAATTGGAGAATGGAGATTTAGGTGTTATAAATTTAAATAATATGATACCAGTACATAAAGAAAATATAGTAGAGTATAATTTTGAAGAAAGACATAATCGTAAATATTCAATATTATTAACAAAGCAAATAAGATTTATAAATAAAAATGAAGATGTAATTAAAAATAAAGCTAATAAATTATATAATAAGGTTATAAGTGGAAGAAGCTTTATAGCTAAAAGATGTGTTAATTTTGAACTTATAGAAAAAAAAGCTTTAGAATATAATTCAGATATTAGAGAAGCAGCAGTAACAAAAACTGTAGGAATAAAAGATATTGTTAAAGATGCTTCAAAAAAAGCTGATGAACATAATAAAAAAAAAGAAAAGATTTAAAAGTTCATAAAGATATATATAGGTAAGCGATTTGTATATTAATTTAATATATAAATCGCTTATTTTTACAATTATATGTAAAATAATGGTACAATATTAGTGTAATATTACAAGTAAGTGTGAGGTGTAAAAATGGAATGGAACAGAAATAATTTAATAAAAATAGTTGAATTTATAAATAAAGAGTTGAATAATGGAAAACCAATGGTGAAAATCGAAAAAGAATCATTTGGAGAAAATGAACGAGTAATTCATAAAAGACTTATTAGATTAGGATATAAAAAGATAGATAATCAGTATGTATTACAAAATGATATTACAAGTAATATTACTAAAAAAGAAGCAAATACCCAAAGAGAAGATAGTAAGAATTTTAAAGATGAAGTAAATAATGAAAGACTATTATTATTATTAGATAATTTAGATGAAATTTTATCATTAATTAATAAAAAGAATTCAAACAATATTACAAGTAATATTACGGGAGTGAGAAGTAATATAAATGATGTAAGATCATTTAGGATAGATACTGGAATTTATGAAGAGATAAAAAAATTATCTTATAAAAGCAATGAAACTATTGGAGAAATAATAAATATTGCTTTAGAACAATATTTAAAAAATTTATAAAACAATGGTATATCAATTTTTGAAATATATTAAATTGATATACCATTGATATAACAATTAATATTTGAATTTGAATTGATATACCAATGCTATATCAATTATTTTTAGTTGCAAAATTGATATAGCATTGACATAACAATTTTTATGTGTTACTATATAAATATAGTAATTAGGAAATAAAAAAAGAGGTGTAAAAATGGAGAAAAATATTATTAATCAAGAATCTCAAATAATAGGAGCAGATATTGGGCGTGGATATACAAAAGGTTATACAGTTTACAATGGAGAAGCTAGTGAATGTTGCTTTAAATCAATAGTTAGTCTAGGAAGAGAAATAGATTTTGATGACTATAAAGATCCGATATATTTAGAAGTTGAAGGAGAAGAATATTTTGCTGGTATATTAGCTGAAGTAGAAGGTTATTCTCCAACTTCTAATAATATGGAATCTAAGATTACGTTAACTGCTGAAAAATTATTATATGCATTATTAGATAAGTTAGCAGTAGCTAATAGTGTTAAACTTGTATTAGGAGTTCCAAATAAATCTTATAATAAAAGAACTTTAACAGAAGTGATAGAAGCTTATAAGGGTAAAACAGTAAAGATAATGAATAATATAACTAAATGTTATAAGAAAGTTTTCATAGAAGATATATCAATATTTAGAGAGTCAGATGCAGCATTATTTTGGGAATTAAGAGATAGAACAACTACTAATAAACCTATTGGAATGGTAACTGTAGGTTTTAGAACTACAGAATTTACATACTTTGATAAGGGAATGAAGTTTAATGATAAAAAATCTAAATCGCTTGAATTAGGAAATAAGACAGCTCTTGAATATGTGCAAAGAGAATTAAATGATAAATATAATTTATCTAAAGAGTTATTTGAAATAGATAGTAATACTGGTGATTATGATAAATTAAAGGAAAAAGGATACAGAATACTTTCAGAAAAAGTAGCTCAAGAAGTTGATAGTTATTGGGTTAATACTGAAGAAATGGATATTTATTTTGGTGGAGGAACTACTCAAAGAATGAAAATATATAATGGTACTTTAGTAGAAGCACCACAAATGGCAACTGCTAAAGGTCTTTACATTGTGGGTACAAAAGTCTTTAAATAAGGAGATACTAAAATGGCGAAGATAAGTAAGACCTATACAATAGAAGAAGAAACTTTAAACATTGTTAGGGAAAATAAAGAGGATAGAAACCTTTCAAGTGATTCAGCTAGTTTAGAAAGAATAGTATTAGAATGGGCAGTTCTAAAAGGGAATAATAATGGAACAAGTAACGTACATTCCAATATAGATATTAATAAAATAGTAGAAAAAGTACTAGATAGGTTACAAGAAGATAATAAAAAAAAATGTGAAGAAATATCTGTAGATAAGGAAAATACTGATTATGAGAACTCTATTAATGAGTTATTAAATGATATACCTGATTAGTTAAAATATAAAAAGATGAGTAATATATACTATTACTCATCTTTTCTTATATAATCAGAAAGTTTACCAAGAACTTTACCTAATATATGAACATTAATATCTTTATATATTTGAACTTGGTGTATTGGGTTAGTGCTTTGAGGGGTTAAAATAATTTCATTAGGAGAGAAATTGATTTTTTTGCAAGTAGCTTCAGCATCAATTACAGCAATAACAATATCATCATTATTAACTAAATTTGTACTTTCAATTAATATTAAATCACCAGGGGGATAGATTTTATTCATACTATCTCCTTTAACTTCAAGAATAAAATAATTTTTAGAAGGACATAGGATATTGGAAGGGATTTTATAAGTGTTTATTATTTCTTCGTAAGCATAACAAAGATTCCCAGCAGATACTTTTCCAATTAGGTTTATAGATCTATAGTCAATACTTTTTTCATTAGTTTTAAGTTCACTAGTATTAGGTGAGATTTCATCACTAATCTCTACATCTTGATCAGTATAAAGATTTATATACTTAATTAGATTATCAATTTCTTTAATTTTTTTTGGAATTTCATAATTAATTAGGGATAAACATTTTCTTTTTTTATTCTCCAATTCAAATAAGATATTTTTACGCATATCTAAATTAATATCCTTAATTTTTTCATCATAATTAATATCATTTGAAATTTTGTTTTGAATATCCTTCAAAAATTTATCATTGTTGCTAAGGTTTTCAGTCAAGAGTTTATCTATTTCAACGTTAAGGAAATCGGAAATTTTTATTAAAACATCTATACCAGGCTCTCGGCGACCATTTTCATAGTTAGAATATGAGCTAGGATTTAATTTTAAGTGATTTGCTATTTCTTTTTGGCTGATATTTAAAGAACTCCTTATATATTTTAGATTTTCACAAAAGTAATTCTTTTTCAAAAAAAAATCACTCCTTTCTATCAATAGAATAATAGCAAAATAGAACAAAAAACAGAAAAAGTTTCAATATGAATAAAATAACAAAAAGATAAACGTTTCATATTGACATAAAATGTTGAAATTGATATTATATTGTTGTAATAAGACAAAAATATAAGTAGATAATTAAATTTGTCCAACTAAATGGGTTGGGGCAACTATGTAAAAGTTTAGAGGTGTTTTGAGAAAATTTAAAAGGAAAGACTTGAAGAAATGTTAAAAGAAAAGTGTTCCCAGGGGACATGAAATAATAATGGATAGATTTAATATAAGAAAATATAAAAAAGATGAGTGATATGAAAATTATTACTCATCTTTTTTGTTGTGTGAAATTTCATTTGTTAAATCTTCATTATAAATATTGTTTATAAAATTTAAAAGAGAATCTATTTCAGATATTTTAACATCAATTTCACTTAATATAGTTTTTTTCTTTTCTTCATAAAATCTTTTATTTTTTAAAAGTTTTTCTTTTAAGTCAGAATAGTTAAATTCATTTAAATTTACACTAATTCTTGGTTCTTCAGATATAATAGTATCTATTTTACTTTTGACAACAGTATTAATTCTACTTTTTAAAAGATCATCAATTGAACAATTAAAAAAACTAGATATTTTTATTAAAATTTCAATATTTGGCTCGCTTATTCCATTTTCGTAATTTGAATAGCGAGATCTTGTTATGCCTAGGGCTTTTGATAGATCATTTTGGCTATAATCATTATCTATTCTTAGGCTTTTTATATTGTTAGCAAAAGTAGATTTCATATAATCACCTCATTCATAATAGTGTATACATTTATTTAGACATAAAAATAAAGCATATTCATAGCATGACAAGAAAATAATCTTGTCGTCAAAACTTCTGTTGACAAAATACTTGTCAAATGATAATATATATTTAAATTAGTTAAATATGGTAATTGAAAATAAAAATGTCCAACTAAATGGGTTGGGGCAACTATATATATTTGGAGGTATTAATTATGGTATTGGATTTGAGAGATAAAATTATGATTGAAAAATTATATTTAGCTGGAGTAGATGCTAAAGAAATATCTCGTAGAATTGGCAAGAGTGTTGATGCTATTAGAAAATATATACAGAGAAATTTAAAAGATTTAAAAGAAAAACATGAAGCTGAAAAGGAAAGAACAAGAGAGGTTTTAAGAAAAACTAAGTGGGAGTGTTCGCAAGAAATTTCAAATAGTAATTTTGCAAAATTTAATAGATCTATTTATAAACAAGCAAGGAATGGAGATTTAATACTAGATAGAAAAGTAGCACCAGTAGTTACATTTGATACGCCTACAAGAATTACAAAATAAAAATAAATTTGGTATAATATTGCTAAAACAGAGGATAAATTAAAGATATTGAGGAAATAAAGGTAAAAAAGTGTTCCCGAGGAACACAAATTTATAAGGAGGTAAATTGATGAATTTAGAAAAAATAAAAAAAATATTAAAGAGTAAAAAAGGAATTGTGGCAAGTGGAGTAATAGTAGGAACTATAGTTATTGGAATTATTGGTGGAGTGTTAGTTAATGGAGCAAGTAAATCAAATGATATAGCAGAAAATAACAAACCAGTTATCAATAATAAAAAAGAAGATAATAAAAAAGATAAAGATGAATCAGTAGTATCAAAAGAAAATAATAATGCTGAAGATAAAAAAGAGGAAGTGAAAGAAACTGAATCTAATATCAATATGCCTGAAAATAGTACAAGCAGTAATGATATAAATATCAATAATACTAATAAAAATAATAGCCAATCTAGTAGTAGCAATGCTAATAGTAATACTAGCAATAACAATAGTAGTAATACTAGCAGTAACACTAATAGTAATACTAGCAGTAACACTAATAGTAATACTAGCAGTAACACTAATAGTAACACTTCAAATGGAAGTACTCATACTCATAGTTGGAACCCTATAATTGAACAAGTTCACCATGATGAGGTAGGTCATTGGGAAGATGTAGTTGTAACACCAGCTTGGACAGAGAGTATCCCAGTTTATGAGGAAAGGGAAGTTGCTATATGTAATGGTTGTGGTGCAGATATAACAAGTAATATAGACAAGCATATGACAGATAATATATTAGCAGGTAATATGGCTTGTACTGGTTGGCATACAGACTACAAGCAAATTCAAGTAGGTACAAACAATGTTAACCACCCAGCAGTAACAGAGAAGAAATGGGTAGTAGATAAAGCAGCTTGGACAGAAACAGTTACAGTTGGTCATAGTTGTAGTTGTGGAGCAACTAAGTAATATAAAAAAATTTATAGTATGTATTATTAAAGTGCCTAGAAACTAGGCACTTTTTAATTGTTATTTTTTAGTAAAGGAGCAATTATTAATGAAAAATGATAGGGGGAATATAATTTTATCTAAAAGTGATATACAACAATTGAGAATGGCTTATAATAATAAAAATATTTCTGATTATTACTTAAATTTTGATGTAGCCAATATTATGAAATATGAGAACCTTAGTAAAGAAAAGGCTATAAATAAAATATTAAGACTATTAAATGATTAAATAAAGAAAGTGTTCCCGAGGAACACTTTTAAATCTAATTATGTAACATAAAGAACTTCAACTATTAAATAGTTGGAGTTTTTTAATTGCATAATTTAAAAAGTTGATGGGGGGGAGAAAAATTAATTACAGTTTTTTATCTGAAATAAAAAGTTAAGGAGGGAAACTTAGTGAGGAAACTCAAAAGAATTTTAAGCTTGTTTTTAGTGAGTATTTTAGTTGTAGGAAATGTTCAAGCCATACCAGCAGAAGCATCTAATATAACGAAGCTAGAAATAAAAGTTAAAGGGGAAGGTGAAGTTATTATTGATGATGGAAGTTCTAAATATTCTTTAGGAAATAAAGATGTTTTTAGAGCAGATTGTACAGTAGATACTAATTTAAGAATAACTGCTACACCGAATGAAGGATATTTTATATCATCTATTGATGGTATAGAGAATGATGGAGTAATAAATGGAAATAGTAAAATTTATGATGTTAATCTAAAAGAAAATGCTAATTCTATAATTATTAATTTCACAGAAAATCCAAAAGAAGAAATTAAAGATGAAATAGTTCAATCAGATGTGATTCAAGAAGAAATACAAGATACATCAAATGAAATAGATACTAATGAGAAAAAGCCACAAGAAGAGAATAAAGTAGATAAGATACTTAATGAGTATCTTGAAGGTATATATGATTCTGAAGAAGCTTTGAATTTTAGAAAAGAACTTGTTTCTAAGCATAAGTTAGAAGATAAGGTAGATGAAAACTTCTTTTTTAAAGATGAATATATAAACAAGCTTATTGATTTAGAAACTATAGGTGATTGTATTGTTTTAGTAGATATATCAAAGAAAGATTTAGCTTTAGATTATCTTCAAGATGAAAATGTAGATCCAATTTTAGAAAGTCTGAATAATTTAAATCCTATTAGAACTAGATTGAGAAGATCATTATCTTTTATGGCAGCTAGAACTGGAATGACTGTTACTAATCATGGTAACTTAACTTACTATGAGGGTGGGATTCTTATGGGTAGGTCAGATATGTTTAGTATAAATGGACGTACAGCTTTTTGTGCTGATCACTCTAAGGTATCACCAGGAACTGGGGTAAGAATACTTAGCACTTCGGTTGAAGGTAATTCTGATATAAGAAAGATATTGTATTATGGTTTTGAAGGACCAGGACAAATAGGTGGTTGGGCATCTAATGGTTTAAGAATTGCGACTGCAATGGCTATTTCTGAAGTAAGACATGGTGATGGTAAAAACTTAGGTAGAAGATTACTTAATCAAGTAAGAGGTTTACCTGAACCACCATCTTCATTTACTGCATATATTGCTGATACAGAAGGAAGCTCTTATCAAGATTTAGCATTTTGGATGTATAATCCAAAAGGTTCATTACAAATATCTAAATCATCTGCCGATCCATCAATAACGAATGGAAATAATTATTATAATATAACTGGTGCAGAATATGGGGTATTTACAGGATCTAATGCTACAGGTCAAGTAGCAACTCTTGTTATAGGTTCTAATGGTTGGTCACAAGAAATTCAATTAGATTCAGGAACTTATTATATTAAAGAAACCAAAGCACCTAAGGGATATGCATTAGATGGAAATATATATCCGATAACAGTTAATTCGGGTAGTAAGTCAACTAAAGCATTTACAGATAGACCTCAGCTTGACCCAGTTGTGGTTGCTCTTAGAAAGGTGGATGCTGATACAGGTACAGATAGACCTCAAGGTAGTGGTTCTTTAGAAGATGCACATTTCACATTTAAATTTTATGCAGGTGAGTATGCAGATGGAGTTAATCCATCAGATTTAGGGGTTTCTCCTACTAGAAGTTGGGTTATGAAAACAGGAAGCAATGGTGTTGCTTTATTCAATGATGCTCATAAAGTATCAGGTGATGCTTTTTGGTATACAAGTTTTGGGGCTCCAGCTCTACCACTAGGAACTTTAACAATACAAGAAACTAAAGCTCCTACAGGTTATAAGCTAAATCCTGAAGTGTTTGTTAGAAGAATAACTCCTAATGGAACAGCAGAAGGGGTAAATACTTATAATGAACCAGTAATAAAAGAAGATTCCTTAGATTTTACTATAAGAAAAGTACAAGAAGGAACACATATATTACTACCTAATGTAAAGTTTAGACATACAAAACCTAACGGAACAACTGAAGAATTAACAACTAATCCAAATGGAGAAATAGTAATTAAGGGGTTAGAGCAAGGAACACATAAAATAATAGAAATATCAACTACTGAAGGATTTGAAGTAAATCCAAATGAGTTTGTTTTTGAAGTTACATCAAGTAATACAATAAGAGTAATATCTAATACTACTAATATGGGAATGAGCTATGTAGAATCAGAAGGCAATGGGGTATTGACAGTAGAAAATAGTTTAAGACCTTTTCAATTAAAAGTAGTTAAGGTTAATGATAAGAATACACCATTAAAAGGTGCTGAATTTACTTTATATTCTGATAGAGAATGTAGAAATGAAATAAGTAAGGCAGTTTCTAACGAAAAAGGAGAATTATTCTTTGATGGGTTAAAAGTTGGAACTCAATATTACTTTAAAGAAACAAAAGCACCTGAAGGTTATAGAATACCTGTAGATTCAAATGGAAATGTTCATGTATATGAAGTAGTTACTGAATCTCAACCATCAAATGGTATTTTTAACTTTACAATAGATGGAGTTAAGTATAATGCTAATTCTACAAATGGTGATATTCATATAGAAGGAAATAAAAATGATAGAGTAATCAGCGTTAAAGTAGTTAATTACATAACTATGAAACTACCAAGTACAGGATCAGGAATGATGATACCTATATTAGTAGTTGGTATGTCTTTAATGGGGGTTGCAATTATAATGAGTAGAAAATCTAAGAAAGAAAATAAGAGATAGGTTATAGGGGGATAGTCAAATGGCAAGACATAAAATATTAAAATCTGTATTATCATATGCATTAGTTGCGGGAGTTTTAGCAACGAGTACATTACCAAGTGTAATGGCTCATGCAGAAACTAGAAATGAAAGTGCTGCTACAACTTATGCTTTTGTAAATAAAAATACACCAGGAGGTGTAGCAAATTTTGGTCGTGGAAGTGCTTCAATTACTATTGAAGGTAATAACACAAGTCAAACTTTAGTTGGTAAAAAGTTCAATGTGTACAAGCTATTCAATGCTCAAAATTCTACTGGTTTAGAATCTATAAATTATACAATGAATCCAGATTATGCACCAGCATTAAAAAATGTTGTTGGTAAGAAATTAAACAAAGAAGCTAGTAAAGTAACAGAATATGAAATTATAGATTATATTCAATCTTTAAACAACAATAAAGTTGAAGGTGCTAATGCTGAACAAACTTTAGAAGGAAGATATAGTGAGTTTAGATATTTTGTTGAAGAGTTAAGAAACGAGATAGTGAAATTAAAAATTAAATCTGATGTTGTAACAGTTACAGAAGTTAAGTCAAATAACAGTATAGAATTAACAGGGTTAGATTATGGATATTATATAGTAGATGAAGTATCTAATGTTTCAGGTTCTCATTCAGCGGGATCTTTATGTATGGTAAATACGGCTAATCCTAATGCATCAGTTCAAGTAAAATCTGATTATCCATCAGTTATCAAGAAGATAAAAGAAGATGATAATGTAGATGCAGTTGGAAATGATGGTTGGAACGATATAGGGGATTATGAAATAGGACAAACTGTACCTTTCAAATTTGAGTCAAATGTACCAAATATGAATGGTTATCATACTTATTATTATGCTTGGCATGATAAAATGGACGAAGCTTTAACATTTAATAATAATTCAGTAGGTATTAAAATAAGTGATTCTACAGGAAAATCATATACATTACAAAATAGTGAGTTTAATGTAGTTGAAAATCCAGGAAAAGATGAAACTTTCAAGGTAGAAATTGTTGATTTAAAGGCAATAGTTGATAGAGAGTTTAATAATAAGAATGATTTAAATGAAAATGTTTATGGGCAAAAAGTAGAATTAACATTCAATGCTACTTTAAATGATAAAGCAGCTAATGATACTGGTAGACCAGGATTTGAAAATGATGTTAAATTAGAGTTTTCAAATAATCCTGATGGTGATGGAGAAACTGATAGAGGGGAAACTCCTTGGGATACTGTAGTTTGCTTCACTTATAAAATCAATGGTTTAAAGATAAATGACCATGATTTAAAACTAGAAAATGCTAAATTTAGATTATACTCTGATAAAGAGTGCAAAAATGAAGTATATGTAAAGAAAGCTGAAAGTGGATATATAGTAATCAATAGAGATAGTGTTCAAGGTGGTGTACCAAGTGATGCAGTAGAAATGGTTTCTGATGCAGAAGGGGTATTCACAATTATTGGATTAGACCAAGGTACTTATTGGTTAAAGGAAACTGGTGCTCCTGATGGATATAGACCAATATTAGATCCAATAGAAATAAATATAATTCCTACTTTCACAGAAAACAGAAATGTTTATGTAAAAGGTGATGGAGCAACTGATAAAACTCTTAAAACTTTAGAAGCAACTGCCAATATAAAAACTTTTTGGGATGGAATATTTAATGAGAATAATCAACCATTAGATACTAATGTTGATGATGGATCTCTTAACATAACTGTAATAAATAAGGTTGGTAGCAAACTACCTGTAACTGGTTCGGGTGCAACTATAGCATTAATTGGTTTAGGCTCAACATTAATGACAGGAGCATTAGCAGTATCAAGAAAAAAGAGTAAAAAGTAAAAAAGCTTATATAAATAAAGACAATGGAAAGTGAGTGTTGATATGGATGGGAGAAATGTTATTCGTAAGATAATATTTATAATTGGATTTCTAATATGTATATATCCTTTAGGTAGTAGTATTATAGAAAGTTTTTATCAGAGAGAAGCTATAGCAACTTACGAAAATGCAGTTAATAATATAGATAGAGCAGAATTAGAACTAGAGTACAATAAAGCTGAAGAATATAATTCAGCTTTATTTAATTACAAAAATAATATATTAAATACTAATTCAATTAGTGTTTTAGGTGAAGAAAGCTATAATAATATTCTTGATATGGGAAATGGAATAATGGGAAGCATTGAAATTCCTAAAATAAATGTTAATCTTCCTATATATCATGGGACATCTGATGAAGTGCTTTCAGTAGGCGTAGGACATGTTTACAACAGTAGTTTACCTATAGGGGGAATTAATACTAGAAGCGTTCTAACAGGGCATAGAGGACTTCCTAATGCGAAATTATTCACTCGTTTAGATGAAATAGTTGAAGGCGATTTATTCTTCGTTAGAATACAAGATAAAACATTAGCTTATAAAGTGAATAATATTGAAGTTATTGAGCCTGAAGATATAGATGCAGTAAATATTATTGAAGGTAAAGATTTAGTATCTTTAATAACGTGTACTCCTTATGGAATTAACACTCACAGATTAGTTGTTACGGGTGAAAGAGTTCCTTATGAACCATCTGAATATGAGAGTATTGAATCAAATAGAATGTCTAATAGAGAAATACTATTTGCTAGTATTCCTTTTATATTTTTAACTTTAGCAGTAGTTTTAAAACTAAGTGATAAAAGAAGAAAGGAGAGAGAAGGGCATGAAGTTAAGGAAGATTAATTATATATTAGCTATGGCTTTATTAGTATCTTCTATATCAGCATCAGCAGTTAATGTTTATGCTGATACTATTAATAATATCAATAGTAGAGCTATAATAACTGATTCTGTTGTAATAGATAAAGAAGATAGTGGAAGTACATTAGTGCCAGGAGATATACTTGAAGAAGTAAAAAGTGGAACTGGTAGTATTACAATAACTTTATCTGATACTGAAGATAATAGAGATAAAGGTAATGTGAAATTTGGATTATCTAAAGTAGCTGATGTTATAAATGGAGAATATAAAGTATTAACTCAATATGAAGCAGTAAATATAGATTTAAATAATATAAAAACTGCTACAGATTTGGAATTAGCAGCTAACTTATTTAAGAAGGTAGTAAGTACAGATAATATATTAACAACTGATAAAAATGGAAAATGTACTATAGATGATTTAGATGTAGGAGTATATTTGCTATATGCAACAGATATTTCAAACTATGAAAACATAACACCATTTTTAGTATCAATTCCATCTTGGAATGAAGCTGATAAAACTATGTCTTATGACATAAATGTTATTCCCAAACATACTAAGATTATAGAAGAAGAAAAACCTAAAGTACCAGCAACAGGATATGATAATAAAGCTTATTTATATCTAGGGGTAGGGACTTGTTTATTAATAGGTAGCAGTATTTTATTTTTTGGAGTAGGGAAGAAAAAGAAAAAATGCGAAAAGTAATAGCAAGTATATTATTAATAGTATCAATAGTGTTTCTATATAAGGGGTTTGTTGAATTTAGATATATGATATCAAATAAAGCTAAAAATCAAAGTCTTAGAGAAGTAGCAACAAGTGAAGTTGTTAATGATCCATTAGATAGAATTATAGACTTTGAGAAATTAAACAGTATAAATAAAGATATAAAGGCATGGATTTATGTTCCTGGAACAAAAATTGATTATCCTATATTGGTTGGAGAGTCTGATGAAGAATATCTATATAATGATATGAATAAAGAATATACTCCTTTAGGTTCAATATTTTCTTATAGTGGAACAAACTTTACAAAAGGGAATACATTTATTTTTGGGCATAATATGGCTAGTAGTCAAATGTTCGGTGAACTTAGAAAATATATAGATAAAGATTTTTTGAAAGAGCATAGATATTTATATATTTATACGGAAAGAAAAGCTATGAAGTGTGATATATTTTCAATTTTTATAACAAATGAAAATGATGATATATTTAATGGAGAATATGAACTTGGAACGGTAGAGTATGTATCGTTAATTGAAGAGTTAAATAAAAGAAATAAGTATAGTGAATATAGTTTAGAGGAATCAAGTATTAATTATTCAACAAGCCAAATATTTAACTTAATAACTTGTTATGGAGCTGAAGGTACAACTGAAAGATTAGTTGTAAATGGAATAGTAGAAGAAGAAAAAATAAGATAAATAATAATATAAGGGTGTTCCCTGGGAACACCTTTTTATTATTCAGTAAATTAAATAAAGCAAGTATTTTAATGCTTATTTTATTTAATTTACTCAATCAAAGTAATATAAAAAAGGAGGATTTGTATGTTTTTAATGTTGGTAGTTTTATTTTTATTAGGGTTTTCAGCATTTGCTTGTGCAATTGTTGGAACGAGAGCTGGTAAAAGGCGATACGATTAATTAATATTTTTTTAGAAAGGATATACGATAGGGGTCAAATAAGTAAAATAAATTTATTTTATTTATTATTATAAGATGTATGGAAGTTAAAAAATATTATAGATAATTTTAAAAGTGTTCCCGAGGAACACTTTTGTTATGGAGGTTTTTGAAGTGGATAGAACAGAAATTTCAATAGGAGTAAGATTAATGAGGGAAACATTAATTGACTTAGAGAGATATATAGTAAGTGAAGGATTGCATAGATATAGGATAAAACCTTCACAAGTAGCAACAATGATTGTAAAGGATTGGTTAAATAAACCTATTTTAGATAAATCTAAATTGATATATGGAAGAATTAACAATGAGCCTAAGATAAGTAGATTAACAGTAAAACTTTTAGAGGAAGAAAATATTAAACTTTACGAAATATATGTTAAAGAATATATAAGAGAGTGTTCATCTGTTAACGTGCTAATATACAATATAATTTTACAATTTTTAGAGAATAAAGGAACACTAAGTATATTAGATGAATTAAAATAGGTTTGTAATATTACAAGCAATTTATCAAAGGTATAGTAATATTAGAAAAATTTTTCAAAGTGTAAAGGGTGTTCCCGAAGGACATCTTTTTATAAATATTTTACAAAAGAACTTCTGACAGGCAATAGCCGAGAGTTTTTTTGCGAGAGGAGGTGAGTGTATGCTAGGAGATGAAGTAGGAAATAAAGCAATAGGGGTTACTGTAAAAGCATCACAGATTACAGCTAAATTAGTATTAGAGGTGATTAGATCTATAGCAAATGATAAATATAAGGTTGTTAATGGAAAGCAGAGTTTAAAAGAGTTGAACAAAAAGGGAAAAGCTTTAGAAAATGTAAATATAGATAAAGCTGATTTAAAAGCAATTCAAAGGCAGCTAAAAAAAGATGGAATTGATTTTGCAATAAAAAAGGATTCTTATAATGAAGTTTTCAACCTATATTTTAAGGGGCAAGACATCAGCCAAATTGAAAAAATATTTAAGGATTATGCAAGTAAAAATTTTAAGGATTTTAAGAGAGATGAAAGAAAGGAAGTTAAGGAGGTTGTAAAAGAAGCTAAAGTAAAAGCTGAAGAGCATAATAAGGAAGTAGAGCTTAATAAAAATGAAAAACAATTTGTTAAAGATAGAGGGGATAGATAATGAAAAAAGAAAAATTAATATTCACTTCTATAGCATCAATAATAGTATTTTATATATTTAATAGAATAGCTTTTTTGTATCAAAGTTTAGAAGGGGATATACTTACCAAAATTAATTTTATTATGGATAATTTGAGTAAATCTATCCTGGAAAACATATTTTTTATAGATAAAACACCAGAATCCATATTGATAGGTCTAGTTGGATTGATAGGTGTTTTTTTAGTGGTTTTATATAATTCTTTTACAAGAAATAATAGATTAGAAGGTAAGGAGCATGGTTCAGCAGAATGGGGAAGTGCGACTGATATAAAACCTTTTATAGATAAGAATTATGAAAAAAATATGTTACTAACTGAAAGTGAAAGAATATCAATAGATACAAGAAAAACATTGCGAAATAATAATATTCTTGTTGTAGGTGGTTCAGGTTCGGGGAAAACAAGATTTTTTGTTAAACCTAATTTAATGCAGTTACACACATCTTATGTAATAACTGATCCTAAAGGGACTTTATTACCTGAATGTGGAAAGATGTTATTGGATGCAGATTATAATTTAAAGTATTTCAATACAATAGATTTCTCTAAATCTATGCACTATAACCCGTTTGAATATATAAGAAAAGAAAAAGATATTTTAAAATTAGTAAACACAATAATATTAAATACTAGTGGAGAAGGTGAAAAATGCAAAGAGGACTTTTGGATAAAAGCTGAAAGATTGTTATATCAAGCTTTAGTAGGATATATATATTATGAATTACCCAAAGAAGATAGAAATTTTAGCACTTTACTGTATTTATTAAATCAAATGGAAGCTAAAGAGGATAATGAAGAATTTAAAAATCCTATAGATATAATATTTGAAGATTTAGAAAGTAAAGATGAAGGTCATTTTGCAGTAAGACAATATAAAAAATATAAACAAGCTGCTGGTAAAACAGCTAAATCAATATTAATTAGTTGTGGTGCTAGGTTATCACCTTTTGATATTAAAGAGCTTAGAGAAATAACAGAGTATGATGAACTAGAACTAGATACTTTGGGAGATAACAAACAAGCTTTATTTATTATTATAGATGATACAGATAGTACATTTAATTTTTTAGTTGCTATTTTATATACTCAAATGTTTAATGTCCTATGTAATAAAGCAGATAACGAGTATAAAGGAAGATTACCAGTTCATGTTAGATGTCTTTTAGATGAGTTTGCTAATATAGGTCAAATTCCTTCATTTGAAAAATTAATAGCAACTGTAAGAAGTAGAGAGATATCAGTAGTTCCTATAGTTCAAAATATGGCTCAAATAAAAGGATTGTATAAAGAACAAGCGGGAACTATTGTAGGTAACTGTGATACTACCCTATTCTTAGGAAGTGGGGAAGAAGAAACACAAAAATCTATATCAGCTAGAGTAGGTAAAACAACTATTGACCATACTGCAATAAATATAAGTAAAGGGCAATCAGGAAGTTTATCATTAAATAATCAAATTATAGCAAGGGATTTAATAACGCCAGCAGAAGTTGGGTTGCTAAAGACAGATGAATGTTTACTTTTTATAAGAGGAGTAAAGCCTTTTAAATCAAAGAAATTTAAAATAGAAAAGCATAAAAGATATAAGGAATTAGCTGATTATAGTGAAGATAATAGATATGATGTTTTAAAAGAAAAAAATAAAGATATTTTAGATGAAAAAACTGAAATTAAAGAAATTGAATTAACTGAAGAAATAAATAATTTAGTATAAAAAAGGAGAGATAAAAATGGACGTAATGAATCAAGTTTTACAAATAATAATTAAGTTCTGTACTATAGGTGGAGGACTTTGGTGTGTTTGGGGAGTAATTGTTTTAGCAGGAGCATTAAAGGATAAAAATGGACCAGCTTTACAAGGTGGGATATGGCAAATAGTAGGTGGAGGAATGATAGTTGTAGCTGCACAATTATTTTCATCTGTTGTTGGCTAAAAAAATTAAAAGTATTTAATAGGAGGATATTATGGAAGAATGGATTGTAAATACGATAATAAACATGATTACGAATGTTACATCTGTTGGGAGTGATCTAATAAAAACTCCTGAAGAATTCAATGCCACAATCTATACAGGGATTTTAAACATTCAAAAAAATATAATAACTCCAATAGCATTAGTAATTCTAGCAATATTTTTATTGCTAGAATTGCAAAGTATAACCACAAGAACAGACACTATGGGTGAAAGGGGATTTGAAATCCCCTTTAAAATAATGATTAAGTTTATAATATGTAAAACTGCGTTAGATATGACACCTTTAATTTTATCAGCAATATTCAATGTATCGCAAGAAATTATTGTAGGTATAAACGGAATATTTTCAGGGAGTGGAGGACTTGATATTGGAAGTGCTAGAGAAACAATAGAGCAGTTGGTTAGTAATGCAGATTTTTTAGAGAAAGTTTTAATTATGATAAATGTAGTTATAATAAATACTATTTCGTTTATTAGCAATATATTAATAACTGCAATAATATATGGAAGAATGATAGAAATGTATGTCTTTATAGGAATAGCACCATTACCTATGGCTACTATACCTAATGCAGAGCAGAGTTCAATTGCAAAAAACTTTTTAAAATCTTTTACTGCGGTATCTATACAAGGAGTTTTGATGTGTATTTCAATTGCAATAATGGGAATTTTATTTAGTGGAATAGTAACAATAGATCCTTCAAATATAGATTCAACAAATTTATTGAGTTTGTTATGGGAATGTACTGGATATTCAATTATAACAGTATTTGCATTATTAAGTAGTGGTAAATGGGCTAAGTCAATTTGCAATGCTATGTAAGGGGGAACTAGAATGTCAGTAGAAGTAAGAATACCTAAAGAGATAACAGAATATCAAGAAAAAATAATGTTTGGTTTAAGTGTTAGACAGTTGGTATGTTCACTTATTGCAATTGTTATAAGTGTACCAAGTTATATTTTTTTAATGAATAAAATAGGACAAGAATTAACTGGATATATAGTAATAATAGAAGTTGTGCCATTAATAGCAATAGGTTACTTGAAACCAAAAGGATTAAAATTTGAAAAAGTTTTGATAATGTTTTTGAAACATCAATTTGGAAAATCAAAAAGGAATTACAAGACAGTAGTTCAAGTTGATTTATTGGAAGGAGGATATGAAAGTGATATTAAGAAAAAAACAACCCAAAAGTCAATTAGAAGAAAGGTTAAAGAAGAAAGAGAATATAAAGGCTTTGAACCAAGCAAAAAAGATAGAGAAAGAAAATTCAAAGAAATTAAGAAACAAATTAAAGGGGCAAAACGAGATTTCAGACAGAGAAAGAAAGGTAGATAAAAACTTTCTTAAATCTTTAAAAGTTCCAGCAACAGTTCAAAACACTATAAGATATAATAGAATGTTTGAAGATGGAGTTTGTGATGTTGAGGGTGGAATATATTCAAAAACTATAAAATTTTCAGATATAAATTATCAAATTGCTAAAAGAGATGATCAAATAGATATATTCTCTAGGTACTGTGAGTTCTTAAATTATTTTGATCCAAGTATTAATGTTCAAATTACTATAAATAATAGAAGAATAGACCAGGAGGATTTTAAAAAGAGAATTTTATTATATACGCCTAAAAAGGATGATGGATTGAATAAATATAGGTATGAGTATAATCAGATGCTTATAGATAAGGCTTTAAAAGGGCAAAATGGTATAATAAGAGAGAAATATCTTACTTTCTCTTGCGAAGCAAGTAACTATGAACAGGGAGTACAAGTTTTATCAAGAATAGAGGCTGATGTACAAGCAAACATGAAAAGATTAGGGTGTATAAACTCGGTTCTTTCAGGAAGTGAAAGATGTGAATTTATACACTCTATTTTTAATCCTGATGAACCATATAAATTTGAATATGAATACTTACTTGAAAATAGTTTAAGTACAAAAGATTTTATAGCACCCGATAGTTTTGACTTTAAAGATAAGAGAAGTTTTGAATTTGGCAATAGATATGGACAAGTTGTATATTTAAAAGATTTACCTTCTGATTTATCTGATAAGCTATTAAGTGAACTTTCAGACTTAAATTGCGATTTAACAATTAATCTACATATAAATAGAGTTTCACAAGATAAAGCTTTGGATTTAGTTAAGAGTAAAATTGCATTTATGGAACAACAAAAAATAGATGAACAGAAAAAAGCTATAAAAGCTGGATATGATCCCGAGATGATACCGCATGAACTTAAATTTAGTTTACTTGAAGCTAATGAATTATTAGATGATTTATTAAATAAAAATCAAGGTATGTTTAAAAATACAATTTTAATATTTACTTCAGGAAAAACAAAGGAAGAGTTAGAAGAAAATATTTATCAAATATCATCAATTTGCAGAAAGAACAATTGTAAAATAGGATATTTAGATTATCTTCAGGAGGAAGGGATTAATTCAACTTTAATTCTAGGGAAAAATTATGTTGATATAAAGAGAACATTAACTACTGCTTCTACAGGTATATTTGTTCCTTTTACCACTCAAGAATTGTTCCATAATAATGGGACTTATTATGGGTGTAATTCATTAAGTAAGAATTTGATTTTAGTAAATAGAAAAAATCTTAAAACTGCAAATGGATTTATTTTAGGTTCTTCAGGTTCGGGAAAATCTTTAGCAGCTAAAAGAGAAATTGCAAATGTACTTTTAAGTACAAATGATGATGTAATAGTAATAGATCCTGAAAGAGAATATACTCCATTAGCTAAGGGAATTGATAATGATGTTAAAACTAATGGTTTTTATGGAGAAGTAATAAAAATATCTGCTGGAAGTAATAATTTTATTAATCCATTTGATATAAATTTAGATTATGCAGACGATGATAACCCAATATCATTAAAATCAGAGTTTATATTATCTTTATGTGAAATACTTATAGGGGGAAGATATGGATTATCTTCAGCTCATAAAACTATAATAGACAGAACTGTTTTATTAACTTATGAAAAATATTTTAATAACCCTAAGAAGGAAGATGTACCAACATTAAAAACATTTTATAGTAATTTAGTAGAACAACCAGAGCCTGAAGCAAATGATTTAGCACTTGCTTTAGAGATTTATATAAATGGTAGTTTAAGTGTATTTTCACATCATACCAATATAGATATTAATAATAGATTTGTAGTATTCGATACTAAAGATTTAGGTAAGCAGTTAAATACTATAGGAATGTTAGTGGTGTTAGACCAAATATGGAATAGGATAACTCAAAATAGAAAAATAGGTAGAAGAACTTGGATATATATAGATGAAATATACTTACTTTTCAAAAATGAATATTCAGATAACTATTTATTTGAATTATGGAAAAGAGCAAGAAAGTGGGGAGCCATTCCAACTGGAATAACTCAAAATGTTGAAGATTTATTACGAAGTGATAATGCAAGAAGTATGTTATCCAATAGTGAGTTTATATATATGTTAAATCAGGCTTCTTCTGATAGAGATGAACTGGCACATTTATTAAATATATCAGACCAACAATTAAACTATGTTACTAATTCAGATCCAGGACATGGATTGATATTTGCAGGAAATGCAATAATACCATTTGAAGATGATTTCCCTAAGAAAACAGAACTTTACAAAATGCTTACTACTAAGATTGAAGAAGTAACAGCGGGTGTTTAATGAGTATAATAAAAAATGGTTCAAGGGACTTAGTTAAGAATAAAGAAAGCACTTCTATATATGGAAGTGCTTCTTTTAAATTAGAAGGAAAAAGTATTATTAAAGATAGTGAGTATAATACGGAAATAAATAAGTCTTTTGTTAATAGATCTACTAGTGAGCAATCTTTAGATAAAGTTATAAATAATGAAAGAATTTATAAAGGGAATAATGAATCTTTAAATAAACCTCAATATTTTAAAAATGGATATGGAGATACTGGTAGTAGAAGAGAACTAATAAGTAGGATTGAATACCCATATAAAAGTAGTCAATATACAAGAGCAACAATAAAAAGAGAAGAAAGAATTAATGATAGAACTTACTCTTTGTTGAATGGAAAAGAAAATAATTATAAAGCAAGAAAAAATAGTCTTATAGATGATAAAAGAATAGATTCTATAATAAAAATAAAGGAAGTTGATACAAGAGGTAATAGTTTAAGAAAAAATAATATTACAAGTAATATTACTAAAAGAAGTGAATCAGTAATAAGAGAAAATGGATTTAAAAATAGTGCTAACTATGTAAATTCTAAGCTTGATGGGATAATAAGAGTAAGAGAAGAAAGAGTATCTGAAACAATAATAAAAAGAGATATATCTGAAACAATAATAAAAAACAATATACCTAATATAAAGAATTATGATATACAAGGAAATAGAAGAAAGAGTTTAAATATAGTAAGAAATGATAAATTAAAAGCAAAAGGAAGATATACTAATTTAATAGAGGATTTAAAATATACTAGAAGTGTAAATTTTTCAAGAGTAAAAAAGGAGTTCTTTAAAGCTAGGTATATAAGGACAATAGTAGACAATGGAATTGATAATTTAAATAGTTCAGATAATGATTATGGAAATACTTTAGCAAAAGAAAAAATGTATAGAATTGTATCAGCTCCAAGAGATTTAATAAGAGCTGGAAGAAGTTTGAAGAGAGCTTATAATGGAGCAAGGTATGTAAAAGATGTATCAAAGAATTTAAAAAACATTTCTGACATAAAGTCAATTAAACTAAAAAGAATTGTTGGAAAAGGAATAACAACTAGCTTAATAAATGAGGTTAATTCATTAAAGGGAAATGAAAATATAGGAATACAAAGCATTGTAAAAACTAAAGATACATTAGTTACTACTAAAAATACTTTAAGGTATAGTGCGAAAGCTACTAAGAAAGCAACTAAATTAACTAAAAATACTTTTGATTATGGAGCAAGAGGAATAAAACAGGTAAAGAAATTCACAAAGTTTGGTTATGATGCTGGAAAAAAACTAACTATTATGGCTACAAAACTTTTCTCTAATCCAGTAGTATTGAAGGTATTAGCTGTATTAGGAGCAGTAGTAGTGGCATTAAGTTTAATAGGAAGTATATTTATAGGGTTTATAAGTATTTTTATTGGAGAAAATTCAAATATAGATTTTGCAGTTCCTAATGAAGAACAAAGAGCATTTATATTAAAATTAGTTCCAATAGCTCAAGATAATTACAATGATTACGGGATTTTTCCATCAGTAACAATAGCACAAGCTATACATGAATCAGCGTGGGGAAAATCTGACCTTTCAGTAAAAGCTAATAATTTATTTGGAGTAAAAGCTGATAGTAGTTGGAAGGGACAAACTATTGATATGCCAACACAAGAACATATAAATGGAAGTAATATTACTGTAATGGCAAAGTGGAGGAAATATGATAGTTTTGAGGATTCAGTAAAGGATCATGGAAAGTTCTTAAAGGAAAATCCAAGATATGAGCAATCAGGGGTTTTTAAAGCCAAAGATTATAAGGAACAAGCTTATGCAATTAGAATGGCTGGATATGCAACAGATCCACAATATGCAAGTTTAATTTGTAATATTATAGAGTCATATTCATTAAATATTTATGATTTTAAAGTAGGCGATGGAAATAAAGTAGTTGAAAGAGCTATCACAACGGGTATGAGTATTGTAGGAAAATCACCTTATGTTTTTGGAGGAGGAAGAAATTCTGAAGATATTGCAGCTTTACGGTTTGATTGCAGTTCTTTTGTACATTGGTGTTATGCAAATGCTGGTCTTAATTTAGGAGATTATAGAAGCGTAGTAACTTGGACATTAGTTACTATGGGAAGAGAAGTTAAAACTGAAGAGATGCAAAGGGGAGATTTAATTTTCTTCAATACAGAAGGAGTTGTTAATAATCATGTTGGTATTTATTTAGGAGATAATAAATTTTTACATGATGCATCCACTAATGGAGTATGGGTGAATAATTTAGAAGGATATTGGAAAAATGCCTTTAATGGTACTGTTAGAAGGGTTGTTGAATAGCAAATTAGAAGTTTAGCTATTAAAACTACAAATAAGGAGCGTTTAATATGAGTATTCAAGAAAAGATAAAAGCTAAAGAAGAACAAATATTAAAGAAAAGAGAAAAAATAAAAAAAGAGGAAGAAGGTATAAAAAAATTAGAAAAAGAAATAGAAAACTTAAAAACACTAGAAATAAAAGGATTAATAAATGAAGTAGATATTCCATATGAAGAGTTGGTAAAAATGATAAAGGAATTAAAAAATTAATAGCAAGACTATTCCTGGATAAATTAAATTTTATCCAGGATATTTTTATAGTTAAAGGAAAGATAATAACAACTAAAAATAGATTATGGGAGAGAGTTTGATGAAGAAGTATGGTATTAAATCTAAAGATAACAATGATATATTAATATTCCATGCACTACCAAATGAAACTACAAAATTTCAATGGTATATTTCAGAAAATATTAATGAGAAGGGACAACCTATTGATGGACAAATATATGAATCATATACATTATCTACAGAAGTAATAAAAAGAAAAAGCTTTGAAGGAAAATACTTATATTGTGAGTATCTAGTACAAGGAATAGATCAGTATAAAAAAACAGAGTATATAAAGTTAGATTTAAATATTGATAGTATGGTTAATTCAGGAGTAATTTTTGATGATATTTCAAAATTTGATGAACAAGGTAATATATTAAATTTAATTATAAATAATTAAAGAGGTGTTTTTTTGCATGAAAAAAGAGATATTGGCTCATAATTCCGAAATGGTGGATATAATGTTAAAAGAGTTAAAAGAATATGTAAAATCAAAAGAGGATAATCAAAATGAAAAGATAGTTGAAAAGAAAAAAGCTATTAAAGGAATTAGAAAATATAGATTAGGATATGATTATTTATTTTTACCTAAAAGAACATTTAAGTATAAAGGGGATTTAATAGGTGGAATTAGCATAATGGTTTTATTTAAAATTTATGATGTGAATGGTAACGAGATTTTATTTGAAACAAAAGGTGAAGAGTTGAAAGAGCAGACAATAAAATTAAAAAACGGTGAAGAATGTTATTTAAGTGAGTTATTTTATTGTTCTTTTGATAAAGAGTTGTTTAAAGAGAATCAAACTTTTGATTTTAGTCCAACAATGAATGTAATAATGAGTAACTGTAGGATTGCTATGGAGATTCATAGTTATACGAAAGATATAGAAGTAAGGAAAGTAATTTTAGAACCTGAAAATATAGATAGAGAAGAGTTTAATGATATTCTGTTAAATAATTTAGAATTATTTGATGTAACTGATAATAAGCCAGCTCAGAGCTGTTCTTATATTGCAGTAGAAATTTAAAATCAAAAATAAGAGTATAATGTAATATTACATGTAATACATAGATAAGAAAGGAGAAATTGGGAGTGAAATTAGTAATAGCTGAAAAGCCAAGTGTAGCTTTAGAGATAAGCAAAGTCATTGGAGCAAGTGAAAAAAAGAATGGTTATTATGAAGGTAATAATTATTTAGTAACATGGTGTGTAGGGCATTTAGTTGAAAATGCAATGCCTGAAGATTATAGTGTTGAGTATAAAAAGTGGAATTTAGAAACATTGCCGATAATTCCTGAAGAATGGAAAACAAAAGTATCAAGTAAAACCAAAGATCAATTTAGAGTTATAAAAGAGTTAGCTAATAGAGATGATGTAGAAGAGTTGATTTGTGGGACAGATGCTGGAAGGGAAGGAGAACTGATATTTAGGCTAGTATATAATCAAATAGGAAGTAATAAACCTATTAAAAGATTATGGATAAGTTCTATGACTAGAGAATCTATAGAAAAAGGTTTCTGTAAATTAAAAGATGGGAGAGAGTTTGAAAGTCTTTATAAGTCAGCTTTTTGCAGAAGTAAGGCAGATTGGTTGGTAGGGTTAAATGCAACAAGATTATATACAGGCTTATATAATAAAATGCTTAATGTAGGTAGAGTTCAAACACCAACTATAAATTTAATTGTAAAAAGAGATGAAGAAATTAAAAATTTTGAACCTAAACAATATTTTGTTGTAAAGGCTGATACTGGATTATTTATAGCTGCTAAAAAATTTGATGGAATAACTGAAGCTTATAGTATAGTAAATAAGTGTAATGGTAAAGATGCAATAATAAAAAATGTTATTAAAGAAGAAAAAAATATAAAACCTAGCGGTTTATTAGATTTAACATCTCTGCAAAGAGAAGCTAATAAATTGCTAGGTTTTTCAGCACAACAAACATTAGATTTAGCTCAATGTTTATATGAAAAGAAAATTATAACATATCCAAGAACAGATAGTAAATTTTTGACGGAAGATATGAAAAATGAAACAAAAGATTTAATAATTAATTTAGTAAATTCAAATCTTTTAGGAGAAAATTTAAGGGAAAAGTATGAAATTGAAGCAGTTAAATTAGAAAGCATTATAAATGACAAAAAGGTTAGTGATCACCATGCAATAATACCTACTAACGAAGTTTTAAAGCACGATTTAAGCCTTACAGATAGTGAAGAGAAGATATTATACCTAGTTGCGTACAAGCTCTTAGAAAGCGTTTATAAGCCTATAAAACAGACTAATATAAAAATAGATTTGGGAATAGAAGATGAAATATTTGAGTTTTCAGGAAAACAAATATTAGATAATGGTTTTAAGTTGATAGAAAAATTAATGAAAGAAAAATTGGGTATAGAAATAGAAGAAGATAAAAATAGTTTTGAAGGTGAGGTGAATGTAGGACAGAGATTTGAAAATGTTGAATTATCTTCAGAAGCTAAGAAAACTCAACCACCTAAATATTATACTGAAGATACGTTATTATCGGCTATGGAGAATGTGGGAAGATTGGTAGATGATAAAGAACTTAAAGAATCTTTAAGCAAAGGTTTAGGAACGCCAGCAACTAGGGCGGGAATAATTGAGCAGATAATAAAGAAAGGTTTTGTAAAAAGGGATGGCAAAAAGCTTATATCAACAATAGAAGGAAAAGAATTGATGAAGATTTTACCTGAAGATATAAAATCACCTGAATTAACTGCTAAGTGGGAATATGAGCTAGAGAGAATAAATAATGGTGAATTATCAGAAGGTGAGTTTTTAGAAGAAATAAAAGTATATATAAATAGCCTAATAAATAATGCTAAAGGAAATTTAAATAAGGAATTTGTTAAAAGTAAAGAAAGAGAAATTATAGGTAAATGTCCTAGATGCAATAAGAATGTTTATGAAGGGAAATTAAATTTTTATTGCGAAGGTGGAAAAGAATGTGGATTTACACTTTGGAAGCAAGATAAATTTTTTACTAATGCAAAGAAAGAAATAAATAAAAGTATTGCAAAAAAATTGCTTAAAGATGGTAAAGCAGAAGTTAAAGGATTATATTCAGTAAAAAAAGATAAGAAATATGATGCAACTGTAGTTTTAGAAGATACAGGGAAATTTATTAATTTCAAGTTAGAGTTTTGATGATATAATAAAATAAAAAACTATGGAGGAAGAAATGAGAAGTATATTATTAAAAACTATTTTAAGCATACCATTAATAGTTTTAAAAATAATAATAATAGTATTTGAAGGTATGAAATCAATAATAGAACGTATTGGAGGATTTTTTCTTTTATTATTTATTATACCTACTATTTGGACTTTGTTTAAAAAAGATTATTATACTTTTTCAGCATATATATTTGGAATCATATTTGTAATTTTGATGCAAATAGGAGCAGAACTTATATTGAGTACTCTAACTTGGCTATATGAGAAAATATATATATACAAAATGGAATTAGAAGGATAATTAACACCAGGAAGATACCTGGTGTTTTATTATTGTTTTTTTTAGGAGGGAGAAGGAGGAATGTATTATAAGATTGATGAAATTAAAGCAATACCGATACAAGATGTATGTTCTCATTATGGAATAGTTTTAAAAGCAAAGGGTGAGAACTGGTGGGGACGACTTAGAGAAAATGATAGGACACCATCTTTTTCAATAAATCCAAGTAAAAATATATGGAGAGATTGGGGAATTTCAAAAGGGGGAGATGTAATTTCCTTGGTAAGTGAAATAGAAGGAGTAGATCAAGGGAAAGCAATATTGATTTTAGGAGAAAGGTTTGGCATAGAGCAAGAATATACTACAGAAAAAGTATCTGTATTTCCTACATTTAATCAATTTAAAAGTATAGGGATTTTTTCTAAAAGAGCTATACAGAATTTAGATATTAATTTAGAAAAACAATCAATAGAGGAAATTGAAAAGCTTGAAGAAAAATTTGAAATATCTATGCAAGAATTAGCTAATGTGGATATAGAGGCTTATCATAGAATATTAGATTATAAAGCGTTACCTATTTTATATGAATACAGAAAAAATACAATAGATGCTTTTATAAAATATATTAATTGTGATAATTATAAAGATCTACTTGTTTATGAGTTAATTTTTAATGAGTTTCAAGATGAATTAAATGAAAAGGTTGATATTTATAATAAAGCTAGATTAGATGGAATAAATTTAGATGAATTGAAATTTGATATAAGTAATATGAATGACATAAATTTTTCTGATGAAGATATAAGCAAACTAAAGCAGGATATCAAGAATTTAGAAAGGATATCTGATAAATTGAATTTGAATGATGAAATAAATTATCTTATAAATGTGAAAGAAAATGTAGTGAAAATTTATGAGGGATTAAAAAAAAACGGTAATTACTTTTTAAATAGTGTTGAGTATGAAGTTATGGATAATAGTCAGCAGTTAAGAGAGGATAAGTTTTTTTATAAAACTAAAAAAAGACTAGTAGGTGATGAAAATATGGTATATGAAAAAAATATAAAATCTTCTAATGAAGATAAAGTAAAAGAATTAAGTGAAAAACTTGAAGATGGAATAAAGGATTTGTTTGAGAGTGATAAATATAAAAACTTTTTAAAAGTAATGTCTAAGTTCCATAATTATTCGTTTAGAAATTCTATATTAATAATGATGCAGAAACCAGAAGCAACTTATGTAGCTGGATTTAATAAGTGGAATACATTTAAAAGAAAAGTCAATAAAGGTGAAAAAGGTAATTTCATATACGTAGATGGCAAAAAAGTTATAGAAGAAGTAGAGCAAATAATTCCTAAATATAAAATAACCTATGTTTTTGATATAAGTCAGACTAGTGGAGAGCCATTACCAAGCTTGACTGAAGAGTTAAAAGGGAGTGTAAATGATTATAGTAATTTTAAGAAAGCATTAGAAAATAGTACAAGTTTTAATGTTGCATATGGAAGCATAAAAGGAGAAGCAAAAGGATATTGCACACCTGCTTTAAAAAGAATTATGGTTAAAGAAAATATGTCAGAAGTTCAAACAATAAAGACGCTTCTTCATGAAATGGCTCATGCAGAGTTACATACAATAAAAGATGGAAAGAGTAGAGAAACTAAAGAAGTTGAAGCTGAAAGTATTGCATTTATAGTTAGTAATTATTATGGAATAGATACATCTGATTATAGTTTTGGATACTTAGCTGGATGGAGTAGTGATAAAGAGTTAGGGGAACTTAAGAAATCTTTAGATACAATTCAAAAAACTGCTGCTTCTTTAATAGATAAAATTGATATTAATTATAAAGAGTTATTTAAAGATAAAGAAATTAAAATAGACCATGATAATAAAGATATTAAAGAGATAATTTCAGAAGCTAGTAAAAAAGCTGAAGATCATAACAATAAATTGGAGAATAAAGAGAGTAAGGAGCGTAGTTATGAAATTTAATATATTGGAGAAATTAAAGGAAATATTCTTAAAAAAATCAGAATATAAAACTGAAAAAACTGATTTTAATATAAGTGAAGAAAGTAAGTTAGAAAAACTAAACATAGGAACTTGTATAATGGATAATGAAGAAAAAGAGAAATTTTTAAGTATTAATACTCCAAAATTAGTTGAATTATATGAAAAAAAAATATCAGAAGAAGATAAAATGTTGATGGAGAAGCAAGGATTAAAGTTAGATACTTTTGTAGAAAGATTTAAAGATGAATTAAATGATCATGATTTTATAGAAGGAAATTGTGCAGTATTTTCATTTGATGATTTCTTAAAAATAGAATTATCAGGTTATTCAGAGTTAGATTTAAAAAGAGATCAAAATTTTATAGATTTACAAAAAGAGAAGGGATATATTGAAGGGAGAATTATTGACTTAAAAGAAGATATAAAATATTCTTCAGAAGAAAGTCAACATCAATCTATTGAAGAGTTAAAAAATGAGTTAAAATTATATGGAGAGTTAAATGATTTTCTTAGTAAAGAGATAAATAAAGTTGTTGGTAGTGAAATAGAGCAGCTAGAATATAATGCTAAAGAATATACAATGAAAGATGACTTGAAATTAGAGGATGGTTCTTTTATAAAGGGAGGAACATCTTTTTTTGTTGAAGGATTTAAAAAAGGAGAGTTTGAAGTTCACTTTGAAGCTAGAGAAGATAATACATATATTCCTAATGATGGAGAAGGAAGTGGGTATTATTTTAGTGGAGAAGAAATAGCAAGATATTTTGATTTAAATAAGACAGTAGATTTAGTAAGAGGAAAAGAATTAATAAATGATAATATGAAATTAGATAAAAATAATAGTAAAGATATAAAAGATATAGTTGAAGATGCGAGTAAAAAAGCTGATGATTATAATAATAAATTAGAAAAGAAAGAGGGAAAAGTAAATGAAAAAGAGCTTTAATAAAGAAGAATTAACTATTATGAGTTTTTATAATTGTGATGATAGAATTAAATTAATTAATCAATTGGAATCTGTAGTAGAAAATGTAGATGAAGTTGAGATTGAATCTGAAATAAATGAAATTGTAATAAAGCTTAAAGGTATGACGGATGACGACTTTAAAGAAATTGACTTTAAAAATATTATAGAAATTGAAGAAGATATATAAAATTTAAAAGTAGCAGTAAATAAAATTTACTGCTACTTTTTGCCTAAATTATATTGTTTTAATTCTAAAAATGTAATATAATTTAGAAAAAAGAAGAATTTCTTCTTCATATTTCAAGTCCGAACGATAAATTAAAATGTCGCCAAACATCTTAATTTATATAACTGAAACTGGTAAAGCAACTACCAAAAAACAGAGTGTTGGAACTTTAAATTCATTTTATGCTTATATTCTAGCATAAGGTGAAAATTTGTGCAATATAAAAAATAACAAATTGACAGGAGGAAACCAAAAGAAGTTTTGGGATAATTTTCAATTTGATTTTAAAGAGCATAACATAAGTTTTGATATATAACTCTTAGGTAGAAATACCTAAGAGTTTTTTTATTGTCGGAAAATATTACGGAGCAATTTAAATAGATAGATTGTGGGGAGGGGGAAACTATACCAAAAATCATAATTTATCAGATGAAAGGAGGGAAAAACTTTGAAGGATAAAGGTAATTTTATAGAGCAAATGTTTATATATAATTTGATAAATAAATATGGCGAAGTTCAAAATTATTTTGGGATTAATGAAGTAGTTTCAGGAGAATTTTCTCAAAATAGAGCTGAAAAAAAATATGAAACACATATAGAAAAAGTATTAGAATATCCAATAAAAAATAGATGGAATAAAGAACTTAGTCATATGAGCCTTCAAAGTTTTTGTACCTTCTTAAATAAACAAAATAGAAATTTAAGAACTGAAGAATTAGATGATAGATATTATCCATTTACACTTGAATTTGAATCATCAAAAAAGAAGGAAAATTTTGATGTATTATTTGAAGTAGCTCAATACCTTCAGTATTTAATGAAGGAATTAAATGTAAATGAAGAAGATTTTACTATTATAATAAATAATTCAAAGTCAGTTTATATAATGGTTAATCCAAAAGTATTTGGATTAAAGCCAAGTAAAAATGTACATAGAATTTATACAGAAATGTATAAAAGAATAAAAGAAGAACTGGGCTTAAAATTCGTAGATGAAAGCGTAGTTAATTCAAGCTACAGATTAATAAAAACTCCAGGATCTTATTATAAGGGTGGATATGTTAATTATGTTTCAGTAGATGAATTTATGCACTTAATGACAGGTCATTTAACAAGAGTAAAATTAACTAAGAAACAAAGGGACATAAGAAAATTAATGTTACCTGGTATTCAATCAATTGCAATGACTAGGCTTTATGAAAAGGCAAAAAAGAAAGTTGAAAAATCTATAAAAGAATATAAAAATAAAAGCACTAAAGTTTTAAATTTACCAGGAATGGAATGTACTAGAGAGTGTGTGAAAGCACTAATAAATATGCCAATAATGGATAAAGGGAACAGAAATAATTTCTTAGTAAGCATAGCATTAGGACTAAGTGAAGCTAATTATAGTGAAAATGAAATTAAGGAAGTCCTAAGAACAAAAGCTATAGAATGGAAACATGATGAAAGTTTAAGAGCAGTTGAAAATAAGTATAAATCATTGAAAAGAAATGGGACTAATTTTTCTTGTGATAAAGTAAAAATGCTTTTTGAAGAAGAAGGATTAAGCCTTGGTTGTAATGTCTGTAAAAAGGCAATAAATAGCATCTATATTGCAAGAAATATAGTTGAATCTATTTATAACAACAAGGGATCAGTACGCCATTATAGAGCTTATTTAGAACTAGAAAAACAAAATCTTTTTGGTAGATACTTTAATATAGCTGAAGTTGGAATAAAAGTAGCAACTTTAAAAGAACTAGCAAAGAAAGTGAATGGAACATTAGAAAAGAAAGAGGGATTATTTAAGTTAACTGTAAAGAGAGGAAAGGCAATATATAGATTACCACTTAATTATATAGAAAATGCAGTTGATATATTAGATCAAAAAATAGGAAAGGTACTAATGTTAATAGTTAAAGCATATTCAAGCAACTCATATGGAGCATTTATAAGTTTAGGCGTTGTAAAAATTGCTGAATATTTAGCTTTTAAAAATGAAAGAAGTGTATATAATTTTTTAAAAGAATTAGAGAAGTTAGGATTTTTAACTAAAAATAAAAATGGAATAACATTATATTATAAGAGTAGAAAAGTAGTAAATTTAGAAGAAGAAAGAACAAATAGAAAAGAAAATGCAAGAGTTATAGAAGGAACTAAAGTAGTAAATGGATTACAATTAAAATTTGAATTTGAAAAAATAGAAGCTGGTACAAATCTGCAACAAATAAATTTTGAAAATTATAAATTCAACAGAATTGAAAATAATAAGGAGATTAATAGAGGTTCACCACCATGATAAAAAATTAATGTTCGTGTTTTATGGCTAGAAGTTTCATGGCCATAAAACTTTTAAAGAAATATTCCAGGATAATTTTAATAGAAATACGAATAAAAATATAATTGATATTAATAATGTACAAGCTGTCTATAAGCCTATATAAGAAGAGTAAATTTAACAGGTATTAGAATATTAAAGTGCTATAAAAAATTCTAAAAATAAGATTTAAAAGAAAATAAGTAAAGGAGGTAAAAAACTAATGAAGGTAATTTCCAAAATAAGTAATTTTCTCGTATTCATGAATAATTTCATAAATATAAAACATCTTAAACCATTGAAATTACTAGCTTTGATATATATTTTATTTTTAGACATTTAAATATAATATTTTTATATAGGGTTCCTATAATTTGTTGTTGGTTATTCTTATATATTTTTTATTTACTACTAAGGAACTATGTTATAAAAGTATTCTAGGATTTAGGAGGTTTAGGTTATGACAAAAAAAGATAATTTAAATAAATGTTTATTAGAAGATGTATCTAAAATTAAATTTAAAGGGATCTATGTTCCTAATTTATATGTTTTTGATAAAGATTTGAATAGTAATATGAAGCTTATATTATTTTTGTTGTTATATATAAATAAGTATTATGAAAATAGGATAATTAAAGTTAAATATTTAAGTAGTTTGCTGGTTATAACTGAAACAACAGTATCAAGGGAATTAAAGAAACTTGAAGAGTTAGGATACATAAAATCAGAACTAGCAGTTCATAAAAATATAACTTTAGGTAAAAGGTATTATGTACAAGTTAAACCTATATAGACTTATATTTAAATAATATTAATTGGAGGGAAAAAATGATAGATGAAAATTTAAGTTGTAAAGAAATAAAAATATTTGCTATGAGTAAAGATGAACCAAGGTTTAAAAATAAAGCTTACGCATATGTTCAAAGAGAATTTTTTTTAAAAGATTTAGTTAATGAAAAAGGTAAATTTTTATATTATAGAAATGGAATGAATATATCAGGAGATACGCTTGTTTTATTTAAGTTTGATAGGCAAATAATTGCAAGTGCAATAGTAAAAAAATCTAAAAAATTTAAGATACCTGAAGTTAGGCACGGAGTTAATCATAATGGAGCATTATATCTTGATATTTCAACTATAGAAGTATTTAGGCCTATTAATATAAGTAAATTATTAGAAGAAATACCTAATTTAAATTATTCAACTAGAGGAAATAAGATAGAAATTGAGAATTTAGATATAATTATACAATTAATTAATAAAAATATTGGCTTAACGTTGTAAATTCAAATTTTTCGGATACTGATCCTAATACATTCAAATTTACTAATCTCATTTTTATAATAATAGTCTCAATTAATATTAAATAAGGATTTTTTTTATTGTCTTAAATAACTACAAATCAAAATTGGAATAATTTACAATTTTATGTTAGTATTAAATTAGAATTTGCATTAGGTAGCCACTTATTAAGTTTCTTGTTATATTGTTAAATTATAAGTTCTTGTTTGTGATAAAAGAGAATATTTAACTGTACGAAGTTTAACTATTGATAAATTATGTTTGTTTTTGGGATTTATGTGAGCATTAAGAGAAATAGGAAAATGAGATTTTGAATATCAGTAAAAAGAAATTTTATTAATTCATGAATTAAAATTTTTGGATTTATGATAAATTCCAGTATATTGATATTGAGATCATGCAGGTCAAGTATTTAAGGATAAGAGATAAGCTAGGTTAAGGTAAAAGTATTTAATTAAAAAAGAAGTATATAGGAGGTAAAATGGCAAAGCTATTAATTGTGGATGATGATTTGGATTTAATAGATATGCTTTCAAATTATTTCTTATTAAAAGGATATGAAATATATACAGCATATGATGGAAAAGAAGCATTAGATAAAATGAAGTGTACTCCAGATTTGGTTATTTTAGATGTTAATATGCCTAAACTAAATGGTATAGATGTATGTAAAAGAATAAGAGATTTTACTCAAAGTCCTATTTTATTTTTAACAGCAAGAGCTACAGAAGAAGATAAAGTAAATGGATTATTAGTTGGTGGAGATGACTATATTGTTAAACCATTTAGTGTTAGGGAATTGGAAGCTAGGATAGTTTCTAATTTAAAAAGAGAAGAGAGATCAAAGTATTCTCATAAGATGATTTATACAGGGAGTATGAGTATAGACCTTATTTCAATGGAAGTATTTATAAATGGACAAAGATTAGATTTAACTAAAAAAGAATATGAGATAATAGAGTTATTAGCATTACATGAAAGACAAATATTTAGCAAAGAACATATATTTTTAAAATTATGGCATGAGGAAAATGATAGTGATATTAAAGTAGTTACTGAATATATAAGAAGAATTAGAAAAAAGATTTATGAGTTTACAGATGAAAATTTTATCGAAACAGAATGGGGTAGTGGATATAGGTGGAAAAGCTTTGATAAGGAAATATCTAAATAAAAGGGTATTATCAATTAAAAAGAGTCTAATTTATTATATAGTTATATCATCATTATTATCAGTTATCATATCTATAGGAGTTATGAATGGGGCTAGAATTATACAAAATAGTATATGGAGTAAATATAAAACCATAGAAGAGTATAAGGAAATATATGATTTTTATAATAAGTATTATGGATATATAACAGAAGCACCGAGGATTAGCTCAAGCTTTATGAGTCAATCAGATAATATTATAGTAGAGATATGTGACTTTTTAGAAACATGGACATTATTAATAATAACGATAACTTTAAATAGCATAACATCATATTTATTTTTTAAGAGAAAGCTTAAAAAACCATTAGCGTTGCTAGAAAAAGGGGCAAATGAAATATTTAACAATAATTTAGATTTTGAAATTGAGTATGATTATATGGATGAGTTTGGTAAGCTGTGTAAATCTTTTGATAAGATGAGAATTCAATTGATAGATAATAATCAGAAAATGTGGAATAGAATTATAGAAGAAAAGGAGTTTCATGCATCAATAGCTCATGATATAAGAGTTCCACTAATGGTATTAGAGGGGTATGTAGAAACTATTTTAGAGTTTTATCCAGAAGACAACATATCCAAAGAAGAGGTGCTAGCGGAACTTAATAAATGTAATGTTCAAATTGCAAGATTGAAAGAATTTGTGGAATATATGAGAAGAGCAGATGAGGTAAAACTACGAGATAGAAAAGATGAAAAGGTAAGTGCACTAAAAATAATTTATGATATTGAAGAAGAAAACAAAGTGTTTTATAAGAAAAATGGAATTGATATAAAGGTTCAACATAATCAATTTAAAGAAGATTTTGAAATTAATATTGATAAGTTCATATTTTTAGAGATTTATGAAAATATTATTACCAATGCAATTAGGTTTGCTAACAGTGAAGTTTCTATAAATATCAATATAGAAGATGAACAGGTTATATTAATTGTTAAGGATGATGGTTGTGGCTTTGAAAGTAAAATAATTAATGAAATAGACAGTGAAAAGATAAGAAAAAACAGAAATTATGCTTCAGGACATATGGGAATGGGGCTTTATATAACTAAACTGCTTTGTGATAAATATGATGGAGATTTAAAAGTTTATAATGCAGCAGATGGAGGAGCAATAGTTAGTATAACTTTATATTTGTAAAAAATTTCACCTAAATAATAGGGTGGAATTTTTTTTGTAAAATTACAAAAGTTGATTTTTTTTTGATATTTAGAATTTAAAATAAACTTAAAGATAAGTAGTGAAGGCAAAATATATAAATGGGATTTGGAGTTTAGGGTAAAATTTAAAATAAAGAATGGAGGCAAAGGATATGAGAGGAATAATAAAAATGACTATTAAAGATATAATAAAACAACCCTTTTATTATATTGGATTAATACTATGCTGTTTCTATGTATATGTGAATCTATGTCAATATTTAGATGTAAAATATTTTGAGAATGACAGCCAAATTGTTACCTTAGATGAAAATAGCATTTCAGATGCAGATATAATGAATGGATATATTCCTGTAAATAATAAAGAAAAAGAACAACTGGCGTTAAGTACAATTTATAAGAATTTAGTTGAAGAATTAGATGTAGAACCTAATGAAGCTCAAGAGGTAATTAAAGAGTATAAACGAGGAATTAGTATAGAGGATTTTGCTAAATATTTAGATGAAAATTATGGCTATAAGAGTGCAGAGTATGCTTTTTATGATGCTAATATGAAACAAGCAACTATAGAAGAAGCAAATAATTATATTAGAGAAAAACTAGGAGAAGAAAATTATACTGAGTGGTTTTCTAAAAAGTTTGTAGATTATTTTGGAGTATGCTTAATATTCTTTATGATAGCGTTATTTCCAATATTATATATGAAGGATTGTAAAAGAGATATATATGAATTGATTCATACCAAATCCATATCATCTATAAAGTATATTGGGGGGAAAGCTATAGCAGGGCTTTTAGCTATGATTCCAGTAATATTTGTGATAACTCTTTTTTATAATTTTTTAGCTATGAAGATTGCATATAAGTGGGGATTTAATTCTTCCATGTTTGATATTTTTAAATATGTAATAATATTTATTTTACCAAGTGTAGTGATGGCACTTGCAATTCATAGTTTAGTAACAGTTATATTTAAAAATCCACTGCCAACAATACCTATTATGATTTTATATATTCTTTATTCTAATATAGGTGCAGAAATATTAGAGGGTAATATTCATTATAAGACACATCCTTTAAGTATATTTATTAGATTCCCTGAAATATTTTTTGAAACTAAAATATCTTTAGGAATGTATATTAATCAAATATCATTATTAATAGTTTCAATACTTATTTTTATGATAGCAACTGTTGTTTGGAAAAGGAGACGTTTTTGATGAAGCAGGATTTAGTAATTGTAGTTAGTAAATATAAGTTATGGATTTGTATAATATATGTAATGCTATTATCTATAATTTTTCCATTAGCATATGCTGATGAAATAGGAGGCGTTATTGATCCATATAGTTCACTTTTGTCTATTCTTTTCTTTTCAGATTTATTTTATTTAGAGATTTTAGAAAAAAGGTATGAAGTTATTAAGTTAAAGTCTAAAGACGTTTTAATAGGGCTAGTAAAAAGAAGGTTTTTTATAGCTTGGTTATTTGTAGAATTATTAGCATTAGTTCAATATAGTTTGTATTTAATGAAAGTCAATAATAATATAGGGAAAATGGATAACTTATCAATGCTTATAATTACTTTAATTGCAACAGGAGTAAGTATCGCATTTTTCGGATATTTAACTGTAGTATTAGTGAATATTACAAAGAAAATTGGTATTGGCGTAGGAATAGCTGTACTTATTTGGTTCTTATTAAATTCAACTATTGGAATGAATATTTTTAAAAGTGCTAATATATTTGCTTTCTGTGAGTTCTTTACTAAGGATTTAGATTATAGTTGGGTAATTGGAAAATTAATAGGAGCTATTATTGTATTATTTGGAATGACTGTATTTAAAAGCAGCTTAATTTATTATAAAAATGAGGTGAAGAGATATGACAATTAATATAAAAGGGTTAACTGTAGAATTTAATAATGGTACTAAAGCTATAGATAATCTAAACCTAAATATTGAAAAAGGAATATATGGCTTATTAGGAGAAAATGGAGCAGGGAAAACTACGTTAATGAGAGTTTTAACAACAATATTGCCAGTATCAAAAGGAAATATTTTAATTAATGGAATTAACTTAGAAAAAAATAATTATGAAATGATACAGAAACAAATTGGATATCTACCTCAGGAGTTAGAAGTATACCCAAGCTTGACAGTTAGAGATTCACTTGAATATTTAGGGAGAATGTCAGGAATACCAAAAAACATATGCAAAGATAGAATAGATTATTATTTAGAAAAAACAGGGTTGATAGATAAACAGAATAAGAAGAATAAACAACTTTCTGGTGGAATGAAAAGAAGAGTTGGTTTAGTTCAAGCTTTATTAAATGAACCACCAATTCTAATTGTAGATGAACCTACAACAGGATTAGATCCAGAAGAAAGGATAAAAATTAGGAACTTATTAGTTGATTTTGGAGAAACAAGAACTGTTATCTTTTCAACACATGTAATTGAAGATATAGCATCTACATGCAATAAATTAGGGATTATGCAGAAAGGTAATTTAATATTTAATGGAGAAATAAGCGAATTGTTAAATAATGCAGAAAATCATGTATGGAATTGTTTAATAACAAATGAAAAAGAAATATTAGAGTTATCTAGATATGCAACAATATCGTCTAAACAATATGTAGATGGTAAGATAATGACTAAAATTATATCAGAAGAAAAACCTAGAATAGATTGTATAAGAGCAGAAGTAACACTAGAGGATGCTTATTTATATATGATGAAGATGTATTAAATAAGTAATATTAAAAGAATACTTTAATCGTTTAAAAATTAAATAAGGTATTTATTTACAATAAATATAAATTTTGGTACAATATAAGAAATAAACAAATTGGGAGTTGGAAAAGTTTATTTACATTAAAATATAAATACTTATATATAGGAATATTTATATTAACTTATAGGAATACTGAGGTGAAAATTATGACAATAAAGACAAAAGATTAAATGGAAATGTATATGTATATGAATTATTACAGATGGCAGAAATAAGTATTTGAGATTATTTAATTAAAATAGGGGAAAAATCTTATTGAATTAGGAGAAATAATAGTTATAGTATCTAAATAATATGTGAATGGAATCATTATAACTAAAATTATTTCTAAGGATAAGTCTAGTGCAATTTATACACAAGGTAGAAGATACACTGGTAAACTCATATTTATAAATATAAGTGATTAGAGGGAGAATATATGGGGATATGTTTGAAATTTAGTGAAAACTATAGGAAACTAGAACGAGGAAATAGAGTAATATTGACCAATAGAGATTCTGGAGAATGGATTAAAATTTCAAAAGAATGTATTAGTATAATAGAGCGAGGCATTTATAATAAATTAAATTCAGAGGAATTATTGAAGTGTATAGAGGATAGAGAAGATAGAGTCTATATAGATAACTTGATAAGAATATTATATAAAATGAAATTGTTAGATAACAATTTAAATATTGATGAAAAAGTAGATACTATTTATATAAATTTGACAAATCAATGCAATTTGAAATGTAAGCATTGTTGTGTAGATGCTGATTTTATTAGCGAGTATAAAAGAATATTAAGTTTTGAAGAACTAAAAAAAGTAATAGATAAAATAGAGGTGTATGGTATTCCTAAATTAGTGTTCTCTGGTGGAGAACCTATGGTTAGAAGTGATTTCTGGGAAATTTTAGATTATACACGAAAAAATTATAAAGGAAAAATTGATATTGCAACAAATGCTACATTAATTAATGAAGCTAATGTAGATAGACTTATTGCTAATGTAAATCGTTTAGATATTAGTATAGATGGTATAGATGAAGATTCATGTAGTGAAATTAGGGGAAAAGGTGTATTTAATAAAGTTATTCGAAGTATTAACTTATTAAAAGAGCGAGGATTTGATGAAATTTACTTATCTATGGTTATTAGTGATTATAATAAAGAGTTAAAAAAAGGTTTTTTAGAATTAAATAAAGAACTTGGTACTCAGGCGGTTATAAGAATATTTGCACCGGTAGGGCGTGGATTAAAAAATTCAGATAAGTTTATTAAGATTAATAAAGAAATAGATAATAATATTGAGATAGATGATTTATCTGATGCAAGAATGAATTTACGTAGCATTAGATGTGGAGCTGGAGTTTCAGACTTAGCAATTAATTATGATGGCTGGGTATACCCGTGTGGCAATTTGATAAGTGAAAAATTTAAATTATTTAATATTTTAGAAATTACAACGCTTGAGGATGCTATGAAAAGAACTAGAGATGAGTATTTAATAGGGAACAGTTTAAGAAGTATACAACCAGATCATTATGAAAAGTGTAAGGAATGTGATGTTAATTTGTTTTGTTGGAGTTGTGTTGAAGAAATTGCAAGACTTCAAAATAATGAAAGAGAATTTAAGGAAAGATGTATAAATCATAAAAAAGTATTAGAAAAAATATTATGGGATGAATAGGTATAATAATATGGATTTTACAATTTGGGTTACCAGAAGATGTAATTTATCTTGTAAGTATTGCTATGAGGGCAATAATAAGTTAGCTGCATCTATGGATATAAAAACTGCAGATAAGACTATTGAATTTATATGTAAAACAATAAAGAAGGTAGATGAAAATATAAATGTAATATTTCATGGGGGAGAGCCTTTGTTAGAATATGATTTAATAAAGTATTTTATTAAATCATTAAAAGAAAATATCGATACTAGGCGTATTAATTTTGGGATTACTACAAATGGAACAATTATAAATGATGAAATTTATAAAACCTTAGTAAATGATTTTAAGTATTCATTAACAATTAGTATTGATGGAAATAAATTAACACATGATTTAAATCGGAAATATATTAATGGAAATGGAAGTTATGATGAAGCAATAAGAACAGCAGTAAAACTATTGAAAGTACGTCCAGATTTGAGAGTTAGAATGACTATTAACACAGAAACGGTAGATTCATTATATGAAAATATTTTATCTTTAATAGAAAATGGTTTTAATTATATAGCTCCAGCCTTTGATTACTATGATAAGAAGTGGAGTTTAGAAAAAATTAAAATTATTGAAAATGAAATGAAGAAGATTGATAAATTTATAAATAGAAAAGAAAATATATATTCTAAGATAAAAGTAGGTCTTGTAGATAAAGATTTGTTTATGAAGCAAAAATCAGGATTATGCAATGGAGGATATGGAGCATTTAATATAGATGTTAATGGAGATATATATCCATGTTCTGTAATTGTTGGTGATTCTAAATTAATGATTGGAGATATTTATACAGGTATAGACTATTTAAAAGTTGAAACTTTAAAAAAGATATACTCTAAAGAAAATAGTACATGCTATGAGTGTAGTTATAAGGAGTTTTGCACTAGCAATAGGTGTAAATTAATAAATAAATCACTGACTGGAAACTTCTTAGAAGCTGATCCGGTTGTTTGTAATATTGAAAATATAAAATATAAAATTTTAAAAAAATATACTAATTAAGCCATTGTTAGCTATTGGTAATAGAATGAAATTAATATTTTAAGGGGGATTTATTTATGAAAGAAAATAATGAATTAAGAATTGAGAAAATTAAGGATAAGGTAGATTCATTAGATATTAAGGGACAAGGGTGTTGGGATGATTGTCAAATTTGGAAAAACAATACTACAACACCTAAATGTGAATTTGATAAAACAGCTTACAACAATTGGTTTAGCTAAGATTTAGATTAATTAAATATATATAAGTTATAGTTAAGTTTAGACATCTAAAATACTGCTGAATCTATTCAGTTCTAAGAAATATAAATGAAGTTTACTTATTATAAGTTATATAAATATATTTTAACTTAATCATTATATTACCAATACTTTCAATATATATGTAGGGTACTATAAGAGTACCAAAAATAATTTTACAAATGAATAAAATAAACAAACATTTATTATAGCTCCTTGCTGTCATTGTTGTATGAGAATTCAATTATAACAATGACAGCAAGGAGCTATACATAAATGTTTCAGAAATCAATTATATAAGAAGAGCTAAAGCTAAATCTATATTTAAATAAACCACAAATAAATTACCGTTAAAAATGCACTAGCATAGAGGAGTATAAATATGTTAAAAGTAGCAATTATAGATAGTGGGATTGATTGGGATATACTAAAAAATAATGAGGTTATTGACTCTAAATCCTTCTTATACAAAAATAAAAAAATAGAAATAAATGATAATGTTATTGACGAAAGTTATCACGGTACATTTTGTTATCAGGTTATTAATGAAGAGCATATCCCTATAGAATACATTATTATAAAGATTTTAAATAAAAAAAATGAAGGACATTCACTGGGATTAATACAAGCACTAAGATATTTATATAAGAAAAAAATTGATATTATAAATCTTAGTTTAGCAACAGTTTCAGATAAATATTTACTAGAGTTAAATCATATATGTGAAAAACTAAAAGAAAAGGGAGTAATTATTATTTCTTCTTTGAGTAATTCAATGAAATTAAGTTATCCTGCTAGATTACCATCGGTAATAGGGGTTGTAGGAAATATATTAAAACACAGCAATGAATATTGGTACTCACCTAATAAAAAAATTCAAATAGTATCTGATTGTATGCCTGTTTTAGTAAAAAATAAAAATGGTCTATATACATTTTTTGGTGGGAACAGTAAAGCTAGTGCAAAGTTTACTAATATATTAATAAATCTTATTAATAGCAACAACAAATATGAAAGTGTAATTGATATTATAGAAAAAAATTCAAAGAAATCTTTTTGGGAAACAAGTGAATTTGATTATACTATAAAAATAGATAAAATATATCATCCTATTGAGGAGGATATCGTTTTTAAGGAGTTAAAGGATATTGTTATTGATGTATTAAAAATTACAAATTCAGAGAACGGAAAGCTTCTTACACATAGTCTTTTTAATCCAACTTGGGGTATGACAAAAGAAAAGGCTGGTGAAATATTTAATAATATAGAGATTAAATTTAATTTAGATTTTAGTAAGAAAGAAGTAAGAATGAACAGAGTGGAATCTTTATCAACATTGTATAATTTCATCATTGGAGAATTAGTATGATAGAAAAAACTGTTATTAAGGAATTTATACATAGAATATTTAAATACAAATATCACCATATAGGTGCTGCTATCTGCTCAGTGATATATTCTATTTGTATTTTAATACAGCCAGTATTATTAATGAAAATAGTAGATTATGGTATAGCCAAAGGTGATATAAATTTTATTTTAAAATATATTATCTTTTATATATTGTTATTAGTAGTAGAGTGTATACTGGATTACTTTACTAGTTATCTTTATGCCGTAATAGGTAAAAATTTTACTAGGACTCTAAGAATTGATTTATTAAAACATATTGAAAGATTACCAGGGAGCTATAAAGCTGATATAAATATGGGAGAATTATTTACTATATATGATAGAGATATTGATAATGTTGAAAGTATATCATCTAAATTATTATTTACAACTATAATACAAGTTGTTACATCAATTTTTATGTGTAGCTATTTATTATTTTTACAACCATCATTATTTTTTTTAGTAGTAATAATTCAGCCTTTAGTATTTTTTACTCAAAAGCATTTCAATAAGCGAATTGTTAAGTTAACAGAAGAAACTAGAATATGTCTATCTAATATGGTCAAAAATGTAAATGAATTTTTTCGCATGTTATTATATGGTAAATCATTAGGATTTTCTGAGTATTTTTGGAAGAAATATTTTAATCATGAAAGAGAGTATAGCCTTAATTCTATCAAAATAAATAAAGAGTATTCAAAGGAAATGAATATAATTAATTTTTTAAATGGAATAAGTACTATAATTATTTACGGAATTGGGGGATTGCAGATAATTTATGGAAATTTAACTATAGGAGCATTAATAACATTTAATCAATATTCTCAAAAGTTGTTTTCTCCAATTATACGTATTGTTGAAAATACCATCACATTTAAAAAAGCTAAGATTTCTATTTATAAAATAATGAATATATTAAATGAAAGAACCGAGTATGAAGTTAGGAATGGTAAAAAAAGTTTATTATCAGTAACTAAAGGTGTTAGCTTTAATAATATAACATTTAGTTACAATGGAGTAACTTCTGTCCTAGATAACTTTTCAATATCATTTCCAAAAGGAGCTATAACAGGAATTGTAGGTGAAAGTGGTGGGGGAAAATCTACAATTATAAATTTATTACTAAGAAATTGGACAGAAGATAGTGGTAGTATCAAAATAGATGAAAATGATATTAATAACTATACATTAAAAAGTATTAGAGAGAATATTTCAATAGTTACTCAAGAAATAGTACTTTTAAATGATACGATTTATAATAATCTTACAATGTTAAATAGTAAAATAAAAAAACAACAAGTTGATGATATATTAGATGTTATTCAAATGTCTGATTTTATTAAAACATTACCTAATGGTCTAGATACAGAAATAGGAGAAGGAGGGGTTAAGTTATCAGGTGGGCAACGACAGAGAATTGCAATTGGAAGGGCACTATTACGTGACTCAAAGGTTATAATTTTTGATGAGGCAACATCTTCTTTGGATAATAACTGTCAAGAACTTATTATGGAAAATTTATATTCTCAATTTGAAAATAAAGTAGTTATCATAATTGCACATAGATTATCTACAATAAAAAAGTGTGATGAAATAAATGTTTTAAAAAATGGAAAGATAATAGAGCGTGGAACATATAAAGAGTTGATGGCTAAAATGGGTGAATTGTTTAGAATGGAGAATAAATAATGACTTTAATAAAAGTTATGGAAATATAACGATCTAAAAGAGAGACAGTGTAAAAAAATGTGTAAACTAAATAAAAACTACTCCTCCTTGGAAATAATTGAGATAAATAATTATTACAAGGAGGAGTTTTTATATGTCAAGTTTGTCGAAAGAATTATTAAGAGATTATATTGAGGAAGATAGTTATCGTAGAGAGTGATTGATGGTATTTGTATATTATATTCCAGTAGAACAGTAGGTTCACTTAATTAAAACCTTTGATTTTGATTAAAGAAACAACTTGTTCATATGTAGGTACCGCCATAACTTGCAATTTAATGATAAAATATTGAAATGGCAAAAACAAAATATTTTTTAGGAGAAATTACTAATTAAATTTTTTGTAAGGATAAAGTAAGATTTTAATGTTCTATCATTTATATACAAAATAGATAGAATTACTATACAGCATAAGTACAGTAGAGATAATTTTTTATTTTAATATTATTGTAGAGTGTCAAAACTTAACACTTTTGGACTAAGGGTATTTTTGGCTTGACATATATTTTTAATCAACGATAAAATAATACTTAATAAGGGGTCAAAAATCATGGTCAAAAGTAATGGTATAAATTTTGGTGTTTTGGGACAAGTTTTGACCTTAATGGAGGGAAAATATGAATTATGGATATGCAAGAGTTAGTACAATAAAGCAAGGTCGTGGAAATTCTTTAGAAGAACAATTATCTGAATTATTTTCTTCAGGTTGTGATGAAGTCATAGAAGAAAAGTTTTCAGGAAAAACTAACGATCGACCACAATTAAAATTATTATTGGATAAGTTGAAAGAAGGAGATACTTTCACAGTTACTAAGCTCGACAGATTTGCCAGGAGCTTAATAGATGGAACTAAACTAGTACAAGAATTACTTGATAGAGGAATAAAGATAAATATATTAAATATAGGGGTAATGGATAATACGCCAGCTAGTAAATTAATAAGAAATATATTTTTATCTTTTGCTGAATTTGAAAGAGATATGATTTTAGAAAGAACAAGGGAAGGTAAGGAGATAGCAAAGACAAAAGCTGGGTATAAGGAGGGTAGACCTAAAAAGTTTACTAAAGATCAAATAGACTTAGCTTTATCTATGTTGTCTGTAAATGGTGGAGATAAAAGTTATAATGAGGTTGAGAGATTAATAGGTATTAGTGTAAGTACATTAAAGAGAGAAAATAATAAACGTAAGTTAGAAAAAATAAATAATTAGTATAAATAAGAAAGTGTTCCTCGGGAACACTTTCTTATTATTATTCTTTACATATATATCAAAAGTCATCATAAGATATAAAATCTTGTGGTGTATTGGAGAATTCATAAATGCAATAAATTACTCCAATAATTGTCGGGATGAGCAATAATGATAATAAAATAAACCTCATAAATGAATCCTCCTTTGGAAGTAAATAAAAGTATTGAAATCTATGATTAAATTTTATCACAGTAAACATTTACATAATAGTCTATAATTTGACAAGGATTTTTGGTATAATAGATATTGTGGTTAAAAATTATATTAAATTTTTATTTATTAAGCAAATATATTTAGAATAATAATTAAACTAAAATAAAAAGGTGTTCCTGGGGAACACCTTTTTTTATTTTCCATTCAATTTATAGCAAAACAAAACTAAATACACGTTAAATTTAATTAATATACTAATATTTATTAATAGTATATTATAAAAATAAATATACTATTAATATACTAATTTATTTTAGTATATTAATTTTATAAAATAGTATATTATTCTTACAAATGGTGGTATAATATAAGTATAGATAAAAATGTTGGAGGATTTATGATGAAAGAAGAAAATATAAAAGAAAAAAAGAAACAAAAAGCACCATTAGGAATTAGACCTGATGATTATATTGATATAAAATTTAGAGAACTTGTTGAGAAAGAAGGAATATCTCAAACTAAATTATTTGAAAGAATGTTTTGGGAGTTTACCAGGAACTCTAAAGATGCATTAAAACTACAAGCATTAGATTGTAGTGTTGAGTTGCAATCTATTAGTGGAGCTTCAGCAACATTGGTAAAAGCTATTGAAAAAATTGTTAATAAGGCTCAACTTGAACTTATGTCTAAAAATAGAGAAGTTGAAAATATTAAAGAAGCTTCAGATAAAAAGATTGAATTAGCTAATATTGAATTAGCTAATAGGGTTAAGGAATTAGAATTAAAAAATAAAGATCTCGAAGAGCAGCTAAAAAATTCTAATGCTATTGTTACTGGATTTAATACAGTAAAAGGTGAACTGGATTCAAAAATAGAAAACCTTAATAAAACTGTAATTGAATTAAATAATGATATAAAAGAAAAGGATAAGATTATACAAGATAAAAATAAGGAAATTATCAATAGTTCTAAGACTATTGATAATATGGAAAAAGAAATAGCGTTGATAAAAGAGCAGAAAGTAATTTTAGAAGGGAAAAATGCAAGTTTACAAGTTAATGTTGAAATGCTACAAGGAACTATTAACACTTTTAATTCTATAAAGAAAACTGAAATTGAAGCTATTAAAGATAATGAAGCTACAATAAATCAATTAAAGATAGATAAGTTAAAAGCTGAATTTGAAAATGAAGTATCTAAACTTAATAATAATATAGTATCTTTAGAAAAAGATATTGAATTAAAAGAATCTGAATTGAAATCATTAAATAATGTAATATCTTCTAAAGATTTAGAAATAAAAACTTTAATTAAAGAGAATAAACAATCTAAAAAATTAAAATAGATGTCAAATTTAAAGGGGTGAGGAATTTATAATGAAGTATGAAAAAGTCGTTTTAGATTTTGAAACTACTGGTTTAAGTTCTAAATATGATGAAATATTACAAGTAAGTGCCATAGATCAGGACGGAAATGTTTTAATAAATGAGTATTGTAAGCCTAAAAGTATTAGCACCTGGGAAGAAGCAGAAGCAATACATAAAATTAGTCCAGCTATGGTTTTTGATAAAAAGCCTTTTGAAGATTATGTAGAAATTTTAACTGATATATTAACTAATGCTGCTGAAATTATTATTTATAATGCAGATTTTGAAGTAGGTTTTTTAAAGAAGTATGGAGTTGAGTTTAATACTAACATTTATGATTTGATGTATGAATTTGCAGAAGTCTATGGGCAATGGAATGAGTATTATGGTAACTATACTTGGAAGTCTTTAGATGATTGTTGCTTATATTATGGTTATTATTTAGATAATGCTCACAATAGTTTAGAAGATTGCAAAGCAACTTTATACTGTTATAACAAGGTAATAAATAAAGAAGATAGATATGATGGAAAAGAATATGTCGGAAAAACAGTTAAAGAATTTTTAGATGAATCATGGATAAAAGTTAATAATAAATCTATTACGTTACATATCTATCCAATAGGAGCAAAACGTAAAAATTGGTATTTTTACGGTGAAATTAAAGCTTATGAAGATGTTAAATACAATGAGCTATTAGATTGTAAAATACATGAAGTAAGCTATACTACCCCTAGATATTTATCTATTTATGTTGATAGTTTTTTACAAGGTGATTATGATTTACTACAAAAAGAAGTAGAAAAATTAAAGAAACAAAACTCTGAATTAGAAGAAGAAACTAAGAAATTAAGAAATGCTAGATATGAAAATTATAAGTTATATACAGAAGCAAATGAGAAGGTTGTTAAATTAGAGAAAAAAATAAATAAGATGAAGGAAAAACTAGGTCTAGTATTGAAGGAAAAAAAGAAAGTACCAGTTTTTAATAGCTATGGTTTTTATACTGCTGAATATTGCAGAACTACTAAAAAGCCAATGATCCAGCCAAGTGAATATAGGGCATTTAAAGATGTTTTATTATCTCAAACTAGATGTAAAGAAATTAAGAAGCCAGTTCGTGAAGGTGAAGAAATTTATGCTTTTCTTAGGGTAAGAAATGGTTATTGTGCTTTGTATTATAGAAATGTTAAGGGAGGTAATAAAGATGATTAAAATTAGATTAACTTATGCTGATGATGAAGAAAAAGATATTGCTATAGAAAAAATTAAAGGGAGTTTTGAAGTTTTAAATATAAGTAGAGAATATAAAGGGCGTGGAAATAGCCAATATTCTAATGTTTATATTGATGCAAATATAATAGAGAAAATATCTAATAAATAAAGGGGGAAAAATGTTTAAGAAAAAAAATAAAATAGAGAATAGTAACCAATCAATTATAGATACTGAAAATTTAATAATAGGTTCAACTTTTTCAGGGAAAATGCCAATGATTATTAATGGATTAGATTTATATTATTTAATATTGCTACTTCAAGGCAAACAAATAACTATTATAGAATTAGGTAACAAAACATTATATGAAGGTAATGCAAGTGATTGTAATTATGAAAGAGTGGAATATGAAGTAATAAAGTTTGAAAAGATACATTATGATAACAGTTATACGATAACAGTAAGAAAAGTTTAATGCATAATTTAAAAAATATTCTTAGGAGGAACTATTTTTATGGATACAGATAAAATTAGAATTCCAGAGTTTAAAGATAAAAAAGGAAAGTGTTTAAATTGTGGTAAATTAACATATTTTTATGACGAAGGCTATTTTTGTACTAATAAATGTCGTGAAGAGTATAAAAATAAAGAAAATTAACATAGGTAACAATTCAAAAATAATAAACAAATTGGCACTAATCCCATCACCCACTTATAACGTTTCAATAAGTTAAGATATTCTATTGCCTTAGCTTGTTCCATCTACCGAGCGACCAAGCTAAAGCAAAGTCACTCCAATATGTAGTCTTAGGCTCAACAAAAAAACAACAACACGACGGTAGGAGTGCTAATTTAAAGTTTATATTTTAGGAGTTGATAGTATGTGCCAATACAAAATTTTCTTATCTGCTACTGATAAAGAGATAGCTGATAAATCAAAAATGAGAGTTGACCTTTTTGGGGATATGAAAATTAAAGATATTGAAGAATTAAAAGATTTTAAGATTTTATATGTTTCCCAAGGGCATGAAGATTTAGTATCTATCAAAGGTAAAGAAGTACCTCGTAAAGTTAGATATATACAAGTTTTCAAAAGATAGTTTCATTTATTGAAAGGGGGTGATTTGGTGAAAAAAAAGAAAAAAAAGAAGAACAAAATCGGAACTGACAAATTAATAATTCTTTTAACTGCATTGCTCAATTTAGTTATTGCAATTATTAATCTAATCTCACTACTTAGCAAGTAGGCTAGTCAAGGGAGGGTTTACCCCCCTCCTGTTCCAAAATCATTCTTCTTTAATGATAACAAATTATTAAGGAGGTATCAATAAAAATGACAGAAAAAAAATTAAATATTGCTTCAATAATAATAGTTATATTAAACCTACTAGTTACCCTAGCAACATCATTTGTTCTAATTTTTAGATAAGCCAAAAGGTGTCCCCAAAGGACACCTACCAATAACAAATATAATGAGATTTTAAATAAATATTAATTAGAAAATGGAGGAATTAATTATGAAAAAAGTATCAATTTTTAATATAAAAGGTGGAGTTGCAAAAACAACTTCTACAGCTAATTTAGGGGCTTGTTTAAGCCAAGAAGGTAAAAAGGTATTATTGGTAGACCTAGACCCTCAAAGTAACCTTACAAAGCTATTTAAAGCCTATAGTATGGACGATTTAACTGTATCAGATGTTTTATTAGATAAACATTTAGATATACATAAGGTAATAAAGAAAACAGATTTTGAGAATATAGATATTTTACCCGCTAATATAAATTTAACTTTTGCTGATAGAAATATTCTTATTGATAATACAAGAAGTCAACAAAATAGATTATCAAAGGCTCTTAAAAATCTAAATAATGAATATGATTATTGTTTAATAGATTGTCCTCCTAGTTTAAATATGATTACTACTAATGCTTTATGTGCTAGTGATGAAGTTTTTGTCCCAATAAAAATAGACAAATTCGCTCTTGATGGACTTGAATATTTACTTGAAAGTATTGAAGATATGAAAGATGAATTTAACCCTAATCTTAATTTTAAAGGTTGTTTTATAACAATGGATAGTGCAACAACAGTAAATAAGCTTATAAAGAAGGAACTTAAAAATTTATTAGGTAATAAGATGTTTAATACTACAATAAAGCAAAATGTAAAAGTAATAGAAAGTACATTTGATGAATGTCCTGTAGTATTTGGTAATAAGAAAGCTAGGGCAAGTATAAATTATAGAGATTTATGTAAAGAAGTATTTTAAAAATGTAGGTGTCCCTCGGGGACACCCCCAATAAAAAATAGTTAAATAAAGAAAGGTTGTTATAGATATGAGTAAGAAATTTTCAATAAGCCAAGGAATGTTAAATAGTGTATCACAAAATGTTAAGAAAGCTAATGAAATTGAAGCTAAAAATAACTTCAATGTTCAATATATAGATATAAAAGATATTGAAAGAAATAAGAAAAATTTCTATGAAATAGTGAATGTAGATGAACTGGCAGAAGATATTAAGATGAATGGATTAAATCATAATTTAGTTGTTAGAAAATTAGATAATGGAAAATATGAGTTAATAAGTGGTGAAAGAAGATATACTGCTCTTACACAATTAGTTGAACAAGGAAACGAAATATTTGCTTTAGTTCCTTGTAAGGTTATTGAAGCGAATGATATTGATAGTGAAATAATTCTTATTCAAGCTAATGCTCAAACTAGAGAGTTAACAGAAATAGAAAAGCTTGAACAAGTAAAAAGGCTTACTGAACTATATAAAACTAAAAAGAAAAATGGTGAGAAAGTTCCAGGAAAGATAAGAGAAATAATTGCTAATGATTTAAAATTATCTCCAACACAAGTAGGAAGATATGAAAGAATAAATAAAAATCTTATTCCAGAGTTAAAAGAAATACTTGAAAATGGTAATTTAACTATTGCTAATGCAAGTGAATTTTCAAGTTTAAGTGAAGATAATCAAAAAGTTATCTTAGAAATAATAAATAATAAAGTTGAAATTAGTAAGGAAGAAGCTACAGAGTTAAAAGTAAAGCTAAAGAAACTTGAACAAGAAAAAGCTGATGAACTTAAAAGGTTAGAAAATGAAAAGTTAGTTGAAATAAGAAAAATAGAAAATGAAAAATCAGTTGAGATAAGAAGAATAGAAAATGAGAAAGACGAAGCTCTTAGAAGTAAGAAACTTATAAGTGATGAAGTTTTAAGATTAAAAAGTGAATTAGATAAAAGTGAAAATAAATCGGAGGAAGAAATAAAGGAACTTGAAAATCAATTAAGAGAAGAACTTAAAAAAGATTTAGATAATAAATATTTATCAGAAATTGAAAATATAAAAAATGAAGCTAATTCTAATAAAGAAGAAAAGGAACGTTATAGAAAAGAATTAGAAGAAATGAAAGCAAAGTCTAAGGAGAATAAAGATAAATCTGATGAATTTAAAGAAAATTATAAATTAGTAGCAGATTTAAAAAGCGTATATCAAGGTTTAGTATCTATCCTTAAACAACATAGAAAAATGAAAGATAATAAAATTGTTATAACTGATGATATATTAGAACAACTTGACAAAACTATGATGGCTACTTCAATTCTTAGAACTTTGAAAGATGAAATAAAATAAATAAAAATTCTGATGAAAGGTTATCCTTTCATCAGAATTTAAAGATTATAGTATTTATGTATAGTATTTATGTATAGTATTTAGAGTGTTCAAAGATGGCTATTTTAGTAAGTTGTGGAAGATAAAACACTTCAAATTGATACTTAAAGCACATCAAATTGATACTCCCTCAATATAATACCACATCAAATTGATACTGGGAAAATATAATACCACATCAAATTGATACTTAAACCACATCAAATTGATACCACATCAAATTGATACCTTAAAACACAAAACACAACATTAATATTGCAAATGTGATGTTGTATATATATAATTATATTAATAAGTAAAATAATAGAAAGAGGTGTAATAAATGTCTTATGAGATATTAGCAACGCCTAATAGTATTGCTAGGGGTAGATATTCAATAGGAGAAAAAGAGAATAACTTATTTTTAAAGTTGATGTATGCAATACAAAGAGATAATAAAGAATATATAATAGCTGAAAATAGGAAAACTGAACTTAGTGAAGATGATATATTAAAATGGAAAAGTCTATGTGAGATAGAAACTTTAATATGTAAATTAACTCCTGAAGATTTTAACGAAATTTTTAAACGAAAAAATGATAGAATTGAAAACTCCTTAAAAGAAACCTTTTCAGCATTAAGTAATTGTAGTATTACATTTGACACAGTTACACGAGATGGAGTTAGGGCTAAGATGATAGCTTCATTAATAAGCCACTTTTATATAGAAAAAGAAACTGGAAATTATCAAGTTGTTGTTCCAGCTAAACTATATAAATATCTTTTTGACTTAGGATTAGGTCATACTCAAAATGCTTTACAAGTTATATATAGATTAAAAGGTATTTATGCTCAAAGGTTTTACATAATATTGAGAAGTTGGACTGGAGCAAAAAGAGATATTGAATTTTCAGTTCAAGAATTAAGAGATATGTTGCAGTTAGGAGATAAAAATAAAACATTTAATTCTTTTGAAACCAATATACTAAAGAGAAGTATTGATGAAATAAATTCTACAGGAATCATGGAAATAAAGATAAAAGAAAAAATTAAAAAGGGAAGATCTGTAGATAGAATAGTATTTACAGTAAAAGATAATGAGCCTAGAAACTATTTAAGGTTATATAATAAATCAGAAATAGATGAAAGTGTAATATGGTTAGATTATATAAAAGTTGAAAATAAATCATTATTGGAAAGATTGGAATTGAAATATAGCGATATGAATTTTGATAGTCCTATAGTTAAAAATATATTCCACAAAGCTTATGATAAAACTTTAAATAAAGATAATAGATTTGTGATGATTCAAGATAAAAAAGGAAAAAGTAATTTTGCATTATTCAATCACATTGTATCAGGAGAGTTATTAACACAAGAATTAGCATTAACATCACAATTTTAAATGAAAATATGGAGGGAAATATTTATGATTAATAAAAATGAAGATATGAGAAATTCAACTAAAGAAGAAATTAAAGATGATATGGAGAAATTTGAATATAAAATTGAGAATGATGAAAAGCAGTTCATTATTAAAAGTGAAGATTCAAGCGAATATAAAGTATAATAAGAGCAACAACTTTATTTTATTTGATTTAAATATCCTGGCACTAATCCCATCACCCACTTATAACGTTTCAATAAGTTAAGATATTCTATTGCCTTAGCTTGTTCCATCTACCGAGCGACCAAGCTAAAGCAAAG
>NZ_JAWFXC010000011.1:0-51855 GCF_032576335.1 Clostridium sp.
AACGCCTTTCGGCTTTCCGTGTCGTGCGCCGTTCTCTGTGGCGCTTGACTATAATACCAAACCATTCACTTAATGTCAATGCTTTTTTTAAAGTTTTTTCAGATTTTTTTGAAATAGTTGGTTTTTCGACCAAATTTTCCAGGTTTCAAGCCATTTTTCGACCTTTTTTAATTTTGAAGTTTTTTTAGCATTCCGGTGTAAACAGACTGTTTTCTTTGTATAAATGCATCTTACAGGGGAACTCTTTTCTAAAAGGACTGAAAGAATAGGTTGTGATAACAATGAAACATGCGCAAAAAACAGAGTATAAAGAGTTCGGGAAGTACATTTGGCGTGTTATGATGATACTCCTTGTGAACCTATTAATGATTTCTATTGTAAGCGGTGTAGGCGAACAAGCAGTTTCTCGGCTGCGCGGCAGTACAACTGTAGAGACTCTTTCTCGAGTTGGTTCTCGTGGAGACGAAGTAAAGAAGATTCAAACGAAACTGAAAAACTGGGGGTACTTCTCTGGAAGTGTGGATGGCATCTTTGGAGAAGAGACTCGCCAGGCGGTTGTTAAATTCCAAAAGAAGAATAATCTTACCGCTGATGGCGTTGCTGGAACAGAAACATTAAAGGCTATGGGTATCACTTCTGCTTCCTCATCATCGCCCTCCAAAGATTCCGGTGGCGGTCAGGGCCAATACAGCAGCAGCGATATTGATTTGCTGGCTCGTGTTATCTCCGCTGAATCCCGTGGTGAACCGTATTCTGGTCAAGTAGCGGTTGGCGCGGTTATTCTAAACCGCATTACACACCCCTCTTTCCCAAATACACTGGCAGGAGTAATCTACCAGCCCGGTGCATTCTCATGCCTCAATGACGGTGGCATTAACGCAGCGGTGGCAGACTCTGCCTATAAGGCGGCGCGGGATGCCATTAACGGTACCGATCCTTCGGGTGGGGCTATCTATTATTATAACCCTGAAAAATCGACCAGCAAGTGGATTTTCTCCCGAAAGGTAATTACGGTGATTGGTAAGCATCGCTTCGCGATTTAACTACAACCACAATATTATACTATATATAAGAAGAGGAGCTGCAATAAACAGTTCCTCTTCTTTTTATTAATTATAAATATTTATAACAATTGTAGTGTGATAAGTGCTATACTAGTAAGTATAAATTAAAATGACTCTGAGGAAGCTCAAATTAAAGAGTATTATGAAATTGAGTATATGGATTTGTTTAGAAAGCATTGTTATCACTATGGATGATTCAATAGAGCTCTGTGCTGAGGTAATTACATATGACAACCAAACAAAAAACTCTGATTCGAACCATAATAAAAATCTTTCTCGTCTTTCTTTTATTCTTTGTTTTTGAGAATTGGAAGTATCTTTTCCTATTGTTCGTGTTAGGATGGCTGATTTTTGACTTTGTAAAGAAAAAAAGAAAATCAGTTCTCTTTGACTTCCTAATCATTGTTTACGCACTTATTATTATGTACGTATCTCCTGTTCAGGAGTTTACGGAGCGGATACGCTTTTATGTATTCGAAAGCCGGTATACCTCTGTAACTGAGCAGCTGCAACCTATATTATCCCAAGAGAATGACTCCTCTTGGGTTGAACTGCGAGACAACCGCTTATTTGGCCTTGCAGAAAACCGGACTGTTATCTATGTAAAGCGCGGCAAGGATATCTTAATTTACTACCCCACATGGACTAATTTTTTCAGAAGCGGCGGCTATGTGTATTACAACAGTGAAACTGCGCGGGATTTTTGGGAGCATCCCCACCAATATGATGATTCGCTTTCAAAAAAATCCGCCTATGATGACAAGGAGCCATTGAATGGCAATTGGGATTGCATTAAAATATATTGATAGAAAAGATTTGTAATCTTCATAATGATTAAGCCCCAATAAACCAGATTTATAACGGAGCTTGGGATATTAATTTGTTACTTCTGCATTATATAGTAAGAACAGCCTTTGCTCATATAGAGCAAAGGCTGTTTCGTTTTTGTTTTTAATTACTTTTGAAAGTTTTGAAAAATGGTCTTTACTTCTTCCGCACGCTTTTGGTGAATCTCAGCGTTTTGCGTATCGGTATACACCATCAGGTAGTCACCATTGAGTGTTGCAGGAACCTGCTTCTCCATTATGGTAAAGGTACCTTTTTCTTTTATTTCAGCTAACACCTTATTAGCAGCTTCATTTAGGTTTGCAGAATCAAAACGATACAGCTCGAGGGTAACATTGTCTTTCCCTTCAAAGCTTACACGGTACCGAACACCCTCTTTTGCTCCAATCATGCCGGCTTCCATCGGGATTGCATCGCCTGCGGCCACGCCCTTTGCTACCATATACTCCTGAAGACCCTTCATGGAGTTTTCGTACGTTGCCGGTGCTTGGCTTTGCCCTGCCTGAGAAGATGTCTCAGCCGCTGCCTGTGATGCCGCCGCTTTACTGGCCAAATATTCCGCACTGCCCACATCGCCAGCGCCGCACCCTGCAAAAGAAACTGCCATTACACCGGCAGCCATAATTGCCATCCATTTTTTCATAGGGGACAACCTCTCTTTTTCCTATTTCCATTATTATTTCACGAATCTAAAATCCATTCACACAGTCACCAATATTCATCGAAATTGGTGCTGATTATGCTCTTTTTATAGAAAGCTTCTGCGGTAGAGGAGTATTTTAAGTTGTTTGGCGGGTATCCGCTCCCAAAACACAAAATCAATTTTAACCATTTAAAACAGAACACTGCTCTGCTATAAAATTACCCCACCGGCAAGATGCTTTTGCTTTGGTTATTATAACGTATCCCATAAAAAAATGCAACGGGTAGCTTACTGCCTTATTTTGTTCCGTTTTTATCACTACTCAAGGCATTTCTTCACTCGGCTCCTACTTTATTATTGCAATTAAAAATACCCTACGGTAATCCGTTAAGAAAATTAAGACTTCTGCTCGTATTTTGGCTAAAACACCTCACACCTGTCCCACAGTACACATATACTAAAACAGGGGTAACCTCCCGCATAATAAGACAAAGGACTGTGACTATATGTATTGCAAACCTGCAGGCCTGCTCAATTTGTATTGTTTTACAGAACAGCTACCGCTTAGTGAGGCTTGCATCTATATAGCAGATGCCTGCGGCAATTATGTTAGCAACGGGAAAACAAATAGCAAGGGGCTGGTTCAGCTCCACTTTGAAACAGACGGGTTTTACCGTATTTGGGCAGGAGAGTGCAGACCTTTTCAACCAATTATGCAAGGCTGTGGAGTCTGTTTGTACACCGGCTGCAACAACTGTTTGTCGTTCCCGTTTCGCACAATGGAGGATGGTTCTTTATTGATTACTTTACGGGACAAGAACTACCCCGAATATACTTTATCAAAAGGAGTCTTTACGTTATGGCGGATATACTGATTGGCAGCTCCCAAACGAATGAAAACGGACTAGCTGCTTTTACAGGTTTGCCTCCCGGAACCTATAAGTATAAACAAACCAGTGCGACAACAGGCTATACTTCAGATACTACCGAGTATACCATTACAATCTCCAATGCTATCCCTGTTGAAGCAGACCGCACCAATTCACCAGCAGCTACGGGAACCATCACCATTACAAAAAGTGTTGCTGGATTCCCTGCCTATGTACTACCTGGTGCAACCTTTAAATTGGCAGACAGTAATGGCAAGGCACTTGTTTCCGTTTCTACTCCAACAAGTGCAGATGGTACACTTACCTTCCAAAATGTAATGTCAATTGACGGAACACCTCAAACGTACGAGATTACAGAGGTTTCTGCTCCCTCTGGATATGAACAGAACACCACAAAATATGATGTGCCTGTTTCCGTTGGTCAAGTCGCAACACAAGCTGTTCCCAACACACCATCGGTTCAAGGCGCACTGGACATTACTCTTACCGACACAAACTATACAAATTATGGTTTGCAGGGTTCAGGCTACGATCTGTACCTGGTTACGGACTAATCAAACAAGGGGGCTGGCATTTTGCCAGCCCTTTTCCTTTGGTATTTTATTATTTTGTAATCAAAAAAATACCTACAATACAGACGCACATTCCCAATAGCTGGCGTGCTGTAAAGCTTTCTTTAAATAAAATAAAACCTATTACCAGCAGCACACAAGCAAGCGCCACATTTGCCACCAAAGAACCTACGCCCACTTTCCATCCTGCGCGGTACACAAATAAATAACCAAGCTCTAAAAATACGATGGAAAAACCAAGGGTAAAGCTTGTCCAGTTAACCTTATGTACCTCTTGCAAAAGATTTTTGTTTTCCCCAAACACAAAATACAAAAACAAGGATGAAATTGCAGCTGTAACATAAGTAACCATAAGGGATGCAAGCGGTGCAACATCACTCGGTGTAGACTTTGCGCACAGGTGGTACAGTGAGTTAGCCCCTACCACCATGAGGATAGGCCAAATATAATTCCACATAATACTAAGTACCTCCAAAAAAAGTCGCAAACAAGAAAGCTTCCTTGTTTGCGACAGCATTTCAATTGCTAGATTCGGCAAATGTGATTTCACCTATTATGAAACTACAAACGTTTGCCTATTCCCGACCAAATATTATTCTTTTCCGTGTCTGGTAAATGCCCAGGCCACTACACCTATAATAACCACGGCTACAGCTGCAAGAGCGAAAAGACCAACCATACTCATACTTGAAACCTCTTGTGACACAATAATAGAAGTTGGCCCATCTGCACTGCCAATAACGCCCATTTCATGTCAATCCCTTTCCTTATATGATTTTTTCATCATAGCATTAAACGCTTTTTTTGTAAAGCACGGGCCCGCTAGCAAAGCGCATGAGCCTTCTGAAAAAATTAAGTAAGAAAGGCTCTCTTCTTCCCATATCATTCTTCTATTGACGGTAAACATTCCCTGCAATTTTACTTAAAGAATCAGAGTCCGCGATTCGGTACCCCGCCTTTGTTTTTTGCAGCAAGCCTTTATCACACAAGGAGCGAAAAACACGAAGCAAATGCCGTAAGCTGCAACCAAGGCTTTCTGCGAGTAGCGTGTAGTTGGCAGAGAATACCCCATTCTTCTGCATAACCAGAATATACCCTGCCAGCCGCTGCTCCAGCGGATACAACAGGTTAATTGCAATGGTTGAGCTATTACGGTCTGTTTTGGCGCAGGTTTCACGGCAAACAAACTGCAGAAAAGAATTGTCTGACAACAGCCGCTCCCTGTGCTCCTGAACAAGCGCAGAAAGGCAATAGGTTTCTTTTAAGGCTTGTACATTTGTTTTTGCGAGCGGGTCGCCAAACAGCTCAAACTCCCCCATTACTTCAATATCCTCATAAATGCAAAGAAGCACATTGCGTCCATTTTCAAGCGTTTTAAATACCTTGCAGCTTCCTGCAAGCATAATTTGAAGGCTGCCCGCCTGCCTGCCCTCCTTGTACAACAGCTCCCCGGTATCATAACGACACAAGCGAAAGCATTCAAATGCCTGTGCGGATAAACTAGAGCGCACTCGGTTTATCCGCTCCAACAAATCTTGATTTTGAGAAAGCGCAAGATACTTTATAGGAATTCCTCCTTTTATGACATTTGTCATAACCGCTTCTGTGAACTCTATGCAATAATAATACCATAAATAAAAGCGCAGAGGGGCGTTTGAATGAACTTTTTCCTTTTACTGGTAAGTGGAATCTGTTTGGGGCTAATGGTTAGCCTGAATGGGATGTTGGCAACTGACTTCAACTTATTCGAAGTTAGCTTTTTGGTTCACATCATTGGAGCGGTCATGCTGATTGTATCAGCGGTACTCATTCAAAAGCAAAAAATAAAGCTAACGGGTGCACCGCGTTATGTTTACCTGGTAGGCTTCTTAGGAGTTGCCATGATTGTTACCACTAGTTTAAGCACCACTTATATAGGTGCGGCTTTAACAATGGTATTATCGATTACTGCACAGCTTATCAGTTCGGCAGTTGTTGACCACTTCGGGTGGTTTAACGTACCCGTAAACAAATTTAGTCTGCGGCGCATTCCGGCCTTTGCGGTTATTCTAACCGGCCTGCTGCTCATGATCTTCTCTTAAAGGGGGTAAGAAGAAATGCTATTCTTTGTGATACTCGCCGCAGTAAATGGCTTTATTGCCGTTGTAAGTAAAATGATGAATTTAGAAGCGAAAAAATCGCTGGGAACCGTTAATGGCACCCTGATTAATTATATAGAAGCCTCGGTAATTTCACTTATTATCGTTCTTTGTATGGGAGACAGCCGACTCGCTGATGTTTCTCATTGGTCTACGGTACCACCCATTTATCTTCTCGGCGGTGTTTTTGGTTTGGTCGCAATGGTTTTAACGGTAATTGCAATGGAAAAGGTGCGTATTTCTTACTCCACCATTATTTTACTTGCAGGCCAGCTTGGTACCGGATTTATTATAGATGCCATTCTTGCCGGCAAAGTCGTTCCGCTTAAGCTCCTTGGCCTTATTATTGTAATCGCCGGTATTTTCATTGACCAAATGGCAACCGGTAAAGAAGAAAAGATACCTAAAAAAGAAATAGAATAACAAATAATTACTCCCCTGATTTACAGCACGATTTATTTTAACTTCAAAGAATCATTCAATCAGAATATTTACTTTTTACTTTAATAAAGAAAGGAAGCACATAATAGTGCTTCCTTTCTTTTATGCACGGTTATAAAAATCACAGTACGTTAAATGGTCATTTACCATTCCAATGGATTGCATCAACGCGTAAATGGTTGTGGTACCCACAAACTGAAAACCGAACTTTTTTAGCTCTTTGCTAATTGAATCAGAAATTGCTGAGCTGGCCGGCACCTCACTTAGCTGGTTCCAGTGATTCACAATAGGTTGAAAGCTTACAAAGGACCATAAAAAGTGATCCAATGAGCCATGCTTTTCACACAGTTTAAAATATGCCTTTGCGTTGTTTACCACGGCCTTAATTTTCTGCTTGTTTCGTATGATTCCCTTGTTCTGTAATAGCTCTTCTAATTTTAAGTCATCATAGGTTACTAAAATGGCAGGGTCAAAATTATCAAAGGCTTCACGTAAGGTTTCCCTCTTTAATAGAATGGTTGCCCAGCTTAACCCTGCCTGCTTCCCTTCCAAGATAAGGAGCTCAAACAGCTTTCGGTCATCATGAACCGGTATCCCCCACTCTGTATCGTGATACTCCTGCTCAAGGCGGTTATGCTCGGCCCAATCACATCGCTTCAATGCAACCATCTTTTTCTCTCCTATAATAAACCCTATACGGTTTCATCTTTTATAATGAGCATATTGTTTTCATCAAATTCCCAATGAGGGCCGTAAGCTGCCTCCCAATAATACCCGTCAGGGTCTTGAAAATAACCGCTGTACCCACCCCAAAAAACTCGCTCTGCTTTTTTTGCTATTGTGCCGCCACTGCGCTCCACTAGCTCTAAAAAAGCATCTACCTCTTCTTCAGACTTTAGATTGCATGCAAATGTAATTCCACAAAACCCACCGGTAGACAGCTTGGGCGGGTTTTTCTCATTAATATCCTCCGCCAGCTTTTCAATTGGATAAAGTTCCAGCTTACTGCCTTCATTGTTAAAAAATACAATCAGGGGATTCTTCTCTTTCTCAAATGTTTGAAAACCTATTTTCTTGTAAAACTCTAAGGATTTGGCCATATCCCGTACGCCAATACTGATTAAATTGACTCGATTCATTTTCATTCACTCCCCATTTGCAATTATTAATTATTTATGTGTGTTTTTTTGAATGCCATTCCTTTCATTCTGAATATCCGATATAAATGCCTCCATTTTATCATGGATAACAGAAAAAGTCATGGAAAGAGTCCACAATCTCATTCCATAACTTTTATTGCAATGCCCTCCGTTACAAAAGGCTAAAGACTTTTGTATGGTAAAGAGGATTGTATAATCATTACTCTGTGCTGTTGCAAAATGAATTTTTAATTCAAAGTGTCTACATATTGTTTTGCTGTAACCAAATCCATTTGAGTTTGTTCACGAATTGCTTTTACGGCCTCAACTGTTTTGCCGTCCCGTTTCAACTGAATTACCTGCTCTTTTAAACTGTCAGATACCCAGTAGGAAGATAAATCTTCTTGACCTGTCCGTTTTGCCAATTCATTTAGCCGCTTCTCTTGGCTTTGAATCACTTTCTTTAATGCAGAGATTTCGTAATATGCCATAACCCCCACAATGCACACTAATGCGAGTATAGTATTTTCCACTTCTATTTGCACTCCTTTATTCTTGTTAGACTATTTATATTATTATAGCATAAAAATCAGGCTGAAGCAGACGCATTCTCGTCTGCTTCAGCCTGACAATTTTGGTAGACGCAGGGGGACTTAACAGCGTCTATCAACGCTTCCCGGCTTGTGGCACAGCTAGCTGCACCGCTCTTTGCTAAAAACATGCCACCAACCTATTTTCCATACGCTCAGACCCTTTCGGGTTCGAGTCCCGCTTTGTTCAATACAAAAAAGAAAAGAACCCAGCAACATTGCTGAATTCTTTTTCTTGGTGGACGCAGGGGGACTCGAACCCTCGACCTCTCGCGTGTGAGGCGAACGCTCTAACCAGCTGAGCTATGCGTCCAAATAAACGATTCCCCCGAATGATTCGGGGGAATGTTTTTGTGTGGTGACCCGGACGGGATTCGAACCCGTGAACCCGCCGTGAAAGGGCGGTGTCTTAACCACTTGACGACCGGGCCGCTGGTAGCGGCAAATGGACTTGAACCATCGACACTTCGGGTATGAACCGAATGCTCTAGCCAACTGAGCTATGCCGCCATATGAACAACGCACAAAGCGGAGCGATATTCATTATATTATATACTTGTCCTTCTTGTCAATACATAAAACGAAAATATATTTTTTCTTTTCTTATTATTCGACTTTTCCCTGATATTCAAAGCTAATTCCGCGCGGATTTACCCCACGCATAAGTATATATCCGTCTTTTTCTTCCCGCTGTATCTGCAATATCTCTCCCTCAAGGCTTTCCATTGCATAATGAATCTGAAATTCACGCAGGGTACGTCCGTGCATTCCGCCGGGAACAAAGTCACAAAAAATATCGCTATATACCGAGTTATTGACATGACCATTATAGTCTAAATCGGAATAGCGTATTTCACGCTCACCAACTACCGGCATATCTTTTGGTAAGTTGAGACGCTCTAGCCGCTGGCCACAGTTTTCACCGGCACCAACACCGTAATCCAGAAACGCTTTGGGGCGCAGAAGCTTATGTTCCTGTGTGCTTACCACAACGGAAGCCTGTAAGATTTCCGCCAAATGCTCATCACCACAATAAAAATCGAAACTGCGATAAAACTGTACCCCCACTACTCCGCATGCGCGCGTAACTATCGTGACCGGGTCATGCTGGCCAGGCCAGCGGTGAATCACTCCACCGGAACGGGTAAACACAAATACAATGCCATCTTTTGACATTTTCCCATGAGTAAGACCATAGCACGCCAAATGAAGCTCGCAGGCCTCTTGGCAATAGCGCAGCAGTGCAGACGGCCGAAGGGTCACGTTCGCATCCATATCGTATGTTTTAAGTTCTACCTGTTGTGTGTATTCACTCAGTTTCGCATTTAGTCCCATTCTCTACGCTCCTTTTAAAAGAACCGCCCCGGGCTCTCCCGGGGCGGATGACACGTTAAACTTCCGCCCGCTTTTCCATTTTCAGCGGGGTTTGCATACTTTGAAATAAAATGAGCTTATTCCGGGCACTTGAGAACATCTACGCCCATAAACGGACGCAGAACCTCCGGAATGGTGACGCTACCGTCTTCATTCTGGTAATTCTCCAAAATAGCTGCAACGGTACGGCCAACTGCCACACCGGAACCATTAAGGGTGTGCACGAGCTGTGCTTTATCGCGAGGTGTTGCTTTAAAGCGAATCTGCGCACGGCGTGCTTGGAAATCCTCGAAGTTTGAGCAAGAGGAAATCTCGACATACCGATTGTAAGACGGCATCCAAACCTCAATATCGTAAGTTTTTGCTGAAGAGAAGCCAAGGTCACCGGTGGCGAGACAAACAACACGGTACGGCAGGCCCAAAAGCTGCAACACGCGCTCTGCATCGTTCGTGAGAGATTCGAGCTCTTGGTAAGAAGTTGCAGGATCCGCAAACTTTACAAGCTCTACTTTATTGAACTGGTGCTGGCGGATCAGGCCGCGGGTGTCACGCCCGGCAGAACCAGCCTCCGCACGGAAGCAAGCAGAATATGCACAATATTTAATCGGCAGGCTAGCGCCCTCCAATATTTCGCTGCGGTGCATATTGGTTACCGGCACCTCCGCTGTGGGGATGAGGAAGTAGTTCTCAGCGGTGTCTTTATTAATCACCTTGTACGCATCCATCTCAAACTTCGGCAATTGCCCGGTACCGGTCATCGATTCACGGTTTACCAGAAAAGGAGGGAATACCTCGGTATAGCCACCCTCGGAATGTGTATTTAAAAAGAAATTGATGATAGCACGCTCCAAACGAGCACCCAAACCTTTGTAGAAATGGAAACGAGCACCGGTTACTTTCGCCGCTGTTTCGGGGTCTAATATGCCAAGTTCCTTACCCAAATCCCAATGAGGCTTGGGTTCAAAGGAGAACTTCGTGGGCTCGCTCCAGCAGCGCAGCTCTTTATTCTCGGAATCATCCTTACCCAGCGGTACATCAGCACAAGGAATATTGGGCAGAGTGAGCAGCAAATCACGCTGTTTTTCTTCCAGCAGACCAAGCTCGCCATCCAACTCTTTAATTTGGTCGGATAGCTGTTTGAGCTGAACCATAAGCTCGGTTGTGTCTTTCCCCTCTTTTTTCAGCATGGGAATCTGTTTTGTGTCAGCATTTTGCTGTGCCTTCAGGCTTTCTGTTTCACCGGTAACACGGCGGCGGTCAACATCAATTTGCAGGATGGATTCGATTACTTGGTCGGCATCCATATTTCTGCTCTTCATAGCCGCTTTCACCCGTTCGGGGTTTTCTCGAATGACTTTAATATCTAACATGTAAGTTCTACTCCTTTATTTTAGTGCGGGGACTTTTTTCTAGTTCAGTCTGTATGAAAGCGCAGGCTGTTCACTAGATTCGCTAAATCCTCTTCACCATAAAATTCTATTTGCAGCATTCCTTTGTTCTTGCCGCCATCCACCTTTACCTTTCGGCCTAAGTGTGTATTGAGCGCAAGCTCTACCTCTTCAAAGTAATGGGGCTTCTTTCCCTTCGATGTTACCGGCTCAGCACTAGGCTCATGCAACAGAAACTTCTTTACCATTTTTTCCAGTTCTCGCACAGAAATACCATGCTTTACCGTAAGCTGTGCCATTTCGAGCATGTCCTGCTCAGACTCCATGGGCAGCAGCGTTCTGGCATGGCCAGCAGATAACTTCCCAGCGCCCACCATTTCACGTATGGATTCTGGCAAATTCAGCAGACGAAGCACATTAGCAACAGCCGGTCGCGATTTGCCTACTATTTTTGCAATCTCCTCTTGTGTTAGCTCATACATCTCCATGAGTGTTTGATAGCCCTGTGCTTCTTCCATGGCGGTTAAGTCTTCTCGTTGCAGGTTTTCGATCAACGCAAGCTGCATTACCTGACGATCCGTCATTTCACGTATAACAGCTGGTACCTCAGTAAGCCCCGCCATTCTAGCGGCCCGCCAACGGCGTTCGCCCGCTACAATTTGGTAACCGCCACTGACCAGCGGCCTTACTAAAAGTGGTTGCAAAATTCCATGCTGTGTAATGGAGTCAGCCAGCTCTGCCAAAGCACCTTCATCAAACTGCTTTCTGGGCTGTCCACGGTTCGGCTCTATCTCTCGCAGAGGTAGCGTGATGGAGGAATTTTGATTCTCCGTATCATTTTCTGCAAAGATGGCGTCTAGGCCCTTTCCAAGACCGCCTCTCTTTTTCATTCCGTACGCCCCTCTCCCTGATTATTCTGAATAATTTCCATTGCCAACGCTTCATAGGCCACTGAACCCTTGGAAGTGCGGTCAAAATACAATACCGGCTTACCAAAGCTTGGTGCTTCCGAAAGTCTTACCGTACGCGGCACAACTGTGGCAAACACCTTACGCGGAAAATACCGCTTCACCTCATCCACCACCTGCTGGGTTAGGTTTAGGCGGCCATCGTACATGGTAAGCAGCACTCCTTCAATATCAAGCTGGTCGTTATACTGCCGTTTCACACGCCTTACCGAGTTCATAAGCTGTGAAAGCCCCTCGAGTGCGTAATACTCGCATTGCACCGGCACCAGAAGTGTATCTGCAAGACACAGTGCGTTGGTTGTGATAATTCCCAAGGAGGGGGGGCAGTCCAAAATAATGTAATCGTATTCCGAGCGCAAAGGTAGAATGGCACACCGAAGAACGGCTTCTCGGTTTTTCAGGCTAACAAGCTCCAACTCTGCGGCAGCTAAATCCATACTAGAAGGAATTAAATCCAAATTCTGGAACCCAGTATGAATTCGTACGTCACTCGCCTTCGCCTCATCCAATAAAATCTCATATACGGTGCTTTTCAGCTTACGACGGTCAACCCCTACCCCACTTGAGGAATTACCCTGGGGGTCGATGTCGATAAGGAGTGTTTTTTTACCCAAACTCCCAAGAGAAGCCGCCAAATTAACGGCGGTAGTCGTTTTGCCTACACCGCCCTTTTGGTTTGCAATCGCAATGATTTTGCCCATGTCCTATGTTCCCCGCTTCTCTTACTTTTTATAAAATCAGTATGTACTCCGGCAAATCATTGGTAAGGAAAAGCCGAAGTCTGATTTTCAGCCCTAATCGGCTGCATTGCTTCCCATTATAACACTCTTCTTTTATAAGATAAAGGGTATTTGGGCAAAAAGTGCTTGTTTCACGTGGAACAATACCCAATGTTGGACTTATTATCTATCAGTTTAATTTTAAACAGCTTTTAGACTTGCCTGTGGAGAACTTATAATTGTGTTTTTAAATTTCGATTAAGTTTTCCACTGTTGAAAACAAAATGATACGAAGCGCTTGGTTTTCAACAGTTTCATTTTTTTATTATTGATTTTATCGCCTGATTATCTGTCATTTAAAAACAGTAAAAGAGCGGAGCAAAAGCTCCGCTCTTTTACTGTGGAAAATAAATAAGGGAATGGGGAAATTCCTTGTAAGTAAATTTTGTTAGGCAGGCTTTTTCTTATTTGCTAATGCCTGCTCTTTTGGAATGCGAACGACATATTCAATATATTCGTCTGTCTCATGGTTTTGCGCCACTGCATCAATTCCAGATTGTCGCATGGTATCTACCGCGTGACGGATTGTATTTAAAAACAATCGAACATCTTTAATCACAAACGTGCGTTTATTCTTTACCGGTTGCGGCTGCATACATTTTTCTAGTTCCTCTGCAATGAGGTCTTCTGTTTGCCGCACATTCAAGCCCTCATTAATAATCTTATGTAGTACACGCAGGCGAAGCTCTTGATTCTCAATACGAAGCAGTGCGCGCGCATGGCGCTCGGTTAACTCTGCGTGAGAAATCATATTCCGCTCTGACTCCGAAAGTCGGAGTAAACGAAGCTTGTTTGCGATGGCAGACTGGCTTTTCCCTAAACGGGCTGCCGCTTCCTCCTGAGTGACACCCCACTCTTCAATTAAACGTCGTATGCCTTCTGCCTCTTCAAAGATTTGCAGATCTTGCCTTTGAAGATTCTCAAGAATCGCATACACAGCAGACTGCTGTTCATCGCAGTTTACTAAAATACAGGGTGCGCTGCTCATTCCCGCCATAAAACAGGCACGCATCCGCCGCTCTCCTGCAATCAGCTCATAACCGCCGGGTACTTTTCTTACGGTTAATGGTTGCAGTAAGCCGTTGGACCGAATACTGTCTGACAGCTCCTGTAACTCTCGCGGCGCAAAAATGCGGCGCGGCTGAGATGGATTAGGCCGAATTTGATTCAGCGGAATCTCATTGACCCGCTTCTTTTCTTGAAAGAATAACAAAGCGCCGCCCCCCTGCTTGTCTGTTTTTTCCAGAATAACATAGAGAGCGGCACATGTTCTGTTGAATTATGACTTGTCTAAATAATATTTTGGCTTGATTTATGGCCTTTAAAGGGGAGTTTTCGCAATTTTTGAGCCGTGACGCGGATATTTGTCGGAGGTAGCCGACGTTTTACGGCAGATAATAATATTCCGTTCACTGCCATCTGGCAAAGTAAAGGCTTTGGTCGACTCTGCTTTTGCACCTAAAAGGCGAATCGCTTTTTCGCCAGCACTCAATTCTTCCGCTGCGCCAGGCCCCTTCATTGCCGCAAAGGCGCCACCGCTGCGTACAAACGGCAGGCAGTATTCACATAGCACCGGCAGTGATGCCACAGCACGTGCGCACGCTAAATCATACTGCTCCCGCAACTTCGGTTGGCGGCTTCCCTCCTCTGCTCTGGCATGAATCAATTCTGCAGAAAGGCCTAGAGCATCACACACTGCTTGTAAGAAGTTCAGTCTCTTCTGTAAGCTATCTAATAAAGTTAAACGGATATCTGGTCGGTAAATAAGGAGGGGTATCCCGGGAAAGCCTGCACCGGTGCCAACATCAATTACCTTTGCATTCTGGGGAATCTCCACTGCCTTTAATAGTAGAAGGCTGTCTAGGAAATGCTTTTCTACCACCTGCTGCGGTTCTGTAATAGCTGTAAGATTCATTTTTTCGTTCCACTCAAGCAGAAGCTCCATATAGGTTTGAAAAGCAGCTGCCTGTTGTGTGCTAAGGGGAAGTCCGTTCTCCTCAGCAAGCTTTATCATATGCTGTTCCATATTACTCACAGAGCAGCGTCCTCCTTTTCTTCCTGCCGGGCAAGCCAAATCAATAGCACCGATATATCTGCCGGACTAACACCAGAGATACGAGATGCTTGACCAATACTCGCTGGGCGAATCTTTTCCAGCTTTTCCTGTGCTTCTAATCGAAGACCGGTTACTGTCGTATAATCGAGCTTCTTAGGCAGAACTCGTTGCTCCAAACGCCGCATTTCTGCAATATCTGCTTTCTGGCGCCGAATGTAGCCCTCGTACTTTATTTCAATCTCCACATTTTCAAACACAGATGCTGGTAGCTCTGGCCTTGCCGTGTCTATAGGCGTTAACACCTCATAATTAAGTTCTGGGCGGCGAAGTAAGTCAATGAGATGTACCCCGGTAGAAACTGAAGTTGTTCCACGTGAAACAAGTATTTGATTGAGCTCTTCTGTTGGAGAAAACACCGTTTGCATGGTACGTTTTTTCTCCTGCTCTTTGAGTGCCTGCTTTCCTTGGTATCGAGCGAAGCGCTCTTCCCCAACGAGGCCAAGCTCATGCCCAAGTGGAGTCATACGCTCGTCTGCATTATCTTGCCGCAGCACAAGGCGGTATTCCGAGCGGGAGGTCATCATACGGTAGGGGTCGCTTACGCCCTTGGTTACAAGGTCGTCTACAAGTGTTCCAATATAAGAGCCTGCTCGATCCAGTATAATCTCTTCTTTTCCTTGTGCCCTGCGTGCTGCATTGATACCCGCTAAAAGTCCCTGTGCGGCGGCTTCCTCATAACCAGAACTGCCATTAAACTGCCCTGCACCGAAGAGGCCGGGTAAATCTTGAAACTCGAGTGTTGGGTCAAGCTGGAGAGGGTCTACACAATCGTACTCAATGGCATAGGCACAGCGCATGATTTCAACATTCTCTAACCCTTTGATGGTACGGTAAAACGCAAGCTGTACCTCCTCCGGTAATGATGAGGACATTCCCTGCAAATATAGCTCCTCTGTATCTAACCCGCAAGGCTCAATAAAGAGTTGGTGGCGTTTTTTATCTGTAAAACGCATAATCTTATCTTCAAAGCTGGGGCAATAGCGCGGGCCAACCCCTTCAATTTTTCCCGCGTAAAGCGGAGAGCGATGTATATTCTTTAGTATGATCTCTTTTGTATCATCGTTCGACCAAGCCATATGGCACACTGCCCTATTTTTGGGAAGCTCAACCGTATCATAAGAAAACGGAACTACTGGCTCATCTCCCTCTTGTACCTCTAAATCCGTAAAATCAACACTAGAGCGGAGCACACGAGCGGGTGTACCTGTTTTAAAGCGGCGCAGGCTTACTCCCAGCTTACGAAGCGATTCCGATAAAAAAGCTGCCGGGAACAAGCCGTCTGGTCCGCTTTCATAAGAAACATCTCCCACATAGATTTTACCGCTCAAATAGGTTCCGGTAGCAAGCACCACGCATTTCGCTGTAAAACCAGCTCCCATACGCGTTACCGCCTGCCATGTACCATCTCCATTTCGGAACAAATCGATAATCTCGCCCTGCTTAAGCTGAAGATTTGGCTCCAGCTCCAACTTATGCTTCATAATTTTGGAATACTCCCGGCGGTCAATCTGTGCTCGCAAAGAGTGTACCGCAGGGCCCTTTCCCAAATTCAGCATGCGGCTTTGCAGGGTGCACGCATCTGCCGTCTTCCCCATTTCGCCGCCAAGGGCATCAATTTCACGAACGAGGTGACCTTTTGCCGTTCCGCCAATGGACGGATTGCATGGGCAGTTTCCCACTGCATCCAAATTAATGGTAAAGATTACCGTACGGCAACCAAGCCGTGCCGCAGCCAAGGCTGCCTCTATTCCGGCGTGGCCGGCACCAATTACTAGTACATCATACTGATCTGCCTGATACATCGTCTTTTGCACCTGATTCCTTTCCGCCGTAAGGCGGTTTCCGAATTATTTCCCTTACTAGTTCTCTTTCTTTTAAAGCCCAATACTATCGAAAGAAACCAGTTATTTTCCAACACAAAAATGAGCAAAAACCGTTTCAACAATTTCATTTGTTGCACGTTCCCCGGTAAGCTCCAGTAATGCAGAAACCGCACCCTCTACCGATACCGTAACGGCGTCGAGTGTCATTCCCCCAGCTAGGGCTTGAATGGCTTCTTCCAGCTCTTCTTTGGCACGACGCGCAGTATCGCGCTGCCGTTCCGTATACAAAATCCCCTCGGATGGGTTTAAATCTGCCGTGTGAAGTATCTGCTCCACTGCTTGCTGCAATTCGGTAAGACCATCTCCACTTTTGGCTGAAATATATACATATTGTTGAAATGATTGTTTTATATACTCATTGTCGATTTTTGATTCCAAATCACTTTTATTGATGATTGCAACTGCCGGCATACCGGCTAAACGAGTGACTAGTTCGCGATCCTGCTCTGTTAGCGGTGAGGAAGAATCAAATACTGCCAGCACAAGCTGCGCGGTATTCAACCGATTTTTTGCACGGTCTACTCCTATGCTCTCCACCGGGTCTTCTGTTTCGCGCAATCCTGCCGTATCTGCAAGCCGCAGTGGTACACCGCCAAGCAGAACGGTTTCTTCTACAATATCGCGTGTTGTACCAGCATACTCGGTTACAATAGAGCGCTCACAGCCTGCCAGCAGATTCATCAAAGTAGATTTCCCCACGTTCGGCCTGCCCACGATTACCGTATCTACACCCTCTCGCAGAACCCTTCCCGCATCGAATTGACTGAGTAGTCGAGACAAATCAACCTCTACCTCTTGAAGAGAATGAAGCAGCGATTCCTCATCGAGCTGCGGAATATCATCCTCGGGGTAATCTGCCCAGGCTGAAAGGTGCGCTGCAATGGTAAGAAGCTTTTCTCGGCTTGTGTGAATCCGGCGGTAAAGCGCCCCCTCGCGGCCTGCACGTGCCGTACGGAGTGCTTGACCACCCTGTGCGCCTATTAGCTGCATGACTGACTCTGCCTGCGTTAAATCCATCTTCCCGTTTAAAAATGCACGGCGGGTAAATTCTCCTGGTCCGGCAGGAGTTGCCCCGGCAGCTAAAACAGCATCCAGCACACGGCGCAAGAGGTACAGTCCACCGTGACAAGAAAGCTCTACAACATCCTCACCGGTATAGCTATGGGGAGCAACAAACACCGTTGCCACCGCTTCATCAATTCGCTCTTTCTCTTCCCCTGCATATACCCAGCCATACAGTGCCGTGTAGCCCGGTATTTCTTCTATTTTCTGCCCTCTGGCAGAGACAAATACCCGGCCTGCAATTTGCCTTGCACCCGTGCCGGAAATACGTATTACACCAATTCCACCGGGAGCTTGTGCCGTTGAAATTGCCGCAATAGCGGAAGTTCTTTGTTGCATGATTCTCTCCTTTTGTACCACAAAAAGCGGCTCGTTTCACGAACCGCTTTTCTATCGTTCTTATACCACGCAAAAGTTAATCCTTTTTCGTGTCAATCTTGCTGTATAAAGGGCTGTTTCCCTTTTTTGCGGGGCGGCTTTCCGCAGGCGGAGTATAAGGTGCTCTTTGTTCCTGCGCTGGGCGCCTATCTCTGCTGTCACGCGAAGATGTTGAGGAGCGTCCACCATAGTTTCTACTTCCACCCTGTGAGGGGTGGCCGCCACGGTCTCTATTAAAATCTCTTCCGCCACGAGAGCGGTCATTCGGTCGGCGGAACGCAGGGCGCTCACCACCCTCGGGGCCAATTACAACATGGCGCGCAAGGTCTTCCCCCTCGCTCCAAGATTTTACCCCTTCCACCTCTTGAACAGCCGTATGTATAATGCGGCGCTCATAAGGATTCATTGGTTCCAATGAACAATTACGCTGGGTTTTAAGAGCCTTTGCCGCCATTTTTTTACCGAGCGACTCGAGCGTCTCCTTACGTTTTTCTCTGTAATTTCCAATATCAAGTGTAATTCTAAAGTAAGAATCCTCCACATGATTTGCCACTAAGCCGGAGAGATACTGTAAAGAATCGAGTGTTTCACCTCTGTGACCAATGATAAAGCCAATGTCATCACCGGTTAAGGTAAGCAACGCACCGTTCTCTTGTTCGGTAATCTCAATTTTGACTGTTGGAATGCCCATCTGCCCTAAAACCTGTTTTAGGTAATCAGCAGCAGCCTCTGCGGGGCCAGATTTCATAAAAGCGCGTACTTTCGCGGGTGCGCCGCCAAAAAGGCCGAATTTCTTTTTTTCGGGAAGCTCCAAAATTTCAAATTCCGCTTCATGTGATTCTACCCCAAGCAGTTTGCAGGCTTCTTCAAACGCCTGCTCCACGGAATCTCCCGTTGCAATCGCTTCTTTAACCACCTTCGCACCTCCAAATATTGAATCAGAAACCCTATTTTTTCTTCCCTAGGTAGCTATCTTGGCCACCTATGGATTTTCCGCTTTTCTTTTTCTGTTCTTTTTTTGCTGATGTATCTTCCTTTTTACTATCTGTAGCAGCAAATTTTTCTGCTGTACGCTGGCGTAGGTGAGCCGGCTGCGGCTCCATTGCCGCTTCTTCCATCTCCAACAGCGCAATTCGCTGTGCCTCTGCCTTTGCAGTAAGAGATGCGGGGCTGAAAAATGCATGAACCAAAAGCACCTGAATCAGTGCGGTAATGGTAGATATAATCCAATAAAAACCGACTGCCGCAGGAACAGACATGGCAAATACGGCTGTAATAGCGGGTAAAATATACAACATCATCTTCATTGCACCCTGCTGCTGCTGCATACCGGGCTGCAAACGCATGGTAATAATCTGAGTAATTATCGATGATGCAAGGCAAAGTACCGGGATCAACCACAAGTTGGTTTGGAACATTGAAACAAATTTACCGAAAAAGCTGGAAACTGTAACATCGGAAGGAGTTCCTAACAGATTCAGCCCCAAGAAATTAAAGCCAGAGCTGAGTGACTGAATTTTTGCAATCTCATCATCGTTAAACATTGTCAAATAAGGACGAAGCTCTGTAAAATGACGAACAATTTCCATCTCATTGTAAAAGCCGTTTTGGTAAGTAAATGATCCGCTAATGCCAGGAACCGACTGCAGCACCGCTACTGCCTGTGCTACTGCTGCTTTTCCAAGGTGCAAAGCATTGGAGAGAGGATTAACCACCGTATAATACAGACCGATCATAATCGGAAACGGAATCAACATTGGCAGGCAGCCGCTGGCAGGGTTGTACCCCTCTTTTTCATACAGCTTCTGCATTTCTTCATTCATTTTAATACGGTCATTGCCGTATTTTTTTTGCAGCTCTTTCTGTTTTACAGATAACTTCGAGTTCGCCGCCATCGATTTTTGCTGCTTGATGGAAAACGGGAACATAACAATTTTCAATACAATGGTAAATATAATAATCGCTACGCCGTAATTCTTAAAGATCTGATAAAAAACCCACAGCAGATATCCTAGAAAACTGCCGAAAAAATTGCCTATTCCTGCCATATAAAAACCTCTCTGTTTCAAATATTACGGAATCGCTCTTCCATACCAGATTTTATAGAAAACAGCGCAATTTTATAAAACGCCGTTACTTTCTATTTTTTAAGAGCCTGCCTAACAGGCTTTCTCCCCGCTCCGGTACGGGGTCATACCCTCCCGGGTGAAACGGGTTGCAGCGAAGAATTCGCCAAATCGCCATTAAAATTCCTTGAACTGCGCCAAATCGTTCAATCGCTACAATAGCGTAGCTGCTACAGGTAGGAACAAAACGGCAGCTTGGGTGCCGCTTTAACGGGGAAACCCATTTTTGGTACCCCCGTATCATTAAAATCATGATGCGTCTCATTTTAAAACACCGGCCTGCGTTAAATGCTTTCGCATATCACATAGGATGTCTGTACTTTTTACAAACGGTGTTTTTGCCCGCGCTACAAAAATCAAGTCATATCCGCCGGTAAGCTCCGGCATTATCTGCCGAGCCGCTTCGCGAATAATGCGACGGGATCGATTGCGTTTTACCGCAATACCCGTCTTTTTACTGGTGGTAATTCCCACACGTATGCGACGCGCGCGGTTTTTCATTACATACGTTACCAGAATTGGCGAGACAAAGGACTTTCCTTTTGCATACGCACGGCGAAAGCTGCCATTTTCACAAACTGAAACTATTTCGCTCATTGTGAAACTTTAACCTCCCCATATCTGGCCCATTTGAAAAACAAAACAAAGAAAGGCCACACTGCGGTGGCCCTTTCAAAGCTTCAGTAAGACAAACGCGCTCTTCCCTTGGCCCTGCGGCGCGCCAAAACTTTGCGGCCGTTTCTATCGGACATTCTCTTTCTGAACCCATGCTCTTTTTTTCTATGGAGCTTCTTAGGCTGATAAGTTCTCAGCATGAAAAACCCTCCTTTCGGGTACAAACCTTGCAATTTAGCATTATAGCCTAATCACAGGCAAACTGTCAATAAAAAAATACAAATCCGCCCGATTTTGCTTTTGTTTTATCATACCATACAACTACACAAAAAGAAAGCTGGTAAAACATGTTTTTTCTGTCTTTCTGTATTTTTGTCCAAAAATAAAAAATATTTAATAAACTTGTCCTGTTTTCATGAAAGAATCTTTAAATACGCTTTATGAAAAGGTCAAGTTTTTTCTATTTTAAAAAATTTCTTTCCATTATATATTTAAATTTTATGTCCCTCTTTGAATTATAGCATAAAACAATTTAGAAGTATCTCTTTAAAAAATCAATTCACCTTAACGATTGTGCTTCTGCTTTACTGCAACATGGAAATTCCGTGTTTTTATTCCAATAATGTTATCAACATTTAAATATTATAAATATATGCTAATTTTCAACATTGTTTTGATTGCTCCGTGAAAAACTCAGGCGTGCTTTCAATAGTTTTTCACACTCCTGTTTATAAGATGTTGAAAAGCATTTGAAAATTTTTCTTCTTTATGCTATTATTATGTTAATTATCCGTGTAGAACCGAGTTTGCTTTATGCACGTTGTGTTTGCTGGAACGCTCCGGCAACAGCTCGGTTTTTTCTTTATTTTTTATCTCACCGAAAGGTATGATTGTTTTTATGGAATCCTTTACCGAAGCTTGGGGCCTTGTTTGCGATTTTTGCAAAGCCCGCATCACAGAGGTGGCCTACACCACCTGGATCCACCGGATCCGTCCTGTCAGCCTGGATTTTAACAAGGGAATTGCCGTACTGGAGGTTCCGAATGAATTCCACCTTCAAACGTTGACCCGGTGCTACACTTCTCTTCTTCAGGAAGCATTCAACGAAATCTTCGGCGAAGGCATTCAAATTCAGCTCTGTACACCCGAACAGCTGGTGCAGAATAAAAAGCCTGACGCCGTACCTCTTTCGAAAGACGACTACGAATACACCTTCGATACATTTATTGTAGGGTCTTCGAACAAATTTGCACACGCAGCCTCTATGGCGGTGGCAACAAAACCTGCCGTGTTGTACAACCCTCTTTTCATTTATGGAAATTCAGGGCTTGGCAAGACGCACCTTTTGTACGCCATTTGCAATGAAATTTCAAAAACGTACCCTCAAATGAACATTATCTATATTAAAGGGGACGAATTTACCAATGAGCTGATCGAAGCCATTCGCCGTGGTACAACAGTAGAGTTTCATCAGCGCTACCGTAAAGCGGACATCCTACTCGTGGATGATATTCAGTTTATTGCGGGTAAGGATTCGACGCAGGAGGAGTTCTTCCACACCTTTAATACCTTATATGAAGCGAAAAAGCAGATTGTTTTAACGTCTGACCGCCCACCGAAGGATATTGCCACACTGGAAGAGCGGCTCTTAACCCGCTTTGAGTGGGGCCTGACGGCTGACGTGCAGCCGCCGGATTTTGAAACGCGCATTGCGATTATCAAGCGTAAAGCCGAGCTTCTCGAAATTGATTTGCCTGATAATGTGGCAGAATATATTGCAAACCGCCTAAAAAATAATATACGGCAGCTCGAAGGCGCCGTAAAGAAAATGAAAGCTTATTACCTGCTTGCTGGCGAGTCGCTCAGTATTGCTACGGCACAAGCTGCAATCAGCGACATTATTAATAATCACCAACCCGCACCTATGACGATTGAGAAGATTATTGAAGAAGTAGCTCGTACGTTTGGCACCTCCCCCGAGGACATTCGTTCCCCCAAGCGCTCTGCTAATATTTCTTCCGCACGCCAAATTGCCATGTATGTGGTACGTGAAATCACCCAGCTTCCCATGACCTCCATTGGTGAGGCTTTTGGGGGGCGTGACCACTCTACTGTCGTGTACGCGATTCAGCAGGTAGAAAAGAATATTGGCCGCGACCCGAAGACACGTGATACCGTTCAAGACATTATTAAAAACATACGAGACCGGTAAGCGTGTGATTACTGTCTGTATTATTACAAATAGTATAAACTGAAAAGTGGAGGCATTCTCCACTTTTCCACAAATTAAGGGGAAAACCCTTTTTTCTGTGTGAAATATTATAAACTTCTTTTCAACATTCCCCACAGAGTTTTCAACAGTGTGTTAAAACTCGAAAATTCACTCCATACTCTCAACAAATACTCCACAGTGGGTTCTGGAAAACAAAATTGTATTTATCCCTTGGTGTTGCTCACTTTTCACCAGTTTTCAACTTTTCAGTATCCCCTACTACTACCGCTAAATCATAACTATCCTTTCTACTCTAAATAACGTAAGGTGGTAAGAACTATGAAGATAATATGTGACCGCAAGGAATTGGTGGAAGCAGTGTTGAATATTCAGCGTGCAGTTTCCTCAAAATCCTCCATACCGGCATTGGAAGGAATTTTAATACAAACAAAAGGTACCGACTTATTCCTGTGTGGCTACGATTTGGAGCTGGGGATGACAACTACCCTTTCCGCCAGAATTGAACAAACCGGCAGTGTGGTGCTTTCCGCACGCTTATTTGGTGATATTGTTCGCCGTTTGCCGGGTGACGATGTTTCTCTTTCGGTAGATGAAAAGAATGTAGCATCCATTGTAAGTGGCGCCAGTGAATTCTCGATTGCGGGGATTCCATCCGAGGAATACCCAGAGTTGCCTTCCGTTTCCAGTGAAACCTCAATTGAAGTACCGAACGGAATTTTAAAAAGTATGATCCGTCAAACCTTGTTTGCAGTATCGGAAAGTGATATGAAACCGGTACATACCGGAACATTGTTTGAACTGAGTGAAAATAAAATCCGTCTCATATCCGTAGATGGTTATCGCCTTGCTGTTCGTGATGAACCCATTGCATGCAGTCAAGAAACCAGCTTCGTTGTACCGGGTAAAACACTTTCTGAGGTATTAAAGCTTCTTCCAGAAAATGAAGAAAGCCTGAATCTCTCGATTGGCCGCCGGCATATTTTGTTCCAAATTGGCCGCTATACGTTAATTTCACGGCTTCTCGAGGGTGATTTTCTTGATTATAATGCCGCAATTCCGGCTTCCCATACAACCGAAATTTTAGTGAAAACTAGAGCGTTTATCGACAGTGTAGAGCGTGTCTCTCTTTTAATTACAGATCGCCTAAAAAGTCCGCTTCGCTGTGTGTTTGATGAAAATCGCATTCAGTTATCCTGCTCCACGGCAATCGGCCGTGCAAATGATGAGCTGGATGCACAGGGAACCGGCGGTACTCTTGAAATGGGTTTTAATAACCGGTATTTGTTGGATGCGCTTCGCAATACAGAGTGCGATGAAGTCAAAATTCAACTTAGCGGTGCTTTGAGCCCCATGAAGGTCGTTCCGAAAGATGGCAGCAGTTTCTTATTTTTGGTACTGCCCGTACGCCTAAAAAGCGGTGTTTGATAATTAGGAGGCTCTATGGAAATCATTTCAATTGATACAGAGTTTATTCGGCTGGATGCACTGCTTAAATTGGCTGGTGCAGTAGAAACCGGTGGGCACGCAAAATTTGCAGTGCAAAATGGTGAGGTTTTAGTGAACGGTGAAATTTGCACCATGCGCGGCAAAAAAATGCGTGGAGGCGACCGTGCCGAATTTCAGGGCAAGCTATACGAGGTGAAAAACCTGTGATTGTAAGCAGGCTATCATTTTTAAACTACCGCAATTTGTGTGAAGGAGAATTTCTTCCCGATTCGCACATGAATGTAATTTTTGGCCAGAACGCACAGGGAAAAACAAATCTGCTGGAAGCCTTGTGGTTATTTACGGGAGGCCGTTCGTTCCGCGGTTCTCGCGACCATGAGCTCATTGCCTTTGGGCAGGAGACAGCAAAGCTTTCCCTTTCTTTTTTTAGTGAGGAACGGGAACAAAAAGCGGTTCTTACTATTCAAAACAAAAAACGGTCTGCATCCATTAATGGCGTGGATTACGGCGGGGTGATGGAGCTAGTTGGAAAATGTAGAGCAGTAGTTTTTTCACCAGAGCATCTTTCTCTGGTAAAGGATGGTCCTGCCTTACGTCGCTCCTTTTTGGATGGCGCTCTCTGCCAGCTTCGGCCGGTTTATACAAAGTTATTATTTCAATACAATCGTGTACTCCAGCAGAGAAATGCACTGCTTAAAGATATTCCCCGCCATGGCGAGCTGCTTGATACCCTTGAAATTTGGGATGAAAAACTTGCCCAGCGAGGAGCAAGAATCATTATGGAGCGTGGCGAGTACATTCGCTTGTTGTCTCAGCCGGCCCAAGCATTTTACGAGGGAATTTCAGGCGCAAAAGAACAATTTTCTATTCGTTACCGAACGGTAAATGGGGAACAGCCAATCAGTGAAGACCAGTGGCGAGAACATCTCTTTCGGCTGCTTGGCAGCAACCGAAAAGAAGATATTTCCGCAGGGTTTACAACGGTTGGCCCTCATCGTGATGACCTTGAGATACAAGTGAATGAAAGGCTGGCGAGGAGCTTTGGGTCACAAGGCCAGCAGCGCTCCTGTGTATTGGCGTTAAAACTGGCAGAAGCAGAGGTTTTGCAATCTGTTTCTGGTGAGGCACCGGTGATTTTACTGGATGATGTGCTCAGTGAACTGGACTCTGGGCGGCAAGATTTTTTATTAAATCAGTTGGGAGAAAAGCAGGTATTTTTAACATGCTGTGACCCCGAAATAGCGGCCCGTTATTCCGGTGGCGGAAGATTTGAGATGGAGCAGGGACAGTTGTCCGTGCAGCAGTAAGGATGTGTTTTATGTACCTACACCTTGGGCAGGACACTGTAATACAAACAAAAGATATCATCGGAATTTTTGATTTGGAGAATTCCACAATTTCAAAATATACGAGAGAATACCTTGCGAAAGCAGAAAAAGAAGGCAGAGTAGTCAATGTAAGTATGGAGATGCCGAAATCCTTTGTGCTTTGCTGCGATAAAGCAAAGCTAGTAACGGTGTATATTTCGCAGATTTCTTCCACTACACTGCTCAAACGAAGCAGGTTTATGGCGAACCTTTCAAATGTGTAACGAAAGGCCGAACAAAGGAAGAAAACAGGAAAGGAATGGCAAAAGGCGATGAAGCTACAATTACCGGTGTGCCCACATTGCGGGCAAAAGGTCGGTTATGTGAGAGCTTGGTTTTTAAAGCAGGAGGGAGAATATCGCTGCCCCAATTGCGGCGGTTTTTCCGGAGTATTTTTAAGTACCGCAGCACCTATGTTTGGTTCTGTTGCAGTTATTATTTCAGTTGTGGTTTTTTTGATACTTCGGTTTATAACAGGAGGCATGCCGTTTTATGGGGTTTTGCTTATGGCTCTGCCTTATCTATTGTTTTTTCTTTCCGCGCCATTCCTTGTCCGGTTGAGAAAACCAGGTACACGTAAGCGGCCATCTGCCCCACCCAGGGCTGGTAATCTTCCGCCTAATGCGCCGGGTAACCGACCCGGTCCTGGGCCAGATCAAAATAATTCCTTCAGACGTCTTTAATGATAACAAATTGTTGATATATAGGAGGGTTCTACTTGGAGTTTAGCGAAATGACTCAAACCGATCAGAATTACGATGAAAATCAAATACAGGTTTTGGAAGGCCTCGAGGCGGTACGTAAGCGCCCCGGAATGTACATTGGCTCAACCGGACCACGCGGGCTGCACCACTTGGTATACGAAATAGTCGATAATGCCATCGATGAAACGCTGGCAGGCTTTTGCGACCGTATTGTGGTGAAAATTTTACCGGGGAACATTATTAGTGTAGAAGATAATGGCCGTGGTATTCCAGTTGGTATTCAGCACAAAACAGGGATTCCAGCAGTTACCGTTGTGTTTACCATTCTGCATGCCGGTGGTAAATTCGGCGGCGGCGGCTATAAGGTATCCGGTGGTCTGCATGGTGTTGGTGCCTCTGTTGTAAATGCTCTTTCCGAATGGCTCGAGGTAGAAGTATATACAGAAGAAGGTGTATACTGCCAGCGCTTTGAGCGCGGCATAGCCGTTACCGAGCTTGTAAGAACCGGTGATAGTGACCATACTGGTACTATCGTGCGTTTTCAGGCGGACCCTGAGATTTTTCAGGAAAGCACCAATTATGAATACGATATTCTGCAAAATCGTTTGAGAGAACAGGCTTTTTTAAATGCGGGTGTTCACATTGAACTAGACGATGATCGTAATCCCGACCATATCATTCACAATGTGTACCAGTATGAGGGCGGTATTCGCAGCTTTGTCGAATATCTCAATAAAAAACGTTCTCTTGAAGTGATTCACAACGAGGTAATTTACTTTGATGCAGTCGCAGCAGATGACAATGCAACGGCTGAAGTAGCAATGCAGTATAACAGCAGCTACAATGAGCTGATGTTGTCTTTTGCAAATAACATACACACGACAGACGGCGGTACGCATGAGGACGGATTTAAGCGAGCCTTAACCAGAATTATGAACGATTACGCTAGAAAGTATAATATCCTGAAAGAAAACGATAAGAATCTCTCCGGTGAGGATGTTCGCGAAGGCCTGACTGTGATTATTAGTGTAAAACTGAAGGAAGCACAGTTTGAAGGGCAAACAAAAGCGCGCCTTGGTAATACAGAAGTTGCTGGCTTAGTTTCGCAGATGGTTGGCGATAAGCTGATGACGTATTTGGAAGAAAACCCAACCATTGCTCGAGCAATTTTTGATAAGGCACTTTCCGCAGCAAGAGCACGTGAGGCTGCAAAAAAGGCAAGAGAATTAGTTCGTCGTAAGTCGGCATTGGAATCTGCCGCTCTTCCCGGTAAGCTTGCGGACTGTCAATCACGTAATCCGGAAGAAACTGAAATTTACATTGTTGAGGGAGACTCTGCAGGAGGCTCTGCCAAGGGTGGACGTGACCGTAAATTCCAAGCAATTCTACCGCTTTGGGGCAAAATGCTCAACGTTGAAAAAGCAAGACTAGATAAGGTTTATGGCAATGAAAAGCTGATGCCAGTTGTAACGGCACTCGGGTGCGGTTTGGGTGAAGAATTTGATTTAAGCAAGCTGCGCTATGGCAAAATCATTATTATGGCGGATGCGGACGTCGACGGTTCGCATATTCGTACGCTGCTGCTCACATTTTTCTTCCGTTTTATGAAGCCGTTGGTGGAACAAGGGCATATCTATTTGGCACAACCGCCGCTTTATCGTGTAACTCGGGGCAAAAACCACCGTTATGCGTATTCTGATAAGCAGCGAGATGCCATAATGGCTGAGATGAGCGGAACCAATTACGATATTCAGCGCTATAAAGGTCTTGGTGAAATGGATGCGGATCAGCTTTGGGAAACAACCATGAATCCAGATACTCGCACAATGCTCCGTGTTGAAATGGAGGATGCAGCAGCAGCAGACGAAACCTTTACCATTCTGATGGGAGATAAGGTGGAACCCCGCAGACTATTTATTGAGCAAAACGCCAGATACGTTACAAATCTGGATATTTAATCGGCAAAAACCCGGTGCTTTGGGTGGCTGCCTAATAAAATTCGGGAGGAAATTCAGGGATGAATGACAATCAGCAAACACAAGAGAATTGTATGGAGCAAGCTGAGCAGGGCGAGCCTGCGGAACCTCCGCAGCAGAGCCGTTCACAAACTCTCAATTTAGTAGCGGATGAGGATGCAGCTGTGTACGAAGAGCAGCAAACAGGGGTGCGTTTTTCCTATGTTCTTCGGCAAGAAGAATTTTACGAAGCATTCCGGCGTGAGAATAAACGCAGTCCTGCATATAAAAAACACATTTTGTGGTTGGTTCTGCTGGGCGGCATTACAATTGTTTGTGTGGTGTTTGGCCTTATGTTGGGTAATTCAGGCCAATTATTCCGTGTTGCAATACTGAGTGCACTTTTTGGCTTGTTTTTATGGATTTCTCCTATTTTGCGAATGAAGGGTCTAGCAAAGCAGCTCGCTACGGGAGAAGAAATTAACGTAGCGGTTTACCCAGACGAGATTGAAGTGGAAGTTGGCGATAACCACTGGACTCTTCCACTCAATAACACAGCAAAAATGGATATGACCCCTCAACTGATATTGCTGCATAAAAACGAGAACCGGGGATTGGTGATTCCGCAGAGGAGCATTGAACCCGCCATTCGTGCAGACGTGCTGGCAATTCTTATGGCAGGAACACAAAAGTATGAATAATGCGTATCATTAAAAAATTGGTTGGGCGACCGGAAAGGAGGCAGTGAATATGGCGGAGTTATCTCGAGAAGTGCCAATTCTAAGCTTTCAGCAGCAGCTAAGTGCGGAAGACTACGCACAATCCGCTCTCATGTACGAAAACACATTGTTTCCTTTTCGTCGCTTTTGGGTACGGGCTGGCATTTGTATTTGTGCTGCCGTGCTGACTGCCTCTACTATTCCCTGGTATTTGTCCCGGTTTGCTACGGGATTTGTACCAGCATGTGCCGTTGTTTTCTTTTTGGCACTCGCGCTTTTCTTCTGGAGGGAACAGCCCAGGCGACGCTTGCACAGTGCGGTACTGCAATTTTGCAATAGCAGAATTCTACGGCTTCCCAGTAAAATTACGGTTTACAAAAGTGGAATAGAGCTTGAAAATGAAGTAGAAACCTTAAGTGAATACTGGACGGACTTTTCTGGTTGCGTTGAAGGGCAGCACTATTATGTGCTCTGGGGTGGCATGTCGCGGCCCCTTCTCATCTTAAAAAAGAGTCCTCTTACCCCAGAAGAGGAGAAAATCCTGAGCGCTCACCTGCGTAGTACATTTGCTGGGCGTTGTCGTTTGGAAAACGGCGGGAGGTTTCAATGACCCCACGGGAGCAAAGCAGCCACCAGGTAGTGGTTAGCTTTTTAATGACACGAGAGGATTATGTAAACAGCAGGCATGCTGCGGCGCGTGCCACATACCGAACAGCAGAAGGTACCATTTTACGTTGGAGCGGATTTTTGTTGGTAGTTGCAGGCATTGTAACACGCATCTTTTTTGCAACAAATACTTATAGCCGTTTCCTTTCTACCTCAATTGTACTGCTGGGTACTGTTATTGGCTTTGCCTTAGACAGCTGGCAGCCTGCACTTGTTCGCTACCAGGCGCAGCGGTACTACGATACGCACGGAGAACGCATGCTGGCGCAAACCATGCTATTTGACGAAGAAACCATATCCATTCAAACAGACCGGTATCGCGCAAAACTGCCTTACAACTATCTTTACATGGTCTATGAGGATGCGAAGGTATTTTTACTATATACAGGACAAAATGAGCTTTGGGTTCTGCCCAAGCGGGCGCTGCCCCCCTGGGACCTGGTGAAGGTACGGGAGCTATTAAAACAGAATGAAAATTACAAGCGGGAAGGTGTCCGATAAATGGAGGAAATGCAAATAAACCGGGTAATTAATGTTGACCTGGAAAAAGAGATGAAACAGTCCTTTCTGGATTATTCCATGTCGGTAATTATATCGCGTGCTCTGCCCGATGTACGCGACGGCCTCAAACCGGTACACAGAAGAATTTTGTATACCATGTTTGAAAATGGCCTGTCGCCAGAAAAGGGATACCGTAAGTGCGCAGATACAGTCGGCGCCGTGCTGGCTCGGTACCATCCGCATGGTGATGCGTCAGTTTACGACGCTTTGGTGCGTTTGGCACAGAACTTTTCTATGCGATATATGCTGGTGGACGGCCACGGTAACTTCGGTTCGGTAGACGGTGACCCGCCTGCTGCTTACCGTTATACGGAGGCGCGCCTTGGTAAGCCTGCGGTTCGCATGCTGAACGACATTGAAAAAGACACGGTTGATTTTCGGCCGAACTACGATGACCGCTTAAAAGAGCCTGTGGTTCTACCGGTTCGATTCCCCAATATTTTGGTGAATGGTTCTACTGGTATTGCCGTTGGTATGGCTACCAATATTCCGCCTCATAATATGCGGGAGGTAATCGACGGCCTTTGTTTGCTGATTGATAATCCCGAAGCAACCATGGAAGAGCTCATGGAGCACATTAAGGGGCCAGACTTCCCCACCGGCGGCATCATCATGGGCCGCAGTGGAATTCGTGCTGCTTATGGCACCGGCCGCGGCCGTGTCATTGTGCGCGCCCGCGCCGAAATTGAAGAGGAAAAGAACGGCCGCTTTAAAATCATCGTATCGGAATTGCCCTACCAGGTAAATAAGGCTCGTTTGATTGAAAACATTGCTGAGCTGGTAAAGGATAAACGCATTGAGGGTATCTCTAATATTGAAGATCACTCCGACAGAAATGGCATGCACGTTGTCATTGACGTTAAGCGCGATGCGTCTCCTCAAATTGTGCTCAATCACCTGTATACCTATACCCAAATGCAAACAACCTTTGGTGTAATTATGATTGCCATTGTAGATGGCGAGCCGAAAACATTAACACTCAAAGACATTTTGCAGGAATACATTCGCTTTCAGGAAAGCGTTATTGTTCGCCGTACTCAGTTTGAGCTGCGCAAAGCACAGGAACGTGCTCATATTTTACGCGGCCTGCAAATTGCAATTGACCACATTGATGAGGTTATTTCTATCATTCGCAGCTCGAAATCCATCCCGATGGCAAAAGAACGCCTGACGGAACGTTTTGAGTTGGATGATATTCAAACGCAGGCCATTGTGCAGATGCCCTTGGGTCGTTTGACCGGTTTGGAACGACAGAAACTGGAGGATGAGCTTGCCGCATTGATGCTTAAAATTGCCGATTTGGAGGATATTCTCTCCAATGTTCCCCGCCAGCTTTCCATCATTAAGGAAGAAGCATTGGCAGTGAAGGCAGAGTTTGGTGACGAACGACGCACTGAGATTGCAACCGTCAGTGGTGAAGTGGATATTGAAGACCTCATTCCGCAGGAGGAGTGCGTTCTCACCATGACCAATTTTGGCTATGTGAAGCGCCAAAAGGTAGATACCTACCACATCCAGCGCCGTGGTGGCCGTGGTGTGTCTGGAATGACACGCCGTGAAGAAGATGTGGCAACTGAAATGTTTGTCATCAACAGCCACGACTATGTGATGTTCTTCTCGAATTTGGGTCGTGTCTATCGCCTGAAATGCTATGAGGTACCGGAAGGTTCTCGAACCAGCAAGGGCATTAATATTGCAAATCTGCTTCCCCTGTCTTCCGGTGAAAGTGTAACCTCTATGCTTCGTGTTCCGGAGTTTGATGAAGAAAGCTACCTCGTAATGGCAACGAAGAATGGTATTATTAAACGCACCGCACTCAGTGCTTACAATACAGCACGTAAGGGCGGCGTTATCGCCATTGATCTTGACGAGGGCGATGCACTGAGCTGGGTACGCCGTACCGACGGCAGCAGTGAAATGCTTGTTGCAACGAAAAAAGGTATGGCAATTCGCTTCCGCGAAACAGATGTTAGAGCGATGGGTCGTACTGCTCGCGGTGTAAAAGCCATCACGCTCAAGGAAGGCGATTGCGTTACCGGCCTTTCCACCATTCGTGAGGGCGGTTTGGTTCTTACTGTTTCGGAAACCGGCTACGGGCGTCTTTCTCCTATTACCGATTACCGCACACAAACCCGCGGCGGTAAGGGCTTGCTTAACTATCATGTTGCCAAATATGGCGATGTTGCTTCCATTAAGGTAGTTGACCCTGAGGATGATATCATCATCATTTCTTCCGACGGTGTTATTATCCGAATTCATGCTGCTTCCATTCGTGTATGTGCTCGCCCTAGCAAGGGTGTGCGTGTTATGCGTGTGGATGGTATCGAAAACCGTGTTGTCACTCTGGCAAGAGCCCCGCACGACGATGAAGAGGAAACCGACGATTCTTTAATTGAGGATGACGGTACCGCTGAAAGCGCGGAAGATTTGGTGGAAGAAGACGTTGCTGATGAAGTAATTCCGGAAGAGGAAGAAGCTTCTGGCGACGAAGAATAAACAAACACTTGCCGTAATTTAATTCGATTTGATATGTTTGAATGTCCGCTTTTGGCAGAAATGCCGGGGCGGGCATTTTTATCGGTTTTGACATTTGTTTATACTGGTAATATAATAAAAAAGCAAAGATAAAAACACAGTCCGGTTGGTAGTCCGGGCGCGGCGAAAGCCGTCAGTAACCTGCCTCCTTGGTTGTCCGTTCTTTGTAGGGCAAATTATTAAGGAGGGTGTACAATGGAGTCCATTTGTTCCAAACTAACCGTGTTTTTTGAGTCCCCGTTTTGGGTTGGGGTTTACGAACGTGAGTGTGGCCGTGTGTATGAGGTTTGTAAAATTACGTTCGGGGCAGAACCAAAAGAGTATGAGGTATATGATTTTTTACTGAAAAATTATCATCGTCTTTTGTTTCGATCATCCCTTGGAGAAAATTCAATTTCTTCTAAAATAAAAAACCCAAAACGCTTGCAAAGAGCCATTCATCGGCAGGTTTGCCAGTCGGGTGCCGGTACAAAAGCCCAGCAGGCACTGAAAAAGGCGCAAGAAGAAACAAAAAAGGAACACAGGGTGGTTTCGGTACAGCAACGCGAAGAAGATAAATATCGCCGTTATGAGCTTCATAAAAAAAACCGAAAAGAAAAACACAGGGGCCATTAGCCCCTGTGTTTTTTTATTGGAAGCAACCGAATATAAATTTAAAAGTATAAATGCAAAATCAAATGATTGATTTTAGTGATAAAACACCTTTTCTTTTACAGTTTTATTTTAATTAAAATGAAAGTTGTATTAAACTAAAATTCATTCATAAAAAATACATAAACAGGCACTGACAAAATAAAATGATATTTTTATATAAAATGCGTATTTTTTTGAAGTTTTAAGCTGTTTTGATAATGTGTCATACGAATTTGATTATAATGTATTGACGTGGAGTTTTAACTGTGGTATTAATATATGCAAGACTTCTGTTTAAAAAATTTTTTCCACGCTTCTGCCGCCCATTCGGAGTAAAAGATTTTCACACTCTTTCTATATCTTTTTTTTGGGTGGACGGCAACCACACACAAATAAATCATGAATTTGTTTATGATTTATACATAAGACCGATCCCCGGTTTAGTAGGAAAGACCCGAAATATGTTGCAAGTATTTTTGTAACGATTGGGGTCTTTTTCTATTTTATTTACGATACAATATTGTATAAAAAATAGCTTAGGATTAGCGGTTCTGATAGGAAAGGAGAGTGGTTTTTATTGTATGACCTTGTAATCAAAAACGGGATCTTGGCGGATGGTATGCGTACCAAACCCCAAAAGGCAGATATTTGTATTGAAAATGGAATCATTAGTCAGGTATGTGAACGGTTTGAGGGAGAAGCAGAACAGGTGATTGATGCAAAAGGCCAAATCGTTGCTCCCGGATTTATCGATATTCACACGCACTCCGACGCCAGCCCTCTTATAGAGGACTACGAGCCGCAGGCAAAGCTGTTCCAAGGGGTAACACTGGAGATTACCGGAAACTGCGGAATATCTACCGTTCCAAATAATTCTGCACACCGAGAAGAAGTGAATCAATACTACCAGAAAACACTGGGATTACCAATGGGAAGCCTAGTGCTGCGAGAAGACTCCATTCTCGATGTAGCAAAACGAATTAAAAAAACACCGCCCTCTTCCCACTATGGAATGCTCATTGGCCATGGAACCTTGCGCGGTAGTGTAATGGGCTTTGACCTGCGAGACCCAGAACCTGCGGAGCTGGAAAAAATGGAGCAGGTACTCCATCATGAGCTTCAAAGCGGGGCGTTTGGTTTATCTTTGGGGCTAATTTATCCACCAAGCAGCTTTGCGGGGGTAGCAGAGTTAGTCGCCTTGGCAAAAGTAGTAAAACAGCATGAGGGAATAATGTCGGTACATATGCGAAGCGAAGGCCCCCGTATTTTTGAGGCGGTAGATGAAATGCTGGAGATTGCCCGGCAATCGGGTGTCCATTTACAGCTTTCTCATTTAAAGTTGATGGGAAAACCACAGTGGGGGCGGGCAGAAGAGCTACTTAGTAGGCTGGAAGATGCCCGTGCAGAGGGTCTCAAAATTACTTGCGATCAATATCCCTATACGGCTACTTCTACCAGCCTTACGGCACTGTGCCCCAAATGGGCATTTGATGGTGGAATGCAAAAGCTGTTGGAGCGTGTAAACGAGCCGGATCCACGCCTTCTGAATGATATTCGAGCAGAAATGGAGAATCGCGGAGGAGCCGAAGCGGTTGTAATCGTATCTACTATGAACCGAATGCCGGAGGCATGCGGCAAAAACATAGCAGAGCTATCCTCATTGTTGCATTGTTCTCCTGAGGAGACGGTTACCCGCTGTTTGGTAAAATGCCAAGGTGCTGTAAACTGCAATTATTTTTGTTTAAATCAAACAGATATGCTCCATATAATGAAGAATATGGAAATAGCAGTAGGCAGCGACGGTGTAAACTACCCTTACGATCCCCATATAATGGAGGAAAGTATACACCCCCGCAGCTATGGCACCTTCCCCCGCTTCTTGCAAACGGTGCGGGAACATAACCTTATGCCCATAGAAGATGCTGTATATAAAATGACAGGTCTACCTGCGGCTATACTCGGAATTACCGACCGAGGCACCATTGCACCGGGCAAAGTGGCAGATTTAACGGTGTTTAATCAAGAGGCGGTAAAGGACTGCTGCACTTTTTTTAACCCTTTGCAAAAGCCGGAGGGAATCAATCATGTGATTGTGGGTGGAGTCCCTGCCATCCAGAATGGGGTGCGGACAAAATCCCGAACAGGGGAATTGCTCTTTCACACGTAATTAAAATAAAAAACAGTAAGTGCCGCAGTGATTTTTACTGTGGCACTTTTCTCTCGTTTCGAATTGCTGTAAAATAGCAAGAACAGAGCTTGACTTAGAGTATACTTTATGTTGTATACTAAATGAAATACATAGATAATAAAAGAGTGGATTTTATTTCTTTTATAAGAAACGATGTGAAAAGGGAGGTTGTTACAATGGCTGCTAAAAAACTAGGTTTTGGAATGATGCGCTTACCTCTGAAGGATCAAAATGACCCGGCCAGTATTGATATGGACGCTACCTGTCAAATGGTAGATGCTTTTTTAGAGAAAGGCTTTACGTATGTTGATACAGCTTATATGTACCATGCAGGCCAAAGTGAGATTGCAGTTCGAGAGGCACTTGTAAAACGGCATGACCGAAGCTCGTTTACGCTTACCACAAAGCTGCCAACCATGTTCCTGAAAAATGAGGGTGACCAGGAGCGAATCTTTGAAGAGCAGTTGGAGAAATGCGGAGTTTCGTTTTTTGATTACTATCTTTTACATAATTTAAACGTTACTAATTATGAGGCTGTAAAACGATTCGATAGCTTTTCGTTTGTAAAACAGAAAAAAGAGGAAGGCAAAGTACACCATATCGGTTTCTCTTTTCACGATACACCAGAGCTGCTGGACGAAATATTGACAGCGCACCCGGAAACGGAGTTTGTACAGCTTCAAATTAATTATTTGGATTGGGAAAGCCATAGCATACAGTCTCGCCGCTGCTGGGAGGTTGCGAGAAAGCACGGCAAGCAGGTTCTTATCATGGAGCCGGTCAAGGGTGGTATGCTGGCAACCCTACCAGAAAAAGCAGAGAAGCTTTTAAAAGAAAACCAGCCCGAATGGTCACTGCCCTCATGGGCGATTCGTTTTGCCGCCGGGCTTGACGGTGTGATGATGGTGCTCAGCGGGATGTCTAACATGGATCAGGTGCAAGACAATACCGGTTACATGCAGCATTTTGAGTCGCTTAGCGAAAGTCAGCGCGCGCTTTTGCTTGAGGTTGTAGAGTATATTAACGAAACAATTGCAATTCCCTGTACCGCCTGTGAGTATTGTGTAAAAGGGTGTCCCAAAAACATTGCGATTCCCAAGTACTTCTCAATGTATAACATGGATAATCGCGAGAAGATTCGTACCGGTGACCCCAACCGTTGGACGATTAACGGGCTTTATTATTCGAATATGATAAAAAACTTTGGCAAAGCCTCCGATTGCATTGCATGCAGAAAATGTGAAAAAAGCTGTCCTCAGCACATAGAAATCGTCGACTGGTTGCGTGAGGTTGCCAAAACGTTTGAGCAAGCATAAGAGCGATTTTTACAAGTCATCGAAGTGAAACTATAATAAATCATGAACAAAACAAAAGAGTTTTCCACGATTATTAAGACCCTCGTGGAAAACTCTTTTTTATATTTTACCGGCACGCAACAATGCATCTATCTTTAAAATAATGGTTTGGGTTTTGGCATCCGGCAACTTATTTTCCAGTACCATTTGCACTGCCTGTTCCAGTGGAATGTGTTCTGCTTCTAAAAATTCACCTTCATCCGGTCGGCTCTCCCCTACAGTGTCTACCCGACAGAAAAAAAGACGAATAATTTCATCGCAGTAACCCGGTGACGGGAATAAATTCCCCAAGAAGTGGTAATCCTTTCCAATAACTCCCGTTTCCTCCAATAGCTCTCGTTTTCCTGCTTCCAAAGGGTCTTCCCCACGTTCCAGTTTTCCTGCAGGGAGCTCCGTTACCACTTCTTGATACGGGTAGCGGAATTGCCGCACAAACAGCAGCTCATTTTGCTCGGTAAGTGCACCCACACAAACACCGCCGGGGTGCTCCACTACTTCACGCAAAGCAGTTTTGCCATTCTCCAGCAGAGCCTCATCAATACGCAAATTAACGATTTTTCCACGGTAACGATAATCTTGTTGTAAGGTTTTTTCCGTAAGCTTCATGAATGATATCCCTCCATACCTAATCGGTGCTTTTTGTGGATTCTTAGCTTGATTATTATAGCATGAATAATTGTTTATAGCCAAGCGCAAAGCGGTAATTTGCGCAGAATGCAAATTTGATTAGCCTACCTGCGACAAAGTTCTTGGAGGAAGGTCGCTTATACTGGGATTACCAGAAAAAGGGGGTTATACAATGGAACAGCAGCTATTGCCGCCGGATTATTGCATGTTAAAACAGCAGATGCAAGAGTTGGCAAACTATCCGTTTGCGAGGGTTGGTTCAATTGGGTGCAGTATATGCAGCCGCCAAATTTACTCTTTTTCGGTAGGTAACTGTGACGAGAGGGTATTGCTTGCCGGGGCGTTTCATGGTATGGAGTGGATTACCACAATGATATTGCTTCGCTTTGCGCATAGGCTTTGCGAGTCTGTTCGTGACCACACGTTACTGGCCGGTGAAGATGTAACGGCGCTTTTAGGCAACAGAGGGGTTTGTATCATCCCCTGTGTGAATCCAGATGGAGTTGCCATCCAGCTTTGTGACCCAGAAAAGCGGTGGCAGGCGAATGCACGCGGTGTAGATATTAACCACAATTTTAATGCTGGCTGGTGCGAGCTGCGTGAGCTGGAGATTGAATCTGGCATTACCGGGCCGGGCCCTACTAGGTATGGCGGAACCTGCCCCGAGAGTGAACCCGAAACAGCTGCAATGACCCGGCTATGCAGGCGGCACTGTTTTTGCCAGGCACTTGCCTTTCACAGTCAAGGCGAAGTAATATATTACGATTTTGGTGAACATACCCCACCTTGTTCCCTTGAGATGGCACAAAGGCTGGCGGATGCAGCAGGGTACCAGGTAGAAAAGCCGGAGGGCCTGGCGGTGGGCGGCGGTTTTAAAGACTGGTTTATTGATTGTATGAGGCGTCCTGCATTTACGGTAGAGGTAGGCATGGGCCAAAACCCACTGCCAATTGAACAGTTTGAGCCTATTTATCAACAGCTGGAGCCAATGCTTGTTTTGGCGCTGCACCTTTAGCTTAAGATTCTAGTAAGATTTTTTTCAGGTTTGTGTGATTGAAAGACAAAGGATGTTGTGGTAAAGTAAATGAGCCAGCAAAACATGAAGCGTTGGGAATTTTACTTTAGAAAGGATGTCATGGTGATGAAAAGAATGAAAACAGCATCATTGCTGATCGCTTCCATAATGGTTTTTTCGGTGTTTTTTGGGTGTAATAAGAGTACGGAGAATACATCGTCTGTAACGTCAGAGCCGATTATTTCCGCTCCGCAATCGCAGGCGCCCTCAAAGGCCTCTTCGGGCTCGTCTTCGGCAGTATCTTCTGGTGCCTCCGGTACTACTTCGGGAACATCTTCTGCATCTGCCGGTCCGGATGATAAAGCGACCTCACTTAAGAACATTGTAACGAGCAACAAAGAGTTTAATAAGCTGTTTGTAAAGAACCCCATCGACAAAGCCTATTTGGCAGAGATGGAAAAGGCTTCTTCCAGTGCCGATATGATTAAGGTGAATGAAAAATACACCAAGCTCTGGCAGACAGAGATTGACTCCGGCTATAAAAAGCTGTTGGCAAAAGGTCCTGAATCCAAAAAGAAGAGCTACCAGAACCGCCAAGAGAAGTGGGTTAAAAATACACCCGATGATCTGAAAAAGATTGCAGAAAAAGCTCAAAATTCTGGTTCCACGGCGCAGCTTACTATTTCAGGTGAAACCATGGAGCATTACAGAGAGCGCGCAGCCGCTATCTACAAAAATCTGTATGCAGTGGATGCGAAATTCACCTATGCGTATACCGGCAAATAATTAACCTTTCTAAATTTCAGCCTGTTGTTTATTCAACAGGCTGATTTTTGTTCCGCAATTTCATTTATTTAAGTATGGGTATGGTTTATTTAGATTTAGGTTAGCGCGTTTCACTACAGTTCATAAAATAGAAAAATTTGCGATACTCTTTTTATCAGATTTTGGTGCAGGGTTTTATCGATTCTTTATTTTATAAGGGCGTACTGTCAAAAAGATTAAATGTAATTTGAACATAAGAAAAGACCCCAATTATGGGGTCTTTTCTTATGTTTTAAAGTTTATTTCAGATTATAGCCCTGCCTGCACCGTACCGTTTGCAGATACGGTAGCCGTATCTGCAATTAGGCCGTTAATGTTTGTTGCGGTAACAAGGCCTTGGGGTACGTTGTCTACCACCGCCAAGTAACGCCGGTCGTTAACGGTGTAATATTGCACTGTAACTGGTTTTTTAGCGGAATCATAAAAGCGGTATCGTACGGTAAAAACAGGTGACTTACTCATAGCCGTCGCTACTCCGTCAGAATCTGCATTTGCTTCTTCTAAAAGCTGAACGGCAATTACATTTTCATAATACTTTTGAAAGTTCGGTTCATACGTAACTGCTTTGCCATTGCTGGTAACGGTATAATCGAACACCTCACTGTCTTTGGTAGACTTTGTAGTATTTTTTGTGCGTGTCTTTTCAAAGGTAAAAGCTTGGTCTTCCGCCAATACATCCAACCCACTTACGTCCGCAATACTGGGAAGCTGTACGAATTTGCTTCTAAGGCTAAACAGAGTAGCATTTGCCCATACGGACGCGCTATCTTCCTGAATGGCAAAAATAGCGTCAATATCGTCTGCCATTACGTACCACAAGCCGTTTTCTACCTTGCCGGCCTTTAAGGAATGTGAGTGCTTATCGGCGGTAAAGGAGAGCGTTGTGGAAGGTGTATCTAACCCGTACTTCTTTTTTAGCTCTGCCGAGGGACGAATCGCCGTTACTTCATTCGCAGTAACGGTGGAGATGGTAGTAGCAAGCGTAGAATATTGCGTTTCATCTACCGGCAGGGTTTGTTTTCCGTCTGAAACCGTAACAAGGTTATTCTTATTGGTTATATTTAGTTGTTCGCCCAAATGGGTGTTGGTAAGCGTTATCGTTTCAATAGCGGGGGTCTCTTGCCCGCTGCTGGCATTGGTTAGGGAGTACAGTTCTTTTTTCACAAAATCTTTGGTACTGCTGAAAATCCCGCTGTCTACGGAGACGATATAAACGTTGCTGGAGTTTTTGCCTGCCATATAGTAGCCATCCGAGCCAGCGGCTTCATTGCCCAAAAGGTAATCAAAGCTTGTGCCATCCCGAAAATTGACCTGGACTTCCGCAGCGGGGTGATCCAAACCATACTCTTTTAAATTGCTGACGGTGCCAATGTTTTTAGAGGCAATCAGGCTAAAGCCGTCTTTCACTACATTTTCCGCCGCCGTTTTATACAGCGGAAGCCCCTCCAACCCTTGCACCGTGTAAGTGATTTGGTCAGATACACCGGAGGAAGTGCCAACGGTACTGGGAACAATCACAAAGCCACCATTTTTATTTTTTACCTGCATCGATTTTACATCATCAATTTGCTTGGAGAGCAGACTGATGGCGGTGTCATCCGCAACTGAGGAAGTAGTCTCCGGCTGTTTTTCGGTCATTTTTAAAGCGGCAAACACACCGGCTAGTACAATAAGCAAACCGGCGGCTGACAGTAGGTTTCTATGGAGTGGTTTCATATTATAGGTGCCTCCTCTTTAGAAAAACGACGAAGCCTGCCGCTAAAACGCAGAGGGGGATTAATACAGTAAACAGCCCAAAGCCAAGAATCACACTGGCAGCTTGTGAAAGGTTAATGTCTACCTGATTTGTTTGAACTGGTGTAACAAGCAAGCCGGTGTTAGAATCAGTTTCCCCGGTGGCGTAACGTACAAGGTCGGTAACATATTTTCCATTGCCATAGGCAGAGGCATTAATTACTCCCTCCGCAAACATGGGTGAGCTGCCTGCAACAATTACATTCTGCTTGTAGACGGTACCGTCAAGCGTCATGTTTTTCTGTGCGAGTGCTACTGTGGTGTATGCTTGCTCCTTTGCATTTTTCACTGTTTCTTCCGTAGATTTGGAGTCAACCAGATACGAAGTATTATATGAGGTTGCCATAGAATGCGTGGTGACGCCATCACGGGAGGTAAATAAAAGATTGATGGGGCTCGATTCCGGCATTACCACATTTTCATACTGAGAAACTTGCGAGTTAAGCGTTATCGTAGAATCCACATTCGTTTGTGTGAGAATAAAAGATGGGTTCGACTGCGCGATGTGTGTTTGATCTCGCTCGACTACCACTGCACGGGGTACCTCAATTCCCCATTCTTTCAGGAAAGCGGAGAGATTTGGTAATGCCTCTTGACTGGGGTAGAAGGTAATCATCAGGGAGCGGTCCGCCGTAAGCTTACCGTTCTCGAGGAACGCATCCAGCTTCTTGAGCTCCTGCGGCGTATAGTCGGTTGCTGGGGATGCAAGCATCACCATTTGTGCATTAGCGGGGATGGCATCTGTTAATATATTAAAGCTGACCGCTTCAAAATTTGCGTTCTTCAATACATTTTGCAGTGCAGAGCTATCATAAATTTCTTCATGGCCTGTTGCAAATGCAATCACTGGCAGCTTTGTACTGTTTACTTGGCTAATTGCCGAAGCCAGTGCAGTGCCAACCATGGAATACGAGCTCGCCTGCCCAGTGGTGTAATCGGTTTGCGTGTTAAATAAATCTGTAATTTGCAGTACCCGGTGGCGTTTTTCTGTACTCACCACCACACAGCCTGCGTTTAAATTCGATTCCCCGAGCTCAGAAGCATAGGTCGGGTTCTTATCAAGGTCTACGTATTTTACTGTGATGTTCGAGTTGCGCTCCTTTATTTTGTCAGACAAAATAGCAACTTGGCTGTAATTAAAGCCATAGCCGGAGTACATCACATTATCCCGCACATCATTTTCAGGACCTAATATCGTAATTGTCGTAGGGAGCTTAATTGAATCAATGACTTTGATGGCATCCTCTGTAAGTGTGTTTGTTTTTTGTGCTGAAAGGTCAAGGTTAATCGAGGGGTACCTGGTGCTGAGCATTGATACAATAACATTCAATAGAATAATTACGGCAAGAAATATGGCGGTAAACACCGTAGAGATGCCCCGGCGGCGCATCTTCTGGGACGACAACATTTTCCCAAAGCCTTTATTTTGTGTGGTGAGCTTATTTTCGGTAAGGCTGTTCTCTTGCATTGCAGCCTCTTCTTCCACTGCTTGCTCTTCTATGGCGGCCTCTTGGATCGGCTGCGTATCCGTTTTAATATCTTCTTCCTCTAACACGGGCGGCTCAACGGTCGGCTCCGTATTTTGGGGTGTCTTTTTTTCTTCACTCATTCGGTTCATCCTCCCTTCAATTCCAGCGGCGGCTTTCCAAACGCCGAGCGGTAAAGAATAAAAATACCGCTGCAACACTTAGAAAGAACACAATACTGGAGACATTGAGCACCCCTGTGGTGAAGGGGGTGTACCGGCTATTAAACGAAATCCATCCAATCAGTTTGGCGATTACGGCGTTGGAGATAGAGCCGGAGAGCTGGTCGATAATTAGCAGGAACATAGAAGCGGCAAACGTGCCAATGGCCGATATAATCTGGCTTTGCGTCAGGCTCGATATAAACACACCGATGGAAATCATTGCGGCACCGTACAGCAATGCACCAAATACGGTGCCAAGTACCGTAACCCAATTTAGGTTCGACACAAAAGAGATAACCACAGCGGGTAGCAGGCTGCCAAGCAGTGCAATGCCAAAAACGCTCACGCACGCCAGAAATTTGCCCATAACAATACCCATCACCCCAACAGGGGCGGTGAGTAGCGCTTGGTCTGTTTTATTGCGGCGGTCTTCACTCATGGAGCGCATGGTCAGTATGGGCACAATCATCATGCACCAAATAAACATGGTGCCGTAAACGCTGGTAATGTAAGAGGTGGAGCGGGCGTTCATGACCATTGCATAGTAAAAACCAAACAAGGCCAGCAGAACAGCCACACACACATAGCCTATAGAAGATGAAAAATAAGATTTTAACTCCCGTTTGTAAATTGCTTTCATTCGCTTTCTTCCCCCTGTTCTGCCAATTGACCGTCGGTAAGGCGCAAAAAGACCTCTTCCAGAGTAAGGTCGTTTGTTCGCAGTGAAAGAATTGGCCATCCCTTGCGAGCCGCCAACGCAAATAGGTCGCGGCGCAGGTCTGCCCCGGGTTCGCCCTCAACCGTAAATTCAAATACACCGGGTTCTTTTTCACCAAGCGGCTGAACCTCTTTTACATTGGAAAGGGTGCTAAGACCCTGTGCCAAGTCGTTTTCTTTGCCCTCCAAACGCACAAGCAGCTTGTGGTTGCCGGTCATTTGGTGCGAGAGCGTATCGGGTGAGCCGTCTGCCACAATATTACCTTGGTTAATCACCAGAATGCGTTCACATACTGCTTGCACCTCCGGTAAAATATGCGAGCTTAAAATAACCGTGTGATTGTCGCCCAGCTTTTTAATTAAATTGCGGATTTCAATAATCTGCTTGGGGTCAAGGCCAACGGTGGGCTCATCCAGTATTAATACAGGCGGATTGCCCAACAAGGCCTGTGCAATCCCCACCCTTTGGCGGTAGCCTTTTGATAGGTTCCCGATTAAGCGCCCGTACACATCATCAATTTTTACTAGTGAACAAATTTCTTTGATATGCTGTTCGCGGGGAAGCGATACCTTTTTGAGCTCGTACATAAAATTCAGGTATTCCTTAACGGTCATATCCATATACAGCGGGGGAAGCTCTGGCAGATACCCAATTTTCTTTTTTACCTCGTTGGGGTAATCGAGAATGTTCTGCCCGTCTACGGTAACTCTGCCGCTGCTGGCGGAAAGGTAACCGGTAATAATGTTCATAGTAGTGGATTTACCAGCGCCGTTTGGCCCCAGAAAACCTAAAATAGTGCCTTCCTCTACGGTAAAACTGACGTGATCCAGCACCGTTTTGGAGCCATACCGTTTTGTGAGGTCTTTTACCTCTATCATTACAAACGTCCCTCCTTTGAGCCATCCCCCAAAAGCGGTGCAGCACTCTGCTGACCGGTGTTTATGGGAAGACCATTAAACCTATCATATCAATGCAAGACAGTTTAAATGTAAACAAATTTTTAAGAATTTTAGGCATTCTTATGAAAAAGAGAATTCGTGGTGTTTCGTGCAATTTTTTAATTTGCTTGACGAAGCTATAAAAAAGCCCTAAAATAAAATGACATGTAAATTGATCGAAAATTTTGCAGATTTGAAAATAGGCAGAAGTTAAAAAATAAAATTGGGAGTGGTCACAGTGGCAGAAATAAAAGCATACCGCGCGCTGCGCTTTTGCACCGAACAGGCAGGCAATATCTCAGAGCTTACTTGCCCGCCCTACGATATTATCAGCGAGGAGGAGCGGCTCGCTTTTCTGGAGAAGAACCCGCACAATATTATTCGTTTAGAGCTGCCGCGGGGCGAAATGCCCTATCAGCAAGCGGGTGAGACACTATCCCAGTGGCTAAAAGAGGGAATTCTGCGCCGCGACACCCAACCAGGCCTTTATATTTATGAAGAAGAGTTCAAGGCTTATGGGGAAACTCACCGTCTGAAGGGCTTTATCTCTTTGGTAAAGCTAGAGGAGTTTTCTGCCGGTGTGGTTTTACCTCACGAAGAAACGCTCAGTAAGGCAAAGGCTGACCGTTTTGAGCTGATGAATGCGACCAACTGCAACTTCAGCCAGATTTACTGCCTGTACATGGATGAAAAGCACGATACGCTATCCCATATCGATGCTCTTTCCAAAGATACGCCACGTTATGAGTTTAGCGACGGTTCGGTTATCCACCGCCTTTGGCTGGTAAATGACCCTGTGGCGATTCGTGCAATCTGCAATGAATTCGAGAACCGTAAGCTATACATCGCCGACGGACACCACCGTTATGAAACGGCGCTCAACTACCGTAATGCGTGCCGTGATAATGGATCGGCAAACCCTGCACAGGATTATGTTATGATGATGCTGGTAGATATGCAGCACCCCGGCTTGGTTGTGTTCCCCACCCACCGCTTGGTTCGCGGCCTGGAGGGCTTTGACGCTGGAAAGTTGTTAGAGCAATGCAAAGAGCTGTTTGATGTAACGGCGATGGAGCAAAAAGATACCATAGAAGCTGTTTTAGCAGAGCAATACGCTGAGGGTAAAAAAGCTTTTGCCTTTTATACCGGCGGGGAGCAGTGGCACCTGTTGGTTCTTCGTGATCTCTCCGTTATGAAGGAGCTTCTGCCAGACAAAAGCGTGGCTTCGCAAGGGCTGGATGTTACCGTGCTGCATAGCCTAATTCTGGAAAAAATGCTCGGTATTGATAAAGAAAACATGGCACAGCAAATCAATTTAACCTACACCCGCTCCCTGCTGGAGGCAATGGATTGCGTGGAGCACGGTGAAGCGCAGTGCGCTTTTCTGCTTAACCCCACCCGGGTGGAAGAGATTCGCGATGTTGCTGCCGCAGGAGAAAAAATGCCGCAAAAATCCACCTATTTCTACCCCAAATTAATTACTGGTCTGGTCATGAATCAGCTGGAAGAATAAGAAAATTAAAGCAACCAAAGCACCCGATGAGTAGGAGCCGCGAGTTCGTTTTCGCGGCTCTCGTGTTGTGTTTATCGGCTCCTGTATGGCCGTACATTTTTCTTGAACTCACCTTTTATCTGTGCTACACTCGGTAATGAATGAGAGCCGTAAAGGAGAAGGGATTCCAATGAAAAAGGAAAAAGAAAAAAAGAAAAAACGAACCCGCATATTGGAAGAACCGGAGCGGCTACAGGGCGATTTAACACCCTTGAAGCCGCAGCCGGGCGACGCAAAGGATTCCCTCGAGTTGTTTCACCAAAAGCTGGGTGGCAAATGGAAGCCCCGCATTTTATGGGTGCTGCGAAGCGGTGAGAGCATACGCTACCGCGAGATTAAGGCGGGTATTACCGGTATAACGGATATGATGCTGAGCCAGAGCCTGCGTGAAATGAGTGCTGACGGCCTAGTGGAGCGCCGCCAATTTCAAGAGATTCCGCCAAGGGTGGAGTACCAGATAACACAATTAGGTGCAGGCGCTTTGCCGGGGTTGGAGCTTTTGGCAAAATGGATGAAAAATAATTTTAAGTGAGGATTACAAAATGTACAGCTATTGGTTTGTGATGGAGCAGAGCTTGGACAAGCTACAGGACGCCAAAGCAATTCGCCATACTGTTTTTGTGGAAGAACAAGGTTTCCGCAATGAATTCGACGAAATAGACCCCATCGCACACCATATTGTGGTGTATATTGAGAATACTCCCGTTGCAACCGGGCGGGTTTTCGCCGGTAAAGGGGAGGAATATATCATTGGGAGAATTGCGGTAGTGCGCCCTTACCGTGGGGAAGGCTTCGGCCGAATTGTAGTAGAAAACTTAGAAAATCAAGCACGCGTTCTTGGTGCAAAAGCGGTCATGCTGTCTGCCCAAACGCAGGCACGCGGCTTTTATGAGTCTCTGGGCTATGATGCGGACGGCGAGGTTTATTTGGAAGAGCACTGCCCGCATGTTAAAATGAAAAAGTGTTTGCAACCCACAATTTCTGGGGCGGATTCCCTTGACAATGCACATTATACGGTGTAGAATTAAGACCGTGATTCTATATATAGTGATATTTCGAAAAATCGAAAGATGAGAGGGAACGAAAAATGGCTGTGTCAAAAAAAACGAAAAAGGTGATTGATTCCGATACGATTTCTTCCATTATCAAGCGCAACGGTGTAACGGTGCCCTTTGATCCGGATAAAATTCGCAATGCAATTTTCAAGGCCAATATTCAGATTGCAGATGAAAGAATCAGTGACGACGCACTGAATCGCCTAACGTTTTCCGTGGTTTCTTCCATGCCTGCCGGAGAAATTCCCACTGTCGAGCAGATTCAGGATACAGTAGAAGATAAGCTGATTGCTGCGGGATATACCAAAACAGCAAAGGCCTACATCTTGTACCGTGCGGAGCATACCAAAATCCGCGAGTTGGACCAGAATCTGATGAAGATTTATGAGGACCTTACCTTTAAACCTTCCGCGGAAGCGGATTTGAAGCGTGAAAACGCAAATATCGACGCCGATACCGCCATGGGCACCATGCTCAAATACGGTTCTGAAGGCGCCAAATGCTTTTACAATACGTATGTGCTACCTCCTGAAATTGCAGAGGCACACCGCAGTGGCGATATTCATATTCACGATATGGATTTCTATGCCCTGACCGAAACCTGCTGTCAAATTGATTTGATTAAGCTGTTCCACGACGGCTTTTCCACCGGCCACGGGTTTTTGCGTGAGCCGAACGACATTCGCAGCTATGCCGCACTCGCTTGTATTGCCATTCAGGCGAACCAGAACGAAATGCACGGTGGCCAGAGCGTGCCGAACTTTGATTACGCGATGGCAAAGGGTGTTGCCAAAACGTATCGCAAGGCTTACTTTAAGGCACTTACCCAGTACCTGCACATCAAAGAGGAGCTTTCTTTAGAGGATGCTATACTTTTAGTAGGCGAAATTAAGCAATCGGTTACGGAGCCTGTCACCCTTGGCAATATGGAGCAGTACCGCGAGGTCATCAGCAGCTGGCTTCCTGAGCACCAGAGAATCCACGGTTACCAGGAAATTAGCTGGGTCTCCGCAGCTGCGGCGCATGATTATGCCCGTGAGGTTGCAACCCGTGAAACAAATGAAGCTACCTATCAGGCGATGGAAGCGCTGATACATAATCTGAACACCATGAACTCCCGTGCGGGCGCACAGGTGCCGTTCTCTTCCATTAACTATGGAACCGATACGACTCCCGAGGGCCGTATGGCAATGCGTAACATGCTGCTTGCAACGGAGCGCGGTCTTGGTGAGGGCGAAACAGCGATCTTCCCCATTCAGATTTTCAAGGTGAAGGAAGGCGTTAATTACAACGAGGGCGACCCCAACTATGATTTGTTCCAGCTCTCCTGCCGTGTTTCAGCGAAGCGCCTGTTCCCCAACTTTAGCTTTATTGACGCTCCATATAACCTGCAATACTACAAGCCCGGTCAGCCGGAAACCGAGATTGCTTATATGGGCTGCCGTACCCGTGTTATTGGCAATGTGCATGATCAGGAGCGCCAGGTGGTAAATGGCCGCGGTAACCTGAGCTTTACCTCCATTAATCTGCCCCGCCTTGGTATTTTGGCGGAAGGCGATCTTGAGAAGTTCTATACTCTGTTGGATGAACGCATCGAATTGGTTATGCGCCAATTGCTGCATCGTTTTAAAATTCAGTGTGGGAAAAAGGTATATAACTATCCTTTCCTAATGGGTCAGGGTGTATGGATTGACTCTGATAAGCTAGATGTAACCGACAGCATCGCAGAGGTACTCAAGCACGGTACACTCTCCATTGGCTTTATTGGCCTTGCCGAGACCTTGGTCGCCTTAACCGGTAAGCACCATGGTCAAAGTGAAGAATCCCAAAAGCTGGGTCTCGCCATCATTGGGCATATGAGAAAGCGCATGGATGATGAATCCGACCGTACCGGCCTGAATTGGAGCTTGCTGGCTACCCCCGCAGAGGGGCTTTCCGGCCGCTTTGTAAAGATTGACCAGAAGCGCTTTGGTAAACTGCCGGGTGTTACCGACCGTGCCTATTACACCAACAGCTTCCATGTGCCGGTGTACTACCCTATCTCCGCTTACAAGAAGATTCAGCTGGAGGCTCCCTACCACGCTCTCACCAATGCAGGCCATATCAGCTATGTAGAGATGGACGGCGATACCTGCAAAAATCTGGAGGCATTTGAGTCGGTCATCCGCTGTATGAAAGATGCCGGTATCGGTTATGGTTCGGTGAATCACCCGGTAGACCGTGACCCCGTTTGCGGGTTTAACGGAATAATCGATAATGAGTGCCCCAAGTGCCACCGCCATGAGGAGGAGGAAGGCGTTCAGTTTGAACGTATTCGCCGCATTACCGGTTACTTGGTTGGTACGACTGACCGCTGGAACAATGCCAAGCGCGCCGAAGAGCACGACCGTGTGAAGCATGGCTGCGGGTGCACCAGCGGACAATAAACACAAGGAGCGACAAACCATGCTGATGCTGTCTGGTATTGAGCCTGAGTCGATTGTGGATGGAGCGGGCATACGCTATGTCATTTTCGTGCAAGGCTGCCCTCACCACTGCCCCGGCTGTCATAACCCAAAAACCCATCCATTTAAGGGTGGTGCACCGGCAGATATTCCGGCGATTCTAGCAGAGATAAAAGAAAACCCGCTGTTAAAGGGCGTTACATTTAGCGGTGGGGAACCATTCTGCCAGGCAGAAGAGCTGGTAGAGCTTGCAAAGAAGATTCGCAGTGAACTGCCCCGTCTAGATATTACCGTGTACAGCGGTTACACGCTGGAGCAGCTGCAAGCCATGCGGGAGTCCGGTGTACAGGAACTTTTAAAGCAAGCCGATTGGTTAATAGATGGGATGTTTTTACAAGAACGGCGCGATTTAACCTTGCGTTTTCGGGGCAGTCAAAATCAGCGGATTATTGACTTGCGAGGCTCGGAACCAATCATTGTTGAATAAATGGATTCCCGCACAAGCCGTGCGGGAATTTTTTTATTCGTTTTAATTGCGGACAAGCTTTCAACAAACTGTTAACACAGTGTTGAAAACTAATTAAATTTAACTGTTAGTTGTAAAACAAACCATTGTTTCTACATACTAGGTAATAAATATATGTGCTTTTTTCTTACATTGTAGACTGGATTTAATTGCAAATATATGGTAATATGTATTTTCAATTTTCATTTTAATATGTATTTATTAAAAATATTAAGAATTAAAATTTGTCTACTATTTGTAAAGGAAAGTGATAAAGAATGGGTCAAATTTTTCAAAACATGAATGAGGATTATATTGAAAAGCATTATCCCAATCGCTCTGTGTTTGAGGCGGTTGCTAAAACTACCAAAAAGGTAAGCATTGGAGTTTATGCTTTTTTTGGAATTGTACTTGCGGGTTGCCTTGCTGGCATCGGATGGTCGGTAAACACAATCAATGCATACAAGCAAAGTGGAGACACCGAGATGGCAGATGTAGGCATGATTATCTGCATTGTTTTTGCTGCATTTGCCCTCATCTCAGCACTCGCTATTATAATAACGGTTATGCGCGCAAAAAGAGGAGCCGAAGACTGGATTAAGAAAAGTGCAAGCAATAGCAAGCTAACAGAATCAGAAATCCGTGAGTTTGAGCAGCAAGCAATGGCGTCAGACAGCTATATTCTAAAAATGCAGGATGCTATCGATTCGGTAATGTCTGGTGCAAAAGATGGAATCTTAACAAGAGATTTTATTTATCTGGCAGACATAAATCTAACGGTAATCCGCTGTAAAGACCTTGTGAGTGCGTGTTTAACGGACATGGTGATTTATATTGGTGAGCAGCATAATCGCAGACCGGTACATTACCTAGGCATTCAATTGCTTTCAAAGAATGGAGCACATTCGTTTGCAGAGGTTTCACCCGAGGTAGGAAATGCGCTGGTTGAATTGCTATTACAAAAATACCCCACGATTAATACGTGCGATGGTCGTATTTTGACCGAAAAAGAGTATGACGAATATAAGAAAAGCGAATTAGCAAAAGTTTAATTCATTTAAATGGAGTGAAGGTGAAATTCCTTCATTCTTTTTTTGTAAAGAAAAATTTTCTGCTGGCGCAGGGCTTTGCCCCTCATGCCAGAGGCTTTTGCTTTTCAAAAAGAAAGAATTTGCTTGAAGAAGTTTTGCGCTAAGGCGCAGGGAATTCTGCTGGCGCAGGCTTTGCCCCTCATGCCGGGGCGGGCACCTACTTTCACGAAAGGGTGAAAGTAGGCAAAGGCCTTCCAAAGGGAGAGTATCGATTCTCTCCCTTTGGA
>NZ_JAWFXC010000012.1:0-51810 GCF_032576335.1 Clostridium sp.
AATTAAACAAATATGAACAATGGAAAGGACACAGATACTATGAAAAAGTCCGTTCGCCATCCTTTTGCAAGGATACTCTGGACGATTTTGGGGATGTAGTGGAACAAATAATGTTTCGTTGCTTTAATATGTCTTGTAGATGTCATATTATCATCTTATAATAAAAGCAGTAGAGGTGATAATATGCAGATTAACAGGCTATTCGAAATGGTTTATCTATTGCTGAACAAAAAAAGTATGACCGCCGGGGAGCTCGCAACACACTTTGAGGTTTCACCCCGCACGATTTACCGGGATGTAGAGCTTCTATCCTCGGCGGGAATACCCATTTATATGACCAAGGGCAAGGGTGGTGGAATTTCACTGCTCCCTGACTTCGTTCTCAATAAAACTGTCCTGACCGATGGCGAAAAGTCAGATATTCTCGCTGCACTTCACGCAGTAGATGCGGTCAACTTGGAGCAAACCAATACTGCGGTGCAAAAGCTGTCCTCCCTATTTGGAAACACCAGCGCCGATTGGGTTGAAGTTGATTTCTCCGGCTGGGCAAACGCCGATGAGGAAGCGCAGCTGTTCAGCCTGCTGAAAAGCGCCATTCTCGGAAAGAAAAAAGTGGCGTTTCAGTATCACAGCAGTGAGGGCAGCACGCAGCGCACAGCAGAACCCATGAAACTCTGCTTTAAGGGACAGAGCTGGTATCTTTATGCTTTCTGCACAGTGCGTCAAGATTATCGGTTTTTCAAACTGCGGCGCATGAAAGAATTGAAGCTGCTTGACGAGCGCTTTGAACGCACTGCCTCCGCGAAGATATTTGAAGGCACAAAAATATTTCAAGATGATTTCGTGACAATCACACTGAAGCTGTCAAAGAAAATGGCGTATCGTGTCTATGATGAATTTTCACAATACAAAACGCTTCCCAGCGGTGATTTCATTGCGACGCTCACCATGCCCAGAGGCGATTGGGTCTATCAATATCTTGCGACCTTTGGTGAGGATTGTGAGATCATAGAACCGGAGGATATCCGCCTGCAAATCAAGGATAAGCTGCAAAAAACACTGGCACAATATTTATAATATGACACGCTGCTGTCAATTGGTCTTTGCTATGATGATAGTATCAAAGACAAGGAGGACGATCAAATGAACTACGAAGTTGTGCATTTAGAGGAAAAGATTATTGTTGGGGTAAGTGCTGCGACCAGCAACAGCGACCCTGAAATGGGGAAAATCATTGGCGGGCTTTGGGAGAAGTTATACCAAGGCGGCATCAATGCCGTGATAAAAAACAAGGTAAACGAGTACGCCATTGGGCTGTATTCCGATTATACGGCCGATGGGTACTGTGTAACAGCGGGTAATGAGGTTTCCAAGGCAGAAAATCCTGAACTGACCGTAAAAACAATCCCTGCCGGAAAATACGCAAAATTCTCTGTGCATGGGCATATGGAAAAGGCCGTCTCTGACTCATGGGGAGAGATTTGGCAGACGGATTTAGACCGCAGCTTTACAGGCGATTTCGAGGAATACCGAAATGCCGACCCGGAAAACTGTGATATTGATATCTACATTGCTCTGAAGTAAGGGGGGGAAACGTATGAAATTAGAAGGCTTCGGAATTTTCGTGAAAGATATGCCGACTATGGTGCGTTTTTACCGTGATGTTCTTGGGTTTGAAATCAAGGAGGAAGAAGATTCCAGCAATGTCTATCTGGTGAAAGATGGCACTTTGTTTTTACTTTATCGCAGAACAGATTTTGAGCAGATGGCAAAAAGGTCGTTTTCTTATGCGAATGGCATCCATGGCCATTATGAAATTGCGATGGGTGTAGAAAACTATGCCGCAGTAGATGATACCTTTAAGCGGGTTGTGTCAAACGGTGCCGTGCCGGTCTTAGAACCTACAACAGAGCCGTGGGGACAGCGGACTTGCTATGTTGCAGATCCAGAGGGCAACTTAATTGAAATTGGTTCCTTTACCAAATAAGCAGCTACACAATTGCCTATGCCTAAAAAGAAGGAGACGAAATAACAAATGGATTATAGAAAAGAATTTGAGCGCATGATGCAAACACAAACAGCCATGGCGCTGGCTACAGCGGCAGACGGAGCGCCCAATGTACGCATCGTCAATTTTTATTATGATGCAGAGACGAAAGCCCTGTATTTCTCCACCTTTAGCGACAACCAAAAGGTTGCGGAGTTTGAGAAAAATCCTCATGCTGCATTCACAACGATTCCGGAAAGTGGAGAAGAACACGTTCGGGTCAGGAATGGGATTGTTCGGAAAAGCTCTGTTTCGGTGGAAGCCATCAAGGATCAGTTTCTATTGAAGCTGCCGGAATACATTATGAGCATCCCTGATGTACTTCCTGCGCTTATCCTGTTCGAAATCACCTTTGACCAAGCGGATGTGGTCATTGACTTTGAACACATGGAAACGATTGCGGTATAGTCTGAAACCCCTGTCGGCAGCGAGTTGCAACTATTCTCCAAGGCGCACTGTGAATGAACCCACGGTGTGCCTTTTTTATTTCCCCCAAAAGACGTTTGCAGCAGCAAAACAAGGAGGGCGGCAGAACCGCTCTCCTTGCTTTTTGTAAACGGGCTATGCTATTTATCGTTGCCGTCGGGCTCTGAATCTCTTTTGAGTTCCACAATAACGCCGTCATCACCGGAGATAAAAAGCTCCTCCGTCTTTTGCTGCGCACGCTGAAGCAGCGAGATGGCATCCGTCACATCGTTAAACAGCGAATCATACATTTTTTTGTAATCTGCCACACAATAGACCTCCTTTTCCTTATTTCGGCGGCCACCGTTGTGTGGTATTGAAGCTCTGACCGGACGGATTGTCAAGTCGTTTCTGAAGTTTTCTAAATGTTAGCACCCTGTCAGAAATCCGTTCAGACAGATATGCAGGCACACCGCATTTTATTGCATGGTGTGCCTTTTTTATTTCCACAGAAAGGGGTGAGAATCCAATGTTCATATGGGACTTTGTCCTTGGAACCGTGATGGATCAGATCATCGAATGGCTCTACGGACAGGTGGTCGGTTTTCTGGCCGATTTTTTTGCACAGATGGGAAATATGGGCGTGGAGCTGTTCGAAATGAGCTGGGTGCAGTCCATCGTCCTGTTTTTTTCCTATCTGGCTTGGGCGCTGTATGGAACCGGGCTGGTGGTGTCGGCGTTTGAAACCGGCATCGAGTACCAGCACGGCCGGGGCAGCATCAAGGACACCGCCTTAAACGCCATTAAGGGCTTTATGGCGGTGTCCCTTTTTACCATCGTGCCGGTGGAGCTGTTCAAGCTCTCGGTCAATCTCCAGAGCAGCCTCACGGCGGGGATCACCGGCTATGGAACCAGCTTTGGCGACCTTGCCGGGAACATCATTTCCGAGCTTGGCAGCTCACCGGATATGGTTGGCGCCATGGGCTCCGGCGTGTTCGGAGGGCTGGCTGTCATTACAAGCCCCATCCTGCTGCTCTTTATGATCATCATGATGGGGTACGCGGTCATTAAGGTGTTCTTTGCCAACCTGAAGCGCGGCGGCATCCTGCTCATACAGATTGCCGTGGGCAGCCTGTATATGTTTTCCGTTCCCCGCGGCTACATCGACGGTTTTACACAGTGGTGCAAGCAGATCATCGGTCTGTGCCTCACCACATTTTTGCAGGCAACCATCCTTGCGGCGGGGCTTATGGTGCTGCGAACCCACGCTCTGCTGGGGCTTGGTCTGATGCTGGCCGCAGGAGAAGTACCGCGAATTGCCGGAGCCTTCGGGCTGGATACCAGTACAAAGGCCAACGTGATGAGCGCCGTGTATACCGCACAGGCTGCCGTCAACACCACCCGCACCATCGTACAGGCGGTAGCGCCGAAATAAGCACAGAAAGGAAAAGCCTATGAAATTAATCTATGTGGCGTCCCCTTATGCCGGGGACATCGAACAGAACACCGCATTTGCCAGGAAAGCGTGCCGCCATGTGATGAACGAGGGGCACGCTTTTTTTGCGCCCCATCTGTTATATCCGCAGCTCCTTGATGATTCCAATCCGCAGGAGCGTCAGGCGGGTCTGGATATGGGACTTGCCATGCTGCCCCGCTGTGACGAGTTGTGGTGCTACGGCGACCGCATCTCCTATGGAATGCACCTTGAAATCGAGGAAGCGGTCAGAATCGGAATCCCGGTTCGCCGGGTGATGGAACAGGAAAACGGCTTTGCCATCGGCAGAGCCAAAGGCACCGAACCGGCCGAAGCTCCCCAGCAGGCGATGAGGATGGCCTGATGATGACGATGGGGAGCCTCTTCGATGGGATCGGAGGTTTTCCATTGGCGGCTATCCGCAACGGTATCACTCCCGTATGGGCCAGTGAAATCGAAGCCTTTCCCATTGAAGTGACGAAAATCCGATTCCCCGAAATGCTCCATGTCGGGGATATTACAAAGCTGGACGGAGCGAAATTGCCGCCTGTGGACGTCATTTGCGGCGGCAGCCCGTGTCAAGATTTATCGGTCGCTGGCCAGCGCCGGGGCTTGGCGGGTGAGCGTTCCGGCCTGTTTATGGAGCAGACACGCATTGCGAAGGAGATGAGAAAATCCGATGAGCAACGAAACGTACCAGCTCACCTTGTTCGACCTCGATACCTCGTTTGGGAGAATGTCCCCGGAGCCTTCAGCTCCGCAGAGGGGGAGGACTTCCGGGCGGTCATTGAGGAGATCGTCCGCATTAAGTACAGTGCCTGTGATGTGCCTCGACCTGAGTCCGGGCGCTGGGAATCTGCTGGGGCTGTCCTTTTGGGAAATGAATTCAGCCTGGCTTGGAGAGTCATGGACGCTCAATTCTGGGGAGTCGCCCAGCGCCGCCGTCGCATCTTCCTTGTCGCAGATTTTGGAGGCACGACCGCACCCGAAATACTATTTAAGCAAGACAGCCTGTTTGGGGATATTGCGCAGAGCGGAGGCCCGCGGCAAGGAGCTGCCGCCCCAGCTCAGGGACGCACTGATGATACAGGCGGGGCTTGCCTGACCCCATGGGATGTACAGAGCCGCCGCATTTTTGAAGAAACCGGAACATGGCCCGCCCTCTATAGTGGTGAAGGCGGTGGGCACGGATATATTCAGACAGAAGAAAGAATACCCATTGCTTTCGCCGCCAACCAACGTGATGAAGTGCGGGATTTGCACGATATTGCAGGGGCAGTACAGGCTCAGCCGGGGATGAAACAGCAGACCTTTGTGGCAGAACCGCTGTTGTGCTTAAACGATCAGGGCGGCGAACGGATGGATGTCACCGAGGATGTGGCGTCCACGCTGCGCGCCGGTATGGGCGGGCATCCTCCCCTTGTATCTCAGCCAAACTGTCTGAACGGCTGGGATACCCAGCAAAGCCGTGTGTTCACGCCGGAGGGTGTGGCGCCGACTCTTGCCGGTGCGGACGGCGGCGGGGGAAGAAACCCGGCAGGGCTTCTGTTTGCGGCAGGCGTTGTCAGCAAGGGTGACGGCGACTGCTTTCTCTCACCGGAGGTACACACCTCTATTACCGGCGGCGGTGGGCAGGCCGGACAGGGCTATCCCTGTGTGCTTACCGCGGGCTTCTGCGGAAATGCCAGCGCCGATGCGAGAGGAATCGGCTATCAGGCGGAGTGCTCACCCACCATTAAAACCGGCACGGCCCCATCGGTACTGTGCCTCAACGATCAGGGCGGCAGTCAGATGCACTGTACCGAGGATATCACCGGCACCCTCCGCGCACAGGAGCATGGACACCAGCCGCTGGTGTTTGACAACCACGCACAAGATTCCCGCTTTACCGGACCGGTGGATGTGTCGCAGACAGTATCCGCAGGCTTCGGGCAGGGCGGGAACAATCAGCCGCTGGTCATGGCGACCCAGCAGGGCGGCGCTGAAATTGGCGAGGGCATCTGCCCGACCATTACGGCAAGTGCCGGGATGAGTGGCAATAATCAGCCGGTATTATTTGAAAATCACGGCATTGACAGCCGCTACACCGGCCCCCATGCAGTAGCGCCCACCATGTCCGCCCGGATGGGAACAGGCGGCAATAATGTTCCGCTGGTGGGCAGTGCCGTTGCCTTTTCGCTGGATTCCAAGGAATCCAACAGCATGAAATCAGCAAATCCCCATTCGGGATGCCGGGAAACGGAGGTTGCCAGAACCATTGACACAACCAGCCCCGATCCCAGCAAGAACCAAGGCGGCATTGCTATTTTGCAGGAAACCATCTGCATTGCCGGAAACACCATCGACCGGGAGCCGGAAAACGGCGGCAACGGCCTCGGCTGTCAGCCGGACATCAGCTACACCATTACAACCAGCGACCGGCACGCAGTGTGTGAGCCATACCAAGAGGTGGTGGGCGCGCTTTGCCGTGGAGATGAGAAAGGCATCGGCAGCCAGTATGTCAGTCAGAACAAATGCATTGTGGAAAGGCGCAACCTCATCCGCAGGCTTACCCCTCTGGAATGTGAACGGCTCCAAGGTTTTCCCGATGGCTGGACGCTAATTCCGGGGGCATCTGACAGCGCCCGGTATAAAGCTCTTGGAAATAGTGTGGCGATACCCTGCGTGGACTTTGTCCTCCGAGGCATCGCTTATTTTTTACGAAAAATCTATGAGGAACAGGAGGGATCACCCCGATGTACATCTACCCCGACAACTTAAAATCAAAGGCGACCCTGTGGCTGTGGGATCTGCGGGACATCGGAATCATCGGCATCGAATGCCTGATTTCTGTCTTTGCCCTCTCCCGGCTGGGCTGGCTGCCGCCCATTGTTCTGACGGCGGTCTATGCCTTTTTATCCATCCGCTTCGAGGATGTGAGCATCCTTGACTTTATCCGCTACGCCGTCGCTTTCTTCTTTGGCAAGCAGCAGACCTACGAATGGAGGGGATGAATATGAACAGAAAAAAGAAACAGGAGGCCAGAGAAAAAGCCTCCACCCGCCAGCTCATGGGCATTGATGGCATCACCGCCCACAGCCTTGTAACGCCCCACGGTGAGCTGGTGTTTTTTATGATTAAACCGACCAATATCAGTGTTTTGTCTGAGAGCAGCGTGGGGGCAAGAATCTACGCTCTTATGAATGTTCTCAAGGGCATTGCTGAAATTGAAATGCTGTGCCTGAACAGCCGGGAAAACTTCGAGGACAATAAGAGTTATCTCAAAGCAAGAATGGATGCCGAGCAGAATCCTGTCATCCGAAAACTGCTGGCACAGGATCAGACCGCCCTTGACCGTATGCAGGTGCAGATGGCAACGGCAAGGGAATTTCTAATCATCATCCGGCTGAGAAATGAAAAGGAACGCGATGTTCAGCCCTACCTCTCCCGCATCGAAAAGAGCCTTAAGGATCAGGGCTTCACGGTGCGCAAGGCGGGTGAATCGGACATCAAGCGCCTGCTGGGTGTCTATTATGAGCAGAATGTCACAACGGAACAATACGAGGATTATGACGGAGAAAGGTGGGTGATTTTCGGTGAGTAAAAACAGAAAAAGAGAAAAATCAGTGCCGCAGGAGGATGCAAAAATCAAGGATTTCCTTGACATGATCGCTCCGGGCATCATCAAATTCAACACCGACCACTTCATATGCGGCAACACCTACCGCTGTGTGTGGGTGCTGCGGGAATATCCCACAGCTACCGAGGAACAGGCCATCCTGCGCCACCTCGGAGAAAAGGACGGCGTGACCCTGCGCATCTACACCCGTCAGGTAACGGCGGCCGAGGAAAAGAAGATCATCCACAATGCCGCCAACAAAAATCGCATGGATAAGAGCAGTACCAACGATCTCCAGCAGACCGTCACCGCCGAAAGCAATCTGCAGGATGTAGTGACGCTGGTCTCCTCCATGCACCGGAATCGGGAGCCGCTTCTGCACTGCGCTGTTTTTATCGAGCTGACCGCTCACGATTCCGATGCGCTGAAGCTGCTCCAGACCGATGTGCTCACCGAGCTGGTGCGCTCCAAGCTCAATGTGGACCGGCTCATGCTGCGCCAGCGGGAGGGTTTTCTCGCCGTAGGCCCCGCTGGCTGGAATGTGTTCGCCAGCCAGTTTGAACGGGTGCTGCCCGCAAGCTCCGTGGCAAACCTCTATCCTTTCAACTACAGCGGTAAGACCGACCCTCACGGCTTTTACCTCGGCAGGGATAAGTTCGGCTCCAATATCATTGCGGATTTTGACAAGCGCGACGATGACAAAACCAACGCCAATGTCCTGATACTCGGTAACTCCGGCCAAGGCAAGAGCTACCTGTTAAAGCTCATTCTCTGCAATATCCTCGAATCGGGCAAGTCGGTTCTGTGCCTTGATCCAGAGCACGAATATGTGGAGCTGGCGGAAAACCTCGGCGGCTGTTTCATTGATCTCATGTCGGGCCGGTACCGGATCAACCCGCTGGAGCCGAAAACATGGGACGAGGGCGGCAGCCCGGAGGACACCGACGCGCCCCAGGCGTTCCGCCAGTCCACCAAGCTCAGTCAGCACATCAGCTTTCTCAAGGATTTCTTCCGGTGCTACAAAGATTTTTCCGACCGCCACATTGACGCCATTGAAATCATGCTGGGCAAGCTGTACGAACAGTTCGGAATCAGCGACCGCACCGATTTCAAGAGCCTTGCCGCCACGGACTACCCCATTTTGTCCGACCTCTATGCCCTGATTGAAGCCGAGTACAAGGGCTACGACAAAACCAAATACCAGCTCTACCCGCCGGAGCTTTTGCAGGAAATCCTGCTGGGGCTTCACTCCATGTGCATGGGCGCGGAAAGTCAGTTTTTCAACGGCCACACCAACGTAACCTCCGACCGCTTTATTGTGTTCGGAGTAAAAGGCTTGCTCCAGGCCAGTCGGAACGTGAAAAACGCCCTGCTGTTCAATGTTCTGTCCTTCATGAGCGACAAGCTTCTGACCGAGGGGAACACTGCCGCCTCCATTGACGAGTTGTATCTGTTCCTCACGAACCTGACAGCCATTGAATACATCCGCAATTTCATGAAGCGTGTGCGCAAGAAGGAATCGGCGGTTATTCTTTCGTCACAGAACTTGGAGGACTTCAATATTGAGCACATCCGCGAATTGACCAAGCCGCTGTTTTCCATTCCGTCTCATGCGTTTCTGTTCAACGCAGGCAACATCGACAAGCGGTTCTATATCGACTCCCTCCAGCTGGAAGAAAGCGAATACAACCTGATCCGCTTTCCCCAGCGCGGTGTCTGCCTCTACAAATGCGGCATTGAGCGGTATAACCTCGCGGTTCACGCTCCGGCATATAAGGAGAAATTGTTCGGAACGGCGGGCGGCAGATAACATGGAAAGGAGAAAAATCATGAACAGACTGCAACAGCAGAAAGAAAACAAATCAGGACTCCTCGAAGATATGCTGTCCTTCATCCGCTACACACCCAATCGGGAGGCGGATCTTTTAGCGTTTATGGAGAAATACCAGAAAGCGGATTGCGACGAGCGCCCCGCCATTTTGGAGCAGCTCCGGTGCTGCATGGATGGCAAGGAATACCCCGATCCCTACGCCGGGAGCTACCACTATACCCCGGAGGATGTGTCTGTCATGGGGCAGATTCTGGATGACTACATTGACGACCTCACCTTGGCGCAGGGTGATCCCGCCGCCGTTTCAGAGTGTGTGCGGGATACGGTGCTGAAAATCAATGCGCTCAACGAGGAATGCGGACGGTATCTCATTGATACCTGGCGCAGGGAACGGCTGTGCGGCTTCATCAACTCTGCGGCGGAGCTGGCGGGGCTGTCTCAGGAAAAAGACCTGACCCTGCAGCACAGGATATGGTAAAGGCGGTGAGTAAATGGAGATACAGGGTCAGGATTTCGGGATTGAAATTGAAATGACCGGGCTTACCAGAAGCCGCGCTGCCGAGGTCATTGCCGAATATTTCGGCACCACAAAAGAATATGAGGGCAGCTTCTATGACACCTATTTCGCAAGGGATACCACCGGCCGCAAATGGAAGGTCATGAGCGACGGCAGTCTGGACTGCCAGCGGAAGGAGGGCCGCAGGAAGGTCAGCGCCGACCGGAACTACAGCGTGGAGCTGGTCAGCCCCATCTGCCAGTACGGGGATATCGAAACGGTGCAGGAGCTGATCCGCAGGCTCCGGGAGGCCGGTGCGTTTGTGAATTCCTCCTGTGGCATCCACATTCATATCAATGCCGCGCCCTTTGACGCACCCCACCTCCGTAATCTGGTCAACATCATGGCGGCCAAGGAGGATATGATTTACAAGGCGCTGAAGGTCTCGCGTGGGAGGGAAAGCCACTACTGCCAGAAGATTGACCCCGCTTTTTTAGAGCGGCTCAACCGGCAGAAGCCCGCCACCCTCGACCGGCTGAAAAGCCTCTGGTATAACGGCGGGGACGGCAGCCGGGAGCATTACCACCATAGCCGCTACCACTGCCTGAATCTGCACAGTGTGTTCCAAAAGGGTACGGTGGAATTCCGGGCGTTCAACGGAGAGCTGCACGCCGGAAAAATCAAGGCGTACATCCAGTTCTGTCTTGCCATGACCGCGCAGGCGCTCAACCAGCGGTCGGCAAGTCCTACGAAAACACAGTCCAGCAATGAAAAATATACTTTCCGTGTTTGGCTTCTGCGCCTCGGTATGATCGGGGACGAGTTTAAAACCGCCCGTAAGCATCTGCTGGATCATCTGGAGGGCTGCATCGCGTGGAAAGACCCGGCACAGGCCCAAAGGCAAAAGGAACGGCTGCGTCAGAAGCGGGAGGCGGAGCGTCAGCAGACACAGGCTCCCCCGGAAGAAGCGGTGCCGGAACCTATTATGGAAGCGGAGGACGAGCAGTCCCCCGCTTTTACTATGTCCATGTAGAAGGGAGAACGTATGAAAAGCAAACTGTATATCACCTATGGCAGCAATCTTAATCTGCCGCAGATGGCGCACCGGTGCCCATCCGCCAAGGTGGTGGGGGCATCCGAAATCAAGGATTATGCCCTTGTGTTCCGGGGCGGCCGAAACGGAGCCGTTGCCACCATTGAGCCCTGCGAGGGTTCCTCCGTCCCTGTTTTGCTGTGGAAGATCACGCCGAAGGATGAAGCGGCGCTGGATGTTTATGAGGGCTTTCCCCGGTTCTATGACAAGGAACTGATGGAACTGCCACTGGATGGACAGTCGGTGTCCGCCATGGTCTATGTGATGACGCCGGGGCATCGCTTGGGGTATCCCTCGGACTATTACTACAACACCATCCGTGAGGGCTACAAAACCGCGGGCTTTGACACCGCTGTTCTGGAGCAGGCGGTGGACTATACCGAGCAGCTCATGGCAAGTGAGCCGGAGCCGGAACAGCAGAGTCTATTCGGCTTTGGCGGTCTGAAATGGTGGTGACGGCATGGCAGATCCCGCAACCATTGCGGCGGTTGCCAAGGCCGCCGCTGCCGCACTCTCGAATGAGCGCATCCGGAAAACCATCGGCTGGGTAATCGCCGCCGTCCTGTCCCCGCTGATTTTAGTCGTTGTGCTGGTCTGTTCCCTGCTCTCCGGCACCACCAACCACAACAACACCGCTGTGGAGCTGTGCTTTCACGGCGGTGTTATTCCGGTGAGTATGCCTGCGGAGTACCGGGAGTACATCGGGGATATGCGCCAAAGCTTCACCCTCATAGACGGCGCTATTGCTGACGTGAACGCAGAAATGGAGGGCGGCGACAGCCTTGACGATGACCGGGTCAAGGCAATTTTTTATTCTCTGTTCTTCGGCGCGGAGTCCCCCTCCCGGCTGGAGCATCGAAAATATGTGGACTGCTTCGTGACCTACGAGGAACGCACTCGCACCGTGGACAACGGCGACGGCACCACCTCGGAAGAAACCTACACCGTAGCCGTTCCCATTGCTTCGCTGCCCACCGTCTACAACAATATCCGCACACTGTTCGGCAGAGCAATTACCTATGAGGATCAGGCCAACGCCAATGAAATCTATTACCGCGCCCGGTACGGCACCGGCGCACCCATGGAGGGGGACGGTGCCGACTCGTGGGAGGACTGGACGCCGGATCAGATGAACGATTTCTTTTCTGACTTGCCTGTCGGAGAAGCGGGCACGGAGGCTGTCCGGCTGGGGCTTACCCGCCTTGGCGACCCCTATTCTCAGGAAAAGCGCGGACAGGGCAGCTACACCGACTGCAGCTATCTTGTGCAGTGGGTGTATAAAAAGCTGGGCGTAAATCTCCCCGGCACGGCTGCGGCGCAGGGAAAATACTGCGTGGACAACGGGCTGACCATACCAAAATCCAGCCTTGCCCCCGGCGATTTGGTGTTCTGGAGCCACAAGCCCAACGGCCGCTTCATGAACATTACCCACGTCGGCATCTACGCCGGAGACGGCAAGGTGGTGGACGCATCCTCCTCCAAAGGACAGGTCGTCTACCGGGATTTGTTTGATTCCGGCAAGCAGGTATTGTACGCAAGGCCCTATGCCGAAGCGCCGGAAGCCTCCGCTACCGGCTTGGTTTCTCCGCTGGGAAAGAGCTGGCGGTCCATGGTGACCTCTGAATTCGGAGGCAGGACGGACCCCATCACCGGGCAACAGGCAGGACATTCCGGTATCGACCTCGGCGCCTCCAAGGGTACCTCCATCCGTGCGGCCAAGGCGGGAACGGTGAAAACCGTGGTCTATGGCAGCACCGGCTACGGCTATTACCTGACCATTGACCACGGCGGCGGGCTGGTCACCTTATACGGTCACTGCTCGGAGATTCTTGTTCGGGAGGGGCAGACCGTGAAAGCCGGGGAAACCGTTGCCAAGGTGGGCTCCACCGGGAGAAGCACAGGAAACCATCTGCACTTCGAGGTGCGGGTGAACGGTGTGAAGCAGAATCCGAGAAATTATCTGCCATAAAAAAGAGAAAGAAGGATGATTTTATGCGTGAAAACAAGATTAAGGTACTCAAAATTGAGCCGGGGCAGACTCCCCAGGTCAAGGATTTCAAACGATCTTGACAGCCTGCAGGCAGAGGTTGGAGGGCTGATTGAATGCATCAGCTTTCCAAATGGCTGCGTTGCCGTCTGCAATGAGGAAGGCAAATTAAACGGAATGCCGCCCAACAGGCGGCTGGGCGCGGACATTATCTGCGGCTCGTTTTTTGTCTGCGACACCACCTATGATGGTGAGTTTGCCTCGCTGGGCAAGAGCAAAATCGCGGAATACAGTCAGCTTTTTGCTGATATTCCCGAATTCACCGGGCAGGAGCCGGAGCTGGAACCCGGCTTTACCTTTATCGGATTTGAGTATTAAGGAGGACTCTCAGCATGAAAAAAGAAAGCATTACCGTTCAAATGGACGGCGAAAAGCTCCGCGCGGTGAAGCGCTACATGGAGAAAAAGGACGCGGATCTCACGCAGGAGCTTTGCGATTCTCTGCAAAAGCTCTATGAAAAATATGTTCCGACTTCCGTCCGGGAATACATTGACGAGGGCTGCGAGGATGATCCTGCGGCAGCTTCACCCAAAAAGCAGAAGGAAAAAGACAAGACCGCTGCTGCCGCTGACAGCGCACCGGGCGGGACGGCGCATTAAGGCACCAACCCGTCCCCCAGCGTTGCCCCCTGTTCGCCCCCGTGTGCCGCTTTGACAGGCGGGGTGGCATCCATGCACCCAGCCGCCCTAAACGACAACGTAAAGGCTTTGTGCCGAGCGTTTGGAAAGGCGCACCGGCTCCCGAATCCAGCGGTTTCCCACGGTCGAAAAAAGAGCGGGATAAAGGCGGGTGGTCGCAAGCGACCGCCCGCCGCCCACTTCGCCCAGCAGTGCTGGGCGTTTTTCGCACCTTCCCATGAGGTGGTCGGATTGGGGCTTTGGCACGGTCAAGGTGGTCGGAAACTGCGAAAGCACAGGGAAACAAAGGATTTTATACGGTCACCTCGCAGGTGTACACGCACAAAATGGAGGTTTTACTATGAAAAACAACAAGGAACGAACGGCGGTCTGGCTCTATCCCGAAACCATGGAACGGCTGGACGGCTGGCTGATACAGGATAACTGCAAGAGCCGCAGCGAATTTATCGAAAAGGCGCTCTGCTTTTACATGGGCTACCTTGGAACGGAGGACACCTCCTCGTATCTTTCTAAGGCACTGCTTTCCTCCATAGAGGGAACCTTGCAGAAAGCGGAGAACCGGGTGGCCAGCAATCTCTTTCGCCTCTCGGTGGAAATCAGCATGATGATGCATCTTTTAGCAACCACGCTGGATGTCTCGGATGAGGAGCTGCACCGGCTTCGCGGACGGTGCGTTGCCGAGGTGAAAAAGACAAAGGGCAAAATCCGTCTGGACGATGCGGTGGAGTTTCAGAACGGCGCCGCCGCTGAAGAATAATGGCGCGGATTATTCTCAAGTGCCCCTATCTCAAGGGCGGGGAAAAGACCGCCGCCCATTTAAATAACCTTGTCAAATACATTGCCACCCGTGAGGGCGTAGAAAAAATGGAGAGCGCTCACCGACTCTGGCACTCTACAAAAAAGCAAAAGGAGCTGATTGCACAGATACTCCGGGAGTTTCCCGATGCTAAGGATTTATTTGAATACGAGGATTACTGTGAGAATCCCAACCGGGGAAACGCCTCGGAGTTTATCTCCATTGCGCTGGAACAGAACCTTGATCAAATCAGCGGGCGAGAAAAATATCTGGACTACATTGCAAACCGTCCCCGCGTCGAAAAACTTGGCAACCACGGTCTGTTCACATCCGGGGATGCGCCGCTGGTCTTGTCACAGGTTGCGGAGGAAGTGTCCTCCCACACCGGTAATGTTTGGACGCCGATTATTTCCCTACGTCGGGAGGATGCAGCCAAATTTGGCTTTGAAACTGCGGCGGCATGGAAAGCCCTTCTTTCCTCCAAGGCGATGGAGCTGGCCGAGAGCCTGAAAATCCACCCCGACCACCTGAAGTGGTATGCGGCGTTTCACAATGAATCGCACCACCCGCATATACACATGGTCTGCTACAGCACCGATCCAAGAGAGGGCTATCTCACCAAACCGGGTATCCGCAAAATGAAGTCCGCTCTGGCGAATGAAATTTTCCGGCAGGAGTTGATTCCGCTCTACGGAGAAAAGTCTCAGCGGCGGGATGAGCTGAAGCAGCAGGCCGCCGAAGCCATGGGAGAGCTGATCCGCCAAATGAAGGGCGGCGTTTTGGTCAGTGAGCGCATGGAGCAACTTCTCATCCATCTGGCGGAGCGTCTGCAAACGGTCAGCGGCAAAAAGCAGTATGGCTACCTGAAAGCTGATCTAAAAAATGTGGTGGACGAAATTGTGGATGAGCTTGCCAAGGACAGCCGCATTGCCGAAGCCTACCGCCTGTGGTGGGAGGTCAGGGGCAGGATTGAGTCCGTCTACACCGAAACACCCTCCGAGCCGCCGCCCCTCTCTCACTGTGAAGATTTCAAGCCCATCCGCAATAGGGTCATTCAGGAGGCGTTGAATCTTGGCAGCGGTGTTATAACCTTTGAGGAACCGGCCTCTGCGGAAACCGCTCTGCCGGATGCTGATGACGATGCACCCTCCATGGAGGCTGCGCCGGAGAACGCTCCCGCCGAACCGGAGGAGGAAGCATCCGAATCGCCGCCCGCTCCTTCTTTTCACAGCGGGGAGAAATCTTCCGCTTCATGGTGGACGGAGGAATACAAGCTGGCAAAGCAATATCTGCATGGCGATGAGAATGCCGATATCCCGCAAGATTTTGAGCAGGCGTTCGACTTGTTTCTTTTAGAAGCGGAAAATGACAATCCCCTTGCGCTCTATGACCTTGGCCGCATGACCGCCGATGGACTTGGGTGCGATGCGGATGCGGATGCCGCCTATGGCTGGTATGAAAAGGCACTTGCTGTGTTTCATGCTACCGAGGAAGAAAAGCCGTGGAAGTATACCGAGTACCGCATCGGCAAAATGGTCGCCGCGGGGCATGGCACAGAGCAGGACTATTTGCAGGCAGCGGATTGGTTCACTTTGTCTGCAAACGAGAAGTACAAATATGCGCAGTATTCCCTCGGCGGTCTGTATTACCACGGCAAGGGTGTGGAGCAGAATTATGAAACCGCCTTTTCTCTCTATACCTGTTCGGCAGACCAGAGCTTTCCCTATGCCAGCTTTGAGCTTGGTAAGATACTGCGGGACGGCATCGGCTGTGTGAAAAATCAGCAGGATTCTGACTGGCGCTTCAAGGAAGCCTTTCTCGGCTTCGTCTCTTTGGAGGAAAAAGGGCACGACGATAAGCTCCAGTACCGGCTGGGCTGGATGCTTCTGAACGGCGTCGGCACAGAAAAGGATGAAGCAAAAGCAAAGGAATATTTTGAAAAGGCGGCGACAGTAGGAAATCCCTTTGCCTGTTACCAGCTCGCCAAGCTCATTCTTGCAGATGAAGCAGCGCCGCCGCAGGATGTGGAAAAAGCCCTTGGTTATCTCCGGCAGGCGGTGGAGGCTGAAAATCCCTACGCCGCATATTTTCTCGGCAAGCTCTATGAAAAGGGGAAGCATGTCCCGCAGAACACGGTCGAAGCCGTTCGGCTCTATACCTTATCGGCAAAGAAGGACAACGACTTTGCCGCATACCGGCTCGGAAAGCTGTATCTTGGCGGCGAAGGTGTCCTTAAGGATATGGAAGCCGCTATCCGCTGGCTGACCTTTGCCGCCGACCATAAGAATCCCTTTGCCGCCGACCATAAGAATCCCTTTGCCGAATATGCCCTCGGTGTCCTCTACCTCAAGGGGGAGGATGTTCCAAAAGACATTTCGAAAGCATTGGAATACCTGAAGCGATCCGCCGGGCAGGACAACCAGTATGCACAATACCGGCTGGGCAAGGTTTACCTCATGGGAGAAGATGTGCCAAAGGACATTCCGGCTGCCCTGCGATATCTGACAGCCGCCGCGGAACAGGGTAACCAGTATGCGCAGTACACTCTCGGAAAACTGCATCTGATGGGAAAAGACGTACCCAAGAATAGGGAAACCGCCGTCCGATGGTTTACCCTATCGGCGGCGCAGGGCAACATTTACGCGCAGTTTTTCCTTGACCATATAGACGAGTTCAAAGACCCCTCCGTCCTGCTGGCGGGCACGCGGCTTCTGCATCACATGAGCCGTGTGTTTGCAGACAATGCCCCACCTCTGAAACCGCCGGGACAGCACGCCGACCGCAAGCTCCTGCGCAGGCTCCGGGAGAAAAAACAGGCGCAGGGCCATGCGCGGGACGACCACGAACAGACCATGTCACTCTAAAAACGATTGGAGGAACACCATGAAAAAGCAGAAAAAGAAAACCAGGCGGATGCCCATCTTAAAAAATATGTACCCGAAGCCATGCCGTCCTGTAAAAAGGGCGGCATTTTTTCATCGAATCGGCAATCGCCACAGATAGGAGGTGCGCCCATGGGTGCCTATGTGTATTTTACGGATGAACAGAAATACCGCGCCAACAATGTGGAACTGGCGGACTTTCTCCAGCGGCGCGGCGAAAAGCTCCTGCCAAGCGGCAGGGATAAGCGGCTGGCCTCCGACCACAGCATCACCGTCCGGGGAAACGAGTGGTACGATCACTCCGCAGAGAGCGGCGGCTATGCCATTGATTTCGTGCGGAAGTTCTACGGCTGCTCTTATCCCGAAGCCGTGACCCTGCTGCTGGGCGGTGAGCAGGGTGAGATCTACAGGCCAGCCTCACAAAAGGAGCCGGAGCCGAAAAAGCCCTTTGCGCTCCCACCGGCCCATACGGATATGCGGCGTGTGTATGCCTATCTGGTGAAAACCCGGCACATCGGCCGAGAGGTGGTCAGTTACTTTGCAAAGCAGAAGCTCCTCTACGAAAGCTGCGAAAAATCCAAAGACGAGACAAAGGAATATCACAATGCGGTATTTGTGGGCTTGGATGAAAACGGCGTTGCCCGCCACGCCCACAAGCGCGGGATTTACACCTTGGGGCAGGCGTATAAAGGAAATGTGGACGGCTGCGATCCCCGCCACAGCTTTCACTGGTTTGGCGAAAGTGAGCATCTGTATGTGTTTGAAGCGCCGGTGGATCTGCTGTCGTTTATCACCCTGCATCCGCAGGATTGGCAGCGGCACAGCTATGTGTCCCTCTGTGGCGTGGGCGGTCAGGCAATGCTGTGGATGCTGGAGCAGTATCCGCAGCTCCGGCAGGTGTCTCTCTGTTTGGATAACGATGAAGCCGGGCACAAGGCCAGCGAACGGCTGAAACAGCAGCTTGCGGAAAAAGGATATCCCTCTCAGCGGCTGATTTCCCAGGGAAAGGACTGGAATGACGATTTAACGGAAGCGGCACAGCAAAGGCAGAGTGGCTTTGAAATGCGGATGGCATAGCAATCAGGCAGGGTATGAGCCCTGCCTGAGATTATTTTTTATCTTTTTCCTCTTCTGTTACTTCCTCCAGTATCTCGGAGCATAGTCCGATGCATTCATTGCAGATTGCTTCATGGGTACCCGCGATGATGCGTTCCACCTCCTGCTGGCTCTTGCCGCAGAAGCTACAGTGAATATCCTCGCCATGCTCTTCATACCGGGCATCGTCGTATTTTTTAATGTGCTCGATTTGCCGCTTCAAAGGTTTTATGTTCTGCAGAAGCGACCATACGCAATCATAATGCACTACACAGTTCTGGTCAAAGTATTCTGCTTCCAGCCACGGAAATTTCTCCAGCCGCATCTTGTAGCGGCTTGCCATCGTTGAGAATCCGACCTTTTTAATGGTGCGCTGAAAAAGAATAAATTTCAGCAGCAGCGCATCCCGAAGTGTTTCGTCTTCCATTAGTGTCTCATAGCTTTCAATTCTGCCTTGAGCCGCACATTTTTGAATAGAGGATAGCTGCTCCGTGAGCTGTTTATAGAGAAACAGATGATAATCCAGTTTGCTGTCAAGCAGTAATAATTCCTTGTCCATTATATGTCCCCTTTATCGATAAGCATGACTTTTATGAATTTATTTTACCACCAAATCGACTGATAAGAAAGGAGCTTTCCCAATGCAATCCCAGGTCTACCTCTTATTTGCTGCGGCCGCCGTGATGTTTCTCGTCATCGGCGGCCTTTCTCTTTTGGCGCACTATTACACCCTCAATGGAATCAAGTCCCGCACGGTGGGCGATGGCCAGCATGGCACGGCGCGCTTTTCCACCAAGCAAGAAATCAAAAGCATTTATAAGCACATTCCCTTCCAGCCGGAGCTGTGGCGGCAGGGAGAAAGCCTCCCCGCTGTTTCGGAGCAAGGCATCATCCTCGGCAGTACAGGAGCGAAAAATAAGGTCACGGCGCTGGTGGACACCGATGACGTCCACTGCCTCATGATTGGCGCGTCGGGTGTGGGCAAGACGGCCTTTTTCCTGTACCCGAATCTGGAATATGCCTGCGCCAGCGGCATGAGTTTTCTGACCACTGATACCAAGGGGGACCTCTACCGCAACTATGGCGCCATTGCCCGTGACCACTACGGCTACCATGTGGCGGTCATTGACCTTCGAAATCCCACCCGTTCCGACGGCAACAATATGCTCCAGTTGGTCAATACCTACATGGACACTTACCTTGCCGACGAAAACAACCTTGTGGCAAAGGCCAAGGCGGAGAAATACGCCAAGATCATCTCCAAAACCATCATCAACGCCAGCGGCGAGAACTACGGGCAGAATCAGTTTTTCTACGATGCCGCCGAGGGACTCCTGTCTTCCATCATTCTGCTGATAGCCGAATATCTGCCGCCCACCAAGGTGGATGGGAAAAAGGTGGACTGCCGACATATCATCAGTGTGTTCAAGCTGGTGCAGGATTTGCTGGCCCCCAGCAAGGTGAAGGGCAAAAGTCAGTTCCAGCTCCTCATGGAAAAGCTGCCGCCCGACCACAAGGCCCGCTGGTTTGCGGGAGCTGCTCTCAACTCTGCGGAACAGGCCATGGCGTCGGTACTCTCCACCGTGCTGTCCCGCCTGAATGCCTTTCTTGACTCCGAAATGGAGCAGATACTCTGCTTTGATACAGCCATTGATGCGGAGAAATTCTGCAATGAAAAATCTGCGCTGTTTGTGGTCCTGCCCGAAGAAGATTTGACCAAATATTTTATGGTCAGCCTGATGATCCAGCAACTCTATCGGGAAATTCTTGCGGTGGCGGACGAGAACGGCGGCAAGCTGAAAAACCGTGTCATGTTTTACTGTGATGAGCTGGGTACGCTGCCTGCCATCGAATCCCTGGAGCTGATTTTTTCGGCCAGCCGCTCCCGCCGCCTTTCCATGATCCCCATTATCCAGTCCTTCGGCCAGCTTGAAAAGAATTACGGCAAGGAGGGTGCGGAAATCATCGTGGACAACTGTCAGGACACTATCTTCGGTGGCTTCGCACCAAACAGCCAGACTGCCGAGGTGCTGAGCAAGGCGATGGGCAGCCGAACGGTCATGAGCGGCAGCATCAGCCGTGGAAAGAACGATCCAAGCCAGAGTTTACAAATGATGGAGCGCCCCCTCATGACTCCCGATGAACTCAAATCTATTCCCAAAGGAAACTTCGTCGTCATGAAAACCGGCACCCATCCCATGCGGACAAGACTGCGGCTGTTTCTGGATTGGGGCATCCGCTTCGGAAAGCCCTATACTGTGGCAGAAAAGGCACATCGAAAGGTTATGTATGCCGATAAGCAGACGCTGGAGGAAAACATTGTCCGCAAGCACACAGCCTGTCTGATGGTGGATGAGGAAACCGGCGAAATCCTTGAGCCGCCCACCGGTACCGGCGCACTTCACACACCTGTGGCAGAGCTGCCAGCAGAGCCACTAAAGCGTCGAAGCCATGTCAGAACGGAGTGATAACGAATGAGCTACTTCAACCACATCTATGCCGCCTCGCCTGATGAGCTTCCCCATCGGGCAAGGGCGGTTTATCTTTACCTCCGCGACCGCGCCGGAAAGGGCTCGGACTGCTGGCCCGCGGTTAAGACCATTGCTGCCGACCTACAACTCTCCCGCAGCACTGTCAAACGCGCCCTGCATGATTTGGTTCATGCTGGGCTCATTGAAAAGGAATCCCGCTATCGGGAGAACGGCAGCAATACCAGCAACCGGCTGATTTTGAAAAAATAGCCGGGCTGTAGCAAAGAAAAAATATGGATTTTCCGCCAAGGGGGTATTCCGTCTTTCCGCTGAACCGAGGTGCGGTTCATGATGAACCCACCAGAACCTCTCACTCTAAGAATATTTATTACAGAGAAAGAAGAAATGTATCTTTATATGTTTTTCAGTAACATTCAAAGCACTATTTATGGAAATGCTACTTCTGTAAACTATAAATATACAAATAAAAATTTAATGTTACAAAGAGAGGTGAGAATAGAATGCGGCAGGCATTGGGAAAGAGAATAAACCAATTGCGTAAAAGCAAGGGGTTAACTTCTGAGCAGCTTTCAGAGCTGTGCGGAGTAAACGCCGTGCATATCCGCAGAATTGAAAGCGGCGGCAGCCTGCCCAGCTTTTCTCTTTTTCTGAAGATATGCAATGTGCTTGGAACTTCTGCTGATTATCTCTTAGGGGATCTCCTGGAACATCCAGTGATACCTGACAGCGTGGAGCAACTCGGCAAACAGCTAAAGCATCTGGAACCGGATCAGATTGATATGGTCAATGAAATGATAGAAGTATTGATTCGCCATATTACCGAAAAGGAATAATTTTAAGTTAGTCAATGAGAGTCTCCGAAAGGAGGCTCTTTTTGTGCTTTCTTCAACTTGATTTTACACAAAGTGTAACTTATAATGATACATATAAAAATTATAAGTTACATCAAAGAGGGATAGGTATGACACCAACTGAAAAAAGAAAACTGATCAAACAGGCAAGCAAATTATATACATTAGGCATTACTGTAGAAAGGAGAAGAGAGAAGGTTCGCCGATTGGTGGAGAAAAAAATTCCATATGATTCACCGGAAATGGAAAAAGCTTTATCTGAATTCCATACTGCAGATATGGAATGGAAACGTCTGGAACAGGAGCACCTAAATTATCGTGCTCAGTTTGGTATCCCCAAGGATGCGCTGATCAAATAAGTGCGTATAAACGCTTCAGGAAAAGTTTTTAAATATTGCGAGGAATGCTATGAAAATACACTGCTTTGACGATAAACAAGTCAAGAAAAAAATACAATATTATAACAAGCAACGCATTGCAATATCGGTATTGCTTATTATTGCAGTTGCGATTCTGTTGCTGGTTCCATCACTTGGAGCAGAATCTGCGGTGATCCGAATCGCAGTTTTTGGATCAATAGCTTTTATTTTACTATCCATATTGTTTGTTCTTCCGTGGCAAAGAATTGTACTAATATTTGTAATTGTGACCGCTTATATAACAATTGAATTTTGCTTAGGGAAAATATATCTCAAAGAGTTTTTACTGATGTTACTCTGCAACATATCTACACTTTTAGTTTCTATGAGAATAGCCCGAAATTTTATTCATATGTTACTTTGTGAATATAAAACAATGAGTGCTTTGGCACTGGAAGCAACTACGGATCATTTAACACAACTGCTTAATCGGAAGGGTCTGGAACAAACACTCTCCGCAGCTTTAAACATCTGCAAGCGTGAAAGAAAACTCGTTGGGGTACTTATGATCGATATAGACTATTTTAAAAGCTATAACGATACATTAGGTCATTTAAAGGGTGACCATATACTACAGCAGGTTGCCCTTCAGATGAAAAGTTGCTTTAAAAGGGAAAGTGATATTATCGGACGAATCGGCGGGGATGAATTTTTGATTTTTATTCAGGATACCGAAGATGAAAAAGTCATAAATATGGCACAAAATCTTCTCGCTTCGCTCTCACAACTGAAAGTGAAATCCTGTGCCAATCAATGCTTATCTGTCAGCATAGGCATTGAAATAAGTATCCCGGACAAACAAGACACAATAAACGATTATTATAATCGTGCAGATAAGGAACTGTATTATGCCAAGAAGAACGGTAGAAACTGTATTTCACATAAGCATACCATCGTCAAAAACCCAAATGGTCCCCAACAGCCAACCGAATCATCTGACCTAAAAATCTTGAATACAAAGTGTGCACGCGAATAAAAAACAGAATAAATATGCTATATTCAAAAATGAAGCATGGCCTGAGTAGATTCATACGAAAGGCCAGCTTCAATTTTTGTTGCAAGTATAATGTCCATTATGCCAAGACAGATTGTACTGCCAAACGAATCTTTGGAAAATCGCACTTAATTGAGCCTATTTTTTCAAGAGTTGGGAGAGAAACCGTTTTTCTGCGTCCAAGTTCCTTGTTGATAGTATTAGTGGATACAACATAAAAAGTCCACTGTTCCAATTTTAGCGGATTAGCGGTCTGGCGATTTGGATTGGAAAAAAGGCAAAAAACATATGCATCCGAGCGCCTACAAAGATCGTTGCTTTGTCGGCCGACATAACGATAGCCACCTTCCACACCTTCCGCAATGTCGGATGCATATGTTGGACGAATCGAAAATACCGGACGAGAAGGATGGTCTCGTTCCCACTCTTGAATTACGGAGGAACACTTTACTTCAATTCGTTTTCCTCGGTGGATAATATCACATTCACCCCATCCTCTTTTCGGAATGGTTATGTTTTCACCGAGAGCTAATCGAACAATAAATTCTGCAAGATCGCCACGAGGTCCGTCTGCGAGCAGTCGTGACATGGACCATGCCCAAAAATCTGATATATTGGCATCCTGTACGATACCATGCATTTCAAAATTCTCATTACCGGTCAACACGGTTTGTTCACGTTTCATTTTTTCTTCTATGCCACTCCTTCCAGAATGCCTGATATTATTCATTACCTTTTCCGTTTTCCTCTGCGCTGTACATCCTTACGAATGTCTTCAAAGCACGCTTCGTCGACAGTTCCTTTTTCCCGAAATGTCGATACGGCAGCGCTCATTACTTTAAAATTCAATTCCGTTCCCGCGCTGTCCGCCAGATAGTCAACAGCTCTATCTGGGGCAATTCCGAACCGCCCCGCAGTCTGTACAGCGTCGATGTTTGCACCGAGGAAGATAAACTCCCAGCCGTATTTTGCCTTTTGCCGCTCAATCTGTGCTTTTATCTTATCGGCGGAATATTCGCGGCTTGCGTTTTCCTCGCCGTCGGTAATAATTACGAACATCACCTTTTCAGCTCTATAGTCGTCGGCTGTGTTCTTTTGTGCATTGCCGATTTTATGAATCGTCCTGCCGATGGCATCAAGAAGCGCTGTGGAACCGCCCACCTGATACTCTTTCTCAGTGATTGGATTGACAGCCCTAATATCAATGCGGTCATGAAGCAGCTCGTAGTTATTATCAAATAACACCGTAGTAATGCGGCATTCACCCTCAACCGCCTTTTGCTTTTCAAGCATGGAATTATAGCCGCCGATCGTGTCTCTTTCCAAACCACTCATTGATCCGCTTTTGTCCAGTATAAAAACCAGCTCTGTTAATCCCTTTTTCATTGCTATGTCCTCCTTAAGTTTTGTTGATGACTTAAGGATAACAGCTCCAGCGAGGCGAGTGGTCACTTCGAAAGCGACAATTTTAATCGGTTTTGTTCTCGTTTACAATTATGTCGGTATCAATAATGATACAGTCTTCACCGCTAATCTCCATGATGCGGTTTTCTTTTTCTAAAATGAATCGTTTCTGATAAAACACATCAGCGTAGTCTAATACCTTTTTCATTTGTGCCGCATCTATAAATGCCCCCATTATTGCCGAAACAAAAGGAACTCCTTTTTTTATAACCTCTTTTGTCAGTTTTTTGCCAATTTGTTCGAACACCTCTCTGAACAGACTATTTTCAAGCCCCTTTTGCCCCGCTTTATCGAGTGCTGTTTGTGCGGATTTATATGCTAAGGCTCTCATTTGTGTCATCAAAAGAGGAATACCGCCCTTTGAAGCCATATCAGACCAAGTCTTTTGGGCCGTTTGTTTAATCATAGAAGCTTGACTCATTAGCATTACTTTACTGATTGTAGCTGTCAATTCGTTATTTACATCTTGTTGAGTCGGACTTAATGCTTTTGTAAAAACTTCGCTTGCAATCACTAATTCTTCAACGCTATTCTTTACATCGTAGCCGTAATACATTGCTATCGATTGTACGGCTCTAAAGTAAATAAATGTACTCAGGACTAAGTTGAAAGGTATTCCTGCAAAACCAAAAAAACCTGTTGCGCCGCCCTCTGCAAAAGCGATAAAAAAGTCTTGAGTTTTATATGAGGATACCAGTTTTGATATATTGTAGCTGCGTGCAAAGCAAATGTCCTCAAAGTCAGAAATAGAGATATCTGGTGTTGCTTTATTTACTTTTGATATGATTGCCTGTTCACTAATTGAAGTTTTAGCAGCCATCTCTTCAACGTACTTAAATCCTTTAGCAATCAGTTCAAGAGCCTGTCGGTATATTTCCTGTTCTGATATAGCTGAGGATACGCCGCTCCCTAAAGATTTAACTTTGCTGGGGATAATTTCTTCAACTTTCGAGCCGACCTCTTTCAATTTTTTTGATACTTTGCTCGGCTCAATTAGTTTATTATAACGCTCCGTCAGTGTATCGAGGGCGTTTGCTTCTTTAGTATCAATGATTGGTTTAGGAATAGGAAGATTTTGTTTCATTTAATCAGCCTCCCAGCAGCGGCTGGTCGTATTCGAACAGCACTTCGTTTATCTCAAAAACATCATACTTGCCGTTTGTGATAAAATACTCCACAATCACGTCAAACTTAACGGCGTGAGAAAGTGCATATCCTGCACGCTTCAAAAGATCATCGGTTTCGTCAAGGGATAACTCCAGCGCCACGGCAAGGGCAATTGCTGTGCGCTTGCTGGGCATATAGCCTGTGTTGCTCCGAATTTTAGAGAATAGCTTGCGGTCAAGATTTGCCCGTTTATAGACTTCCACATCCGTCTTACCCTTGGCATCAATCAAGCGGAGCAACGTCTTCGAGAACGGCTCATCAAGGTTGCCGACCAAATCGTCGAGTGGAGCAGGGGCACCAACGGACGGAGCAAGCAGATCTTTTAGAAAAGGTCCGTTGTACTTACTTGCGCTTTTATCGGCTTCCTCTAAGGCTTCCAATTCCACATCAAGCAGTTCCCGCCGTTGAGTTTGGCGCGGATGCGCATCGGCGTAGTACTCGTCAATATAGCTGTCCACCTCACCAAGCAGTTCGCGGCTTATGTTAAACGCCGATTTATCAAATACCACAAGAGCCACATCAATGTCATGGCCAGATAGAAAGTCCTGAATAGCCGAGGTAGCTACTTTTAGTGCTTTATCCTTTGGATAGCCATATATGCCGCTTGAAATTAACGGAAATGCTATGCTTTCACAATTATTTTCAACGGCGCGTTTCAGTGAATTTGTGTATGCGGCACGAAGATCTTTCTCATTCTTTGCCTCATTCCAATGTCGGTAAATCGGACCCGCCGCATGAATGACAAACTTCGCCGAAAGATCAAACCCCGGCGTGATAACGGCATCACCAATCTTTATCGGTGCGAGTTTATCGCAGGCAGATTGGAGCTGCGTTGTTCCCGCTGCTTTAAATATTGCTCCGCAGACCCCGCCGCCCATTTGCAATTCGGTGTTAGCTGCGTTGACGATGGCGTCAACTTTCAGCTTTGTTATATCTTGACGGACAATAGTAAACGGCATTAACACACCTCCTCTCTTGTTATGAACCATTATTTATCTACTTTTTTAACGTCGCTGAATTATACAATGCCTTTACTTTTGAAGATGGGCAATACTATTGGAAAGATATTCATCTACTGCAATCGAACCAGAGAGTTCTTTAATCAACTGATTGCCGAGAGAGAAATCTGATACCATAGCACATAATTTAATTAATTCTACGACACAGTTAGAATTTTTACTTGCCAAAGAATACGCCTTTTTCATTTCATGATAAGCCAATGTAATAAGTCCGCTATCCCTCAGAGCATCAGCTCTATTAAAAAGCGTATCATAATTCAAATTCATTTTGCATAGTGCATTTGCCGCCCATACTCCCCGGAACCCAACCTCATTGACAGCTATTGCATACAACTCCTTATATGCAAGCTGCAGATATGGTGCGGCTTTCTCTGTTGCGAAAGGAGCCATGCCTAACTCATAAAAGCCTTCGCAATATGAGTTTACATATTTTAAATCTTCTTGTATTACATCTGATGTAATATCATATATGATAAACTTATCAGTCTCTAAAGAAGCAGGAAATGCTTTTTTACAAATCGCATAGGTACATGTTGTATCAAAAAGAATTTTTACATGATCCCTCAAAGTCCAAATCCTATAAGAAAAGTCAAGCCCTCCGAAATCTCCATGAAGTATCTGCTTTTGAAACTTAAAAAACTCTGCATTTTCCGCCCAAGCAACAATATGGTATTTTTCTCCGTTGTCTACCAGAAAGATTGTCAAGTTGCTTTTTGAAACATTTGAAATTTCTGCTTCTGTGTCAATATAAATGTTCCCATCATAAAAAGTAAAGGCATTTTGAAAATCTTCCAGATAAGGAATGATAACAAAAACCACCTCGTTTTTACCTTTTGAATAATCAGCTGTTATTTTGTCATATTTCAAGTTAAGTGAGTAATCGCTAAGATATTCATCCAGTTCTTTTGAATATGTCTTGTAATTAGGAAATCTATTGGCCCTCAGCATAAATTTGCGGTCATGGTCTGCAAAATCCTGGTGCAAGCTTTCGTGATAAACGACGGATGCCAAAGCTTCATAAGAAATGTCATTACTATTTAATGCCCGGCTAATAGTAATCTGATTATTATATAAATCGTATTTGCCATTGATGGCTGTCCAGTGTTCATCAGACCATAAGATATTAGGGCGCGGTAAAGCTTTTGATGCATAGTACTTTGTGCGTACTTCATCAAGTATTTTATCTAAGTCGTACATTGTATTTGCTCCTGTTAATCATTTCTCTATTAACCAGAACTTTCTTTCGCTTCCAAATGCGCCTTTATCACGTGGCTCAAAGCCCAATGTTTCGCAGTATCTTGCATATTCCTTATTTAAGATAGAATTGACCGAAGGTTTGGCACCCAAAATTCTTGATATAGCCGGATTAGTCTCTTTCCCGTCTTTTTCCACGTTGTTCAAATGAGCGTCCATTGAATTGTCAGCGTAACCAATGAATCTACTGGGATAAAATCTATAAACGCTGGAATCTTCCATCGCAACAAAGCAAGTTCCGTTTTTGATTAAGTTAAGGGCAAAATCATATTCCGGATCAACTTGAGCATTGAGGTATCTATCTAAAGTTTGGATGTTCGTGATTAATTCATTTAAATTAGAAACGGTTTTCATAATTAATTAGTGCTCCTTTTCTTTGTTTTGTAACATTTTTTTAATACTCCTCTTTCCAGAAAAAGCAAACTTAAATCCGATTTTCGTTATGTAATTTCAAATTTTAACTTTTTATTCAAAGAAGGCGAATTTTCATTCTTTTCACGATAGGCCCAAAGGATTTTATCAATTTTCCTTGGCGTCCATGTGCCAGTCTGAAATATTCGATTCAATTCGTCTGCCTTTGCACGCAACACCTGTTCAAGCATTACGCCATCTGCAAGCGTCAACGCCTCTGGGCGCATCCGAACAAGATTTTCAAGTTCATTTAACTCATTAATGCGCAGCAAGGACTTCACTACAAATTGATCAACAGTCCCAAAATAATCAGGGAATAAAACTGAAAGTAATCCTGACGCTCCGGCGATGCCCAAACCTCGAATCCTGCTTGCGATCTCAAGTCCAGTACGAATTTGTGCCTTATCAAAAGAAAACAACTCGTTCTGAATCTCAGCCAGTGTGGTGATGTCAGTCAAATGCCTTTTTAACTGTGCGCGGGTGGTGGCAAGCCGATTTTTGGCAGTATATTTCCAGACAAAGTAAGTGTCGTGGAGAAAAAGATAAAATGTCTCAACATTCATATGTTTTATGTCATCTGGATTTAACATCTCAAGCGATTTTTCCAGATTTCTATTCGCATCAGAAACCTGATTCCAATAACAATTCTCGGCAATCAGCCAGTCGTCTTGGCGGGTAGAAGACCACAGCTCTTCAATTTTCAGTTCCATCATCCATCCCTCAAGTTCTTTTCTCACACGCTATCCTTGCAGTTCCTTTTTTAATCTATCAATTATTAAAGCTTCACGGGCTTCTAAAAATTCCGGGAAGTTTGTAAACGCAAGATCAACGCCAGCGGGTATCAGATGTTTCTGCCGATAGGCAGTCTTTGCCTCTTCTGTAGGCAGGTTATCCTCAAACCACTTCTTAAAATCTTTATTGGTTTTTGATGTATTGTCCAGCCCCTCAAGTAATTGAAGGTTGCCTATGTAATTGAAGTTCTCCAAGAAATCTGAAATTCTATCCGAAGGAACTCCCATCTTGCGAAGCTTGCGCTCTGTGAACTCTGCTTTTGGGAAAATGTGATCCATATGAAACAAATTGTGCAAGTCTGCCCAAGGGTAGAGAACCGACATCACTGTCAGCGTATCACCTTGTCCATATTTGAGATACAGCAGATTTTCAATGTCAGCATCCGTAAATTCATGTGTTCTGTTTGTTCCCTTAAACCGCTCAATAATTTGTTCAAGCGGAAAGATCGAACCATCGCTTTTAGCGATTATCTCCCGAATAGGGCGCAGGACACCATCAGGCTGGGAACTGAACACACGCTTCAGCATGGCGCTTACAAGCCATTTTTTGATTGCCCTAACGTTCTCAGCATTTTTGGGTGATGCCGCAAAATTTGAAGGCAAGCCTATGTGTTTAATATAATAGGCGATAGGTATGAACAGGTTATTTGATGTCAGGTTATCTCTGTTAAAACCCAGTCTGGCGGCAAGGGTTACCGCTTCTCGCAGGGCAGCCATAATATTTGACCATTCCGACTGTATCTTCATCATATTAGTGTGATTGAAGTTATCAATTTTGAATGCTATGTCAGGGAAATCACACAGGACTAAGCAGGCTTTGAGTATAAAATCTTTATTGACATTGAATCCTCTGCCAATTGCGTTTATTTCGTCAACTGCACTATGAATTTCCTCACGGGCATCCAGATCATCCCATTGTGCAGAAGCAATGGAAAGGAGAAGGTCGGAGTAACTGAGTGGTGTTCCTCCGCTGTTTACACGAATAAATATGTTGAGGACTTTGTCCAGTTTATCGCTCTTTTCAAGATAATAGCTGATCGTTCCATCGGCGTGAATTGCTTGCCACAGTTTACTAAGTGTTTCGGTGGCAAATTCTGCTTTCTCCTCATCATATGAGCCTTGTCCGATTTTAACAAGATAGCTGTTGACTTTTTGGAGGTACTTCATCGCATCGGACAGTTTATCAAAACCCAGTATATCCCCAACGAAAAACCAGTAGTGGCTATCGTCATTTTTGCACTCATCAGAAGTAAGAAATGCAAAATCATAAAACCAGTCATCGTCATCCGATTTTTTCAATAAGTTCAGATAAAGCTTTCTTATCGGGTAGGCTTTCGGATTATCATACCGCATATATGGTTTTTTATAGGCGTATGTCCCCATTAATCCTAAATACAGCGATGTCAAGCGTTGCTGGCCATCAAGAATAGCAGTGACGGTCTCGTTGCCGATAATACTTGCTTTCGGATTGTGCCGGCCATCCTTTTCCTGTTCGTGATAATTCCGAAGAAATTCATAAAAAACAAACTCCTTCACGTTAGCAGGGCTAACCTCCCAAAACAGAAAGGAACCAATGGGATAGCCAAGCATCAGGCTGTCAAACAGCTGGGTTATTTGGTCTACATCCCAGACAAACTCACGTTGAATAGACGGCAGCAAATATTTTTTGCTATGTATATTGGCAACTGTTTCCTTGATTGTTAGTGCAGTTTGAAAAGCCATAAAGTACCTCCAAATCTTTTTATTAGTCTGTTATTATCTGTCAATCGGCATCTTGGCCAATGAAATTACTGTGTCACGCAACTCGATAAAAGAACACTTTTTGACACCAAGAGCCAATAACGTATTTAATCCTATTGATTTTTGATTGCTAACGGCAGCGTTCAGAGCTTCTGTAGCAATGGGATAAAAATCCCACTGTGCTAAGTCAAGCGGGTTTACCAACTTCTGTTCTTTGCAGTTTTGAACGCAAAACACATAAACGTTCGCTTGGCGTATAGCAATTTCCGCATAAGTATTCGTAACCGAATCCCAAGCCAGAGTTTCACGGATGCCAAAACGAATATTGGAGATCCTCTTTTGCGCCCAACTCTGCAAATAGGCTGAGGTTTTCACTTCGATTTTTATACCTTCGGGTGTCAACACGTCAAAAGCTCTCCAGCCTTCGCTAACACCATTGGCACAGTGCATTGCCAGAGAAACAATGTACTCGGCGAGTTTGCCACGCTCCGTATTTCCCATCAGGTCGGAGTATGCCCATCTCCAAAAGTCTACAAGATGAGCGGAGCAGCAGCCGTTAAGGAAACACTCGTCACCATGCTTTTTTTCCACGGCCAGCGCCGGATATTGATATTCACAATTAGCCACGATGTTTCCTCCTTCTTGAAGCCTATTCCTCTGTTTGTGCATCCTCATTAAAGATTCTATCGAGTTCGGCATTAGATGTCACACCGCGAACCCTATTTCTGACGCTCAGTTTTCCCATATCCAAGCGATAGAAGTGATCTCGCTTGTCCGCGCCTTTTACCTTGCGGATCAATTGAATACGTCCGAAATGCTCTCCGTGCTTCTCTGCAAATTTGGCCAATCCAACGGCTTTCGGATAATTATCCTTACGGCTTGAGTCATGCGGTTCAAGTACATCAAAAACATATCCATGTGCATCAGCTCGAACAACAATCAGGTCAGGGAACATCGAAGTTACCACTCCGTCCACTTCGTATGGAACTTCCAATGACCACCTTTTACGGTCAAGGTTGCGGAGCCATGCTACAGCACCCTTTTCATCCTTCATTTCTTCCCTGATAACACCAAGCTCCCAGTCATTCAGGCTTACCTTGAATTCACCACCATCAAAAGGGATGTAGAGGTGTTTTTCCAGAATTACAGCATCTTCGCCAATCAAAAAATCAATGGTTGGGGGCAGTTCCCAGTCAAGAGCAATTGGGGTCGTTGATGATAGAGCCAGCTTTTTATAAGCATCTCTACGATCCTCTTTCAATTTTCGGAATGCTGTTTTATGCATGTCATATAATTCGTTGAACAGCTTGTCTGCAAACGATTCAAGACGCTCCATGGCTGCATTGTCGTTTGTCAACACAATAATTTCTGTTTTTACATCCTTAAAATCACGGACAGCGTGACGGACCCAATATTCCTTGTGCAAACCCTCGCCGAGCACTTTTCCCGCCCGTTCAAAGAGATTGTTGATATCAAATTCTGAGAGCTCCACAATTTCTGATATGTTGTCTGTCGTCCCTTCTGCGCCGCTGCCGTAATCTATGGTAAGCGTTCGCAACGCCAAGCCGGTAACAGCTTTAGAGATCTCTTCAAATTTGCCGCTTTTCTTCAATTCGGCTATTTCCGATTCAAACTCATCAAGCACCTTTTTCAGTGTGCTTTTTCGAGCTTCAGGGGCAATCATGTCCTGCGTTAGCGCACGGGCAAGCGCAATCAGTCTGCGGAGTGCGGGTTGTTTCCTCGCGGAATCTATGCGATAGGTTATTAAATTCATATCGCTAAATACATCGGCAAATGCAGGATCACGTTTCAGGGTGATGAGCTCCTTATGCGATCCGGTTTCAGCAGGAACAATTGCCTCACTGTCGCGCAATGCCTGCTCCACCATTTTGACTGTTTTTTCATCAAAAAAAGGAAGAAATAGACCTACATTGTTCAGTTCGGCATCAGACTCCACACGACGGGCAAGCGGGGTACGTATCATACGTCCGAGCAATTGAGCGATATAAGTATAATCATTTGCGTGTCGGAACGACATCATTGTTTCGGCACGAGGGCAGTCCCAGCCAGTGGAAAGATTCATTTTAAAGAACACAACGATAGCCTTTTCATCTTCTTCAATGCGGGAAGCATCCACCCTGCGTATATCCAGCCCATGCCTTTTAATGGTCTCGTGTTTATCAAACGTATGAACAACTTCTCCAGCTTGAAGTCTGCGCCCGATCGCATCTTCAAGTATGGAGATACAGGAATCCAAATCTGTTTGAGTGATTTCCCGTTCATTTCCATCCTCAACCTGAATGACAAGAACAGGGCGGACGGGTTTCTTAATTTCCTCGTGGTCACAATAAGACTGCCATCGTTCACATTTCTTTTTCCAATTGGCAACGGCTTCCTTAAACATCGTCATATCGGCACCGATTGCAATGTCGGGGAAGTGAATAATAACTCTGTCTTTCAAAAGACCGGATTCTCGCACATCTTCAGGAGGAACGACAACTTTTTGTATAGTAGATGTCGTATCGGCCACAAGCTTTTGAAACCGTTGAGGCGTAGCGGTCACTCCCATAATAAGAGGCATAACAGGGAGACCATCTTCTTTACTTCCTTTAATAAATTTCTGCATGATAGACTGTGCTTTATTTTCGGCCTGTGGGGATGTAAATGTTCCTCTATGCGCTTCATCGATTACAACATAAAAGGACTTGGGCTGACGCTCCGCAGTATTTGCAATTGTTTCCCAAATCGTATATTCGCGCAAATTGGATTTCTGCGTGAGCAGCTTGTCCGAACCGAGCTTTTGTGTATTCAGAAAATAGATGCCGCCGGGGGCAAAATACTCTGCATCAAAAGTCGAGTCAATTACCCGAATGTCCCTTGTGCGAAATTTTTCTGATTTGCTTTCAATTTTCAAACGTGTCTGCTCATTGAGTTCCGGCATATCCGAAAGCCAAACGAAAACAGAATCCGGCTCCGCTACTCCATAGGCATGGCCGAAGATAATATCTTCAAATAAAGCGGTCATAATAATTGTCTTACCGGCACCTGTGGGAGCAGTAAACGAAATGACCTGAGGATCTTTTTCACTCCAATAGGCATGTGCTTTTTTTATCTTCTCGTGCAAGTCGGCAAGTGCCGATTCTTGAAACGGAAATAACGTTGCTCTCATAGATTATTCCTCCTGCTCCCGATTACGAAATTATCAATATAGTCGCGGTATAGCTGATAAGTTTGCTCGATCCCAATACCATCCGACATCTCTCTGAACGCTTCCTCAGAGTTTGTAACAAAATATACCGTACCAATATTTTTCGTTTCCAGCAAAGCCTCGGCAAATTTACCGTAGCAGTCTTCATCAAGGAGAACTGCAAAAGAGTTCTGCGGCAAAATCAACATATTCGGCAGTTCCGCACTGTCCAGCTCGGGGCGCTTGCCAATCGCTCCAGCTTTCAGCCATAGCAAGGGAAGAATCTCGGCGAATTGCTGACCGAGCGACACGCTGTTTTTGTCAAGAAAGCCAAGCTTGAAGTATTCTACATTAGCGGCGAAACCTTCGCTCATCGGGCGCTTCAGAGGTTCGGTTACCGTGACCGTACCGAGAAGGTCCACGACCTTTTGTCTGATGTTATTATATGTTCGGCTGTCTTTTGCCACGATATAGAAATCGGTTATATGCTCCTGATCTTCAAGGACATTGAGCCATTCATCAGCAGCATCAGGGTCAAACAACACGGACGCTGTATGCTTTTCTGATACAATGAAACGGCTGTCTGCTTTCACGAGAGACTGCGGCAGCTTATCCTTACCGATGAGAGCAACAATCTGCTTTTTCGCAGCAGGGGTAAGTGATGCAGGATTTTCAACAAAGCCAAGCTGATAGAACGAGCGATTGACTTCTTTTGTCGTTGTTTGGTTTGTAAAATATTCGCCTGAAAGCACCGTACCATCAGCCCGTTTGCCAAGGATGCTGTACTCCGTGCGCGGCCAAGTCACCGAACGGCAAATGCCGTGCTTTTCCCATTCTGGATCACCCGGCTGGTATCCCCGTTCAGTCAATAGTTGGGCTTCGGCTTCGGAAACCTCGTTGTTGGTGACAAGGATGCAGCGCCGTTTTCCATTGTCCTCAGCGTTCAGCAGATTAACAGCATGAAGAGTCGTTCCACTACCGGCGAAAAAGTCAACAATAAGAGCGGTAGGCTTGTTTTTCATAACTGCAGAAATGGCATCCTTTGTAGAATAAAGAGACTTCGGGAATGAAAACGCTCGTGATTGTCCAATTATCGCTGATACCATGTCAGAACCATATGCACCCGCATCGTGAGTGGTACGATGCCATACGGTTTTTATCACTCTTGTATCATCGTTTACATATTCAATTTCCACAACACCTGTAATTGGATTTCGAGCAACAATTCTTATACCACCGCGCTCAATTTGAAGCTGATTAGGTTGGCTGATGTAAGAAATACCCCATGTCGCTCTTTGCATGTCAAATTTCCCACATGCCACATATCCCTTTTTAATCAAATCATTCAGTGTTTCACTACCCACGCTCCACCGACCATATGACCCATCGCGTCTGATAGGCCATGCAACATCATATCCATCGATCTTATCTCCAAGTACAGGATTCTGGGAAATAGGTAAATAATTCCCAGCACGAATAATCATCTGTTTTTCAGCATCGATTAAAACAGGATAGAACATACTCTCTCTATCAGTTCTCAATGCGTCTGTTCCGGAACGAAGAAGTCCTTTCCATCGAGGCTTTCGATTAGGATTAGGTATATTAAGCAAATTATCTTTGCTGTCTGCAACAAATGCATTCTTAGCAAAGCAAAAGATAGCATACTCCTCTACACGGGAAAAACGGCCTTGAGTTACACCTTTGGGATTCGTGACTGCGGTTATCATTTGAACAAAAAATTCTGGAAAGATATCCTCAAGCATCGTCCGTAAATGATGAACCTCATGTTCGTCAATTGTAACAATAAGAACGCCTGTATTTGGATTAAGAATACGCTTCGCCAATCGTAAACGCTTTTTCATCATCGAAAGCCATTTGCTATGCCGCCATGCATCGGCGGAGTCCACATAGTCATTGTTATATTTCCAGTCCCTTGCCCCTGTGTTATAGGGCGGGTCTATGTATATGCAATCCACTTGTCCCTCGTAAAGGTACTCCAAAAGCTGAAGAGCATGGTAGTTATCCGCTTCAATAATCGTGTGCCAGAGACTGTCATTCGGCGCATTTTCCACTTTCGCAATCGGCTCAAGCGACGGGAAAATCGGCTCGCCGAATTGTGCCACGGATACCAGTTCCGCAATCGGGATGGTTTCAATTTCGTGCGAGTTCTTGTGTTCACAGATGGCGGTCTCACCGTCCATCTTTTTCACGATATAAACACCTGTAAGCTTTCCAGTCTTTCTGGCGACGAAAGACCCGCACCTAAAGGCGACACCGTAAAGCGGCGTATACTCCGGCTCGTGTTCCTCAAACACCAGCCCAAACTTCTTATTTTTTTTGAGACTATCTACTTCGGTTGTCAACTGCTCTCGCAGTGTCGGGTCGGAGATTTGCCTCAGTAGGTTTCCAATACGTGCCATGTGCTTTTATCTCCTTAATCTTCATCGTTTCGCTGTTCTGTTTTTGCTTTATCTTCGGCATCTGATCTGGAAATGGGCTCCGTCTCTGGCACAGCATTTTGCCGGCTCCAAGACTTGCCAAACAATTCATTCCCCACGGACAGGCGGAGAACTGACGCCTTATCAACGATTTTGTATGTATTGGGTGTATAAGTATCTGCCTTATCAAATGCGATGAACACTTGCTTGCCGCTTTCACCGCTTTTCTGATACAAACCAAGTATCTGTTCAAAATCGGCATCCTCTATACGCTTAACGATGCTTGAATCATGAATCAGAACAGGGAGCGGAGTTAAAGCGAGCATACTCAGATCGTATACCACAAGACTCTTAAACGCTGTTCCTTCACTCTTATCATCGGGGGTTTCAAACTCAAAGGTCTTGTCCGGTTTTAGCGTCAATTCTGGTGCAGTTCTGTCACCGCCGGTAATAATATCATTAATTCGCTGCATTTCAGCGTTCACTTCATCCTGAGCAGCGGCGAGAGCTTCTTCCTGCCGCTTGCGGAGATTCGCCAGCAGATGTTCTATCTCCTTGCGCTTTTCCATTTGCTCCATTTCGCCTTGCAGTGCTTCATTCTCTTCAACCAGTTTTTCTATTTCCCGTGACACACGGGCGTACTGAGTAAGAATGGATTGCGAGAGCGATTTGGCGACTCCTGAACCCTCGATTTGCTTCTCATAGTTTACAATATCGGCATCTATGTATTCAATTTGCGGCGTCAGCCGTGCAATTTCTTCCTCAATGTCAGCACGAAGAAAACCGTTGATCTTAGCATGGAAAGCTTCAACATCAGTAAAAGCATCAATTTTAGCATTAGGAAAAAAATGGAGCAGCGCCGAAAAGTCTTTTTTTAGCGCTCCGTCATTACCAGGCATATTGTTGCGGACTGCATTAAGCTGGGATATCAAACGACTCTTCCGGCGGCTCAGTTTACCTAACTCACTCTTAATTTCAGCAAGCCGCTCCGCTTGCTGTGGATCAATACCCAAAGCGCGCAGGTTGGCCTCTTCATTTTGTCTGCACAGCCTCTCCCTGCGCTTTTCCAGACTTTCTATTTTATCCTTATTCTCGCCAATATCAGCCGTGATATCCGATATGGAACGTTCCGCTTGTTTGCTTGGCTTGATGCCATAGCTTTCTTCGGCGGTTTTCAGATTCTGGATGGCTTCAAACTTATCCAATAATTTCATAAGGTACTCTACAGCCGTTGCCATTGATTCGCGCTCGCTTTGCAGAGGCTTGTGTTCGTTATGACTTCCATGGCCGTAAATACGGAAGAATCTTTCTACAATTTCATCGAAAGTAATACCCCTCAGGAGTATTCTATACTCATGGAACAGCCATTTGCGATAGTTCGGCACACTCATTTCCTCAATGACATGGAACTGGCTGTCGCAGCGATTCACCACGGACGGGCGGCTTGTGCTTCGAGAAAAAAAGTAGGGAAAATCATCAAATTCAAAGATAAAGTTTATCGTGTGGTGATCAATATAAGTGATCACATCCTTTGCGGATTTCGGGTAGTTATCCCCTCCAAATACAAAATCCAGTATCAGCAGAAAAGTGGACTTGCCAATAGCGTTGCTGCCATCCGAACTGCCAAGGATGACGTTAAGCCCAGGTCGGAAATCTTCCGGCTGAGTTTTAAACTTATCGCATGTTATCCGCTTTAACATAGTGGAATACCTCCGTCCCGTCAGGTATTTCTATTTGCCCAAGTTTATACAAACAATCAAGGGCATCAAGAAATATGCTTATTTCTGATACTTTTGTCCGTGTCGCTTCGAGCAGTTCATGCGGGGTCATATCCCGCTCCTCTAATTTCTCCAAGATAGGCGCGAAAAGAGCAATGACGCTATCGGAGAAGGAATTAACTTTGCTTGGTATTTTCATTGAACAAATCACACCTTTTCACTAAATATCCAACAATGATCTCACAGGCATCTCTATGTCTCTGTCCAACTTGTGAAAATAGTTTTTCAACTAAGAGATCCGCTATGTATTCCTGTGGATCGATAATATCTGATTTTTTCTGTATTCCACTCTCGAGCAGCTTATAAGCGGATTTCATTAACTCCCCAAACATATTCGTGTCAAATCCGATTTCCTGTTCAAGACGGGAGCAAGTGTTTTTTACAGTTTTATATAAGCGAGCCATACTCGCATTAATCTTGTCCTTCAGGAAAGGTTCGTGAATCTTACGCTCAATCTCAACCAAATCCTTGATATCTGTTGGTTCCAGTCCTTGCGCATTCTTTGTCTTATGAACTTCGCGCAGAACAGTCTCTATTTCATCCTGAAACTTAATACCGGATATTCTGTCAAGAAATGCCTGAATATCCGCACAACGGTGTTTTTTTTCAAGCAACTCTGCTATTTCATCAGATGACATCACCGGAACAAGAGGAGCACATTCGTTTGTACATAATGCTACCGCATTTTCATAGCTGTCCGCTTCATCTGGTGACTGCTTCAAATAGACAATTTCACAGTTTTTAACCGGAATCTTCCCTCGCTTGGGAATTCCAAGATAACCACCGCAATATAAACACTTTCCATTAGCTTCTGACAGCAGAGTAACAAGCAGGGAATCGTCCTGCTTTGATGGCTGAGGTAGTTGCTTGATTTTGTCTATAACATACTCTGCGACACCTTCGGCGAATTCTGTATCGGTCTTTCCGTTTCTATGATCATAAGTGCGGACCCGATCTGACACATTATCCTCAAGGAGCGTTATTTCTTCAATCCGAGATGTGAAGGAAAGAACATACTCTTGTGTAACAGATCGAATCGTCTTTTTACCGCTTCGGTTCGTAGTGTTTGTGACAACATATAAAAAGACTCCGGCCAAAAACGAATGAAAACAGAATTCGGTTTGTGATGCCAATTCTTTTTTGGTTATGCCATTGACCAGCTCGACTTTCGTATCATCGTAAATACCATGTATTTTCTTCCCATCTTTTTCAGGAAGATCATTACCAATCATGTCTTTAAGTGTCAGGATTATCTGCTTGGATAAATTACTGTCCAACAGTTTGATGACATTGTTCTTAAAGTAGCTGGCTACTTCTTGTGGAACGGCGCTGCGGGCTGGCCCAGTAATATCTTTTGAGAGATTTTGTTCACACCGCAATAATTTTGATGTGGCATCTTCTCTGACACGATCTGCATTTTCCTGCCCTGAAAATGTAAACTCATAATTGGGGGCAACAGAATGAAGAAGTGCTTCGCACAACTGCTTATTATCAATATTAACTGCCTTGCACGGAACAAGAATCGCTAAATATGAGCCAAAACATAACCTCATGCCGAAACCCTCCATTCAAACTGAACTGTATCCTATTTATTTTCTTCATCAATATAATCGACGATATCTCCAATATTACATCTGAGAGCCTTACATATGCGCGCCAAAACGTCCATGCTGACCGGCAGTTCTTTGCCTAACTTTGCCATAGTAGTTGTAGTTAAGCCCGTCATAGCCATCAAATCTTTTTTCATCATTTTTCTATCTATCAGTATTTTCCATAGCTTATTGTAGCTGAACGCCATAATATCTCCTCCAAAGAGCTTTGCCCTCAAATAGCCTATTTGGAATATTTTATCACGTTTTGAGACTGATATCAAGGTTAACTTGATTAACGCTGATATTGGCTTTGCATATTTAGACTTCATGCATGAACTTGGTACAATATTAAAAATTCGCTACTCACACGCTACTGGAAAGCTATTCCCACACCTCCAAGCTTGTCCCATAAATTAGTATGCTGTTATTGCGTAAGGCGATAACAGCTTTTGCTTTATATGCCTGAACACTCAAAAATCAGTCGAGGGGAGGGAAGTATTTCTATGACCGAAGTAAGAAACCTGAATAAAAAACGCATCGGCGATATGAGCAGTGATCAACGTCTGTTTGAAATTCAAATAAAAGATTGCGTTACTCGTATCACCGTAAATACCGATGGCACATTGAACATAACGCATGATCGTGTAAAACCTGTAGCATAACCGTACCTCAGTAACAAAAATGAAATCCGCCAGAACGCAAGACGGCAGTGCGGAACTTCCTGCAAAGGAGGTTCTCCTGCCGTCTTGTTTCGTTTATGCGGATTCGACGGTTCCGGCGGATTTCAAAAATTTGAAATTCAAAGGAGCAGATTTTATGAAAAGCATCAAAAGAGATACTCAGCGTCAGAGGGAGAGCAAGAAAAAATACCAAATCAAGGTGCAAGACCAGCTTGTGCCGGTCAGCGAAGAAATCTATTTTACCTATCACCGCATGAAGCGTCGTGAAACCTATCTGGAGGAAAGGGATACGGCAAACGGCGTCTTTTATTACAGTGCGATGGATACGGCGGAAACTACAGGTGAGGATGGTATTCCGGACCTTGTCTCTCCCCGTGTGGAGGATGTGGTCATGGACAAGCTCATAACGGAAAAGCTCCACAGGTGCCTCGCACAGCTTTCTAAGGAGGAACAGGCTTTAATCTTTGCCCTGTACTTTCAAGGAAAATCTCAGTCGGAATTGGAGCGGGAAACCGGTATCAAGCAACAAACTATCAGCTACCGTGAACGACAGATTCGGCTGAAGCTCAAAAAAATGATAGAAAAGTAAAAATATTTTTTGTAGACCCCCTCACGAAATCGGCTTAGTAGTGAGGGGGTTTTTCTATTCACCCTCACTGCTCTTTGAAAATTTCATATCCGACGACCTGAATACGTTAGCTGACGGCCCCAAAAAAGGGAAAGCGACCACGGAGGATGCGCCAAGACCACCTGTAGGACGGCGATGAGAACATGAAAGCAACCATATTACTTTTATTCTGTTCATGGCTTCTCATTTTCCAGCCTATCAAAGACGGCCAAATAAGGTGCAAAGCGGTACCCATCCGTCCGAAAAGCAGGCTGTGGCAGCTTGTTTCGCAATGACCCCGTCAGCCTATATTGATACTTCTGTCCAGTCACAGCCCCCCCTTGACAGGGGGACCACGCAATGAGGGCAGCCAGCGGAGATCCCGGTGGAGGTGAGATTCCTATGATGCGGTGAAGCCAGCCGCAGTTCAGGCCGTCGCCTTTTGAGCTCGTATACACCAGAGCTCTGCGTGCTTGGGGAATAGTGTTGAATTAAGCACAGCGAGAAAAATCTTAATGTTAGAAGCAATGGAGATCGCCCTGCCTGCAAAGACTCTCACAGCAAAGCAGATCATACAGGGCGGTCTCTATTTTTGTGCCATTAAGAATATGGGCATAGGAAAGAGGTGTGTATTTGAAACAGTTCCATAATACCATTTTACGAGGTGACATCTACTACGCAGATTTAAATCCAACGGTTGGCTCGGAACAGGGCGGCGTTCGGCCCCTTGTCATATTGCAAAACAATGTTGGAAACCGCTACAGTCCCACCGTGATTGCCGCCGCCATTACCGCGAAGCCGAAAAAGCCGCTCCCCACCCATGCAAGCATCGGTCATGCCTGCGGCCGCCTGAAGGAGTCCTTTGTGCTTCTGGAGCAGATACGCACCATCGACCGCAGCAGGCTTCGGGAATATGTCGGCAGGCTGGATGAACAGGAAATGCAAAAAATTGACGAGGCACTGGCAATCAGCGTCGGGCTGGCTCCGGCGCCTATTTTATCAGGGAGGGAAACGCCATGACAAACGCACAGGTATCCGATAATCTGATGTACGCTGCCGCCCTGCAGCAGCTCACACGGCTTGCAGCCGTCAAGGGCATGACGGATCAGGAAATTGAAAAGATTAAAAAAGACTTGGAACGCAGGCTGCGACCCACCATTATCGCACTATGCTGAGTCGCGGAATTGTTTTCTGAATATTATCAACGATTCAGTAGCTATATGCCGGGAGGTGTGGTAGTGTATGTCGTTGAAAGGAGGGAAAAAAGATGTATCAATCCAATTCAACATCGGCGGAAGCGCCTAAAATCACATTGATACAGGCGCGAAAGCCGGAAACGGCAAAGCTCCGTGTGGCGGCATATGCCCGTGTGAGCAGCGATTCGGAGGATCAGCAGAATTCCTACATCGCACAGGTGGATTATTACATCCGGCATATCGCCGCACAGGAGAGCTGGGAGCTGGCGGACATTTATGCCGATGAGGGTATCTCCGGCCTTGTGGCAAGCAAGCGGGATGAATTCAACCGCATGATTCAGGATTGCCGGGACGGAAAGATCGACCGCGTCCTCGTCAAATCCATCTCCCGCTTCGCGAGAAATACCAAGGAATATATCCAGTATGTGCGGGAGCTTTTACGGCTGGGCATCTCCATCCACTTTGAAAAGGAGAACATCGACACCGGCAAAATGACGTCGGAGCAGATTGCCACCATCTACGGCGCTTTTTCACAGATGGAGTCACAGAACCACTCAAACAATATGCGGATCAGCGTCCGCATCCGTATGGAAAAGGGCGATTACCTATCGCCGTCCGAGCCTTACGGCTACAGGCTGGAGGGGCGCACCCTAATGATTATTCCTGAACAGGCCGAGGTGGTGCGCCGAATTTATGCCGCTTATCTCAGCGGTCAGGGAAAGGATGACATCGCAGACGAGCTGAACAAAGCAGGCGTCCCCCGCACCAAAGGGCGAACCGTCTGGCACCCAAGTACAGTGGCGTACATCCTCACCAACATCGCCTACACCGGAGATATGATCTGGCAAAAGAGCTTTGCCACCAACGAAATCCCGTTCCGGCAGGTGCGCAACAAGGGTGAGAAACCGAAATACTTTGTAGAGAACTGCCATGAGGCGATTATTTCCAAGGAGGACTTTCAGCGGGTGCAGGCGCTGATGGAAAGCCGACGGAGGCAGACAAACGGAACGGTTTCCTCCGCACTGCTGGCAAAGAAAATCCGCTGTGAAGGCTGCGGAACCCTGTTCCGCAGAAAAATCGTCAATGAAAAGATCTACTGGACTTGCCGGAGGCATGACCGTGACAAAGACCTTTGCCCCACCTCACAGATACCGGAGGAACAGATTGTCACGGCAATCCTCCGCATGTACCACAAGCTGAAACGGCATCGCGCGCAAATCCTGTCCCCGGTCTTATCTCAGCTGACCGAGCTTCGGGAAAAGGAGCTTCGCTCCAACCGCAGAATCAATGATATCGACAAAGAAATCGCCCAGCTCACCGAGCAGAATCTCGTTCTTGTTCGACTCAAGTCGAAGGGATACGTAGATTCTGCTCTTTATTTATCCCAAACCGGCGAAATTGACTTTAAGCTCCGGGAGCTGCGCCGTCAACGCCGCCGCATCATGGAGGCCAACGGTGAGGACAGCCAAATCAAAGCCACCCAAGCCATGCTGGATTATCTGGAGGACAGCCCCGAATATCTGGAGGAACTCACGGAGGAAGTGTTTGAAACGCTGGTGGAGAGCATCACCATCTCTTCGGAAACGGCGATGAGTATAAGCCTTTACAACGGTCTGATGCTGAAAGAAACCATGGAAAGGACGGTGCGGTAATATGGCATGGCAGAGAAAAATCCCCTTCGGGTACACCATGAAAAAGGGAGAGATACAATGCAGCCCCACAGAATCGGCGGCGGTCAAAGAGATTTTCAGGCTTTATGCGGACGGCATGGCCTACAGCAAAATTGTCGCTGAAATGATGCGCCGGGGGCTTCGTTACCACAGCCACACGACTGAATGGAACAAGCACATGGTTAAACGCATCCTTGAAAACGAACGCTATCTTGGGGAAAAGGAATATCCCCCCATCCTTGAGCCGGAAGCCTTTCTGCGCGCCCAGCTTGTCAGGGGAGAAAAGAATACCTATACACCCTGCCCGGACTACATCAAGCCCATCCGTGAAAAGGCGGTCTGCGGCGTGTGCGGTGGCAGGATGATCCGCGATACCAGAGCTGGGGGAAAGCCCCGCTGGTACTGCGAAAAGGAGGGCTGTACCAACCGCCGTTACATAGAGGACGAGGACATCCGCACAGCCCTATCCGAAAGGCTGGATGTGCTGGCGCAGACCCCGAACCTCTTAGAATGGTCCCTGCCGCAAAATACAAATGAGCCGACGCTGGAGGCGGTACGCATCCAGAACGAGGTCATCCGGGAGCTGAACAAAGCGGAGCCGGGACCGGAGTACACCAAAATGCTGATACTGGCCTGTGCCGCCGAGCAATACAGCGGACTGCCTGATTCTATGCCTTATTATCAGATGCAGAGACTGAAGGAAAAAATCCTTACACAATCCATCAATGCGGAACTTCTCAGAGAGCTTTTCACAATCGCAGTGCAGGAAATCCAATTTACCGCCCACGGCAGTCTCCGCTTGCGACTCATCAACGGAAAAACCCTTGAAGCAGATGGAAAGGAGGATGCAAAGTGCCCGAAAGCGCAGTGAGAAAAGTCACGGTGATTCCCGCTGATCCCAAGCACAACCAAAAGGATATCCGCAAGCAGCGCCTGCGGGTAGCGCCTTACTGCCGCGTTTCCACCAGCTCCGAGGAACAGCTCGACAGCTATCAGGCGCAGATTGAATATTACACCGAAAAAATCGCCGCCCAGCAGGAGTGGACCATGGTGGATATGTTTGCGGACGAGGGCAAAACCGCAACCTCCACCAAAAAGCGCAAGGATTTCCTGCGGATGATCAAGGCCTGTGAAAAGGGCAAGGTGGATTTGATTATCACCAAATCGGTATCCCGGTTCTGCCGGAATACGCTGGACGGTCTGGATTATGTCCGCAGGCTCAAGCGGATGGGCGTGGGCGTCTTCTTTGAAAAGGAAAATGTCAACACCCTCTACATGGACAATGAAATGATTCTCACCTTTATGATGAGCCAGGCACAGGCCGAGAGCGAGTCCATGAGCGGCAACATCCGCTGGGGACACCGCAAAAATTTCAAGGACGGCAAGGTTTACTTTCACTATGCCGGATTTTTAGGCTATCGCCGGGGCGAGAACGATCTGCCTGAAATCGACCCGGAGGAAGCGGAAATCGTCCGCAGGATTTTTTCACGGTATCTGATTGGGCACAGCGTAGCCAAAATCATCGCAGACCTTGAGGCGGACGGCATCAAAACGGCGCGGGGGCATAAAAAGTGGAATGACGGCGTGATACGGGGGATGCTTCAAAACGAAAAATACATGGGGGACGCTCTGCTCCAGAAAACCTACATCGCAGACCTTTTTACTCGCCAGACTAAGAAGAACACCGGTGAGCTTCCCCAATACTACGTGGAGAACAGCCATCCCGCCATCATCGACCGGCTGACCTTTCAGCGGGTGCAGGAGGAAATGGCACGGCGATCCAGCCTGAAAAAAGTCAGTACCGCCGCCAAAACCGAGCTTGCCAAATACAGCGGCAAATATGTGCTGACCGAGCTGTTATCCTGCGGAAATTGCGGCAGTCCCTACCGCAGAGTGACATGGACCAGACCGGAGGGTAAAAAAATTGTCTGGCGGTGCATCAACCGTCTGGAGAATGGTAAGAAGTTCTGCAAGGACGCCCCCACGCTGGAGGAAAGCCGGATTCACACTGCGGTGGTCAGTGCCATGAACGAAATGTTCAGCCTAAAAAGCATGAAAGCAATTTTACAGGACAGCATCCGGACAGCTCTTTTGCCGGAAAATGGGGAAACCAGCCTCGCAGCCATCGACAGCAGGCTGTCTCAACTGCGGGAACAGCAGTACCGGCTCCTTCAGCTTGCCGCCGCTGTGGGAGCGGATTCCACCCAATACGATGAGGAACTAAAAAAAGTCAGCATGGAATTCTCCGCACTGGTGGCAAAACGGAGCGAGCTGGAGAAAAATAAGCAGGATACCGAACAGGCGGACGAGCGCGTGGAACAGCTTGCCGCCGAGCTGGAATCGATGGACACCGGCATCGCCTCCTTTGACGAGGTCACGGTGCGGCAGCTGATCAGCGCCATCACGGTACTCAGCGAAGAAAAACTGCTCATCCGTTTCAAGGATGGAACAGAGATTGAGCAGATTATTTGATGGCAGCAGCAATCAGGTGCAGGGAAATATCCTGCACCTGATTTTCTATACAATATAAATTTTTATCAGGAGGAATTAGAATGTTTTTCGATTACCAAAAAGCACAGCGGATGAAGGAGCGGTATCCCAGCGGAACCCGTATCCGCATCAACAGTATGGACGATCCCTACGCGCCCATTGCGCCGGGAACGGAAGGTACGGTAAATTTCGTGGACGATATCGGCACACTTCACTGCACCTTTGACAATGGGCGCACCCTCGGTGTCGTTCCCGGCGAGGACAGCTTCTCGGTGCTCTCGCACTCGGCACCGTCTGAGCCGGAGGAAGGCCCCACTCAGCAGTTCGGCATGAGGATGGAATGAAAGGAGGATGCACCGTGAAACGGATTACGACAGATGAGCTTCGCACCATGACAGACCGTGAAGGATTGATTCTTCAAGGCTGCGGCGGGGAGCTTTCAGAATGGGTAAACGGCATCAACGAGCTGCTGACACAGGAAGGTATCCTGCAAAACGGCGATACCTTCAAGGAGGTTTTCGCTTTTGAGCATGACGGCTGCACCAATCTGCTGTTTTCTATGGAAAATGTGGATTTGCATATGGGAAAGCTCGCCATATGGCGTTTGCAGTCACACAGTGCTTTCGGCGGCACTTGGCTGAGTGATTATCTTCCCAACCGGCTGGGCGTTCATATGGATGAAGCAACTACACAACAGGACGGCGGCCTTGAAATGAAACAAAGCTACTAACAATTCCAAACATTTCATCGGCGGAGCTTGCTCTGCCGGGTACATAAAAAACAGGCTCCCACGGAGCCGGAAAGGAGAAGTCTATGAAAGCATTGAAAAAGAACAGTGCCCTGTATCTGGAGCAGATTACCTCTGCAGTAGCTGAATGTTATGAAAAAGACGAGAAGCCCTGCAATCGGGCATTGCTGGAGCTTTATACACGGATCGGCCAATGTATCTGCCTTCAGGGTGAAAAAGCGTTTATCCCGCATTTGGCTGAGATGCTCGCCGACCGGTTTCCATCGCTGAAAGGCTTCTCCCTTCGCAATCTCCGCAGGATGCGTGACTTTTACCGTACTTATGAAAACAACCCGGCTCTTATGAGCAGGGCACAGTCCCTTGGCTGGACACAGAACGCCGTGATACTGGAGTGCTGTGAAACCGATGCGCAGCGTTCGTTTTATCTTGACCTTGCGGCAGAACGGAATCTTTCCAAACTGGCGCTCATGAAAGCCATTCAGGAGCATGCCTTTGCCGATGCCCTCCATACGGAAAATTGCGCTGAGGGCATGGAACCCAGCTTCGCCCCTGTAAGCGATAGCTGCCCCGATGAAGCCGTGGACACCACCACATCAGTTGAAACGGCGTGTGAGCCATTTGTGACAGCGTGTGAGCCTCCCCGCCAAGGGGATACTCTGCTCCGAGGCACTGGCAGTGGCTACAGTGAAATTCTCACAATAATTCCAACCGGCAAAAGAATGAAAAATATGCGAAAACAGTCCATTTCATGCTGGCAGGCTTACCCGTTTCTGGAGCGCTCCGCTTCGCCAAAACCATTGGCGCAGAAACAAATCATCCATTTAAAGCCGCCGCCCGATATGGTTCAACCGAAGAAGCTCCCGCCGCCTTTTATCAGAAAACAGGGCAGGAATTATCAATGGCAAGTACATCGACCGAAAACAGCCGCATAATTATTTGAACACGGCCATGAAGAGTCTGAGGATTTATGGCATCATAAAATTGGTCATTGCCTGCGGAGAATCTGATTTATTTTGAGAATTTGGCGCTCTCTTTGGAGAAAGATAAGAAATCTTTTTTCCACGGTGTCCACAGCTTTAAAACCGCATGAACACTGATTTTCAGTGTTCATGCGGTTTTTCTTTATTCTATAATTGATGACGTTTTACCTCTTATTCATTTTAAGAGGATTAAATGAGGACTTAAATTAAAATCTTCTTATTTAAAAAATCCCGTGATTATACTTTTTCTGCGTTATCACCATATGAATGAGCCCGCCCACAAAACAAACCGCAAATACTGCCCAACCATATGCTGTGCTTGTTACAAGATTTATTACACCTGTAAGTAAGATTCCTATCCCCATTAAAGTTAGAGCTTTACCAATGTTTTGGGTATACGCACTCTTGTTTTCTTCGGTAACATTCGTATAATGATAGTCATGAATGAGTGTGATTTGCTCTTTTCTCCAAATCTTCCAGCCAAGGAATAAAAATAGAAAACCAACCAACAACATAATGATGAATGCAAATAAATCCATAGATACACCCTCTTTATTATTTTCATTCTAATTATAACATATTATTCTCGCTATGGGTAAAGCAACCAAATAAGTTCACGCAAAAACAGCCCGCGCCAGAGCCGAATAAAACGATATATTGAGCCCGCTTTCGGGTGAGAAAGCCGCTCTCTTCTGCATGTGCAAAAGAGAGCGGCTTTTCATTTATTGTAACCCCAATTGAGCCTTTGCGTAAACCTTGCCATTGCTGAACGTAACATTCGCATTGGCTCCCAAACTTCCTATTCCATCCCAAGATACAATAAACGATTGATACCCTGCTATTTCAGAACGTGCCATTTCTGTGCCATACGAGCCAACGATTTCGGTGACTTCATCATAACCCATTCCACTTTTAATACGGCTGTATTCGTCTAAGGTAATTTTCTCTGAGTCTTTGTCATAAACAGCGATTAAATCGCCATCATCTTTATCAAATATATAGTTCGACTGTCCCACTCCAAAAATAGATGAGCCAGATTTTGTGGCCAAACCAAGGCTATTTACAGCTTTTACATTGTTCACTGAAATGGTATCTCCTAATTTTACATAGAGCGAGAAAAAACTCTTAGTCGTCATTATTACAGTTACGGTAAAAGGCTCTGTTACAGTATTTGATTTTGCATTTTTGTATGTAACAGTACCACTCCCTGTGAAAATTGCGTTATGTACTTTCCAGCTTGTTTTATCGTGTGTAAAATGAGCCGTGACCGGATTTTTCAGTTGCTTCTTTATGGTTATTTCAATACAATATAATGCATTATCTTCAAATGCAGCTCTTATTTCCTGTTCTCTTGGTGTGAGAGGGACCTCCGGCGCAGGAGCCTCTTTCTGCACCTCTGCTGTTGCACTAACTGTGGCTGACGCTGTTTGTTGGGCAGCATCTAAGTCGCCATCACCACCACTTAACGCAGATACTATAATAATTATTATAATAAAGACACAAAATGATATAAACAGCCAAGCGCAGCCATTGCTTTCTGATTCCTCTTTCGGTTCTGGTTCTGGTTCTGGGGGGACGGGAGCTTCATATACTTCAGGAGCTTCATAAACTTCAGAAACTTCGAAATCTTCGGAAACTGGGGGAGCTTCCGGAGCTGCTATGGGTTGAGCATAATAATCTACTGGTGCCACACCATCATTTACCTTTTTTCCACAACTGATGCAGAACTTACTGTTTTCGGGTAATTTTACGCCGCAATATTTACAGTACACGCGTTCTCCTCCAAATACTCTTTTTATTTTAATCCAACCTGTGTTGTTAAAAACACTTTTTGACCTGTAAACGTAATTATCGCTTGAGAGTCCTTCTCCCCATTCCCTACCCAAGTGTAAATATTTACACTTCCACCTGTCTGCCCAGAAAGCGTGCCCAAAGAGCCAATGATATCGCATACCTCTGCGTAAGTCATTCCAATTTTAATTTTCTGAAATTCTTCGAGTGTTGCCTTTTCATAATCTTTGTCATGAATCGTTAATAGCTTGCCTTCCATATTTTTTGTTAGATCCATATCCTCCGTATCCGGATTTTTGATTACTCCCATCGTACTGTATTGGTTTTGAATATTATAGAACTCCTTACTTCCCAACTTTACATAAACCCTGAATAATTTCTTCTCACTTATAAATAATTTTAGGGTAAATGGTTCTGTTTCCTCTAATCCCTCTTTATTTTGGCTTGTAACGGTTCCGCCAAAAGTGAAAAGAGAATTTTCGATATTCCAGCTTGATTTATCATGTTTTATTAGAGTAGTATCAGGCAGCTTGCAATCATCCTTTATCGTGATTTCAACATTGTATAGAATATCTTCTGTTATCGCATTACGTATTTTCTTTTGTTCTGGCGTTAAATTACTCACGTTAGAGCCATTGCTTGTGAACTTGTAGTTTGAAGAATACGCTGGCTCTGAGTTCACTCCCATTATTACAAATAGGATACAAACCAAAATAATAACCAATACACCCAAAACGAAATGCATAGCAGCCTTCTTATTCGCTTCTGAATTATTCGTAGAAGCTACGGAGTCATTGACTGAGCTTGTATTGCTTTGTGTGGAACGATTTACTTCATTTGAATTTGAGACGGGAGCCTTTGGTGCATCTGTTCCCCTTTGTTCTTGTTCTGTGGTGGGCTTTTGCTGTGTTTCATTTGAATTTTGCTGTTTGTCCTCTTCACTAAGTGCTATTTTTTGACCACAATGGTAACAAAATTTACTGTCATCTGCAATCTTAGTACCGCAATTAATGCAAAACAATGTTATCTCCTCCAGCATGTATGAATATATGTATAAAATAGGTATTCGTTATTTGTAAAGGTATTTTAATATTAGCATATTTGGTTTATTTTTCCAACTAAGCTTTTGTAATTTTTAGATATTTTTTCAGTAACTTCGTCGAACAAAGAAGATAAAATGATTCATTGCGTTTATTTGCAATGAATTCTGTATTGCTTTCGGACAAAAAAGAACGCCGTTCCAATCAAGGAACGGCGTGAGCCGCACAGGCGATGTGTGCGGCGTTGTACTCTTACAGACAATAGCGCGGCGAAGCTGGGGGATTCTATTTATTCCTCCAAAGAGTCAAAGTGCTCAGGGGGTTCGTTCGTGATTGTGCCATTCCCACAAGTGAGTAAAAATCTTGCTGATGTGATTCAACATAAAAAATAACCCACAATCCTCCGCGGCTCATCACTACCGCAAATGTGAACTGCCGTTTAACCCCAGCTCCGCGTTGCCTTGTCTGTAAGGCAACAAAAAAGCGCTCGTCACGGATAGGCCCTCCTCTTTCAGGGCCAATTCCACAACAAGCGCTCATTCTATCAGTGCATCTCACAACCAGAACAGAAAATGATCCATTTTGCGCTCCCTCTTCTGTTTACAAGTG
>NZ_JAWFXC010000013.1:0-77500 GCF_032576335.1 Clostridium sp.
GAGAGAATCGATACTCTCCCTTTGGAAGGCCTTTGCCTACTTTCACCCTTTCGTGAAAGTAGGTGCCCGCCCCGGCATGAGGGGCAAAGCCCTGCGCCAACAGAACGCCTTGCGCCTTAGCGCAACACTTCTTTTACGAACAAATCAATCTCTCCTCAAAGTAAAAGAGAGAGAGAAATATAAAAAAGACCCATCTATGGAAACCCACAGATAGGCCTTAAATAATCTAACTAGAATGAGCAATAAATTAAACGTTAAAGCGGAATAGCACTACGTCGCCATCCTTCATCACATATTCCTTGCCCTCAGAACGAACCAGCCCTTTTTCTTTGGCAGCCGTCATCGAACCGCACTCCATTAAATCATGGTACGCAACCACTTCCGCACGGATGAAGCCACGTTCAAAATCTGTATGGATTTTACCAGCCGCCTGCGGTGCCTTGGTACCAATCGGAATTGTCCAAGCACGCACCTCCTGCTGGCCAGCAGTCAGGTACGAAATTAGACCAAGCAACGAGTAGCACTCGCGAATCAGGCGGTCAAGCCCAGATTCCGCTAACCCCATGTCCTCCAGGAACATCTGCTTCTCTTCCATCTCCATACCAGAGATTTCGGCCTCTATCTCTGCGCAAATCGGCAGCACACCAGAGTTTTCTTCCTTTGCCAGCTTCTGAACCACTGCATAATACGGGTTATTTTCCACGCCATCCTTAAAATCGGTATCGCTCATATTGGCGGCGTAAATCACCTGCTTATTGGTGAGCAAAGATACGCTTGCGAGAATCTCTGCCTCTTCCTCGGTGCATTCCACGCTGCGTGCGGTATGCCCGGCATCCAGCTCCTCGCGTACACGCTCCAAGAACTCGCATTCGGTCTGGTACTTTTTATCTGCCTTGAGCATTTTACGGCTCTTGTCCAAACGGCGGTCAAGAACCTCCATGTCGGAAAGAATCAATTCTAAATTAATGGTTTCCACGTCACGCGCTGGGTCCACACTGCCATCAACGTGAATAATGTCATCATTTTCAAAACAACGAACCACATGAACAATGGCATCCACTTCGCGAATATTCGCTAAGAACTGGTTGCCAAGGCCCTCCCCCTTGGAGGCGCCACGAACCAGACCCGCAATGTCTACAAACTCGATTGTAGCGGGGGTGTACTTTTCGGGGTGATACATTTCGGCAAGCTTGTCCAAGCGTTTGTCCGGTACAGCAACCACACCAACGTTGGGCTCTATAGTACAAAATGGATAGTTGGCAGACTGCGCTCCGGCGTTGGTAATAGCGTTGAACAATGTGCTTTTTCCAACGTTGGGCAGCCCGACGATTCCCAGCTTCATTTCAATCATCAACCTCTTTCTCTTACAAAAGCATTCAGCTTATTATATTCTTTTTCTGCTTTTCACGCAAGGCTATTTCAGCCAATCAGCCCAAGTCGCTCCAACAGCCATGCCAAAGCGTAAATAAGCGGTTGGTGAGCCATGTAAATAATCAGTGCCCAGCGTCCCATCCATGAAAAGAACGGGATCCGACTGGGGTACATCCATTGAGGTGCCAATCCCTTTGCGACCGGTATACCAATCATCGTACCCGCTAAGAAGAGAAAGCCCCAAGGCAGCAGCGGAAAATAATCGGATGACCGGAAGGAAGAATCGTAAAATCCGAGTGGAAACAACCCGGGGATGTGATAAATTTCACCCGGCAACGGAATCACCGACACCGGGCCAAAGCCCAAATAACCGGATGGAATGGGGCGGGTAAAAAAGTAGAGCAATACCAATAACAATACAATTGCCCATGAGAACGGAATTTTTTTTAGGTACCTGCTCAAAAGGCCATACAGAATCATACACACAGCAAGAAAGTGCAAAATCCCGAACCATATTGCATAATCTGGCGTGACAATTGCGGTAACCAGTGTAACTGCCAAAGCAATGGCAAGCAGGCGCAGCCCTCTTCGCAGGTTTGAGCGAGATAAAAGGGACGAGATTCCCGATATCATGATAAATAATGCTGCAAAAAAAGGCTCTGCCGGGGTAAAGAATTGAAAGAGTATCATCATCCACTTGATTTGGTACAAAAAAGCAAATGTATAAAATGCGTGGTAAAACACCATGCAGAACACCGCAAAACCACGCAGCTCGTCCATTAAGTATAGTCGAGGCCTCTGCCCCGCAGCCGGAGCTTGTATTTCTTCGCTCAAAATCATTCCTCCTGCCATTGCCATTTGAATAGGATATGTTCTCGCAAATTGGCACTTTTGTGAAGCGACTATACAAAAATTGCTCGATTTTCACTGGAACATAAGCAAATTTACCGCTTCAAACCTAGCCCGTACCGTGTTATACTAGTTTTAGTGAAGCTTGCCCGGATTGCCCGGTGCATGTTTTCACTGCAATTTGATGAATTTCTATCATTTATTATATCGAAGGAAAGGAAGAATTACAATGAATGAACCGAAAATTGGACAAATGCTTTCCCGCGATTACACTGTAACAGCCGCAGATTTAGCCTCCGCTTTTGGCAGCGGAAGCGTTACCGTTTTAGCCACTCCTAAAATTGTTGCATTAATGGAGGGCGTTGCCGCTGAATTAGCACAAGGCTACTTAGAGGATGGAATTACCACCGTAGGAGCTGAAATTAACGTAAAGCATATGGCTCCCACCGCGGAGGGCGTAACGGTGAAAATCACTGCAGAGCTAACTGAATGCGACGGCCGTAAATTTGCCTTTACTCTTCAGGCATTTGATAACGTAGGCCTGATTGCTACCGGTACTCATGTACGCGCCAGTATTAAAACGGCAAGCTTTCTTAAAAAAGCACAGGAGCGCGCACAGCAATAAATACACAGCAGAAAGGAATACCCATGAAACCTGTTTATCCCCTCGTTTTATTTGATTTAGATGGAACCCTAACGGAATCCGGCCCAGGTATCCTGAGCTGCGTGAGTGAGATTATGCAGCGTTTGGGTGTTCCTGTGCCCCCGCCAGAGGTATTGCGTACCTTTATCGGCCCTCCGCTCTTCCAGAGCTTTTCGCAGACCTGTGGCCTTTCTGATGAAATCTGTGACCAAGCCGTGAAAATGTACCGTGGTCTTTACGAAACGGAAGGCATTCATAAAAATTCTGTTTACCCAAACACCATTGAGCTATTAACAGCTTTGCGGCAGGCAGGGGCAAACATTTGCATTGCTACCTCAAAGCCATTGCCGCAGGCGAACCGAGTGGCAGAAATTTTTAAGCTTGCGCCGCTGGTCGATTTTATCGCAGGCCCCGCGGGCAGCTCCGAGCGTGAAAGCTCAAAGCTAGAGCTCATCAACTCGTGCCTCGAGCGTTTTTCTGTAAAGCCGGAAAACGCTGTGATGATTGGCGACACCAAGTTTGACGCTGATGGCGCACAATTGGCGGGTACTGCGTTTATCGGGATGCTTCACGGCTATGGCACGCGTGAAGAAATGCTGGAATATTACCCAAAGGCTCGCTTTGCCGCAGATTTTTCAGAACTGGAGCACATGCTCTTGACAAACTGACTCATTGCGGTATATAGTGAAACTAGAACTGAATATGGGGTGCTGCGTATACGCGGCTGAGATGAGGCGGATTGACGCCTATGTCCCTTTGACCTGATCTGGATAATGCCAGCGTAGGAAATATTTGCAGCACAGCAAAACGCATTGTGGTATTTTCCGCTATGCGTTTTTTTGTTAGCGGCACATTTTTCAGGAAGATCGGCAGTTCACACATCGGTTATCCGTTACCGGAACAGCGGAAGTGTCAAACACCAACCGAATGAAAAAGAGTTGGCTATGGCACAGAAAGGATCTTTTATGAAAAAAACAAATACCATCGTACTTGTGGAATGTGCGCTCATGATTGCGCTCTCCACTGTTCTGAGCATGATCAAGGTGGTTGATTTGCCGCAGGGCGGGTCTATCACCTTGGCGAGCATGGCTCCCCTCGTCCTCGTTTCTTATCGTCACGGTGTGAAATGGGGTTTGGGAACGGCATTTGTTCACAGCCTGCTGCAAATACTGCTGAACTTCACTGCCCCTCCTGCAAAAACGCTGACTGCGTTTCTACTGGTGGTACTGCTGGACTATGTACTTGCTTTCACCGTTCTGGGTAGCGCCGCTTTTTGGGGCAAGCCATTTCATAACCGTTCCATACGTATTGTTTTTGGCGTTGCAATTGCTGTTTTTCTGCGCTTTATATGCAGTTTTCTGTCCGGTATCTTTATTTGGAGCGAATATGCACCGGAAGGCACACCGGTTTGGCTGTATTCCTTAATTTATAATGGAAGCTACATGCTTCCCGAAATGATTATTACGGCTGTGGTTACCCTTACTCTCGTTAAAGTGTTAGACAGAACTGGGAACCGCTCCGCTCATGCCGCGTAAAGCGCTCTTACCAAAGGATAGAGGGCTTGTTTGGAGGAAGTCCACAAAGTTGGGACAGACCTGTAAACAAAACGGAGGGCTTGTCATAAAATACATTAGGTGAGCCAAACGCCTTCTTCCAATTCATGTTCCTCCTATTTATATATAGTTCACCTTGTCGTACAGAGGCTAAGAGGGAAAACCGTGCCGGCGGTTTTCCCTCTTTTCAAAATTTATAAAGAACAACTTATTTCGGGTACAAATTACTTTTTCTCACTACCATTTATAAATGCTTTTTTTAATATCCATAACTCCATTTAAAAGAGAAAAAGCTACTGGTAAAGCCAGTAGCTTTTTCTTTCGCAATCAGAGCGGTCTTTCGTGGTTGCAATCGCTTACATTTCGTCTTTCTGCCGGATTACGGCAACATATTCTACGCAGAAACGCAAAGAGCTTATTTCCTTCCATCATAGTATTTTCAGAAAATACAATCAGCGCACAAATCAGGCTGGCAACAAGCAAAAGAAAGAAACAGCCTAAGAGCAAAACCGAACCGTACGATGTGCCCAAAGCAAACTCATAGCGGTGTTGAAACGACGATAAAACTGCCGCCGCTACCACGGTAGCTACTGAGCCTACAAACTGCTGTAAAGTATTTATTATGGCGTTTCCGTCTGAAAGCTCTTCCGTACGCAGAGCACTCAGGCTGGTTGCCATTAGGTTGCTGTAAGATAGCCCTAGGCCTACCATAAACACCAAGTGAGATGCAATGAGCAAAAGAACTACATTGGTGCGCAAGAGTGCCATAAGCAGTAAAACACCTACGCAGGCAATACTAAGGCCTATTATAATTGGTTTTTTCGCACCCGATTTATCTAAAATTCGCCCAGAGATAGGCGCTAACAATGCCCCAGCCATCGCACCAGGGAACATAAACATTCCGGCTGCAGAGGAATCCAGCCCCGTCACAATTTGCAGATAATTAGGGAAAACAAAGGAATTTCCAAGCAGCAGTGCCTGATAAATAAGGAAGCAAACCATCATAGCGGTAAACCGCCTGTTTTTGAGTACGCTCAAATGCAATAGCGGCTTTTGGCGGTTAAAATGCAGAAACAGCCCGCCTGTTACAATACTACCGGTAAAAAACAAAGCCGCAGTAATCATCTGGCTTGCGCTAAGAGCCATTAAAATGCAGGTAAACGTAGCCGCCAAAAACACAGCGCTTCCAAGGGAGATTGGCTCTCTAACGGCTTTTTGTTCTTTGGGGATAGAGCGCAGACCCAAAAACAAGGAGAGAACAATTAATGGAATTAAGAAGAGGAAGATGTCGCGCCAAGTAAAATAATGGGACAGAACCCCTCCGTACGTTGGGCCAATGGCAGGGGCAATGGCTGTTGTTAGTGTACCGATTCCCATCATCATACCGCGGCTTGATTCCGGCGCCTTTGTTAAGATGATGTGGAACATCAGCGGCAGTGCAATTCCCGTTCCCACGCCCTGTAATAAGCGCCCCAATAGTAGAAGGGCAAAGGACGGCAGAACGTAGTTAACCAGCATACCGGCTAGAAAAAACAGATTCGCACAAACAAACAGGGTACGGATCGAAAAGTTCCGATTCAAATAGGATGACAGCGGGACAATAACCGAAATAGCCAGCAGGCAAATGGTGGTAACCCACTGCACAGCGGCCGTTGTTACACCAAACTCATGAATTAAAGTGGGGAATGTCACGTTCATAGCGGTTTCAATTAATACACCTGAAAATGATAGCAACCCGGTTGCAATCACTGCCAGAATTAAGTGGAAATTTTTTTGCTTTGCCATATAAACTCCTTTACAAAAAATAAAAAAAGAGACGAAAATTATTATTTTGCAATAATAATTTTCGCCTCTATTATCAGCACAAAACGTGCTCTCTGTACGAAATCCTTTGTATTATACAAGAAATAATGCTGTTTGTCAAATTCGTATCACAAGAAATTATACGGCCAAATTTAACTCTTCCGGTTGTACCATGCCGGTTTGTATGGCACGGTCACGCAGGAAGATATACAGCTCCGCCATGCTCGCATAAAAGTACGGCGTAATAAGGCATACACCCAGAGAGATGATTACATTTGTTAAAAAATCGGGAAGATTCACCATTGCCAATAAAAACATCCCAATGAAAACCAGCACGAACCAACCAAGGAAAGAAAGCGTTAAAACAAAAATAGAAGCTTTTTCTCCATCCGTCATCATGCGGCTAATCTGCCGTGCTCTGCTGCCCGAAATTTGAGGATTATCGGACAATATAAATGGAACCAGAATATACTGATAAAATTTGTAAATGCCAGGAATAATCAGAAGCAGCGCCCACAAAACAATAAAAAGGTTTGTCACAACGCTGGTTAAAACAACTTTAGCATACCCGTTGCGAAAGCTCATAAAGACATCTGAAAATTTCCCTGCATTAAAGCGGTTGCGTACAAAAAAGCCGTGTAAACCTACGACAAGCGGCATCACAATAAAAACGCTAAATAAAAGATATCCTATGTTATATGCCATAAACACACTAGGTTCTACCAAAAACACACCTGCATCCAAACCTCTTACCCATCTTTTATTTACTTCTGTATAGCCAGTCATCCACTCTACCAACGACGGGAAAAATACAACAAATATTGAAACAAGATATGCCACCCAAAACTTACTTCCTCGAATGGCTTCTTTGGCGTTGTTTTTTAAAATTGGTCTACTCCACATAAACAGAACCCCTTTCACCTATTTATCATACGAATTACATAAGGCCACTATTCCACCGCATCGCCTTACCCTATTCGGTTTTTTCGCAAAAATTATACACACTATGCTACAAACAAACATTATTATTTTTTATATTGTTTCTAATAGCCTGTTCTTTCGTCTTTTCTGCAACAATTTTTCTATATAAATATTTCAATTGTTTGAGTGTCGTGCACTGCTATTTCTTCTTACCCAAATAAAAAAGAACAAGGGACCAGTTCATCGGTGATTATCCGACCCTGCCTGATCCCTTGTTACCGAACTTATGCTATGAACGAAACCAATGCGTTCCGCTTATTCTGCATACTTATCATCGTCGCTCCAAGAATACATCTTGCGCAGCTCTTTACCCACAGACTCCAACTGATGCTCGCTTTCAATACGGCGGCAAGCGTTGAAGTGAGCGCGGCCGTTCTTGTTCTCTGCAATCCACTTGCCGGCAAAAGTACCGTCCTGAATCTCACTGAGAACCTTCTTCATTTCTTTCTTGGTTTCTTCGGTAATCAGGCGTTTGCCTGTCTCGTAATCGCCGAATTCCGCTGTATCAGAAATGGAGTATCTCATCATAGAGAAGCCGCCCTTATAGATCAGGTCAACAATCAGCTTCATCTCATGAATGCACTCAAAGTAAGCGTTTTCAGGAGCATAGCCAGCTTCTACCAAAGTCTCAAAACCTGCCTTCATGAGAGCGCAAACACCGCCGCACAGAACAGCCTGCTCGCCGAAGAGGTCGGTTTCAGTTTCATCACGGAAGGTTGTCTCCATAACAGCAGCGCGTGCACCACCAATACCTGCGCCATAAGCGAGGGCAAAGTCGAGTGCGTGTCCGGTGTAATCCTGTTCAACTGCCACCAGGCAGGGAACGCCCTTGCCCTCTTGGAACTCGCTGCGAACAGTGTGTCCGGGGCCCTTCGGGGCAATCATGAACACGTCCACAAACTTGGGCGGCTTAATCTGGCCAAAATGAATGTTAAAGCCATGAGCAAATGCAAGAGCCTTTCCTTCTGTTAGATTCGGCTCAATATCATTCTTGTACATCTCTGCCTGACGCTCATCGGGGATAAGAATCATGATAATGTCAGCAGCTTTCGTCGCCTCGGGAACGTTTAGAACCTTAAGGCCCGCCTTTTTTGCGCGCTCTGCGCTTTTGCTGCCTTCATAAAGGCCTACTACAACATCAACTCCACTGTCATGCAGGTTCAGCGCATGAGCGTGACCCTGGCTGCCATAGCCAATAATCGCTACGGTTTTCCCCTTAAGTACGTTAATATCGCAATCGGCTTGATAATAAATCTTTGGCATAACATGTTCCTCCTTCAGCAGGTATAAAATTTATAGACAGAGTTCAAGTTTCATTTGCCAAGTCCGCTTAAACGCTCTGTTTTCTGGTAACCTGGGGCCCTTGCTCCAGTGCAACGGTGCCGGTACGGGCAATTTCTTTAATGCCGTAGGGCTTAAGTAGAGTAAGAATCGTTTCAATCTTTTCTGCGGTATCCGCAGCCTGTATGGTAAGTGAAGTTAAAGAAACATCTACCACACGTGCTCGGAATAGCTCTGCGATTTGAATAATTTCTGGGCGGTACTGCGGGGTGCAGCTTACCTTAATAAGCGCAAGCTCACAGCTAATAAACGGGCCGGTATCGTCAAGGCGTTTCACCTTAATGATAGGAATTAGCTTATTAAGCTGCTTTTCCACCTGCTCCATCACATATTCGTCACCGTTGACGACAATCGTCATGCGAGAAATTGCCGGGTCTTCCGTTACTCCCACGGCAAGGCTGTCAATATTAAATGCACGGCGTGAAAATAAGCCAGATACTTTAGACAGTACGCCGGGCTGGTTTTCCACTAAAACGGAGAGAGTATATTTCATTTCGGCGCCCTCCCTTTCAAATAGACGGCAAGGTTGGGTCAACCTTGCACACAAGCAGATATGGCTTGTTGGAAGCGAGCATAACTTTCGCCAGCTCTTCTGCTTCGGGGTTGTTTTCCGCCTGTGCGGATTCCATTCCGTAAGCTCTCGCCAATGCCACAAAATCGGGATTCCCGTTCAACACGGTGGCCATATGCCGCTTGCCATACATTTTATCTTGAATCTCGCGAACCATGCCGAGGTGCCCGTTTTCCATTACAATAATTTTAACGGCAACATCACTCTGCATAATGGTACCAAGCTCACACATAGACATTTGGAACGAACCGTCGCCGCAAACGGCAACAACCTGCCTTTTGGGCTTAGCCAGCTTTGCGCCAATGGCGGCCGGGATGGAATACCCCATCGTGCCAAGGCCGCCGGAGGTTAAAAAGCGCCCTTCTTTTACATTGAAGTTATTGACAGACCAAATTTGGTTCTGACCAACATCCGCTACGAGAATGGCGTCCTCCTGCATCATAGAAGAAAGGGTTCTCATAAATGAACGGGGCTCCACGTAATCCTGCGAAGGCTCACCATGCGGAACCTCGGACTCCCGAAGCTCGTGAACACTACTTAGCCATTCCTGCGAAACCGTGCGGCTTACTTTGTCGGTAAGGCTCTTGAGCACCAAGCGAATATCTCCAACAATTGGGATATGCGCAGTAATGTTCTTGCCGATTTCCGCCGGGTCAACATCAATATGAATAATCTGCGCCTTGCCACCCAGCATTTCTGGGGCAATAATGGCTCGGTCACCTACTCGAGCGCCGCACAAAATAACTACATCGGCAGAGAGCAGTGCCTGATTCGCACTCCTTTTCCCATGAGAACCAACCATACCGAGGTAAGAGTCGCTGTCCAGCGGGACCACACCGATACCCATCATGGTAGAGACTACGGGGATTTCCGTTTTCTCCACAAAATCCATCATTTCTTTTCTGGCACCCGCCAAAACCACACCGCCGCCGCAGCAAATCAGCGGCCGCTGTGCCGTGGCAAGCACCTCAATGGCGCGCTTAATTTGCAGGGCATGTCCCTGCGTTCTGGGTTTATATCCAATAATATCCGCATGCTGCGGGTATTTGAATTCTTTAATCTCATTTTGCTGTACATCCACAGGCACATCTATGAGCACCGGGCCGGGTCGGCCGGTGGTAGCAATGTGAAACGCTTCCTTAAAAACACGGGGCAAGTCAGCAGTATCCTTTACTAAATAGCTGTGTTTGGTAAAGGGCTCACACGCACCGGTAATATCCGCTTCTTGGAATACGTCTCTGCCAAGAAGCTCCGAACGAACCTGCCCGGTGATGGCAATGAGCGGCACGGAATCCATGTACGCGGTTGCAATGCCGGTAATCAGATTGGTTGCGCCGGGGCCGGAGGTGGCAATGCACACACCGGGCTTGCTGCTCGAGCGGGCATAGCCGCTTGCTGCGTGGGCTGCGTTTTGTTCCTGCCGTACCAATATATGTTGGATGGAGGACTGAGACAACAGGTCGTAAAAAGGACAGATTGCCGCGCCCGGATAGCCGAATGCTAGAACGACTCCTTCTTCCTCCAGGCATTTCACCATGATTTCCGCTCCGCTTATCATCGTACTCCACCTTCCCACTCATCAAATTTATGTTCTATCTGATTTCAATCGTACTTCCGTGTACCCGCAGTAACATAACGGGGCAAACTTCTTTTTCCCTTTTTATTTGCAAAAAAACAGTCTTTGGCAAACATAGGAAAAACCGGTGGCTTTCCTTTTGTATCGAAGCAACTGGAACGCCGCCGATTAAAAAGTCAACAAGTTAAATTACCTTTTATTATAATATGATACTTCTACCGAGTCAATAAAAAAAGCGGTGCACCGCTCCCCAAAGGAGCGCGATACACCGCGATACTTTTGTGCAATTCTGCTTATTTCACCAAAGATTTCAGTGTTTCAATCTGAGCGGGAGTCAGGTCGATGATGTCGCTGTTCTCCATACCGGTAGAAACATCCTCAATCAGAACCATCTTGGTGTCCTTTTGAGTCACAGTATTGTGCCACAGGGACTGAGGGATATTGTAAACCTTGAACGGCTCCATCTCCAGCGCTTCCATCTTCAGCTCGCCATCAACTTCTTCTGCACTAATCAAAGTGCAGCGGCCGCTAAGCAGTACAAACAGCTCGTCGGTCTTATTGTGGCGCTCTAAGCAGGTGGTTCCGGTAATGTCATTTGCGGGCTTCCAGTTTTTAATGCCGACTGTCCACTTTTCGTTCTCGTAGACTCTCTGCATGCCTTCGCCGTTCATTTCAAAGCTTTGAATTTTCATGGTTGTGTCTCCCTCTTATTTTAGCAGTGCCTTTGCTTTGGCTACAATATTTTCGGGTGTCAGGCCGTAAATGCGGAACAAGTCTGCTGGCTTGCCGGATTTGCCGAATTTATCCATAACGCCAATGCGGTCAAATTTCGCACTGGATTTGCCTGCCAAAGCTTCTGCAACTGCAGAGCCGAGGCCGCCGATGATAGAATGCTCTTCTACGGATACCATAGCGCCGCACTTCTCAGCCATTTTCAAAATGGTTTCGTTATCGAAAGGCTTAATGGTATGAACGTTTACGACAGCAGCGCTAATTCCCTCTGCAGCCAGCATTTCAGACGCTTTCAAAGCCTCGGGAACCATCAGACCGGTGGCAACGAGGCAAACGTCGGAGCCATCTTTCATGATGTTTGCTTTTCCGGGGATGAAGGGGGTATCATCTTCGGTAATTACATCGCAAACCGGGCGGGCAACACGAATATAAACAGGGCCGTCGATTTCTGCCGCAGCAAAAACAGCCTTCTTGGTTTCAATCGGGTCACAGGGAACAAAAATGGTCATGTTCGGCACAACACGCATCAGTGCCAAATCTTCAATGGACTGATGGCTACCGCCGTCCTCACCGACACAGAGACCGGAGTGAGAAAGACCAAATTTCACATTTGCATTTACATAGGCAACGGAGTTACGAATTTGCTCGTATGCACGGCCGGTGCCAAACAAAGCAAATGTGCTGGCAAAGGGAATCAGGCCGGAATGAGCAAAACCTGCAGCTGCACAAACGAGGTTTGCTTCTGCAATACCAAAGTTAAAGAAACGCTCCGGATATGCATCCAAAAACATGCTGCTCATGGTAGCATGTGCCAAGTCGGCATCCATTGCTACAACCTTATCATTTTTTGCGCCGAGCTCAACGAGAGCTTCGCCGTATGCTACTCTTAAAGATTTTTTCTCAGCCATTGATCTCAACCCCCAGTTCCTTCATTGCCGCTGCAAAGTCGTCATTGTTCATCGGCTTGCCGTGCCAGCCGTGGTTATCTTCCATGAAGGAGACACCGTGACCCTTATGGGTATGGCAGCAAATGAATTTCGGCTTGCCAACTACCGGCTTCTTGATTGCTTCGGTAATCGCGTCAATATCGTGTCCATCTACTTCGAGGCATTCAAAACCAAACGCACGGAATTTTTCCATGGGGTCGCCAACGCTCATAACCTGATCGTTGCTGCCATCTATCTGAAGGTGGTTAAAGTCGAGAAGTACCGTAAAGTTATCCAGCTTGTAATGAGCGGCAGACATCGCTGCTTCCCATACCAGGCCTTCCTGCATTTCACCGTCACCGATGAGTGCGTAAACGTGGTAATCGGCTTTTTTGTATTTTGCTGCCAGTGCCATACCGCCAGCAATTGCAACACCCTGACCCAAAGAACCGGTGTTGCAGTCAACACCCGGAGTTTTGGTCATATCGGGGTGACCCTGCAGGTGAGAATCAGCCTGACGAAGGTGAGCAAGGTCTTCCTTGGGGAAGAATCCTTTTTCCGCCAGAACCGCATAAAGCGTGGGGCAAGCGTGTCCCTTACTCATTACGAAACGGTCGCGGTTTTCCATGTGCGGATTTTTCGGATCGTACTTCATTACATTTTCGTACAATGCCATTAAAATCTCTACACACGAGAGGGATCCGCCGGGATGGCCCGACTGGCAGGCATAGAGCGATTTCAAAATATCTGCTCTAATCTGCGTGGCTTTTGCGTTTAGTTCGCTGTTCATTTCGATTACTCCTTTACAATTAACCCTTCACGGCCCCCGCGGTCAGGCCTTCCACCAAACGCTTCTGCGCGAAGAAGAACATGATGCAAACGGGGATGATCGTTATTATTCCGCCGGCAGTTAGAAGGTCCCATTGGACTCCCAGCTGGCCGATCAGATTTTTTAGAGCCACAGGAATTGTGCGGTTCCGCTCGTTGGTGAACATCACGGCGAAAGTGTATTCATTCCAGGAGGTCATGAAGATGTACACACCCGTAGCAACAAGACAGGGCACCAGCACGGGGAAAATAATGCGGGTAAAGGCCTGCGCGCGGTTGCAGCCGTCAACCATGGCGGCTTCCTCCAAAGACAAGGGCAGGTCATTGATAAAGCCATTGAGCAACCACACCGAAAACGGGATGGTGAACGTGGCATAAGAAAGCACCAGAGATGCGGGGGTGTACAATAAACCCATACTACGCATGATAGCATAAAGCGGAATCAACAGCAAGACCGTAGGGAACATGTTATTGGTCAAAAATAAAACCATAAATGCTTTTCTGCCGGCAAAGCGAAAACGAGAGAAGGAATAAGAGGCCAGCATTGAAACGGTCAAGGTAATCAGTGTGGTAATAATCGCAACCACAAAGCTGTTGCCCATGGGCTTTAAAAAGTTAAAATCTACAAAAAGTTTTCTGTAGGATTCAAAAGTCACGTTATGAGGCCAGTAGGTAACCACACTGCCATAAAGTTCTGCTTCCGGCTTTATGGAGGTAACAAACGTCCAATAAAATGGGAAAAGCAATAGCAGTAAGATTACAAACAGAGGAAGGTAAAGTAACAATAAATTCTGCATGGGTGATCTTTTATGCTGCATAACTTTACGCCTCCTGACTCGCAAACATATTTTTTAAATACGGAATCGCAACCAGCAATAACAGTAATGTTAGCAGAAGCGACATGGTAGACGAATAACCCAAATTCAAAGCATTCGCCTTGTTAAATACATAAACGCTCAGCGTCTGCGATGCGTAAGCAGGACCGCCACCCGTCATGTTGAAAATCACGTCCACCGAGTTTGCCACCCAAATAATACGCAGCAAAGTGGTGACGAAAATGGTGTTCTTAATTGCGGGAATGGTAATGCGGAACAGCTTCTGAAAGCTTGTGGCGCCATCAATATCGGCCGCCTCATACAGTTCGCCGGGCACGCCCTGCAAACCAGCCAGAAGCATTAAAGCAAAGAACGGAATTCCCTGCCAGATAATCGTAAGAATAACAGACGGCATAACCGTAGAATCCTGTGCCAGGAACGGTATGGGTGCCTGAATGAAGCCGACCTTCATTAAAAGGTCATTGAGCACGCCGTAGCTGCCGTCGTAAATCCAGCGCCACATCAAACCAATGAGAACGCCGGGGGTAACCCAAGGAATCAGGCTCACCGCGCGCACAATACCACGGCCACGGAAGCTCTTATTCAAAAGATTCGCCAGAATAAAGCCAAAAACAAACTGGAAACCTACGCCGAAAACAACCCACAGGATCGTCCTCCAAAGGGATGCCCAGAACAGCTTATCCTGCAGCACATCAATGTAATTGGTAAACCCAACAAAACCGATGTCGCTTGGTCTTCTTAAATCATAGCTTTGAAAGCTCATTAAAATCGCATTAAGTGCTGGGATTAATACAACTGCGATAATAATTAGCACCGCAGGCGTGATCAGCAAATACGGCCAAATATTCGTCTTTTTACGCTGCACTGTATATTCACCTCTTTGAAAGATTGGGGCCGCGGCCGAACTAAATTCTCGACCAGCCGCAGCCCACAGAGCCCATTGCTTACTGTTTATTTCTTGCCGTACAGACCTTCCTGCAAGGTCTTCATGGCGTCAGCAGCCGTTTCTTTGCCGGTAAGGGCAGAAGCAACTGTGTTCGGCCAAATGGTGCTGATCCATTCGGTGGTGGTGTCTTTAATCGGGATAATGCCCGCATAGGACTGACCAGCGATGGAAGCCTTCATAAACTTGTTATTCTGGAACTCAGGCAGAGCCTGAACGGTTTTGCTAACAGGCACGTTGCCGGTAATTTTGCACCATTTCTCTTGTCCTTCGCCTGCCGCCAGGTAAGAAATCCACTCGAAAGCAGCATCCTTATTTTTGCTGGACTGGAAGATAACGTTCTCCGTGTCACCCATAGAGGTCCACTGGCCCTTGCCACTGGGGAAGGGGAATGCGTCAACGTCATCACCGAAGGTTTCAACCATACCCTTGGAAGAGCCGGTGTGGTGAATGGTCATAGCAGTTTTGCCAGATTTAAAGTTCGCGATAATTTCGTTAAAGCCATCCTGTGTAGCGGTGGGAGGTACATAACCCTTTTTGTACAGGTCAATAAAGTCCTGCATGCCCTGAACGGACTCAGCGCTGGTCATGTTCTCAAAGCTGCCGCCACGGCCGTTGATGAAGCTGCCCCAAGGTTCTTGGCCGCCCTTTGCACCGCGCATACCAAAGCCGTAAATATCGGTTTTGCCGTCGCCGTTGGTGTCCATGGTGGTCTTCTTGATTGCCTCAAGGAACTCTTCGTAGGTCTTAGGCACTTCTACGCCAGCCTTCTTGAAGATGGACGGACGATAGTAAACGTACAGAACCTGAATGTTCCAGGGCATGACATACATTTTGTCAGAGCCGCCGGCCTGCTTCATAATCTTGTAAATGTTATCATCAATGTCGCTCTTCTTGTCCCACTTTGCAATGTAATCATCCAAATTTGCGAGCAGGTTGTTAGCAGTAAACAGCGGGGTAGCTGTCAGCTTCCATGCTGCGGTATCGGGTCCGCCGCCGCCCATAACAGCGTTAAACAGGTTTTCACTGTATGCGCCGCCGTCCCAGGGGTATTCTTCTGCTTTTACGGTAATGTTTTTCTTGTTGGATTTGTTGAAATCCTCAACCATTTCTTTCATTTTAGCAGAGTAGTCGGAGCTGTCTGCCCAGTACCAATGGGTAATGGTAACCGGTTCGCCGCTTGCCGCTTTAGACTCTGTTGCACTGGAAGCAGCGGGTTGTTTGGCGCAGCCGGCAAACGAGGTTGCCGCAATTGCAAGCGCCAGGGTAAGTGCCAGTACTTTTTTCCTTTTCACTTTCATTCCTCCTAATATTTGAGCTGAGAATCGTCCAAGGCCTGCATAATGTGCCTCCGAGTCTCTTCCGCTGCGGCATCCGGGTTTTTATTTCGAATTGCCTCATAAATGCGGATATGAGCCGCGATTGCGCGCTTATGCGTGCCAGGAACATTCATCGTTTCGAGATATCCTTCCCGAATCGATTCACAGATTAAAGGCAGAATACGCATTAAAACGTCATTCTGCGTGCACTCTGCCACAGCGGTATGAAAGTCCACGTCGCGCGAAGGGTATTCAAGCCCATTAATGAGCTCCGCGGTTTCCATATCTTCAATTGCCTGGCTGAGCCTGTTGAGATTCTCGCTGGTGGCTCTTTGCGCCGCCAGCATCGCGATTTGCGGTTCTATCAGAAGTCTGCTTTCGAGCAGGTTGTGAAGCAGCTTATTTGGATTTGCAAAGTGCAGGCCTAGGGGGTCGTTCTTCATACCAAGACTCTCAGAAATAAAAGTGCCTTTCCCCCTGTGAATTTCTACTACATTATCGGCAATCAACAGCTTGACCGCTTCCCGCACAGTGGAACGCCCTACGCCAAACATGACCGAAAGTTCCCCTTCACTTGGAAGACGGTCGCCGGGTTTCAGATTTTTTTCCACTATCATTTCCTTAAGCTTTTTGGAAATAACAAGCGGAAGTTCTCTGGTCCCAAACAAAATTTGACTCATGTTCACTCTCCTTGGCTTCCCCTGTTCGGTACAGCTTGTCCCTCCCGGATAAGCTGCCGCATCAAACTAGGTTTTTTGTGCAATAACACAAATTCATTGACTTGATTATACCAAATCAAAATTCTGATTTCAAGACTTTTTATAAATATATTTAGTTTAAAGAGTCAAATTTATAAAATAGCACTAAAAAACCACAAAGTGTCATGTGACGTCTGACGACTGACATCCGATTAGATTTTGACACACTATCTATTTTATCCAAATTTTTCCTGCCATCGAATGAAATACCCCGCTCTCGCGCCGTATTCTCACCTCCACTCTTATTGTCTGCAAGCAGTTTTAAAACATACGGCATATTCGTGTTCGTTTTATGAAAATCATACAACTCCACAGCACAATCTATCAACAATTTGTAAAAACATGAGAACGCCGCATGTTTCTGCTTGATTATACAAGATTCGACTCCGAATGTCTTTATAAATTAGAAAATCGTTTTTACGGCTAATATACTAAGAATTCAAGAAAGCCGCCCTTGGCTTTAAAAGTGCGGTAAGAATGCGCTCTTTCGCTTGACTTTACCTAATCCCACATATAGAATAAAAGCAGAAAACGCATAGTTTTAGAATGCAATTTAAATAGAAAGGGTGTTTGTTTTGGAAAGTTTCGTTTACCAGGTACCAACCAAAGTGATTTTCGGTAGAGATGCAGAGCTGCAGATTGCACCGGAAGCCGTGGCCCGCGGTGTAAAACGTACTCTTTTGGTATATGGCGGTGGCAGCGTTGTGAAAAGCGGGCTGCTTACCCGAATGGAAAAATCTTTGGAGGAATCGGGAATCAAAGTGCAAACCCTTGGTGGTGTGCAGCCGAACCCCAGACTACAGCTGGCAAGAAATGGCGTACAGCAGGCACTGGAGTTTGGTGCAGATTCGATTCTGGCTGTGGGCGGCGGCAGTGTTATTGACACCGCTAAGGCAATTGCGATTGGTGCAGCAAACCCCGAAACAGATATTTGGGAGTTTTGGCTGCGTAAGCAAACCGTAACCAAAGCATTGCCAGTAGCCGTTGTACTTACTATTTCCGCAGCCGGTAGTGAAACCAGTGATTCGGCCGTTTTGACCGATGCGGATACCAACACCAAGCGTGGCCTGAACACCCCGTTTAATCGACCAGCATTCTCGGCATTGAATCCGGAACTGACGATGACCCTTCCTAAGTTCCAAATCACCTGCGGAACCGTAGATATGATGATGCACACAATGGATCGTTATTTTAATCCGGTAGTAACCAACCAAGTTACAGACGAGCTGTCGGAAGCATTGCTACGTGTTATCATCCGCAATGGCCCTATCGCACTCCAAAACCCACACGACTATAACGCGATGAGCGAGCTAATGTGGGCAGGGAGCCTTTCTCACAATGAATTAACCGGCCTTGGCGGACAAAAGGATTTCGCACCTCACCAGATAAGCCACGAACTTAGCGGCCGTTTCGACGCAGCACACGGCGCAGCTCTTTCTGCCATTTGGAGCTCTTGGGCTACCTATACACGCCGAATAAACCCGGAACGTTTTGCGCAATTTGGCAGAAATGTGTGGGGCCTTACCGGCACAGACACCGAGGAGCTTTCCAAAGCAGCTATTCAAGCCTCCAACCGTTATTTCCGCTCTCTCGATATGCCTACCAATTTTACGGAGCTAGGCATAGGCGTTCAATCTGATAAAGTAATTGAAGAGCTTGCGTGGAGCTGTTCCTTTGGCGAAACGCGGACGGTAGGAACCTTCCAGAAGCTAAATCGCAAGGATTTGGAAGCAATTTATCATCTGGCAAACCATTAATTCACTCGTTAATTCGTATTAGAAGATTATAAGCTTGTAAAGCACCTGCTCTATTTATGAAAGGGGATCTACGATGAAATCTACTTTTCTGCATTTTAACTACAATGTGTTCGATTTGGAAAAAAGTCTCGCGTTTTATCATAAGGCACTGGGTCTTACGGAAAAGCGCCGTAAAGTTGCTTCCGATGGTTCCTTTATACTTGTATACTTAACCGATGATGCGACCGGTTTTGAACTGGAACTGACATGGCTGCGCGACCGCAAAGAACCCTATAATCTGGGGGATAATGAAATTCACCTTGCCGTGCGTGTTCCAGATAAAAAAGAGGCTTATGAGCTGCACAAAAGCATGGGCTGTATTTGCTATGAAAACCACGAGATGGATTTGTACTTTATCAATGACCCCGATGGATACTGGATTGAAATATTGGACCGATAATTAAGCAAAGTAATCAATAAAAAATCCCCACCGTTTTTCGGTGGGGATTTTTTATTGAATAATTCCGTACTTTTTCATGCGATATTGTAAACTTTGGCGGCGAAGCCCTAAGGAATCTGCCGTACGCGTGATATTACCGCCGTAATACTCCAAAACCGCTTTTATAACCTGATTTTCATAGGAATCCATTGTATACTGCAAATCCTGCCGCATCCAGATTTCCTCGGTATTCTCTCCCGTAGAGCGGCGTGGCTTTTCCATATCCTGCAAATAACGTGGTAAGTGGGCAATACCGATTACCGGGCCATCTACCACATTGAACGCATAATCCAATACATTGTGTAGTTCTCTCACATTCCCCGGCCAATTGTACTGTGAAAACAAAGTCATTACTTCTGGGCCTATACTCTGAATGGACTTTGCATATTTATAAGCCTTGGAAGAGATATAATCCTCCGCTAGCAGCAAAATATCTTCCGTATGTTCGCGAAGCGGCGGTAAATCAATCGTTACCGTAGAGAGCCGATAATACAAATCCTTTCGGAGAGCATTATCTTTGAGCAGTTGCGCCGGTGGTTCATTGCAGGAAGATATAAAACGAATATCGGTCTTTTTATCCTGACTTCCACCAATTCGCCGAAATGTCCCTTCCTGAATCACACGTAAAAGCTTCGACTGCATCGAGAGACTCATTGAATTCAACTCATCCAAAAATAAGGTGCCTCCATCGGCTTCTTCTAAAAGGCCAACGGAATTGGTACTGCCGGTAAACGCACCCTTTTGTGTGCCGAAAAAGACCCCTTCAATCAATGTGTCTGGAATGGCTGCGCAATTGATTGCCACAAATTTCTTTTCTTTTCGAGAACTGTACTTATGAATACTTTGCGCAAATACCTCTTTGCCGGTGCCTGTTTCTCCTACCAGAAGAATATTGCTGTTTTGAGCCGCAACCCGTTTGGCAAGATTGACTGCATCCACCAGCTTTTGGGAAGTACCGATGATATTGCTAAAGGTGTAACCGGAGAATCTGGCATATGTTGTTTTTTCCTCTTGGTCGGAAAGTGCTGCACGAACTTTCTCCAGCCACTCAATCTGTGCCTTTACAACCTCCAGATTCTGCTCAAAAACCACCACGCCAGCCAACTCCTTATTTTGAAAAACAGGATACGCTGTATTTACTGTGGCTACATCACTGCCAGTCGTCGTCTTAAAGATATCAAACCGATTGAGCACGGGAGCGGCTGTTCGCAAACACGTGAGAACGGTGCTCACCGATTCCTCCACGTTGTACATATCGAGCAGGTGTTTCCCTCTAACGAAAAATCCATTGGGAATTTCGGAGATTTTTCTACTGTTTTCATTTAGATAAACCAGACCTGCATTTTTGTCGTAAATCTGTACCCCGTCCGTTACCTTCTCCAGTGCGGATTGATAAAGGAAATCACTGTCGGTGTGTGTTTTCAGGTAATACACCATACCACAGCCCGAATCCCAACAGATGAAATCAAAAATCTCCTCGTTCCAGCTTAGTTCCCCTTGGCTTCGGCAATAATCCACTTGAGAAAACAATAAGGAAAACGGCTGATTTAAAAAAGAGGACCAAACCTGCACACACCTGTTTTTTGTCTCCTTATTCATCCAGTCAATGGATCGAATCCGCTTTTCTTCATCCAGCACAATGGCTACATCGGCCATATTCATAACCCGCACCTCCCCGATTTACAGAGAATGAACTCATTGGAACAAATCATAGCACAAGCCGTCATAGCGGTCAATGAGTGCAAAATAGTTTGCCATAGTGCCAAATCATTTTGCGGTTTGGCCGCAATTTACAGAATCATCACTTTCTCACATTAGCGTAAAACCGATAAAAACCGCCATTATCTTCTGTTTTTTTCTGTTATTTATTGTATTTTTTAGTTGGCATGGATCTTGCTATAATAAAAAGTGTAAGCACAAACGACCCTGTACTGGCACAAAAATATCGCGCGCGGGTATTGACGGAGGGTACACAGGTCACTTCAAAGGAGGAAAATAGCATGAAAGAAACAGACACCAAAATACGCAAACCTCTTCGGCTAGGGGTTTTTGTTCCCTCATTTGTTATTACAGGCGGAGCGGCATTACTTGGCCTAATTAATAACGAATGGCTTACCAGTGCAACTTATACTGTTTTCGAATGGTCCCTCAAGAACTTCGCATGGCTTTACCAACTAATTGCAATGTTTACTCTCATTATGATTGCGATTATGACTTTTTCTAAAATTGGTAATATTCGTTTTGGCGGCCCACAGGCCAAAGCCAAGTACTCGTTTGCTTCTTGGTTTGCAATGATACTTACCGCAGGAATTGCAACGGGACTCATTACATATGGTGCCAATGAGCCGCTCATTTATTTTGGTAACATCTATGGTGAGCTTACTGCATCAGGAATTAAGCCCGGCTCACCCGAAGCTGCCTATTTTGCAATGGGTCGTGTGTTCTATAACTGGTCATTTGTGCCGTACGCCATGTACGCGCTTTCCGGCGTGCTCATTGCGTATTTGTACTTTAACCGTGAGCAGGAGCTTTCGGTATCTGCTTCCCTTACCCCCCTATTCGGGCCGAAAGTAACTCGTGGTCTTGCTCGCGATGTAATCGACACTTTATCCGTTCTGGCTATTGTTCTTGGCTTGGCCTCTTCCCTGGGTGCTGGTCTTGCACTGGTAGGCAGCGGCTTACAATCAGCCTACGGCATTGCACAGGGGCCCATCCTCTGGTTTGCACTTGCAACCGTGATTACCGTAGCGTTTACCGTCTCTTCAGTTCAAGGTATTGATAAAGGAATTAAATGGCTGGCTGACTTAACTTCAAAAATCTTTTACGGCTTGGTAGCCGCCCTCATTCTAATCGGGCCAACTCTTTACATTCTGAACATGATGAACGTTGGTATGGGCTACTGGCTCGACCACTTCTGGTCTTGGGGTTTTGACCCCTACGTCATGGGCGGCGAGGCATTGGTCACTTGGTGGACAATGTACGACTGGGCAATTTGGATTGCCTACGCGCCTCTTATGGGTATTTTCTTTGCAATCATCTCTTACGGGCGCACCATTCGGCAGTTCCTTGTTGTAAACTGGATTGCACCCTCCGTTTTCAGTATAGTGTGGTTCAGCATTTGGGGCGCAACTGCTCTTGACTGGCAGACCACCGGTGTTGCAGACATGGTATCCATCATTCAGCAGAACGGTGCGGTAGCCGGCATGTGGGAATTCTTAAAACACATACCCTTAAGCGTCATATTTATCCCAATTGTAATTATTACTTTGATTGCGGAGTACGCCAACACCGCAAACGGCATGGCAACTACAATTTCTTCCATTTGCACCAAAGAATCTCGCCACGACGAAGAGCCTGCCACTTGGCTAAAAATCCTTTGGGGTGTTACCATCGGTCTAATTGCTGCTATTATGGTGGCGTTTGGAGGCGGTGAACAAGGCGTTGACGGTGTAAAATACCTTGCGGCCTGCGGCGGATTTGCCGTATTGTTTGTCTATGTTCTTCAGGTTGCCTCTACGTTTAAAGTATTCTTCCTAGACAAAAGAACACGGGAAGATATTGTAGAAAGTGTAGATATGGTGGAAGAACCTGACCAAGAGGCCGGAAAGGAGCAAGTCTGTGCAGAAAACTTATCATAAACCGGTTATTCTGGGAGGCACGCTTACACTTGAAGACGTTATTGCTGTAGCACGCCACGGAGCAAAAGTGGAATTTTCTGAGGAATATCGGGAACGGGTCAACCGTTCCCGCGCCCTCGTGGAAAAATGGGTGGACGAAAACCGCATTATGTACGGCGTTACCACTGGCTTTGGGGCTCTATGCACCAAAGCGATTACAAAGGAAGAAACGGCAAAGTTACAACGTAATATCATTCTTTCTCACTCTACCTCCGTGGGGGAACCCTTTACCCCGGAGCAAGCGCGGGCAACCATGCTGATGGTTCTGCAAAACTTAGGGCAAGGTTACAGCGGGGTTCGTCTTTTAATACTAGAAAAATACCGTGAATTCCTTAACTGCAATCTCATTCCTTGGATTCCCCGTGAAGGCTCTGTGGGATACCTGTGCCCAGAGGCACACATGGCTCTGGTACTACTTGGTGAAGGTAAGGCATATTGGAATGGCAGCCTGCTGCAGGGTTCTCAAGCGCTAGCTGCAGCGGGGATTGAACCGATAGAGCTTAGCTCAAAAGAAGGGCTTGCACTGGTTTCGGGAACAACCTCTGTTACAGCATTGGCTTCTCTTTCCCTATACGACCTGCTCAATGCGGCAAAGTCAGCGGATGTCATAGCCGCCATCACATTGGAAGCCTCCAAAGGATTAATTCAAGCTTTTGATGATCGAGTCATGCAGGTTCGCCCCCACCCGCACCAGAAAGAAACCGCAGCTAATATTCGTGAACTTCTGGTAGGTTCTGAGGTTATTGAACATTTCAAAAACGCCCGCATTCAAGATGCACTTTCTCTTCGTTGTGTCCCACAGCTTCACGGTTCCTCCAAAAAAAATCTTCTTGATGCCCGCACAACCATTGAGATTGAAATCAACGCCTGTTGTGATAACCCCATTATATGGAGCAAACCAGGAGAAGAAGATGTTATTTCCGCTTGTAATCCAGATTCCTCCTATGTGGGAATGGAAATGGACAGCGCCTGCATTGCAGCAACCTGCCTTGCTAAAATGTCGGAGCGCCGCAACAATCGAATGATCGATGAAACACTCTCCGGTAGTCCATGGTTTCTCATTAAAAATCCCGGCCTAAACTCCGGTTTGATGATTCCGCAGTACACGCAGGCTGGTCTTTTAAACGATATGCGAATTCTCTCAACTCCCGCTACAATCGATAATACTCCTACCTGCGGTAATCAAGAGGATTATGTGGCGATGGGCTATAATGCTGCAAAAAAATCGATTCTAATTGCAGAAAAGCTGGAATACATTCTCGCTATTGAGCTTCTCTCTGCTTATGAATCGCAGGTGTTCATCGATGAATCACTTGCTCGCAGCCCAGTTACCGCACAAATTTTGGCTGAAATTAGTCAACATGTACCTACGATTGATCAAGATATCTTCCTGCATCCTCACATTGAATATTTGCGAGAATTCATCCATTCCGGAAGACTGGCTGAACTCGCCGAACAAGCGATTGGGAGGTCATTATTATGAAAAAAGAAGCACAGCAAATCGTAAAAATGGATTTGGTCAAAATCTTTTTGACTCCACCAAACACTAAAAAGGAAAAAATTGTTCTAATTCTGCTTATGCTGATTACATTCATGATTTTTTTCGGACCAATCTGTTTTACAGAAATCTCCCCCATTCGGGCCATCCTGATTGCCAGTATGCCGACTCTTTCTATTTCATGGGGGCTGATTGCTTTGCTGCGCGCTAAATATCGTATCAAGGATTTTTGCAAATAACAGCTTCCATAAAAAAGCATCACCATATCTGATGATGCTTTTTTTGCGTTGCAAGCTTCTCCTTACCCATGAGAAGATTACCATTAATGCAAAACGAGGATAGGTGATGAACACCTATCCTCGTTTTGAAGAATACATTTCCATAACAATAGCCTTTGTCTCAGTATACTATTCCATTATAACTCCATCATACCCTTGTATAGAGAGAGTGATGGTTCCCCTGCTTATAATGTTAGAAATACTTTCCGATAATCAGCTGTGTTCGATATAGTTGATATCGCTTGTTATGGTAGCACCCTAAGTTTTGTGGATTTCCGTAAAAAGCATTTTTTATATTACATTAAATCAGTAGTAAAATACCCCATGAGCATATGGAGGGGAAGTAATTTGCAAATCGTCATAATTACTTCCAATAATATTAAAGCACATTTAAAAGGCAATGTAAATACTTTTATTTCAAAAAATTAAATATTTTTATATATTATTTATATGTATTTTTTTAATTGGCTAATAAGTCTTTCACCATATCTGGAGTGCCTCTTCATGTCAGCCGCTCGCTTGTAAAGAAAACCCTCTTCCGTTTAGAAGAGGGTTTTTTCGCTCAAAGAACTTAGCTTCCTTTTTTATTCGTAACGCAGTGCCTCTATGGGGTCTAGCTTTGCAGCCTTGTTCGCCGGGTAATAGCCGAAGAACAAGCCAATCGCCATTGAGAACCCAACCGCCACTACAATAGAGCTAATGGTGGGCACAACCGGGTGCTTAATTAAAATACCACCCAAATACCCAAGCGCACCGCCGGTTATAATACCCAAAATACCACCTATCACGCAAATAATCATCGATTCCACAATAAACTGAATGCGAATTGCGCTGTCTTTTGCACCCAATGCCTTGCGAATACCAATTTCGCGTGTACGCTCCGTTACCGATACTAACATAATATTCATAACGCCAATACCACCAACTAAGAGCGAAATACCTGCAATTACCGCAATGGCAAGAGACATGGTACTTAATATATTATTCATTTCAGAAAGCTCAGAATCAAGGCTGACCGCACGAATCATAACTTTTTCATTTTTAGAGTAATAATTATTATTAAAAAAATCCATAGTGTCCGCTGTAATCTTCGCGTAGTTCGACCCCATCAGTGCGCTTACCATAAAAGTGCTGTATCCATCGTCAGAATTAGCAATCCGTGTGGCCGCAGCCAATGGTAAATACATATTAGTAGTATCACTCTGCCCCATCATCATTTGCATGGTGCCGCTTTCAACGCTTGCGTCCTCATAAATTCCAATGATGGTTACGGTCTCACGCCCTGAATCGAGAGATACCTTTATCTCCTTACCCAAAGGATTGGGATCCCCGGGAAATAAGAGCACAGCGAGCTTTTCAGAAATAACTGCCAGATTATTACCCCGTTTCGCGTCGCGGTCTGTAATAAACCGGCCGCTTTTGATTTTCACATTTTTGGTAATCGAAGCACCAGCGTTTACTCCTGAAACATCTACCTTATAGGTTTCCCCTCGAAACTTAATCGTACCGGAACCAACACTGCGGGTAAGGCCTATTCCGTTGATTCGGTCGCCGTACCGCTCCACGTATCTGTCCAGCATTTCATCGGTAATCATGTCTTCTTCATCCATAGACATGCTTCTTGCATTATCTTTGGGAGATACATAAACCTGAATATTCGTAATTCCGAAGGTTTCAAGCGCTTCGCTTACGGAACTAGTCATTGCCTTACCAACAGATGAAATCGCAATAACCGAACCAATACCAATAATAATGCCGAGCATTGTAAGCAGTGCACGCATCTTATTTGAGATAAGGCCCGCTACTGCTAGGCGAACATTTTCCATTAGATTCATACTGCCGCCTCCTCTTCTGGGAGGCGAGCACGATCCCGGTTATCCACATCGCTTACGATGTATCCGTCGCGGATGGTGATGATGCGATCCGTTTCCTCCGCCAGCTCTTGGTTATGCGTAATAAGCACGATTGTCTTTTTCTGTTTTTCATGCAGGGTATGGAACAAATCCATAACCAAACGCCCGGTAGCACTATCAAGCGCACCCGTAGGCTCATCCGCCAAAATAAGGGCAGGGTCGTTTGCCATAGCACGGGCAATCGCCACACGCTGTTTTTGTCCGCCGGAAAGCTCGTTTGGCATATGCTTCCCGCGCTCCGACATCTCAACGAGCTCTAACAGCTCCTTTGCCCGCTTTATCCGCTGGGAATGGGGTACCCCTGCATACAACATGGGCAGTTCCACATTACCAATTGAAGTAGAGCGCGGAATGAGGTTAAAGGTTTGAAACACAAAACCAATTTTTCGATTTCGAATATCGGAAAGCTGGTTACTCGGCATTTCTCGTATTGGAACGCCGTCTAGCTCGTACTCTCCGGCAGTGGGGCGGTCCAGCGCGCCAATCAGGTTCATCAGTGTCGATTTACCAGAGCCGGACGCACCAACAATCGAAACAAACTCGCCTTCGTAAACTGTTAAATCAATTCCGTGCAGAATCTCCAGCTCATTCGGGGTGCCGAGGTAATACGTTTTTACAATGTTGTGCATTTCAATGATGGTATTCCTGCTCATTACGACGCCTCCCCGGATGCCCCGCTCACCGCGTCTGCCAAAGCGGAGGCGCCGTTCGTCACTGTAATAAGCATTCCGGGAGACATGGATTTCGCGTCCGTAATAACCGGCATTCCAGAGGTGAGCCCCTCACCGGTAATTTCAATGGCCAAGTCAGTTTCCACACCCGTCGTTACCGGAATTGCTACTGCCTGATACGTATTATCTGACTGTTTTTGCGGGGTATATACAATCGTCTGCCCCTTCTCATTCGTGGTGAGTGCATCATAGGGCACCGCCAGAACACTGGATCTCTCCTGCGTAATAATCTTCGCCTTGGCAGTCATACCAATTCGCAGAGGTGTGTTGGGGGTTTGAATAAGAACCTCTGCCTCAAATTCTACGTTATTGTTTGTAGTAGTTGCGGCCGCTGCAGTGGATTTTGATGAGCCAGCGCCAACCGCCGCAGGGGCGATTTTCTGCACAATGCCTTCATATTCCACACTGCCTGTGGCGTCTGCGGTAACAATAGCCTTCATTCCCTCTTTCACGGAAGTAAGGTCATATTCTTTCACTTTTACCTTTACCTGCAGGCCCTGTGTATTCTCAATGGTAAACATAAGACCATTTGCGGTTGCATTTTCCTCCGCATACACAGCGGTAACGGTGCCAGAGGTAGGCGCTGTTACTGTGCATTTCTTCAGGTTATCGTTCAGCGTGCGAATATCAGCCTGAAGAGATTCGGTGTTTGCCGCAATCTTTTCAGAGTTAACGGCATCCTTTGCGCTGTTAATGGATTGATTGGCAGCAGTTTGCGCGGCCTCCAAAGAGCGTACGGCGCTGTCGTAAGAAAGCTGAGCATCCTCAACTGCTTTCACATAATTCTTCATCTTATCTGTAGACGCGTTCTTTGCGTCGATAGAGGCGGCATTAAGAGATTTTTGTGCATTGTTGTAAGCAAGCTGAGCATCTTCTTGGGCTTGACGCAGTACTTTTAAAGATTTGAAACCGGTGTTCTCATTTGTGATTCCGTTTTCTTCCTCAAAGTCGTCAATTTCCTTTTGCTTTGCATCAATCAGTTCCTGACTTTCTTTCCGATTCTTTAAATCTTTCAGATCATCTTTGAGGTCTTTAAGGCGGTCTTTAAACTCTTTCTTAGCATCGTTGTATTCCTTACTTGCACGCTCATAGGCACTCTTTGCCGTATCGAGAGCGGCATTTGCAGACACCAACTGGTTTTTCATTTCTTGATCGACACGAGCCTGATTCACATCTCGGTCATCAATCGCTTTGCTAAGCGTGCGCTGAGTATTGGTCACCTGGTCTTGCGCGGCATTTATCTGAGTATTCAGCCCTTGATCCAGATTGTTTTTCGCATCCTGGTAGCTTTTCTCTGCAATTTGAATTCGCTGCTGCGAGCTTTGGGTACCGGTGCGAAGAGCAATCTGCTTTTGCTGTAAGTTGTTATGTAGGTCTGTTTCATCCAGCTTGGCTAACAGTTGGCCGGCTGTCACTTTATCTCCTACCTTTACCGGCACGCTTTTAATTGGCGCTGAAACCTCAGCGTAAACGTAAACGGAATCTGTACTTTGCACATTACCGCTGGCCTCAACGGTACCGCGCAATGTTTGCTGTGCCAAGGTCTCTGTTTGCACAGGTGTTGCCACAGGGCCTTTGGGAGAGAAAAGGGCATACGCAGCCGCAATTCCAACCACTACGACTCCCGCAATAATAAGTATTTTCTTTTTTTTCACGGCGTAATCCTCCAATGGAAAAATGAGAAACCCTACTCAAGTTGTATTATTTTATTAGTACAATAATACACCAATGTTGAAATAAAATCAATCGATTTCATATCCAAAGGCTCTATTCTTCAGAATTTTACAGAATAGTCATAATTTTGCATGTTACTGAAAACAAAATTGTTAATGAGATTAAATATATAATAATTTTATATTTTTCTAAAGTCAAGGTTATTACACTGGAAACAATATAAAACAGTAGTTTGTATAAAGGTTCTGTTTCCCCTAAGGCATTTTTATGGTAAAATAGCCTCAATTCAATAAATTGGTGAACAAGACTGCATACGATTGCAGTAAAAAGATGGAAAAAGGTGACATTTATGAAGCTGCAAGGATGGTATTTGTATAACAGTTCCTTTGTTTTAAAGACAGAAACACAATGCTTTTTATTTGATTATTATCCTTATGTGGGTGAGCCGAAAGTTGGTTCGCTGGAGTCTGGCAAACTTGACCTGGAACAAATCCGTGATTTTGGGCTGCCGTTAACGGTATTTGTTTCCCACGCACATTATGACCATTTTGATAAAAGTATTTTTTTAATTAAGAATAAAATTTCAAACGTTCATTTTGTAATTTCTGATGACGTGCCCTTTACGCCGGGTTTTACCAGTGAGCAGATTTTAACCGTACAAGCTGGCAAACAGTATGAGTGGAATGGGCTTACCATTCGCACCCTTCTCTCTACCGACCAAGGGGTCGCGTTCTTGATTCGCATGCCCGAGGGTACCATTTACCATGCAGGCGATTTGAACTTTTGGGATTGGGAAGGCGAAAGCACTGCATACCGCCGCCAAATGGAGCAAGATTACAAGCAGCAAATCGACTGCATTGCCGGTGAGCACATTGATTTAGCATTTGTACCGCTGGATGGACGGCTGGAGGCAACGTACTGGAAAGGCTTGGATTATTTCATGCGTTCTACACATACCCAACACGTTGTGCCCATGCATTTTCGTGACCAATACGAGGTATTTGACTGGCTGAACCGTCAGCCACAAGCAAAGGAATACCTTAACAAGGTTGAAGTCATTACCCATAGCGGTCAATCATTTTGCCTTGACTAACAAAGAATGATACAAAAGCGCGTGAGGGAGACTTTCCCTTCCGCGCTTTTTTACCGGGAAAAATCGCCTAAGGCGAAATTAACCCTTTATAAATTTTTCCATTAGCAAATGGCCTGTGTCAATACGCAAGCCGGTTGCTGCCGCAGATTCCTCGGAGAAGCACTCTACTCCGGTTGTCGGCTGGTCTTTGCGGTAAATGAGGAACGGTACGGGGTCATTGGTATGCGTACGCAAAGCCAGTGGTGTTGGGTGATCCGGCACCACCAGTATGCTGTAATCCTCGTATTGCTCTAAATTTTCGAGCAGTCCCTTTAAAATACGGCTATCGATATATTCAATCGACTTTACCTTGTTCTCAATTTCGTGGCGGTGTCCACATTCATCTGGAGCCTCTACATGGATGTATACAAAATCCTGCCCATTTGCCAGCTCATCCATTGCCGCCTGCGCTTTTCCCTCAAAGTTGGTGTCAATATAACCGGTCGCTCCCTCAACGTGCACCACGTTCATGCCGGAGAATTTACCAATGCCCTTGAGCAAATCCACCGCAGAAATCATAGAGCCTTTCAGTCCGAACTTTTCTTCAAATGCAGAAAGCTGCGCACGAACGCCCTCACCCCACAGCCACATGCTATTTGCCGGGCGCTGGCCGCGAGCAACACGTGCCTGATTTACCGGATGGTCTTTGAGCAGGTCGTACGATTTCACCATCATATCATACAGCTTTGCCGCATTGGGGTGTGCGGGTATGTACTCCCGAATCGGCTTGCCGGTAATATCGTGCGGGGGGGTTAAGGTGCCAATCTCCAGCGTGCCACCGTTCCAAATCAGGCAGTGGCGGTAGCTTACGCCGCTGTACAGCTTAAATTCCTCGTTGTCGAAATGCTCAGCCAAATACGCGATAAGCACCTCGGCCTCTTCGGTAGAAATATCATCGGCACAGTAGTCCAAAATCGTCTTGTCGGCGTACTCCGGTTCATCCGAAAGGGTAACCAAATTACAGCGGAAAGATACATCCGTTGGCTTCATATCAATGCCAATACTTCCTGCCTCCAGAGGAGAACGGCCAGTATAATACACGGCGGGGTCGTACCCCAAAACCGAGAGGTTTGCAACATCGCTACCGGGCTTTAAATGGTCCGCCACCGTTTTCACCAAGCCGACCTGCGCTTTCTTTGCAAGAGAATCCATATAGGGCTTATGAGCGGCCTGCATGGGGGTCTTACCACCCAGCTCCTCCACCGGATAGTCCGCCATTCCATCGCACAACAAAACTACGTATTTCATGGAGAGTTGTCCCTTCTGTATGATGATTTAAATATTCCATCTAACTTAGTCTATTCTAACATAATCGATTTCTGTTTTCAAATATTTTGTCGTTAAAGCCAAGTATGAGAGTAAATTCCACCAGCAATTTGAAGAGCGAATGTAACCACATAAATCACTGCACACAACGGCAGCCTGCTTTTCCCTGCCACAGGAACCGAGTGATGGAGTGCAAACACACCCGCCAAAAGCCCCAAAGCAAACCCCAGTACCCCAAACGAAAAGAGGCCGACAGCCATTAATACCGGCACCATCACCGTAGCCCAAATGGGAATTTGCGTAAGGGAGGTATACGGCTTCCCTGATTTTAAATAGATTCCATCCACCGCTACATCCACCCGGTTCCCCATAGCGATAATGTGAATATCGGTTCCATCTACCGATACATCTTCATCGATTACCCGTACAAACATATTTTTGCTCTTTGCCGCACGCCGTTGACCATCCACATGTACGGTTGCACGAAACAGCCCAAACCGAATACCGACCTCATGGGGTTCGCCATTTACCGTAAGCGTCCAATTCCGAAAGCCATCCATTCCTTATTCTCCGTTCTGTGCGGGTCTTGCTTGCCCGCTATATTTGAATCAGCTCTAATGCAATTTCTACTATACTTGTTATTATACTACCTGTGGCATTGCCTCGGCAATAGAAAGGAACGTTTCCTCTGCTTTGAAAACAACAAAAAGCCCGAACATAATAAAACCCCACCAACGCCATCGGTGGGGTTTTATTTGCGGGCATAACCCACTGCTACTGGAAAGCCCTTATTACGGCCAATATGGGCTGCTCCGCGTTTGCTTCCTCTTATATTTATCTTCATTCATTTAAGTTTAAAAACGAAAAACAAAACTAAGGGCAAAATATCTAGATATTCTTTATAAAACAAAAAAGCAGTTAAGATTTCTCTTAACTGCTAAATCAGCATGTAGATTATACAGACCTTACCGCCCCAACCGAATGCCGGTTTGGTATGCTTTTGCAGGCGCTAATTCCAATATATCGCGCAGACCTCGTTTGTCTTGTCCTGTATAACTTGTTTATAGTATAACTCTACTTATCCTATTTGTCAATACTCTATTTAAAATTTTACTTGTATTTAACAAATAAACAAGAACCAATTTTATTTTATTGCAAATTTTTAGTTTTATAAAATATGAAACAAAAAGCAGCTAGGATTCCTCCTAGCTGCAACATTTTCATTGCATTATACAGGCCTGCCCGTTCCGGCCGAATGCCGGCTCGGTATGCTTTCGCATGGCGCTAATTCGAATATATCGCGCAGACTCCGTTTGTCTTGTCCTGTATAACTTGTTTATAGTATAACTCCGCCTATCTAATATGTCAATACTTTAGCGAGAATTTTACACAATATAAACAAAATTTTAACAATTAAATTCCTAACAGCTTGGGAGCCGCTTCTTTCAGCTTCTCTGTGAGTGCGAGAGCTTCTTCACGGTTCGAACCACAAGCGGATAGGTATACTTTAATCTTTGGTTCTGTACCAGAGGGACGCACCATCAACTTGCAGCCGTTTTCCATACGGTATTCCAGTACATTGGATTTTGGCAGGTCAATAGGGGTCTGTGTGTCGCCATCGAAGCAAATGCGAGTTTCGTAATCGCTGTGGCCAACTACATCAAAGCCTGCAATTTGGCCGGGGGCTTCTTTTCGCAGAGCATCCATCATAGCGGCCATCTTATTCATACCATCCTGCCCTTCAAACACGAAGTTAAGCAGGTCATTGATATAATAGCCATGCTTTTGGTACAAATCATTCATAGCATCTACCAGGGTTTTTCCCTTGCGTTTGTAATCAAGTGCCATTTCACATATCAGCAAGCTGGCGTTTACAGCGTCCTTATCACGCACATAGCTGCCAGACATATACCCATAGCTTTCTTCGTAACCAAAAATAAAGCGGTGCTCCTGTCCTTTGGCTTCCAGCTCCCCAATTTTTTCGCCAATAAACTTAAAGCCGGTAAGAACCTTGAAAAGCTCAATGCCATATTCGGCGGTAACGGCTTCGTTTAAATCGGTGCTTACAATTGTACTTATTGCCGCAGGGTGTTCCGGCATCGTACCATTTTTACGGCGCATACGGGCGACGAAATCGAGCAGAAGAACGCCCATCTCGTTGCCGTTGATGAGCACAAACTCCCCATTATGGCGAACCGCAACACCTGCGCGGTCACTGTCTGGGTCAGTTGCCAAAAGCAAATCGGGCTGCAACCGCTCACTGAGCTCCAAGCCCTTTTGCAAGGCCTCGCGGAACTCCGGATTTGGGTAAGGGCAGGTCGGGAAGTTCCCGTCCGGCTCTGCTTGTTCGGCAACAAGCGTGACATCGTTAAACCCAATTTCACTTAAAACACGTGTAACACACATGCGCCCCGCTCCATTTAGAGGCGTATACACCACTTTTAGGCCGCCGTCCACATCGTGCAGAAGGCTCTGCCCTTTTACGGCTTCAATGTACGCATCCGTTACCCTTTGGGGGATGATCTGAATCAGGCCGTTTTGAACGCCTTCCTCATAAGAGATATGTTTTACATCACTAAAAATATCGAGATTATTAATTTCATCCAGTACACGGTCTGCCATTTCCAGTGCGATTTGGCAGCCGTCACTGCCGTATGTTTTATAACCGTTGTATTTTGCGGGGTTATGGCTGGCTGTAATATTAATGCCTGCATCGCAGTGCAGATAACGCACTGCGAAGGACAATGCGGGCGTGGGCATCAGCTCTGGGTAGAGGTGTGCCGTAATGCCGCTAGCCGCTAAAACTCCTGCTGCTTCCCTTGCAAACAGCTCAGAATTAATACGGCTGTCATGCGCAATGGCTACCGAGCCGCCGGTCTTTTTCTTTTTTAAGTAATTTGCCAGCCCTTGCGTTGCCTTGCGAACCGTGTAAATATTCATCCGGTTGGTACCTGCGCCGAGCACACCGCGCAAGCCAGCCGTACCAAACTCCAAGTTGCGGTAAAACCGGTCGTTAATCTCCTCCGGCTGATCAGCAATTTCTTCCAATTCTTGGGTCAGCTTCGGGTCTTCCAAAGGGGTATTGCGCCATCTCTCATATTCTGTCATATCTGGTACGTTCCTTTCCTTTCGCCCGACTTAAAGACGTTAATTTCTATACCCATAGAGTAGCATCGGCACACCGTTTTGTCAATGCGAAACAAGGTGGTACTAAACAGGACTTCCCCTCTTTTTACTCCGCTCTTATTTACCGTTTGCACGAATTATATTTGTTACAACTCCCTGCGGTGTTATGTCTACAATACCATAGCTCGCATCTGCCCCTCGCAGTGAGCCGGGGTTCATGATATATAAGCCATTCTCGTACTCCGTGTACGGCACATGCGTATGCCCAAACAGCAAGATGTTTGCTTTTTGCAAACGAGCCGCGAGTTTGATTTCATCCAATGAGTATTTAACGCTATGCAAATTACCATGTGTATAAAAAATCTTGCGGTTCTCTAACTGAATTTCACCCAGTGGAGGAAGAGCAGAGCACCAATCGCAATTGCCACGAACCTGCAAGAACATTTTATCGGGGTACAAGTAGCGTTCGTCCTCTATATCATCGCAGCCATCTCCCAAATGGATGATTACTTCTGCTTTTGGCTGTGACAAAATCACCCGATGCAAGGTGTGCTGATCCCCGTGTGTATCTGACATAACTAAGATTCTCATGGTAACTCCCTTCATTTTGTTCCTTTGATTGATGTGTTCTGCTTTGTCCACGCTCGACAGATTGTAACTTCTTTGCTTTGAGAGAATAAAATAATATTACTTGCAGAAAAAACAGAGATTTTAACGTGTCCACACAGTTTTCGTTTTCATATCCCGAACCAATGATTCATATGATAGGAAAAGGGGTGATAACAATGCAATCGAATCAATCCAACGATAAGCAGGTCCTGCTAAACATGCTGGCACAGCACCTTGGCAAGAGCCCGGAGGAAATACAACAGCAAGCCGCCAGCGGCAATTTAGCCGGTTTAATGCAGAATATGAACCCAAACGACGCAGCCGCTCTACAAAAAGTGCTAAATGATCAGCAAGCGATTCAAAAGCTAATTAGCTCACCACAGGCACAAGATTTAATGCGCCGATTAAACGGTAAGAAATAAGTAAAGGGTGTGAGGGAATGGATGATCTCACCAGCAAAATCAACGAGGTGCTCAGCGACCCACAGGCCATGCAGCAACTGAACAGTTTGGCCGCCTCGCTGGGGCTGGGGAATTCCATGCCTAATACCCCCACGCCTCCGGGGCAAAATGCACCTGCCAATAACAACCCCCTGCAAGGGCTGGACCTAAGTAGTTTAGCCGGTCTTTTGGGAAACGCCGGTGCCACCCCCCCGGGCGGCGGGAACATACCGCAGTCCCCCGGTGCAGCCGGCGGGCTAGATACCGCAAAAATCGCCACTCTACTCTCAAGCCTTGGAGGGGCAAATGGGTTGGGCGCACTATCGGGGCTATTAGGCGGGAATAACGGCGGCGGGCTGGGCGCTCTTTCCGGCCTATTAGGCGGCGGCGGTGGCGGTGGCGGATTGGATGGAGATATACTGCAAACCGTAACAAAGATTCTGCCGTTGCTCTCCGCATTCCGCCAAGAAGATAACAACACTCGCTTATTGCACGCCCTACGGCCTTTACTTGGGGCAGAACGGCAGAAAAAAGCGGATGAAGCAATTAAAATCCTTTCCATGCTGCGCCTATTGCCAATTCTGCGTGGGCAAGGAATCTTATAACGGAAGGGGGATTATAAAGTGGCAAGCAACGAAACAAACGACATGCAGCGAATGCAGCAAGATGCCATTCGCAGGGTACGTGAGATGCAAAGTCGGGCAAACCAAAGCCTAAACCGTTCCCAGTCGACCGCTCCACAGGAGCGCCCTGCACACGAAGCCAGCCAGCACTCGCAGCAAAACCATTCACAGCCATCCTCTTCCCATTCGGCTCCGGCTCCCCCTTCGTTACTGCCGGATCTATCATCACTTCCGCAGGCAAGTTCTCTTAACAGCCTATTCGACAGCCTGCTGCAAGACGGCGAGCGTACGCTTATACTGGTTCTTATCCTAATTCTTGTTTCTGAAAAGGCAGACACCGGTCTCATTTTTGCTTTAATGTACTTAATTATTTGATTAACACAAAACATACTCCGTATATGGAAACTACATGGCAGCAAAATACATTTCTTTGTAGATGAGCCCGGGCCATATGGCCCGGGCTCACTATTTTAAGACGCTTTTTCAGCACGGACAGCCGCCACGTATTCGCTTTTGCCATCCGCTGTTTTCTTTAAGATATACTGCATATACTTTACCGGCTCGGGGGAAGCACTCGAGCTTTCGGTAGCATCCTGCCAATCGCCAACCACATAACCAACACGAAGTGTAACCGTATCTCCCGATTTTTTACTGCTTATTGTATAGGGAGCAAAGCTGCTTTGCGAGCTGTACGGTGCCACACGGAATACGTTCTGCTGCGAATCGTACTCAAAGAAGGTTTCTTCTTTCGGATTTGACGGTTGCAGGTTGCAATTGGGACCAAACAGAGCATGGCAGGCATCAACCACATCGCCCAGAGGAACAAGCGTACGACCTTGGTCGTCGTAGCTGTTGTACTGCGCCCCGTTTTGTGTAACGGCACGCCAGAGTGACGCCTTCATTACCATTTCCGCATTTGCTTCTTCCTCATTCTCAAACGGTTCGGGATCCTGCATTACGATGGGTGATAGAAAAGTGTCGTAAGCTCGAAGCTGTGTGTCATCGGTCGCCGCACGGTAAATTTGGCGTCCAACGCCCCACACAAGAACGGAGAGGCCAACAAAGGCAAGCACCATCACCAAAGCACCAACCCCAATCCCATAGCGGTATTTACCACGCCTGCGCAAGGATGGTGTTTGCTCCGCTACTATAACCGCAGTTTCATCTGTATTTTCAGCCTCTGCCTGCTCTTGTTCCTCCGGAGTAAGCGTAGCTTTTTTAATTAGCAGAATATCGTCGTGCTCTGCGGACTCACCTTCCGGCAAAAAGTCATCTAGCTCCGGCTCTGGCTCGGGGTCCGGCGCTTGTGCCGCCTGCGCAAAATCGGCCGCAACTTTTTGAGCCTTCAGGCGAGCCTGTTCAGCGGCTTCCAGTGCAGCGCGCACCTTTTTTTCTTCCGGACTGCGTTTGGAGGACTTCTTCTTTTTATCTGACTTTTTTTGGTAAGCGGATCGATAATCGGTCGAAACCTGGTTTTCTTCGCTTTTTTTACTCTCAGCAAAGCGGTCAAAATCGATTTCTTCCACTAGTTCTTCGGGAAGCTCACCGTGTTCCGCGGCATTTTCCTGATTCTTTTCATTTTGCTCTGCGTTCATGGCCTCTCCTTTTTATACTCTAATCTGCCCGTCACCGGTTATGATAAACTTCTGAGACGTCAGCTCGTTTACACCCATGGGTCCTCTGGCATGCAGTTTCTGTGTAGAAATACCGATTTCGGCTCCAAGGCCAAACTGCCCGCCATCCGTAAACCGGGTAGACACATTCACATACACGGCAGCAGCATCCACACGGGAAGTAAACGCGCGGGCGTTGCCGTAGTCTTTTGTAACGATTGCTTCACTGTGACCGGAGGAATACTTGGAGATATGCTCGATTGCTTCATCGAGTGAATCTACCACGCGAACCGCCAGAATATAGTCTGAAAACTCAGTTGCCCAATCATCATCTACTGCAGGAATCACAGTTTCGCATGCACCCAAGCTTTGTAACGCGCGTTCGTCGGCACGAAGTTGAACGTTTTTCTCATCCAGCATCTTTTTTGCCACAGGCAAAAACTGCTCTGCTACTGCTTTGTGAACCAGCAGTGTTTCTGCTGCATTACAAACGGAGGGACGGGAGGTCTTGGAATTAAAAATAATATTTGCCGCCATCTCCAAATCAGCAGATTCATCTACATATACATGGCAGTTACCCACACCTGTTTCAATGACAGGCACACGGGAGTTTTCTTTTACGGAACGGATTAACCCAGCACCGCCGCGGGGAACGAGTACATCAAGATACTCGGTAAGAGCCATTAGCTCCACTGCGCTTTGGCGGGTAGTGTCTTCAATGAGCTGTACACTGTCACGGGGTAGACCAGCGTTCTCCACAGCATCACGCATCACCTCTGTAATAGCGGTATTGGAGTGAATGGCTTCTTTTCCTCCGCGCAAAATAATCGCATTGCCAGCTTTCAGGCACAGCACTGCCGCATCTGCCGTCACATTGGGGCGAGCCTCATAAATCATGCCGATTACACCAAGGGGAACGGCGACCTTTTCAATCTTCATTCCATTGGGGCGTACTTCACCTGAAAGAATACGGCCGATGGGGTCTGTTTGTGCCGCCACCTGCCGAGCACCCTCCGCCATATCTTTGATTCGTGCTTCATTTAAAGTGAGGCGATCGAGCATGGATTCACTCATACCACCAGCTCGTGCCTGTTCTAAGTCTAATTTATTTGCTGTAATTATTTTGTCCACATTTGCAACCAAATCATCCGCAATGCTCAAAAGAGCCGCATCTTTTTTTACACCGGCTGTTGCCAGCACGCGGGATGCCACTTTGGCTTTTTGGCCCATCTCTTGCAGCTTTGTCATAATGCTTTCCCCTTTCAATATGAGAAACCACTCCATTCTGTTGGAGAGATTCATAGATAAATGTTTTCCGACTCTCTATTCTTTGCCAATCGCAAAGATGGAAAAAACGCGCGTCCGCCGGCAGGCCCCTTTGGGGGCTTGCCTTTGCCCGGCTTTTAAAAAGCCGGACAAACCAATGCCGAACAGGCATGGGGCGTGCGCGCGCGATGTGTTTTTATTCCGCTTCGAATATCGTCCCCAAATCTTCCCCTGCCAACAGGCGGTATAAGTCCCTTGGAGCAGCGCCGTCAATGATGCCGCATGGGATCCCTGCTGCGGTTGAAACCATTGCCGCAGAGATTTTGGTACGCATTCCCCCGGTTCCTCTTGCAGAGCCTTCCCCACCGCCAAGCACTTTAATCTCATCGGTTATCTTTTTTACACGTGGAACTCTCTTTGCATTGGGATCCTTTTTGGGGTCGGCCTCGTATAGGCCATCAATATCGGTCAGCAGTACCAGCAGGTCTGCATCCGCCAAAACTGCCACCGTAGCAGAAAGCGTGTCGTTATCACCAATATGTGCGCCCATCAGTTCATCGATTGACACGGTATCGTTTTCATTTACTACCGGAATAATACCCATGTCGAGCAGAGCGCGGAACGTGTTTTGCACATTTCTCTTGCTAATCTGCTCGGTCATTACATCGCTTGACAGCAAAACCTGCGCCACCGTGTGATTAAACTCCCCAAAGAATTTATCGTAAAGGAACATCAGCTCACACTGGCCAACAGCCGCAACTGCCTGTTTTTTCTCAATCTCACGCGGTCGTTCCTTTAACCCCAGCTTGCTCATGCCGACCGCTACCGCACCGGAGGTAACCAGAATCATTTCTTTACCAGAATTCTGAAGGTCGCTCAAAACCTTACAGAGTTCTTCCATCGTGCGGAAATTCGCCTTGCCATTATCGTATGTTAAGGTAGAAGTACCAACCTTCACCACGATACGCTTGGCTTGTGTGATTTCAGACATTCCTTTCACTCCTTTTCCTGCTACTATCCATATGCAAAACAGGGTAAACCTGCTCAACAAACATAAAAGCGCTAAATTTTAGAGGATTCCCCAATGCCTGCAGTAGTCTCTTCCTGCCCCCTGCGGTAACGTGTTTTGCCACAATACACACAAGCGCACAGTGCGGCAAATACCAACACAAGAGGCTCACTTGCAGCGGATAAACCCAAAACAACACCAGTCAAAACATCTGACGGGTAGTGCACAAACAAATAAAGACGGGAAAATGCGATTAAAAAAGCAAACACAAAAGCAGCAATACCCATCGCATGGTTCGCATAGAAGATAATTAAAGCCGCCCCAAAGGAAGACATGGTGTGGCCGGACGGAAACGAGTAATCCGTTGGGCAGCTCAAAAGCAATTTTACATCCGTATATGTATGGCACGGCCTTGGCCTAGCCACCAGAGGTTTTAAAACAAAGTTTGTTAAAACACCGCAGGCGGCTAGTACAAAAAACATAACAACACCTGCTTCGCGGTAACGCGGCATCATAAAAAACAACACCATCACTGTGGCCCAAACTGCACCGACATTGCCGACTAAAGAAATATACGGCATAATCGCATCAAATAGGCTGCACCGCATTCTTCTTTGAATCAAACGCAGCAGCTTTATATCGATTGCCTGTATTCGTTCAAACATCAAATAGTTCCTTTCTGATCCCCGCCAAATTAGCTGCCAAATACAGCCCGGGGATTTCATCTCACTTAATATACCTTCCATTCCCTAACTTAACATAATTCGTCCATCGCGATGGTCTTATGTAGTATTATACCTTATCTCAAAATATCTCACAAGGGATAAAGCCGTGAAAAAAGTGAAAACTTTTTGGGAATTCCCCGTGTAAAAAGCACAGTAAATAGCAAAAAAACGGCTCTGATTGCTTCAGAGCCGTTTTTTGAAATAACACTATATTTACTGCGTTGATTATATAAAATGTTCTATGATGTACAAGGTTTGAGAGGATTCTACATAGTATAAGTACATTCTCGTACTGCCTTTTTTTACTGCCTTTATTCTGAGTGTTACACCGTCAAAGTCGGGAAGATATTTCTCCTCCACGGTGATTCCACTGGACAATATTTTGTACACATCTTCCCTCTCTTCCTGGGAAACCGTGGTAACAGGTACCATTTCCGCAGGAAAATCTGGAGTCTTGTCATACTGAAACACATGGTAACGCTCGCCATCCCCATGAATATTTGCTTCACTTTGCATTTCATACAGCTGTTTTGCATTTGTGGGCAACGAAATATTCCAATTTAGCCGAAAAACACGAAAATAATCCCTGCCGTAGTTTATATAAATCCCTACTCCGATAGACTCGACCAAAATAATTGCAAGTACGACGTACACGAGCCGATTTCTCTTCTTCATGCTTGCACCTCCAATTTTTTCTTACCGAAACTAATTTGAATGCAAAGTTTTACTTATTTGATTCTAAGTTTTTTATCCTCGATTGTAATAGTAATACGTTCTGCAATTATCCAAATTAGTATTATTCTAAGGATTGTTTCATACAATTTAAGTTTTTTTTGCCGCTTGATTCATTTTTTAATTCTATTTAGCCTCTTCAACGCCTCTGCATATTCAATAAATCGGGGTGATCTTTCATCCATATCGCTTTGAGCTACCCCACGCCAGACACATAAATCATCGAGTATAGATTCCTCTACGTTCCAGGCGGACATGTATTCCGTTTTCATCTCTACTTCCAGTATAGACTGGTCATCTATATCTGTAAGCTGCGCCGCAGCGTTTCGATTTTTCGCTTTCTTTACTTTCGGCTTTTGGGGTATTAGAAACGTGCGGAATTCAAGGTCTAGCTTTTCCTCCGGATATTTCAAAGCTCGAATGAACGAATCGCTTCTTCTGCGGTAATGCTGCTTTTCTTCCGGAGTAAGCTCTTTTTCTCTATCTTCCTGCAAAAGCTCCGGAAAATAACTCACAATCACATTTGCTTTTAATTCTCTCATTCGTGCTTTCGGTAATTCCGTAGGAACAGCATGATACGTTTCAACAAAGTAAGCAAGCATTTGTTCAAAGGTTCGCTCACTTGGCTTAACACTTTTTGCAACTTCGTTTAAGAAAGCTTCATGCTTTTTACGCATTTCTCCCGTTTGTACATAAACAAAGGTTGCGATTGGCCCATCTTCCTGATTCATCGTCAGCTCCCTTTCCTTAGTAAAATAATTGAAACATAAGATATAGTAAAACGGCTCCCCACAAAGTGGGGAGCACGATTTTTATAAAAGCATTTAACTATATAACTCGATTACTCGCGGGGCTTATTGGTATTGGGGCGGAAGCCATTGCTGCCGCGGCGGTCGTCACGACGGTCATCTCTGCGGGGAGCAGGACGGCGAGGTGCGTCTGAAATCTCGTTTTCCGGTACAAGACCCTCAACTTCAATCAGGGCATCACGACGGGAAAGGTTCAAGCGACCCTTATCGTCAATCTCAAGTACCTTAACCATAACTTCATCGCCAACATTGACAACATCGGTCACTTTTTCGGTACGCTTCACATCGAGACGAGAGATATGAACAAGGCCTTCTTTACCGGGAGCAATCTCAACAAATGCGCCAAAGTCCATAATGCGAGTTACCTTACCATTGTAAATTGCACCGGCTTCCGGGTCATTTACGATGGTATCGATAATGGTCATCGCACGGCGGCAATTGTCAATGTCAATGCCGGATACGAATACGTGGCCATCATCTTCAATGTCAATCTTAACACCGCACTCAGCGGAGATTTTCTGGATCACCTTTCCGCCAGAACCGATAACCTCACGGATTTTCTCCGTAGGAATCACGGTAGACAGCATCTTCGGTGCATACTTCGAGAGTTCCTCACGCGGGGCGGGAATCTGCGGAAGCATGATATCGTTGAGGATATAATCGCGAGCAGTGTGGGTTTTCTCCAAAGCTTCCTTTACCATCTCCGGAGTAAGACCATCGATTTTCAGGTCCATCTGAATAGCGGTAATACCCTCATGGGTACCGGCAACCTTAAAGTCCATATCGCCGAAGAAATCTTCGAGGCCCTGAATATCTACCATGGTCATCCAGCGGTCTCCCTCGGTAATCAAACCGCAGGAAATACCAGCAACCGGTGCCTTAATCGGCACACCGGCATCCATGAGAGCCAAGGTGCTGCCGCACACAGAGCCCTGAGAGGTGGAGCCATTGGAAGAAAGAACCTCAGAAACCAAGCGCAGCGCATAGGGGAACTCCTCAACGGGAGGAATCACCGGCAGCAAGGCGCGCTCTGCCAGAGCACCATGACCAATTTCGCGGCGGCCGGGGCCACGGCTGGGTCTTGTTTCGCCAACGGAATAAGAGGGGAAGTTGTAGTGGTGCATATAGCGCTTGTACTGTTCCTCATCGATGCCGTCCAAAAGCTGGCGGTCTGTAACCGGGCCAAGGGTAACAATGGTGAGCACCTGTGTTTGGCCACGTGTAAACATACCGGAGCCGTGTACGCGGGGCAGCAGGCCAACCTCAGCCGCAAGAGGACGAATCTCATCCATTCCACGACCATCCACACGCTTGCGCTCGTCGAGCAGCCAACGGCGAACCACATATTTTTGAGTTTTGTAGAGGCATTCGTCAATCTTAGCCGCACTGTCGGGGTAAATCTCGGCGAACTTCTCATGCACTTTTTCGTAGATGGGCTTGAGTCGAGCATCGCGTACTGTTTTATCATCCGTATCCAATGCAAGGCGAATGTCTTCAATGGCAAATTCCTTAATGGAATTGAGCATGTCCTCATCCGGCTCGTTGCTCGGGTAGCTGAACTTCTCTTTGCCGATTTCTGCCTTCATCTTGTTGATGAGCTCAATAATCTGCTGGTTGGCGGCATGACCCGCCATAATGCCATTATACATTACTTCGTCGCTTACCTGCTCTGCGCCCGCCTCAATCATGGCAATGCGGGAATCAGTAGAAGCAACGGTGACAGCCATCTTGGAGTTTTCTCTTTGCTCGGCAGTGGGGTTGATGACCAGCTCGCCATCCACATAACCAACCGAAACAGCAGAGATGGGGCCTCTCCACGGAATATCTGAAATGCTGATGGCAATGGAGGTACCTACCATGGCAACAATTTCAGGTGAGCAGTCGGGGTCTACCGACATAACGGTGCATACAACAGAAACGTCGTTGCGCATATCCTTGGGGAACAAGGGGCGAATGGGGCGGTCAATTACGCGAGAAGCCAATACAGCCTTCTCCGAAGGGCGACCTTCGCGCTTCATGAAAGAACCGGGGATTTTACCAACGGCGTAGAGCTTTTCCTCAAAATCAACAGAAAGCGGGAAAAAGTCGATACCGTCGCGGGGCTTGGCAGAAGCCGTTACTGCCACATGAACCACCGTTTCGCCGTAACGCACAAGGCACGCTCCATTAGCCAGCTGTGCCATTTTGCCGGTCTCAACCACCAGAGGGCGGCCTGCGAATTCGGTTTCGTATACCTTGAAATTCTCGAACATCAAATAATCCTCCTTGTCACTTCAACTACATTATGCCCAGGAGGGAAGCAGGCTTAGCAATAAAACCAATTCCTACGCAAAAAATGTTGGGAACTCGTTTCACTGCTAAAACCCGAAACCTCCCGTTTCTTAGTTAAGGTTTTGCGTAAATATGCCTAAAAGGCAGACGGCTAAAAAAGCCGTCTGCCCGAAACAGCGTGCTATTACTTACGAATGCCCAACTTCTCGATAATGACACGATAACGCACAATATCGGACTTTGTCAGGTACTTCAGCAAACTTCTTCTCTGGCCGACCATTTTCAACAAACCGCGGCGAGAGTGATGGTCTTTCTTATGAATCTTGAGGTGATCGGTCAAATCGTTGATTCTCTTAGTCAGAATCGCAATTTGAACCTCGGCGGAGCCGGTATCTCCCTCGTGTAGAGCATACTGCTCAATAATCTGCTGTTTTTCTTCTTTTAACATGTTTTTTTCCACCCTTCCGTGCGAGTTACGCACCTATTGTACCCTCAAACCCAGCATAAGGCTGGTGAACTCCCCAAAGGGGCTTACTCCTTGTTCCGGGTAAGGGGCAATTTAACCTACTGATTATATCATAGCTTCCTGTGTTTGTAAATAGGGAGCAGCCAAGCTGCGGGCGGTCTGCGCATCCCGCAGAATCGCTTCGCGAAGCTGGTCTAAATTGTCAAACTTCTGCTCTGGACGCAAAAAACAAACCAGCTCTACGGGTACGCGGCGACCGTATAAATCACCCGAAAAACCATCGATCATGGTTTCTGCTAAAACACCGTCTGAGCCAACTGTGGGGCGAATACCAATATTGGTAACACCAGCATACCGCTTTCCATTTACTGTTACCACAGAGGTATACACGCCAAACCGCGGTGCAAGGAACCCCGGAGGGAACGGCTGGTTGATGGTTGGTGCTCCAAGCTGCCTGCCAAGCTGGCGCCCATGCGCCACTGGGAAATCGATGGAATAAAAACGCCCCAAAAGACGAGCGGCTTCCGTCGCATCCCCTAAAAGCAGTGCCTTGCGAATACGCGTTGAGCTAACTGGCTCACCGTCTACCGTAAGTGCAGGCACAACCGAAACTTCTATGCCAAACTCCGCGCAAATCTCTCGCAGCTCATTACTGCCAGCTGTACCGCCACAGCCAAAATGAAAATTAAAGCCACAGCTTACCTCTTTTGCGCGCAGGGTATGATGCAATATTTTTTCTACGAAATCGTGAGGAGAAAGCAACCTTACCTCTTCAAACCGAGGCATGTACACCCGGCGAACGCCTAAGCCCTCTAACACACGCATCTTGCTCTCGCACGAGGTCAGGCGCAAATCGCCCTCCCCTTTTAGCAGCTCCTGCGGGCTGGCGTCAAAGGTAAAAACCGTTGGCACAAGCTTACGAGCTGTAAATGTGACGCACGAAATCACTCTTCTGTGGCCTAGGTGAACTCCGTCAAAAGCGCCCATCGCCACTGCACTTTCTGAAGGTGCTATCTGTTTCAAATCATGGAACACCTGTAATCTCAAACAAAAACCTCCTGACCAGCGCAATCATACCGTTTTTACATGGGAAACCGGCGCCATTCGGTTTTTTATTCTCCTGCTCTACTGCAAAACAGTCGCAGCACGGCAAGCTCCTGCGTTTCCTCATTTGCCTGACCCAGCCCTAAAAACTCCCCTGCCGGAGAATACACTCTTAAGCGTGCTTGCGGTGCCAACGGGCTGCTGAGCCGCAAACGCTCTAGCGCAAGCGCTCCGCCGTTTTGAAAGCGTACGCTCTGCGCAGCAGTTACGGAAACCTGCGGTAAATGATGAAACAAACTTTCTACCGACAAAATTTTGCCGCTAAGCTGGTTATCTTCCGCTAAAGAGCGAGCCTCTTCAAGCGGCAAAGCCTGCTCGAGAGAAAAGCCACAGGCACGAGTACGACGCAGTGACATCATAATACCTAGGCTACCCAAAGCTTGTCCCAAATCTGCACAAAGTGTGCGGATATACGTTCCCTTTGAGCACTCAATCAGCAGGCTGCCCTGCCGTTCATGCTCATTGTATTCCAAAAGCTCCAGCCGGTATATTGTTACCGGGCGGGACTCACGTTCCACTTCAATCCCTTGCCTTGCCAGCTCATAAAGATGCTTGCCATCTTTTCGCACTGCCGAATACATGGGCGGTGTTTGCATAATCTCCCCCCGAAACTGGGGAAGAACGGCTTCCAACTGCGCACGGCTTACCGGTGTATCGCTTTGGCGAAGCACCTTGCCGGTATTGTCCTGCGTATCCGTTTCCACTCCAAAACGAAACTCCGCGCAGTACACCTTATCGGAATCCTCCAGCAAAGAAGCAGCACGGGTTGCTTTTCCCAAAAGCAGGGGTAAAACACCTGTTGCCATTGGGTCGAGCGTACCGGTATGGCCAATCTTTTTCTCCCTGCAAATGCGGCGCGCCACCGCAACCACGTCGAACGAGGTAAAATCGCAGGGTTTGTCAATTATTAGGACTCCGTCCATCGGGGTCACCTCACATTGTTTCGAGAACCTTACCAATTACAGTTAGAATCTTTTCACGGGCTGGCTCAAAGTCTTCTTCAATGGTACAGCCTGCCGCCGCAATATGGCCGCCGCCGCCAAACTCTGCACATATTTTTGCCGCATTTACCTGTGGCAATGTACGCAGAGAAACTTTATAGCCGCCTATTTTGCGCTCCCGCATGGTAACACCCACCAAAACGCCCTCGATTTGGCGAGGAATTGCCGAAAGGCCATCCAAATCGCCTTCATCAGCTCCGGAGGTTTCAATCATATCACGGCTAATGCGCATAACTGCACAGCGTGAATCAAAATAAAACTCAATCGAATCCAGTACACTGCGCTCCATTTCAAGGCGAGCACGCGTTTTGGTCTCGAACATCTCTCGGTTAATGTCTGCGGCATTGATTCCAGTACGAATGACTTGAGCGGCAATTTCATGCGTGCGAGCCGTTACATTGGTATAGCGGAAGCAACCAGTATCCGTTGTGATTCCGGTATAAATCGCCCGTGCAATCACTTGATCCGGCACCAAGCAGCTTAATATCTGCCACATCCACACTTACCACAAATTTGGCGGGAAATTCCTGCTTCTCAATCTCTTCGAATAAGAAACTGTATTTTTCTGAAACGGGGTCAGCACAGGTACAACGGGCACGCTTGCCAAGAAGGTGCAGTGCATGGCAAAGCGCCGCCGCACAGCCCAGCGTGTCTCCATCTGGGAAATGATGGCTTAATATTTCAATGTCCTGCGCATCGCGCAGGAGAGAAACCGCGCGATCAAGATCAATCATCGTGCTCCTCCCCGTTTTCTGCTGCACCGTCTTTCCAATCCATCAAAAGCTTATTGATACTTGCGCCATACTCAATCGAATCCGTAGCACGGAACAAGAGTGCAGGCACATGGCGAATCTTGAGGCGAAGCCCCAGCTCACGGCGAATATAGCCGCCAGCCGATTTTAGCCCTTCTACCGCAATTTTCGCTTTCTCCATTCCTTCCATTGCACTGATAAAAACAGTGCAGTAAGAAAGGTCGTTCGTTACATCCACACGCACAATGCTAATAAGGCCGCCCTGAACACGAGGGTCCTTCAGCTCACGGAAAATTGCCGTGAGCTCGCGGTGAATATCTTCTGTAATACGTTCTATTTTATGGCTCGGCATTCCTTAATCCTCCCGGTATTCCTCCATAACAAAAGCTTCCAGAATGTCGCCTTCCTTTACATCGTTGAAGCGATCCAAACCGATACCGCAGTCGTAGCCCTCTGCCACTTCCTTAACGTCGTCTTTAAAGCGGCGCAGAGAGGCTATCTTATCCTCGGTAATCACGATTCCGTCACGCACCACGCGAACCTGGGCGTTTCTGATCAGTTTGCCGGATGTAATATGAGCGCCAATAATGATGCCCACATTGGTAATTTTGTAAATCTCACGTGCCTCTGCCTTGCCGAGAGCAATCTCGCGGAATTTCGGAGCAAGCATGCCCTTCATTGCAGATTCAATCTCGTCGATGCAGTCATAAATAATGCGGTACAGTCGCATATCCACGCCGTCACGCTTTGCGTTTTCTTCGGCAATGGGATCGGGGCGAACGTTAAAGCCGACAATAATGGCGTTCGAAGCATTTGCAAGCATTACGTCGGATTCGCTAATGGCACCAACACCACCATGAATTACGGCTACGCGAACTTCTTCGTTCGTGAGCTTCTCCAGAGACTGGCGAACCGCCTCCACAGAGCCCTGCACGTCTGCCTTCACAATGACTTGAAGAGTCTTCATTTCACCCTGCTGCATTTGGTCAAACAGGTTGTCGAGCGTGACCTTCGTCTGCGCACGGAACTGCTCTTCCTTCTGCTCATTGTAGCGCTGTTCAACCAGCTCACGAGCCAAGCGCTCATCCGATACTGCGTTGAGTGTATCGCCACCTGAGGGAACTTCTCCAAGACCGGTGATTTCGACCGGCATAGAGGGTCCCGCTTCCTGCACACGGTTACCACGGTCATCCATCATCGCACGTACACGGCCAACGCTGGAGCCAGCCACAACAATATCGCCCACATGCAGGGTGCCGTTCTGCACCAGCACAGTTGCGATGGGGCCGCGGCCCTTATCCAAACGAGCCTCAATAACCGTACCCTTTGCAGCACGCTCAGGGTTCGCACGAAGCTCCTTCATGTCGGCAACCAGCTGAATCATCTCTAACAAATCATCGATGCCCTGCTGTGTTTTGGCAGAAACCGGGATGCACGGCGTATCGCCGCCCCATTCTTCCGCAACAAGGCCATACTCTGTAAGCTGTTGCTTCACATGGTCGGGGTTTGCAGCGGGCTTATCCATTTTGTTAACCGCTACGATGATAGAAACGCCCGCAGCCTTTGCGTGGTTGATTGCCTCAACCGTCTGGGGCATAACGCCGTCATCGGCAGCAACAACCAAAACTGCAATATCGGTTACCTGTGCACCACGAGCACGCATGGTGGTAAACGCTGCGTGACCAGGGGTATCGAGGAAGGTAATGGGGCGATCCTGCACCTCAACGCGGTAGGCGCCAATGTGCTGGGTAATGCCGCCTGCTTCGGAAGAAGTTACCTTCGCATTGCGAATGGCGTCAAGCAATGAGGTTTTACCGTGATCAACGTGACCCATAACAACTACAACAGGTGCACGGGCAATCAGGTTGTCATCCTCATCTTCACTGTCGTCAATAATCTGCTCTTCAATGGTTACAACAACCTCTTTTTCTACCTTTGCATGGAACTCCATCGCAACAAGAGAGGCGGTATCGTAATCAATGGTATCATTTACAGTAGCGAACACACCCATCGCCATCAGTTTTTTGATGACTTCTGCTGCGGTTGCCTTCAGGCGAAGTGCAAACTCGCTGACGGTGAGTTCCTCTGGAATGGTAATCGTCATTTGCTTTTGCTTGCGCTCCTGTGCAATACGGCGCAAACGCTCGCCCTCGGTCTCACGGCGTGCGTTTCTGGGCTTGCCGCGGTACTGTGAGCTACGCTGTGTGAGCTTTTGCTTTTTCACAACGTTGTCTGTCTTCACTTTTTCAGAAGCCATACGGTCATACTTTTCATTATAGCGGTCGAGCTCTACATTAGAGGTACGAGTGTCTACAATACGACCCTGGGGCTTTCTTACCACATTGGAATCAGCGGAAGAGGAAGCAGGAGCATGGCCTTGATGCGGCTGTGCATTCTGGCCGTGGTGCTGATTCTGCTGGGGACGATTCTGCTGGTTCTGCTGCTGAGCAGGGCGCTGCTGGCTCTGCTGCGGGCGGTTTTGACCCTGTTGCTGACCCTGAGGGGCAGTTGGTTTGGGGCCTACCGGTGTAATTTTACCCGGCTTTACGGCCTTGCGCACGGGCGGCTGCTGCTGTGCCGGTTGTGCAGCCGGTTGTGCGGGCTGCGCAGGCTGTGCCACTACCGGTACCGGTTGCGCGGGTGCCGCCGCTGCGGGCTGTACTGCCTCTGCGGCAGGCTGCTGCGGTGCGCTCTGCGCATTATCTGCAAAATAGGCGTCCAAAGAGCCTGTGCTTTTCTGCTGGGTAATGGATTCAAACACCATATCTAGCTCTTTCTCGGTTAACGCAGTCATATGTTTTTTGGTTTCATCGCAATACTTTTGAATAATATCTAATACAACCTTATTCGGTACGTTAAGATCTTTCGCTACTTCATGCACCCTGTATTTCATCATCATTAACTCATCCCTCCCGTTTGTCTGCCGCCTCATTGGCCAGCTCCGTCAACCTCTTAGCGAATCCCTGATCGTTTACTGCAATCACACCGATTTTTTTGCCAATTGCCATACCGATTTCATCCATGCCATCTGCAAGTACAAGGCAAGGCACCTCAGCCTGCTGAGCCGCCTTTTGCGCATGGGTGGCAGTGCGCGCAGAAACATCCTGCGCTAATACGATCAGTTTTGCTTCTCTCTTCTTCAAGGCTTCGTCTACGGCATCATGACCCAAACTGAGCCGGCCCGCGCGCCGGGCGATACCTAAAAGAGAGAGAACCCGATTTGTCATTTTCCGATCTCCTCCTCCAGGCGGTCGTACACCTCCGGCGGTATAGCGCAGGAAAATACCCGCTCAAACCGCTTGGACTTACGCGCCGCTCTCAGACAATTTATATCCTTACATACATAAGCACCGCGCCCGGGTTTACGGCCGATTAAATCCAGCGAAATTTCCCCTGGCCCAGTGACCTGCCCAGAATCATCTTTCACATCCGGGGCTTTAACCACTCGTACCAGCTCTTTTTTCGGTTTCATTTCTCCGCAGCCTGCGCACATACGCAGGGGCACGCGCTTTTGCATCATACTACACTTACTCCTTCCCGCGCAGTTGCGCGGCTTCTCTCCCTGTTTACATGGGATGGGAGGCTCCCCGGCCGATTGCCTTATGTTATTCTTCCTCTATTACTTCTGCTTTTTCAGCAGCTGCCGGCTCTTCGCCAAAAAAACCACTTTCGGGCTTAATGTCAATCTTCCAGCCAGTTAGCTTTGCGGCAAGGCGGGCGTTTTGACCCTTGTTGCCAATGGCAAGCGAAAGCTGGCTATCCGGCACAGTGACTCGGCATACGCGAGAGCCATCCTCTGCCACCTGAACAGAAACAACGTCTGCCGGAGAAAGGGCGGAAGCAATAAATTGAGCGGGGTCTTCACTGTACTCCACAATATCAATTTTCTCGCCGCCAAGCTCATTGACGATATTCGAAACACGGGCGCCTCTGGCACCAATGCACGCGCCAACCGCGTCAACGTCTGCGTTGTGGCTTTGCACCGCAAGCTTTGTGCGGGAACCTGCTTCGCGGGAAACGGCTTTAATTTCAACTACGCCGTCATAAATTTCAGGCACTTCGGTTTCAAAAAGGCGTTTCACCAAGTCGGGGTGCGTACGGCTAATCATAGCACGGGGGCCTTTTTCTGTCTCTTTTACATCCACTACATAAACCTTTATATGGTCACCCTCACGCAGCTGCTCGTCGCCAACCTGCTCACTTTTGGGCAGCACGGCTTCCGCCTTGCCAATTTTAAGGGTAGCCGCTCCCGAACGGGGGTCTACACGCTCAACCAATGCGCTTACCAGCTCCTGATTTTTACTCTGGAACTCCTGCATCATTTGCCCGCGCTCGCCGTCGCGAATGCCCTGGCGAATGATATTTCTAGCAGTTTGTGCAGCGATTCTGCCAAACTCCTTGGTATTGAGCGCTACGTTGACCTTATCTTCCATACCTGCAGAGGGGTCGATTTCTCTAGCCTGCGCCAGCGAAATTTCTTTGCCCGGGTCTTCCACCTGCTCTACAACGATTTTACGCAGGAACACTTCAAAATTGCCGCGGGCGGCATCCATGTTGATGAGCGCATCCTCGTTACCGTAGCTGTTCTTACAGGCGGTTAAAATCGCTTTCTTGATTTTATCCAGCATAAAATCGACCGGGATGCCACGTTCCTTTTCCAACAAATTCAAAGCCTCAAAAACTTCGCTGTTCATCTAACCTTACTCCTCTTCAAAATCGTCATCCAACAGGCGCACCGAGACGCTGTCTTTCTGGGCTATGGTCAATACTTCTTCCTCATCAACTTGCAGGCGGATTTCTCCATCTGCCAAAGAGAGCAGCTCCCCGTTAAGCTCCCGGCGGCCGTCCGGCAGCGGGCGAATCAATTTAACCCGCACCGGCGAGCCGGTAAAACGCTCAAAATGCTCCGGGCGGGTCAATTCTCTGTTAATTCCCGGAGAACAAACCTCCAGGCAATAGCTTTGCTCAATTAAGTCTTCTTCATCCAGCAGGGTGTTCAGCTCACGGCTGACCATTACGCAGTCATCCATACTAATACCCTCGGGTTTGTCGAGAAATACGCGCAAAAACCAATCTGCTCCCTCTTTTACAAAGCGAACATCCCAAATTGTAACGCCTGTGCCGCTTGCGGCCTTCTCTGCCAAAGCCCAAACAGCAGATACGGTATTCCCTGATTTTTTCTTTGCAGCCAACGCTTTCACCTCATAGACAAACAAAAGAGCGGGTCACCCCACTCTTTCATCCTCACCGTTATTTACTCAAATTAGTATAGCATAATACTTTTTAAAATGCAACTTTAATTTCAGTTTTCAATCTGCCGCGCCAGAAACGAAGCCGCGGCCTGCGTGAGCTTAATATCGCTTGCATCGGGCTGTTCGGAGGAATCCCCCGCGAGCAGTACAACCGCTCCCATAACGTCGCTTGATGCAATGATGGGGTACACCACCGACGCCGCACGGTTAATTCCTTCAACCGGCTGTAACGGGGGGCTGTTCTGGTCACGCACATACGTGTGGCGAGCGTGCATGGTTTCTTCCAAATCCTGCGAAACACGGCGTTCCATATACTCTTTACGGGATGCACCCGCTACTGCGATCACATGGTCACAGTCACACACTAGAGCCGGTCGATTTGCTATTTTACTCAGAACATCTGCGTACTGTGCTGCAAAAGCAGACATCTCCCCAACTGCTGAATACTTCTTAAAAATAACGCCACCCTCAGCATCCGTAAAAATCTCAAGAGGATCGCCCTCGCGGATTCTCAGAGTACGGCGGATTTCTTTCGGAATTACGACACGACCCAGATCATCAATTCTTCTGACAATTCCTGTTGCCTTCAAGATAATACTCCCTCCTGCGTTTTGATTTGTAATTATTATCCGCACTCTCTTTTCTGTTATTCATGCGGTTACCAATTCCGCCAAGGAATTCCTATGGAGGATTTTAACAATTGAATCAGAGGAATGCGCTGTTCTTTTGCCCCATTTTGGTGTATAATATACGCCATAAAGACGTGTATCGTCGCAAATAAATTTTCACATAATTCGTCGCACTTGAAAAAAATTTACCCAATACACAGGAGGAACTCCCGTTGAAACAAAGATTTTTTCTTTCATCTGCATTGCTGGTGCTTGTGCTGGCATTGGCTATGACCAGCTGCTCTGCACGCACCGCCGTAGACGCAAACGATTTTAAAACCATGGCCGAAGGGGCTGGCTACACCGTAACTGACAATACCGCACAGCTCAACGGTGCAAAAAGCTACATGAGTGCAACCGATAAAAGCGGTAATGAGCTGTATTACGCCGCTCTTGCAGACGACAGTGTTGCTCTGCGGATGTACAATTCATTAAAAGATGGAATTCAGACCGGCGGCAACAAGCCCACAAATTTAGACTCCACCCCATACGCAAAGTATACGGTAACAAACGGTGAGCTTTATTACCGGGTAAGCCGAGTAAACAATACCGTGATTTACGGCAAGTGCCTTACCTCTGACCAAGCGGTACTCGACAAAATGCTGGATTCGATTCACTACTAAATTATTGCTTTAGGGAGTGTCTACATGAAAAAGGTTTTGGTTTTAACGCGTTTATCCGATTCGCAAAAAGAGCGCCTGGAACAAAGCATTCCCGGTACGGCAATTACTTATGCCACCTTTAAGACGGTAAGTGAGGAACAGCTTTATGAGGCTGAGATTATTTTTGGCAACCCGCCGCCCGAAAAGCTGGCCAAGCTGCCGAATTTGCGCCTGCTGCAATTGAGAACCGCAGGCAGTGATAAATACGATGCCGATGGCATTCTACCGCCCAACTGTAACATGATTAGCGCGAGCGGCGCTTATGGAGTTGCCGTTTCAGAGCACATGCTTGCTCTCACGCTTGCGTTTTGTAAAAAACTGCACCTCTACCGCGACAATCAGCAGCAATCCTTGTGGAAGGATGAAGGCGAGGTGCGATCGCTCTCCTCCATGAAGGTTTTGGTAATTGGCGCAGGAGACATTGGTACCCATTATGCCCGATTATGCAAAGCGCTTGGCTCTTATACCATTGGTGTGAAGCGCTCCGGCGGTTCGCCAGACGAAGCTTTTGATGAAATGCACACACTTGATGAGCTGGAACAGCTTCTCCCCAAAGCGGATGCAGTGGCAATGGCATTACCGTATACAAAAGAGACGCATCATTTTATGGACAAGCACCGGCTGGGGCTGATGAAGCCGGGTGCGTTACTGATTAACGGAGGTCGTGGTAAGTCCGTGAATCAAGAAGATGTGCTGGCCGCTTTGCATAGCGGGCACCTTGGCGGTTTTGTGACCGACGTTTGTGACCCCGAACCTCTGCCGGCAAGCGACCCTTTGTGGCAGGAGAAAAATGTGATTTTAACACCACACATTGCAGGGCTGTTTCACTTGCCCAAAACGCTGGATCTGGTTTTAGAGCTAGGCGCTCGGAATATAAAACGCTTCTTAGAAGAAAACCTTTAATTATTTTATAGGAATACGTAAAATCCCCTGCTCTTTTTGAGAGTGGGGATTTTTTATTTGAAGATTTTAAGAGAGTTTTCAACAAGTTGTTAACTTTCTGTTGAAAACCAAATTTATTCTTATTCTTTATTTAATTGAAAATCATTTTTGGAGCGCTCTCTTTAACTCGCAGAAAGATGTTCGGTAGCTAGGTACTTCTTTTATTTACGAGCGGCAAAGCAAAACCTTACGTGCAATCTGCAACGCACAGGCTTGTTTCCTGTGCGGAAAACAGATGCAGAGCGGGAGCTCACCCGGATTCCAAAGGCAGAGCCTTTGGTCGTTGAGAGGGAATCCAAAGGGAGAGAATCGATACTCTCCCTTTGGAAGGCCTTTGCCTACTTTCACCCTTTCCTTCCCTCCTGCAAAACCAAACATCGCAAGCGATAAAATACCTACATACAAAAACACCGATGGCAAACCTTGAAACGCTTTTGGCATATCGGGATTTTTCAACCGCTCCATCGCATGAGATAAAACCAACGCCGCCAAAAAGAACGCCACACCTGATCCAATTGCGTAACCGGTAATCTGCCATTCATTCATACGAAATACTCTTTGAATAAAGGGCATCGACAAAACCAGGCAATTAATAGCGGAGGATGAAAACACAGGCTCCAACCTTTTATAACGTGCCGCAAAAAATACGCGGTATATAAGAGCCACAAGCAAATACAAAACCGCAACACACGCTGCAAAAACAGCTGGGCGGTAAAAAGCAATGGGGCTCATTCCGGGAATCAACTTATTGATTCCGATTCCAAGCCATGCAGAAAGAAGCGTAAACAAGCTCAATAGGCCTGCATAAGAAAGCAAAATTTTAGGTCTGCGTGCCGCACGCAGTACGCGGCTAAAGCCAATTCCCCCACAGAAAATCACATTCTGCGCGGTAATCGCCAAAACTGCAAAAAGAAATAACTGTGCTGCCATTTCCATTACTGCTTCGCCTTCCTTTCTGCCGCCAAGCGTTTCGCATTCATGTGCTGAATCAGAGCCGCAATCATACCAAGCAGTAAGAACCCAACCAGCGGGTATGCCCCCGCATGGTACACGCCGCCCGTTTTTGCAACGAGTTTATCCCAAATCTCACGGAATGCGGCAACCAAAAATAGTACGGCGGAAAAGCCAGCCGTACAGCCGAAAGAATCCATTAACACTGCTAACGAAATATGCGTTGGAGCATAGTCATTCGCACGAGAAAGCACAATGGAGTTGCCAATCATCAAAATCGCATATAGCCCCAGAGCAGATACGGCTTGCGGTAATAGCCATTTGGTAAGATAAGCTGCAGGAATATACAGAATACCAGAAAGAATCAAAACCAAGGCGGGACGTATCCACACCGGTATTTTGAGCCACCCGCTAATCAGGCAGACTGGCAGCATCATTACCAACATCATGAGAGAGAGCACGGCCGCATTCTCCATGCTATACCCTGCTCCAACTACGGGGAAGAGACCCAACGCACCAAGCGCAACCGGGTTACGATACACGAAACCATTCAGAAAAATACCGATGCTTTCTTTCACCAACCGCTGCTGCATTGTTTTTTTTGAGCCCCGCGAAGCACTTTTGCGGCTTCCCTTTTCCATAATCTGCGGCTGTGCCTTGGTCCTCTTTTTATTGCTGCTCACTACGCCTTGCCTCCCTTCTCGTTAGAATGGCAATCACAAAGCTGTCAATGACAGGAGAAATCGCGTTCATAAGCAGCACCGCAAAGCATGCCGCCTGCTCAAAGGCGCCATAACGGCGCATCAGCATAATCAGCACGCCGGCAACAGCACCATAAATTGCCTTGCCCACCTGTGTGCGGGGTGATGTTACAGGATCCGTTATTAAAAACACCGCGCAGAACAGTAACGAACCGGATAGCATTTCATATTTTAATGAAGTAAGGGGCGTTACCATGATGCGTGGGAAAAGCAGTGACATTAGCCCTGCGGCTGCCAAAAAGCAAACGGTAATTCTCCAATTTACGGTTCTCTTCACGATTAAATAGACTGCACAAGCGGCAATTACCAACACGGCGGTGGTGCCAATGGCGCCGCTTGTATTGCCCCATAGCATTTCAGAAGGAATTTGAAAGGGCTTTAGCCCCTCCTTTAGTACAGACGAAGCTGACTGCTCTAAATAGGAAAAGACCTTCTGCGGCCAAAAGACGGTAACAAACGCTACACCCGCTGCCGCCGGATTAAATGGGTTATTCCCGGTAAACCCAAACGGCACACGGGCAACCAGAACTGCAAAAGCTGCCGCTGCCATGGGCAACCACAAAGGTGCATTCGGTGGCATAAGCATTGCAATGATTAATCCGGTTACCGCGGAAGATAACTCCGATATATTTACCTGTCGCTTGGCGACCATACAGGCAGCTACCTCACAAACAAAGCAAGAGGCCACGGATACGAAGGCAATGAGCAGCACTTGCGTGCCATAGTGAACCGTAGGCAAAGGCAAAAGGAGTGCCAGCGCCAACAGCATGTCCTTCATCATGCTAGACACCGTTTGGCCACTGCGGAGAAACGGCGGTTTTTGTATTATAAGCTGCTGCATTCGGCGCTTATCCCCTTTCTTTGATTTCCATTGCACGGGCTACCGCCTCGGCAAGCTCCAGCCCGGATGGACACACAACAGAGCAAGCGTTGCAGCCAACGCAATGCTCGGCTCGCAAAAGCTGCTTTGCATCGGGGAACTCCTGCCCCTTTAAACGGCGGTATATATCCCAAGGCATTATTCCAACCGGGCAGGCAGCTTCGCACTTGCCGCACCCAATACAAGGGAACACCTTAACGGTTTGCTTTGCTTCCGGCAATACAATCAGGCAGCGCAAATCCGCTGTAACCGGCGCAGAAAGCTCCTCAACCCGGTTTCCGGTAATGGGAGAACCAGCAATTACTGCCGTACGTTTCTTACGCCCACAGGCAGTGAGCAGCTCCCCAATCGGCATACCGAGCGGTACCCGCAGGTTCTGCCAGCGAGATACGCCCTCCCCTGCAACGGTGATAACCGTGGTTGTTTGGGGAATTCCCCGCTCTGCCGCTTGTGAAAACGCCTCGAGAGCCTGCACCCCGATTAACCCCGGGTGAAAGCCCTGCTTTCGCAATCTCTTTATTAAACCCGGCTGTGCCGGGTAACGCCCGCCGCTGCCTACCAGAAGATCTGCAATATGGCCAGACACATGCGAGTAGCTGCGCGCCCGCAAATCGCTAACAACCGCAACGCCGGTTTTCTTTGCGCCAACAGCAAGTGCTGCGATCTCCAGCCCTCTTTGTACCCCCTGCGGGTTCTCTCGCAGGACAGCCAAACCGCTGCAAACATAAGGCTCGTCATCCAGCACATTTGCACCAAGCCAATCAATTTTCATTCTTCTGAGGCGTTTTAGCTTCTTAAACAAGGGTATCCCATCATATTCATCAATAATCCCTGCAACCGCCGCAAGGTGAATTAACCCCTCCGGTGTACTCTCCATTTCTGGAGCACGCAGGGTTAGCTCCTGTTCCTCACCGTCCTGCTCAATCACCGCACAGTCTACGGTACCCCGTACCGGGTGGGAAAAGGTTTGAAAACCGGTAACCGTGCCGCTCACCGGTGAGGTAACTGCAACATGACTGCCCGGCATGGAAAGCTGCGAAAAGCGCAGTACCGTCTCTTGTACTCGCACACAGCGGTCTGAGATTGCCTGAGCACCCGGCAAGGGCACATAGAGTACCTTTGGCGCCGGCAGCACTAAAATCTTCGCTTTCATGGTACGACTTTTTTGTTGTTCCAGACGAATTCCGGAGGAAAAAAACGAAATCATTGAAATCACCTCTTACAAAATACCGGGGCCGTTAATATTATAGTAGTGAAGCTCTAAATGTGATTGGGGGTGTTCGATTGAAGACAAAAGCCCTGGATGCTTCTCACCTGCTGATCATCCTAACCGCACGGGAAACCCGAGCCTTGGGGCTAATGCAGGGACTAAGCTGGAACAGCCTGCACTGCCGTTTAACAATAGCCCGTATTTTCGCTGCGGCTTGTGCCAGTACCAACTTCACACTAAAAAGAGATCAGGTGGCGATTCGTGCAATGGCAACCGCAGACGGCGAAACCGTGCTGATGTTTACCGCGGTATCCCCAGCGAAAGCAAAGAAAGGAGAACCGCGTAAAATTTACCGGATTAAATGCTCCGGGCCCTATGTGTATGAACTGGAAAACGCCGGAGATCTTCTGGATGTTCTGGAGCACCTATACCGAATTAACACCCTTGGTGGGTGCCAGCTCTTGCGGTATGGGAGCAACTACCGGCTAATCCTATCCCCGTATTTTGCAATGAAAGAAAAAACAGAAGCATTTTTAAAAGAATATGCTCGACTGCGCGGCATTGGGAAAACTGCCGCTGCATTGTGTATGGAACACGGTGAGCTTCTCTCACGCGATGCAGTAAATCAGGTTGGGGGCTGCCTTTAGCAACCGGCAGACTGCAGCTGCCGGATTGCCTGCGCAGGGTCAGTCGCTTTAAACACGCCTGTACCCGCTACGCAAATATCTACGCCCGCCTGGGCACAATCCAATACCGTTTGGGCATTGATCCCTCCGTCTGCTTCAATTAAGACGGAGGGATTTTTCTCTTTTAACTGCCGTGCCTTTAAAAGCGGCTCCGGCATAAAACTCTGCCCACCAAAACCGGGTTCCACCGTCATTAGCAGCACCATGTATAGCTTGTCCAGGTATGGGAAAATCGACTCAGCCGGTGTATTCGGCTTTAACACCATAGCGGGCTTTACGCCATGAGATACAATCTCTGCGATTACTTCTGCAGGGTCATCTGCACATTCCACATGGAACGATATAATATCTGCCCCAGCTTTTGCAAAATCGGCTATGTAGCGTTTGGGGTGCTGTATCATGAGGTGAACATCAAACAGCATTGACGTATGAGGGCGCATGGCGGCAATTACCGGCGCACCAAAGGATATATTTGGCACAAATGCACCGTCCATTACATCCAAATGAACGTAATCGGCTCCGCCATCCGTTATTTTTTTTAGTTCGTCCGCTAAATGGGAAAAATCGGATGCTAACATTGAGGGGGCTACTAACATGGTGAGAACTCCTTCCTGCGCAAGCGCAGCGGCTGTTTTGAGGGCAAATTCGCCCATTGGGAACTGCGGCATCCCATTATTTTCACAAGGGGCGCCGCTTCCCATTTCAATCTGTTCTATTTTACCCCAATTTGCACCCTTTTTCAAGCACAGTGTCATCCCTCAAAACACGTCCAAAAAGAAAATGCCCGCCACAGCCGAAACGACTGAGGCAGGCAATCTATTTGAAGCGGTACTCAATCTCGCCCGCATTCCATACTATGCGCATAATCACACGAACGCCACTGCTTTTTAAGCAGCAGTCGCCAAACGCTGTGCCACTGCCGCTACCACCGGCATCGTAAAAATAGAAAGCAACGTGCTCATTGCCACCATTTTACAGGCAAGGGGCACATCGTTCCCCAGCTTGATTGCAAACAGAACCGAATTCATACCAACCGGTGCCGCCATAAGGAGCACAGTGGTAATGAGCACTCCGGAATCAGGCTGAAGAAGCCACAGCGGCACTAAAAACACCGCCGGAACAACAACAAGGCGCAATACCGTAACCTTTAAGACCTCTCGGTCTGAAAAAATCTCTTTTATCTTTAGCTGTGCCAAATAGGTGCCTACCACAATCATGGCGAGCGGTGTGTTCATCGCACCAACGGAATCCATGGTAGCCATAATCGGCTCCGGCAGCTGTAACGAAAAGGCAAACAAAGGTAGACCCACCGCAAAGCTGATGGTACCGGGGTTGAGCAAAGCGTTTTTCAGCATCTGCCTGCGGTCATCGCCACCGCCGCCCAGCAGAAGGTACCCATGCGTCCAAGTAAGCAGATTAAAAGCCACGAGGCAGGCCGAAGCATACACAACGCCTGCATTGCCCAGAATCGCCTGTGCCAGCGGCAAACCCATAAACCCGCAGTTGGTATACACCACACCGTAACGCAGCATCCCGGCTCGTTTTGGTGATTGTGAGCGAAACAGAAGCTGCATTGCAATGGCAGCAGCAATCATCCCGACCAAAAACAAACCAATAGTTAACAGGATGTTCCCTGTACTTACCGAGCCAGAGTTCCCCTGCAACGCGGTGATGATAAGGCAAGGCCCAACAATGTACAAGAGCAGATTCGTCAGCTGTGCAGCGCCGCGTGAAGTAATGATGCGCTTATAGTAGCAAAGATACCCCAAGCCCATCATTAAAAACATGACGAACACTTTTTCAGCAACAGTGAGAATCGATGCAAGCAAGGTTAGTCCTCCCTGTGGGTATCCGATGATTTTTCCTCGGGTAAAGTTTCTTTTTCTTCCGCCACTTGCGTCTCTTTCGGTTCTACCGACTCAAGCGCTTCCAGTTCGGTATCCTGCGGCATGCTCTGCTCCTCTTTATCGTTCTCAAGCATTGCCTCGGTTCGTTTTTTCTCACGGTAAAAGGCCACACCTACCACAGCCAGAGCTAATGCGGTAACTCCGCGCAGTATCCACCCCATATTCCCGGAGAACATGTGGTAATCTGGGTAAAGAATATTGGTCAGCCACCAGCCGCCTAAAAACAAAAAGTAAATTCCAGCGAAAATAAAAATCTTATTTTCCTGCCGGAGTTTGAAAATCATAATCAACCCTGCCGCAAACCAGATAACGGGGTAAAGATATGCCATCATACCGTATTCTCTCCTGTTCTTTTCACAGAGAATTTCCCGGGTTATTTCGTTACAAGGCGGCAAAAAAGCCTTGCCTGCAAGCCCCTTGCTTTTGAAATAAAAACCCAAAATAATGTTCTAAGTATAAAACCCCCGGCGGGTAATGTCAAGGATTCCCGCATCGGCGCTAATTTTGAAGCACAATTTGCAAACTCTGGATTGCGCTGTTGTTGGGGCAAAGCCGCACGCAAATGGCAAGCATGGAGATACCTAGCTCTCAAACGATAATCTTTTTTTACCGCCAGCAAACAGCAGCTCGCGAGCAAACCTTGCAGCAGGCTTTGCACTGCCTGCATTGCAAAAGCACCGCCCGGCACAAGCAAGCCCACGACTCCAGATAATACGCACAAACCCCAAATTTCCTTTGTCCTCTTGCAGCAAGGACGCTTCCAAAGAAATACGGCCACTGCAATTACCAGCGTTCCTAAGGTTACCACAGTACTCATTTTTATGCCCTCCGAAAACAGCTCATATGTTCGAATGATGCTATTTTACCAAATGTATGTTCGATTTACAAGAGGGTAGAAACTATTTTTTAAATTAGAAAGCAGAGCCACCCCTATGTAAGGAGTGCTCTGCTTTCTAACCTTTGGACTTAAGACCATGTGTTTTACAGCCTCTTTTACAACAAGCTTCCCTTTGATAGGAAAATCGGAGCAAATACCAAAGCAATGATAGACATTAGCTTAATCAGCGTATTCAGGGCAGGGCCGGAGGTATCCTTAAACGGATCTCCTACCGTGTCACCTACTACTGCCGCCTTATGAGCATGGCTGCCTTTACCGCCGTGATTTCCCTGCTCAATATATTTTTTCGCATTATCCCATGCTCCACCGGAGTTTGCCATAAAGATTGCCATCATTACGCCGGTAACTAAGGCACCTGCCAATGTGCCGCCCAACGCTTGCACACCCAACAAAAGCCCTACCGCCACTGGAGTCATAATTGCAATTAAACCCGGGGCAAGCATTTCTTTTAACGCGGCACGCGTAGAAATTGCCACGCATTTTTTATAATCCGGCTTTTGGGTACCGTTCATAATGCCGGGCATGGTGTGAAACTGACGACGCACCTCTTCAATCATCTCAAAAGCGGCCTTGCCAACCGATTCCATGGTAAACGCAGAAAACAGGAACGGCATCATACCACCAATGAGTAAGCCAATCATAACACGGGGCTCTAGAATGCTGATGGAATCAAGCTCAACCGCCTCCGCATACGAAACAAACAGTGAAAGTGCAGTCAGCGCCGCCGAACCAATCGCAAAGCCTTTTCCTACTGCCGCTGTGGTGTTACCCACCGCGTCAAGCTGGTCGGTAATCTCACGCACAGAGGAATCCATCCCGCTCATCTCTGCAATACCGCCTGCGTTATCTGCAATTGGGCCGTAGGCGTCAATTGCGACCGTAATGCCTGTGGTGGAGAGCATCCCCAAAGCGGCAAGAGCAATCCCATACAAACCGCCAACCGAGTAAGACACAAAAATGGCGGCACAAATCGTGAGCAGAGGAATGGTAACGGATGTCATTCCGACTGCAAGACCACTGATGATATTGGTTGCCGAGCCTGTTTCAGACTGGCGTGCAATTTTTTTTACGAACCCAAAATCTGCAGAAGTGTATACTTCCGTTAACATACCAATCAAAACACCTGCCAGAAGACCGGCTACCACTGCAAAGCCGGGCATAAGGCCATCAAACAGCCAGTTGCTGAGCAGGAGAGCGCCAATCATTACGACAATGCTCGCAAAGTGCGTGCCGCTGTCGAGCACACGCTTGGGATTCTTCTGATCACTCATGCGTATTAAAATCATTCCAATGACAGAAGCAAAAATACCAACTGCCGCCAACAATAGCGGGTACAGTGCCCCCTTTTCGCCGAAGACAGCCAAACCCAAAGAAATGGCGGAAACAATGGATACGGAATAGGACTCAAATAAATCGGCACCCATGCCGGCTACGTCACCTACGTTATCGCCCACATTGTCGGCAATGACCGCCGGGTTACGCGGGTCATCCTCCGGAATACCGGCTTCTACCTTTCCTACCAAGTCGGCGCCTACATCTGCCGCTTTGGTGTAAATACCACCGCCCACTCGCGCAAACAGCGCAATGGAGGAAACACCTAAGCTGTAATTAAACAGAATATTGGGGTCGCGTACGAAATAATACAGCATTCCTACGCCCAAAAGGCCAAGGCCCACTACGCTAAGCCCGGTTACAGCACCACCGGAAAACGCAATGCCAAGAGCACGGTGCATTCCGTGCTCTTTTGCCGCATTGGCTGTGCGCACATTTGCGCGGGTAGCGATGTTCATGCCAAAAAAACCTGCCAATATGGAAGAAACCGCTCCCATTAAAAATGCGCCTGACCCCAAAAAGCCAGACACTGCTGACATAAGTGCAAATACCACAACAATGAAGACCGCCAGAATCTTGTATTCTGCCCATAAAAAAGCGTTTGCCCCATCTCGAATTGCCGCAGCAATTTCTCTCATACGCTCCGTGCCTTCCGCTTGTGCGGTTACCTGCCTTGCCAAAATTGCCGCCGAAAGCAGCGCGACCAGCGCAGCCCCAGCTGCTAGGTAATAGTACAAATCCATTCTAATTTTCTCCTCTGTATTCGTTTTTCTTAAATGCGGTTGATACATAATTCATCTGTGCCACGTGCGTTCCCGTAAAGCAAAACCGCATAAAAAAATAAAGATATGTTGCGCAATTATACCATGTTGAAAAGTTGAGAGTCAAGAAACAAGCCATTTTTAAAGTAAATTGTAAAAAACAATTAAGAATTATGCACAAAATTCGATGGACTTCGCGCTTTCTATTCTTTTACGGAAATTAACAAAGCTTGCTTTTATCGGAATGAAACATTTAAATTTAGTAGATAAAGCAAAAAAAGGAACGGCAGAATTTCTGCCGTTCCTTTTTCATTTTTTACATAAGCCGTGGTCAGTCCAGAACATAAATCAGCATATTGCGAACGCCAAAGCTGTTGCACTGGCTCTCTGTATCGTAATACAAATCAACCAGTACACGGCCGCTGCGCATTGCACCGCCGGTGTCGGCTGCCTCGGCATAACCGTATACTACCTTACCATTGGGCGAGGTGATATACAATTTTGTTCCATAAGGAATCACTTTCGGGTCAACCGCTACATAGCCAACCTGAGCCAGCTTGCCAGTTGAGGTACGACCGCCGTTTGAGGTATACGCCGTCGCCTTGCCCTTAATTACCTTGCGAAAAGATACCTGCTTGCCGTTGCTGTCTGTAAAGGTGGGAGTAGCAGAGACTGCTTCCTCTTCCTCAGCCGGGGAAACCAGCTTTACTTCGGCAACCGGTTGTTTCACAATAGCGCTGCTTACGGTTTCGGAGTCTTCCACCGAACCATCCACAAGCTTCTCGCGAACAACTACTTCACGCTGGCCTTGTTCACCAACTGTTGTTACACGGAAAGCACCCGGAGAAACCGTATCGCTCTCTTTTTCAACAGTGGTAAAGGGAATATCTTCTGTTTTCTTTACTTCACGGTAAGTCACTCTCTTAACAGCCACTACAAGGCCATCTCCCACCGATGTATCGAGGGAGGGGGTAACGATGTCGTCTTTTCCCAAAGTGATGCCGCTCTCTTTTAAAGCCTGCTGCACGGTTCCTTCTGAGACCGTGGGGCTGCGGAAGCCACCATCAAACAATACGTGAATTCCATATTGCTTCGTAAGCTTTACCTGCGCTCCCGAAGACAGCTCCTGGTCGAGCGGTACATTCAGCTTATCTTTTCCGCTTACCTGTACGCCAGCCTTTTGGAGTGCCTGAGCTGCGGTTTCGTTCGTGTACATAATCACAGGAGTTGTTTTGCCTTTAGCCGATACGTTTACCTCGTATCCTCTGCGAATATGAATGAAGATTCCATGCTCGTCATTTCTAGTTACCACATCGTGGGGGCCTACCTCAACTTGGGCCTGTGCCAAAATGTCTTCGGTTTTGGAAGACAGCACCTGAATGGTATACGTGTTATTATCGTCCACGATGGTTGCGGCAATGGTTGTTGCAACCGCTGTTACGACTGAACTCAGAAAAATAATCATCGTTAACGCGAACGCTACGAATTTTTTAGCCGGAAAATGTAGTTCCAACTGCATTGTCTCCTTTCTTCTTCCCCAACTGCTCTGAAAATGAAAAAGCCGCAAAGAAGCTTTGCGTCGTTGAGGTAAGGAATTCGGATTTCGTCGATGGCGATATTATATCTGCACAATATGAACGCTGTCAAATTCATTTGCATTGTATTTTTGTACGGTTTGCACAATTGAAAAACACTATAATTCTTTTTCGAATATTATAAACGCCTCTTTTCTTCGATTTTCTTTTTTTTCATCGGGAAAAACTCCCCCCCTTTCTGTGCAAACTGTAAGAAAATGAACGGTTACAAACTTGTTACAATCATTACAAGGCTGTTTTTCTTTGTAAAATAAGAGATTATTTCGGCATAAAGTCATGAGGATTAACGTAACGCCTACTTAAAAAATTCAGCTATAGCTACATTTTTAACGGTTTTTTAATTTCCGACATTGGAATTTCATAACCTGTAAGAAATTGTCTTTTCCTCGCGAAAAATAAGTTTAAAAAATAACAGATGTAAACTGAGTGATTACCGATTTTCATACCGCAAAACACCATTTTTAGAGGAGACTGACTGTCTAACATTTTCATAAAAAGCAAGAATATAACTGCATGTATTTGTATTTATTTACCTGTTAAAAAATGTAATATCAATAAGTAAGGAATGATAAAGTCGAATTATTTCACTTACTTTAATCCTATTTTGAAACAATTTTTACCTATATAATCATTCCCAATTATTAGAGAAAAAATTTCACATATTTCTTTTGGACTTTTTTTGGGAATAGGCTTATAACATCAAAAAATGAGCTTAAACAAAATCGTTTTAAAATGCTTGAAAAGTTAATTTTGAAACCGTATTTCCTTTTCATTATATATAAGGAATTTGTGTGTATCCTTTGAGCTGCGAAAACTAATGCGCTGTGGTTTAAAAATGTGAAAGAAATTCAGGTAAATCCCTATCTTTATCGCTCTTTTTATAACGCACAAAGTGCATGTATTTTCCCCTATATATAATGAAAAGGGAAATGATGCAAAAAACCGCGCTTTTCAGTGTGAAAAACGCGGTAAAATAGCACCTATTATTTGTTTGTTTTTAATCCATTCTTTTATAATAATCGTATTTCGCTTTTACAACCGATTCCATATCAAAATCGGTTATAATTGCTTCTTTCGTTAATATCTTTTTTTGAATTAGTATTTCTTTTTTATCTGCGGGGAGCATTGCGACATACAACCTGCCATTATACAAATAGTGATAAAAAATCACTTTGCCTTGCCGATATAGATCCAATAAGATATTTGCCATCTCATAAATCATCACCTTTGAGAAAGCAATCTCATTTTTTAAATTATACTCCAGAGCATATTCCTTAAACACACCGGTCTTATCGTGCTCTGCAATTTTTTCATCAAAATACTTGGTGAACTTCTTCCAGTACTGATCAATAATATCATCCAGAACACGGTGCGTTATTTTTGTTTGTACAATTTCTTCTAAGCTAATGTGCTCATCCGCAAAGGCGGTTAACGCCTCATTATATTGGTCTCCGGTTGTAATTACCGACACATTTCTTTTGTTGGCACGAATTACATTGAGTAGCGGGGTCATGTCTTTGTCGTTCGACATAATGAAAAATTCGTCTATATTGTGGTTGGAATAGATGGAACCGAGCACATCTATTGTAATCTTCAGGTCTGCATAGTTTTTACCCTGGTTTGCTGTATGAATGGTTTCAACCCCATAGGATTGCAGCAGTGACTGATGATAGGACTCATGTAAGTCGTTATTATCAAAGTTACAATAGACCGCTATGTTGACTACACGCTTGCCATGTAGTCGGCACCATTCCCTCAGCTTCTCGAAAAAAGCCAAACGCAGCATATTTTGATTTTGCTCCAGCAAGCACTTATAAACGTTTTCGTAGTCGATAAAAACCGCAACGTTTACTGGCTGCTGTTTATTCATTGCATCCATCGTTTTCACCTCTTCTTGAGCGTAACACATCTTTTTTGCTTTTACAATAAAATTTTACTATCATATAATCTACTAACAGTATAGCCCAAGCCCTTTCTAATTATTGCTAGAAAGGGCTTGGGCACTCTGGTATCTTTTAAAATACAAGCTCACAGCGCATAAGTCTACGCTCAATTTCTTCTATAATCTGCTTTTCCTCTTCCTCACCATTTGCAACAAACGTAACCGAAATACGTATGTAATGTCCCACATCATCCCACGGAACTGTAGAGATGCATGCGTTGCGCAGCAGAAAATCCGAAAACTCATCTGCACTCGTAAAGGTGCGGCCATCCCGTGTCCCTTTAGGTATCTCCATATATTCATAAAAGGAGGCTTTAGGCGAGGATGCCATGAAACCAACTCTACGCAAAGCAGCGGAAAGCAGCTCATGCCGCCTGCGGTATTTTTCACTTGTGGCCTCTGTAATCTCTGGGTGGCGAAGCGCATAGGCGCCTGCATGCTGTATGGGGATGAACTGACCGGAGTCGTTATTATCCTTTACCGCTGCAATTGCTTTTACAATTTTTTCGTTGCCCGCTACAAAGCCCAAACGCCAGCCGGTCATATTATACGATTTACTCAACGAGTGAACCTCAATTCCAACCTCCATTGCGCCCTCTATGGACAAAAAGCTGAGCGGACGCTCCCCAAAAGTAAGCGCTCCATAAGCGGCATCCTGAATTACAATTATCTTATTTTTCTTTGCAAATGCAATTACTTCCTGAAAAAACTCTTTTGTTGCCGCCGCACCGGTAGGGTTATTGGGGTAATTGAGGTAGAGAAGCTTTGCTTTCTGCAGCACAGCCTGCGGAATCGCCTGTAAATCTGGCAGAAAATGATTTTCTCTCAGCAGCGGCAGCGGATACACCGCTCCCCCCAGCCACTTTGTTTTGGTTCCTAGTATGGGGTACCCCGGTACCGTCATGAGTGTAATATCGCCTGGATTTATAAACGCCTGCGGTATCATTGCCAAAGCAGCCTTAGAGCCCATGGAGTGAAGAACCTGTGTTTGCGGGTTTAGTCCGCTCACTCCAAATATATTCTCCATGTACTCTGCAGCAGCTTGCTGAAAAAGCAGAATACCATTATCCGCGTATCCGCGGTTCTTCCACACCTTTGCCTGCTCATAAAGAACATCGATTACACCGGCGTCTGGCATCGCATCCGGCTCCCCCACGCCCAAATCAATCATTGGGGTTTCCGGGTGCTCCCGCTCCATCTCTCGCCTTGTTTTTTTTATTTTCTCAAACTTATATAATTCCACCTGCTTGCCAAATGATGAACCACCTATGCGATCTGCAAACAGCTCCTGAAGATATTCCACTACACCCCATCCTTTCTAGCTTTCGTTCTTATTGCTTAGTATAACAGGATGTAGTATGATATGTAAAACTGATATAACCGATAATTATCATTCATTTTTTCGATATTTGTAATTTTATTTTATCATTAGTTAGAAAGGGCGGCACCGTATGAATACCGATATGTTACAAACTTTTTTGCTACTTGCTGAGCTTAAAAATTATACCCATACCGCGAACCAATTGTTTGTGGCACAATCCACCGTAACAAACCGCATCCAGGAGTTGGAGGCTGAGCTCGGGAATCCTCTTTTTATTCGCAACCGAAAGCAGCTTCGGTTAACTGAGCAGGGTGAGCGCTTTCTTTCTTATGCAAGGCGTATTGTAGAGCTTACGCAGAGCGCCGCTGAAGAGCTTGACAGCATGTCTCACTACCAAGCTTCTCTGCGGATTGGTTCGACCAATACCATTTACGACTGCCACCTTGCACCAAAGCTCGTCGACTACTCACTTAACCACCCAAACACAAAGCTGAATATTGTAATTGGGCACTCCCATTCGTTGATTCAAATGCTTCAGGATCACACTTTAGACATTGCCTTTACTTATGTGCCCTATACCAAACGTAACATCTCCTGCTCCTTATTCACCACAGACGAGCTGTTATTGGTTACCGCTCCGCAAAATAAGGAATACCGGCAAGGTATTCTACAAAAGGAGCTTACCGGTATTCCTTATTTATATTGTGATTTTCCCTTTCAGGAGGTTGGCAGCTATATTCGCGACCTATTCCCAGCAGGGCATGCGTTTCCATTGGAGATAGACCGCAGTGCCAATCTTCTGCCGTTTCTATCCAGCGGCAGAGGATATTCTTTTCTACCTGACAGTATGGTAAGAGACTCTATTAACCAAGGGGCGCTCCGCAACATCCCTCTGCTCGATTTTTCCATTCCCCGGGTAAACTGTTATCTGCTTTCACGGGGAGAGGCAGAGAGCGAAGTATTGCTAAAGGCAATGCAAACCGATTCTGTATAAAAGAAAGTTGCGATTCAATCGCCATCTTCTTCATTTAGTTTCTTTTCCATTCTTTTTTGCCCTTTGTTATTCAACCAATATAGTACTGCAATGATCAAGGAAATAAAGATTACCGCAGACAAAGATGTAATTAAAATCGTAGCAATAAAATACCCGTCAAAAATACCGGTGTATTTATCCCCGTAAAGAGTGTAATTCTTCACTCCAGTGATACCGCCGATGATAAGGCTTAAAACCACAATAGCGAATACCGTTAGACGCTTTCCGGTCTTTGTTGTGCTTACAAAGCTATTTCCAAGCATCATTCCTCGAACGGAGATGTAAAGCGTGGATATTAGAATGATGCCAAGCTCGACAACATACTGAGAAAAAGCGAAATTTAACACGTAAGATTTTACAATAACGGAAGCTGTCGCTAGAAATAGTACAAGCAGATACGCTTCGCTTTGAATCTTATTATTTAATTGAATCACACGCTCATCTTTTATATTCATCATGATTCCTCCCAAAAGATATCGTTTAAGGTTGTATTAAGAGCTTTGCAGATTGCCGTGCAAAGCTTTAATGTAGGATTGTAGTTCCCAGATTCGATTAACCCAATTGTTTGCCGCGTAACACCAACCATATTTGCTAAATCCTCTTGGCTCATCTCCAGTTCCATTCTAGCCATTCTCATTTTCTTATTCTTCAAGGAAATCCTCCTCTCTGAGCTTTATTATATAATATAGATTGCATAATGTCAATTATATATTGCATTCATATTTTTTCGAATTGTAAATCATTTTATATAATAAAAACCCCCGAAGCCAAAAGCCTCGGGGGTTTCGTATATTCCAATTGGAATAAAATTATCTCTTGGAGAACTGCGGTGCGCGGCGAGCCGCTTTCAAACCGTACTTCTTACGTTCCTTCATTCTCGGGTCACGAGTCAGGAAGCCTGCCTTCTTCAAGGTAGAGCGCAAGTTCTCAGTGTCGTACTGCAACAGAGCTCTGGCAATACCATGGCGAATCGCACCAGCCTGGCCGGTAACACCGCCTCCAGCAACGCGGCAAACCACGTCGAACTTGTCGGCAACATTGGTCAGCTCAAGAGGCTGACGAACGATTAGCTTGAGGGTCTCCAGACCAAAATAATCGTCAATGGTTCTATCATTGATGGTAACCTTGCCGGTTCCCTGATAAATTCTGACGCGGGCTACAGAGCTTTTTCTTCTTCCAGTTCCGTAAAAATATGGAGCCTTATCGTACATACTTATCCCCCTCCCTTAAAGTGCCCACTCGGCGGGCTTCTGTGCGCTGTGCATATGCTCAGCACCGGCGTATACACGCAGTCTGGTAAGTGCCTCACGGCCGATGGTGGTTGACGGAATCATGCCCTTAACAGCAAGCTCCATTGCCTTTTCAGGCTTCTCACGCATCAAGGTGTCGTAACGAACCTCTTTCAGGTTACCAATGTAGCCTGTGTGGTGGTAGTAGTACTTCTTCTGAAGCTTAGAGCCAGTGAGAACTGCCTTTGCGCAGTTAATGATTACAACATGATCTCCGCAATCCACGTGGGGAGCGAAGGTGGGCTTGTGTTTGCCACGCAGCAAAACAGCAGCCTGTACCGCAACACGGCCAAGCGGCTTACCGGCAGCATCAATCACATACCACTTGCGGTCAACCTGACCCGCTTTGGGCATATAAGTAGACATGAGCGTTTTCCTCCTAAATAATCGTCTGTTTATTCCTCGCAAACCCAACAGGGTTTTTTCCTAAAAGAACAGCTTCTCTACGGAAGCGATGGAACTGCATTTCTGATATTACCACAACCGGCGGCAGCTTGTCAATGGTAAATGCCCAATTTTTTAATCTATTTTGTATTCCCTCTTATTTTCGCCTGTTTTTACTGCTTTACTCCCTGTATCTATTCCTTCATTTCATTTTTTACCAACTTAAAACATCATGATAAAAGTTGCCAGGTCATGGATGCTATCTCATAAATTTTGCCGCTTGCTCTTTCATTGGAATTTATCTGTTGGTTATTCAATGATAAGCTCTACGTATTTACCAATTTCTTTGTTATATACGTGTTTTCCGATTAAAGAACGTAGATTTTTAATATCCTTTAAATCAGGACTTGCAAATTCTTGGTAACACGTTTGTGATTCAGCAGTATTTAATTCTTTGTAAAAATCTGAAATATGGCAAAAGAATTTATCGAGTATATCTTCTAAAGGGTATTGTGATATCGTGCTCGCATTCGTACCTTCATCGAATTCTGGCTCTTGGATAAATGATAATGAGGTTACATATAGGCTCTCACCATCATCTTGTACTTCGTAGATTCCATTTTCAATCTTTGAATAGATAGCACTGTCATATTTGTTCGCTGAGTAATTCTCAATTTGTTTCATAGCTCGTATCCTTTGTATTTTAGTTTTGTGAAAGAAAATGAACTTAAAAAAGTACTGTATATTTAACTTTTAATATACAGTACTTTCTAATTTTTATATTCATGAATGTAACAAATAGGAGGTTTTCATTTAATTTCCGTCATCTTGAATTTGCTGTGGAAAAACCACGCTGTCAAGCTTCCACTCTTCCCCTTGCTTTTTCAGGCGCAGACTCTTTTTTATCGGTGAGGCACCCTGCGTCTGCATTGTCATTTCCACTGTTATTTCATCCACGGTTTGCCGCATAATCACAGAAGTGTCTACCATATAATCCATTGCCTCGGGTGAAAGTACAGCTTGATCTTCGGCATAGTAAAGCACACCATCTATTTCCTTTAAAATAGGATCTGCACCCTTAAATAGCTCTGAGCAGTATTCTTCCGCAGCATCCTTCGTGTAAATGGACTGCATTACTGTGCGTATTTTTTCGCTGGAGTTATACTCGCCGCTGGTAACCGGCCTCATCCCCTGCAGCGTCGTTTTGCTAGCTTGCCCGGTAGCAGAATCTGTGGCGGAATCTTCGGTTCGCGCATCGGTAGAGAAATACGTTGCACTCCTCTGGGTAGCCCCAGTTAAATCTTCTTCTGTAATTCGTGTTTGTACCTGTTTTGCCTGATCAAGAAGCTGCTGAAAAACCTCCTTCACTTCCTCTGAAGTCAGTGGCTGCTTTTGAACAAAGCTTTGTACCTCAAGCACATTGGCATCTTGAGCCTGTGCTACAGCGCTCCCTTTTTCTAATGATTGGGTACAGCCCCACGTGAAAATCAAAGCCATCAGGCAGAGCGCAATTCCAGATACTCTGTTCATGAGCTCATCCTTTCCTATAAAATCCTAAAATGGATATAATTTGCAGTATTAGCATTTTACACTAAAAATGAATGAAATTCAAGAAACGTTTTTGTAACCCGTATTGTCAACTTGCCAAAAAAATTATTGTTGACAATGCAAAATGCTTTCGGTATAATACAAGCTATGAGGAGGGTTATGAAAATGAAGACAAAAAATTTAGCGCTAACAGCAATGTTTACAGCGCTTACAATGGTATTGGGGCCACTGGTTATTGTATTGCCTTTTACTCCAATACCAATTACATTGGCGCTTATTCCTATCTACTTATGTGGTGCACTGCTACCAAAGAAAAACGCGTTCAGCGCACTGATTGTTTACTTAATGCTTGGTTCAGCAGGTTTACCTGTATTCAGCCAGTTTAAAGGTGGTCTTGGCGTTCTTTTCGGGCCAACCGGTGGTTTTTTGCTTGCTTACCCTATCATGGCTTTTGTGATTGCATTGCTTTTGGAAAAGCTGCCGCAGAACCGCCTTTATTCGCTTGTAATTGCCTTTATAGCAGGTCTTATCATATGCTATACTGCTGGGTTTCTTATGTTTATGGCTGTGGCGCATGCAGATCTGGCAAAAGCACTTACTTTAACTGTTATTCCCTTTATTCCGCTTGATTTAGCAAAGATTGTATTTGCTGCCATTTCAGCACTCGCTTTAAAAAAAGCTCTGTTCCACGCAAAATTGCTACCAATTACTTGATTCAATTGCCGATAGAATCAAGATACCAAAAAGCCGCTTCAAATCGAAGCGGCTTTTTTACTATCAGTTTAAACTCGTACAAAAAAACAACCACCCTATTGGGTGGCTGCTTTTATAGTGTTGGCATTATCCTATTGTCCCGGGCCGTTACCAGCCAAGTATCTTCGGCACTGATGAGCTTAACTTCTGTGTTCGGAATGGGAACAGGTGGACCCTCACCGTCATCAACACCAACTGTCTATTTACTTTCGCGCCGTCGCTCTTGACGACTTAGATATAATAACATAGCCTCAGACAAATTGCAAGCCTTTTTTCAAAAATAATTTAAAAAAGTTTTCGAGATGGTTTTGTTTCTCTTTTTTCCAGCAAAAACCGCCCTCTACCCCACTTTTCATGGCGTAATTTCGGTTGTTTTCTAACGCATCCGCTTTATTTATGAGTTTTTTTAATGTTTTGATACCTCAACTTTAATTTTTTATACTTTTACTCACATGCTTTTTTCCATTAAAATAATATCTATTACGAAAGGGGCTGTACCGGAAAGTACAGCCCCTTGCAAATCAAGTACGTTTACCGCATTTCTGGTGCTTCTAATATATTATGGCAAGCGACATATACCCCTAACGTTACAAGGATACTCCCAACCGCGAAGCCTAATCCGGCAAAATACCAAGGAAGATCTAATAGAATCAGCGCAATCCATGCGATGATACCACCCGGTATTGCTAACACAACCAAACAGATTAACTGTAAAAACGCAAGCAGTCCCTTTACCGCTGGTTGTCCAAATAAGCGGAAGAATAAAATACTCGTTGCAGTAAACAGCCACGCAAAGCTTGTATACATGATAATGCCGCAGAGAATGATGATGGGGTTCACCTGAAGATATATCCCCAGGATGGTAAATGTAATGGCAGAATCAAACAGAGGTTTTATCAACGTAGTGGCACTCGCCCACACCAAACGGGAAAGTGAAGAGGACGGAATCAAATAAATATAGGGCTTTTTAAGCTCGTTGACCCAATCCGCAGATATTTGAAAGAAATAGAGCAGATAAATTTCTGTGGATAAAATGGTGGCGAATATCGTTTCCGTATCCCTGAGCTCTCCATCTCCCCGAGCTGTACGCCCTATAAAGATGGCCATTCCCATTGCGATTAATAAGATTACCAAAGTGGATGTTGTTAAGAAGCCTAATCGATTTCTGCGCTGCATTTCGCACAGATGCTTATAAAATAAGGTACTGGAGCCCCAACCGCCACGAAAACTACCTTTCTTAATAGCTCCACGATTTCGAACCACAGAAAGCCCAATATTATCATTCTCTTTTTTAGCCTGCTGCATTGTATAAACTTTTTCTGTGCTTTGCAGTACATCCTCATAGTAATCGGGGTTTCCCTTTACCAGAATAATTACACTCGCAACAGCCAGCACCACTAGCAACGCAGTGTATAGCACAGCTTGGCCTCCATCGCCTAGAATCAAACCAAAAATAGCCCCGCGAAACCAGCCCACAACTGGAAATCCATTTAACAATGGAGATGCTGCTGCCTGTAACGCGGCATGATACGCATCCTGCGATAAAAATGCAATTACTGCAATATAAATAGCTGGCAACGCTGTTACAACATAAATAACATAGCTAAGTATTTTGCGGCGAGCAGGACTGCCATTAATAACATTATATAAAAGCATTGATAAAATTTGAGAAAGAACCAAAAGAACTGCCAAGCCTACAATCATGAGGAAGACCTGCCCTGGAGTCAGGGCAAATAGATTCATGAGCATCGGTGAATACAGCATAAGAAGAACAATCATGAGCAGAAGGGAGCCCATTTGCTTTACTAGCCCATAAGCCAAAATTAAATTAGGACGAAGGGGTGAAACAAAAAGAAGATTTACATCCGGCATATTAAAAAAAGTGGAACCTGATTTTAACCCAGAAATTAAAATCATCACCATAAGCCCCAATAACACAAAGAAATAAATGCCCTGTATCATTTGAGAGTCTGTAATGGTTGTAGTTACCGCAGAATCGTTTTTGAAAAACACAGACATTCCAATTAAGGCAATCACTAATAGATATGAAAGCAGCTTTAACGGATGGCGCAGTAGATTTTTGAGCGAATTCTTTGCCTGGGTAACCATTAGGTAGCTTATTGACTTCATTCGGAGACACCTCCGGCCGTCTTTTCTGTAATCGAAAAGAAAAGCTGCTCCAAACTCTCTCCGCTCTGTTCGATTTCAGTACGAGTGCGGATCGCCATAACCTTACCGGACTTCATAATCAATGCTTTATCCCAAAATTCGTCAACACTGTCGAGCATGTGAGTACTTACGAGGATAGAGCAGCCTTCTGCCCGCAGTTCCATTAAAATGGATTTCAACTCTTTAATCGCATGGGGATCGAGCCCAACCAGCGGCTCATCAAGCATAACGACCTTTGGCTGCGGTAAAAGTGCACAGCATAGGCTTACCTTTTGCTGCATCCCCTTAGAGAGCTCTTGGCCCAGCTTGTCCTTTTTATCATCCAGCTCCATTCGCTCGAGCATTGCCTCTGCACGCTCACGCCAGTCTTGCAGCTGATACGCACGAGAGATAAACTCCATATGCTCCCACACCGTTAAAAGAGGAAATAGAGCCGGCAGCTCCGGTACATACCCGAATACGCGACGCGCCTCTTCTTTTTTATTTGGAATTCCACAAACTTGAATGGTTCCGTGAAAACGCAATAAGCCCGCAATACATTTAATTGTAGTAGACTTTCCCGCGCCATTGGGCCCC
>NZ_JAWFXC010000014.1:0-38580 GCF_032576335.1 Clostridium sp.
ACGACCAAAGGCTCTGCCTTTGGAATCCGAGTGAGCTCCCGCTCTACTTCTGTTTTCCGCACAGGAAACAAGCCTGTGCGTTGCAGATTGCACGTAAGGTTTTGCTTTGCCGCCCGTAAAAGAAAAAAGAAACTAGCTACCGAGCATGTTTCTGCGAGGGGACGAGAGCGCTCTAAAAATGACCGCCGACGGATGGAAACCGTATGTTTTTTCTTTGTGTAGCTAGGAGAGTGGGCATTTTTAATGGAGCGCCTTGCCGGAGGCTTTCGTTTTCTAGTCGGAGGGTGTTCCCCTAACGGAATCCAAAGGCAGAGCCTTTGGTGAGTCTTTCCTCCTTTTCTTCTCATCAAGAAAAGGAGAGCCTGCCCCGGCTTGAGGGGCGAATCAAAGAAAGAAGAAATCTCTTGCGGTGGCAACCGCTTTCAATACTTAGTTATAACTTCGCAAATAAAAAATTCGTTTGTTATGATTTTTCCTGCTCATTCTTCTCTTCTAAAAGAACAAGCCTTGGTTCATTAGCAGAAAGATAGCATTCTTCACATTCTAACTGTGCCTGAAGTAGTGTGGCAATGGCTTTATCTGAGGCATGAAGCATTTTAAAATACATCTCTTTGTAATTGGGCATCCGAATACCTCCAATTAATATTGCTATAATAATTATATGGTGATGTCACCTTGTTGTCAATAACACTAAGAGTAGTTTCAGTGTGTTACTGTAAATAGTGAACACAAAAGGAGGTCAAAATGATGTCATCTAATTTACCGCAATTTACAATTCGGATTGCTCCAGAGTTATTAGCAAAGCTTCGCTATGTGGCAGAATATAATGCCCGCTCTGCTAACCGCGAAGTAGAAATGCTCATTCGAAAACATATAGAAAATTTTGAAAAAAGTAATGGTAAAATAGAGTTGTAATAACCCTATTTCTGATATAAGTATCCAAACCTTATGGCATCAAAACTGCCCCACAATGAACACATTTTAGATATAGGATATATCCATATTAAACATTAGCATTAAAAAATGCTCTAAAATGAGGTTACCACTGTTAGGGGGCTCGCTGATGAAAAGGTATTCTATTCGTATTGACGAAGAGCTACTAGGCAAACTTCACGTTGTAGCAGACTACGAGGGTCGTTCTGCGAACAGCCAAATTCTTATTTTAATTCGCAACTGTGTAGAGCAGTTCGAAAAAGAGCACGGCGTAATTGAAATAAAGTAAAAAAGAAAGCCCTACCTTTGAAGGTAGGGCTTTCTTTTGTTTTCGCTGTACCAGAAACTTACACCTTTTTAACCCGTGAGGAAGCGATTTGCGAAGAGACTTCCGATTTATCAGAGGAACCGGTTTTCTTTGAGGAATCACCGGACGCGGTAGAAGAATAGCTGGATGACGGCTTTTCAGAAGAGCTGGCGGGTGTGCTATGCTCTACGGCGGACGAAGAAGAATTGTTACTACCAGAGGAGGCAGCCTGTGAGTTCTCGCTGCTCGGGCTCTTACTTGGGCTTGAGCTCGGGCTAGAACTGGGGCTGGGAATCTCTATGGCAGAAGAAACTTCATCGAACGGGTAAGAGGGCACGCCGTCGGGGTCTTCCATATCGTCGTCAATATCCGGCGGAGTGTAAATGGGGTCGTCGCTGGAGACGGAGCTTTCACCTTGCCCACCAGAAGTAGCACCGCTATTCGAAGAAGTATTGGAGTGAGGCTTGGAGGAAGAGGGCTTTCTGGATTCTGTTCCAGAACCAAAAGGCTCTTCCGTTTGCGGTTCACTCGTTATACCGCTTACCGTAGAGGAACTGTCTTTACCGGGGGGTGTGGGGTCTTTGCCGGGCTGGCTGGAAGAAGAATTGCCTTCCTCACCTACTACCAGACCGCTGACTTCAAGCTTCTTGTTTTCCATCAGCTTATTGAGATCCTTCAGCGACATTTTGCAAAGCGACGCCGCGTCGAGCGAAGAATCCTGTTCCGTCAGCTTGCGGACTAAATCCGCCTTGCCAAGCGAAACCTTGTTTGCGCTGGCGAATTTCTGAAGATCGTCCGACAAAGTATCCGTTTGACGCAGCACCGTAGCGCTGGCGTTATTCTCTTTCAGGACGTTTTCAATACCGTCCGCCATTTTATCCTGCAGCTGTGTTGGGGTTTGCCCACCACTACGGCTGGCCACGGAAATAAGGATTGCATTGTCTTTGCTGTTTTTGCTTAGGTAACCATGCTCTAACAGTTCATTTACTATAGAGCCGGTCGCCTCCTGTAGATCCTTATCCCGCAAATTCATATTCTTCAAGATTGCGGCCGCGTCATCGTTCGAGGCTTTCGACTTAATGACTCGGTCATTCTGATCAATAGTTAGCTCTATACTGGGGTTCACGTCAATACTGACGATGGAATCCACCTTCGGCTGTGCCAGGTAAAATACACTCAAAAACACAATGCAAACGGCTGCCATGACGCCTGCAATCTGAAATTGGTGCCTTTTTCTTGGCACAACCACTTGGTTGATTCCGCAAAGGGCCTCCTCCGCTGTACGAGACGGCGAAGGGATTCCTTCTGCCGAATAACCTGGCAGAAGGGTAGGTAATAAGTCCGGTGTGGATTGCAGAACAGCGAATTTGAGCGATTGTTTTAGCTCAGATCGTTTCATTGAACTGCCCCCTCTCGGACGGATTTCTGGAGCTTGCGCATTGCACGGTGATAAGAGGAAAGTACCGTACCCAGCGGTGTTTCCGTTAAAGATGCGATTTCAACAAACTTCATCCCTGCGGCTACATGCAAAAGCACGATTTTGCGTTCCCTCTCTTCCAAGATAGTCAAGGCACTTCGTAAAACAATGTTGTCGATGGCTTGCGATATGTTGTCTTCGCTCGAGGCATCTTCATGGTCATCGTAATTTTCAAGCTCCTGCTTCTTAGCTCGGCGCAGCTCCTGATAGGCAAGGTTCTTGGCGATGGTAAAAATCCACGCCATTGGCTTGCCCTGAGGGATGTAAGTACCCACAGACTGGCGGACGCTTAAGTAAGTATCCTGCATTAAATCCTCTGCGGTTGCGGGATTTTTCACCAGAGAAAGCAGCAGCGCATAGATGGCATGCTGCGTATTCAGGTAAAGCTGAGCAAACGCCCAATCCTCTCCCGCGGCTACGTGCCGCATCAAATCATCTGTGGGGGCTTGATATGATTGATGGTTCCCGTTTCCGTTTCCAGTCACCATATAAAAACTCCCTCTGTTAGAATAATGAAATTCCGTGCCATTTTATTGCACAGTTCAAGAAAAAATAGGAAATAATTTTTACATTTAATAAAAAACGCCGCTCTTTGTAACAGAACGGCGTTGAAAAAGGTTTCTTTGCCGGCTGGTAAAACGTAAAAAACCAACTTTGGCACACGGTATTGGGTACCTTGTTCAGCTTGCCGTACACAGCCAATCAGAATAAAATCGGCATAGGTAATATTAGTCGTTGTTTTCCGCTGCCGCAGTAACAATCGAAAGACCAAGCTCGGTAAGCTGCTTAGCGTCTACCACATCGGGCGCATTGCTCATCAGCTCGCTGGAGTTTGCAACCTTCGGGAACGCGATTACGTCGCGAATGCTATCGCAGCCCAGCATTAGCATCACTAGGCGGTCAAGCCCGAATGCCATGCCTCCGTGGGGCGGTGCGCCGTAGCGGAATGCGTCGATTAAGAAGCCAAAGCGCTGCTGTGCCTGCTCGGGCGTAAAGCCGAGGGCCTCAAACATTTGGCGCTGTACCTCAGGAGAATTGATGCGGATGGAACCGCCGCCAAGCTCATTGCCGTTAAGAACCAAGTCGTAGGCCTTCGCGCATACGCTGCCGGGGTCGGTTGTTAGCTTATCAAGGTCTTCCTCACGCGGCGCGGTGAAGGGGTGGTGCATGGCAACATAACGGTCTTCTTCCTCGTCGTACTCAAACAGCGGGAAGTCCGTTACCCATAGCAGGCACGGCTTGGAGTCGTCAATCATGCCAAAGCGTTTGGCGAGCTCGCAGCGCAGAGCACCCAAGGAGGCAAATACCACGCTGTTTTTCGGGCTGGCAACCAGAAGTAGAACGTCTCCTGTTTCAGCCCCAAGTGCGGTTCTTACCGCTGCTGCCTCTTGCTCGGAGAGGAACTTTTCATAGCTGGAGCTTTCGCCGTTCGAGGTCAGTCGAGTCCAAGCTAGGCCCTGTGCACCGTAAGCCTTGAGGGTTTCGGTCAGCTTATCAATTTCCTTACGGCTCAGCTCGTCTGCCTTGCCCTTTAGGTTAATGCCGCGCACGGAGCCGCCTGCCGACAAAGCACCGGCAAATACGCGGAATTCCGTATCCTTCAGAGCATCGCTCAGGTTTATCAGTTCCAAGCCAAAGCGAAGGTCGGGTTTGTCAGAACCAAAGCGCTCCATGGCCTCGTGCCAAGTCATGCGCTGGAACGGTGCGGGGACATCAATGTTCTGCAAACGCTTGTACACATCACGAACAAAGCCCTCACCAATTGCCATAACGTCCTCCGGTTCAACAAAGGACATTTCAAGGTCAATCTGGGTAAACTCAGGCTGGCGGTCGGCGCGTAAGTCTTCGTCGCGGAAGCAGCGGGCAACCTGCATGTAGCGGTCGAAACCGGAGAGCATCAAAAGTTGCTTATACTGCTGGGGAGACTGGGGCAGCGCAAAGAAGTTCCCGGGGAATACACGGGAAGGCACGAGGTAATCGCGCGCGCCCTCAGGTGTGGATTTAATCAGAACTGGAGTTTCAATCTCCAGAAAATCATTGTCATCAAAATAATCGCGGGCTATTTTTACAATCTTGTGACGCTGGATAATCTTGTCCTGCATGTCAGGGCGGCGAAGATCCAGATAGCGGTATTTTAAGCGCAGTTCTTCTTTCACGTTGGAATTCTCAACAATTTCGAAAGGCGGTGTTTCCGCTTTTGCAAGAATGCGCAGCTCCAAAACCTCAATTTCTACATCTCCAGTAGGAAGTTCGGCATTTTTCGCAGAGCGCTCGCGAACAATTCCGCGAACGGCAAGTACATATTCCGCACGAACGGCGGCGGCCTTTTCGAAAATCTGGCGGTCGGTAGTATCGCCGAAAGCCAGCTGTAAAATTCCGGTACGGTCACGCAAATCGACAAAAATTAACTGACCCAAGTCGCGCTGGCGCTGTACCCAGCCGCACACAACAACTTCTTTTCCAACGTGCTCCTGCCGCAGAGTGCCGCAGTAATGAGTTCTTTTTAGTCCGCTCATAAATTCTGACATTGTATCGTTCCTCTATCCTCAGGCTAAGCCTGGCAGTTTCTTTTCTAGAAATTTTGCTTGGCAACAAGCATACCATTCCCTCTTTCGAAAAAGTGGGAATGGTGTTGTTTCCATAATATCTTTATTATAGTAAAAAAGCGACGCTCCGTCAAATAGACGGGTTTGCACCAGCAGTGCCTGCTGCTACGGTTGCCGCCAAATATTCAGAGGCAAAGGTCTCTTCCTTCAATGAAATTTCTATCAGCTCACCGGTTTTCATATTTTTAAGCTTGCCGCGTCCACTTTGCAGCTCGTCGTTACCCAAAACCAGCGTGTAAGCCGCACCAATTTTATCGGCATACTTCATCTGTGCTTTCAGGCTGCGACCGCAGGAATCAAACTGGGCAAATACAGAGCACTCACGCATGCGGCGAACCAAAGCAAATGCACTCTTCTGTGAAGCCTCGCCAATTGCGGCAATGAAAAGCTCGCACTGCGGCTGCACGGGAAGCTCAATTCCCTGTGCCTGTAAAATCATGAGAACACGCTCTAAGCCGATGGCATAACCCAGAGCCGGTAAGGGCTTACCCCCCATTTCGGCTACGAGGCCGTCGTATCGCCCGCCTCCGCAGAAGGTACTCTGCGCACCAAGGTCACTCGAAACAAACTCGAAAACGGTACGAGTGTAGTAGTCCAGCCCGCGAACGATGGTTGGGTTTATTTTGTAGTCCACTCCAGCATCGTCTAAATAGCCCTTTACACCATCAAAGTGATCCCGGCAGTCGTCGCACAGGTAGTCAAGCATGATGGGGGCATTCTTTGCAACTGCACCGCAGGGTGGGTTTTTGCAGTCGAGAATACGCATGGGGTTGCGGTCTAAACGGTCTTTACAGGTATCGCACAGCTGGTCGATTGACGCCGTAAAATACTCTTTGAGTGCTTGGTGGTATTTTGCACGGCATTCCGGGCAGCCAATGGAGTTGATTTCAATGGAATAACCTTTCATGCCAAGGCGATCAAAGATTGATTTGCCAAGCAAAATGGTTTCTGCATCTGCAATGGGGTCGGCAGAGCCAAACGCCTCTACACCAAACTGGTGGAACTCGCGCAGACGGCCTGCCTGCGGCTTCTCGTAGCGGTAGCAGGAGGTAAAATAGAACAGCTTTACCGGCAAGCCCTCATTGTAGAGTGCATGCTCCAGCAGGGCACGTACTGCGCCGGCAGTTCCTTCGGGGCGCAGAGTGATAGAACGCCCGCCTTTATCATTAAAAGTATACATTTCTTTTTGAACCACATCTGTGGTTTCGCCTACCGAACGCTGAAACAACTCGGTATGCTCAAAAACAGGGGTACGAATCTCACCGTAGCCATACAGTGACGCTTCTTCGCGCATCACCTGCTCAACGACCTGCCAACGTGCAGTTTGTTCGGGCAGAAGATCCTGTGTACCTTTGGGACCCTGAACCAATAATGCCATAAAAAACACTCCTTATTATCTGTTCCCGCCAAGTTAGTGAGCGAGTTAAAACAAAACCCCCCGCTCCGCGGAGAGCGAGGGATCCTACCTGAATAGAGATAAATCCCAAGATCAGTACTTCGGATTTAAGATGTTGCGCCAGTCCAGGTCACCGCGCTCCAAACCGTGGATGAGTACCTCCGCGGTGGCGATGTTGGTAGCCACAGGGATATTGTGCATGTCGCACAGGCTCAGCAAATTCATATCGTTGGGTTCGTGTGGCTTTGGACTCAGGGGATCGCGGAAAAACAGAAGCAGATCCACTTCATTATAAGAAATACGTGCCGCAATCTGTTGGTCGCCGCCTTGCGCTCCGCTTAAAAAGCGCTGAATACTCAGCCCCGTGGCCTCCGATACCAGCTTGCCGGTAGTGCCAGTCGCGCACAAGCTGTGTCGGCTTAGCACCCCGCAGTATGCGATGCAGAACTGAACCATCAGTTCTTTTTTGGCGTCGTGGGCAATCAATGCAATATTCAATGCTTAATCCTCCTTCATCTGAATTTAATGAAATAGTAGTTATAATAATTTACAGCCTCTCCAGCCTTGCGAGGGGAATCGATTCTCCTTCCAGCCGGGCGGCTAGACGGTGAAATGCCTGCATTGCTGAAAAGTTTGGTGATACTGGCTTGCCACCGGTAAAAGCGGCGGCGGTTTCCGGGTCTTCCGGTACAATGCCAATCAGCCGGATTCCAGCGGCGTCAATCACATTGTCTAAATCATGGAATAAGCCAGATTTCACAAAGTTTTTATAATGGAACCGGTTTACCACCAATCGCTGGGATGCGATGCCACTTTGCGTAAGCAAAAGGCGCACCTTGTCGCTGCCGCGCAGGCAGAGCGGGTCTGGCGTTGCTACTACAAGCGCCCTTTGTGCTGCGGCAGCCGCAGATTCAAAACCTGCGCCAAGCCCTGCGGGGCAATCGATGATTACGTGGTCGTAGTAGCGTGAAAGAATGGGTACCAATTGCCGCATAAAATGAGGCGGTATCACATTTTCTTCCCGGTAGGGTGCGGGCATTAAAAACAGCCCGGGAACCCCGCAGTCGTAAATAGCGCGTATCGGCTCACAAGAACCGGATACGACGTCTGAAATATCGAACATTACTTCATCGTCTAAAGCGAGCATACGGTCCAGGCTTCGCAGCCCGGCGTCGCCGTCTATCAACAAAACCCTGCGCCGCCGTTCGGCCAAGGCTCGTCCCAACCCAGCACAGATGGTGGACTTCCCCACGCCTCCCTTGCCAGATGTGATAACCGTTACCGCTCCCATAAGTCACTTCCTCGCTAGAACCTCATGCCGTAAGCGGCAGCAAGCTGCCAACGGCTTTATGAGCCTTCAAACTCGCAGCGAGATATTCTTCCAATTTAAAAATGAAGTTCTTGATTTCTTCTCACTTACGTTATCATACTAACACAATTGTGAATCTCCGTCAAAGATTTTTTTCATTATTTGAACAGCAATAGTCACAATACATAAAATACGCTTAAAAATAGAACACAAAGGCTGTAAAAGCCGACTTAGCCTGCCGAACGACCTATATTGCCGGATGCCGAGCCCGACGAGCTTGAACCCGGTAGGGCCGCCCCCGAGGATGCCCCCGAAGCCGTGCCAGAAGTTGTTGGTTCCTGCTTTGCCGGGAAAACCAAATTCCCAGAGGCATCCACTGTTTTGCCTAAGAAATAAGCATCGAACAAATCGCGTGCAACCGCCGTAGAGTACTTGCCATAGGCACCGTATTCCAGTACAACAGCCACTGCAATTTCGGGCTTATCGTAGGGCGCAAAACCAACGAACACCACGTTATCCGAATGTGGTGGTACCTGTGCAGTACCAGTTTTACCGGCTACGGCAATACCATAGTTTGAAAAGGAGGACGCTGTACCGCCAGGCCCTGCAACGGCACGCATACCGCGCTTTACAATATCAAGGTTTTCTTTGGAAACACCAACGTGATCTACTACGGTGGGTGAGTTGGGGTCATTTTGCATAACGGTCTTATCACGGTTATAGTCGGTCACCTTGCTGATGAGATGTGTTTTCATGCGGGTGCCGTCGTTTACAAGTGTGGCAACATAGGTGGCAAGCTGTATGGGCGTAAAGGAGTTGTCGGCTTGACCGATGGCTGCCTGTACTACGTCACCGCCGTTCCATACTCCACCAGCATTTACGCGAACCTGCGGGCTGGAGAGAACACCTGCGCCCTCGTTAATTTCAATCCCAGTTTTTTGCCCGAGGCCAAAGCGCTTAGCGTATAAATCGAGTGTGTCGATTCCCATGCGGCGGCCGGTATCGTAAAAGAAAATATTGCAGGATTTTTGAAGCGCGGTTACTACGTTTATCGTGCCGTGGTAGCCCATGCAGGTAGGCTGGTAATCTTTCCAGAAAGTGTAAACACGGTGGCAGGTTACCGTGGAAGAGGCGGTGATATAGCCCTCCTGCAATGCCGCAGATGCAACTACGGGCTTAAAGGAAGAACCGGGCATGAAGGAGCCAACCAAGGCACGGTCATACATCGGCTTTGTTTTATCCTGAAATAAACCCGATACATAAGAGGGATTTGAATTGTACTGGTTTAGGTCGTAGTTGGGGAATGTTGCCGCTGCCAGTACAGAAAAATCCTTTACATTCAAAACCACTGCACCGCCTGCAACGCAGTCTGCCCCCTTACCGCCGGAACGCTTGCCCTCATCCTGCGCATTTTTTACGTTATTCGCAAGTGACACCTGTGCCACCTTTTGCAGGTTTTTATCAATGGTAAGGTAAATAGAATCACCCGCAACAGGTGACTGTGTGACAGTACTGGAAGCCACGGCTCCAGTTCGAGTGGTTTCAATTACCTTTAACCCGTTTGTACCGCGCAGGTATTTTTCAAAGTAAGATTCAATACCGCTTTTACCAATGGAATCATTGTAGGCATAACCGCCCAAATTATCCAGGTTGTAGGTGTTCCCCTGTTTTTTTTCCTCTGCATATTCTTCCTGAGAAATAGCACCCAGTGTACCGAGCACATGCGGTGCTACCGTACCGTCCGGGTAATCGCGAATTGTGGTTACTTCAACAGTTGCACCGGGCAGGTTAAGAGCGTTTTCGCTAATAATACCTACGGTGTCGGATGAAACACCAGTTGCAAAGGTATAAGGCGTAGAAATGGAGAAGCCTGAAATCGCCATATTATAGCGTACCGAAAGAATGGCCCGGGTTTGGTTCGGGGAGTAGCCGTCACAATCGTAATCTTTTTTCATTTGAAGAATGCACTGCTCGGCAGTAGCGTAATTATTCAGGCGCAGGTGTTTAATGAGAGCCGCAACATCCTTATCTCGACCGGGAATGAACTCGTATGCACCTGCGGAGTTTACCTGAATCGGCAATTCGTCAATCCATGATTCCTCTCTTTTTTGAAGAAGAGAAACCAACTGAAGAATTGTTTTGTTCTGCGTATCCTTTGTCATTGCTACCTTATCAAATACGATGGCATACACAGTTTTATTCACAGCAAGCGCATTGCCGTTGCGGTCTAATATCTCACCGCGGGCGGCAGTCATTTTAACGGAGGAAGTATTGGTGCGGGTAGATACCCCAAGCCAGTAGTTGCCGTTTATGACCTGCCAATTAATTAAACGAAGGCCATACACGCCAAAGGCTGCCATAATGACAACCAAACAAAAGATATAACGGGACAAACCCTTAAAGCGATTCATGGAAAACCTCCTGTCAGCCGGCGCTTTCCCGGATATTCAGCGCAAATGCCCGGTTAAAGGCATAAATGAGAGGCACCGGAAGCAGTGTGTAAACGAAACGGGGTAAATAATGGCTGAGCAAAGCGACACCGGGGTATTGGTACCCGGCAAACACATAGTAAAACAACCATTGTAACAGTAAGATAAACGCTGTAATTGCCGTAGAAAGCAGAAATGCAGTGAGTAGGTTGGCTCGAAGCAGGTGAACTGCCATGAGTCCTGCACAGTAGCAAAAAACAGAAAGCAGCAAAGTGTGAAAGCCCAGTGCCGAGCCGCCGCTCATTCCAAAATCTAGAAGAGCGCCGCACAGAAGACCAAAACCTGTTGCTGCGGTTTCACTTTCAAACAGCGCAATGGATACGGCCACCGGCAAAAGCAAGACCGGTCGGGCATCATATATAGGGGGAATGAGCCCCGGTGTTTGGTTGATTAAATAGATTACAACAATTTCTATAGTATAGGCAAAATAGCGCAGCAGCTTTCTCTTGTCTATCATTTGGTTGCCTCCGAGCCGGAGGTCTTGCTGCTGGAGGAGGAGCTGCTGGAGGGTGCTTTGCTGCTCGACGGGGAACCTGAGGGCTCCGGCAGTGAGCTAAGAGCCTCTCCTTTGCCAAGAAAACCAGTAATGATGAATACATCTCGAACGGTTTTGGGATCAACAAACGGTTTTATTACCGCCATATACGAGACGCTGTAATCTTCGGGACCAACGGAGATGACCGTGCCCACCGGCAGGTTCTTGGGGTAAATGCCGCCAAGCCCACTGGTAACAATAATATCATCCTTTTTCACCTTTGTATCAGAGGAAAGGTAGCCTAGCTTTGCGTAGCCTTGCTCATACAGTTTAATATTACTGCTAACAACGCCACTCTCGCGGTTTAAGCGATCGAGAGCCGCCATGTTGGTGTCTGGTGAAAAAATGGTAGTTACTTGGCAGAAGGTAGAGCTAACGCTTGAGACCCAGCCAACCACGCCGCTTTGTGTAATAACCGGGCTGCCGGCTGTAACACCAGCCAAACTGCCCTTGTCTACCGTAAAGCTTCCAAAAACATCGTTGGGGTCACGCCCAACCACAGAACCGGAAACAAACGTAAAATCCTTGTTTTCGTTTTTTAGCTCCAAAAAGGTACGGTACTGTTCGTTTTCCTGCTTTACCTGGTAATAATCTATCAGCTTAGCACGAAGCGTATCAAGTTCATTTTTTAAATTTTGATTTTCACTTTCCAGCTCACCCGCAGAACGGCCCACACTAGCGGCTGCATTGTTGGAGATGACAGTGGAAACCTTTTGCATGGGGGTGAATATGTGCCCCAAAAGAGAAGAAAACACAGAGCTTCCCCCTGTGCCAGCAGAATAAATCATTATGCCTAATACAATAAAAACAATACCCAGCAGTGCCTTAAAGCCCTTGCTGTGAAACACATCTCTCAAATCGTCACCTCCATGGCGTAGAGTGTGCAGTAACAGAATCACACTCTTAATTTAATGAAAAAAGCGGAGAGCCTCCAAGAAACCCTCCGCGAAAGAACTATTGCAGGCAAGGCTTATCTCTTCCGCGCCTTGTAGTATTCAGACGGCATGGTAACCTCAAGCCGCTTTCCGGTTCCGTCTACCACGCAGTCGAGCGGGCTGTCTGCCACATGTACCGGCATGTTGGTTTCCTGTGAAATCAGCATGTCCAAACCGCGTAGCAAAGCGCCGCCGCCGGTAAGCATAATGCCGTGGTCAATAATATCGGCAGAAAGCTCAGGCGGGGTTTTCTCCAGTGTGCTTTTTACGGCATCCACAATCAAAGAAAGCGGGTCTGCCAAAGCCTCTCGAACCTCGTCAGCATGAATGGTTACATTCTTCGGCAGGCCGTCGAGCAGGTTACGACCTTTAATGACGATTGTAGCATCTTTGGTCTCTTCTGTTGGGAATGCAGAACCGATGGTGATTTTAATTTCTTCAGACGTACGCTCACCAATCAATAGATTATACTTCTTCTTTACATAAGAGATAATCGACTCGTCAAACTTGTCGCCCGCTACGCGAACGGAACAGGAGGTAACGATGTCTCCCAAAGAAATAACGGCTACCTCAGTGGTGCCGCCACCTAAGTCAACCACCATACTGCCGGTAGGCTCAGCAACAGGAAGCCCTGCACCGATTGCCGCAGCCATAGGCTCTTCAATCAGTTCTACTTGGCTTGCACCGGCCTGGCGGGCAGCGTCCTCCACAGCGCGGCGCTCAACCTCGGTAACACCAGAGGGAATGCATACCACAATGTGGGGCTTGCTGAACATATTTGCCTTGGTTGCTTTTTTAATAAAATGCTTAAGCATGGTTGCGGTTATGTCAAAGTCCGCAATAACGCCGTCTTTCAGCGGACGAACCGCTACAATGGAACCCGGGGTGCGGCCGATCATTTCTTTGGCCTGTGTACCTACAGCCAAAACCGTGTCGGAGCGAATATCTACCGCCACAACTGACGGCTCGCGCATCACGATTCCTTTACCTTTCATGAACACCAAAGTATTGGCTGTTCCCAAATCGATTCCGATATCCTTTGCAAACATGGATGTTCCCCTTTCATTCCCGCCCGTTTTATGTGTATCAATAATGTATTGAATGAGTTTCTGTCAATTCTTGAAAAAGGGCGCAAAAACCCAATTAGACTGAATAACCCTATTATAACCGCTGTACCGTCATTTCTCAACAGAAATCCAAAATAATCACAAAAAATTCATTTTTCTAAATAGGAATGATTCACAAAAACACTAGAAGTATGGCTTTCTACTTTCCTCACACCGAATTGTTCGGAAATATTATCCGTTTAATACAATATATTACAGTCATAGGATCAGTAAAACAACGGAAGTTTTTACGATAAAGTAAAAATGCTACTCATAAATGTGAGGAAGGTGAATTTCTCCTATAACGCAGTCTAGCATTTCTTCCGTATTTTCACCATTCTTTAAGAGGCATCCATTTGTATAACTAAAGAACTTCCCATCATTCGTCATAAATATAATTAAATTACCTCTTGCAATTTCACCAATTGGATAAAACTCTTTATCTATTATTTCAACAACATCCGAGAATTCTTCTCCTATCTGATTAAAAAAATCGTTATGAATGGTTTTACCTAAAGCAGAGATAGGATTGAAGTTTATTTTTTCTGTAGTCTGGAATGGTGAGCCTGTCTTTGTAAATTGGAACTCCAGCATTCCGTAATTCTCTAGAAATCTCTGTGCGATTTCATTCCATAGAAACCCTCTTTGTCTGTATAATTCTTTTAATTCCCTTGTGCTAATTTTTCTTTCTAAAAACCACCCAGAGTTTTTTAACCTCTTCAATGTAATATCATACATGCATTATTCTCCTGGCAATTGGACTTCTTCCGCTCGAACAAAGTTTGCAATAATCTCTAAAATAATACGATGATCCGCTGGTTCATAAAAAGTGAATTCAACAGCTTCTTTCAATTCTTCCTTGGTTCCTCCGCCGTCCAAAATATCTGCGATGAGTTCATCGAATAAAGCTGACTTTTTTAAAATCTCTATATCACCAATTAGTTGATCTATCGACTGTCTGTCTTTGAGTCGCCAGCAATTCTCAAAAATCAACTTTAATCCTTTTACATTCCATCTTTCAATTACCACTTCTACTTCGTTCCGGAACATTTTTATACTTTTGATAGTACCATCTGACAGACCCAAATGAATTTAATGATCCATTACTTCCTCCGTTTGCTGTATGCTCTGAATAGTATTACCCTTCGCTTAACTGGCTTTGTGGTTATCCAAAGCAGGCTCGGTTGACTCAATCCTGATGTTGCACAACCAGTAAGAGTAATTCCCTGTGGTTAGTCAAACCCTCAAACGAACACATCGCTTGAGGGTTTGATTTGGTTTCGCTATGGGTGAGAAGAAAAATTACCGCAGATTTTTCTCAAGCCAAGCAGAATAAGCGGCAAGCTGTTCCGGGGTGTGAAAAAAATGCTCTGCGTCAGGTACCACTTCCAATCGGCTCGAAAAACGTTCCGTAAATGAAACGATGGTATCACGCTCGCAAAGAGTGTCGTTTTCCCCGTACAAAATCGCGGTGTCGCAGTTCCAGTGCTCGATGGGGTGTTCTTTTACATAGCAATAGTAATCCCAATATAAGGTTTCACCCATAGGGGTTGGGATTTCACCAAGCTTTTGCAGTTGTTCCTCCGTAACCTCAAACCATGTCATCATATTGGTAATCATTCGCTGCATGTCAACCACGGGAGATAAAAACAGTGCTTGGCGCAGCGGCTCATTCGCGTACTCCAACAGACTGAAATAAGCGCCGAGGCTGCAAGCGAACAGGCTGATTTTTGACCAACGCTGTTTGGAATAGTTCATCACTTTACGCAGGTCTTTCACGCTGTACTGCACCTTGCAAGGTGGCTCTGTGCCGATGCGCTCCCCGTGTGCAGGTAAGTCGAAGCTAATGACTTGAATGCCACGCTGAGCGGCCTTTTCCGCCAATAATTCAATAGAAGCATCTTTTTTATGAGAGTGACTGCCATGTACAGCGAGAATAGCTTGGTCAGAGGGATTGCCCCAAATAAGAGCGGGAATCTGTTCGATTTTGATTGTATCTATTTTCATATCAATATTATCCTTTCAAAGACCGTGAATTTTTCAACATTGCTTCTCAATATGCTTGTGAAACCAGTTGTTTCTCACCGCAAGAGGATTCGGTGGGGCTCTTAAAAGGAAAATTAGAAGATGGCAGAAAAATCCTGCCTGCCCGAGTGAATCTACCCCTTGGGGTGTTACTCAAGCATAAAACCGGTTATGTCATAACGTCACTTGCTTTCTGATTAATATAAAATAATTTTACCACAAAAATAAAAGAGGATAAATAGAAAAGGAGTGGATTCTTTTTGAATCCACTCCTTAAAATGATTTAATTGTTAGCTGTTCGTCGCATCAGTTGAAACAGAGCTGTCGTCATCCTCAAACTCGGGAGTGTAAGCTTCGCCAGCCTCCCAGCTTTTGGTGAGCTTTGCAACGACTCCGCCAAGCAGCAGCAATGCAAGAATGTTGGGGATGACCATTAAGCCGTTGAACAAATCCGCAAGGCTCCAAACCAGGTCCACCTTCAGCGCGCAGCCGATACCAACAAAAATAGAAACCAGAACCGCATATATAGAGACCGCTTTTTTGCCAAATAAGTATTTCACGTTAGCAAGGCCAAAGAAGTACCAGCCCATAATAGTTGCAAACGCAAAGAAAAATACACAAATGGCAATAATTACATAACCAAATTGACCGAACACCTCAGAATAAGCAGCCTGCGTCAGCTGAATTCCGGTAACAAACTCCCCTTTGCCGTCGGTAGAACCTAAAACACCGGAGGTTAAAATAGCGAGCACGGTGAGAGGAAGCAAAACAATGGTGTCAATAAATACACCCATCATTGCAACAAGACCCTGTTCGCAGGGGTTTTTAACGCGAGCAAGCGCATGTGCGTGCGGGGTTGAGCCCATACCAGCTTCATGGGTAAACAAGCCGCGTGCAATACCAAAACGAATGGCCTGTTGTACACTGACACCCAAAACACCGCCCAATACGGCCTGCGGATTAAACGCACCTACAAAAATATCATAGAATGCAGTCAAAATATTCTGGTAGTTAACAAATATAACAATCAAAGATGCAACGGTAAAGAACACCGCCATAAAAGGAACAACCTTTTCAGCAACGGCAACAATGCGCTTTACACCACCCAAAAAAACCAGCAGCGAAAGCAGTGCAAGGCCAATTCCAACATACTCGGAGCGAATGCCAAACGCTGCTTCCATTGCACCGCCAACGGAGTTTGCCTGCACCATATTTCCCATAAAGCCCAGTGCAAAAATAATTAGTACGGCAAAAATGGCCGCAACAACCTTGCCTGCGGGGCCTTTAATGGCGGCCTGAATGTAGTAGGCAGGGCCACCTACCAGGGTGCCGTTCACCTTGGTTTTGTAGCGTTGTGCGAGGGTTGCTTCTCCGTAAATGGTAGCCATACCCAAAATAGCGCTTACCCACATCCAGAACACGGCACCGGGGCCGCCAGAAACCATAGCAGTAGCCACACCCGCTAAATTTCCTGTTCCGATTTGAGCTGATACAGAAGTGATCAGCGACTGGAAGGAGGTCATTCCTTCTTTTTCGCTTGCTTTCTTTCCACTAAAGGTAATTGACCCAAAGGTAGAGTGAAAGCTTTGTTTAAATTTGCGGAACTGAATTCCTCTGGTCAGAATTGTAAAATAAATTCCGGCACCGCACAGAAGAAGAATCAAGAAGAAGTTCCATAATACACCATTAATACTGTTGACTAAACTAGAAAACCATTCCAAGAAAAACACCCCTCCAAAATATTTACATAGGCCGTTGAGCAACCAGAAGGAGTATCTCTGCAGAGCAAGAAAAGAAAAGAGTCAAACCATAAAATTATGGCTTGACTCTGGAATACACAAAAAAGGCCCATTGATAGTGGGCACAGATCTCTGTCCTTTTGCCTGAGAGATTAGCGCGATAAATTCGAGCCTTACACCTTCGGCACCCATTTAAGGGATTCTCCAGAGTTACATCCGTTCATAGTCTTCTCCCGAATAAGCGGGAACCTGAGAGTGTTACTCCTTCGGTAGGCCACGGCCGTTTTCCTACGAACTTCACTTGTAGAATATGAAGTTTTTTTCATCATAACATAATAGCAAAATGAAGTCAATAAGTTCTACAGATTCAAATTTATGCTGTTAAAAAAATAATTATTCATAATATACTGAGTTTTCTACTCCTGCATTAGTAGAATAAAGAACCAAAGCGAAAGCAAAACTGCATATCTTGTCCTTGCTTTAGAATAAATGAATAGAATTGAAAAAATACGACGGGTTCTTCTGTGCAAAAAACACAGAGATGCAATCTGGTGCATGTAAATAAGTATTTCGATTAGGTAATTACGCCCGCGTTTGCTCGCCGAAAAGCCGACTCTTTCTCCAACAAGACCCGACGTTGCTATCTGAAACCCACCGTTTTATTTAAGAAAAAGATTCTCTGAAAAGACAAAGTGGATTTTACAATAATACTGGGATTAAGGTTGCGGCAACCCCCACCGATTGGCGAGGCTGTGGGTTCGAATTTCTTGGGTAAATAGTGCAACAAAAAAAGCAGTCTAACCATAAAGGTTAAACTGCTTTTGGCGCGCCCGAAGGGATTCGAACCCCTGACCTTCTGATTCGTAGTCTTAAAACATTACAGTAATATCAAGGTAAAAACGATAATTACGACAGCTATACGACAAATGGTATAGATTTATCGCAGTTACAATTCTACAAACCACCTGTTATCCTCCAACCAAATAAAGCGCTCTTTGCCTTTGATACGACAAAGGTATCTCATTCCCTGCCCGCCGGATTTGAGCGACGATGCTTGTCGTATATCTAACACCCTATCAATTTCAAATTCTTGCCCCGGCGCCCAATTAAGCTGCAAAGGTATTTTTTGCCCGTCCTCTCTCCATCTTACTATTACATCTACATAGCGTTTAATTTCAATCCCTCCTAACGGATAGCAGAAGTGTTTTATTTACTCATATCTTTATCAATCAGTTTGTTAATATAAGCGTTAAGGCTCATGCCGAGAGATTCGGCGCGAGACTGTATTAGTGCCTTGTTTCCTTTCGAAACCTTAATTTCAATACGGTCATAAGTCTTAGCATTATATTTCGCAGTTGCTTTCTTCTGAGCGTCTGTATATGCCATGATGTCCATCCTTTCAAATTTTATTTTCATAGTATCACATTCTATTATAACATACTATCGTCATTATATATAATATCGTCAGTATATGTTTGTGTGTTTTACCTATTGATATAATGTCGACAGTATAGTATACTATAATCACAAGATAAGGAAAGGGGCTAACAAAAATGACTACTATCACAATCGCAGCTAACCAAATATACAATGAGGTTTCCAAAAAAGTAGTAGAGAGCACCAGTGAGTTAACAGTATCCATTAGCGGCAACACATTTGACCACAAAGATTTCCTAAAATCAAAAGGTTTCAATTGGGACGATGACCGCAAAGAATGGTACTATACCACAAACCGTTCCTGGTTTAAAGAAAACGCTTATCACTTTGTTCGAGAGATTGCAATTACATTGGGTGTTAAGGCTAGCGGCATTATAATTACAGGCGTAGAAGCAAAAGAAGCTATGAAAACAATGAATAAATAAAAAACCGCATACCGACCCCGGCGGTATAACCGGGGAAAATAGAAAAACTAATTGATAATATGTTTTTTGCGTAGTAATATGTAATTAAAAAACGAAAGTGGGGCTAATTATGAAAAGGTTTGAAACTCATGAAATAAACAATGGTGATAGATACCTGTTTGTATTTGACGGCGATGAAATAATCTACGCTCACTCATTTGACCCCGATGACACACAATTTGAAGATTGCGTAAAAATGCTTGATGAAGATATTGAGTCCGTAAAGGAACTCGACGGTAATTTTGAAGAACTTAATGTTCACGGGTTGAGCAACCTGGATTTATACAAGCAAATTACAAAGTAAATTAAAACAGACGATGATTAACACAAATAAAAAATCCCCACTGGTCAGATTTTAATCCGGTCAGTGGGGAAAGCTTTGTCTATTGGTTTTTAGCCCTCTGTATTGCCGCAAAAGCACCGTTTGCAGAGGTGGACACAATTACCGCGTTAAACGGGATAATCGCCCATGTGGAAACGTCAGCACCGCCATTAAACAACGTAGCAAGTCCAAGCAGTAGCACTGCTAAAATGTAGCTTACTAATTGAGTAGGCACGTTTTTAAAAATCTCTTTGACCGCTTGTGTGAGGATACCTACAGCCGTAGTGCAGCCTGCAAGAGTGGCCAACATCTGCCATGTAAAAAAGCTATCCATATGTTACTCTCCTTATTTAACGTTAAAGTTGCAGCTTTTGATTTGCCCTGCTGCTGATACGTCTATGTGAGCAAATCCGGGTTTTAAAGCTTTGATGCGTATTTTATAGCCTCTCAACTCCGTGCCATTATAAGCCGCCACGGGGTCTGACACGCTTATAATATCCCTACCTACTACACGTAAGCTAGGTTTGTCTGCGCATCTAGCGAGTACATCGTAAACAGTGTTTGGTTGCATGTTATGGCTGCTGGTATCAAGCATGAGGCCGGTAATAGCAGGAGCCGCAATCTGTGGAGTTGTTACACTCTCTTTTTTGAGATACTCAATTCCGGGGGCTTTGTACCAATGAGTCCACGGCCTGCCGGTGTAACAATTTGGCATCTTGCTTTGTAATACACCGTATGCTGTCCCTGCCGCCTCAATCACTACTCCGTTTCCAAGATATACCGCTGTGTGACCAGGCATGTATAAGCAAATACCAGGTATCTCTGGCAGGGTATTAATCGTGCCTTTTTCTGTTGCCGCGTGAAATAAATTCACATCATACTTTGCGTTGTATGTAGGATTGTCCCCTACTTTATCAGCCATAAGGTAGTATTTAATCAGGCCTGAGCAGTCAACTACGCGGCGATTAAGCCACTTATTTCCGACTGTACGCATAGCCCCGCCAGCAAGATTGTTAGCTGGATACTGTTTAGCTTTTTGGTTGAGTAGCGCAGTGGTGCATACCTGTCCAAAAGAGCCGTACACATAGCCTAATTTAGCTTTTAGTGCAGCTTGTGCAAACTCTACCAATCCATGATTTGTTTTCATGCTGTACGCTCCTTTATTGCGTTTTTGATTTCCTTAATATCGTTTTTGATTTCTGATTGTTCTTGCTCTATAAGAGCGGTTTCTTTTTCCAGTTTGTATGTTCTGTCAATTACCTGATTATGAGTATCAACCTTTTTTTCAAGCTGTGCTATTCTGTAATTAACCAATTTATTGGCAATCAATATACCGGCTAAAGCTCCGATTAAAGTTCCGGCAAACGATAATAAAGCAACAATAATTTCAGTTGGCATCAAATCGCCCCTTACTTTTTGATTGCCTCTAGCAAGATTTTTTTGTCACAGTGTCTACTTACCACTACATTGACGATTATTAAAGAGCCTAAAATTATGAGGACAAAAGAAAACACCAACAAACCAAGATAAATCTCTGGCCTGCAAGTGTCATAAGTAGTAAAATGCCTTTCAATTTGTGCTTGCTTTTGTTCTCCGATTCCGTCAACCTTGGCTACATCTTTAATGTCAGAGTAAGGAGCGTTTTCTAGGATTTTAGCCTTAGTAACTTCGCCTACGCCTGATATATGGGTATCTTGCCAATCTGCTGCTGTCATTTGGTTAATGTTAACCTTAGCTTGCGTGGCTGTATAGATTGCTCCACACAGCCCAATAACAAGTAGGCATACACCAATTTTAAACCATTTATGTTTTATCATAATTTATCCACCAGCGTTCCATAATCGGTTGCAGTAATGTAGTTTTCAGCTTTTGCGGCGCTTAAAGCTACTTCTGCCAGATTTTTACCCAACTCAAATTTTGAGGGATACATATCGTCTACTAGCATAGTCAACATCTGCAAAACGGTATAGGAGTCATTACCTTTAGATGTAATTGCCGTTGCTGGCGTAAAGGTGTAACCTAACATTGTTGCAAATTCGATGCACTCGTCGTTTGTAATACGTTGCATCATCCAAAAAGCTAATACAATAATCATTTTCGCAAGCGTTGTGGAACTGGAATTGTTGAGGATTATTTGTAACTGTTCTTTTGCATTCATGCTTGTACCCCCTTGTTATATTCAGCGGCAGCGTCTGCCAAGGCCATGTTTGATTTTATATCAACAATTTCTTGTTGTAACGATTTCGCAGGCGGGTCTACCACGATGTTGTCCCATTCGGAGATAATCAAATCTTTTTCTGCTTGTGTAAGTAAAATATAGCTTGCAAGTACATTGTCTCTTGTTTCACCAGAATTTACACTGCGCTTAATTACTCTTGCCAATACGCTTAATCTACCAGTCATAATGCACCCCTTAATTATAAAATGTTGCGGCAATTTTTTCTTCTAATTCCTGCGTCATGCCGTCGGATATAGCGATTAAGTCATCCACAACCTCGGTCACACTGTCTTGCTTTTTAATGTAATCAAGCTGTTTCAGTATGTTGATTTTTTCTTGCAATTCTTCCAGAGAGTCAACAAAAAGAAGAAGTGCCACATTGGGAGAAGCTCTCATAGGTAAGGATTCTGCGCATGGTCGGGGGTCACGGAAGTTTAACAGTGTGGTTTCTCCGTCTATTTTAGATGCAATATCTTCTGCGTATGCTTTTGAGCCATCCACTTCGTTGTGGAAAATAGCTACTCTGATTTGCTTTGACATGGTTACCTCCTTAATTAGTGTATTGGATTGCGGTGATAGAACCAACGCCTCCGGTATATCCGTCCCGTGCTTGATATTTTACATCGCCAGAAGTGGTTACCCCTTTAGTGCCTCCAACGCCTCCATTGACTTGTATCAACCCGTTGTTAAAATAATTGCCACGATATAAAATATAAACACTTCCACCACCACCACCACCACCACCGCCGCCGCCGCCGTATCCTATAGCACCATTTCCTCCGTTTTTGCCATTTGCCTTAATACTACCGTCTATTGTTAAATTACCACCAACATATAACAAAATTACTCCGCCACCATAATTCCCCGTTCCGGCGCCACCGCCGCAGGAAGAGTCCGAACTTGTGGTTCCAGAAGCTCCTGCGCCGTCTCCACCCAATCCTCCGGGGGTACTGCCAGAACCTCTACCACCGCCTCCACCTCCGCCATAGTCGGCGTTTGCGGCAGAACCTGCGCCTAAAAAATAATTAGTCACATAAATATAAATTGAAGAGCTGCTGCCTCCGTTACCAGCTTTCCCAGTACCGGCTCCACCCCACCCAATGCCAGAACCACCGCCACCGCCTGCTCCATACCCGCCGCCGTATGAACGTTTAAGCATTTTTATTCCTCCGGAGCCGCCGACCTCATTTCTTACGTCTGCTCCATATCCACCGTCCCCACCGTCTCCGCATATTAATTGCGAAGGATACGGATATTCGTTTTGTGGATTGGTTTTGGGAGAAAGCCCACTCTGGTCAATCGTGCCGTGTATAATACAATCGCCCTGTACACGGATAATCAAACCAGCGTTGTGCGCTGCACACTTTAATATTGCACCTGCGTTTATTGTAAGCGATTTGTATTGTTTTTCTACGATGCTTTGGTGTGGCACTGGCACTGGTAATGTTGTTGTGCCGCTAATAACAACGTTCCCGTCACTCCCGTTACCAAATATGGAGGGGACGGTAGCAGCCCCAGCCCTAAAAAAAAGCTTAGTACCATCGTCGCTAAGTCTTACCCCTGTTACCCAGCATCCGCTTTTAAATAGCCCACCCGGTAAAGCATCACCTGTTTGTAATACCGCCGTTACCGATGTACCGTTAACCGTCCAAACGTCGCCGTCACTTATGTTTGCGGTGGCAAGAAATGAGAGGTTTTTTGCGTTCGGGTCAACTTCAAGGTTATTAGTTGTACCGGTTCGCGTATGATCAGCAACAGTAATACCTCCGTCTGCAATTCCGGTTGCTATTCTTGTCTCTAAGTCGTTCATTTCGGTTTCGTCAAAAGCGTTACCTGTTTCGGTAACATTTCCCTCAGCGCGCACTACATCATAAGTATTTTCTATTCCTGTCGTTTCAAGGCGGCGGCGATTTGGAAATTCTGATAATCTGTTTTTCCAAACCTTTATTTGATATGCCATATTTTAAATCACTCCAATCATTTGCCCGGCGTAAGGTTCACCGGCATACATAATTGCTCGTTTATTATCTTCGTATAAGGCGTATAGGTCGTGTAGTATTTGTTCTATGTTGTTCGCTTTGTGAAATTCATTCACAGGATTCTGCGGGGTAGAGGGTGTTGTCTGATACACAAAATAAGCTGCTTGTAGGGTGTTGAGGTTTGAGAGGATTCTTTCAAATTCACCCGGTGTCGGGAAGTCTGTGCGACTCCAAGCTCGGGTACTAATTGTCACCCCAAAAACACCGGCCAAATATGCGGAGTTTTGCTCAATGCGATTTAAATCAGAGGCGTTGTAATATCCTTTTGATGTTTTATTATCAATATCAGATTGCGCGCGATCATATATTGGCGTAATCCAAGCCATTACAACACCCCCATGTTTTGCCCGGCGTAAAGTTCGCCGGTATAATATGCTTGCACAATATCGATTCCGTTCCCGACTAGAGTTGCATTTGCAACAAATCCACCGGTTAAATCAACATCCATCTTTTCGATAGTGTCCATCGTGTAACCGTTATCGCTTGTATGTTGCAGCGCTACTTTTTCTCCTGCGCGTTCCCGTCCTAAAATAATAGATGTTGTTGTTTGATACCTTAATTGGTAATAATCATAAAGCCGCTTAGCTATAACCGGAGCATTTGCACCAGAAATTAGCGTAGCGGCTTCAAATTTTATAGTGTTGCGTGCGGCACCGGCAGGAAGTTTTTCCGTAGCATTAAGATAAATTATGGGATGATCTTCATATTTTTTGCCAGTTATAGTAACTTCTCCGGGAGTGTCCACAGTGACTACAACGTAATTTTGATGCTGTTCTGTAATTGTGCCACCGGTTATAGATAAAGCAGAACAAGCAGAATCAAATTGTATTTCGTGCTGCCCAGTATATAAGGTTCCTTGGAATATCTGCTCAGTATCGTTTTTAAGCACATAGTTGTGTGCTGTAAGTGATACATCGGAAATATAAGACAATAGTTTTACACTACTTCCGGAAAATTTGCGTGAACGCGTAATAAGGTTATTATAAGTAGGCGGTTGCGAGTAAATTCGGATTATACTACTGCGGCTGTCATCTACAATTGCTCCCGCTGCAAACGCTACTTGCTGTAATGCCGTTCGATGTGTTCCAATTGCCAACCAACCAGATAACGGTGTGTTTCGGATTGTATTTTCAACTTCATATTCCGTCCACCCAGCCGAAGCCATAATTGAGTCAATAATATTTCCAGCAAGTTCATTTAAATAAATTTGGCCAAGTTTAAAATCCGTCTTATCTAATTCCCCCACACTACTGTTTGCGGTAAATTGCCCCGTAGAAGCGTCTGCGCTTTGCCAAGTTGCTAGCCTAAATGTTCCCATTTGTACCGGCCCAGCATCTAAGAAATGCCGTATATGCACCTTTTGCCCCTGCTGAAACAGCTTGAATACACCTTGTGGATTCATCAAATTAAAATCGTCCGTAGGGCTGTGAAGCGTGAAGTTTGCCATGTTGATGCTAAGTGTGTTAGAGGTTAAGTCGACTTCCTCAGTAATTTTTGCATTAACAACATCCGTATCTATATAAGTTAAAAACGTTCCATAGTCAATTGCATGCAATTTAATATACCGGTAAGGCTTTACGGTGCGTTTAAACGTAACAACCAGCTTGCCGAAATTTTCTACTGGACATTCGCAAAAATAATCTAATGCGTTTGGCTGAAAATCTTTACTAATAATTAGTACGTTTTCAAGTGTAAGCCACTGAACATTAATTAGCGCAGGGTAATCTGGCAAAAAGTGTAGTGTCAGCCCTGCGCTAGTGTGTTGTTCTGTAAAAGTGATTTCTAAAACTGGAGGCGTATCAAATAAGCTATTTGCATTGGAAACGCTATTACTCCAATAACCAAAATCCATGCCTTCCGGCGCGTCGGGAAACAAGGTCTTGCTTTGATTTAAAATAAAAAAATCATCTTCCAAAGTTGCATAGTCTGGCACAATCAGCTCGTCTTGTTTTAGCTGTTCGGTATCCGCAAACGGCTGAATATCGGTTGCAGCCGGGGCACTATCGCTTTTAGCGGTAACATCAATTAAATCAAGTGTAATTTTCGTATATTCCAAGCAACCACTTCCTTATGACGGCTTTCGCGCGGGAGATTTAGCAGTAAAGTTTACGGTTAGATTTTTCCAATAGTTATTACTGCCTTGCTGCGCAAGCATTTCATCAGCTACACCAGCAAAATAAGCTGTAAAAGTATAGGTTCCAGATTCATCTGGTACGGTAACCATGTGAAACTCTACCGGCTCCGTGAGTTTGTTCCATAGATTTTGATACACTGTTTTACTTACATTTGTGCTGCGAGCAAGTTTAAGCTGATAATTAAAATAAACACCAATTAACTTGCGCTGTAAGTTACCGTCTTCCGTTCTTTTTGCGTATTTATCCAAAAATTCGGCGGTACGTTTAAGACTTACAATGGGTATATCAAACCTCACGCCATCAATTATAATCATGAGCGACCGCCTCCCATTGCAAAAGATTGACCTACACGCACATTTTCGTTTTCTACGTTAAATTTTACCCATCGAATAAACCCGGTATCATCACCAGAAGCAATTACGTTTACACTTGGGTTAAAATTGATTTTATCAATCTCACTTGCGACAATGCTACGGATTAAGTCTGCCGGCGCTTCAATGTTTGTGCCGCTGCGCTGATCGCCTAGTATGGCAGCAAACTCTGCCCGCGGGGGTATAACGGCACCGGTGGCCAAACGCGGAATGTTATTGATTTTGCCTATGCTAAAACCAAACGTAGTGCCGCGCATATCTCCGAAAACGTCCCAATCTGGAATATCTACATGGATGCTGTTCAGTCCGCCAATTACCAAGTTCAGCCCTGCAATTAGGCGGTTAAGCATATCGATAATTGCATTTATAGGAGCACGGAATATACCTTCGAAAGTTTCAATTATGCCTTTGAATACATCCCTAATGCCTTCCCATGCTTTTGTCCAGTCACCGGTAAAAACACCCGCAATAAATTTGACTATTCCTTTAAGTACGGTAACCAATCCGTTTACAACGTCGATTATAGTACTAATCGCGCCGCCCACCACTTTTACAATAGCCTGAATCAAACTCACGATAGGAGGGCCGAAGCTTTGTACAAACCAAGTAACTACTGGCAATATAAACTTATTGTAAATATCAAGAGCAGATTGTGCCAGCACACCAACAAAATCTAAAAAGTTATCAAGCAAAGGTTTTAAATGGTCTGTCCAAAGTTGGTCAAGAACTGTCATAAAAGTGGCCCACACTGGAGCTATAACAGTATCCCAAATCACTTTCAAGAAGTCGCCCGTTTCTTGTATCGCTTCGCGAATGCTATCAAAAATTGGTACTCCCCATTTATCCCAAAAGGCTTTCATGCTATCCCATGTATCAAACCAAACATTTGCAATTAACTGTAAAGCTGGAACTACTCCATCGCTCCATATTTTATCAAATATTTGCTTGACGTTATCAAAAAGCACTCCTAACGTTTTTATGCTTTCCGTTACATACTGTGACATCATAGGAAGTGCTACATCAATTAATTTTTGAAGCGAAGGGAAAATTACAATGTTCCATAAATCTGAAAACACTTTTTGTGCACTGTCTAACAGCCCGCCTAAAACCATGCCGCTGGTTATTATTGCTTGCTGTAACAAGGTTGTAAAATCACCAGTAAACCATTGTAAAAATGGGTCCGCTAGCGTGCTCATATCAGCCCATATTTGAGCAAAAGTTTGTTTAAAGTTTTCTATTGGAGCTACTAAAAACAATAAAGCCGTATCAAAAGCGGGTTTAATTGACCCTACAATATATCCGTTGATACTATCAAAAATAGATTTTATAGTATCCGCCGCCGCTTGCACTTTAGGGCTTACACTCACGCCACCGCCAATTTCTTGATTACCAATAGTATCAATCCCACCAGCAGCTGCACCAGTACTAGATGCGTCTGCTGCGCCTCCTGACGCTGTATCTTGTTGTAATACGTTAAGTTCATCAAAGCTTGCAAGAGAGCCTTCCGCAGCCTTTCCAGCCTTTTTGGTAGCGTCAGCTAATTTGTTTTGAGATTTTGCGGCATCTTTAGATGATGCGGAAATGTTTGATGCAGTATCTGCAACAGCTTGTTGTTGAGTTGCTTGTCGTCCAAATAAAGCAGCGGTAACCTGTGCAAATAAATTAGCCATGCGAGTAAGTGCAGATATAATTGCATTAATACTTGGCAACACCGCACTGGCGATAGGTATTAAGGCGTTACCTACTGCTACTTTTAAGTTGTTAAAATTAAATCCGAGTTGTTGCACTTGGCCTGAATATGTTCCTGTTAATTTAGCAGCGTCTCCCACTTGGAAACGAGTTTCTTCTATAATTCCAAGATATTCTGCTTGGATTTTTTGTTCTTTTGTCAGGTTGTTTGTGGATACGCCAATGTTTTTAGCGTAATCTTCCCACATTTTAGCAACGTTTTTTGTGACACCTGCGTTATCTACTAAGATAGAGTTTTCGTTTTTTAGTCCTTCAGTAGCAGAAGTAACGGCATCGCCGAGAGAATAACTTGCTTGACGGCCAAACGCAGCGGAATCTTTTAATGCTTGTAAAGTATTTTGTATCTGTATATCTGTATAACCGCGAGAGGCTAGGTTTTTATATGCGGTAATCGCATTTGTGGCTGGTATCAAACCATCAGATGTGTATTTTTGTATAAAATCTTGCGCAACTTTAAAACTACGGCCTTGCCCCTCTAGGATGCTTTGCAAACCAAGCAACGCGTTAGATAATTCCGTGGCAGCTCCAACCGAAGCTTTACCGAAATTAACAACTGCCGCAACACCAAATGCGATTCCAACCGCGGAAGCTAACCCTTTTAATGACCCAACAATTTTATCAACGCCCTGAATAAATCCTGCGTTATTTATTTTAGCATCAATGTTAATGCTGCCATCATATCCCATAGCCAATGCGTATCACCTGCCTTTCTGGCATATAAAAAACCACCCTCTGTAAAGAAGGTGGTCTGCATAAAATATTGTTTTGTTATACTCCCCATTTGTTGCCGCAACTTTGGCAAAGCGCAATAGCATTAGACTTTGTGTGGCCCACTCTTTTAGGGACTAAAAGCCACAGGCCAAATGTACATAAAATAAGTATAGTTCTTCCAATTCCCCATAAACAACCGCTTTTTTTAATAGTTTGTGCGGTATCCATTACTATATTGACATTTGCGCTACCACATTTTGGGCAAACCATCTCGATACCTCCAACACTTGTTTTGGTAAAATTATACTTTAAATTGCATTATTAGTCAATTTGTTCCAAGCATTTGCATAAATTTATTAATTGCAGACTGTTCTTCACCAGAATATACTTCTGGCAAATCAACAATTTCACGCATGGAATAGTACCACTCTTTTTCTTCTTTTGTGAGTTTGCCCTTAGATTTTTGTTTGCGCAGATAAATTAACCTTGAAAAAAAGCAATCTTCTTTTAGGTCTAAAAACATGCTAGAAAATCTCCACCAGTGCAAGCGGTCAACAGAAAGGTCTATGTTGTATGACTGTTCAATCGCTGACATTATATAGCGTGCATCCTGAACCCAGCTATAATACCTAGTGCTGTCGACTTCTTCGCTGCCTTGCTTTGTATCTTGGCCACAGTTCAAAAACTTAACTGCCATTTCCGCTGCTTTAGCTTTGTTTTTTGGGACATTGTTATAAAGCAAATTTACCATGACCAATTGTTTTTCAAACTCTGTCAATTCAGGGTCCTCAAACGCAATCATTATTTGTAACCCAATACGATAATCTGTATTTAGGTCATAACATACCCCGTCTATTTCAGTAGCGGAAGGCAGCCCGTCAATTAGCACATTCATTTTAAAACGTTTTTTCTACCCGAAGGCGCTTTGTATTTATCAATTTGCTTTTCCCTTGCTTTTTGGATGAAAGGAGTAATACCAGCGAAAAACTGTGAAAACATATCCAGTGTATTTGCATTACCAAACGCCGCGTCACTAGTTCCTTTACCAAAAACATTATCAATTTTAGTCCGTAAGAACTCGCATGTTTCACGCAGCAGCGCCAGCGCGTCACCAAAATTATTAGGTATATCAAAAGCACCAACACCGGTGTCGTTTTGTAGTTCTTCTGCCTTGTGCTTATATTCTTTTTCCTTTTCTTCAAACTCGCTTAGAAGTCCGTAGAAGCGTTCAACAAAAGAAATGTCGGTAGGGTTAAATGAGATTACACGGGTAGCGTCGTCGTTAACACATAGACTAATTTCACCGGTGTTGATTTGTAAGCTTTGCATATTAATCCCCCGTAGCTGCTGTAAAAGTTTTTGTAGTTGGATTAAACGTTCCCTTAATCGGGTCACCAACCATATTTACGGTGTAATTGATTTCTACCGATTTACCGCCGTCGCCGCCGAAGTCGTCAATCTGAATAGACACAGTGTTTTTTTCTGCTGGATAAGCCCCGGAAGTGGCTTCTTCGTACAGATATACCATCACAATATCGGAACGAGCATCATCTAACACAGACCGATTCTTCCGAAGGCCATCAACAAAGTCAAATACTCCGTCCCCTTTAATTGCTGTTTGCTGAGTGGGAATTGTGGGTTTATAGCTCTCTACATCTGTTGTGCCACTGTTTTGGCTCACATACGTTTCGTCGGATGTTTCGGGGTTGTAACCTACTTTAAGGCTAGTAATGCCTTCTCCCATCAAAGCATATGTTGCGGTTTCTTTTGGAGATGTGTTTAAAAACATTGCTAGTAACGATCTTTTAATTTTTCCAGCCATGTAATATCATCCTTTCATGTCGGTGTATGTCATTTTGCATATAATCTGGTATATTGCAGTTTGGTCATTTTCATCGCGCTGATAAAGATACCCCCACGAAGTCGCTTCAATGGATTCCACGGCTTTATTCATTCCGAGAACAGGAAGGGTATCGTTGTCCGTCTGTTCTTCAAGCCAATCGGCAAAATCTTCATAAAATCCGGTGTTAGCAATTCGAGCAAGGTCGTCAACAGCAGCTTCACGCGAAGTCAGTGCGAATGGAAACTCGCGCGTTTTAGTTCCTGCAAGATCTTGTGATAGGATTCTGGAGCCTGGAAGGGTATCGATGCTATAATTGACTGCATCCGGCTCTAATCCATCAACATGCAAATCTGCAAAGGCATTGAGAGCCGGGCAGGTGGATATAAACGCTTGTAAAGATTCAATTATGCTCATTTTCCACCACCTCCAGCTATGCGTTTAGCACCTTCAACAATTTGAGTTTTATATACAGCTTTCATTCTTTCAAACCAGAAAGCACCACGCCGCGGGTCATAAATCCTTGTTTTGCTAGTGTTATAGTATTGATTTCTTGCGTAAGGAGCTATCCAGTTTACTTCACCACTACCAACAACTGTACCTAATTCGCCAGATTTAATAAGGGCACTAGTCCGCTTTGGGATAAACGGAGTAGACAAACGTAAGACTTCACTATCAACGTGTTTTTGTGCCGCTGTAAAATTTTGCGTTTTTTTAGCTCCGAAGTCTGGATTCCACTCTATTTTTGCCGTTACTTTTCCAGCGTTTTTTCCACTTGCGTATGCATTGGTAATAACACTGCCTCTTGGAGTTTTTACAATTAAATGGTTGTTTGTGCTGGCCATTATTTACCACCAACTTCCCAATGCTGCAATCCTCCAAAATCGCAAGTAGTAACACTTGTAAGAGTTAAAGTATCGTAATCCTGCGTCAACGCTGAAATTAAGCTGCCTGGCGTTGGAATGAACGGGCAATCTCCCTTAACCATAAAGTCTTTTTGCTTTGCCTGCAACGTCCAAGCGCCAGCAGGTGCGGCTTGATATTCAGCGGGCAGCTTATATACGGAACCACCAGTATCAACGTCAAAAGGAATAATCACTCTTACGGAATCTACCGCAGATGAACCTGTTTTGTTGACGTTTTTAGCCTTGGTATCTTCCCAAAGTACGCCCTGTAGCACAGTACGGTTATAACCAGCTTTGGTGTAGTTGTAAAGCGTTAATATATGGGGAAACATATATCCACCCCCGTGTTATATCCAGCGGCTTACCAGCTCGGAATTAGACAAGTAAAGCATAGCTGCTTCAAACCATTTTCTTTGTGTTGTTCTTGAATCGGTTTTGTATGACCTAGACCAACTACCTACACTTTCGCTTTGAACGCCACCGTGTTCAGAATCACCCTTAAACATTTCATCTGCCACGGCACACATAGCCATCTTTACATCCACCGACACTTCATAAGGTGCATCGGGCATAAGGCTTACAAGATAAGCGGTAGCACGGTTCCCATACAAAGTGAAGGAGGCTTCCGCAATTGCAGAGCCTCCATACTCATCAGTGTAAAAAACGTAATCTGCAAACATGCGGAAACCCCTCCTTTTTCGGTTACTTCTTTGGCTTTTCCGCGGGCTTTACCGGCACATAACCCTTATCTTTATATTTTTGCAGATTTTTTTCGTCAATCTCGCGTGAAATTCCGTCTTTTTCAATCAACATTCACACTACCTCCTTAGGTGGTCGGTTTTGCATGCAGGTAAACACCTTTCACTTTGTTTTCGTACACAAAAGCGTCGTGGTATTCACGGAACTGGAATTTCCAAGCGTCTTTATCCTGATTTGTATCAGGGTCAAAAACTTTCGGCAACGCAAACTTCACAACTTGCAAAATTGCAGCAGGGTAAAGCATCATAAAGTTGATGTCTTTTGCAGACGAACCCTTTGCATACCCCCAATTTGTGGAACCATCGTTTAGGGTGATTGCTGTGTAAAAACGGGTTTTCGGTACATATACAATTGGCATACCATTGTAACCGTTCAAAACATTGGAAACGCCAGAATCAGAACCCCACTGGCGAGATACAGCCTGATTCATAATCGGTTTCAAATCAGAGTTAATGTACAATCTGCGGCCTTCCAGTGGTACTTCGTCTGCGTCCATCTGCCGGGCAGCTTCGTCAATAGCAGCAAGGATAGTATCTTTTGTCAATGCTGCATCGGTCGCCTTGGAAATTCCAGTCGTAGATGCGTATTTTGCAAAACGATAAGCATCCAACTCAGGGATAACATGTAGCCGCATAAAATCGCCTGTTACAGTGCCGAACGTTAGACCAAGAGTTTCTTCGTTGTCTAAGCGATCAATAGAAATCTCTTTGCCTCGTTCCTCAGTGAGCGTCATAGTTTCCCACGCAGCGGTAACGTCACCCTTAGGATAGCCGTTCTCACGAGAATAGTCGCCAAGTCCGGTGGTGGACACTTTGAGAACTTTAACCTCATTCACTCCGGTAAAATCTGGGCGTGTCGCAGCATCCATTCCGTTAGTAACAGACGCATTTTTGTATACCGCATCGATAATTGGTACGAACCGCTTTGCATATTCAATCGAGTTTGCCATAAATTATTTACCTCCATTATCTGTTTGTACTCCGGCGCCTTTCATTGCAGCAGCGACAAAAGAATCCATACCAGCATCGGGGGAATCGTGATGTTCTCCTGCACTGTTCAGGCGCGCCGCAGACTGGGCCGGGTTTTGTGTATCGTTATCAAAAAGAAACGCTTTTTCAGTTTTAAGTTTTTGGAGTTGCTCGTCTAAGCCCATCACCTTGTCCCCGTCAAGCTTAATCGTATCCAGATCGAGAAAAGGGTGAACTGCTTTTACGTCACGGGCTTTTGCTCCAAGCAATGCCAAATTAACCGCGCTATCTCGCTTCAACGTTCCAAGGTCTGTCTGATACTTTGTTTCAGCGGTAGCTAGATCGTTTTTTAATTTTTCCACATCCACACCATCGAACTTTTTTACAGTTTCTTGCAGCGTCTTAATGGTGTCATTAGCGGTTCCAAGTTCAGTGATTTTGTCGTCGAGTTTGTGTTTGTCAACATAACCTCCCTCTGACAGATCGATAAACTTTGATTTTTTTTCATAAGCCAATTTTTCAAAATCAGAATAAGTAAGAGATTTGTCTCCAAACAATTCTTTAATATCCATAAATCTTCCCGCCGCAGATTTAATTTGTAAAGCCGCGGTTCACTCCGCGTTGCACGGCCTCCAGCATTTAAAGCCCAGCCAGAGTAAGGGCAATTTTGTATGATATGCAGTTGCCCGCTTGTCACTTTGTAAGTTGCGCTCCCGCACGCTCTCTGAAATAATCACGGTCAAGGCCAGTTTGTTTCAAAAAGTCGCGTTGTGTAGCTTGCCATTGCTTTATTTTTGCTTTTGCTTCATTAGCGTCCTGCTTCACAGCGGTCATTCCGGCTTGCTCGCGCTTCCACCGACGTATTTGTCGTTCAATATAACGTTGTTGCTGAGTAGCGTCATAATAGCTCATCGTTTGGCCGTTGTAAGTCACCTTCTTGTTAGCGTATTTATTTAGATTTTTGCGGGAATACGCGCTCTCTGAAAGTCCCTCAAAAAATGGAAAGAAGCTATGCCGGCAGTTCCATCCGCATATCCCTGCGCCAGTTCCATATCCGGTTGTTCCAACAAAGTCGGGATACTTTCCGCTTTGACCGCTACGGCTGAATATCCGGCCTTGCCATGCTTGATGTGCAGGCCGAGCGCCAACGTGTGCCGTAGTCTCAACAAGGTCGCACCCCATTTCATTAGCTTGTGTATAGCTTAATCCAGAAGCCATCTGGTTGACCCCTGTAAGCACTGCGCGTCGAGATGCAACGTCAAGCTTATCTACATGTCCCGTAGGATATTGGATGGCCCATACGCCGTCAGAGGCTAAAGATTTAACCGTAGACTTGATTACCTGCTGATAAGTAAACGCCCCTGATTGTAGTTGTAAGGCTGCACGATCAAGAGTATTTATAAATTGTGTTTGGCTAGTGGTGGCGGTTGTGCGCGTGAGATTACGAAAAACACCTTGTGTGTTTTGATAAGCCGTTAGAATTTGTTGTTGAAGCATTGGTGAGTTTTCTATCGTAGGGGGGTCAAGGCCAGCATAACGATAGATTTGATTATCATATTGCAAAGCCTCTTCTCCTGCATCCGTAAAGATTTTTCGAAGTTCCCCCTCAGTTTTGCCTGTCATGCGTTCAAGCTGTTGCATGACATATTCATAGCTGGCGTTAACCGCTTTCAGCCGTTCATATTGCCATTTAGCTGTGTTGGTAAACTCCGCAGTTTTGTATATTCTCCATGCCATATCCTCAATGATTGAATTTTCCACATCAAGATACATACGCAAAAAGTCATTTGGAATCTTATCCAAATAGTCAGGCCTAAGCATTTAGGAACCCCATTAATTCATCATTTGTTCGGGCGACTCCAACGGCCGCTTTGGCGGTAGCTTCATCCTCTCCATACCACTTCATGCGGTACTCATATTTCTGCATAATTCCGTCACGAACATCGTCCTTGTCTCTTGCTCGCTCCTGTTCTTTGTCGATAATGTATGAATCTTCAAAATTCACCTCAATATCGGTATCCTCTTTTACGGGTTGCCCTAATATTTCGCGGCCGATATAAAGTATCCCGCGAACTAGATTAGTGAGAGCACGCTCTACCACTATATAATGCTTATTAGCGTTCTGGACAAGGTCTTGGCGCTCTCCGATATACTGTGTAGCCGTTTGTACCGTGCCACCATCAAAAGAGTAGAAACGTGTACCGAGTCCGCATTTGAACGATAGGTAATCAAGCGCCGCTTGGATTCCTTGCGTGTTTTCAGCCACTCGCAGAGCCGGATTGTATTCTTGCACTAGAGATTTAAGGTCCGCATCAATATCCGAATCGGGGTCAAGTTGCAAGAAGAGTTGTTGAGCTACATCGTCAGGGGTGATAACTTGGCCGCCTTCTGTTCTCCGGGTCATTGTCTTGTTATAAAATACCTTTTTACCACCAAGCTTAAAGTCTTTGACAAAATTATTAAATGCTATGTCCACGTTTTGCAGCTCATCTATGGCGTTTGCAAACACTGAAAGTCCCATTCCGTTGCTGTTTATCAGGTTGTTTGATAGATTAGGCTCCAAAATTGAGAACCAAGGGATAGACGATCCGGTATTAAGCGTAGGAGCCATACCTTCGGGTAAAGGTTTTGGAATAAGCGCTCCTGACTCATAGTCAAACATTTCATTAATAATAACGTAGTTCCCGTTTTGGATTGTGTGTTCTTCTAAGTACACCTGATATTTACCTTTAACCAGTTGCACCGACGCGAACGCTGCCTCTGTAATCTTACCTCTCTTAGTAGATATGGGATATACATACATAGCATCAAGATAATTAATCCCTATCTGAGTTTCAGGAGATCGCAGAACAGTTCCGTTATTATCAACAAGCATGTTTTCTAGTCTAAGAACGAAAGCACCAGTCCCGCTATAAAAAGCTTTTTCCACAAGCTCATTTCCATTTTGCCAGAACTCGTTCGCACCCAGTACACCGGATGTTTGCTTTTGCCCTTGTACAAACAAACTGCTTGCTTTATCTCCTATTACTATCTCTGTTTTTTCATTAAGCAAGATCGAAGCCCAATCTTCACAAACTTTCTTAGCCATCTTCATAGAGTAAAGCTTTCTTTCAAGCACTTTATCTCCCGACAATTCACGAAACGAGTGAAAAGATTTCACATAACCTTGCCACCACGCTTTCCAGAGGCGGATATTTTGATAATACTCTGTTTGCAGGCCTGCGCTAAATTTACGGTTTAAATATTGCAAAATAGGCAAGATTTCAAAGGTTTCCATCATTTCACCCCTTCCGGTAGAAGCTTTTTCATAAAGCGCTCGAACGAATATTCAAACGCATCCAAAATATCAATGTCGGTAGAGAAGTCGTCAAGACGCACATCCTCTCCCTTATCTGCTGCCTTGCTATCCCACACAGCAGCCTCCAACCCACCGCGTACCAGTGTGCAGGACACCATTAGGTGTAGCTTGTTTTGCCCTAACAGGGTATTAGCGCAAATGATACGCTGTACAATCGGGTTTTTATCGCTGTCGCCAAGTTTAATGCCGAGGTTAGCAGTTATACACGCCTTGCGTAGTGTGTTGATAAGATACTGCTCTGCACAGTCTGCAAAACAGTACTTGATATAAGCGTGGGGATAATCCGCTTGCAGCTTGCGCACAAAGCTTACAAACTCGCGCGCCACACGGTCTGCATCAATCTCACCTTTGCGGCCTTTAATATTGTGATCTCTAATAACTGTAATCCCGCTAAACCCTCGCATAATTGCAGTTGCAACAAAAGTTGTCAGTGATCTATTGCCACCAAAATCAACGCCGATAGAAATAAAATCAATACGCTGGCAAAAATCGCGGGCCTTTAGCTCTTCGCCCGTTAGCTCGTGACTTCTTCTAGGCTCCACATAATCTGGAATTATCCAATTATCCGGGTTATCTGCGAATTTCTGATAAATAGCACCATCAGCCGTTTTCCAAAGCCCCAAAATGTATCTATCAAAGAAAACGCCTGTGTAATTGCTGTAATATTCTTTTTTCTTTTCTTCACTAAGCGATGGGTTATCATCTAGTTGGAAATGCAAATGCACCGCGTTATGTTTCTTGTTCGGGTCAAGTATCCACTCTTTATAAAACCAATGCGTCGGGGACTCCGGGTTACAGTTGAACCAGTATTTAGAGCCAGTCACAGAACAACGAGCCAGCGCTTGGTTTACAAATGATTCCGGCATTAGCGCCACTTCATCCAGAAACACACCTGCTAGGGTGATGCCCTGAATCAGCATGTAAGAAGCTTCATCCTTACCGCCAAAAACGTAAAAAGTGTTGGTCTTATTGCCTCTACTTACCGTTAAAACATGGTTTGCAAACTTAACATTAAAGTGCTGCCGTATATACTTTATTGCTAACAGCGGCTTTACAACGTTGCGCTCTGCCGATATGACAGTCTTACCGCATATACCAAAGTTTTGCCCGTTGAAGTTCGCCATTGCCCATAAGATATAGGACAGTGACATTACCGCAGTTTTACCGGAACGCACAGCGCCATCACAAATCAAGGCCGTTTTGCCAGTGTACGGGAATTTCAGTATTTCTTTTTGTTTTTCCGAAAATCCCATTATTGGAAGTCCTCCTTGATAGCTGCTGTTATCGGGTCGTCCTCTGCACTGTTGGGGTCAGGAATGGAAGCCGCTGCAATCTGTACATCTTTAAGGTCTTTTAAAGCGGCAGTAAGCTGCTTAAGGCCTGCGCGGTCTATATCCCCAACCACGAACACCTTTTCTTCATTTTCCTGCGTTACTTCTTTTGTGGGCTTACCCGGTGCGGATGGGTCTTTATATTCGACAACCCGGGTCTTGGTTTTGTTTGATACCAAGTGATTGTTTAATTGCTCCGTTGCCTCTTCCAACTTGGATAAAAGCGCATCTGCTAGAGCATCTATTTTTTTAATGCGGTTAACTTCTTGCTTGACTATGACATCAGCTGTTTTTTGTCTTACTTTTGTCTCAATCCTGTCGCATTGCTTGTCACGTTCTTTCTTCCACTGCTCTTTTCTTGCTCTAGCTTGCAACGTTGAAAAAGACACGCTATATTTATCAGCAAGTTTACGGTAACTGGTACCGATGCTTATGTACTCACTTTTTATCTCTAGCCAATTGGCATCTGCCATCACCTCACCTACTTTACAGTTTTACATACAAGAAAAGCGCCCACCCTAAGGCAAGCGCTTGATTTATTAATGGCCCCGGCGTGGTCCGCATCGTTGATAGGCGTGCCGGGGACTATCTAAACGCACCATATAAACCAATTAATGTCGGCCATAAGCCCTATCCACTTGGATATGTGAGGATTTAACGGTACGTTTATGTTGTGCCACCTCCCGGCTTTGCTCCGGTAAGCCACGGCTGTTGCTGTGCTAGGTGGTGTGTGTGCCGGTCTTTCCCGGCTGTCAGTGATTTGTATGTGATATTTCGTGTGGTGCGATAATCAGGTAGTGAGCCTAATTTACTCTGCGCTGTTTCACTAGTACCAACGCTTCATTTCGCCGTCATGGCTATCGCATGTATGCCCCACGGAATCACCCGCAGGGCTATGATTGAGGAAAGGAGATGTACCTGGTATTACCGCCCCGGGTAGGCGGAGAAAGGAGCGGCGACAAGCTCATGCACTCTTTGCCGCATGTTGCGCCCTAAAGTGCCATACCATCAGGGCGCTATTCAAGGAGGTTTCCGCTATTCGGATGAACCATAAAACACAATATGTTGTGTAGGTATAACTCTACAATTTAATTATATCACTATATAAACGAACAT
>NZ_JAWFXC010000015.1:0-38097 GCF_032576335.1 Clostridium sp.
ATGTTCGTTTATATAGTGATATAATTAAATTGTAGAGTTATACCTACACAACATATTGTGTTTTATGGTTCATCCGAATAGCGGAAACCTCCTTGAATAAGCGCCCTGATGGTATGGCACTTTAGGGCGCAACATGCGGCAAAGAGTTCATGAGCTTGTCGCCGCTCCTTTCTCCGCCTGCCCGGGGCGGTAATACCGGGTACATCTCCTTTCCCCATTCATAGCCCTGCGGCATCATCCGTGGGGCACACATACACCGTGTTTTGACGTAGCTTGGGAAACGTTCGTTGCAATCCATCGGTGCACACGATGCAGGTTGCAATGGAGTGGGGTTCGAATCCCTAACGGTGTACCACACGAAATATCACATACAAATCACTGGCAGCCGGGAAAGACCGGCACACATACCACCTAGCACAGCAACAGCCGTGGCTTACCGGAGCAAAGCCGGGAGGTGGCACTACACAAACGTACCGTTAAATCCTCACATATCCAAGCGGATAGGGCTAAGAGCCGGCATTAATTGGTTTATATGGTGCGTTTAGATACTTGTGGGGGTTTTGCCTCACACAAATGGTTATTGTAGGTGATTGCCTAGTAACCAAACATAGTCAAGCGCTTGCCTTAGGGTGGGCGCTTCTTTGTTACATAAAGGAGATAGCGCAATAATGATAAAGTATGTAGTTATAGTTATCCTTATTATTTTTATTTTTGGAGCAATACAAAACGCGCTATATACTAAAGAAGTAATATGGGCACACGTCGTAATATTGTGCACATCGATATTTGGGATATGGTGTGCAATTAATATTCATTAAACGTTCACGTTAAAAGGATGGGGTTAACTTTGTTTTATTTGATGATAAATTTTGTGCTGGGTTTATTTGTCGGTGTTGCGGCTGTATTTGGGATTATGTACGTTATAAGCTTGCTTATCAAATTGATGGATAAGTTGGCTAATTGGATTTGGCTAAAGTTTGGGAATAAGCAACAACGATGAAAGAATATGCTAGATGGTTTTATATAAGCAATCCGTGGAGGAAATGCCGCAAGGCTTATCTTGCTGCTAACCCATTGTGCGAAAGATGTTTAGTGAAAGGGATTATAACACCAGCTAAGATAATCCATCACAAGAGGTACATAACACCAGACAACATAAACAATCCTGATATAACTCTTAGCTTTGATAACCTCGAAGCGCTGTGTCAAGATTGTCATAACGTCGAGCATCACGGGGCCGAGGAAACTTTTTCGTATGTTTTCGGAGACGATGGACAAATTTATCCACTCCCCCCCTCGAAAAGTGAGGACAGTTCAGAGAGTTAACCGGTGCCGACCCTCCAAATAATACACGGGGTTTTCGTGTGACCCCCCTCCCCAAATAAAAGGAAGTGATACCGTGGCGAAAAAGCCTGTTAAAACGCGAGCAGACAGAATCACCGAGGAAAAGGAAAGACTTGAAAAAATCTACTCCGATATAGACGATAAAAAGCAGGGCACTGTGCAGGGCCTTATACAAAGAGCTGCTTATATGCGGGTATCGCTCGAAGATATGGAGGCGGACATTGACTTAAACGGTTTTACCGAGAAGTTTTCCCAAGGCATGCAAGAACCCTACGACCGCAAACGCCCGATTGCCGACCTATACAACACCATGAACGCAAGCTACCAAAAGGCCATCAACCAGCTTACTGGACTTCTGCCAAAAGAAGAGCAAAAGCCGGAATCTGACGATGGCTTTACTGGTTTTGTAGCAGGGCGTGAGGACACTTGAACAGTTACCCGCTATCCTATAACCCAATATTGGAATACTGGTCAAAAATCGAATCGGGCGAAGAAGTTGTAGGGTTAAAAATATATAAAACATATAAAAAACTTGTCTACGATGTTGAACATCCGGGCGAGTATTTTTATAGCGTAAAACGCGCAAACCATATCCTTGAATTTTCAGAAAACTACTGCCACAACTATCAAGGCAAAGAGGGCGGAAAGCTTGTAAGGCTGGAATTGTGGGAAAAGGCAATGCTCGCGGCGATATTCGGGTTTGTGAATATAGAGGGAATCCGAAAATATCGTGAAGCAATACTCATTATCGGAAAGAAAAACGGTAAATCTCTACTGGCCTCCATAGTAGGCGATTACATGCTTGTAGCAGATGGAGAGCCGGGGCCGGAAATTTATGCAGTGGCAACAAAGAAAGACCAAGCTAAAAAAATCTGGCTTGCTTCAAAGCTTATGGTCAAGAAATCACCGGCACTGCGTAAGCGTATAAAGCCTCTTGTATCAGAACTGTATTGTGATTTTAATGATGGTGTTTTCCGACCTCTAGCAAGCGATAGCGACACTCTTGACGGGCTTAATGTGCATTGCTGCCTAATGGATGAGATACACCAATGGAAACAAGGTAAGGCTCTATACGACATCATGGCAGACGGCACTACTGCTCGCGAACAACCACTCATTTTTATCACTTCCACCGCAGGAACTGTGCGAGAAGATATTTACGACGAAAAGTACGAAGAGGCTACACGGGTAATCAATGGGTATTTTGACGACGTAGGCTATCACGATGAGCACTTTATCGCCTTTATCTATGAGTTGGACAGCCGGAAAGAATGGGTAGACCCTAACTGCTGGAAAAAAGCAAACCCGGGGCTAGGTACGATTAAAAGTCTATCTCAACTTGCTGAAAAGGTTCGCAAGGCAAAAGAAAATCCTTTGCTCGTCAAAAACCTTGTATGCAAAGAATTTAACATCAGAGAAACAACAACAGAAGCTTGGCTGACGTTTGAACAACTTAATAACACCGATACCTTTGTACTGGACAAAGAAAACAGAAAGCTTATCTGGAATCACATAGACCCGGAAACAAACAGTGTTGAAGTTAAGGTGTTGCCGTATCCTAAGTATGGAATCGGAGGGTCTGACCTGTCCGAAACTACTGACCTTACAGCTGGAAAGGTAACGTTTATGGTTCCCGGTTGTCAGAATGTGTTCGTGCTTCAAATGTACTGGCTGCCGGAAGAACTGTTAGAAAAACGCACCAAAGAAGATAAGATACCATACGACATATGGGTGCAAAACGGACTCATGAGAACCACCCCGGGAAACAAAGTGCATAAAGATTTTGTTACAAAGTGGTTTTTAGAAGTGCAAAACGAGTTTGATATTTATATTCCGTGGACAGGGTTTGATTCGTGGTCATCGACGTACTGGGTAGAAGAGATGAAAAATGAATTTGGCAAGGAAAGTATGATTCCTGTTATTCAGGGAAAAAAGACTCTTTCCTCGCCCATGAAGCAGCTGGGGGCAGACCTTGATAGCAAACTGGTTATTTACAACAACAATCCTATTGACAAATGGTGTCTAGCCAACACGGCGATAGACATTGACAGAAACGATAACATCCAGCCGATTAAGACTAGCAGCCCGCGCAAAAGGATAGACGGAACGGCGGCGCTGCTTGACGCTTACGTTGTGTTGCAGGACAAACTCGGAGAATACCAAAGTATGATATGAGGTGATATTTATGAAAGACATACCACATAGCACACGATTACCAGCCCCGCCAACGCTGTCTCTCAAAATTGAGCAAGAGATTATTGCGGTTTATGCAAACGGCCGATTAGGTAAAAGCGAAATTGACGAACTCGAGGAACGGCTATCGAAAAAGCTAGGTAAAAAGGTAATTGTTTTTGATTCTTTAATTTCAAAGGTAGAGACCTTAAAAGTAGGTGGTTAACACGGGATTTTTAGAACGCTTTTTTAATAATAGGAGTCCTACTCAAACCCGATACCGGATGGTGCAAAATCTTGGTAACGGGTTTTATTCTTGGGACGGTAATTTGTATCGCTCGGATATAATCCGCGCCTGCATACGCCCAAAAGTAAAAGCGGTTGGGAAAATGGTTGCTCAACATATTCGGGAAACTGTTACTCAAGCAGGAAAGAAACTGCAAATCAATCCAGAGCCATATATCAGGTTTTTGCTGGAAGAGCCTAATCCGTACATGACCGGACAGATGATGCAGGAAAAGCTTGCTACACAGCTATGCCTTAACAATAACGCTTTTGCTGTAATTCTCCGCGATGACAACGGATACCCTACGGAAATATATCCAGTTCCGACAATACAGACGGATGCTATTTACAACAATGACGGGACGTTGTTTTTGAAATTTCTGTATCGCAACGGGAAGAGCAGCACTTTCCCTTATACGGACGTTATCCACCTGCGACAAGACTACAACGAAAACGATATTTTTGGTGAATCTCCTGTGCCCGCGCTGCTCCCGTTAATGGAAATTGTTAACACAACAGACCAAGGTATTGTTAAGGCGATTAAAAATTCTAGCGTGATACAGTGGTTACTGAAATTTGCAACCAATATCCGGCCGGAGGATTTGAGGCAACAAGCGACAGACTTTGCTAACAATTACCTTAGTAACGCTAGTGATAGCGTAGGAGTTGCTGCGGTGGATTCCAAAGCCGAAGCAATCAGGGTTGACCCAAAAGATTACGTGCCGAACGCTGCACAAATGGACAGGACTACCAAGCGCATATACTCTTTCTTCAATACCAACGAAAAAATCGTACAATCAAACTATGACGAAAATGAGTGGAATGCTTATTTTGAATCGGAAATTGAACCAGTCGCAATTCAGCTTAGCAACGAATTCACACGAAAGTTGTTTTCTCGCCGAGAACGCGGTGTTGGAAACAGAATTTATTTTGAATCCTCAAATTTGCAGTACGCTAGTATGCAAACCAAACTTGCGTTAATGGCAATGGTTGACCGTGGAGCAATGGCTCCAAACGAGTGGCGCGCCGTATTTAACTTCGGGCCAATTGACGGCGGCGATAAACCAATACGCAGGCTGGATACCGCGTTAGTACAAGGAGGTGATAAGGTTTGAAGATTAACATAAAAGGCAGCATTATCCCAAACGGAGATAAATGGATTTATGACTGGTTGGGTATTGATGCTACAAGCCCGCGTGATGTGTCTGACGCTCTGGAAAAGGCAAACGGACAACCAATTGACGTTGATATTAATTCCGGTGGTGGTGATATTTTCTCAGGCTCCGAAATCTACACAGCGCTACGCAATTACACAGGAATAGTAAATATTCATATTGTTGGTCTGTGCGCTTCTGCTGCGTCTGTAATTGCAATGGCGGGCAAATCGGACATGTCACCTACTGCTATGATGATGGTGCATAACGTATCCTCTTACGCATCCGGTGATTATCACGATATGGACAAACAATCGGATATATTGCAACAGGCCAACAAAACCATTGCGGCTGCTTACGTTGGTAAAACGGGCATGAGTGAAGAAGATGCACTAAAGCTTATGGACGTGGAAACGTGGCTTACAGCACAACAGGCTGTTGAGAAAAAGTTGGTTGATAAGGTGATGTTTGCTGACTCTCCGCAGTTAGCGGCATCGTATGGTAACGGAATGATACCGCGAGATACCATTGAAAAGTTAAGAAATCAGGTTCAGAATCCGCAGGCTGAAAAGCAGGCGGATTTTTTGCAGGCCAAATTAAATTTATTGAAAGTAAAGGTGAACTGAATGAATAAAGAACAATACTTGGCACAAAGAAAGTCTCTTGTTGATGCCGCACAGGATTGCATTACTACCGGTAAACTGGAAGATGCAGCTGCTAAGACAAAAGAAATTGAAACCCTTGACGCTAGTTTTGAAGCAGAAGCGAAAGCACAAGCTAACCTAAACGCTTTGAGAGATAACAACAGAATTGTTGACCTTGCAGCGGTAGGCGCAGGCCGCGTGGTTGATTCCACCGTTGTTTCTGCACAGGCAGAGGCGGAGGATATTCTTGATTCGGTGGAATACCGTAAGGCATTTATGTCAAACGTTTTGAAAGGAACTGCGATTCCTGCAAAGTTCCAGAATGCCGATGCTAACACAAAAACTACTGATGTAGGCACGGTAATTCCTACAACCATCATGCAGCGTATCGTTGAAAAACTGGAATCTACCGGAATGATTCTGCCTCTGGTTACACATACCGCGTATCAGGGTGGATTGTCCATCCCAACTTCCGCGGTTAAACCGGTTGCTACATGGGTAGCCGAGGGTGCGGGTTCTGACAGGCAGAAAAAGACTACCGGCAGTATCACGTTTACTTATTTCAAGCTACGTTGCGCTATCAGCATGTCGTTGGAAGTTTCTGTTGTTTCCCTTGGATTCTTTGAAACGACCTTTATTGCAAACGTTGTTGAGGCTATGACAAAAGCTTTGGAACAGGCAATCATCAGTGGCAACGGTACTACACAGCCTAAAGGAATTCTCACGGAAACGGTAGTTACTGGTCAAAATGTTGATGTTGCCGCCGCTGGTAAGCTAGCATACAGCACACTGACCGACGCAGAGGCTGCGCTTCCGATGGCGTACGAAAACGGCGCGATTTGGTTTATGACCAAAAAGACCTTTATGGCATTTATCAGTATGGTAGATGACCAAAAACAACCAATTGCACGTACTAATTACGGAATTGGTGGTTCACCCGAAAGAACTCTTCTTGGCCGTAGAGTGGTATTAAACGATTACATGGCCAGTTATGCGGACACTGTAGCGGCGGATACCGTTGTTGCATTCCTCTTCCGCCCCGAAGATTATGTGCTTAACACCAATTATGCGGTGACAATTAAACGGTATGAGGACAACGATACAGACGACCAAGTGACCAAGGCAGTTATGTTGGTTGATGGTAAAGTTATCGATAAAAACAGTCTGGTTACGGTCACAAAAAAGAAGCCTTAATGGGGTGATAATATGGCGGGAACGCTTTTCGACCGCGTAAAACTCGCCCTACGTATCCGAAACAGTGCGTTTGACGATGACGAAGTACAGCCTATCATAGACGCTTGCAAAATGGACTTGAAACTGTCCAATGTAAATAAAGCAGAAGATGACGACCCGCTAATTCAGCGGGCCGTTATTCTTTATGCAAAAGGGATGTTTGGATACAGCGAGGATAGCGAAAAATTTATGAAAGCGTATGAGTTCCAAAAGGCTTCATTGTCGGTGTCGCCAGATTACAACATGAAAGGCGGCGGGTAATGTATCGGGATATAATGACGCTTATCGCAGTATCAAACGACGGGAAAGACCCGGACGGATACCCGCAGGAGGCGGAACATAGCACGGAGGTTTATGCAGACAAGCAATCTGTAAAGCGCAGTGAGTTTTACGCAAGTATGCAGTCGGGTGTAAACGCGGTAACGGTGTTTAAGACTCGCGTTGAAGATTTTGAGTATGCGAGTTATACAGCGGTAAACGGAGCAGTTTATGAGCCAACAAGAGTGTTGCATCAAGGGCGAAAATACCAGATACAGCGAACTTACGTTAATCCTAAAGACTCTGACCAAATAGAGCTTACCTGCTCGGATTTAGGGGTGGTACAGAGTGGCTAAAATGACAGCACAAATGCCGGATGACATTATTAAGCAAATCCGACAGTTAGGAAGCAGGCTTGACACAGTAGCCCCCGCAATGGTAAAAGGCGGCGCGGAAGTGTTGGCAGAAGAAGTGCTCCGAAACATAGCGAAACATAGCCGCACCGGTGGGCTTGAAAAATCTGTTACAGTAGGTAAACCTGAAAAGGATAAAAACCAAGTATGGCGTTGTAAGGTGTATTTTAAAGGCCGCTCTAAGACCTTACAACGTGATGATGGAGCTATTGTACAGCGTAAAAAGCCTGTACCTTACTCACAGATTGCTTTACACATGGAATACGGCACAAGCAAAGAGGCGGCCTCCCCTAATGTGCGTACAGCTCTCGAATCCAGCAAAGAAAAAATAGAAGGCCGCATGAGATATGAGTTTTTACAGGGTACGAAAGAATGAATATAAATCCAATTATTGAATCTGCACTGTCTGGCTTATTCCATAACAGCAAGGCGGTAAATATCGCTCCTTTGGTTCTGGACACAGCTAAAAAAGGCGAGTGCTACTGCACTTATTACACCTACCTCGATCAAGACGAGTATTTTGCAGACGACGAACCGGTCGGAGGCAACACTTACGGAACGGTGGATGTGTTTTGCAAAGGTAATTACAAGTCTTTGATTAAGGAAATTAAACAGAGGCTGCAACACGTCGGTTTTAGAGTGAAAATCGGCCCGGAACAATATGAGCAAGACACGAAATTTTATCACGTCTCAATTAATGTAAATATTGAAAATACGGAGGTATAATTATGGCATTTAAAGGATGCAGATACCCTAAATACTGCCCTTATACGGTCACGCAGAACCCGGATGGCACAGAAACTGAAACCATGGGAATCGGAAAAGTGTTTGGGAAATCGGCTAACGTAACAATTACAATCAATGCTGCACCGGCAAAATACCATGCGGACGACGGAACAGCAGAAGTGGTAACCGAGTTTACGGGTGGAACTTTAGAAACAGAGATGGATAACCTTACAGATACAACTAACGCGGAAATCGGAGGACACCGAATTGATGAAGACGGTGTTGTTCATTACGGGTCGGAAGATAGCCCGCCTTATTTGAAATACAGTATAATTGTGCCGGAAAGAGTTTCCGGTAAAAACAAATTCCTGGTAAAAGAATTGACGCGAGTACAGTTTGCGCCACCTGGAGGGTCATATAACTCTAAAACCGATACAACAGCATTGTCCGGCATTAAATTAAACGGAGAAATCATGCGCGCAGCAGATGGGGAGTACCAAAAAGAAGCAGTTTTTGATACAGAAGCACAGGCTCTTGCGTGGCAGGCGGCAGAAATGAACATGGGGGGAGAAATCCCGGAGTTTACCCACACAAGCGTACCCGTCAATGGTGCAACCGGAGTAAACAAAACCGACCCGATTATTCTTATGTTTAGCAATGTCGTTGACCACGGTAACGCGACGCTGATCAATGCCAGTACAAACGCCGTGATTCCTGCTACTAAGGTGTTCGGCGGTGGAAAAAAGACGCTTGCTATCACACCTACTGCCGCGCTTGCTGCATCAACAGAATACTTAGTTGTAATGGACGTGACCGATGCTTACGCGCAGCAGCTTAGCGCAGTTGTTAGCTTTACAACGGGGGCTTGATATGCACACTATTAAATTGAGAAACAAAGAATACCCAATCTTGTTTGACCTTAACGTTATGAAAGAGGTACAAGACAGGTACAAAGGCGTTGGAGGCATTGCGGCTCTCGGAGAAAAGCTTTCCGACTTTGGCGAAATGACGTGGCTTATCGCTTTGCTTGTCAGCGAGGGCGCAGAGTATAACGCATATTTAAACAATGAAGTTGCAAAAAAAATCACTCCACAGCAAGCCGGAATGTTGCTTACTATGGGCGACTTTAAAAGCGGCAAAATCTCACAAGCTGTGGTTGACGCTTTTAACGAAAGTTTAGGCGACTCGGGAAACGTGACAGCCGAGGATTTGACGACAGTAGCGAGTTTGATGCAGACGGAAAAAGCGGCGAACTGATTTCATTTCCTCGGCTTGACTATTGGGCAGTCACATTATTAAGGTATACTCGCAGAGAAAGCAGATATTTAACAGTAAAAGAACTGTTGGAGCAATACGACGAGCATTGTAACTATAACGGAGCAAAAACCAACGACTTAGAAAGCATAGATTAAAAGGGTGCGATTAATTTCGCACCCTCAAATATCCAAAAGTTTATTTCTCTTTTTTTCAAACTCTTCTCTTGTGATTATCCCATCATCCATGAGTTTTTTAAATTTATATATTTCATCTGCGGAAGATAATACCGTATCAGATTTGTTGTATCTAATAATAATGTCTTGGATTTTTAAAGCGGTCTTATAATTTTCTTCGCCAACAAACAATACTGAATTTTCGTCATTAACTGCATCGCGAATTCCGCCACTTGATGAATTTGAATTGTTAGGTGAGGTTTGGCCAGCGGTTTGAAATTGTATATATCCCTTATAGAATCCTCCGGGCTTTTTTATATCCACACCGGTTATTTGATTGAAAGGAATAACCTTTATTTTATCCGAAGCGAAAGTACTAATTTTCACTATTTTAACAGCGTTTTCTTTCAAAAATAGAAACTTTCCTTGTCCGCCTTCTATCTTCATTCCGCGTACCTCCTTTTTATAAATAATATCACAAAGTAGAAGATTTTACCAGTTATTAAGCAAAACATGAATTAGAAAAACTCTTAGATAGTTTTATTGTTGAGGTGAAAAAATGGCAAAAGGCAGCAGCACTTTTGGTGCGTCAGTAAAGGTAGACGGTGAAAAGGAATTTAAACAGGCCTTAGAAAGCATCAATGCCGGTCTCAAGGTAAACGGTTCCGAGCTACAAAAGCTTACAGCACAGTATGCTTCTAGCGGCTCATCGGTTGAAGCTCTCACCAAAAAACAGGAAGCTTTAGAATCAAAACTATCTAGCCAACAAGAAAAAGTTGATACCTTGCGTAAAGCGCTAAATTCAGCGGCGGTGGATTACGGAGAATCAGATAAACGAACAATGGCTTGGCAAGTGTCTTTAAATAAGGCAGAGGCCGAGCTTTTTAAATTAAATGATGAGCTATCAAATAATCAAAAAGCGTTAGATGAGAGCAAAACAACCACTGACGGGCTGACATATTCTAACGAGCAGCTCACAAACAGCATTACAGACCAACAAAGCAAAATAGATGAGCTTAAAAAAGGATTAGCAGATAACGCAAAGCAATACGGGGAAAACGACCAGCGTACACTTTACTTTAAAGATGCTCTCAACAAAGCGCAAAGCGAACTAGATGGTATGAATAAAGAACTCTCTAATAATGAAAAGGCATTAAAGGGAGCGGATGAAAAAACAGGCTCTCTAGGTGATTCTGTTAGAGGGTTGGCTAATGCTGCGGGTTTAGAAATACCACCCGCTTTGCAAGGAATGGTGACTAAGTTAGACGGTGTATCCAAGAGCGGAGCTGCTTTAGCAACCGTATTAGGAGGCATCGTTTTTTCACTATATAAAGCGACAGAGAGGACAACAGAAGCGGCAGGGAAAATAGACGAATTATCGCATAAAACTGGAATGTCAACGGATAAAATCCAAGAATTAAATTATGCTGCGGAATATTTAGAAGTATCGGCAGAGGATATTGGCTCATCCATTGCAAAAATGACCAAAAACATGGACTCCGCAAGAAAGGGTTCTGGCGACGCGGCAGAAGCTTTCAAAAAACTGCACGTCAGCATAAAGACTGGTAACGGGCAATTAAAAGACAGTGAAACAGTTTTTTATAATACAATTGATGCTTTAGGAAAGATAAAAAACGAAACTGACCGTGATGCTTTATCTATGGCTATCTTCGGAAAGTCTGCAATGTCTTTAAACAATCTTATTTTAGAGGGTAGCGATGGAATCAAAGGCTATGCCGAAGAAGCTCGTAAAATGGGCTATATTTTAAATAACGATGCGATTAATAATTTCAATGTCTTAGATGATTCAATGGTAAAGTGGAATAAGGTTCTTGAAGCAACTAGTAATTCAATGGCTACTGCGTTAATACCGATACTTACTGCTTTGTTCGAAGCAATATCTAAAATCCCGGCGCCGGTATTACAGTCGATTATAGTAATAACCGGAACTGTTGCTTCAATTTTGTTGTTAGTAAAAACAATAAAAGAAGTTACTTCGTTAGGAGGCGATGTAAAAAACTTCTTTACAGGTTTTGATTTTGCGGCTAATAAAACTAAGCTAATTATATTAGGGGTGGTTGCTGGATTGGTTGCTATATTAGGGCTAATTGCAGTCTTAACCAACAAAAGCGGCGAAGTTGAAAAAACATTTAGCAGTATAAATGGTAGCGTAAATAAAATAAACGGTCAGGTGAACAACGCATCAACAAAAGGAGCGTATAATCGTATACCGGCTTATGCTAAAGGTACAAACAATCACCCGGGCGGCCGCGCTTTAGTCGGTGAGTATGGTCCCGAAATTGTGGATTTACCACGCGGTAGCAGAGTATATCCTAATGGCGTTTATCCGTCTGGTGGAGATACTTATATCATTGAAAACCTAATGATAGAAGCAAGAACAATACAGGAATTTAATGACGTGTATCGCATGGTAAAAAATCAAAGACGCATGGGAGTGCAGGGGGTGACGGGATAAGTGGCAATTTTAACTGTAACCCCAAGTGTGATTGGTGGAATAAACAGAGACTATCCAAATGAACAACTAAGTAGTAATTCGGTTTGGGGTAGAGACCATAAAACGTTGTTCAAATTTCAAATTACCGATATACCTACGTTATATCGTAAGAAATCAGTTGAAAGCGTCAATTTTGTTATCAGTGGGCATTCCAACGTATGGGTAGAATCAAGAACCACGGTTAACTGCGGAGGGTCTTTTTCTTGGATAAATCAAACGTTTTCAAACACCACGAACTGGAATAACAGGCCTACTAACGGTGTCCTAGATGTTATTTTTAAAAACAAAGTGTTTGACGCTATACCAGAACAGCCAAGCCGAAAATTTACCCCCGTATTCGAATTTGAGTTCACACCATTTCTATCAGGATATAAAGGTAAATATGGAGACGTTGCTAACAAAAGTTTGCTAGAACTATTTTTTATTGGATTTGAGCTTGGAAACGATGTTAGCGCAGAAGATGACGTTGGAAACAGGTATAGACTCAATATCGATTCTCTTACTGCTTCAATTTCTTTTTCTGACGGTGTAATAGAGACAACTTCGGTGTTTCCAAACGCTGGAGGTTTTGTAAACCCGTCTAAATCTAATACGTTTTCTGTATTTTTTAAAGAGTCTTATTTCTTTGTATCTCCTATTGCAAATTTAATAACTTATGAGATTAAGGAAGTAGTATCCGGCGTTGTATCACAGTATCAAGTCAGCGTCAATCAAAATTTAAACGGTGCCAGCCGTATAGATTGGAGCGTGCCAAGTAGTGCCGTAGCAAAAAACAAAAACTACCAATGGCGGGCAAAAATTGGGACTGATGGTGGCGAAACAAATTGGACCGAATGGGCAGCTTTTACCACTACCGATGCTACTCCTAATGCCCCAATTATAAAATCTCCGCAATCGTCATATCTTGATGCTGCATCACCCATTGCGTTAACATGGGCGCACGATATTAATACAGGATCAACGCAATATGCTTATGACATTGATTATAAGCAATATGGTAGTTGGGTTACATTAAAATCTCATGTAATATCAGCAGTAAGCGCAGACACGATACCTGCAAATACACTAGAAGCTGGTAGCTTTGTATGGAGAGTACGCACCTATAATACGGATAATGTTTCCGGCACTTACGCAGAAAGCGCAACAAACATCGTACAAGCAAGACCACATACACCTATTATAATGAGTGTTTCCACAATTCCCCAAATGGTTATAAACTGGCAATCTTCAGGTCAGCAAGCATACGAACTAATAATTGGGTCAGAGAAGATTTATAGTTTTGGTGTTGACAAATCCTACACTTATTCTGGATATCTTACTGATGGGCAATACACCATTAAACTAAGGGTGCAAAACTCACAAGGGCTTTGGAGTGAGTATACGTCAGTAAGTGTTAACGTTAAAAATGTTCCAATTAGCGGTGAGGATGTAATAACCGCTACCGTAGTTTCGGGCGGCGTGCGTATAGATGTAGGGCTACCAGACATACAAAATGCGGTGTATCTAAATGAAATGTATGTAGGTGAGTTTTATGTAACGCACGAGCCAAAACCAGCAGAGGGAACTAGGTTTTTGCTACGCAATGGTATTCCAATCGCTGTTGTTGATGGAGATTTTTATATTGATTACGCGTCTGCCGGTATGTCTGAATATGTTCTAAGGGTTGTAAGAAACGGCAATTATTATGATTCTCCAACGGTATACGCTGTTCCAAGCATTAAATATGGTGTACTAGCGGCGGAAGATAATCCAAGCGATTTTATTCCTTTAGCGTTTCGTTTGGAAAGCAAACCGCAACCGCAAAAGCAATTATCAAAAGGATATAACTCTCATTATTTTAGCGGTAGAGCACAGCCGGTGTATGACATAACAGAGCACTACGAAACAACATGGCCTTTGGAATATTCAATGGTCAAAAGTAATTACGATAAACTAAACGCGTGGGTAAAATCCGGAAAACCTATTTTAATACGGTATAACGATGGCACAATCATACGCGGGGTTGCACAAGGCTTTACTATGACCCGCGCTATAAAAAACATTGTGACGGTTTCTTTTACTGTTATGCAAAGGGATTACGTGGAGGCGATAGACTATGTATGACGGTGGAATTCGAAATCTTAGCTATCGCCTTGATGTACTTAACGGAGAAATTAAAATAGGGGAACTGCAAGCGTTAGGTGTTGAGGTTAACTTCGACGGTACAGCAACTGATGTTAAAATGTCGATTACAGGCACAGTGAAAGATTCCAGCGCAATAGATTGGTACAAACATCGGTTGCGCCCTGTATTGATTGACAATGGGACAGAATATTACCTTGGAACATACTTGCCACAATATGTAAAAGAAGCAACCAATGGCGGCGAAACACTAAAAAACTTTGAAGCTTACGACCTGTCTATCCTTGCTAAAAACGATAAGCTCACAGAGCGATTAAACTTAAAATCAGGCACCTTGTATCTAACAGCGATACAGGGTGTTTTGATTTCTTCTGGTATTACTAAAATTGTAGCAGATACGTCTGACGCAGTTTTGCAGTCTGACCGTGACGATTGGGATGTTGGTACACCTAAAATTACAATTGTAAATCAGTTATTGTCTGAAATGAGTTTTAACGATTTGTATATCGATTTAAACGGTACAGCGCGGCTTACAAGGTACGAAATACCGAGCGCAAACAACATAGACCACATATATCAATCAGGCCAAGCAAGCATCATAGAGCCAAACACGAACGTAGAAAGCAATTTTTTTGAGATACCTAACATTTGGATTGCCGTTGTGTCTAACCCGGATTTACCAGAGCCATTAGTGGCTAAGTTTACAAATGATAACCCAATGAGTAAAACTTCCACAGTTTATACCGGACAACGCAAGGTTGAAGTGCTTTCCTTTGATAACATCGCTACTCAAACAGACTTACAAAACGCAGTAAACAAATCAGCTTTTGAAGCAATGCAAGGGATTGAAACAATATCGTTTAAGACAGCGATAGAAGCTAATCACGGCCTATTTGATGTATGCGCCATTAATATACCGGAGTATAACGGCATCACAACAGAAATAAATTGGGAAATCGATTTAGACAGTACGACAATGACACATAAAGCAAAAAAGCTGGTGAATTTATGACAGACGTATCTTATAGGTTAGCATCAATAACCGCAATAGGCAGCGAGGGCGTGTCGGTGCAATTTGAGGGTGAGGATACCGCAAGCGATAAATCTTATACGGTGATGCAAGATTATCATCCAACATTAAGTGACAGGGTTGTAATGCTCAACATTAGCGGTACTTACATCGTTTTAGGCTCTGTTGGCGCTCCTACCGCGCCAGTTGAGTATATACCACTTACGCAAAAAGGCGCTGCGGGCGGTGTGGCTACGCTTAATTCGGCCGGGCAAGTATCACAAAAAGCACTAAGTGCAGCAACAGCAGATACCGCTACAACAGCAAGCACTGCAACCAATGCAGATTCAGCAACTACCGCAACCACAGCTACAAACTTTACAAGCAGACACACCGGAAGTTCACTCGGATTTTACGGTCACTCGGCTGTTTCGAGACAAGGAATATCATTGTTAAGCGCATCGGCTGATCTGCCAACAACGGTATCAAGAGTTAACTCAATAATATCAATGCTGCAAAACAACGGAATGTGCAGCAATTAAGAAAGGGTGATTAAATGGCTTTTACACCTAAAACATGGGTTGGACGCAGCGTAGAGCACCCCGGACGTATTAATCTAACTCCAACTGGAACAACAAACCAATATGACACTGAGCGGGCAGAGGGCGAAGTTTATAACGAGGGTGATTTAGTTAGTGACGTGGCGCTAAACAACCTTGAAGACCGTATAGCCAACGCTTTTGATGACATTGGCCTTGCTTATGTAGTACTAGGACATTACAACACGTTATCTGCTTTACAAACTGCTCATCCAACAGGACAGCCAGGCGATGCTTATTTTGTTGGAACAACTATCCCTTACAATGTTTATCAGTGGGATATTCCCACAAGCGCTTGGATAAACGTCGGGCAAATTCAGGGTCCAAAAGGAGATAGCGGATTAAATGGAGCGGACGGCGAAAACGGTGCAGCCGCTACCATTACAGTAGGTACTGTGTCAACAGGAGCGGCTGGAACAAGTGCGTCAATTACTAACGTCGGAACATCCGCAGCGGCAGTGTTTAATTTTACTATACCGCGAGGTGACAAAGGCGAGCAAGGCGTAAAAGGTGATACCGGCGCTAAAGGAGATGACGGCACTTCGTTTATAGTTTTAGGGCTTTATGCAACGCTATCTGCTTTACAGGCAGCACACCCTACCGGTAACGCCGGCGATGCTTATTCTGTTGGAACAGCAGAAGATAATACAATTTATCTTTGGAATACAAGCACATCACAATGGGTTGATATAGGTAAGTTGCAAGGCCCGCAAGGCGTAAAAGGCGATACTGGGACAGCGGCTACAATATCAGTAGGAACAGTTTCAACCGGCGCAGCGGGTTCCAGTGTTTCCGTTACAAATTCTGGTACAGAAAATGAAGCTGTGTTCAATTTTACGATACCCAAAGGGGATAAAGGCGATACCGGTTCAACTGGAGAAACAGGGCAGGGCGTAGTTGCTGGAGGAACCACAGGTCAGTTTTTACGCAAGGCAAGTAACAGCGATTACGCCACTGAGTGGGGCACGGTAACGCTTGATAACATACCAAACGGAACAACCCGGGTCCTACACAACATAACCATTTCAACATCTACGCCAACAGGTGGAAGTGACGGCGACATTTGGTTACAAGTGGAGGTGTAATTGTGCCACAAGCATTAAGTAATTTATCAGTTGGAGCAAAAGTTGTTGATACTACAAGCTTGTGCTATGGGGCACCTATTGTTTTTAAAGTGGTTGCAAAAAATCATACGGGATACCCGGTAAACTCTGTTACACTTATATCAGATAAAATCCTTTGTATCAAAGCTTTTGACGCAATGGAAGCATCTAATAGTGACAGTAACCGACGTTTATACGGAAACAACCGTTATCTTTATGCCAACTTGCGGTGTTGGCTCAACAGCGAAGCCGCCGCGTGGTACGCCGCACAGCACGGCGCAGATGCGCCGCCAAGCGCCGCAAACGTGTCGAGCGGGTATAACCCATACGAAACAGAATCGGGCTTTATGACGGGCTTGTCAGCCGCTTTCAAAGCAACTATTTTGCCAACCACCCGTACCGTTGTAAAAAACACGGTAACGGATGGCGGCGGAACGGAAACCGTAACGGACAAATTCTTTCTTGCGTCCGTAACGGAGGTAGGGCTTGCCAACGAGGGCGTGGCAGAGGGAACGCTTTTAGCGGGTTTCAGCAATGACGCTTCTCGTGTTGCTTACCCGACCGCCGAAGCCGTGGCGAACAGCAATTACACCAATTCAAGCTTCAACACGGGCGCGGGTTGGTATTATTGGCTCTCAACGCCCTATGCCGCCGATTCCTGCTACGTCCGCTATGTCCATTCCACTGGTACGTTGACGTTCAGCTACGCGTACATCGGCTATAGGGGTGTCCGCCCGCTTTGTAATTTGAATTCTGAAATCTTGGTATCTGATAGCCCTAATACAAATGGCAACTACGAATTTGTTTGGAATACTGCACCTAATATACCTGTGCATTTTGATGGTGCGTGGAAAAACTCTACACCCTATGTAAAACAAAGTGGAGTCTGGAAACCGGTAACGAAAGCCTATGTAAAACAAAGTGGTACATGGAAACAAACAGTATAGGAGGACAACATGAATCAAATGAAATTTGCAGATGGAACAGTTTTAAGCACAATTGTTGTTAATTCTCAAACCGTAAACTATCAAAATTCTGTAAGAGCAGCAATAGAGGTTGAGCTTACAAAAGAAACAATTGCTTTTGATGCACTATACACTCTACTCAAAGATGTAAATAAAACTAAAAATATCATCTTGATAAGCGAAGAATCACAGAATCCTAAAGACGGCTTTATCCATTTAGCAGATGGGCCGAGAATCCGGCAAATTTATATACCAACCACGGACGGAACCGAGGGAACTAACGAAGAAAGAATGTGTTTTACATTGGCTCAAAAAAATTACACAGAAGTTCAAATTGACTCTTTTCAAGATCAGATAGATTTAATATTACTTAGTATTTTAAATGGAGGTGTTGCATTATGATGGCTAATATGTTTGACACTTTAAAGAGACTTTACAATAACGGCTCGCTTACACTAGATGGACTTAAAAAAGCGGTAACTCTTGGCTGGATTACTCCGGAGCAGTACAAAGAGATTTGTGGTGAGGATTACGTTCAGCCGGAGGTGTAAAATGAAACATAAATGGTTTAAAATCGGCATTTGCTTGGTAGTTATTGGGCTGTGTGGAGCAATCTATACAGCCACACAAGCTAAGGTTAACATCAACCAAATGACAGCAGCAGATTGGGAGGATACCCATATATCAGGTGTAGGCGAGGTTACTAAGGCTAAAATCCTAGAAAACGCTCCTTACTCCGATATTAAAGATGTAGCCAAGGTTGACGGCATCGGTGAAAAAAAGCAAGCACAAATAGAGAGACATTTTACTACTTATGACACTTGTCGTATTGAGGTGTTTATTTTTTTGTCCATCTTATCCCCGCTATCATTCTCTGCCGGTGCTTTAATTATTTTTGCTATACATTTGCGCCGTAAAAGGCTAGATTTAATACTCTCAAAATCCATCAAAAAGGACTGATGCGGGTGGAAGCAGTTAGCTACATTATTACAATTATCATGTGCTTTGTCGCGTTGGCTGGATGGCTTTCAGGCCGCGATAAAAAAATCACCGACGATTCAGAGTGGAAAGGTGTAATAAACACTAAACTTGATGGAATACAGAGCGGAGTTTCAGGAATAAACAAAGAAATGGCAGAAATGAAAGGTACAATCTCAAACCTTGAAAACCGAGTTATTATTCTTGAAACCAGAGAATCAGTAAAGGGGAAGATAGTATGAAAATCTGGATTGATGCAGGCCACGGCGGCGTACAGCCCGGAATAGTAGCTTTAGGCCGCAAGGAAAAAGACCTGACGCTTGACATTAGCCTTAAACTAGAGGCTCTCTTAAAGCAAGCTGGACATACAGTAGCAATGACCCGCACAACCGATGTTGACGTTGGAATTGACGAGCGCGCCCGCATGGCTAACAAGTGGGGAGCAGACCTATTTATCAGCATCCATTTAAACGGTGGTGGCGGGTACGGTGCAGAGGTGTTTTGTAGTCTTGCTGGTGGGAAATCCCGCGAGTTAGCGGCGGCCTTGCAAACCGAGCTTGTATCCCTTGGCTATCGAGATAGGGGCGTAAAGACAAAAGCTGGTACAGGTGGCAAAGATTATTTTGGAGTCATCCGAGAGACCAACGCTCCGGCAGTAATAGCAGAGTGTGGTTTTTTAGATAGTCAAGACGACATGGCACGGTACAACGCAGACAAGATTGCAGACGCTCTTGCTAAAGGCGTAGCCAAGTATACCGGCGTATCTTATAAAGCTGCCGCGCCTGCTATTGTTGGCTTTATGCTTGACACCAGTAGCAAAGATTTAATATTTAACAGCGACAAAGACACCTACGAGGTGCTGGCACGCTGCATGGATAAGCCAACCGTACGTACAACAGGCCGGGACGTTATCAGCGTAGGGGAGCCGGTGGCAGATTACAAAGATGGCAAGTTCCGTGGGTACAAAATCAAGGTTAAGGCAATAAAACCCGGCTTTGCTCACATAGATGTATCAGCAGCAGGACAAATCAAAAGCTGCAACTTTAATGTTAAAGGAGAGTAACATATGGATAGCTTTTTTACATGGACTATGCTCGCCACTCTTGCGGGCTGCACTACGGCGGTAGGTATCCTCACACAAGCGGTTAAAGAGATTTTTAAAAACGTACCTACTCAATTAGTAAGCTATATTTTAGCAGTGCTACTGCTTGGACTTGCTACGTTGTTTAATGGTGGCGCTGAAGCTGCCACGTGGGCGATTATACCGTTTAATGCGGTAATTGTGTCCACCTCTGCAAACGGAGCTTTTGCGGCAATCCAGAGGGCTAAAAATCAATAGACAAAACTTATCCCCACTGAACGGATTTAAAATCTGACCAGTGGGGATTTTTTATTTATCTGATGATTTACGCCAACCGATACATTTACCTGTTTTTACTCTGTTGTCTGGATATGGCTCGTCGGAGTCTATAAACCAATCTCTGCCCATTTTTTTAGCAGTCTCAAAACCTTTACGAGCCGCTTTTTGCCTTACGCTTGTGATGGCTTTATCGTGCATTTTTGCATACTCTGCAATTGGTATAAGCATTAAATCTCAACCGCCCCAATTACATTTTTGTTGTGCTCATCCAGTATCATAACCGGTGCATCCCAATCGCAAGCGTCGCCATAATCTTGGTCTTGCGGGTCAAAACCCTCTACGGGTATCCAATACACTGTATACTCGTTGCCGTCGTTATCAGTGGCCTGTGCTTCAAAGTATACGCCACACCATCCGTCCGACTGCTCAACACCGTCACTATTAATTTTGCGGAGGAAAGACTCGCTGTTGCCTTGGATATAGGCCTCTTGTGTTAATGTTAGCTTTGTCATTTTGTTTTTCCCCTCTCGTTATCTTGTGATTATACAATACATCTTTAGAGACGTATTGTCAATATATTTTTGAAAAATAATTTAAGAATTCCTTTTCATTATATATGTGTAATTTTACACTGCCTAAAATACTTGCATGTTGACTTGCATTTATTTGATTTTCTCGTATTACAACGTAGTATATCGTGGAATAAAAAAATAAAAAACCGCACCAAACTACCAACAAATGGCGGTCTGATGCGGTTTTTAGCTGGTGGACGATATAGGACTTGAACCTATGACCCTTCGCACGTCAAGCGAATGCTCTAGCCAGCTGAGCTAATCGTCCAAATTATAGTTGTTGCGCTTTTCGAATGCTTGGTTATTATATCTTATTTTAATTTAAAAATCAACCCCTAAATTCAAGATTTTTTGAGTTTTATGGTTAGATTTTTGAAAAAATTGTAAATAAAAAGAAAATTTTATAATTTTAAATAATTTTACCAAGATATTTGAGACTTCTGCCGATATACATAATGAGAGTTTCTGATTCTTCAGCAATCGTCAAACTCAAGGAGGATACAGAGTGGATATTTCAACAATTATTGGAGTACTGGTAGCATTTGGCTCTATTATTGGGGGCTATTTGCTGGAACACGGCGTTCTAAGCGCTTTGGTTATGCCATCCCCCTTTCTTATCGTTGTTGGCGGTACGTGGGGAGCGATTATTCTTTCCTTTGGATTAGGGGAGATTGGAGCAGCGTTTAAGTTTTTTCTCAATACTGTCTTTACAAAGAATGCACCAAATCCAGAAAAGCTGATTCAGAAAATGTCCGAAATGGCTGATGCATGCCGTAAGGAAGGTCTTCTAAAACTGCAAACCATGCTGGATGATTCCGACATTAGCGACGACAGCTTTCTGCCGCTCAAAGAGGGTATGATTCTTACGCTGGACATGAAGCCCGCCGAAGAAATTGCAGCCACCATGGAAGCAGATATGGAAACCTACATGGTAAAAAAGAACATGGAAATTGAAGTGTTCCTTTCTGCGGGTGGTTTTTCACCTACATTGGGTATTATTGGTACCGTTATGGGTTTGATTCAGGTGCTTTCGAATATGACGGACGCAGCTGCGCTGATGGCTTCTATCGGTGTAGCGTTCCTGGCAACCTTGTACGGTATTTTGTTTGCCAACCTTTTTTACTTTCCAATGGCAAACCGAATGAAAACAGACTTAAGGCGTCAAAAGGTATACCGTGAAATGATGATTGAAGGCATGTGTCTGATTGCCAGCGGTAAATCCGCACGAGACGTGGAAAATCAGTTGTCCCTTTACTATCATGTGTTCAAAAATGGCCATAAGAAGTATAAAGAGGGCATCAATAACTAATGCATGGAGATTAACTGCTATGGCGAGAAGAAAAAGGAAGGGCGAAGCGGAAGCCCCAGAAAACAATGAAAGATGGCTGCTCACCTATTCGGATATGATCACGCTGCTTTTGGCGTTGTTTATGATTCTGTATTCGATGAGTTCTATCGATGCGAAAAAGTTTGCCAAAATGGCGGAGGAGGCCGGGCATCAAATGGGTGCAGTCACCAGTGATGCTACCGGGGGTGGCGGTGGTGGTTCAGGCGGAAGCGGAAATGGTGCTGGAACCGGCAGTGGTACCGAAGCAACAAACGCCAGTAATCTAACAAATAAGATGGATGCCTTGGATGAGGTATACTCCATTTTACAGTCTTATGTGGAAAAAAATCATCTTGAGGACCAAATTGGCTTGGTGAATACGAATACATATGTAAAAATTCACCTGAAGGATAAGATGATGTTTGTTCCAGACAGCTCCCGAATGCTGCCCGAAAGCGAACCGGTGCTCAAAGAGGTGTCGGACGCGATTTCAAAAGTGTATGACCGTGTAGACCACATTACGTTTAGTGGGCATACGGCAGACGTAGGGCCGCATACGTTGTCTGGTGACCAAACCTCTTGGCGGCTTTCTACGGAGCGCGCCGTCACAGTGGTTACTAGAATGATTGGTTACGGAATGAAGCAAGATAAAATCTCAATTGAGGGCTACGCTCATTTTTCACCGGTTGCAAACAATAACAACGAAGAGGGTAGAGCTAAGAACCGGCGTGTGGAAATTACCATCTTGAAAAACCCGCCGATTATACCGGCAGATATTTCAAAACCGGCTGCGGATGCTGCTTCTTCTAATTCACAAGCCAGCGGGCAAACGGAATCCAGCAAAGCAGCGCACTAAAGTACAATATGTCGTATGGGATAACAGGCCGCCGTTACAGGCGGCTTGATTTTTTCTATTTATACCCGCTGCAAAAGGCAGAATCCACCTGCTCGGCTTGAATTCTAACCGCAAAATGGTATAATAGGAAAAAGATACTGACATACTGATTTTCAAAACCGCTTTTGTTTTGGCGGCTGCGCTTTTTGGGAAGATTTTCAAAAAAAGCAGACTGAATTTGATAAAGGGATGGATTCTATGGAAAAAAAGACATTTTATATTACTACTCCAATTTATTACCCCTCTGGGCAGCCGCATATTGGGCACAGCTATTGCACCGTTGCCAGTGACGCAATTGCGCGTTACAAACGGCTGCAGGGTTTTGATGTAATGTTCTTGACCGGCACGGATGAGCACGGCCAAAAAATCGAGAACAATGCAAAAAAAGAGGGTATTACTCCCAAGGTATATGTTGATAAGATTGTAGAAGGCTTTCAAGATCTTTGGAAGCTTTTGGATATTAGCAACGACCGTTTTATTCGTACGACAGACGATTACCATGAGAAAGCCGTGCAAAAGATTTTCCGCGCACTTTATGATAAGGGCGAAATATACAAAGGTAAATATGAGGGATGGTATTGCACCCCTTGCGAAGCCTTTTGGACGGAGACCCAACTAAAAGATGGCAAATGCCCCGATTGCGGCCGTGAGGTAAAGTGGGCAGAGGAGGAAGCTTATTTCTTCCGTCTTTCAAACTATGCAGACAAGCTCTTAAAGCTGTATGAAGAACAGCCGAATTTTATTCAGCCGGAAAGCCGTAAAAATGAAATGATTCAGTTCATTAAGAACGGCCTGAATGACCTTTGCGTTTCTCGCACCAGCTTTTCGTGGGGAATCCCAGTGGATTTTGACCCGAAGCATGTTGTGTATGTTTGGCTGGATGCACTGACCAACTATATTACTGCGATGGGCTATGGCTCCGAGGATGAAACAGATTACCGCAAGTATTGGCCTGCGGATGTCCATTTTGTGGGAAAAGAAATTGTGCGCTTTCACACCATAATTTGGCCTGCTATTTTAATGGCGCTTGACTTACCCTTGCCAAAGCAGGTATATGGTCACGGCTGGCTTTTGTTTGGTGATGGCAGTAAAATGAGCAAAAGCAAGGGCAACGTGGTTGACCCCGTTGTTTTGTGCGACCGCTACGGTGTAGATGCCATCCGCTACTTCCTGCTGCGTGAAATTCCGTTTGGTGCAGACGGTAACTTTACCAATGAGGCTCTCATCAACCGTATTAATTCTGATTTGGCAAACGATTTGGGTAATTTGGTGTCCCGTACAACCGCCATGGTTGGAAAGTACTTTAATGGTATCATTCCTGCAGAGCAGGAGAAAGCACCTGTGGATGAGGAACTGGAGCAGGCAGTCATTACCCTGCGCGAAAAGTGCGACAAAGCAATTGATTCCTACCAGTTCTCAAATGCACTTACAGAGATTTGGAAGGTGATTTCCCGCACTAACAAATATATTGATGAAACCGCACCTTGGGTGCTCGGGAAAGACGAAAACCAAAAAGCAAGACTCGCATCCGTCATGTACCACCTGTGCGAAGCGCTGCGCGTAATTTCCATCCTTGTAACTCCCTTTGTGCCAAATACCGCTCCTAAAATTCAGGAACAGCTCGGTGTAGAGCAAGAGGTGTTGGGCTATGAGAATGCTGCCACATGGGGGCTTCTCCCGGCAAATGCAGTTATTCGCAAAGGCGAAACATTATTCCCCCGCATTGATGTGGATAAGGAAATTGAAGAGCTGAACAAGCTGATTCCCGCAACTGTTCCGGTGCAGGAAGAAGCAAAAGAGCAAGCTAAGGAAGAGAAAAAAGAGCTTCCCGAGGGAATTGCACAAATTACCATTGACGACTTTATGAAGGTAGAGCTGGTCGTTGCCAAGGTGCTTCACTGCGAGCCCATTAAGCGCGCAAAAAAGCTATTAAAATTCACACTGGATGATGGTGTTGGCGAGCGCACAGTTGTTTCTGGCATCGCAAAATGGTACCAGCCGGAGGATTTAATTGGTCACAGCATTGTTCTGGTTAAAAACTTAAAGCCGGTCGTATTGTGCGGTGTAGAAAGCCAAGGAATGATTCTATCAGCAGACTGTGGAGAAGACAATGTGCGTGTATTGTTGATGGATGGGATTCCCGCAGGTTCCAGCATTCATTAAAGGAAAAGATAATGAAACGAATGATATTTGATTCTCATGCCCATTATGACGATGAGGCGTTTGCAGGTGACCGTGACGAGCTTCTGCATCGCCTTCCAGAGCAAGGCATTTGCAATATTGTCTCTATGGGCGCAGATTATGACGGATGCAGGGGAGCGCTTGAGCTTGCTTCCCGGTACACCTATATTTATGCGGCGGTAGGAATCCACCCGGAAAATGTGGCGGGTCTTCCAGCGGACTACCTCAGTCAACTCGAGGAATGGGCAAAAAATCCCAAGGTAGTAGCCATTGGAGAAATTGGTCTGGATTATCACTATGACGATATGGCACCGCGAGATGTACAGAGAAAAATTTTTGAAGACCAGATTTTGCTGGCAAAGAGCAGGAATCTGCCTATTGTAGTACATGACCGTGAAGCACATGGCGATACAATGGAGATTTTGAGCCGGCACAAGCCCAGAGGTGTGGTACATTGTTTCTCCGGTAGTGTAGAAATGATGCGTGAAGTGGTAAAGCTGGGTATGTACATTGGTCTCGGTGGCGTCGTTACGTTTAAAAACGCCCGTGTTGCCGTAGAAGTGGCTCGCGAAGTTCCATTAGACCGCCTGTTAACGGAAACCGATGCACCATATCTGGCGCCGGAGCCATTCCGTGGGAAACGCTGTGATTCCTCTATGATTCAATATGTCGCACAGCGTATTGCTGAGATCCGTGGAATCACGGCAGAGGAAGTGTTGCTGGCTGGCCGCCGTAATGCAGAAGAATTGTTTAACATCATCTCTGAGGGGTAATGCAATTTGACAATCACCTATGTTGTAGAAGAAGACCATTTATACGTTAATATGACCAACCGCTGTCCCAATGCCTGCGATTTTTGCGTTCGTTCTCTAAACGAGCGGAAAGAGGGTGAGGCAGACCTTTGGCTGGAGCATGAGCCTACCAAAGAAGAGGTTTTGGAGCAATTAAAAAGCAAAGATTTAGACAGCTACCGGGAATTGGTATTTTGCGGTTATGGCGAACCTACCTGTCGTTTTGATGACTTGGTTTGGTTATGCCAGCAGGTGCGGCAGATAAGCTGTGTTAACATACGGTTGAATACGAACGGCCTCTCCGACTTAATCAATGGGCGTTCTACCGCTCCGGAGCTTGACGGCCTTTTGGACAGCGTTTCCATTAGCCTGAATGCCGCTACACCGGAGAAGTACCATGAAATATGTCGGTCAAAATATGGTCTGGAGGCACTGCCGGCCATATTAAAGTTTACCAAAACCGTAGGTATGTATGTTCCGAAGGTGTATATGACTGTTGTGGATAATATGCCTCACGAAGAAATCTTAGCCTGCGAAAAGCTGTGCAAAGAAACAGGGGCTACCTTCCGTGTTCGTAAGTTTTTAGATCACCAGTCTTATGTAGAGAAATAAGAAATGCGCCTCCTCGGCTCAAACCGAAGAGGCGCATCTTTTCATATTATTGTTACGACTGGAATCTATAATAATAGAAGTTCTTACTATTTAAAGAGAACCGGAGGTTTGTGAAATGATGCGTAGCATAGAGAATCGAAGAAGTATTCGTAAATTCAAAGAAGATGGAATAACCATGGAGCTGCTCGAGCAGGTACTTTTCGCAGGAATCAAAGCGCCCTCCAGTAAAAATAAGCAGCCGTGGCGCTTTGTTGTGCTTGGCGGTAAGGCCAAAAAGGAGATGCTCCACTCTTTTGAGGCTGGGCTAGTGCGGGAGCAGGAGGGGAACGCTGCCTTGTTAGAGAAGAATCGGAACGCCCTACCGGACGCATGGAATACGCTGAATATTTTAAAGCAGGCACCGATTGTTATTTTGGTGCTGAATGCGGAATCGGGGAATCCATTTGTTCCTATCAGCAAGGAGGAACGGGTTGCAGAGATTGCGAATACGCAGTCAATCGGTGCGGCAATTGAAAATATGCTTCTTGCCGCACAGGAGCTGGGCCTTGGCTCTCTTTGGGTTTGCAATACCTTTTTTGCATACACAGAACTTAGCCAGTGGATTGGTAGCAGTGTTCAGCTTGCCGCTGCACTTGCCCTTGGCTATGCCGATGAAGAACCCATGCCGCGACCAAGAAAAAAGCTTGCAGATGTAGTAACATACCGCCTAGAAGAATAAAATTTGTTATAAATAGAAAAAGAAGCCGTTCCCTTTTTGAAGGGGCGGCTTCTTTCTTTTGTTTATGAATAGTAAATTAGTCTTTTTTCCAAGTCATGAAAAGCTCCAGCTCGCCAGTATCGGAGTTTTTCTGCTCACGCTCCACCGTAAAGCCGTGCTTTGTATAAAATTGAACGGTATTTTCACTCTTCTTATAAACGTTTACTTCCAAATGAGTATACTTTTCCTGGCACCACTCAATGAGCTTGGCACCAATGCCTTGATTCCAGTTGTCTGCATCTACAAACAGTGCGGCAATAAAACTATCCTCCAAAATGCTGACAAAACCCTTTAAACGGCCATGCTCACCGTAAACAACGGTCTCAGCCATAGAGAGATGTTCGTTGCGAACCGTTCTATATTTGTTCAGCCAATGTTCTCTGGAAATGAACGGGTGTGCCTTTGTAATGGCGTTCATCCAAAGCTGCATTACGGCATCTAACTCGTCTTTATGAAACTCTCTGATCATAAGTATTACTCCAATCTCTCATTTTGTTCTGCCATATTTCCCTAAAACCTGGGAACGGTGAATAAGCGATACGAATAAAAACGGAAGGATGTTGGTTATATTATACAATTATACACCATTAAAGTTAAATTGAAAAGGTGAAATTGAAAATATTCTATGAAAAAAGCGCACAGTTTCCCCAACTGAGCGCCATTCCCCTTTGAATCAGCTTATCGTTTATTATAAGCACTGAAAGACCAAAAATCAAGTAAAAAATGAATCGATTTATCATGTTTATATGCTAATCTTGTCAATGAATTTTTTACTAGGATTGTGCATGCTGCATATTGGGGTATACCTTTCTTAGGTAGTCGTCTGTATATTGCTGGTCAAGCCATTGGGTTACAGGGCCGGATGCAGGAATTCCATCCTGCCGCATGCTTTGGCGTTTTACCGCCATGCCCGAAAGTGCAATATTTACCACCATAAAAAGCAAAAGAACACGGGTCAGAATAACACCCGCTCGGCTGGGTATTTGTTCAATCCAGCTCGTAAGAGAGGGTAAGGTGTGTTTTATAAAAATAAGGCCAAGAATCCCCCAGAACACGGAGTAAGTAAGGTTGGTTCTTCCGTGCAGGTTTAAGGCAGAATCACTATACTCCCAAGAGATGGTACCGAAAAGCTTCTCCTGTAAAAAAGAGCAGATGTACTCAAGAGCACCGCCTAAAAACATACTGCAAAAGAAGATAATCATACTATTGCGGTGGCGTATGCGGTACAGCGCCACAGTAAAGAGCAAAGCTCCCAGACCGTATACAGGAGTAAATGGGCCGTACAGCAGGCCCTGCCTGCTCTCTAAATGGCCAAGCCGAACGTAGCACCACAGGCTTTCTACAATATAGCCGATCATGCATCCGCTTAGGAAAATCCAAAATTGTTTGTATCGGTTTAATCCGTGTGCAAAGGAATAAGGGTTTCCCTCCATTATGTAGCCTTTGCGCTGAAGCTTAGTCGTTATCATTTAAATGGTTTCCTTTCTTATAGAGTGAATCATAATTGAAGATGCTTTTTATTCCAAATAATAGGTTTAGTTATATTCAAATATCAATTAATAGATAAGTTATTGTTATGATATCATAATTGAACAAAATCGGCAAAGCGGCAGTGCTAACCCCACCAAAAGAGTCGGGTATGAATTGTAATATGGTGTAAATTATGGTATCATAAAAGAACAAAAATCCTTGAAGAGTTGGGAAATGGGAGATGACGGAATGGATGTTTTTGTTGAGCAATTACTACAGAAGAAAAAAGGGCGTAAGGATTATATGATCATAGGTGCAGCCAGTGTCTTTGGGCTATTATTAATGGCGCTAAGTACCCAGGTGCCCTTTCTAATTCCCTTTCTCTTATTAATTGTTGCAGGCGTATTTGTAGGTATTTATTATGTTGCCGCATCCAGAAATCTGGAATTTGAGTACAGCACCACCAACGGGGACTTTACGGTGGATCAAATTACAAACCGCAGCCGCCGCAAACGGGTTTGCGGCTTTGACCTTAAATCTGTAGAGGAGATGGGTCTTTACAACGCCTCTGCACTTCAAAACAGAACCTTTGCGAGCCGAATGATGGTTGGTGCAGACGATGAGGGTACGGATGCTTGGTACTTTGTCGTGCATCTAAAGGATGCAGGAAACACTTTGGTTGTGTTTAACCCAAATGAAAGGATGCTGGCGGCAATCAAACCGTTTTTGCCCCGGCAGGTATCTGTAAATGCTTTCCGTGGGCGTTGATCTGGTTGAGATTGCCCGGGTAGAACACGCCATGCGCAACCCTCGGTTTTGCCGCCGTATTTTGGGTAGCCGAGAATACGAGCAGCTTTCCGAGCGTGGGTTCCCGGCGGCAAGTGTAGCCGTCAGTTTTTGCGCCAAGGAGGCTTTTTCGAAAGCTCTTGGTACCGGTGTGAGGGGCTTTTTGTTAAGTGAAGTACAGCTTTTACGGGATGAGCTTGGCAAGCCCTTTTTGTTTTTGGAGGGTGCGGCTCTGAAAGCGGCCCGCAATATGGAGTTTACAGTCAGTGCTACACATACCGACCGGTACGCGTCCGTTACAGTTATCGGAGAGGAGCGTCACAGCAATGAGGGTATTCGAAAGCGGCGCCATGCGGGTGCTGGAAGAAAAAGCAGTTGTGGCAGGAACCAGCTACCCCGCACTCATGGAAAACGCGGGTTTGGGGGCAGCGCAAATACTGCAGGAGAAAGCCGCCGGAGCGCACATCGTCATATTGTGCGGAAAGGGCAATAACGGCGGCGACGGCTATGTTGCCGCACGGCGTTTGTTCGGTTGGGGTGCACAGGTTTGCGTAGTCTTAGTACAGGGTGAGCCGGAAACCGAATTAGCAAAACAGATGTATCATAAAATGGATATAGAACAAATTGAGGTTTTGGATTGGAGTAAAGAACCGAATGCAATAAAAACACAGATTTATGGAGCCGATTATATACTGGACGCAATGTATGGGATTGGTTTTCGCGGTAGTTTGCCTGAATTTCTTTACCCACTGCTCGATGCAGTAGAAACCTCTGGTGCGTATGTAGTGGCGTTGGATTTGCCCAGCGGCGTTGCTTGCAATACAGGAGAAGTGCCCGGCCGCTGTGTAAAAGCGGCTCAAACCGTAAGCTTTACGGCGCTAAAGCCCGCCCACCTCATTCAGCCGGCAAGAGGATTTTGTGGGAAAGTAACGGTGGTTCCCGTAGGTATTTCAGAGCAATTGATTGATGAAGAAACGACTCCACTGTTTACCATAGAAAAAAAGGATGTATCTCTCCTGTTTGAGAAACGGGAGCAGAATACCAATAAAGGCTCGTATGGCACTTTGCTTTCCGTTTGCGGCAGCGAGGGAATGGCAGGTGCAGCTATGTTAGCGGCTCGTGCAGCATTGCGCAGTGGAGTTGGCCTACTTAACATGGCAATTCCTGCCGAGCTTTATTCAGTTATGGCTAGTGTGCTCGTGGAGCCGGTGTTCACACTATTAGAAAAAGAGCAAAATGGCGTAGTTTGTGAAGAAAGTGCCGCTTTACTCAATCAAAAAATGCTGGGTGCTTCCGCTGTTCTGCTTGGCTGCGGAATTGGCACCTCAGCCTTTGCCCGCTCGCTACTTCGGCGAGTGGCAGCATGCACCTCCGTACCGCTTGTAATCGATGCAGATGGAATAAATCTCCTGGCTGAGAATATAGATATATTGAAAACAGTCAGAGTGCCGGTCGTACTTACCCCGCATCCGGGGGAGATGGCCCGGCTTCTTCATTCCACAACCGAGCAAGTACAAAAGCACCGTTTGGAGTATGCCAAACACTTTGCACAGGAACATGGCGTAACCCTTGTTCTAAAAGGCTCTGGCACCATCGTAGCCAATGCGGATGGCCGTGTATTTATAAATACCACGGGCAACCCCGGCATGGCAAAGGGTGGGAGCGGAGATGTACTTGCCGGTATGATAGCGTCTTTAGCGGCTCAGGGAACCCCGCCTTACTGGGCGGCGGTGTTTGGTGTATTCCTGCATGGGCTTGCGGGGGACCGCTGTGCGAAGAGGCTTTCTCAGCGTGGAATGCTTCCGTCAGATTTAATTGAGGAGCAGCCCCTACTGTTTTCAGAATTTGAACAATAAGGGTGATTTCATGCGCAAACCGGCCCGTCTCCTTATCATTTTATTTTGCCTGATCTGTTTGGCAGCTTTGGCAGCTGGGTGTTCTCCTTCGCTGACACAGCCGGTGGTAAATCCGGTAATGACCTTTGAGTCGAAAGCCAATGTATCTGTGGGCAAAAGCAACTACGTTTGCAAGCTTCAATATACCGCCGGGCAGGGCGCGCAGCTTACGTTAATAGAACCGCAGGAGCTTGAGGGTATGACATGGGTGTGGGATCATAAAATCCTTTCCGTTAGCTACCAGGGGATAACGGTAGCACAGGATAATCTTGCCCTGCCGCAGACGGGAATGATACCCATGATGCTCAAATCCTTGGATGCTGCTTCGGTAGACGGCGCGCTGACCACCTCTGGTGATGGGTTGTTTTTTGGCAGTGGTGAAAAAAACAATTTCACACTTACGGCTGACCGCCGTACCGGGCAAATAAAGCAATTGGCTATTCCAGAAGAAGAATTGCTGGTTGTGTTTGAACCAATTACTGAGAAATAGCCGGATTGTTCTGTGTAAAATCAGTTGCACCTATTACATTAAAAAAGCAGGAGTAAGATAGCTTCTGGATTGCTACCCCATTGTTAGGCAGTTTGTTTATAGCCTAACATATGGGGTGCTTTTTTATGAGTGTGTCTATTTTTGCATTTTATTAAGTAATGAAGAATCAAGTGCTTTCCATGGGGTGTTTGAATAGAGTCATTGACAAACTAAGATTTAATTGTTATATTTGTACGTGCAAATGAGGTGCTGATATGGATGATAATATGCTTTCAAATTGTACGGATAGCAGGCTTTATGGTTGCCTGTTTTTTTCTACCACCAAGCTGGCTCGCGAGCTGGGAAGACTTGCGGATGAGGCGTTTCAAAAAACGGGGCTATCTCCCAGCCATGCCGTTCTGCTCTATATCATCAATTTAAAGGGTGAAGTACAGCAAAAAGAGGTGGGAGAGCTGCTCCATCTAACGCCATCTACAATTACGCGCTTGGTAGATAAATTAGAGCGCAAGGGTTATGTGAAAAAGCAGACGGAAGGGAAAAATGTTTGTCTGTGTGCAACAGAAGAGGGGTTGCAGCAGCAGGAGCAAATCGTTTTTTCTTGGAATCAGCTTCAAAACGGCTATAAAGATGTTTTAACGGAAGAAGAGAGCCTACATTATTTAGAGATGAATGATAAGATTTTAAGAAAACTAACTGGTGAAAATTAAACAATATTTACCTTTCAATATTGATGTAGAGGATTATTTATGAATATTTTAGTGGTAACTGGTAGTCCGCGAAAAGGTGGAAATACAGAAATTATGGCGGATGTATTTGCACAATCTGCAAGAACAGTAGGGCACACGGTAACAGTAAAAAATCTGAGTGTGTTAAAGGTTGCGCCTTGCCTTGCCTGTAAGTATTGTTTTTCTCATGATGGCGAATGTGTGCAGAAGGATGATATGAACGACATTTTAAAGGAATTGGACGTAGCTGATTTACTGGTTTTGGCTTCTCCTATTTTCTGGTTTGATGTTTCAGCACAGACGAAGTGTTTTATAGACCGAATGTATGCATTTGGGAAAAAAGGCTTTCATATTCAATCCATTGCAATGCTGCTAAATTCAGGTGCGGACAATGTCTATGCGGCCGCAGAAGCCCAGTTGAAGTCTATTAGCTCTTATCTGAAGTGGGAGATAAAAGGGATTATCAAAGCACCCGGTATGACGGAAAAGGGGAGTATACGGAATTCTTCTGATTTGCAAAAGGTTCAAGAGTTTGCCAGAAGCTTATAAAGAGAGAATGTGTAAATAAATGCAATTAATTAGCATGGTTTTTATTGGGCTTATTGTGTTAGAACTGCTCTTTATTGTGTGGGTGGAAATTTTCGCATGGACCAGTAAAGGCCCGAAACTTTTTCCGCATTTAAGTGCGGAGTTTATAGAAAACACCAAAGGGATGGCTGCCAATCAGGGGATATACAACGCTTTTTTAGCGGCAGGATTGATTTGGTCTATGCTCATCAAAACGACACCATGGAACATTTACATTGCTTCCTTTTTCTTGGGATGTATCATTGTGGCAGGTGTTTTTGGTGCGGCTACATCCAGCAAATCTATTTTCTATAAGCAGGCACTTCCTGCAATCATTGTTCTGGTAATTCTCTGGATTTTCCAATAGAAGATGAAATGGCTTTTACAAATGAGTCTTTTACTTCATTACAATTTTAAAAGTACAACACTTAAACTAAAAATACGTGGACAAAAAAAGAGAACGCAATTTTGCGTTCTCTTTTTTTTTGTTCTGTATCAGCCATTTGGCTGCCAGTAATAGTGAGTCGTACCAGATAATATCTACTGGAGTAGTCTTCGAATCCTTATTCTGGAAGAGACGAAATGTGATTTTTCAAAGCATCTAGTCTTTCTACTATTAATTGCTTTAATTCAGGTGGTTGAATTGAAAGAATTGTTTCTCTGTACATGCTGAAATAATGGGCAATAAACGTTTCTTCCCCCGGATTGTAAACCCCCCTTACAGAATAGTCTCCATTTTCGCTGTATAGGGTCATGGACGGATAATGCTCTTTGTAAAATAAATCTGCTCCCTGTGTCGTTATGCCGACTTCAAATTGGATAGCAGCATTATGCTTCAATAGCTGACCAGAAGATTCTATCAATTCAGTTAGTGGTTTTGCGGTATACTCTTTACTTAGCTGAATGGACTGAATTTTATCACATCGAAAAACCTGTGGCTTGCTCGATTGAAAACAGTATCCGGTTGCATACCATTGTCCGTATGCAGAAAGAATATCGTAAAATTGTACATCATACGATTTTTCCGTATCCTCTTTTTGATAAGAGATCTTACAAACGTTTTCTTCAATCGCCGTTTGTAAGAGGTCTTTTAGGCAACTGCATTCTTTCTTGTTTTGATAATTTCCCAAGCGGAATATAGATTCCATTTTCCGCAGTTCTTCCCTGCGTTTTTCCGATATACACGATTCAAATTTCTGTTTCAGTTCCACTATACTCATATGAAACGGTGTGGACTGATAGGCAGTTAGTGTTTGCATGGAAAAATACAGTGCATAAACCTCATCGATTGTAAAAACAATGGGCGACAATAATCGATTGGGAAGAATCCCGTAATAACCGTTTCGTCCTATTTTTGAGTAAATTGGCATACCGATTTCTTCTAATGATTGAATATCTCGAAGTGCGGTGCTTTTTGAAATGGAGTACCGCTCCATGATGTTTTTTAAATGAAATGATTTTTTATCGTTTAGATAGAGGAGCATATCGTTAAGTCGTTCTGCTTTTGTCATGTTTTACCTCTTAATGCGAAATGGATTCTCAATTGGTTTCATGAATTGACACCGATTTCTATTATACTCTAATTATAATAAATATGACAGGAGATAAAATATGGATACAAAAAAAGAATTTACCCGTTTAATGGCTACACAATCTGAAATTGCATTGGCTACTTGTGTAGAGAATCAGCCGAATGTGAGAATTGTAAATTTTTACTACGACGAAGAAAGAGAAGTGCTTTACTTTACTTCTTTTGCAGATAATGAAAAGGTAAAGGAGTTTGAAAGCAATAACAAAATCTCTTTTACAACAATACCCCACCAAGGGAATGAACATATTAAAGCCCAAGGATGCGTGAAAAAAAGCAGCCGAACTATTTTTGATATTGCCGAGCACTTTATTAAGAAAATACCGGATTATAAAGATACCATAGAGCAGGCAGGGCAATACCTGATTCTTTTTGAAATAACCTTTGATACGGCGATGGTCACTTTGGATTTTGAAAATATAGAAACTTACACCCTAGCGGATTAATCTTAGCACAGTCCCCAGAGTTTATCACTTTGTATTCGAACCCAGAGACAACAGAAAAGCAGGCACCTTTTCACGGATGTGAATGTGTGCCTGCTTTTTTTGTTCTGAGTATTTGTTTCAGCTACCTGCTGCTGTAAGAATAAGCTTGTTTTAAATAAATAGAAAAAATAAATTTATGTATTACTAGTACGCCTACTTGACGTGTCGAATGAGAAGCATTACAATATGAATGAATAAATTTTAATTCATTCATATTTAGTTATTTTAAGTTTTATATTTTTTATTTCCGTAAGTGTAATGTGTAAACTGAATTGCAAAATAAGAATTAATGAATCAGGGAGGTAGGTATCGTTGTTGGATAAAAAATCCGAAATCTATCGTTGTGGAAAGGAATTGTTCCGTTCCAAGGGTTTTAAGGAAACAAATGTTGCTGAAATAATGAAAATGGCTGGGATGGCTACCGGTACTTTTTATAATTACTATCCATCAAAGGAAAAACTCTTTATTGAGATTTACAATGAAGAGAATGTGAAGCTTAAGAAAAGCATCACGGAATCAATAGACTTGCAAGCCAATCCAATTGTGGTTATTCAGGAAATGATGTCACGAAACCTGGAAGGTATGAACGCAAATCCAATCTTGCGGGAATGGTATAACAGAGAGGTGTTTAGCAAGATAGAAAATAGCTTTCGGGAAGAGGATGGCCTGAAAAGTGTGGATTTTCTTTTTAACAGCTTTATAGATATAGTGAAAAGTTGGCAGTCTGATGGTAAGATGAGGAGCGATATTGATGCAGAGATGATTATGGCCATTTTTTCATCGCTCGTTGTCATCGAAACCCATAAGGACGAGATTGGGATTCAATATTTTCCGCAGTTGATTGAGTATTTAGCCAATTTTACCATGAACTCTCTTCTGACTCATCCCGATAAAGGAAGCTTGCTACAGGTGCAAGCAGGTGAAAACTCCAATGAATGATCATCTGTATGAGCAGTCCACAAGTTTTGGTATGGGTACGGTCATAACTCATAAGGTTTTTGGGGAACAGGCAGGAGCGGCTCTTAAAGCGGGAGAAGCGGAAACCGTGCGATTAGATCGAATGTTGAGCCGATTTATACCGCAAAGCGAAATTAGCAGAATTAACAGCTCTGCAGGAATAAAAGCAGAGCAAGTAAGCAGTGAAACGTTTGAGGTGTTATCCGGAGCATCTGAGTTCTCAAAATGCAGTCAGGGCTGTTTTGATGTAACAATTGGACCCTTGACTGCTCTATGGTATGAGAGCAGAGAAACATTGAATCTGCCAAGCGCATCTAACATGAAGAAGGCGCTTCATATGGTGGATTATAAGGATTTAATGTTGGATGAAAGGAATCGTGCAGTAAAATTAAAACACGTGGGGCAATCCATTGATTTGGGCGGAATTGGAAAAGGGTTTGCTGCCGATAAAATAATAGCGACTTTTAAGAAACATGGTGTTTTATCGGCTTATACTAATTTTGGCGGAAATGTAGCTACGATTGGAACAAGGCCAGACGGTTCCCTATGGCAAGTCGGTATTCAGCACCCAAGATTGGAGGGTGAAATAATCGGAGTTGTTTCCGTAGAGAATCAGTCTGTGGTTACATCTGGAGATTACCAGCGATACTTTATCGGCCGTGACGGGAGAAGATACCACCATATTTTAAATCCAGTAACTGGGTACCCTTCTGAGTCCGGGCTGATCAGCGTCACTCTAATTGCCGACAATTCGATGATGGCAGATGCGTTGTCAACAATATTGTTTATAACTGGGTTAGAGCGAGGAATTGAACTTTTAAAAAGCTTTCCGGGCGCCGAGGCCATCATGATTGATACGAATGAATCCATTTATATCACTCATGGACTAAAAGGTCGTTTTCAACCGTGTGCGAATGTGGAACTGAGAATGATTCATTGAAAGCGAGGATTAGATTGGTATGAGAAGCAAAGATAAGAATTCGACCAACAGAAAGGGGACACGCAAAATGACAGGGATTATTGCGCTTGTTGTAGTTGCCGCGTTGGGTGTGGTGGGAGGATCATACTGGGTATGTCTGAATAAAGAGCATAGAGAAGCAAGAAGTATTCCCATTAAAGCCGTTGACTTTAATCACCTAAAGGATGGTAATTATGTTGGCGAATATGAGGGAGGAATGTATGGTTGGAGGGCGAACAAAGTGCAGGTCACAATATCTTCCGGAAAGGTCACCAATATTGCATTATTGAACTCTTCCGACCCGGGAGGAAAAAACACAAAAGAGAATGTGCTTTACAACAGTATCATCCATAAGCAGTCCCTTCAGGTAGATACCATCAGCGGTGCTACACTTACCTCGAAAGCATACCTCAAGGCAGTGGAAAACGCGCTGCTTCAAGCAGAAATTAATACATAGATTTGCTGCTCCATAGTATTTCGTATCAGGGATACAGGAATAGCAGAAAACAGGTGATGAAAAGAATAAGAGATCGGGCGGCTTTGAAATGACCCCCAAAAGTTAGACAAATATTATAATCAAGCAGCCGAAAGGGCTTGTTGTCTGTGAATCGCAGGCGGCAAGCCCTTCAGTTTTGTTCAAACAACCACCGGCTGTGCCGGTGGAGCGAAAAAAGCTTTAGCGTTGAAAAGGACAAAAAACTCCCTTTGTTGTAGAATAAGCATGCGGTCTGG
>NZ_JAWFXC010000016.1:0-37798 GCF_032576335.1 Clostridium sp.
CCCAAACGGAATCCAAAGGCAGAGCCTTTGGTGAGTCTTTCCTCCTTTTCTTCTCATCAAGAAAAGGAGAGCCTGCCCCGGCTTGAGGGGCGAATGAAAAGAAAGAAGAAATTTTCTGCGGCACGAGCCGCTAATATTTACTTTACAAAATTATAGTTGATATATTAAGTTTTGCGCTTGGGCGCAAGGGCATTCTGCTGGCGCAGTGCTTTGCCCCTCATGCCGGGGCGGGCACCTACTTTCACGAAAGGGTGAAAGTAGGCAAAGGCCTTCCAAGGGGAGAGTATCGATTCTCTCCCTTTGGATTCCCTCTCAACGACCAAAGGCTCTGCCTTTGGAATCCGAGTGAGCTCCCGCTCTGCTTCTGTTTTCCGCACAGGGACAAGCCTGTGCGTTGCAGATTGCATGTAAGGTTTTGCTCTGCCGTTTGTAAATGGGGGAAAACAGATTGTAATATATTTATCTATGGGAGGGCGTGAGCGCACAAAAAGAGCAAAAAAGAACGCCGTTCCAATAAAGGAACGGCGTGAGCCGCACGGGCGATAGTGCGGCGTTGCTTGCTTACAGACATTAGCTCGGCGAAGCTGGGTTCTATTTATCCTCCAACATTCGGCGCCAACTCTCCTTTTACAAATGCCTTACCAGGGGAGTGGAAAACATAGCTGATTCAAAGAGCTGACTTCTTCCCACACAAGCTTGGCAGTCTTTTTTCGGTCAATAACTACCTATATACCCAGCTCCGCGTTGCCTTTGTCTGTAAGGCAATAAAAAAGCGCTTGTCACGGAACCCTACAAAATAACAGGGTACTTCCACAACAAGCGATAAAAATTCTATCGAACGCAGCTCACTACCTGAAACGCTCTGCTCACAACCTAGCAACAGGGGTACACCCTTTTCTTGCCCCTATACAAAAGGGGAATTATGGGTTATAATTGTGAAGCAAAGTGCAGTGTAAACTGTTGTTATGGAGGCTGGACTCCGTAGCAGGGGATGGGTGGCTCTAATCACTCATCCCTGCTTTGCTTTTTACTACCTTACATTTAAAAGCATACCAGTTTTTACCAAATAATGCAAGATATATTTGTGTTTTGGGAAAATATATCACATAAAATATGGTTTCGTCATGTTTCGTCGGATTTTTAAAAATTCGGCTTTTTTAATTTTTATGGTTGTTACAAACAAATTTAAATATTTACACTCATAAAAAAGCCACGGAACATATCGTTCCGTGGCTTTTTTGAAAGGCGGCATGCCGCTATTCTATTTGAAAATGCAAACAAATTCGTAGCTTTAGAAGCAAATGTTGAAAAAATTAAATTAATAATTTTCAGCCTTGCGCTCAAAGTAAGCCTGAGCATGCTTGCAGGCAGGACAGATTCCAGGAGCCTTCTCGCCAATATGAATGTATCCGCAGTTGCGGCATACCCAAACGGTTTTCTCGCCACTCTGGAAAACAAGGTCTTCCTGAACATTTTTCAGCAGCTTGCGGTAACGCTCTTCGTGAGTCTTCTCAACGGAAGCTATCATCTTCATGGTAGCAGCGATTTCCTTAAAGCCTTCCTGCTCTGCGGTTTCGGCGAACTCTTTGTACATTTCTGTCCACTCATAGTTTTCGCCCTGAGCAGCATCCAGCAGGTTATCCCTTGTGGCACCTACCGCTCCACCATGCAGGTATTTAAACCATAGCTCGGCGTGCTCCTTCTCGTTACCAGCGGTCTCCTCAAAAATAGCTGCGATTTGCTCGTAACCTTCTTTTTTTGCCTGAGAAGCATAGAATGTGTACTTGTTTCTGGCCTGAGATTCTCCTGAGAATGCAGTCAGCAGATTCGCTTCGGTTTTGCTTCCTTTCAGTTCCATACGGTACGTCCTCCTTGTAAATATCAGTAAGGGATGCCACCCTGTTCCAGACACGTTTTCACGCCGGAACGAAGCGCCGGAATACAGGCGCTTAGGAATAGGATGTGATCGCTTCTTATTTATTATACTAAAATTTGTTAAAAATTCAAGAGGATAGAGCAAAAAAATAATAATTATTCGCAAATTATTTTGTAAATCTCCGCTTTTGAGTGTCCACTTTCCTTTGCCGCACGTTTTGCAGCCTCTGAAACAGAGGCTCCTTGTTCCAAATAGGTGCGTGCAAGCGCAGTGGCATCTTCAAGGGTGAGCGGTTCTTCCACCGGTATGGGAGCACCCTCAATCACCAAAACAAATTCCCCTTTGGGGCTTTCCTGCATGTAGCGCTGTACCGCTTCGGCAAGTGTGGTGCGAATCACTTCTTCATGGATTTTCGTCAGTTCCCGAACGAGTGCGATGCGGCGATCTCCCCAAGCGGCAAGCATATCCGAAAGGGTGGAGGTGAGCTTGTGCGGTGCCTCGTAAAACACCATGGTGCGGTTTTCCGCAGATACTTGCTGCAAGTGCTCGCGGCGAGCGCGCTTGTTCACACTTAAAAAGCCTTCAAACGTAAAACGGCCCGTTGGGAGACCGGAGATTGCCAATGCGGAGATTACGGCGCTCGGCCCGGGCACAACGAGGGTTTGAATTCCCAATTCCGCGCATTGTGCCACCAAAAGCTCACCGGGGTCTGAAATTGCAGGCATACCTGCATCGGAGACCAGCGCGCAGTTCTCGCCTGCGAGAATTCTTCGAGTAATCATTCCGCCGCGCTCCTGCTTATTGTGCTCAAAATAGCTGACCATCTGCTTTTTAATTCCAAGATGATTCAACAGCTTTATGGTAACGCGGGTATCTTCCGCGGCAATAAAGTCCACTTCTTCTAAGGTGCGAGCCGCCCGGGGAGAAAAGTCCGATAAATTCCCGATGGGCGTACCTACAACATACAGTTTTCCGGCCATTTAAGCCCCTCCTAATATTGAATGTGCGCCAAGTGAGAAAAACGAGGAAAGGGGCTTACCCTTTGGTACCATCGCTTTCCGCGCCATTTGCAGCCTGTTTATAGTCCCCGTAGATTTCGAGCATTTCCCGGGTAAAAGTACCATCGGGATTGTGGATCATAAGAGGTGGGTCCACCACCAAACCGCCGGGCTGCCCATTTTTACGAGCCTGAAGCAGGAACAGCTTTGGCGCTTTGCCCTCTCGTGCCTGTACGAACCGCAGGCGCTTGGGCTCAAGGCCGTTTGCGTTTAGCGTCAGCAGAATATCCGTCAGGCGTTCCGGGCGCTGACAAATGCAAAGGCGACCCCCATAGCGCAGGCAGGAGGCCGCCGCGGCAGCTACATCCTCCATGGTGCAGGTTGCTTCGTGGCGAGCAAGCCGCTTGCCCTCCTCCGGGTTTTCAATTCCCGTACCCTGCGCTTTGTAGGGTGGATTGCAAGAGATTAAATCGCAATCCTCCAGCCATGGGTCGCGCGGTTTGGCATCGGGCAGCAGGCGTAAATCCTGCTGAATGACCCGAAGCCGATCTTCAACACCGCAGTGCGCTATCGACTGCTGCACAAGCTTGCAGGCGTCCGGTTGAAGCTCTACCCCGCAAATACGGGCGGGAGCATACCGGGCAAGCCACAAAAACGGAATTGCGCCGCAGCCTGTGCCGAAATCGGCGCATTTCTCGCCCCGTTTGGGTGCCGCGAAATGCGCCAGCAGGATGGTGTCGGTATTAAAGCGGTGGGTCTCTGAAACGAATACGGAAATATGGGGAGAAAGTGGCTCCAATTGGGGCTGCATGAGTTACCTCCGAAAGTAAAGTCGTTTCTATAAAAATCACCCGCAGGTAGCGGGAGAGTAGGGTTGTATGAAAAAGCGGGCGGTAAAACCCGCGGTGCATGTCCCAAAATTTAAGGCGGAGCAATTAACGCTCCGCCTTAAATCGCTTCAATTGAGCCTTAAGCCTCGGGGTTCGGGGCTCCTACGGGACATACAGAAGCGCAAGCGCCGCACTCAGTGCAGAGCTCGGGATCAATTACGTACTTGTCTGCGCCATCAGAAATAGCGCTCACGGGACACTCACCTGCGCAAGCACCGCAGGAAATGCAATCGCTGTTAATAACATATGCCATTGTTAAGCACCTCCAGAATAAGTATAAGTATTACCCCCTTATTCTAACACACAATGGCAGAATTGCAACTGATTTTTCGCAAATTGTGAATGGAATCTCAATCCTTCTCCAACTCTTTGAGCTGCTCAAGCTCCGCTTTGTTTACACGCAGCTGGGCGTCTTTAATCAGTTTTACATCTTTTACTTTGTAGGTTGTGGGTGCTGCGTCCGGTGCTTTGTCCAGCCGAATCTGCAGAACACCGGTCAACAGGTTTTGGTCTACCACAATACCACGCCCCTCGGGAGTCATCACGATGGCATTGAGCTTCGGGGTGGTTCGCAAAAGGTCTAGGTATGCTTCCTGCTCATACTTCAGGCAGCACATCAAACGCCCGCAGGTACCAGAGATTTTCACCGGGTTTAAAGACAAGTTTTGTTCCTTTGCCATTTTAATCGAAACCGGCTGGAAGCTTCCCAAAAAGGTGGAGCAGCAGAACGGCCGGCCGCAAATGCCAAGCCCGCCCAGCATTTTTGCTTCATCGCGCACACCAATTTGGCGCAGCTCAATGCGTGTGCGGAATACGGAGGCGAGGTCTTTTACGAGCTCGCGGAAATCCACGCGACCATCGGCGGTAAAGTAAAACAGAATTTTGCTGTTGTCGAACGTGTACTCCACGTCAACCAGCTTCATTTCTAGCTTATGTGCGGCAATTTTTTTATTGCAGATTTCAAAAGCGCTTTTCTCACGAATCTGATTTTCCGCCAGCTTTTTCAGGTCCTCCTGATTTGCAATGCGAATCAGCTTTTTGAGCGGCTGCACAATGGTTTCGTCGTCTACCTGACGGTTCTCCATCGCTACTTCTCCGCACTCAACTCCGCGAGAAGTTTCTACGATTACCATGTCGCCTTTTTTTAGATTACTTTCATCGGGGTCAAAGTAATACACTTTGCCCACGTTTTTAAATCGTACGCCAATTACTTCGGCCATAGCGATCTCCTTTATTATAAAATTAGATAATATTACAGATGGATGTATTGAAATTTGGATGTATTGAAATTTACAGCAGGCATGTCCTTACCGAAGCGAGCGGGAAAGACACGCCTGTAATTACCTTTTGTGTGATTGTGGGGCCTTAAAAGCCAGCCACAGCGCGTAGCTGCGCGCAAAATACGGTTACGAGCAGGGTGCTGTTTGCGTTTAAATCGACTCGCCTGCGCGTTTGAATGCTTAGCTCCGTCAGAGCTAACAAGCGGTCTCGTGTAAGCAGACGCGCCAGCTCCTTGGCAGAGGGGTCGCGTGTAAGGGATGCACCGCCAACACGCAATACGGCTGCATCACGAAATAGCAGGGTAAGGCGGTCAAGTACTTGGCGAAGCATTTCGCGGTTTTGTATGAGTGAAGCACAGGTTTTCAACACGGCAGATTCATCCGGTAAAACCAGCTCGCGCAAAATTTGAGACGCCAAAGCCTCGGCTTCCGGGTTTGCCCCAGACTGCTCCGTTGGTGGCTCTAGCGTTAAAATAAGCGAACGAGAACGAATGGTAGGAAGCAAAGCAGAGGCAGACGGGCAGGTGAGGATGAATAAAATCCCTTCTGGCGGTTCCTCCAATACTTTTAGAAGAGCATTCTGCGCTTGTTCCGACATGGTTTGTGCCTCAAACAGGCAGTATATTTTTCGGGAAGCCTCATTGGGCTTAATATATGCGTCGGAGCGAATACGGCGCACGGTGTCTACATGAAAAGAGCGTGCGGCAGCGCCGCCGCTTTCAACAATAATATCTGGGTGAGACCCCGCTTTGGCCTTTATGCAGGCAGGGCACACTCCGCAGGGGCGCTCACCCTGCGCGGTGCAAACGCATGCTCTCGCCAAAATCCCTGCTAGGGTACGCTTGCCGCTGCCAGTAGGCCCTTCTAAAATGACCGCATGGGGCAAACGCCCCTGCTCCAGCGTGAGTGAAAGCTGCTGGCACAGGGATTCATTACCGATAAATCCTTCAAAAATCATACTTTTTCGTACCGCTCAACATTCATAACAAAGATGGTTGAACCACCAACCGTGACCTCTACGGGGAAAGAGGCGTATAGCCCTAAATCCATCGCTGAAGCGCTGGGCACGATTTGGGTGCGGCGGCTGCTATGAGCAGAGATTTCAGAAATGACTTCTTCTACTTTATCGTCTTCTACACCTACAATAAAGGTGGTATTCCCGGCTTTTAAGAACCCGCCGGTGGTAGCCAATTTTGTAATGGGAAATTGCTTTTTCGTTAATGCGGCCTGTACCGTGGCACTGTCGTCACTGCTGACAATGGCAAGGATCAGTTTCATAATATATCCCTCCTATACAGGTTGCGGAACGTTTTAAAAAGCCAAATGGTTTTCTATCGTTATTTTACCACTTTCAATGAAAAAATGCCATACCCACGTAAAAACTCGGCAATTTCGTCTGTTATTTTTTCACCGGGCATTACAACTGGCACTCCGGGCGGGCAAGGGCAGGCTGTTTCAGCCGCGATTCTACCTACGGATTGCGCCAGTGAAACCTGCTCGGTGGAAGAGAACAACGCTTCTCTTGGGGTGAGAAGCATAGGGGGAAGAGAGACAAGTGCAGGAAGTGTACCAAACATTTCCTTGCCCAAAGGAAGAGTGCAAATTGCGTTTTCTACTCGCTGAAAATCTTGTTCGCTGTTAAATGGGGTAGCAATTAGTACGACCTGAGCTATGTCGGCATATTCGGGCTCCACACCAAAACTGCGAAAATGCTCTGCGGCATCTGTTCCGGGAATACCGGCTTCCAACGTTCGCAGGGTGAGCCGAATGGGGTCACACTCTCCCTCTGGAGATAGAATGCCCAAACTGGCTGCGAATTCCCGAATAGTGGCAATGCGTTCCTCCAATGCGGCAAAAGCGGCATAGCCGCTGTTTTGTACCCACGCCCGTGCCAAATCCAGCGAAGCCATAATGGGGTATGAGGGGCTTGTAGAGCCAAAAAGGGACATTGCGTGCTTGGCATCCGCTACAAACGCCGGCTCTGCAAGGTTAAGCCATGCACCGCCGGTGAGAACCGGCAGGGTTTTATGCGCGGAGCAGGCCGTGGCAGAAGCGCCCAAAAACAAAGGGTGACGGTTTTCTTTTAAAAAAGCCAAATGGGTACCGTGAGCGTTATCCACCAAAAGGGGGACTCTTTTTTCACGGCAGACAGCGGAGATAGCAGAGATGTCCGCCAATACACCGTAGTAGTCCGGGCTGGTGAGGAATACAGCTTTGGCATCCGGGTGCTTTTGCAGCGCCGTGAGAACATCTGCGCTCTCGATTCTGCCGGGGAGACCGCGCCCGGCGTTCGGGCGGGGAAGAAGCCAAATGGGCGTTATGTTGAGCAATGCCATGGTGTGAACCACACTGCGGTGCAGTACGCGGTCAAACAGTACCGTACCGCCTCGCGGAGCCGCCAAAAAAAGCATTGCCTGAAGGCAGAGTGTGCAGCCGCCCGCAGAAAACAATGTGCGAGCAGCACCGAACAGCTCGGCTGCCCGCTGCTCGGCTTTGAGGATGGCTCCCTCGGCTTCAAAAAGGCTGTCGGTATCCGGCAGCTCGGTAAAATCCAGAGAAAGTAGGTCAGCGGGTAAGCTATTCGCCGCATTTTTATGCCCCGGCGTGTGGAAAGAGGCACGGTTTTTCTGTTGATGCTCCAATAGAGCAGTATATAATGGTGTATCGTTCATTAAAAATCCTTTCCACATTGCGTGCTTCTATTCACTTTAAGTAAATAGAAGCATACAGAAATGGTCATTTTTATAATAATTATATCTTACTGGGTGATTCTTTTCAATTGTTGAGGTTTAGGTTGGAAGTCGGTAATCTTTTTCCCATATTAAAATTTGCAGCGCATTTGCGGGAGCGGAATCATACAACGAACGGTTTGAAATCTCTGCCAAGGAGGCCTCCAAAGAGTTTGCTGGGCGATAGGGGCGGTGAGAACTCATCGCCTCGAATACATCTGCCACAGCAAGTACACGAGCCTCCGGCAAAATTTCATCTCCTGTCAGACCGCGCGGGTAGCCGGAGCCATCCAAACGCTCATGGTGCTGCTGTATTATTTCTGCCAGCGGAGTAAAGAAAGAAATATCTTTTACCATTTGGTAGCCTGATTCTGCATGGGTTCGGATAAGCGCCATTTCCAGAGGAGTGAGGCATGAAGGTTTTGTGAGTAAGTCGCTAGGAATGCCGATTTTGCCAATGTCATGAATCATGGCGGCCCGCCGCAATAAGTCGCAACGTTCGGGTGACCAGCCCATTTGAAGTGCAATATCGCTCGCTAGGCAGCTCACCCGCAGCTGGTGCCCCGCGGTATAAGGGTCTTTTTGCTCCACCATGCGTGCCATTACCAGCAATGTGTCATCCATTGCTTGCTCGAGCAAAGTGGCCTTTTCTTGCAGTTTGTGCTGGCAGACGTTTTTGCGCCCTGCTTCAAGAGAGCCGGCAATTACCTGGTACAATGTTTTTTTGTCTTGAGCGTATTGTGGGTGTTTTGGAAATTGCATGTGCTTTCTCCTTTCCATAGCTTGTTTCATTGTATGCGCCGGAATGCATAGGTTTGCTTAGTAGGCTAAAATTTAAATAGCAGCATTGCATAACCGCAATCGGTGTGCTATACTACTATGGTAATATTTCCGCCCGTGGCGAAGCTGGATATCGCAGCAGATTCCGATTCTGAAGGCCGGGGGTTCAAATCCCTCCGGGCGGGCCATAAGAATAGAGCAGGAGCATAGCTCCTGCTCTATTCTTATATTCGGGAGGGATTTGAACCCGAAAGGGTCTGAGTGTGAAGAAAACGTGCCAGTGGCACGTTTTTAGCGAGGAGCAGCACAGCGGCTGTGCCGCAAGCTGGGAGGCGATAAATCGCCGTTTAATCCCTGCGGGCGGGCCAAGATTATTAGGTTGAATCAAATGCAGTTTCGTGTTTGTTCAACCTGTTTTTTATGTTATACTACGCTATATCAAGTAAAAAACTGTTAAAAATTAAGTTGACCAACAGAAAGGATGGAGGTTATGCGAAAGATTATAAAATATGTATTTGGGAGTATTGCATTATTACTGTTTTTCGTAATGATCGATTCTTCCGGAGTTGAATTCAAATCACATATTAAAAAGATTAAGGATTGGGCTAACGGAAATGCCCAGACTTTGAAATTTGATGTGCCACAGGGCAGTAGAAAACTATAAGCAAAGATTATAAGTACGGTATGGAGGGTAAGGAAATCAGAAAAACTGTATCTGCTTCTATTCTTATATTCGGGAGGGATTTGAACCCAAAAGGGTCTGAGCGTGAAGAAAACGTGACGCATTTCCATAAATAGTGGTAAAATTGAAATACTAATAGAAAACTAAGTCTAAAAATTAATTTATGAGAGTGAGACAAATGATTATAAAAAGAAATCCATGGCATTTATGGCTGTTTTCATTCTTTGTCCTTCTTCTTTACAGTATGGGAATATATGATTTGTTTATGATGTTATCGCATAATCAGAATTACTACGTATCTCATGGTTACGGTTTACAAGTTATGGATTACTTTACGAATTATCCCATTTATTTCTTAGTGTTATGGGTAACAAATTTGCTTGGGGGATTTTTCTCTCCGTTCTTATTAATAATTCGTAGTAAATGGGCCAAAACGCTTGCTTTAACTTCTACGGTAGCCGATTTATTATTACTTCTTTTTACCTTTATCTTTCGGAACAGATTTAATGTTTTAGGAGTAAGTGTCGCGGTTTTTGATATTTTTATATTAGGAATCACTTTCGGTTGGTATCTTTATTGCAGATATATAGACAAGCATATGACTGGAGTGTAATTAAATGGTTGGTGTAATAAAAATGATGAAGAAAGACTCCGACAGTGATGATGAGCTGAATCATTTGACAATTTAATGTTCGTGAATCCCTTAGCCCAAATATACAAGAATGGAAAAAGGCAAATAATGAATGGAAAGTGACTCGAGGCCAGGCAACCTGAGTAGCATAAGTGCATTTTATTTTTCTGAGATAATGAAGAAGCATAGATACCCACTGAAATGGAGACGATGTCTTTCTTTATACAATGAAGCGTGCTATGATAGTTTTAAAGTAAACGCAATTGCCCAGACAAATCAAAAGCATACTGCTACACCAGTTACATGTGGAAGGAGCAAAAAGATGAATGATAGAACTGTTGTGTTAAATGCTGGCCTGGTAAATTATGATGGAAACGTAGATTACTCACAAATTGCGTCTGAGGTGGTAATTTATGACGAAACACCGGAAGATAAAATATTAGAGCGTGTGAATGGGTTTACGATTGTAGTTACAAAAGAAATGAAAGTCAGCGGTGAGCTGATTCGTAAATTCCCGGATAGTGTAAAGATGATTTGTGAAGCTGGAACCGGATACAACAACATTGATTTGGATGCGGTTCGTGAAAAAGGAATCCAATTGTGTAATATCCCCGCATATAGCAGTGAACGAGTCGCGCATACAGCGATTCTTTTCATTATGAATCTGGCAAGCTCTATGCAAAAACAAATTCGTATGCTTTCGCAAGGGAATCACGATAATTTCCACAAGCACTTAATGGTTGATCATGTAGAGTTAAACGGTAAAACATTGGGAGTTATCGGTTTTGGTAACATAGCGAAAGAAGTAATTAAGGTGGCTAAGGCGCTGGGAATGAATATTTTGGTATCATCCAGAACGCCCAGAGAGGATTCAGATAATATTCATTTTACAACGATGGAAGAATTGCTAAAGCAAAGTGACTTTGTTTCTCTTAATTGCCCACTAAACGAATCTACAAGACATATGATGAACAAAGAAACACTCGCAATGATGAAGCCCACTGCATTCCTTATCAATACAGCTCGAGGAGCCTTGATTGATGAGAAAGCACTCATTGACGCATTGCAAAATCATGTAATAGCAGGAGCCGGGTTAGATGTACAAGAAGTGGAGCCGTTAGATGATGCAAGCCCATTGTATACAATGGACAATGTTATCATTACTCCGCATATGGGCTGGCGTGGGCTGGAAACAAGACAGCGCTTAGTTGCATTAATTGGAAAGAACATTAAAGCCTTTTCGATCGGTCAGCCAATTAATCGGGTTGACTAAACCGGATGAACTTAAAAGATTACACGTTTAAAGAAGTGATGCCGTTTGTACATTTTGATGATGCGCAAAATAATATAGGCATATTTCGGAGTCAAGCATGAAAAGATTTATAAAAAGACCGAAGGGAAGATTACTAATTCTTGCAGTGGCAATTTCTTTGGTTGTAGGAGCTTTTACAATTAGCGAGGGAAGTTCTACAAATGTTTCTTATTTTGGATTTCCCAGTTCATTTATAACTTTGCATGGACATATTTCGGAGTTCCCGGCTGGTCTGGCAATAAATCCATTACAATTTGCAGCGAATGTAGGTATTATCTGGCTTATCCTATTGTTTTTATCTAAAACATTTCGTAATTTGGTGTGGAAGATACGGAAAAATATTTTTCGATTTTTTACGTAAATTACTCTGTAAATAAATTAAAATGAGTGATGATATGCAAAAAAGTACATAGGATAGGCATTCCAAACAAATTATAAACAAATCTATAATGAAAAGGGCAGTTAAAGCTATTATGGTTTTAACTGCCCTTGTTTGTGTTTTTCTCGTGTGCTTTTTTCGTTAAAAAAATAATCATGCTTTTTTCTTATGTGAATTTATAATAAGATGGAAGTATCACAAACGCTTGGAGGTACTTATGTCTAATTCAGAAAAGCAAGTCGGTTATAAAATAATGCAAGAGGCGATTCAAGAAGCAAAACGTTGCTTGCGGTGTAAGGTGCCTTCCTGCCAAAAGGGATGCCCAATCAATAACGATATTCCTGATTTTATCTACCAGTTATCCAAAGGGAATTTAGGAGAAGCAAGAGAGATTCTAGCCAGAAAAACCAATTTGCCTGCGGTTTGCGGCCGTATTTGCCCGCATGAAAAGCAGTGCGTTGGTCACTGCGTTCTCAATGCGAAAGGTGCGCCGATTCAGGTAGGTAAGCTGGAGGAATTTATTGCAGATTTTGATGCAGAAATGGGTTTAATTAAAGAAAACCTTGTGCAGAAAACCAGAGGAAAGATTGCGATTATTGGTTCGGGGCCAGCCGGGCTAACCGTTGCAGGTGACCTTGCCCGGCAAGGCTTTAATGTTGTGATATACGAAAAGGAATCTGAACTTGGGGGAGTGCTGATTTATGGCATACCAGAGTTTCGGCTTCCCAAAGAGGTAGTTCGAAAAGAAATTCAAAAAATAGAGGCTTTGGGGGTAACCTTTTTAACCAATGTAATGGTAGGCCCAGATTTAACGGTGGATGATTTATTTGCCCGGAATTTTGATGCCGTTTTTATTGGCAGCGGAACTGCTTTAGCCAAAGATATTGACCTACCGGGAAGAGAAAAGGTTGGCATTTTACAGGCTATCTATTTTCTTCGTATGGTCGCTTTGTTTAACAGCGGTGAAGTGGGCAGAGAAGAAGTGCCGCTTAGGCAGGGGGATAAAGTGGTTATTGTGGGAGCGGGAAATGTGGCAATGGATGCCGCCCGCACTGCCCTGAGAGCCGGAGCGGGCTCAGTTACCATTGTGTACCGTAAGGGAGAAGCAGAAATGCCTGCCCTTCAATCGGAATACACAAGTGCTTTGGAGGAAGGGGTAAACTTTTTGTGGCACTCTGAGCCGCTACAATTTGATGGGGAACAAATTGTAAACGGTATTACCCTAAAGCAAAACGACGAGCTTGTTCACGTTGATGCTGATGTAGTTATGCTTGCTATTGGCTCAAAGCCTGCTAGCCGAATTGTATCTACCACCACAGGCATTTCTGTAAATGAAAAAGGCTATGTCGTTACAAAGGATAAGCCCTATGGTATGACGATGAAAAAAGGTGTTTTTGCTGGCGGGGATGTTGTTCATGAGCCTGCTACCGTTGTTTTGGCGATGAAAGAGGCTAAAAAAGTGGCGGAGGGGATTGCCTCCTATGTAGATGCCATAAAGCTTCTGGAATTATAATTTTACAAAAAGCCCACTGACTCTTATTTGCAGAGTCAGCGGGCTTTTTTGCAAGCTTAATTTAACTAGGAAGCTTCCAAGTTGAACAAGAGAGCAAATAAAACAATTGATAAACCAATGGTATAAATGAAATAAAATATACTAATTGTGTATATACTCAATAAGCTTTAATTAAAACAATTAAACAAGAATATTCCCTGTTCGGAAATGGCGGTAACGCTTATAATTCCTTGACAGAAGAGCAAAATAAGGGTTATTATGATAAGAATGAAGAACATGGAGGCGAAAGCGATGAGTATTGGTACAATCGTTTGTACCATTATGGCGGCTGTTTTTCTTCTGCTGGCAATTGTTTTTGCAGTGTTAAAGGAAAAGGGAGCCGTTTTAATTAGTGGATTCAATACTTTGCCGAAGGATGAGCGCGAACAGTACGACCGATTGAAAATGAGTGAAGATATGCGGAATACGTTGTTTGTGTGGTTCTTCCTCTTTGCAGTTGGTGGTGTACTAACAAGCATTTTCTCCGTCACCTTTACAATACTTGCATTTGTTGTTTGGTTGGTTCTCTTTTTTAAAGAGGTTCATTTTGATACGGAAACGGCGTTTCACAAATATAAGCTGTAAAATAAAAGGAGCGGGGCAGTTGCCCAGCTCCTTTTTGCTAATTTCTTTTGTTATCTGCCGTAATAGGCATCCAAGAACATCTGGCGAATTTCGCTCATCAGCGGGTAGCGGGGGTTTGCACCAGTGCACTGGTCGTCAAACGCGTGCTCGGTCATTTCGTCCAGTGTTTTTAAGAAATCCGCTTCCTCAATACCAAAGGCCTGAATGGATTTGGGGATTCCCACTTTTGCTTTCAGGTCTTCAATTGCATTAAGCAGGCCGTTAAACTTTTCTTCTTCATTGTTACCGGGAATACCAAGGAAATCGGCGCATTCACAGTACCGCTCCAAAGTGTGCGGGTACTGGTACTGCGGGAAGGTTCCCATTTTTGCTGGGCAGGGGTCGGCGTTATAGCGCATCACATACTGAATCATGAGCGCATTGGCAACGCCGTGGGGAATGTGGTGGAATGCACCCAACTTATGCGCCATCGAGTGGCAAACACCAAGGAACGCGTTTGCAAACGCCATACCCGCCATGGTGGAAGCGTCCGCCATTTTTTCGCGGGCGATGGGGTCATTTGCCCCGTTTTCATAGGCTCGCGGCAAGTAAGTGAAGATGTTTTTTAGCGCTTTGAGAGCAAGACCATCGGTATAATCGGTTGCCAGCATGGCGGCGTATGCCTCCAGTGCGTGGGTCATGGCATCAATACCGGAGGCGGAGGTAAGCCCCTTTGGCATGTTCATCATCAGGTCTGCATCTACAATGGCCATGTTGGGCATCAGCTCATAATCGGCAAGCGGGTATTTAATACCAGTGGCTTCATCGGTAATGACAGCAAACGGAGTCACCTCAGAGCCGGTACCCGCGGAGGTGGGAATCGCAATAAAGTAGGCTTTTTCTCCCATTTTGGGGAACGTATACACACGCTTGCGAATATCCATAAAGCGCATAGCAAGATCCATGAAATCCACTTCAGGGTGCTCATACATCGTCCACATGATCTTTCCTGCATCCATAGCAGAGCCGCCACCGAGTGCAATAATGCAATCTGGCTGGAAGGCTTCCATGGCGGCGGCACCCTCTTTTGCGCAGAGCAGGGTGGGGTCTGGCTGCACATGGAAGAAGGTGGTGTGTACAATACCAAGCTCGTCGAGTCGGTCTGTAATGCCTTTGGTATAACCGTTGCGGAACAAGAATTCATCGGTAACCAAAAACACTCTTTTCTTATGGAGAACATTTTTGAGTTCATTCAAAGCGACCGGTAGGCAGCCCTTTTTAAAATATACCTTTTCCGGAGCACGGAACCAAAGCATATTTTCTCTCCTCTCGGCAACCGTTTTATAGTTTAACAGGTGCTTTACGCCTACGTTCTCTGAAACAGCGTTGCCGCCCCAGGAGCCGCAGCCGAGGGTGAGTGAGGGGGAAAGCTTAAAGTTATACAAATCGCCAATTCCGCCCTGCGCCGCAGGAGTATTAATGAGTATACGGCCGGTTTTCATAGCCTTGGTAAACTGCTCAAACCGTTCCGGCTGTGTGGTAGTGTTTATATACAGGGAAGAGGTGTGACCGTACCCGCCATCTGCCACAAGGCGCTCCGCCTTTTGAATGGCGTCGTTAAAGCTTTTTGCACGATACATGGCAAGCACAGGGCTCAGCTTTTCATGGGCAAAAGCTTCCTTTGGCTCTACGCTTTCCACTTCTCCAATTAGTATTTTCGCTTTTTTCGGAACCTCAAAACCAGAAAGCTTTGCAATGGTATAGGCAGACTGCCCTACGATTTTCGAGTTCAATGTACCATTAATAATGATAGTGCGACGTACCTTATCGGTTTCTTCCGGGTTGAGCAGGTAACATCCGCGTGCGGCAAACTCTGCCTTTACCTGGTCGTAGATGCTGTCTAGAATAATAACGGACTGCTCCGAAGCGCAAATCATGCCGTTGTCAAATGTTTTGGAGTGAACAATGGAATTCACGGCAAGAACCAAATCGGCAGACTCATCAATAATCGCGGGGGTGTTACCCGCGCCAACGCCAATGGCGGGCTTGCCGGAGGAGTAAGCTGCCTGCACCATACCGGGGCCGCCGGTGGCTAGGGTAAGGTCAGCTTCTTTCATTGCCTGGTTTGTTAGTTCTAAGGATGGTGAGTCCACCCATGCAATAATTCCCTTTGGTGCGCCTGCGGCTACTGCCGCTTCCAATACCACCTTTGCGGCGGCAATGGTGCTCTCTTTTGCGCGGGGGTGAGGGCAAATTAAAATGGCATTGCGGGTCTTCAGGCAAAGCAACATTTTAAAGATAGCGGTAGAGGTCGGGTTTGTGGTGGGAATCACAGCGGTGATAACGCCAATGGGTTCCGCAATGGTCTTCACACCGAATGAAGGATCCTCATTTAGCACACCACAGGTTTTTGTATCTTTATAAGCATTATAAATGTATTCAGAAGCATAATGGTTTTTAATTACCTTATCTTCAACGATTCCCATACCAGTTTCTGCAACTGCCAGCTTGGCAAGCGGAATACGCTGGTGGTTTGCTGCCATGGCAGCAGCGAGGAAAATCTGGTCAACCTGTTCCTGAGAATAGGTAGAAAAAAGCTTCTGGGCGTTGCGCAGTGAGGCAATTTTAGAAGCGAGCTTTTCTGCTGCTGTACTCTCATATACAACAACGACGGGTTCCTGTACGGCAATCTCGTTCGCTTTTCTTGTGGCCATATTGATTCCTCCGATTCAAGTAATACAGTGGTGTTTGAATGAAATTAGGAGTGGGAAGTAAGCTTGTTATTTTTTTAACTTACATCTCCATTGCTATTATATCGAATTTGTTAATTGTTTGTCAATCTTTTTCAAGATATTTTTTCGACATATTTTTTTTTGCTACATTAAACAAATGTCTGAAGAAAGTCAAAGGCAATAAAACACATTATCATATACCACGAAAGAATAAAAACAATGAAAAAGAGGCTTTCCCTTTGCAATTCTCATTTTGCCTTTCCATTCTTTTTATGGTATTCTAAAAGCGTTAGTATGAGGGGTTGCCCCCAATTGCTGTGTAAATGAAATTTTAAAATACAGGTGGGTAAAATGAAACGATTTACAGGTATGCTTCCTTTTTTATTGGTTCTGGCAGTATTGTATTATGCTTTTCCATATGCGCTGCTTCAGCTTGGGATGGCTTTGCTCCCGAAAATTGGTATCATGATTATAGTGAGCTTCTTCTGCTCGCTGGTTTATAGTGTGCTACGGCCTTTTGGTAGCTTTTTATTTGCACTGTTGGCGGGGTTGATTTTTCTACCATCTGCGTTCGTGTTTTATGAGGGAGCATGGATATATACTTTTGTATTTGCAATAACCTGCCTAATTGGCGGCGTATTCGGCACACAAATTATAAAATTAAGAAGGATGAAAGAGAAATGACTCATTTTGAAATAGAAACCGTTACAATTCGTGCGATGCAGGAGCAGGATCTACCTGCAGTGCTAGAGATTTGGCTTTCAGCGAACTTGCAGGCGCACGATTTTATTCCCGAAGAATACTGGAAGGGAAACCTTTCGATGGTGGGGCAATTGCTACCGCAGGCCGAGGTGCTGGTATGTGAAGCACAGGGCAAAATTCTAGGTTTTTCAGGGTTGGATCAAGGGCATATTGCAGGAATTTTTGTGGATGCCGCCGCGCGTTCGCAGGGAATTGGTAAGGCCTTGCTTGAGCAATGGAAAAAGAGCTACGCCCAACTCACTCTTTGTGTATACGAAAAAAATAAAAAAGCCCTCGCTTTTTATGAGCGAGAGGGCTTTGTGGTAACACAGAAGCAGCAGGATGAGGAAAATAACGAAATCGAATACTGCATGCAATGGGAAAGAGCATAAGTATAGATAGTAAACCGTAGAGTATGAAAAAAACATGCACTCTTGCAGATTACCTGCTTTTTGGAGCGGCTTCACACAGTAGCTGAAGATGGCGGAAGAGTCCTCTTCCCGCGTGGAATACCTTTCAATTGAGATAAAGAAATTATTCTGTTTCTATGGAGCGGAAATATAGTGCGGTACTGAAAGGAGAATGCAAATGGAATCGGTAATGGGGTTTGGTGGCATTGAGGGTGCCATGTTCAACGTGATTCCTTACTTAGTTACGGCAATGTTCATTATTGTATTCGTCATGATTCTCGTCCGTATGGTGCAGGGTGCGAAACAGTGGCATAAGAACAATGAATCTCCCGTACTTACAGTTGTAGCTCATATTGTAGCAAAACGTACTGCCGTACAGCACTACAATAACAATACCCAGCCGGGTGTAGTTCACGATAATACCTCTACCTCGTATTACGTTACATTTGAGGTGGAAAGCGGCGACCGAATGGAATTCCATATTAAGAGCACGGAATACGGCCTGCTTGCAGAGGGTGACCGAGGTCAGCTTACCTTTCAGGGAACACGTTACTTAGGCTTTGAACGAAGCAGAGGCTAATTTAAAATTTAATCTAATTTAATTTTTAATAATAAGAAAGCTCCGTTTCTCGGATTAAGAGAAGCGGAGCCTTTACTTTGCTCTATTAATTTGTAAGATGGGATTTATTAAAAAAATAGACGGTAAGTAAATATTTAAGATGTTTTATTGAACCAAGCTGCGCAGGCGTTTGGGTTCAACCAAAGTTACTTTGCCGCGGGAGAGCTGAACCAAACCGTCATCTGCAAAGTATTTGAGCATACGGCTTACGACCTCCCGCGCACTGCCAAGGTGGCGGGCAATTTCCTCATGAGTGAGAGTGAGGTCGTTGGAGCCTTCAATTTCACTTTGCTCGAGCAAAAAGGCGGAAAGGCGACTGTCGAAGCTGGTAAATAAAATCTGCTCCATCATCCACATGACATCCGAAAAGCGGGAGGCCATTAATTGATTGGTGTAATCGGCAACGGCTAGCGACTCTTTCATTAGGTGTTCATACAGCTTTGGGGGTACGATAAATACATCCGAATCCCGCTCTGCCTGCACGTGCAGCTCAAAGCTGATGTTCTTCATAATGCAAGATGCAGTGAACAGACAAATGTCCCATGAGAACAGGCGGTAGAGGGTTACCTCTTTCCCGCCGGAGGACACAATAAACACGCGTAGCTGACCATCACGCACCAACAGCAGACCGGAACAATCGTTGTGGCCTTGGTGCACAATATCCCCGCGTGCAAATCGCTTGGACTGAGCTTGTGAGCGTACCAACTCCTGCTGTTGTGGGGTAAGCTTCTCCCACTGGGGAAAAATTTCTTCCAATGTAATCGGAGCAGTATGCTCCATAAAAACACCCCCTATGAATACAATCCGAACGTACAAATCGATAGACAAAAGGGAGGATTTTCCCTCTAGTGGCGATGAGAGAAAATCCATCTTTATCAAATACTGTTATAACAACAGTATAAGGTTTGTATTCATTATATTCAAGGGAGAAGAAAATATTTGTGTAGCAAACTCAAATATGCAGCCCACAGGGGTGTGCGGGTGTATTTTCATAGGTTTGGTTGCCTCGAATCAGGCTGTACAAGCGGTAACCGCCAGACAAATTATAGCAGTTAAAACCGTTTTGGGAGAGAATACGGCACGCCAAATAGCTGCGAAGCCCGCTTTGGCAGTGTACATAAATTTCTTTTTCACGGTCTATCTCTTTTAAATTCTCTCGCAGAGAATCAAGTGGAATATGCACGGCACCGGGAATCGAGCCATTGTTCCATTCCATATTAGTTCTTACGTCCAGTAAAATGGCATTTGGGTCATCTACAATACGGGGAATATCGTCCCAATGGAACTGTTGAACCTTTTTTGTTAGGAGGTTTTCTATTGCAAACCCAGCCATGTTTACCGGGTCTTTTGCAGAGGAATACGGGGGAGCATAGCATAGCTCCAGCTCGGTGAGGTCATAGGCGGTCATCCCTGCGCGTATTGCGGTGGCCAGTACGTCGCAGCGTTTATCGACTCCATCAAACCCAATCACCTGTGCGCCGAGAATGCGTCCGGTTGGCAGCTCGAACAGCACCTTGAGCGTTAGGTTTGCTGCCCCAGGGTAATAGGTGGCGTGAGAGGGGGAGAAGATATGAATTTTATCGTACACCAGTCCGGCGGCCTTGGCGGCGGTTTCGTTGAGGCCGGTTGAGGCGACGGTCATATCAAATAGCTTCATTACGGAGGAACCTTGTGTACCGCGGTATTCGGTGGGCAGGCCGCTAATGTGGTCTGCTGCAATGCGCCCCTGCTTGTTGGCAGGCCCTGCGAGAGGCACATAACCGGGAAGCTCGGTAACCAAATTGGTGGTTTCAACGGCATCACCTACCGCGTAAATATCTTTGTTTGAGGTGCGCATGTGGCTGTCTGTTTTTATGGCGCCGCGTTCATTTACGGAAAGCCCGGCTTTTGCAGCCAGTGCGCTTTCCGGGCGGATGCCGGCAGAAAGGAGGAGAAGGTCGGCTTCCAGTTTGGTTTCGTTCTCAAGGTGAACAAGCAGCCCGCTTCCCTGCGGAGTGATAGCGGTAATCTTTTGTGAAAGCACCAACTCTACCCCTTGGTGGCGTAGGTATTGCTGTACCTCACTAGCCATATCGTAGTCGAGTGCGGCCATTACATGCTCCATAGCCTCTACAACGGTTACGGCTACACCAGCGCGCATCAGGTTTTCAGCCATTTCAAGGCCGATGAAGCCACCGCCCATAATCACAGCACGGCGCGGTCGTTTTTGTTGGATAAACTCACGAATTCTTATGGAATCTGGTACGGTTCTGAGCGTGAAAACATTGGGGCCATCAATTCCGGGAATGGGAGGGCGTGCCGGCTCACCGCCGGGGGAAAGAATCAATTTATCGTAGCTTTCTTCGTACTCTTTGCCGGTTGCAAGTTCGCGGATGAGAACCGCTTTTTTCTCGGGGTAAATTTCAACTGCTTCGTTCTCTGTCCGAACATCAATGCCAAACCTTTGGTGGAAGCTTTGTGGTGTTTGGAGGGTGAGAGCCTCTTTTTGGTTAATCTCGCCGCCTACGTAATAAGGCAGCCCACAGTTTGCGTACGAAATATATGGCCCACGCTCGAGCATAATGATTTCAGCCGATTCATCCAGCCGGCGCAGGCGGGCCGCAGCGGACGCACCGCCGGCCACTCCGCCAATAATAACAACCTTCATGAATGTTCCTCCCCTAAACCTCAATGTTATTGCTTATAAGAGAATTATTTCTCCAGCATCTTCATAATTTTTGTTTTGCTTTGCAGGCCAACGCTGGAAGAAACCAGTTTGCCGCCCCGTATGACAGCCAGCATAGGAATACTCATCACACGAAAGGCCTGTGCAAGCTCTTGTTCTTCATCTATATTTACCTTTGCAATTTTTACTTTTCCGGTAAGATCCTTGCTGAGCTCATCCACTGTGGGGCCTAGCATACGGCACGGGCCACACCAAGGTGCCCAAAAATCGATAAGAACCGGCTGCTCCGATTCTAAAACTTCCTTTTTATAATTGTTTTTATTTAAATGGATAACTGCCATTTCAATTGCCTCCTTGTGTGTTTTTTCACAGTATAGCAGTTCTTTCTGTATGCGTCTGTGACTTAATTACATTCGGGAAATGGAAGGCGATTATTTCACAAAAAAGCGTACAACGTAAGGTTTTGCACGTCTTTCTTTACGCAAAACGCCAAATTCAGCCAAAAGAATATTTCGGGGGGTTGACTTTTTATTGCTTGGCGAGTACAATTACTTTTAGCAATTGATGCTTTAAACTAATAAATCGTTTGCGGGTAAAATGTTACATACCGCAAAAGGAGGAGAATATGAAACAATTTCGGAAAGTGATTGCGGCAGTATTAACGGTTGCAATGGCGGCTTCTTTAGGCGCATGCGGCAACGGCGGTGCGGCTTCTTCATCTGCGGCAGCTTCCACTGGTAAAATGGTGAACATCGGTGTCGCTCAGCTATTAACACACCCCGCATTGGACGCAACTTTAAAAGGATTTAAAGATGCTCTTGCCTCTCAAGGTTTTGAAGAAGGAAAGAATGTTTCGTATGATATTCAGAATGCGCAAGGGGAGCAGTCCAACTGCATCACCATTGCGAACACCTTTGCAAATAAAAAACCAGATTTAATTCTGGCAATTGCAACACCTACTGCGCAGGCGGTGGCAAAGGTAGTTTCTGACACGCCGGTTTTGGTTACTGCGGTAACAGACCCTGCCGAAGCAAAGCTTGTGGCAAGCAATGAGAAGCCCGGCCGTAATGTAAGCGGTACGAGCGATAAAACACCCGTGAAAGAACAAATTTCTTTGCTCAAAGAGATTGTACCCAACATTCAAAATGTTGGCATTTTGTATACCTCCAGCGAAACAAACAGCCAATTACAGGCAAAGTGGGCACAAGCAGCCTGTGAAGAACTGGGATTAAAGTCTCAGGTATTTACCATCTCAAACACCAATGAAATTCAGCAGGTGGCACAGTCTATGGTTGGCAAGGTGCAGGCGGTATATATTCCAACCGATAATATGCTGGCCTCTGGTATGAAGACTGTGGCCGCGGTTACAACTTCCGCAAAGCTGCCCTTAATTGTAGGCGAGGTTGGCCCGGTTGAAAACGGCGGTCTTTGCACAGTTGGCATCAACTACGAGAAGCTCGGTTACCAAACCGGCCTGATGGCTGCAAAGGTACTAAAGGGTGAAGCAAAACCTGCCGATATGCCGATTGAGTACCAAAATGAGTACGATATTTCGTACAATGGCTCGGTCGCTAAGCAGATTGGCGTTACTCTGCCAGAAAAGATTTTAAAGGGTACAGATGTTGCCCCGGCAAAATAAAGAAAAATCCGGTAGTTTATGATTGGTGCAGGCAGGTGGAAGTGCATTCCACCTGCCTTTTTTATCCCCATAGATTTGTGAAAAGCAGAGAAAATAGGAGATTTTGCCCATTTTAAGCCAGAAACCAGAAATCAGCACTTGACTTTTTTTACAGCACAGAGTAAAATACAGCTATTGATTTGATGCTTTAAAACAATGAACACTTCACTTAGATAAAGCGTCTTTGAGGAGGACGAATATGAAAATAACGAACAAAATCGCCGCTGCGGTATTAGCCGTAGTAATGGCGATGTCTGTTACGGCCTGCGGGAATGCAGCAAGTGCTTCGTCTACAACGGCGGAGAGCTCTGCGCAAGGCGGCAAACAAGCCATTAACATAGGCGTGGCTCAGCTCGTAACTCACCCATCTCTGGACGCAACACTCAAAGGCTTTCAACAGGCAATGAAGGATGCTGGCTATACAGAGGGGCAGAACGTTACTTATGATGTTCAGAACGCACAGGGGGAACAGGCAAACTGCGTTACTATCGCCAATACCTTTGCTAATAAAAAGCCGGATATGATTCTGGCTATTGGTACACCGGCGGCACAGGCAGTGGCGAAGGTAATTACAGATACCCCGATTCTGGTTACAGCAGTAACCGACCCGGCAGATGCAAAACTTGTGGCAAGCAACGAAAAACCTGGCAAGAACGTTTCTGGCACCAGCGACAAAACTCCGGTAAAAGAGCAGATGGAAATGCTGAAAACGCTTGTGCCGGATTTAAAAACAGTAGGGCTATTATATAGCTCCAGCGAAACCAACAGCAAGCTGCAAATTGAGTGGGCAAAGGCTGCCTGTGAACAGCTTGGCCTGAAATACCAAGAGTTTACTGCCTCTAACTCTAACGAGGTACAGCAGGTAACTCAGTCTATGGTAGGCAAGGTGCAGGGCGTTTATATTCCTACCGATAACCTCATGGCTTCTAGCATGCGAAATGTTACCGCAGTTACCACAGCGAATAAAATTCCTGTAATTCCGGGTGCGATTGGCATGGTGTCTGACGGCGGAACCTGTACGGTGGGTCTTAACTACGAAAAGCTCGGTTACCAGACCGGCCAAATGGCAATTAAGGTGCTTAAGGGTGAGGCAAAGGTTGGCGAAATGCCAATTGAATACCAGACTCAGCTCGATATTATCTACAACAGTGAAGCAGGCGCAAAAATGGGCTTGGTTTTCCCGGATACCATCACCAAAACAGGGCAGGATACAGCCGCCTCCTCTGCTTCTTCCAAGAAATAAAGGGTTGCAATCTCTCTAAAATTCGTTTACAATAATTTATTGAATGTTCCCGCAATTTGTGTGTGCAATTTGCGGAGTTCAGGCGGTGGGGATGCTCACCGCCTGAAACTTGTTATAAATACAGTGGAATAGAGGAACGTTATGGATCTTATGAATTTACTGGGAGCTGTTCACGGTGCAGTTGCACAGGGCGTTTTATGGGGAATTATGACGCTTGGCGTGTACATTACCTTTCGTATTTTGGATTTCCCCGATTTGACGGTAGATGGTTCGTTTGCTACCGGCGGTGCCATTTCCGCAATATTAACGGAAAGTGGAATGAATCCCTTTTTAACACTGCTTTTTGCAACGGCGGGAGGAATGGCCTGTGGGTTTATTACCGGCTTTCTAAATACAAAAATGAAAATCCCGGGGATTCTCGCGGGTATCTTAACCATGACGGCGCTGTACTCCATTAACCTGCGTGTCATGCACGATAGAGCGAATGTTCCCTTATTGGGGGTTGATACCGTGGACATGCAGGTGGGCCAATGGGTTCCGATGCTCTCCCGCTACAACTCGCAGCTTTTGCTGGGCGGCGTGATTGCCATTGCCATGATTTTCTTCCTGTACTGGTTTTTTGGAACAGAGCTTGGCAGTGCCATCCGTGCTACGGGCAATAATCCGCAAATGGTTCGCTCCCTCGGTGTGAATACAGACACGATGGTTATTTTGGCGTTGGTGCTCTCCAATGGTCTGGTTGGCCTTTCCGGTGCATTGGTTGCACAGGTTCAGGGTTTTGGCGATGTGAGCATGGGTATTGGTACCATCGTTATCGGTTTGGCATCCGTTATTATTGGTGAAGTGCTTTTGGGCCGCATTATGGGCTTCCTGCCGCGCTTGGCAGCGATGATTGCCGGTTCGGTATTGTACCGCATTATCATTGCGGTTGTGCTGTTCTACGGCCTGAAATCGCAGGATATGAAGCTGTTGTCTTCGGTTGTGGTTGCCATGGCATTGTTCATGCCTACCATGAACCGCATGTTCCAAGATTATATGGTTCGCCGTGCTGCAAACAGCCCCAACCGTATGGTGCCGGATCAAGAGTTGGAAGATGCGATAGACGATTCGGATAAAGACCCTGACGAGCCGAACCAACAAGGTTAAGGAGGAATGGCAATGCTAAAATTAACAAATGTATGCCGTACCTTCAACAAAGGCACGGTCAATGAAAAAAAGGCACTGGTAGACCTGAACCTGCACCTGAAGCCGGGTGATTTTGCTACCATCATTGGTGGTAACGGTGCGGGAAAAAGCACCCTGTTAAACCTGATTGCCGGTGTTTTCCCTTGTGACGGCGGCAAAATTGAGCTTGACGGAGAGGAAATTACCTTTCTTCCCGAATATAAGCGTGCAAAGCTGCTTGGACGTGTGTTCCAAGACCCAATGCGCGGTACCGCAGGCAGCATGTGGATTGAAGAAAACCTTGGTTTAGCCAACCGCCGCGGCAGGAGCCGCACACTGCGCTGGGGCATTACCAAAGAGGAAAGAGCCCAATACAAAGAACAGCTTAAGGTTCTAGAGCTTGGCTTGGAGGATCGCCTCGACAGTAAGGTTGGTCTTCTCTCTGGTGGTCAGCGGCAGGCACTTACCCTTTTGATGGCAACGCTGCAAAAGCCGAAGCTGCTGCTGCTCGATGAACACACCGCCGCACTTGACCCCAAAACGGCAGCAACCGTTTTGCACCTGACCCAAGAGTTTATTAAGCGCGACAATTTAACTGCGCTGATGGTCACTCACAATATGAAGGATGCTTTGACCTACGGCAACCGTATTATTATGATGAACTCTGGTCGTATCCTCTTTGATATTGAGGGGGAAGAGAAGAAGAACCTCACGGTAGAAGAGCTTCTCAAACGCTTCCAGTCTGCACAGGGCGATGCACTGGTAAATGACCGGATGCTACTTTCTTAATTCTATTTATAAGATTAAAAGGCTTGCGTTTGCAAGCCTTTTTGCTTTATACAAGAAAAAGTGTGCCTGCTACCGCAGGATTGCCCCTCAAGCACTTTCCCTCTATTTAGGTTTAGTCTGTCTGTTGGAGCAGGGATTGCTCCTCGTGTTGCAGATTAAATTTTCTTCTGTTCAGAAAAGCCCTAACCTAGTTATTGTAAGTTTGTGCTACGGCACAAGGCTTCCCACTGGCACAGGGCATAGCCACTCAAACAAGATATAATTTAAGTATTGAAAGCAGGTTGCCACCGCAGGGTATTTAACAATAATAAAAGGCTTGCGCTTGCAAGCCTTTTATTATATGAGAAGAAAGAAGCTGAGTTATAAAATGGAGATTTCCGTAGACTCCGGCAGCGCCGCAGTGCGGCTCTTTGGGAGAGTTAGTTTTAAAATTCCATTATCATATTTAACATGAATCTCGTCGGGTCGAATGTCGCCTACGTAAAAGCTGCGGGAGCAGGCGCCGCCATAACGCTCTTGGCGCAGATAATGCCCGTCAATATCCTTTTCTTCTTTGCTCATCTCTCGGGATGCACGAATGGTTAGGTAACCGTTACTCAGGTCTACATGGATTTCGTTTTTTTGAAAGCCAGGTAAATCCACGCAGATCTCATATGCGTCCGGCAGCTCTTTTACGTCAGTTTTCATGGGGTTTTGCCCCAATGCCCCTAGCAGGGGGAGCTGGCCGCCAAATAGGCTAGTTTCAAACGGATCATCGAACAGTCGGCTAAGAAAATTTTCACCAAATAAACTGGGCAGCATTCCTCATTCCTCCAATCCAAATACGAATCTTTATGCCCATTTAGGAGCAACTTGAAAGAACCTGCTTTCTTGGTGCTCCTAATACATAATACGCACGGTGTGTGCAGTAAGCACAAGGGCATAAATCAATTTTTTAGTGGAGGGGAATTGGCTAACGGTAAAAAGCATCACTTATGACATACAGCATAGTAAAAGAACCGATTGATTCATTCACGTGCATCCTATTAATATACGTATGTATCATTTTCAGTTTGCAATGATAGAGAAAGCCTTACAGTCCCACGCTATACGGTGTGCGGCTGTAAGGCTCTAGGCAACAGCGCCGCCCCTACAAATTAAGGGACGGCGCTGAATTTTAGTTTATTCTTAAATGCTTTTAGTACACAATCATAGCCACTACACCGGCAAAAATAATTGACAAGATAACGCGCTCTGCCCAAATAATGACGAGATCCCGAATTTTAAGGGGGATTTTTGTGGAGAGGATGCAGGGCACCACTGCCGAAAAGAATATAATTTGAGAAATGCAAGTAACCGCAACAATGTAGCGGGCTTGAATCGATGCACCCACAAGAAATGCCGTGGGTAAGAACATTTCAGCAATACCAGTAGCCAGCGCTTGTGCGGTGACCAATGCTTCAGGTACCTGTATGAGCAGGGTAAAGGGGTAGAAAATATACCCCAAAACGTTAAATACCGGAGTGAAAAGTGCCAACAGCATACCAACAAGGCCAATTGACATAATGGTTGGTAAAATAGTACTAATCATTCTGCCGCCATCTTTTGCACTCGCCAAAACATTATGTGTAATAGAACCGGAATTTTCTGAGACGGTTAGAGCCTCTTGAACTGCCTTTTTAGCACGGCCAGATTGTATAATTTCTTCTGGGTCGGGTGTTACCCCTTCTATGTATTCATCTGGAATTTTCGTAATTGGGTAAACTCTGGCGCCAATGGCTGTAACTATAAAAGTAATGACCAATGTAGACCAAAAATAGAAGTTCCATTGATCCATAAGTCCGAGGGTTCGGGCAACAACAATCATAAATGTAGCAGATACAGTCGAAAACCCGGTTGCGATAATCGCCGCTTCTTTTTTCGTGTATCTTCCGCTTTGGTATACTTTGTCGGTAATGAGCAGTGCTAATGAATAACTGCCTACAAACGAAGCAACGGCATCAACCGCAGAACGGCCGGGAGTTTTCCATATTTTACGCATTAACGGCTGCATAAACACTCCAACAAACTCCATTAATCCGTAGTCGGTTAAAAAAGCGAGGAACAAAGAACCAATAGGGATCAAAAACACTAAGGAACAGCACAGGGTATCAAACAGGAATGGAAATAGATCTGGGTTTTCATAAAGAAAGGCTGGGCCTAAACGCCAAATGTACATTACGCCAAAAATAACCCCTAGAATTTTAAAAACAGTGAAGAATATGTTGATAGCGCTTTTGTTCCATGTTTTTTTAGCGAATGGGAGAATGGCACCCGCTATCATAATGAGCAGGACAATGTATTTTTGGGAGTCCCCCAGTATGGTTCTGATAATGGTGGTTAAATGGTCTAGAGGAATCGAACTCTTTCCTTTATAAGGGATGGTGACAAAAAACATAAAAATGCCAATAAGACTACATACGATAAACTTTGTAACAACAATTGGTTTCACTTTTTTAGAGACGGTTTCTGTTTGCATAGAAGAGTCCCTCCTTGAAAGTGTATCGGTTTATCTGCTAGTAAAACGGATTGCTTTACCATGGTCCTACAAAAGCGACATCTATTTGTCTGTGTTAAACGCCAAAAGGAACAATAACCAATGATGAGAACCTCTATATACAATGCTGAGTTTTCTTAATGGAATTATTTTAATATAAAAAGATACCGCAAAGAAAGACCAGATTTCGCTCTCCCTGCGGCTCTTTTTAATTACAAATTCATGATTTTACAAAGCGATCGATTTGTTTTGAAGAATCGTTACAATTTCCCCTTGGAAAATATTATGGTAGTCTTTCTCTGGGTACCACCGCTCATCAATGGTGTCATCCAAGAAGCCTGCGGGGTCTAGCATCTGGCGGTGCAACTTGCGGCAAATCAGTACCAGTTTTGCTTCTTTGAAATACGGTGCTTTTTCATCAAAAGCGGGGGTGAGGCCGGTTTCTTTCTGTTTGTCGATATCACGACCAGAATGTGCGCCGCAGAAGGAAAGTGCCTTTTTATAGGATTCATCAAAGAAGTTCAGGGTATAATATTCCTGCGCATTCACAAATTCCAATGTGTAACGCTGCGGGCGAATGTAAGTGCTGGCAACATTTCTGCCCCAGAATACGCCAAGGCCGCCCCAGCTGGCGGTCATCATATTGTATTTTTGTTCTGTTCCCGCTGAAATCAGCATCCAATCCTTGCCGATTAAAGAAAAGGGATTTAGCGATAGGTCTTCCGGCTTAATTTTTTCCAACATATTCGCAACCTCCGTTTATCATACGTTTCATTTCATGATACCCATCCTATGGAAAAAAAGCAAGCGGATTTTGCGGCAAGCAGTGCAAGGAACGGAATTATTCATTCTACCCCAAACCGGGCAAAAAAACGTTCCTTTCTTTGTAACGAATGGATAAATTGAATATTTATGCAATTTGGGGTTGATTTTTTTCGCTTTATGCGTATAATTAAACACAAGACATAAGCGTGGAAAAAAGATTGATGAAAAAGGAGTGCTTAATAATGGCAAAGCAAATTAAGAAAATTGTGCTGGCGTATTCCGGCGGCTTAGATACATCTGTCATCATCCCTTGGCTCAAGGAAAACTATGAGGACTGCGAAGTAATTGCAGTAGCAGCAGATGTTGGTCAAGGAGACGGCGAATTGGCCGGATTGGAAGAAAAGGCAAGAAAAACTGGTGCCTCCAAGCTGTATATTGCTGACTTGAAAAAGACATTTGTAGAAGATTACATTTGGCCGACCCTGAAAGCCAATGCCGTTTATGAGAGCAAGTACCTGCTCGGCACTTCTTTTGCAAGACCCATCATTGCAAAGAGGTTGGTAGAGATTGCAAAGGCAGAGGGTGCTGATGCAATTTGCCACGGCTGCACTGGCAAGGGCAACGATCAGGTTCGGTTTGAGCTTACCATTAAAGCTTTGGCTCCTGAAATGCTTGTCATTGCTCCTTGGAGAGTATGGGACATTAAGTCCAGAGAAGAAGAAATCGAATATGCAGAGTCTCACAACATTCCACTTAGCTTCACCAAAGAGACCAGCTATTCCAAAGATAAAAACCTGTGGCATCTCTCTCATGAGGGTCTAGATTTGGAAGACCCCGCAGGCGAGCCACACTACAATAAAGAAGGCTTTTTGGAGCTGGGCGTTTCGCCCGAGCAGGCTCCCGATGAGCCTACCTACATTACCGTATCGTTTGAGAAGGGCATTCCCACAAAGCTCAACGGCGAGGCTCTTGACGGAATTCAAATGATTGAGAAGCTCAATCAAATTGGTGGTAAAAATGGAATCGGTATTGTCGATTTGGTCGAGAACCGGTTGGTTGGTATGAAATCCCGCGGTGTGTACGAAACCCCCGGCGGTGCTATTTTGTACCACGCCCACAATAAGCTCGAAGAGATTACTCTCGACAAAGAGACCTACCACTATAAGCAAGGCATTGCCCTTAAATTTGCAGACATTGTGTACAACGGCCAGTGGTTCACCCCTCTGCGCCAGGCGCTCTCCGCTTTTGTGGACAGCACCCAGCAATTTGTAAGCGGCGATGTAAAGCTCAAGCTGTACAAGGGGAACATTATTGATGCCGGTGTAACCTCTCCCTACTCTCTGTATGATGAAGAAGTTGCCACATTCAGTGAGGATCAGGTTTACAACCAAGCGGATGCAACAGGCTTTATCAACCTGTTTGGCCTGCCGCTCAAGGTACTGGCTCAGAAGAGAAAATCATAATCCTGCCGGCTTCGGCATGGGATTTGGCGGGAGGCGGACAATTCTTGTTCGCCCCCGTCTGCTTTTTAGAACAAAATAACGGAGGCAAATCTACATGAAGCTTTGGACAGGACGTTTCCAAAAGGAAGTTGACCCCAAAACAAACGATTTTAACTCATCCATCTCTTTTGACAGCCGAATGGCAAGAGAAGACATAGAGGGCAGTATTGCACACGCTACCATGCTGGGCGCATGCGGTGTGATTGAACAGCACGAGGTAGAGGTTATCTGCGACGGCCTTCAGGGAATTTGGCAGGATATTGAGAGCGGAAAGCTCCCCATAGACCCCAATGCAGAAGATATTCACACCTTTGTAGAAGCAGAGCTAACCGCAAGAGTAGGCGATGCAGGCAAACGGCTGCACACCGCCCGAAGCCGAAACGACCAAGTTGCGCTCGATTTGCGCTGCTACTTAAAAAAGGAGTGTAACACCCTGCAAAGCCAGCTACGGCAATTGATTGCGGTGCTGTGCAGTAAGGCACTGCTCCACAGCGAGGATGTTATGCCGGGATATACGCATTTGCAGCGTGCACAGCCAATCACCTTTGGGCACCACCTGATGGCGTATGCTGAAATGTTCCTGCGGGATGTAGAGCGCATTGGTGATGCGTACAAGCGCATGGACGTTCTTCCGCTTGGCTCCGGTGCACTGGCAGGCACCACGTATCCCCTGAATCGGGAGTTTACCGCACAATTGCTGGGCTTCTCCGGCGTAAGCCAGAACAGCCTAGACGGCGTTGCCGACCGCGATTTCTGTGTAGAACTGGCTGCGGCTGTTTCTCTTGCAATGGTACACCTTTCCCGCTTTTCCGAGGAAATTATTCTTTGGTGCTCATGGGAATTCAAATTCGTAGAGCTGGACGATGCGTTTTCCACTGGCTCCAGCATTATGCCGCAGAAGAAAAACCCGGACATTGCCGAGCTGGTTCGCGGCAAATCAGGCCGTGTATTTGGCGATTTGATGACTCTTTTAACCATGCTTAAGGGTTTGCCGCTTGCTTATAACAAAGATATGCAGGAGGACAAGGAAGCTATTTTTGACGCAGTGGATACCTTAAAGCTTTGCCTCACACCTTTTATCCCGATGATTGAAACCATGAAGGTACTGCCGCAGAATATGCGCGCGGCGGCGGCAAAGGGCTTTATTAACGCAACGGATTGCGCAGACTATTTGGTAGGCAAGGGATTGCCGTTCCGGGATGCGTATAAAATTACAGGTGCTTTGGTTGCACAGTGCATCGCCGAGGGGCAAACACTGGAGAGCCTTCCCCTTTCGGAATACCAAAAAGCAAGCCCCTTGTTCGACGATGGTGTGTACAACGCCATTTCCCTGGAGACCTGTGTTGCAGGCCGTAAAGTAACCGGCGCTCCCGCTCCTGAAAATGTAAGAGCGCAAGCAGAACGGGTGCTCAAGCTGCTGGAGCAAGCTTAATTACCGTTTAACACCATAAAATACAGCTCTAATAAAAAAACGAACCTAATATTAAAAGTAATTTCAATAAAAGAATACCGATTCCAGCCGTCGGCGGTGAGCCCCTCGTCAGCTCGTGAAATAGGTATCTCTAGTATTTTATAAATATTTTAAATAATGAGAAGTACCCATGAGGAGGAATGAAACATGATAAAAGCGGGAGTCATTGGCGCTACTGGTTATGCGGGGGCAGAGCTTGTTCGTTTGCTGCTAGCGCATCCCAAGGCGGAGCTTACCGCCATCAGCTCCGTTAGCTTTACCGGGCAGCCACTCAGCGAAATTTACCCGGCATACCTTGGCCAATGCGATATGACCTGTACGAATCAGGAAGAGGTCATAGAAAAATGTGATGTTATTTTTGCCGCACTTCCTCATGGGCTTTCCCAAGAGTTGGCACAGCAGTGCCATGAAAAAGGCCGTGCATTTATTGATTTAGGCGCAGATTTCCGCTTAGAGGACGAAGCCGAATATACCGAGTGGTACGGTGGCGGCTTTTTAAACAAGGAGCTTCACGAGCAGGCGGCTTACGGCTTGCCGGAGCTATTCCGTAAAAACATCCTCGGCAAAAAGCTGATTGCGAATCCCGGCTGTTACACCACCGCGGTTCCGCTGGCACTGGCCCCAGCCATTCAAAATGGATTGGTAGAGCTTAGTGGAATCATTGCAGACTGCAAATCCGGTGTGACGGGTTCGGGAAGAAAGCCCTCTCAAACGACGCATTACCCTGAGCTAAATGAAAGCTTTTCTGCTTATAAAGTGGCAAATCACCGCCACACTCCCGAAATAGAGCAGACTCTTACGCATGTTGCAGGGGATAAGGTTCATGTAACCTTTGTGCCGCATTTGCTGCCCATCAATCGTGGTATTCTGGCTACCTGCTATGCTACCCTAAAGCCTGGAGTAACCGAGGAACAGCTTCGTGAGGCTTATGAGAAGGCATATGCGAACGAACCATTTGTACGCCTTTTGCCGAAAGGTATGTGTGCAGACATCAAGAACGTGCACTACTCCAATTTTTGTGATGTTTCTTTGTTTACAGACCCACGCTGTGGGCAGCTCATCGCCATTTCAGCCATTGATAATATGGTAAAGGGTGCGGCAGGGCAGGCGGTGCAAAATATGAACTTGATTTTTGGAATAGAGGAAACCGCCGGGCTCATGATGATGCCCCCGGCATTTTAATCGGCAGAGTAGGAAGGGGAAATCCAATATGAAATTTGAATGGATTGACGGTGGCGTAACGGCTGCCAAAGGGTTTACAGCGGGCGGTATTTATTGCGGTATCCGCAAAAACAAAACCAAAAGTGACCTCGCAATGATTTACAGTGCAACCCCCTGCTCTGCAGCGGGAGCATATACCCAGAACTTGGTGAAAGGCGCCCCGATTGTGATTACCCAGAAGAATCTGTCAAATGGAATTGCGCAGGCAGTGATTTGCAACAGCGGTAACGCCAATACCTGCAATGCCGATGGAGAAGAAAAGGCACTGAAGATGTGCCAGATTGCCGGAGAAGCACTTGGCATCCCGGCAGACTACGTGATTGTAGCCTCTACGGGCGTGATTGGGCAGGTATTGCCGATTGAGCCGATTGCCTCCGGTATGCCGGAGCTGGCAAAGGTATTGTCTGCTACTGGATCGGATGCAGCAGCGGAAGCAATTATGACGACCGACCTTGCCAAAAAGCAGGTGGCTATAAAAGTCAAAAGCAATGGCGCGGAATTTGTAATCGGCGGCATTGCAAAAGGTTCTGGCATGATTCACCCCAACATGGCAACCATGCTCGGATTTCTTACCACAGATGCACAGGTTGCACCGGAGGTGCTTTCAAAAGCACTGAGCCTTGCGGTGAACGATACGTTTAACATGGTCAGTGTGGATGGCGATACCTCCACCAACGACATGGTAACGATTTTGGCTTCTGGTAAAGCGGGAGCGGTTATTGAAGCTGATGGTGAAAGCTTTGAATTGTTTTCTGAAGCACTCAAAGAAGTATGTACGTCTCTTTCCCGTAAGATTGCAAAGGATGGCGAGGGTGCAACCAAGCTTCTCGTTTGTAATGTAACTGGCGGTAAGGACGAAGCAAACGCAAAGGCCGTGGCGAAAAGCGTCATTTGCTCTAGCCTTGTAAAGGCGGCAATGTTTGGTTCAGACGCCAACTGGGGTCGTGTACTGTGTGCAATTGGCTATGCGGGTGTTCCGGTTGACATTACAAAGGTAGATGTGTCTTTTGAATCCAAAGCAGGTAGCATTGCGGTTTGCCGCAATGGCGCCGGTATTGTTTTTGATGAAGATGTTGCGAAGAAAATTCTGGTTGAGGATGAAATCAACATCAACGTCACTTTGCAGGACGGTTCGGCGAAGGCTACGGCTTACGGCTGCGATTTAACGTACGATTATGTTAAAATCAATGGAGATTACCGCTCTTAAAGCCTGTTATCTCGTTTCAATATACCCGAACACCGGGGAAATAAGGATGTGAACGGATGAAAATTTCAAATAGCGATAGAGCGCAGGTACTGGTTCGTGCGCTACCTTATATACAAACTCATAAGGGAAAGACCGTTGTTGTAAAGTATGGCGGCAATGCAATGATTAACGAAGAGCTGAAAGCCGCTGTGATGAGCGACATTGTTCTCATGCAGCTTGTGGGAATCCATGTAGTGCTGGTACACGGAGGCGGACCCGAAATTAGCTCCATGCTCAAGAAAATCGGCAAAGAAAGCCGTTTTGTAAACGGGATGCGCTACACAGACGAAGAGACAGTAGACATTGTGCAGATGGTGCTTGCCGGTAAGGTTAACAAGGGTCTAGTTCAGTTTCTAGAGCGCAACAATGGTCGCGCTGTGGGATTGTGCGGACTTGATGGCGGTATGATTCAAGTGAAAAAGCTGGAGGCCGAGGAAGATCTTGGGTTTGTAGGCGATATTACCGAGGTGAATACCTCCGTGATTACCGATGTTACCGAAGCCGGTTATGTTCCGATTATTGCCACGATTGGCGCAGATTCAAACGGAACGGTTTACAATATCAATGCAGACGTGGCTGCATCGCGCATTGCCGCTGCACTGGGAGCGGAAAAGTTGATTCTCATGACGGATATTCGTGGCCTGTTGCGCGATAAAAACGACGAAGATACCCTCATTCCGCAGGTGAACGTGAGCGATGTACCCCGACTGAAAAAAGAGGGTATCATCAGCGGTGGGATGATTCCCAAAATTGATTGCTGTGTGGAGGCGGTACGGCGCGGTGTGCCCAGAGCACATATCATTGACGGGCGCACACCCCACTCCATTCTAATCGAGCTGTTCTCCGACGAGGGGATTGGCACCATGTTTTATTAACGAATAAGGAGGGAAATAAAATGCTGTTTCAAGAGGTGCAAAGCAGGGAAAAAGAATACCTGATGCCTACTTATAACCGCTTTCCGGTAGCGATTGCCAGTGGATCCGGTGCAAAAGCGGTGGATACCGAGGGTAAGGAATACATCGATTTTGGCAGCGGCATCGGCGTAAATTCATTGGGGTATTGTGACCCGCAGTGGGTAAAGGCTGTTTCAGAGCAGGCCGCTACATTACAGCATATCTCAAACCTATACTTTAGCCCCGTGAGCATTCAGCTAGGGGAAAAGCTATGTGGCGCAAGCGGGTACTCTAAGGTGTTTTTTGCAAACTCCGGAGCGGAAGCAAACGAGGGCGCAATTAAGCTTGCCAGAAAATACAGCAATGATAAGTACGGCGAGGGGCGCGGTACGGTAATCACGCTCGTTCAGTCGTTCCACGGCCGTACCATTACCACACTTACGGCAACCGGGCAAGAGAAGCACCACCAGCATTTTACTCCCTTTACTCCCGGCTTTGCATATGCAAAAGCCAATGACTTAGAGAGCGTAAAGGCTCTTACAGATAACACTGTGTGTGCCGTCATGCTTGAAATGATTCAGGGCGAGGGCGGTGTTTTACCGCTCGATAAGGAATTTGTAAAGGGCGTTGCCGCATTCTGCAAAGAGAACGATATTCTTTTGCTGGTGGATGAAGTGCAGACGGGTGTGGCACGTACCGGCAGCTTCTTCTGCTTCGAGCAGTTCGGAATTCAGCCGGATGTGGTATCTTGTGCCAAAGGCCTTGGCGGCGGTTTGCCCATTGGCGCGGTGCTTTGCACCGAAGAGCTAAAAGATGTGCTGAATGCGGGTAACCACGGCACCACCTTTGGTGGAAACCCGATTTGTGCCGCTGGCGCTCTGGCAGTACTCGAGCGTGTAACGGCTCCCGGATTCCTGGAAGAGGTTCAGAAAAAAGGAGAATACCTGCGTGAGAAACTGCTTGCCATGCCCCAAATTGCCGGAGTGCGCGGCATAGGCATGATGCTGGGTGCATCCCTCAAACAGGGAGAAGCAGGTGTTATCGCAAAAGCCTGCGTGAAGAATGGCTTGCTCATCTTAACCGCACATGATGTATTACGGTTGCTGCCGCCGCTCACGATTTCTTATGAAGAAATCGACAAAGGCATGCAAATACTGCAAAAGACGCTCGAGGAGGAGATTTCATGAAACATTTGCTCAAAATGCTTGATCTTTCCGCGGAGGAGATTACCGACATCCTCAATACGGCAGATCAACTGAAATATGAAAAGAAGCACAACATTCCGCACCCCCGCCTTGCCGGGAAAACGTTGGGAATGATCTTCCAAAAGGCATCTACCAGAACACGTGTGTCGTTCGAAACCGGTATGTATCAGCTTGGCGGTTACCCGCTGTTCCTTTCCTCCAACGATTTACAAATTGGGCGTGGCGAACCGGTACAGGATACCGCTCGCGTACTCTCCCGTTACCTTGACGGAATTATGATTCGTACCTTTGAGCAGTCTGAAGTGGAAGCATTGGCGGAGTACGGTTCGATTCCGGTCATCAATGGTCTTACGGATTTTGCTCACCCTTGCCAGGTTCTTGCAGATTTAATGACCATCCGCGAAGCACGCGGGCAACTTGATGGCTTGAAGATGTGCTTTATTGGTGACGGCAACAACATGCTCAATTCGCTTGCGGTTGGCGGCCTGAAAATGGGGATGAAAGTTTCTGCCGCTTGCCCCAAGGGTTATGAGCCGGATGCACAGATTCTGGAATTTGCAAAAGGCAATCCGGACTTCTTTTTGACCGATAAGCCCCAAGAAGCCATTGCAGGTGCAGACGTTGTGATTACCGACGTTTGGTCTTCCATGGGAATGGAAGGCGAAAAAGAGAAGCGCCAGCGCGACTTTGCTGGGTACCAGATTAATTCGGAGAACCTGAAGCTGGCGGCTCCCGAGATGATGGTACTGCATTGCCTGCCTGCTCACCGCGGCGAAGAAATTACCGAAGAGGTATTTGAAGCTCACGCCGATGAGATTTTTGAAGAGGCAGAAAACCGCCTGCATGCGCAGAAAGCAGTATTGGTAAAGCTTCTGGGCTAACCCTTAACCTTAGCGAAATATAGTTTGAATTCGCAACGCTTCGATTTGGTGGATGCCATTTTGAAGCGTTGTTTTTGTGTCTATTATCTGGCAGTTGTCGCCTCCCGGTATGTTGTAACATTAATGAATGCTAGCGGGGTGTCCCTGCGAATCAATGAGAGTGCTCTAAAATAACCGCCAACGGACGGTATCAGCATTTGCTTTCTTTAATAGAAGAAGTTTTGCGCTTTGGCGCAGGGCGTTCTGCTGGCGCAAGGGATTCTGCTGGCGCAGGCTTTGCCCCTCATGCCGGGGCGGGCACCTACTTTCACGAAAGGGTGAAAGTAGGCAAAGGCCTTCCAAGGGGAGAGTATCGATTCTCTCCCCTTGGATCCCCTCTCAACGA
>NZ_JAWFXC010000017.1:0-49515 GCF_032576335.1 Clostridium sp.
AAGTGTCAGACCGTAATATGCCCTTGCAAGGGCGGCCAGTAATGGAGCCTTATAGGCGACTAAGAAAAACCGCCGGCTTAGCCGGCGGATATTTATTATTTGCTAGATATGCAATCAAATTTTTCAAATGACATTACATGTTAAGAAGAAAGAATATAATATAGGTATTTATTTCGAAATATCAAAAGGTATAGTTAATAGCTATAACAACGTATAGAGAATAGGAGTTACCATATATGTTTACTTCTATAATATAATGGTCTAAACAAAGAAATCAGGGAGGGCTTCAAAATGAGCAAAAGATTCCACACGGTCGGCAGTTTACTGCGTCCCCAAAACCTATTGGGCTACAAACACCAAATTGAAGAGCGGGATGACATTACGTACCCATTCTATTCCGATTTTGAAGGCTATGAGCAATGCGAGCTCGAGGCAACCAAAGAGGTTGTGAAACAACAAATACAGCATGACCTTGCGATTATAACAGACGGTGAATATTCAAAATCGATGTGGCATCTGGATTTTGTTTGGGGCTTTGAGGGCGTAAGTCGATATATTGCAGACCATGGCTATTTCTTCCGTGATAAAGACGATACGCAAAAATACGAAACACGCCGCGATATTGGGCTACGCATTACAGCTCCTCTTAGCGGAAAGAATCACCATTTTATTGAGGTGTTCAAACGCCTACAATCCATTGCGGGGGAAAAAGAGACAAAGCTTTGCATCCCCTCGCCATCCCATATTTTCGGGGAGCTCTCTTGGTCGGATAATATTGGTGGCAAAGATTCCGTTTATGCTACCACACAGGAGCTAAAGGCAGGACTTGTGAAAGCATACTGCGAGTTTCTTGCGGAGTTTGCCGCAGCAGGCGGAAAGATTTTGCAGCTGGATGACTGCCTGTGGGAGCTTTTTGCAGACGATAACCCCAATTCTCCTTACACGGGTGAGAATGTGGATCAAGCTACGGTACATGCCTTGGCATCCGAGTTTATTGACATTAACAATACCGTAATTGATTATGGACACAGCCTTGGTCTACAAATGTGGACTCATAACTGCCGTGGTAACTATGACTCCCGCAACATGGGCGGCGGTTCCTACCTCAAGATTGCCAACCTGTTCCTAAAGCAGCTCAAATATGACCGCTTTTTCTTGGAGTGGGATGATGATAGAGCCGGTTCATTGGAGGCGCTTGCCGTATTCCAAGAAAAACCAAATACTGAAATTGTGCTGGGTCTGCTTTCTAGTAAAACGAATACACTAGATGATGAAGAGCGTGTATTGCGTTTGCTCAATGAGGCGGCACAAATCATCCCCAAGGAGCGTTTATTATTGTCTCACCAGTGCGGCTTTGCCTCTTGCGACTGCGGCAACGAGCTCACAGAAGAGGAACAGTGGGCAAAAATTGACCAAGGCCAGAAAATAGCCCTTTCATTCTGGGGAGAATAATAGAAAACCAATAAAAAGAAGGATTCCATGAGGAATCCTTCTTCTTATTTTCAGAGTAGCGCTCGCTACAGTTGTTTTATACAGAGGTTCCAGATTTCGTCGTAATATAACTGAAAGCGCTTTTGCTGGCTACTACCATCTTTAAAATGAACGGTTACCTTTAGAATTTCTCCATCGAGTCTAGCATCTAACTCTTTTAAAATGTCATTCTCTAACTTGGAATAATACATATGGTCTACTTCTTTTACGCTTTTGCCCTGTTTTAGAGCTTTTTCAGCATTACTATTCATTTCGGCCATTTCTTTTCGGGTCACAATTTTGCCAACTTTATAGCCGAACTGCTTGCTGAAATCGTATTGGTCTTCATAAGAAATGGTGTAACTCTTTCCTACTGTTTTATAGCACCAAGTTACTACCGATTCATTAAAATCCTTGTCATAATATTCGTATTTTTTTGCGTCAGGGAATGCGGTGTAAAGACTATCCAAATTGTAAGAAGAATCATTTGAATAAGGGTCCACCCAATCCTGACAAGGGTAAACCTTGTATTCTTCTGGAATTTCCTCTGGTTTTTTGGTTCCTTGCATATTTGGAAAATTACCATTAAGGTCGTCCACCTTAAAATAGGCATTAAACAGAATATCTAATTGCTTATTATCTAACAAAACAATTTTTGCGAAGTCTATTTCTTGTGAATCATAAGTAATACTTTTAATGTTTTCTCCCTTGCATTTTAGACCTAAAAAACCATAATGTTTCCATTCCTCATCAGCGTTATCGAGTCTGGCGCGCATGGGTTGGTAGCCATAAGTTTGATTAATAAGGCTAAGGTTAATCTTTTTGCCTTTTTCCACAGAGCTTTCCGTTTGGTTTTCTGCCATGGCAACCAGTGAAAACTGATTTTTTGGGGGAGTAGTAGTTGGAGTCCATCCAACTCGCAGACCGCTTAGCGTAATTAATACAAATAAACTAAAGCATGTGGCAACTTGCAGTTTTTTGCGGATTGTCCATTTTTGCGGTGAAGAAAGTGCAGCCATAATCACCTTCTCTTTTAGGTTGGGATTTGGCATTATGTTCTCAATCGACTTTGTAATATCCCTTTCATTCATTTACCGCAACCTCCTCCAGTTGTATTTTCAGTTTTTTACGGCCGCGATAAAGTGCTGCCTTTACTGCATTATCGCTGATTTTTAATATGGAAGCGATTTCTGTCACTTTATAGCCTTCTGAATAATGAAAAACAAAACAGTTTTTTCTCGGCTTGGCAATGTAAAAAGCTGCTCTAGCACAAAGGTGTCATTTTCAGAAACAACCATGTTATTAAGTACATCCATTCCAACGGTGGAGCGGCGAAACCAGTTGCGCAGCTTATCCTTGCTTCGGTTGGTCGCAACGCGAATCAGCCATGCTTTCTCGTGTTCTGTATTTTGAAAAACGGGTCTTTTCTTCCAATAACGTACAAATGTATCTTGAACAGCGTCCTCGGCATCCTGTTGATTTCCGAGCAATACCATACAGAGACGATAAAGTATGGTGCTGTAATTATCGTATTTCTCTTCAAGCAAAGCTTCGTCCGAATCGAGCATTTCATCACTCCTTTCACCTATAAAACGATTGATGACGTTAAAAGGTTACTTTATATTAATTAAATATTTATTTATCAAGAATTAGTATAATGTGAAAATTCATTTTCATAATGTAATTAAAATAAAAAAGCTCTGTTTCCTTTATGCAATGGAAACAGAGCTTTTTATGAACTGAAATACTTTGGTTAATAATAAAAACGAATGAATTTAATATTGTAAAAATCGCAAGCCAATAAGTCATCTGAATCAGATTCGTTTATCAAAATATAGTTTGCGCCAACACCCAGCAACGTGCCGGTGCGGTCTGTTAAAGTATTTGTTCCAAGCAAAAATTCAACACGAACCCGGCGCCCGATTTGGGTGCGCAGGAATCCGTTTAAATACTGCAGGCTTTCTACCGTCATCGGCATAGGCTGCGTTAGGTCCGTAATTGCACCGGAGAAGCTTTCTGGTGGAGAGTTGGGTACAAAAGCTCCTTGGCCGGAGGTTGCTCCCTGTGTAAGAGTCGCCGAGGGAGATGCGCCGGCGGGCTGTTGAAAATCCACCTGCTGGTAGGGTGTGGTAGTAATAGGGGGCGTCATGTTAGGCATTGTCTGCGGGGGAATTTGTGCGGCCATTTGAGCCTGTGCACTTGTGGTGGGCTGCATATTTTGTGCAGCGGCCTGCGGCCATCCACCCATTCCGCAGGATGGGCAAGGGCCAGTTTGGGAATAAACCGCACTGTACCCCATGTTTGGTTGATTCATGGTGTGGTCACCTCATTATGTGAGTTTGTATTTTTCTGTGGGCGCGTAAAAGCAGTGTTGATAGATATGGCTGTAAAAGGCTCCAACGCCTCCGGGAGGGAATGAACTTGGGCAAGTAGGACGAAATGGATTAAAGTAGAACAGACTATTGCCGATGCCGGAAAACAAATTGCCAGCAATAATTGCGTCTGCAATTTCGTAGTGAATCTCTTCTGGATCCATGTTATACACGTTTTGTGCGTTGTACTGTCCACCTACCGTTGTCATCATGCAAGTAAACTGGCCGGGTTGTTCAATGATGTTACGGATGCTGCCGCCTTGGCTGACTCGAAAAAATTCGCCATATGGAACGTTGGCTCTATTTGCCACTACGGTAGCTACGGCTTTCATTCCGGTATCGCCTTCGCCACCGGCTTCGCATTTTATCAGCCTTGCGAGCAATTCTCTTTCATTATAGGGCATATAGCTCATTCCTTGTTTGATACAATTTGCGAAAAATAGCCTTAACACAGTATATGGTTGTACTTTGATTCTGACACAAAATACTTTTTTAGCAGCAAACCCACATAAACCGCAGTGGAAGAATTATACTAATCAGTACCGCAATCGTGTTTTCAAAATGGATGCGGATATAGGCATATGGCAAATTTTTGCGTTTTACAGTGAGCAAAAGAAAAGAGGGGGAGCATGAAAACCATTGTATTGTGTGGAAAGCAGAGCGATACGGCTCTTTCACAAGTGCTGCTGAAAGTTCTGCGCCGGCATGGCCGGGTGCAATATTTTAACGGAACACATTTAAAAAATATTCCCGGTATAGCGCAAGAAGTTTTTTGTATTTACGATTGCGAAAAGCTGCCAGTGATAGACACGCCAAATACAATTTTAGTGTTTAAAAACAGCTTTATTCCCAGCACGGAGAAAAGTGAGCTCCCCTATGGAATCCCCGCTGTGTTTAGTTCGCGCTGTGAAAAAGCGGTAGAACAGCTTTTGGGCGAGCCTGTGATTCCGGTGGTATGCGGTACTTCTTCCAAAGATACGCTTAGTGTCGCAAGCCTTTCGGATGGTAGCGCTTGTGTGAGCCTTTTGCGAAGCTTATGTACACTCACAGATGAAATCTTAGAACCAAAAGATATTACAGTGGTTTTGCAAAAAGAAATAGGAACGTATTCCTTGCTGGCAGCCTGCGCCGTATGCCTGTTGTGCGGTATAGAATCGGAAAATGGATATTCTTTTTAAATTTACAAAAAATTGTCAGTTATAAAAAATCTATGATGGCACACAATAACTTTGCAGACGCACAAAGAGTTTTAAAAAAATTATTTAAAAAAAAGATTAGGAGTGTATTTTATTATGGCAAGCAATAAGAATGTTGTTCCTCAGGCTCGTGAGGCACTGAATAAGTTTAAGATGGAAGCTGCTTCTGAAGTTGGCGTAAACCTCAAGCAGGGTTACAATGGTGATTTGACCTCCAGAGAAGCTGGCTCAGTTGGTGGCCAGATGGTTAAGAAAATGATCCAGTCCTATGAGCAGAACATGAAATAAAATCTGCTAAATGAAAGGAGCCTCATATCCAGCCGGATATGAGGCTCCAATTTTTTAAGGAGGAGGGGTTTTTAAAAACAAATCAATCATTCTTAGCTTTCATAATCTTCTCGAATACGCTGAAGGTCCGATTCGGAATCTACTTTAATCCCGGTTGCGAGCAAAAGCTGGTCGGTTTGTGGAAGAGAAGAAACGTCCACGTCTATCATTTCAAACGGGGTATTTTCTTCATTTTTAAAAATCCCGATTTTACCATCATAGCTCCGCACCCAATAGCCGCCCTGTTGGCTTGCCATGGCAGGCAGGTTACCGTTTTCTTGACTTGATGGGGCATTTGAGGTAAAATGAATCTGATTTTCTACTGCAGAAGGGGCGGGATTGCCGCTCACCTGAGGACTGAAATGTGCAATCAGCATCAGGCCGACCAGGACCAATACGGTACACACGGCTAGACTGACGAATTTTTTCAAAAGGAATCACCTCAGCGATAGTATTAGTTCAAGATGGGAATTTTATACATATCTGCAAGAATATCGGTAATTTGTGCCATCCTTATAGATAGACAAAGGTTTCGGGCACAGTAAAAGAACAGCAAAAGGAGGTGACCGCCTATGAGAAAAACTGATTTAAACAAGTACGTTGGTGCACCAGATACCAGCCGCGCCGGGAGTGCATCCATCGCCGTGCGAATTGCTGCAAGGGGAGTTGGCAGTATAGTGGCGGTTCTGGCAGTTGCCGGAGTAATTGTACTGTTTTTTTTAATCTCTTTTGTCATGAGTTTTCGCAATGAATCCATCAAAATGGACCTCAATAATTTGAAACTCAATTATACCAGCTTTATTTATGTGAATAACGAGTCGGATCAACCGGTGGAATACCAGCGTCTTTACAGCTCTGAGAACCGTATTTGGGTGGATTACGATAAGATTCCTCAAAACATGAAAAACGCAATGGTTGCAATTGAAGACAAGCGCTTTATGGAACATAACGGGGTAGATTGGCGCCGCACAGCCGGTGCAGTTACAACTCTGTTTACCAAAGGTGGCAGCTACGGCGGGTCTACAATCACACAGCAGCTGGTAAAAAATATTACCGGCGATAATGAGGTAAGCCTCACCCGTAAGGTCAAAGAGATTTTTCGTGCCGTGAATTTAGATTCCCGCTATTCTAAGGAGCAAATTCTGGAGGCATACCTTAATGTAGTAAACTATGGCAGTGGGTGCCAAGGGGTACAGGCGGCTGCAAACCTGTATTTTGATAAAGAGATCAGCCAGGCTACACTCGCTGAGTGTGCGTCAATAGCTGCGATTACACAGAATCCGTATAAATACAATCCCTTAAACTTTCCACAGAATAATAAGACTCGCCAACAAATTGTTTTAAAAGAAATGCTCGACCAGCAAATGATTAGCCAAGATGAATACAACACCGCCATGGAGGAAACGAACCACATGGTGTTTGTGGGCAATAAAAACGAGAATGTAGTGAACGACTCACCGGTGTGGAACTGGTATGTGGATGCGATGTTTGAGGATATTGTGGAAGACCTGCAAGCAACACAGGGCATCTCAAAAGAAAAGGCTGTGTACATGATGTACCACGGTGGCCTTAAAATTTACAGCGCGATGGATCCAAAAGCGCAGAGGGTGGCAGAGGAGGTTGTCTCTGGCAACGGTATGCCGTCCGATAAAAAAATTCAGTTGGGCTATTATATGATGGACTATAACGGGCGTGTGCTTGCGACCATTGGCCGCCGCGGTGAGAAAACTGGCAACCGCCTTTTAAGCTACGCGACAGACAGCCAGCGACAGCCTGGTTCATCGATTAAGCCAATCGCATCTTATGGCCCGGCAATCGATATGGGAGTCATCAATTATTCCACTATTTTACCAGATGAACCAGTAGATAATTATTTCGGCCCCGGAAAACCCGGCCCGAATAACTGGTATCGTAAGTTTTACGGTTCCATTACGGTACAGCGCGCTTTGGAAATTTCTTCAAACGCTGCGGCTGCTCGCCTTGTAAAGAAGATTACTCCTAGCGTATCCTATCGGTTCTTAACAGAACAACTTGGATTTACGCACTTGAATCCTAAAACGGACAGCGTGCAAATTTCTGCAATGGCAATTGGTGGTATGAATGGCGGTGTAACAGTAAAAGAAATGACTGCCGCATACCAAATGTTTGGCAACGGCGGTCAATACTTTAAACCATTTACCTATTACTATGTAGAAGACCACGATGGAAACGTAATTTTGGACAACCGCCAGAATGCGGGAACACAGGTTATTAAATCATCAACGGCTACCATTATGAACCGTGTTTTGCGTACCGTTGTATATGGCTCAGAGGGCACTGGCGGCGGAGCAGCCGTAAGCGGTTGGGAAGTCTTCGGTAAAACCGGTACGACCGACGAAGATAAGGACAGTTGGTTTGTAGGTGGTACTGCCCAATGTGTTGCCGGTATTTGGACGGGATATGAGACACCAAAATCACTGTCTCATAACCAAAAAGAAAACTATACCCGGTATGCCACAAAAATTTGGAAGAGTATTATGACCCAGTATTTGGATGGAAAGAAGAAAGTTTCTTTTCCCACAGATTCCAATGTGGTTTCCGCAACCTTCCGTACCGATAACGGAAAGCTTTCTGGTGCAAATGTTGGCGTTGCTACGAAAACCGGTTGGTATGAACGTGGCAATATGCCAGAGGTAGACACCAGTCCGCCTTTGAATTCTGAGGTTAATTCCGAGGTGATTTCAGAGCCGGAGAATTCCAAGCCGGAGAATTCACAAGGAGAATCGCAAGAGGAGCCATCTCCGGGAACAAGCTCTAAGTCGGAGTGGGAGCCATCAAAGCCCTCGAAACCGGAAAACCCGCATTCGTCTGCCCCCTCGTCTCATTCACCTGTAGATGGGAATCGCCCAGGGCAAGACAATAACGGCCTTTGGGTTCCGCCAGATACGTAAGTGTGACCCGGAGCATAGCAACTGAATCATCAAAAGCGTCTGAAAAAATTATTTTTCAGGCGCTTTTTTCAATTTCACTGCGTCTCTTGGTCAAAGCATACTGCTTTTTTGAAAGGAAGATTCAGATTTTTACACTTTTCACTATTGAAATTAACGTCGGAAAATGATAAACTGTATTTTATTACAATACAATAGTTCGTGGGTGGTGGACAATGAAAGAGTCAACTTTTTTTCTGGTAGATAAAAAGGTTCTGCCAAAGGTATATTCCAAGGTTGTGGAAGCCAAGCAGTATATTATGAACTCTGAAGCCGCCAGCACATCTGAGGCGGCACGGATGGCGGGGATCTCACGCAGCGTGTTTTACAAATACAAAGACTCTGTGTATCCGTACCAGCCAGAGGCGACCAACCGTATTTTAACCATTCAGGCGGTGTTGTTTGACCGCCCCGGTGTTTTAATGTCTTTGGTGTCTGAGTTTTACGGAGCGGGAGCTAATATATTGACCATTAATCAGAATATTCCGGTTGGTGGGAAAGCAATGGTTTCTATTTCAGCTCGTATTAACAATTTGCTTGGCACAATAGACGAATTGCTTGCGCTGCTTCTCAATGTGGAGGGCGTGTGCAGTATCGATAACATTACCGATCAATAAATCGAATTTTGCTATTGAAATGAATCCTGTGGCTTTCAAATGGCTTTTCAAAAATGGTTCTTTCCCTGCTATGTAGGATGGGGGAACAACTTACAGGGAAAATTAGATTAAGGGGTGTGGATGAAGTGGTGGAAATCGCAATCATGGGGTATGGTGTAGTTGGCTCTGGTGTGGCAGAGGTACTAACCAACCATACAGAAAATATTGCAAAACGCGCGAAAGAAGAAATACGAATCAAATACATTCTGGATTTAAAGGAATTCCCGGAGGATCCGCTTGCGGATCGTTTTACCAAATCCTTTGACGATATTTTAAATGATCCGGATGTAAAAGTGGTAGTTGAGGTTATGGGCGGCCTACACCCGGCATATGATTTTGTGCGTAGCTGCCTGTTGGCAGGTAAAAACGTGGTTACCTCCAATAAAGAGCTGGTAGCGGCAAAGGGTGCCGATTTACTTGCACTGGCACAAAAGCAGAACCTGAACTTTTTGTTTGAGGCAAGTGTTGGCGGCGGTATCCCGATTATTCGCCCGATGAGCCAGTGCCTTGCGGCAAACGATGTCATTGAGATTGACGGTATCCTCAATGGAACTACCAACTTTATACTAACAAAGATGATTCGCGATCAAATGGATTTTGAAGACGCACTGGCACTTGCGCAGAAGCTTGGCTACGCAGAGCGCAACCCTGCCGCGGACGTGGAGGGCATGGATGCCTGCCGCAAAATTTGCATTCTGGCCTCCTTGGCATTCGGCAAGCATGTATACCCTGACCAGGTTCACACAGAGGGAATTACCAAAGTAACCTTGGCAGATGTAGAGTACGCAGAGGTTTGGGGTGGTGTCATCAAGCTGATTGGCCGTGTGAAGATTCTGGAGAACGACCAGATTCACATTATTGTTTGCCCCATGTTTGTTCCCCGCAGCAGCCAACTTGCCACTGTGGACGATGTGTTCAACGGTATACAGGTGCGTGGCGATTCCATTGGCGATGTTGTGTTCTATGGTAAGGGAGCCGGTAAGCTGCCCACCGCGAGTGCGGTAGTAGGAGATGTGATTGATTGTGTTCGTCACTTCAAGGCACGCAAGTACCTATATTGGGAAGACGCTGTGCCGAACTATGTGCGCGATTACCGTAAGGATACCGTTGCTTTCTATGTACGAGCTAAATCTAAAGATTCCGCTTTTGCATTGGGTCAGGCAGAGGGCTTATTTGGAGCCGTTCGCCAGCTCGTGCGTAAGGGAGCAGAGAAAGATGAGTTTGCTTTCGTAACAGAGCCCATGGTGGAGGAAGACTTCCTTCATTCCGTAGAGGAAATGAAAGCGAAAGGCATTGAGATTCGTTCTACCCTGCGTCTGGGTGACTTTTAATCCATTTGATAAATTGATATCTTAAGTAATATATAAATTTGCCTTATAATTGAATGCTTAATTTAGAAAGAGGAAATCCCATTATGATTCGAATACAAGTACCGGCGACCAGCGCAAATTTGGGGTCCGGTTTCGATGCGCTGGGAATTGCCCTGAGCTTGTACAATCAGGTTTGGATGGAGCCAAGCGATACGCTTCAGATTTCTAGCAGAGATGCGACCGCAGTACCCCAAGATGAGCATAACTTAGTTTATTGGGCAGCAAAACTCCTGTACGAGCGCTGCGGGTACAGCCTGCAAGGCTTGCGGATTGAGCAGGAGAACAACATCCCCATGGCGCGCGGCCTAGGCAGCAGCTCGGCTTGTATTGTGGCCGGTTTGCTCGGCGCCAATCATTTTCTAGGTAACCCGCTGAATCAGCAGGAATTAATTGATTTTGCTGCCGAAATTGAGGGTCACCCCGACAATACCACGCCCGCCCTTTTAGGTGGCCTTGTTACCTCGGCGATGGAGCAGGGGAGAGTGTACAGCGTGAGCGTGCCGGTTTCCAATAAAATTCGGTTTGCAGTGTTTGTGCCTCCCTTTGAGCTAAAAACCGAGACGGCTCGCAAGGTTTTGCCGAAAGAATATTCGAGAGAGGATGCGGTCTATAATTTATCGCGTTCCGCGCTGATGACGGCCTCTCTCTTTTCGGGGAATTTGGAAAACCTGCGTGTTGCGGTGCAAGACCGCATTCACCAGCCATACCGAAAGGGACTCATTGACCACTGCGATAAGGTATTTGAATTGTGTGAATCGCTGGGTTCGCTAGGCACTTATGTGAGTGGTGCAGGCCCGACAATTATTGCAATGGTGGAGGCGGAGCAGGCACAAAGCTTTGCACAGCGCGCACAGGTGCATATGGCAGAGTGGGGCGTAGCGGATTGGGAAATATCGGTTCGCAGTGCAGAGGCACACGGTGCAAAGGTATTTAAAGAAACCAGTAAAAACTAATGATTTAGCGATATATTATCTGATATTGGAGGACAGAACGTTATGAGCTTGATTGTTCAGAAATTCGGCGGCAGCTCCGTTGCAAATGCGGAACGTTTACGCAACGTCGCCGACATCATCACCAAAACGTATTCCCAAAATAACGACGTGGTCGTTGTGGTTTCTGCGCAGGGAGATACGACGGATGATTTGATTGCCAAGGCAAAAGAGGTAAATCCCCGCCCGTCCAAACGGGAGATGGATATGCTGTTAACAGCCGGTGAGCAAATGTCTGCCTCACTTCTCGCTATGACCATTGAGCAGATGGGCTTCCCGGTGGTTTCTCTTCTTGGCTGGCAGGCTGGTTTTCAAACCGATACCGCTTATGGCTCTGCCCGCATTAAGCGCGTGGTGCCAGACCGCATCAAGAAAGAAATTGATAAGCGGAACATTGTGATTGTAACAGGCTTTCAGGGTGTTAACCGCTACAATGATATGACCACGCTCGGCCGCGGCGGCTCCGACACAAGCGCAGTAGCTATTGCGGCAGTAATGCACGCAGACCTGTGCCAGATTTATACGGACGTGGAGGGTGTGTATACCGCAGACCCCCGTAAAATACCAAATGCAAAGAAAATTGATGTGATTTCCTACGATGAAATGCTGGAGTTAGCGACACTTGGTGCGCAAGTGCTGAATAACCGCTCTGTGGAAATGGCAAAGAAATATAATATTGAGATGGAAGTATTGTCCAGCTATAACCGGGTACCGGGTACGATTGTTAAGGAGGCAAGCAAAATGGAAAAAATGTTGATTAGCGGCATTGCAAAGGATAACGGGGTAGCCCGTGTAGCAATTATTGGTGTACCGGATCGTCCCGGTTTGGCATTTAAGGTGTTTTCTAAGCTCTCTGCAAAGGGCGTTAATGTCGATATTATTTTGCAGTCCATCGGGCGCAACGGCACAAAGGACATCAGCTTTACCATTTCAGAAGATCACCTGCAGGCTGCCATGGAGGTTCTTACCCCTTATGTAGAGCAGATTGGTGCCTCCAGCGTGGTATACGATGAAGACGTTGCAAAGGTTTCTATCGTTGGCGCCGGTATGGAAACACACCCCGGCGTAGCCGCTATGATGTTCGAATCCCTGTTTGAGTCTAACATCAACATTCAAATGATTTCCACCAGCGAAATTAAGATTTCGGTTCTGATTGAGCGCAAGGATGCCGATAAGGCAGTTGCGGCAATTCATAACAAATTCTTCCCAGAGGTAATCGATCAATAAGCCTCCTTAAAATTTTTCCCTATTAAGCGGGAAAATAATTTCATTATAAAAGCAGGAGCTAGCGCGGTTGCGCTAGCTCCTGCTTTTTAAACTAAAATAGTTGATAATAAATATTTATAATGGTACTATATAAATAAGATTGTCGTATAAGTTTTATCAATTATAATATTAAACGGGGTAGAAGTATGATTTTTGATATATCATTTATCAAGACGTTAATACTCATTGGTTTGATGGCTCAAATTATATGGATGATGAGGGAAACATGAAAAAAGAATTAATCATTTTTATAGTTGAAAACATTTGTCTTTTTGTATTCTGTTATTTCACGATGGATTTTGGCCATTTACAAGTAATTGATTATTTTTTATTAATGTTAATTCTTGCTTTTTGGCTTATGTTTGGGTTCCGTTTTTATAAGCTTCGAAAGCAGTAAAGAACATGCAATCAAAAAAGGAGTTTTCACAACAGTGAAAACTCCTTTTTCTATACTCTCACTGTTGGGATTCTTTACTCGGCTTTAAGATTCCCAATCTTCTTCTGTATCCATTTCGTAAGCAGGGAACCCACTATAAAAAGAAGAGAAGAACCAATCGCAGGGTAAAAAGTGTAGTAAGGGTCGCGTAAAAAGTCAAAGCTTTCAGCAAAAGACAAATAACTCAATAGAGTAAGAAACAGAGACAAAACAAAATAAATCCCTGCCTGACAGAATAGCTGTTTTATGGTGCTTCTAATGCGGAATTGCGTTAAAATGCCCATTACAAAACCATATAGGTAAGCACCAAAGAAAATAAAAGGCATATAGAACAACCAAATCCATATCCAAATAACATCGCTTTGCTTTGATATAAAAAGACTCGTAATGGATAAAAATAGTAACAGAGAGTAAGAAACCTGAAAAAATCGGATACCCAAGAATGTCTTTTTCCTCTGCTTCATTTCGAGCCTGCCCGAGAGCGAAGGCGCTTCCATTTCCGAATTTTTGCACGGAAGGTTTGGAATGGAGCGGCAGAATTAATGTGTATCCACCGAGCCATCGGCCAGTTTAATTTATCTCCCGTCCATCGGCGTGCGCCTTGCACAAACAGCTCCTGTTCGGTGAGATTTGTCACCCAGCTTAAAAATGTATCTTTTTCCTTGGCAAAGCGTTCGCGAAGCTCCTGTAACGTAAGCCCTTCACAATTGCGGTAAAAGTTAGCATATAGCTCCCCCAGCCGGTTCCATTTGTAGCCGGATGCAGGCATTTCTGGTATTTTACCGGAAAGCTCTGTTTTATCCCAGCCCATCACCAGTGGAAGCCAGCCAATTTGGTAGGCGAGCATTTGCGCAGGGGTTTTGTCTACCCCCTCCAGTAAAAGGTCTTTGTCCTCCTCAGGTATCCCATCAAATTCGGTGGCAAATAGCTGATATTTTTGCTCAATGGCCTCGAGCAACTCTTCTTTGCTTTTGTAATCGTAGCTTGCCATAGAAGTCTCCTGTTCGTTACAACTCCGGAGTTTGTCCGTAAATGCCCTGCACAACAACCTCGCCAGAGTTAATTTCGATGCGTTCACCGTCCTGCTTTTGCACGACCAGCTCGCCGCCCTCGGTAATGTCTACCGCTGTGCCAACGATTTTTTCGTGCCCGCGGGTCGCCCCGACGGTGCGGTTGAGCGAAATACAATTTTCTTTGTAGGATACAAGCCAATGATTGCTACCTTGTACAAAGTATTCCTCATATAATGCTTCAAATTCCTTTAAAATTTCTTGCAGTAAAGCCACACGTGAAACCGGTGCATCTGTTTCAAGCTGGAGTGAGGTTGCTTTTTCCTTGAGTTCTTCGGGGAAGCTCTCATCGTTTACGTTTACGCCTATTCCGACCACTGCAAAATGGACGCGGTCAATTTCGGCAGTCATTTCGGTTAAGATGCCGCACACCTTTTTACTGCCGATGACAATGTCGTTCGGCCACTTGATTTTTGCATCGCACCCCGTGTATGTGCGAATGGCACGGCTCACGGCAAGCCCCGCCAGCAAAGTCAGGTTCGAAACCTGTGCCGGTGCTGCATCGGGTCTTAGCAAGAGGGAAAACCAAAGACCAGATTTGGGAGGGCTTTGCCAAGGGCGGCCCAACCGGCCTTTACCACCATTTTGCTGCTCTGCAACAAAAACAGCCCCATGTACCTCGCCATTATGTGCTTGGCGTTTGGCTTCTTCATTGGTGGAATCTATTTCTGCAAACGCGCTGACTGTTTTGCCAAATGCTTTGGTTTTAAGCCCGCCTTGAATCTCCATAGGAGTGAGTGCATCGGAGGAATTTACAATGCGGTAACCGCGGTTGGTTACCGACTCAATGACGTAGCCGCTTTCCCGCAGGCTGTTAATGTTCTTCCATATAGCAGAGCGTGAAATTCCAAGCCTACGGCTTAGCTCCTCGCCGGAAAGGTAATCTGTGCTTTCTTTTAAATATTGAAGAATAATTTCTTCCTTTTTCATATTCTATTCTCCGTCCTTTTTTATACGCTTGTTTTTCCATTATAGCCCGTATGCCACTCAATAGGCAAGCATAGAACAGCAAACACAAGTATTTTCGGAAAATCGTGGGACTTTTTTTCAAATGGTGTTATAATAAAGTGCACCTAAATTTATCACACGGTGCATGCAGGGATGGTGTCGCATGTGCTGGGGCAACTGTAAAATCTGCAAACTCTCTTTTTGAGGAAGAGAATGGTTTTATGGTGCTTATCATGTTATAATATTAGAATATAAAGGTGTTTTTAACGTAGTGTTTTACTCGTGTAGAGATAAAATAGCGGGAGGGGTACGGAATGGACATAAGACCCGGTGATGTTTTGCAAATGAAAAAGGCGCATCCCTGTGGCAGTAAAGATTTTTTAGTGCTCCGCGCCGGTATGGATTTTAAAATCCGCTGCAAGGGCTGCGGGCATGAGGTAATGGTACCAAGGTTGAAATGCGAAAAAAACATTAAGAAAATCTTGAGAGAAGAAACGCAGGATACGTTGTAGCTACCAAACCAGTTAAAACTGTTTTGTAGAATACAGGCAATAAAACAATGATTAAGGTGGTAGCTTAAATGTTTGAAAATCTAACCGTGTTTGTGAACCGGCTGGAGGAATTGAATCAGCGGATGTTCGACCCTGCCGTCGCGGCAGATGCCAAGGGTTATGCCGAGCTGATGAAGGAATATAAAAATCTGGAGCCTATTGTAGATAAATACCGCGAGTATCTAAAAGCCGTTCAAACCGTGCAGGAATCGACCGAAATGCTCGGCGAATCCGGCATTGACCGCGAAATGAAGGAAATGATTCAGCAGGAGCTGGAGGACGCCAAAGACCAGATTGAAACAACGGCGGATGAACTGAAAATCCTGCTTTTACCGCGTGACCCCAATGATGACCGCAACGTCATTCTAGAAATTCGCGGCGGTGCAGGCGGCGAAGAGGCAGCCCTATTCTCGGCGCGACTCTTCCGTATGTACAGCATGTACGCTACAAGGCGCGGCTGGAAAACCGAGCTTTTAAACGTAAACGAAACGGAGCTTGGCGGGTATAAAGAAATTAGCTTTCAAATTACCGGTGATGGTGCGTATTCGCGTCTGAAATACGAAAGCGGTGTTCACCGCGTTCAGCGTGTGCCGGAAACGGAAACGCAGGGGCGTATTCACACTTCAACAGCAACGGTAGCTGTTTTGCCAGAAGTCGACGATGTGGAAATTGAAATTAACCCAGTCGATTTACAGATTGATACTTTCCGTGCCAGCGGTGCGGGCGGTCAGCACATTAATAAAACAGAATCGGCAATCCGCATTACCCACTTGCCTACTGGCACGGTGGTGGAATGCCAGGATGAACGAAGTCAGTTTAAAAATAAAGATAAAGCGATGAAAGTTCTGCGCTCACGCTTATATGAAGCAAAGCAGCGCGAGCAGGATGCACAGGTAGCACAGCAGAGAAAATCGCAGGTTGGCACGGGTGACCGCTCGGAGCGCATTCGTACCTATAACTTCCCGCAAGGGCGGTTGACCGATCATCGTATCGGTCTTACGCTTTACCGGTTGGAGGAACTGCTCAACGGAGATATTGACGAAGTAATCGATGCGCTGATTACAGCGGACCGCGCCAGACAACTGGAAGAAACGATGGAACGTCAGGAGTATTAAAGCAAATTCATGGATGAGCAAAAAACAACCCTGCGCCTTTCGGCGAACAGGGAAGAAGAGATAAAAACGGCTGGCAGGCTGCTCCGTGAGGGTGGCCTTGTTGCCATACCTACAGAAACGGTCTACGGCCTTGCGGCAAATGCGCTCAATGGTAGGGCCGTTGCCGCAATTTTTGCTGCCAAAGGGCGGCCGATGGACAATCCCTTGATTGTTCATATTTCACATTTAGAACAATGGGCGCCTTTGGTAAGCGAAATACCACCGCGCGCAATGGAACTGGCAAAGCACTTTTGGCCAGGCCCGCTTACCATTATTTTACCAAAGTCTGAGCTGATTCCAGATGAAGTGAGCGCAGGGCAAGCTACGGTGGCGGTGCGTTTTCCCTCACACCCGGTTGCCCGCGCGGTAATTGATGCCGCAGGCGTGCCGCTGGCAGCTCCGTCAGCAAATTTGTCCGGCAGCCCAAGTCCAACAGAAGCCCAGCATGTATTGGCGGATTTGGATGGTAGAATCGATGCGGTGTTAGATGGCGGTGCATGTGACGTTGGAGTGGAATCAACCGTAATCACTTTAGCGCAAGAGGTTCCACGGCTCCTTCGCCCGGGTGGAATTACTCCGGAGCAGCTTTCGCAGGTCTTAGGGCATGTGGAGGTTGACCCCGCAGTGCTCAATCCGCTTGCCGCGGGTGAAAAAGTTCTTTCTCCCGGTATGAAGTACAAGCATTATTCGCCGAGGGCGAACGTAGTGTTAGTAAAAGGGAATCTTTCGGCTTATATTGATTACGTGAACAGCCATGCGAACGAAGGTGTATTTGCACTTTGTTACAATGGCGAGCAAAGGTCATTGCAGGTTCCTGCGGTCGCCTACGGCGAACAGGAGGATGCCTGCTCGCAGGCACGTCATTTGTTTGATGCGCTTCGCAAACTCGATGAACTAGGAGCAGAGGTAGTTTATGCTCATAGTCCCCAGCCAAGCGGCGTTGGCTTGGCGGTGTATAACCGGCTGATTCGCGCAGCAGGATTTGAGGTGGTAGAGCTTGGCTAACACTGTGGTAATAGGGCTTACCGGGCCAACCGGAGCGGGAAAATCGACTGTGGCAGGCATCTTTGCTGAATTGGGCTGTGCGGTAATTGACTGCGACAAAACCGCACGGCAGGTGCTTGTGGATTGCAAGCCTTGTGTGCAGGAGCTTTGTAACGAGTTTGGGGAAGATATTATTACTGAGAGCGGAAGCGTAGACAGAGCGCTTTTAGCGCGCCGTGCGTTCTCTACCCCTGAAAAATCTCACCGGCTCAATGCAATTACACACCCGTGGATTCTGCGGAGAGTTAAGGATGAAATTGAGCAATGGAAGACAGCAGGCAAGGAGTTTATTATTGTGGATGCTCCTTTGCTGTTTGAAAGTGGTGCCGAAGCGTTTTGCGATAAAAACCTTGCGGTAATCACACCAATGCCTGTGCGGTTAGAGCGCATTATTCGGCGCGACCAAATTGACCGCGAAATGGCGCTTTCGCGAATTCATGCCCAGCAGGAAGACTCTTATTATACAGAGCGCTCGGATGCTACCCTCCGCGGTGACGAAGAGCCTGGGGAATTGCGGCGACAAATGGCCGCCCTTCTGGAAAGGTGGCACAGATGAAAATCCTTTATGCAAACGGTAATAAGAGAAAAAAGAAGAAGCGAATTCTGCCTGTGTTGCTGTTTCTGCTGTTTTTAACTGGAATTGGTTATTTTTGTCTGTCTCAGAGCTACGAAATTTTTAAGAAACAACAGTATCCGCTGGCTTATCAGGACATCATAGAGAAGGAAGCCAAAGCAAATGGTTTGGAGCCTGCTTTGGTGTATGCTTTAGTAAAGGCAGAAAGCAATTTTGACGAAGATGCAAAATCTCGTGCGGGGGCAATGGGGCTAATGCAAATTACGCCTAAAACTTTTCAATGGCTGCAAACGAAGCTCCCCGGGCAATCGGTGATGGATGAGAAATCACTGTTAGACCCGGCAATCAACGTAAAATACGGTTGCTACCTTTTGGCGCTGCTTAAAACACTCTATTCCGACCAAACTACGGTGCTGTGTGCGTATAACGCTGGTATGGGTTCGGTTGACCGCTGGCTGGCAGACCGTTCCATTTCGCCAGATGGTGTAAAGCTTGAGAAAATCCCTTACCCAGAAACGGCGCACTATGCCAAAGCAGTGACGGAGAATTATAAAATCTATCAGGAATTATACGATTTTTAGTTCCTGTTTGAATAGATACTAACTATTTGGAAGGAAGAATCTGCTTTATTTTTGTGGAGCAGAGGGCGCCTGATGAAAAGCCGTATGGCTTTATTATGACGAAGGAGGTATTTGCTATGGCGAAGAAAGAAGAAAAAAAGAGCGAGAAGAAAACCGCGGAAAAGGAAAAGACAGAGGTAGATAAACTGCGTGAAGAGCTTTTAATTAACCGTAAAAATGGCTTTTTCTCAGTTACCGATGAGCAGGTAAAAGAAGCAGATGAGTACTGCGAGGGCTATAAAGAATTCCTCGACCAGTGCAAAACAGAGCGCGAGTGCGTTGCGTTTGCGATCAAAGAAGCCAAGAAGCGCGGCTATCGCGAGCTCGATTCCAAAGCGGTTTATAAGCCCGGCGATAAGGTTTATTACAACAACAGGGGCAAATCGATTGTTCTGGCGGTAATCGGCAAAAAGGGCTGCCGCGAGGGCGTGCGTATTTCTGCCGCTCATATTGATTCCCCTCGTCTCGATTTAAAACCCTACCCGCTTTATGAATCCAATGATTTGGCACTGCTCAAATCTCACTATTACGGTGGTATTAAAAAATACCAGTGGACGGCGATTCCGCTTGCTATGCACGGCCGCATTGTGCGCAAAGACGGCAGCTTTGTAGATATTCGCATTGGTGAAGAGCCGGGCGAGCCGCAGTTCTGCGTAACAGACCTTCTCCCTCATTTGGGAGCGGAGCAAATGTCGAAGCCGCTTTCAAAAGCCATTGAAGGGGAGAACCTGAATATTTTGGTTGGCAGCCGCCCCGTTCGCACCGAAACAGGAAAAGGCGAAAGCTTGTTTAAGCTCAATGTCATGCGTATCCTTAACGAAAAGTATGGGGTAACGGAAGAAGACTTTGTTTCTTCTGAAATTGAGTTTGTTCCCGCATGGCATGCACAAGATTTGGGCTTTGACCGCAGCATGGTAGGTGCTTATGGTCACGATGACCGCGTTTGCTCTTACCCGGCGCTGATGGCGATATTGGATTGCAAAACCCCCGAGCATACCGCCATTACCGTTCTTGCAGACAAAGAGGAAGTGGGCAGTGACGGCAACACCGGTCTGAACTCCTCGTTCCTGCGCTATTTTGTAGAAACCTTAGCACAGCAGGACGGTGTGGAGGCCAGAGATGTATTCACACAATCCCAGTGCCTCTCTGCGGATGTTTGCGCAGCATATGACCCCATTTATGCCAGTGCTTACGAGCCGGCAAACTCCTGCTACCTGAATAACGGTGTTTCGGTGATGAAATACACCGGTTCACGCGGCAAATCCGGCACATCTGACGCTTCTGCGGAATTTATGGCACAGGTTCGCAATCTGTTCTTCCAGCACGATGTTCTGTGGCAGACGGGTGAGCTTGGCAAGGTAGACGCAGGCGGCGGCGGAACGGTAGCCATGTTCATTGCAAACCTGAATGTGGATGTTGTGGATGTTGGCGTTCCGGTGCTCTCCATGCATGCACCGCTTGAGATTGCGGCAAAGCTCGATATTCACATGGCATATCGTGGTTTTAAGGCATTCTTTGAAACACCCATTGGGGAATAACCATTATTTATATGAGGAGCTCTCTGAAAAGAGGGCTCCTTTTTTGTCTCAATTTTGCCTATATATAGGGATGGAATGTTTGAGCGTTGTGTGCTAGAATAGCAGAAAGAATGTTCGGGTTCTTCTTATACATAGCAGATTGAATCCGCTTCATGAGAATGGAAATAGGAGAATGCGTGTGAAACAGATTCAGGGTGCAGTTTTTGATTTGGATGGTACCTTGCTCGATTCCATGGGCGTATGGAAAGAGATTGACCAAGGCTCGTTGGGGCGAAGAGGAATACCGGTGCCGGAAGATTACGCACAAGCCGTGGCGCTTCTTGGCTTTTGGCAGTCGGCAGAGTATACCATTCGCCGGTTTGGCCTGAGCGAAACACCGCAGCAGCTAACCGAAGAATGGAGCGAAATGGCGCTTGACGCATACCGCTTGCGGGTAGAGCTAAAGCCCGGCGCAAAGGAATATCTCTCGCATTTGCGGGAGCGGGGTGTTAGGCTTGCAGTTGCCACATCGTCTTACCGTGAGTTGTTTCTTCCTACCTTGGAACGCCATGGAATTATAGATTGGTTTGATGCAATCGTAACGGTATCGGAAGTAAGCAGGGGCAAGGGTTTCCCAGATATTTATGAAGAAGCGGCTCGAAGAATCGAGTTTAATCCGCAGCAATGTGCGGTTTTTGAAGATTTACCGGATGCACTGCGCGGTGCAAAGGAAGGCGGGTTTTATACGGTTGGTGTGTTTGACCCATATAGCGCGGGGGAAGAACCTCGCTTACGGGAGCATGCAGACCGATTTATTCGAGATTTTCATGAGCTTTTATAATGCCGTCTTCTTTCAGATTTTACTTATCAACAGAATAAAATATCTTTGTTGAAAAGCTCGCCACAATGGGTGAATAACCGTATTGCCTTAGCCGATACTATGGGCGAGGTGATGTTTGTGTCAAAACAAAGTGCGTATTTCAAAATACCGGGACTTCACGGAATTCATGAAATTAAGCAAATTAAGCACGACTTAGACGAAATTCCGGGTGTGATTTCCGTAAGTGCAAACGCACAGGAAGACCGGGTTGCAGTCGATTATGACAGCACCGGTACTGATGTATCCGCAATTGAAAAGCGTTTAAGAGGAATTTGTAAAAGCGTTGAGCTGCTTGGAAATGAAGACCACAAAATGTAAAGAACAACCCTGCGAAAGCAGGGTTGTTCTGCGTTTGTAATTTAAAAAGTTGAATTGATATTACGTGAAATCTACTTACGGATAAATCGGATGGAATTGGTGCAAGCTATTTTTGAGGTGATTTGTGTGATTGAAAGTGGAACCAATGGCTTAATCTTTCCAATTGCTTTCCGTGAGTTCTTTGATAAAGACACAGGAATGAAAGATGATTTTTTGTCCCTGCCGGAAGACGCACAAAAAGAGATCCTACGGGAAGAATTTCGTTCCGGCGCAGATCTTCACGACTGCATTGAGCGATTTAAACTAAAACAATAAGAGGGACTGTAACATGGAACCGAAAAAACCAAAAAGTGTATGGCCAATTGAGGAGCGGGGAGAAAAACCAATTCCGGAGGATATATACCCGGTAATTGATACAGACTTAGCTCGTGACAATTTAGAGAATAATATTCCGGATGCCGATTTACAGGATTTATAGGTTTAAAACAAATTTAGAATAAAAACGCACTTTACAGATGTAAAGTGCGTTTTTTTAATATAAATACAAAACTCAATGGAAGAGAGACATGGTAAGAAATAGGGTAGACATTAAGGAGGCAATTAGAGAAACAACGGTAATTTGCGTATTAATGGAGGGACCTGCGGTGTCCTTAAAGGGATCGCCAACCGTATCACCCACCACAGCCGCTTTATGAGCATCGCTGCCCTTGCCGCCGTTGTGACCAGATTCAATGAATTTCTTTGAGTTATCCCAAAGTCCACCGGCATTGCTCATAAACAGAGCCAGTAAAAGTCCACTGACGATATTACCCGTTAAGAAGCCGCCAATGGCTTCGACTCCGCCAATAAAGCCAACAATAATGGTTGAAAGAATCGCCATAAGTCCGGCAGGGATGAGTTCTTTTAATGCACCATGCGTGGCGATTTCAATACATTTGTCATACTCCGGAACAACATCCGGGTCGCCTTCCTTCAGGCCTTTGATTTCACGGAACTGGCGATGAATTTCGGCAATCATTCGCTGTGCGTTGCGGTCAACACCAAGCATCAGCATAGCGCTGAATACGGCAGGAATCGATGCACCCACCAGCATACCAAAGAATACAGTGGGGTTCATAATATCAAACCCAGTGATGGGCACAAACCCGGCAATGGATGCGCCGGCTTCGTTTACCTCGCTGATAAATGCGCCTAACAGAGCAATTACGGTAAGGCCAGCGGCGCCAATGGCAAAGCCCTTTGTTACTGCCTTTACGGTGTTACCGGCGCTGTCCAGCGAATCGGTGATGTCGAGTACTTCGTCACCCAAATCGCCCATTTCAGCAAGCCCGCGGGCGTTGTCTACAATCGGCCCATACGCATCGTTCGAAATAATCATACCAACAATGGAGAGCATGCCTACGGCAGACATTGCTATGCCGAACATGGGGTAGTTGCCGCCCAGCGGTTCGCAGATTTTGTAAGCCGCCAGAGCAGAAACACCGATACCAATCATGGCCGGTAGCGTGCTGATGAAACCAAACGATACACCGGATAGAATTGTAAATGCAGGACCGGTTTCCGAAGCGTTTGCAACGTGGTGTACGGGCGGTCTTGTATCGTCGGTAAAGTAGTCGCTTGCGATACCGATGACAACGCCAACGAGCAAACCAATAATACTTGCGCCCCAAATTCTCCACTCTAAACCGAAGAACCAGGTTGCCAAAGCGGTTAACAGAGCAAAAATAGCGGTGGTAACGTACGTGCTGCTATTGAGTGCTCGAGTGGGGTTCCCGTTTTTACCCATACGAGCGGTTGCTACACCAATAATCGAGGCCAATAAGCCGGTTGCCGCGTAGCAGAAAACCGTTGCCGCATTTTGCGTGCCGCCTGCTGCTTTATCTAACGTAACTGCCATTACAAGAGCGGCCGCCATTGAGGCGACGTTTGAATCAAACAGGTCGGCTCCCATACCGGCAACATCGCCTACGTTATCGCCAACATTGTCCGCTATTACAGCAGGGTTACGAGGGTCATCTTCTGGGATACCAAGCTCAACCTTTCCAACCAGATCCGCACTAATGTCTGCTGTTTTGGTAAAAATACCGCCGCCTGCTTTTGCAAACAGGGCAAGGGAGCTTGCGCCAAAGCTAAAGCCGAGAAGAGAAGTTGTGCTATTGGTTAAAATGAATACCAGCGATACGCCCAACAGGGTGCTGCCTACTACCGCCATGCCCATTACCGCACCGCCGCGGAACCCGCACATAAACGAGGGCTGAATGCCCTTTTGTGCGGCCTCAGCTGTCTTTTTGTTGGCAATGGTAGCAATTTGAATGCCGATTTTACCTGCCGCAGCAGAAAAAACGGTACCGGCTAAATAAGAGACTGCCATAATAATATTAGCGGTTACATCGCCTGTCCACACGGGGGATGGCAAAAACACAAAGATGAGTACAGCCGCAGCGCCTGCAAATTTAGCAAGCACGGTGTATTCCTTTTTTAGGAATGTATTGGCACCACCGCGGATCAGCTCGCCAACTTTGGCGATTTTTTCATTGGAGGATGGCTGCCGATCCACCCATTTATACAGCCATGCGGCGAAAAGAAAGGAACAGAGAGAGACGATTACAGAAATTGCCAAAAACAGATTTACATTGTCTTTCACAGTATGTCAACTCCTTGCCTTGTTAAAAAATAATCGAAATTGACCATATTGTAGCACAGTTGGTGTCCTTAAACTATCTTAAATAAAGATAAGAATAAAATAATTAATTGTGTATTTTTCTGATTTTTTTTGATTTAGTGATGAATTTAACAAATTGTTATGCCAAAAATTGGCAGTCTTTATTTTAGCTTGTCTATTCCATGGAAAGTACGTTTTTTGTATGTATAAAAAGATTTATTACGGTTCGATTTTTATAGCTCGTATATTTTTGTTTGATAATCAGACATTCCTTGCAAACACTAATCACTGAGGTGATTTTACTTGAATTTTCAAAAGAACAATCATGAAATGCCGGCAGGCTTGCGAATGGCACTTACTGAAAACTTGGACGCTTTAAGCCAGTTTACTGCTATGCCACCAGCCGCACAGGACTCTTTTATCATAGGGGCAAAGCAGGTTTCTTCCAAACAAGAAATGCGCTCATATGTAAATAATTTAAACCAGGCGTAATAGCTTTCTCTTCATGAATCAGAAGAAGTTTAAAATGTTAAAGATTAGATATTATGTGTGAAAATAAGAGAATGCCTTCATAAAGGCAAACCGTTTGCGCACACTAGCTTTGAGGTGATGGTATGTCTTATATTGACCCTAAAATTAAGCCGAAGTTTGAATCTCTGTCCATTGATTTAAAAAATGAGATTCTTGGTCGTGATGTAAAGCTATACACCATGAACGACTTAATGCGATGCTTGCAGGAAATCGTAGACGGTAAATAAGGGTTTACGGGCAGAAAAACAGCGTCCTTACAAAAAAGTAAGAACGCTGTTTTTTTTAGTTTAATAGCTGCCGTCTCCACCCATTTGCCGAACCATTTCTTCCACTCTTTCAATTGGGAAGGGGGGCTCGCATAACGGCTTCATAGCGATGCTCATCAGCTTCATCGGGTTATCATCTGCCGCAACACGGTTCGATGAAAACTCCCCGCAGCGCCGGCATCGGTGAATAATGGCCCATTCGCCGCCTTTGCGTACCCAAACGGCTACGGGTTCCATAATCCCGCCGCAGTCAGAGCTTCGGTCGCCCGGCTCAACATCCAAATGCAGGCTTGAAAGGCAATTGGGGCAATGGTTGCGGTGGTTACTTCCCGCTCCGGTGGGTACAACCTCACGGCCGCAAACCTTGCAGGTAAATACATCATTGCAGGCGTGTGTTTTTAAATACCCTTTTTCGTATTGCTTGCGTTTATTTTCACGGTTCATGAATGAACTCCTCCAAAAAGTGAATTGTTCCTTTTGGGAGGAATGCGGATACAATTAGTCGCAAACCTCCCGGTTTACAACTATATCCATAGAATTAAACAGTTTCAAAAAATAGTCTCCTTCTTTTTCATGTTTGTAAAATGTGATTACAGACCCAGAAAATGAAGCATCTGGGAATACCCAAATCATAACACAAGGCTTGAAAAAAGAAAAGATAATTTTTTCGACATTTATTTCTAGAATAAATCGAGGAAAAACTCTCGACAAGCGTAATGATATGAACAATTTCCTTGATGGCTACCCGCTTATGCTACCCTGCCGGTATGCAAACCGTGTGGCGTGCTATTCAAAGGCGTACATCATCAGCAACATTCCGTTGGAATACCAATATGCCAATGTGCGCTTGGATACTCCTACGGTCTGGAACGCCTTTATACGCCGTATTCACAAGGTGGTGCATTTTACCGGCATTAACCAGTATGATGAAATGACCACACAGGAATATTTTGCACCACGCCAAAAGGTGTTGGATGGCAGGACGGAAATCAAGGACACAAGGGATTGCCCTTTCACAGAGAGGGGGATAGGTGATGGAAAAACCTAAGGAGCAACAAAAGCCTTATGATGTGGAACTGCCGCAGTCCGTTATAGAATCCTTCGCCCGTTTTCTTCTCCCGGAAATTCGCAAGTTTTACGCAAGCGAAGAAGGGCAACGAGAATTTCAGGAATGGAAACTAAAGCATAACAAAGATAAGTAAACAATAACAGCAGATAAGATTTTTCTTAACTGCTGTTTTTTCTATTGACAATACAGCCACGCCATAACTGCTAGTGAGAATGAACTTGTTTTGAGTTTAGTAATTAAAGGCTTTGGATTCAATCTTCTCAATTAATTCTTTCTGCAAGTTTTTTACATCAATAAGCATCTCATTATCTATTTCTTTAGAACCGGTTCCCCTTAATAAAAATTGGTTAACCTTTTTTACATAAGTATAGAATTCATCTCTAGTAACATACTGCAATGTTTTCTTTTGTTTGGGTAAATAGGAAAATGAAGTATTATAAAATTTAATCCTCTTTTTTATTAAACATTTAAAGAACACATTGTTCCTTGGTGGATTAAAATCTTTATTTTCACTATTTAACCACTTATTTAAATCCGCTTCATATGCCAGGAGCCAATTTTCAGTCCACATTAAATTTCCAGGATTTTGATTTTCATCTAAATCACTATCATATAATTGATTCACTAAATCTTCCAGTGCATTTACAACATCAGCAGATTTTTCAATAATATTTAAAGAAATCATATCTAAAAGAATGATTTTAGCCAATTGATTGCTAGATTCTAGAACTTTTATCACATATTGCTTATTCAACTGGACAGAAAAAACTTTAGCAAACCATACTGCCCAGATAACTTCTTGGTCTTGACTTAATGGAATACAACGATTTAGTACTGCATAAATTGCTTCTTTAACATTTGATTTATGTAAATAATCTTTTTTGTCAAATAAAATCTCGAGTATTAAGTCAGCCAAGGATGGAAAACGAACCCATAAATTTAATATTTTTGATTCAATATGACTCCATTCATCTTTCTTTATATCATGAAATGAAATTACCGTTAATGCATATCTTAAAATACTGATGTCTTTATATTGAGAAAACAAAGATATTGCCTTATTTAAGAATACTTCACTATCTAAATGCAAAAATAATTTTATTTCTTCGACCCACATTTTCCCATATAAGAAAGGGCTTTGGGTTATTTCAATTTTATTTTCATTTAATGCAAGTTCAAATTTGCCTAGCTGATTACGAACAAAGGATATAACATGCTGTATTTCTGAGGCATCTTCAAGAAAAATAGTATAATCATCTACAAATCGCCGATATTTTAGGTTTGGAAATTGTTTTTGTATTTCTTTATCTACGGTGCATAATATTATTTCTGAAATAATTCTGGATATGGCATTACCGACTAAAACTCCATTAGTTTGACTATAATTCATTGCTCGAACCGCTATGTCTAATTGACCACCTATGAGGGTTTCTTCTTTGCTTTTTTTTGCGACTTTTTGTGTATGCATCGCCCACGAAATAGTGTGAGTATATACACTATCGAAAAACGATTCTATATCTAGCTTACAGCAATACATATTATTCTGATATAAACTTTCTATTTCCTTTTTCGTATCTTGTATTGAATTTGATTTCTTACAATATGGTCTATTCGTTTCAGCAGGCTTATCTATCGGAGCAGAAAGCGATGCATGACTTGATGAAGTAATATCAATAATCTCTTGACTATAGTCAACTATGCAACAGGCCGCTTTGAAATAATGAAAAATATTAGGAACAGCAAAACGCCGTCTGGAATTTTCGCTCTTATATCCGCTATAAATTAGTGGGATGGACTGTTTAGGATTACAACTTGTAATCCATTTTCTTATATCTTCTACATTTTCAGCAATCATTTCACTATTAAAACACGGTGGCAATTCTTGTGGAAAGTACTCATTCGCTAAAATATTTTCAAGCTTGAACATAATTAATTCCCCCCCAAAATGAGTTATATTCAATACAATTTGTTTAATAATGCTACTAACGCACATTTAGTGGTATGGTCGGTGAATTTATAAGAATCATACTTTCTTTTAAGCGCTCCATCTTCAGCGCGAATGTAAACTGAAGATTCAAGTTTATCCATTAAATCTGATCCTTTATCCGCGTCGGTCTTTATTTGTTTATCATAATATAAAATATATGTAGATGAATTGCGAGCAACTTCCCAATAAGTTAATGGGTGAAAAAAAGTATCATTATAAGTATCAGCTTTTGTAACCATTTCACTCACATCCATAGCGAAATCAACTTCAAATATGTTTGAAAATTCTTTGATTTTCGCCCCAATAGGCTCAATATTATAATTGTCTTCCGAATAAAATTTCTGATCTTTGTAATATACATTTAATAGAAATAAAGCAGCTAAAGATAAAACAAGATTATTTATATTTGCTTGCTTAAAATGTTTAACGCGGTCATGTTTGATTTTATTATAAGCGTTATACCAAGACCATATTTTTCGTGTTGAAGCACTTTTTTTGATTTCAATATCTTTTCGAAAAGGAATTAACTTTTCATCAAATGTGTTTGGAGCACAATTATCTAAGCAAACAGAAACAAATTTGTCGCTGAGATTATAAAGTGAATCAATTTTTTCAAAATATTCTTGAAAATATATCATCTTCTTTATGTGATGATTTTTATCGTAAAATTTTATTCCTTCCTTTTTACATAATTCCTTAATAATATTTTCACATTCTGATACTGACCTTAAAATTAAGTCAGCTATTTTAATGGAGTAAACACTTAATTGCCTCTTATCAAAAGTAATGAAATAACTAAGCTCGATAAATTCTTTTTCTAATTGTTTATATATTGGGAAAAATACATTTTGTTCCATATTCTCTTTACCTCTTAAATATCATCATACTCTATATTTTGGATTGAAGCAATATTTTTCACGATTGAACAAAAAAGCAGCAGTCAAGGCATTTCTACCTTAACTGCTGCTTTTCTGTTTGGTATTACATCCACACCGTAACGGCAAAGCCGCCTTTAAAATAATAAGTGTTCGTGTAATGTCCATTTGGTGGAGATGAGGGGAATTGAACCCCTGTCCGAAGACCGCCTACCAAAGCTTTCTACGAGTGTAGCCGGTGTTTTTACATTCCCTCCACACAGCGCCCGTCGGCAGGCTCTGTGCTTTAGTAGCCTTTGATCCATGACCGGGTTAAAGGCGTAGCCCGGTTCATGTTCACCGCTAAATGACGCTCTTATCCAGGCCGCGGTACTCCCGGTAAGAACGAGCAGCCTAAATTAGGCTGCTAAAGCAACTTTATTGTTGTTGTTTAATTTTAAGTTTGCGGCTTTTAAAGCGGATCCGCGCCGCTACTCGCTTACTTAGGCTCACAACCCCCGTCGAAACCATTACATCCCCATATAAAAATTGAATAAGGGTTTCTTCTGGTATTATGCCCTGTTTTTGTCTTTCATAGCACGTTCAATGTCTCGTTTTGCAGCTTTCTCTGCTAGGTCTTGCCGTTTGTCGTATAGCTTTTTGCCCTTACAAAGACCAACCTGTACTTTTACCATAGAGCCTTTAAAATACAGTGAAATGGGAATCAGGGAGTAGCCATCCTGCTTGACCAGCCCAAACAACCGCATGATTTCACGTTTGTGCATTAACAGGCGTCGTACACGAAGCGGGTCTTTGTTAAAAATATTCCCTTGCTCATACGGGCTAATGTGCATGCCGTTGATAAGAAGTTCGCCATTTATGACCGAGCACCAAGCATCCTTCAGGTTTACGCGCCCTTGGCGAAGGGATTTTACTTCAGTTCCCGTCAGTTCAATGCCGGCCTCCATGCTTTCTTCCACAAAGTAATCATGAAAGGCTTTTTTGTTTTGAGCGATAGTTTTGGTTGCTACTTTTCCGGCCATACAAAAAAGCCTCCTAACATTTAAATTTCTCTGCGGCCTTCCATTGCACGGGTTAGGGTAATCTCGTCGGCGTATTCCAAATCGCCGCCAACGGGAATGCCGTAGGCCAAACGTGTTACGGTAATGCCCAAGGGCTTGAGCAGGCGTGAAAGGTACATAGCGGTGGCCTCACCTTCTACGGTGGGGTTGGTAGCCATAATGATTTCTTTCACTTCGTCGTTCATGCGGGCGAGTAACTCTTTAATGCAAAGCTGTTCGGGGCCTACACCATTCAGAGGGGAGATTGCACCATGCAGTACATGGTAAAGTCCCTTAAACTCATTGGTGCGCTCCAACGCAAATACATCTCGCGGGTCTTCCACCACGCAAATAATGGAGTGATCTCGCCCGCCGCTGCGGCAAACCGGGCAAAGCTCTTGGTCGGTAAGGTTGCAGCAGTCTTTGCAGTAATGAATTTTCTCGTGCGCTTCGCTAATTGCTTTGGTAAACTGCTCCGTATCCTCTTTGGAGAGGCCAAGAACATAATAAGCAAGTCGCTGGGCGCTTTTATGGCCAATCCCGGGCAGTCGTTCAAACTGCTCAATCAGCCGTGCCAGCGGCGCTACATAATACGCGGGCATGGATTAAAATATACCGGGTACGTTGAGTCCGCCGGAAAGGGATTCCATGCGCTCGTTTTTGTCGGTAACAGCAGCGCGAAGTGCCTCGTTGGTTGCAGCCATAATCAAGTCGGAGAGCATCTCCACATCCTCGGGGTCTACGACCTCGGGTTTAATGGTAATCGATTTTACTTCCATTTTGCCGGTTACAACAACCTCTACGGCGTTTCCGCCAGAGGTAGCGGTGTACTCTTTTGCTTCCAGCTCCGTGGTAGCGTTATCCATTTCTTCTTGCAGCTTCTGTGCCTGGCGTGCAATTTGCTGTAAGTTTGCGGCTCCGCCTTTGCCGTAGCCTTCCGGTAATCTTGCTTTCATATCTAAAAAACCTCCCGTTATTGTTGAATTACTGGGATACCCGCCGCCGCAGCGTTTTCAGCCAAAGCTTTCAGCGGGTCTTGTTCCGTTTGTTGTTCTGCTTGGGTCTTCTTATAAGGTCCCAATTTATAGGTACGCCCAGTTACCTGCTTGATCGCATCTCGCATTTTATCTCGCTGAGTGGGTCTGCGAAGCAGCTCAAGTGCGGTGGGGCTTGGTGCGTCAATTAAAACATAATCCCCGCTTACATATGCGTTAGAGCCTGCAAACGAGGCGGCAACTACTCTGGAATAGTCTTTCATCGTCTGCAAAATTTCCGGCCAAATGTCAAGCGGTTGGGCGGTTGCTTGCAAATCCTCCAGTGAAAGAGGAGTACCCGGTTCTCTTGTCGGCTGTGAGGGTGTGCTTGGAGCTTGTACCTCCAGTTCCGCCATCACTTCAGGGTAAGAGGGGGGCGTAAGTACCTCCGGCTCATAAGGAGCAGGGGGTGGCTCTTCCAACCACGGTGGTGCATCGTTTTTCTCCTGCTTTTGTACCACGGGTGAAGCCGGGGTAGGAAGTGGAGCTGTAACAGCCGGAGCCGCAGCAACAACAGGAGGAGACACGGATTCCTGCCGAACGGCAGGAGCAGGAGCCGAAACTCCTTTTTTCTCCAGTGCGGCGATTCGCCGAACCAGTGCATCGGTGCCGGAATCCAATTCCGGGGAGCAAAGCCGAAGTACGGCCATTTCCATTTCAATTCGGCGGTTTCCACCACGGAACATTTTCTCCAACGTTTCCTGCATGGTATCCAAACAATGCAGAATGACCGGCAAAGGAGTGGGTAGCGCCCGTGATGACATCGCTTGGTATTCCTCTTCGGGAACCGCAAGAATATCTCTAGCATCCTTCATGGTTTTCAGCAGCATTAATCCGCGAAAATAACCCGAAAGCTCTTCACAAAGCCTTGCCATATCCTTTGAGGAGGTGTACAGCTCGTCTATCACAAGAAGAGCGGCGGCAGCATCTTTTCCGGTAATGGCATCTGCCAAGCGGAACAGGTGCTCGCGGCCTGCCAAGCCTGCTGTTTGGGTAACGGTATCTACCGTTACGTTGCGGCTGCGCCCAAGGCATTGGTCGAGCAGAGAAAGAGCATCACGCAATGCGCCGTCGGCTAATCTGGCCAAGAGAAGTGCAGCCTGCGGTTCAATGCTTGCGTTTTCTTCGCCCGCAATGTAGGTAAGTCGGTCTGCAATATCCGCCGGTGCAATCCTGCGAAAATCAAACCGCTGGCAGCGAGAAAGAATGGTTGCAGGGAGCTTATGCACCTCAGTGGTAGCTAAAATAAAGATGACGTGTTCCGGCGGCTCTTCCAGCGTTTTGAGCAGTGCATTGAATGCACCAATGGAAAGCATGTGAACCTCGTCAATAATGTAAACTCGGTATTTTGCGGCTGCCGGTGTGAAGTTGGCTTCTTCCCGAAGGGAACGAATATTTTCTACACCGTTATTGCTGGCGGCGTCAATCTCAACAACATCCAAAACAGAGCCGTTGTCGAGCCCACGGCAAATATCGCATTCGCCGCAAGGGTCGCCGTCTTTGGGGCTTAGGCAGTTTACCGCCTTGGCCAATATTTTGGCACAGGTGGTTTTACCAGTTCCCCTTGAGCCGGTAAATAAATACGCATGAGCCAAACGGCCGGAAATCAGCTCGTTTTTTAGTGTGGACGTAACCTGCGGCTGCCCTACAACATCTGAAAACTGCCGAGGCCGCCATTTTCGGTATAAAACCTGGTACATTGGGATGAGTCCACCTGCCTTTGCGCTAATAAACCGAAAGCAAGACAGTTCGCCCCAATTGACGATACATGCAATAGGATATGCGGACGAACAGACACAACCTGCATCGCACCAGCCAATCCGCTTAATGCTGCTCGGTTCCCCGCCTGACATGGTTCACGGCGGCCAGCCGTACAGAGCCCGCCCGCCCGCATATCCTATTGCACGTAATTCTGCCTTGCTTTATCATAAGCTAACTAAAATATTATAAACGATTTTTGAAAAAAAAACAACACTTTTCTATGATTCACAAGCAGCATGTTCCGTTTTCGCTACTATTTTAACAGGTGTAAGAAATTTTTGCAACCGATAATAAGGCTTTTGTGTTATAATTGAATCACTTTAACGGAGCAAGAGAACGCTTTAAGCGTAAGCAGTATCTGCATGGTATGGCAGGTAAAAAGCGAGTTATAGAAAAAGATATTCTAAGTTTCAGTTTGAATAAAGCTTGAAAATAAAAGCCTTCATGGAGGACGAGATGAAAATGACATGGGAAGAACTAGAGCCTGCGTGTTTGCAGTGCCAAAAATGTGGGTTGTGTGAGACACGCACCAATGTAGTGTTTGGTGTGGGCAACCGCAATGCAGACGTGATGTTTATTGGAGAGGGCCCGGGTGAAAATGAGGATTTAAAGGGGGAACCCTTTGTAGGGCGTGGGGGGCAGCTACTGGATAAAATGCTTGCAGCAGTAGACCTCGACCGCCACACCAATATTTTTATTGCGAATATAGTAAAATGCCGCCCGCCCAAAAACCGTGACCCAGAGGCAAAGGAGCAGGACGCCTGCCTGCCTTGGCTGCGCAGCCAGGTTGCGTTGGTTCGCCCCAAAATTATTGTGTGTTTGGGGCGTGTAGCGGCGATGAAGCTAATAAAGCCAGATATGAAGATAACCAAAGAGCATGGTGAGTTTTACGAGCGAAACGGCGTTTTGATGATGGCAACGCTGCACCCGGCGGCATTGCTGCGCAACCCAAACAACAAACCCGCTGCATTTGAAGACTTTTTAAAGCTGCGTAAAAAGCTGGATGAACTTCACCTTGCTCCTGCTCCGGGAGATCTTCCATTCTAAAATAAAAACAAAGTGATTGAAAAGGGTCGGTACTATATTGCAGTACCGACCCTTTTTTCACCCCATTACAGCTGGAAATTTTCACCAGTTTTCTAAGAAAAGGGTTATTCATCACAAAATCGCACGTTTTCTACAAAAAAATTCAAAATTATCATCATATTCTCTCTCGATATTTTGCTGATATTTAATAATGATTTTCTTTATTAAGCCGATATATCGTGTAAGCATCTGTGAGGGTGAAAAATTGACGGAATAACTTGTGGGAGCCGTCGTACTTCAACAGATGAAAATAGGGGGTATGCAGCGTGAATGAGAAATTGAAACGTAAGAAAAGCCTGCGAGGGAAAATCATTTTATTCGTTGGCATTCCGGTCATTTTATCTTACTTGATTGTTGGTTCTGTTATATTAATGATTGTAAGAGATAATGTGAACCAGTTGACCAATCAGCAGTTGGCCTCCGATTCCAAGGCGGCATCACGGCAAATTGAGAACTTTTTTCAGCAGTATATGGCTATGCCGAGCCAGTTCTCAAAGAATGTTGAAATAGCAAAGATGATGACGGCTACCGGTCAGGGGCAGGCGCTGGAGCAAGCCGCACAATTTTCCAGCCTGAATGAAACGATGAAAAGCATGGCAGGGAAAGACGAAAACATTCTTTCTTTGTGGATGGCAGATGTAGATGCAAAGCAGTATGTTGATTCAAATGGACAAAACTCGAAAAACTACCCAACATCCGAACGGCCATGGTTTTTACAAATGAAGGAACGGGGCGGCCTAACCATGACGGACCCGTACGAAGATTTTACTACCAAAAAACAGGTGGTTTCCATTGTAACTCCGGTATTAAAAGCAAATACAAGCGAAATAATTGGCGCAATTGGACTCGATTTGGTTTTGGATAGCTTAGAAAAGAGTATAGGTACCTATAAGCTGGGCGATACGGGCTTTTACATTTTGGTTTCGGCAGGGGGGCAGGTCATTTACCACCCTGTTCACGATAACATAAATAAAGGCATTGCAGATGTAAATTTGTCTGAGAATTTTAAGAAAGCAACAACAACTCATACAGAAGGCCTTGTTGAGTATCTCTCCGGTGAGGTAAAAACACACGGCTATCTTTCCCCGGTAGGTGATACGGGCTGGACGCTTGCTACCGGTCTGCCGGACGCAGAATTCTATGCTAACTTTAACAAGCTTGTGTGGATTTGGGGCGTGGTCATGCTTGTTTCGATGAGTCTTGTACTATTAATGATATTGCTTATTTCAAGCCGTTTGGTAGCACCCATTAAGCTCCTAGAGAAAGCGGCAAGTGAGGTGGCAGAGGGCAACCTGAATGTGATGGTCTCTGTAAAATCTCAAGATGAAACCGGACAGCTCGCCCAAGCCTTTGAGCGTATGATTGCACAGCTTCGCGATTACCGTGATTATATTCAAGAGATTACGAGTGCCTTAGACACTATGGCGAAGGGCGATATGCGCATTCATTTGCAGCAGGAATACGTGGGCGAATTTGCACCCGTAAAAACGGCACTACTGGGTATATCCGATTCACTGCGCAATACCCTTTCGTTTATTGATCAAGTGGCGGCTCAGGTTCATTCCGGTGCGGAGCAGGTATCGAGTGCGGCGCAGGCGCTGGCAGCCGGTGCAACACAGCAGGCCGCGAGCGTGGAGGAGCTTTCCTCTATGATTGCCCATATTGATGATTCGGCAAGAGAAAATGCCAAAAACTCAGAGAATACGGTTGCTGTATTTGAGCAGTCGAACCAGAAGTTCCAGTCTATCAGCAAAAGTGTACAAATGCTGGAAGGCCATATGCGAGACATCAGCGATTCCTCTGCAACCATTATGGGAATTACTCGTGCCATTGAAGACATCGCGTTCCAGACCAATATTCTGGCACTGAATGCTGCCATTGAAGCGGCGAGAGCCGGTGCGGCTGGTAAGGGCTTTGCCGTAGTAGCCGATGAGGTTCGCAATTTGGCTGCAAAATCTGCGGAAGCGGTAAAACGCACGGCAGAGCTGCTTGCAAAATCGAACCAAACGGTAGAGTTGGGTGTTTCAGCGGTCAATGAGGTTTCTGGTTCCATTCAAACCGTTATTGAGTTGGGGACACAAACGAATCTAGCGGTGGTTGGCATGGGCAAATCTGCGCAGGAGCAGGCCGAGGCCGTAAACCAGATTGCGGAAGAGTCACCATTGGATTTCGCCGCAGAAAGAGACTTTGATTTCTAATTTCCACTCAGGAATATAGAAAGATTTAATTCTAATTTAGCATTATATATACGGATAACGACATAAAGTTGAGCATTTTCTACAAATTATTACAATATTTTCTTCACCATGTTCTGCCGTTTTTGAATAAAGATTCCATTTTAGTAGCCGATATACCCTTTATGTGCCCGGAGTAATTTGATGTCTGCTGGCAAATTCCCTCTCAAAAGCAGACGAATACAATCTGGGTAAAAGAATGGGGGATATCGTGTGATCAGAAAAAATACAAATGAACGTAGAAAAAGCTTACGCAGTAAGATCATTTTATTTGTTGGAATACCAGTGATGCTCTCTTATCTAATTGTGGGTTCTGTTATATTAATGCTTGTAAGGAATAACATTAGCCAATTGACCAATCAGCAGTTGGCGTCCGATTCCATAGCGGCTTCCAGGCAAATTGAAAACTTCTTTCAGCAGTACATGTCTTTGCCGGGTGAGTTTTCAAAAAATGTTGCCATACAAAAGATGATGAGCAGCACGGGTAAAGGGCAGTCCATGGAGCAATACCCAGAGTTTCAGAATTTGAATGCAACCATGAAGAATATGGTTGGCAATGACGACAATATTCTGGCGCTTTGGCTTGCAGACGTTGATGCAATGCAATACGTTGACTCCAAAGATTCTGTTGAGAATGATTACCCGGCCTCGGAACGCCCTTGGTTTATAGAGATGAAGCAACGCGGTGGAATGACCATGACGGACCCGTATGAAGACCTGACGGCAAAAAAGCATGTAGTTTCCATTGTTACTCCTGTGTTTCGCGAAAACACCAATGATATCATCGGTGCAGTTGGCCTCGATTTAATCCTTGATAATTTAAGCGAAGATATGCAAAGCTATAAGCTTGGTAAAACCGGGTTTTATGTATTAATCTCATCCGGCGGGCAAATGATTTTTCACCCAGACAAAGAAAATCTGGGGAAAGAATTAGCGGATGTTGCTTTCTCACAGAATTTTAAAAATGCTGTTTCAGAAAAAACGGAGGGGCTTTTAGACTACACCTCCGCAAGCACACACAGCTACGGGTACCTCTCTTCGGTCGGCGATACCGGCTGGATGGTAGCAACCGGCCTACCGGATGCAGAGTTCTTCGAAAATTTTAATCAGCTTGTTTGGATTTGGGAAATTGTAATGCTGGTATCTATGATGCTGGTACTGCTGATGATTCTGCTTATTTCGAGCCGATTGGTAGCTCCCATTAAGCTGCTGGAGAAAGCGGCGAGCGAGGTAGCGGAAGGTAATTTGAATGTATCAATCTCTGTAAAATCTCAAGATGAAACCGGCCAGCTCGCGCAGGCGTTTGAACGCATGATTGCGCAGCTTCGTGACTACCGGGGATATATTCAAGAGATTAGCACTACGCTGGATACCATGGCTAAGGGAGATATGCGCATTCACCTGCAGTATGAGTATGTAGGCGAGTTTGTCCCTGTAAAAACGGCGTTGCTTGGTATTTCGGATTCACTGCGGAATACTCTCTCGTTTATTGACGAAGTAGCGGCGCAGGTGAATTCCGGTGCGGAGCAGGTTTCGAGTGGAGCGCAGGCACTGGCCGCCGGTGCAACACAGCAGGCGGCTTCCATTGAGGAGCTTTCCTCCATGATTTCTCACATTGATAGCTCAGCGCGAGAGAATGCCAAAAATGCAGAAAATACAGTTGTTGTGTTTGAGCAGTCGACCCAGAAATTCCAGTCCATCAGCAGAAGTGTGAAGATGCTGCAAGAGCATATGCGCGACATCAGCGAGTCCTCTGTAACCATCATGGGAATCACCCGTGCGATTGAAGACATTGCATTCCAAACCAACATTCTGGCTCTCAATGCCGCCATTGAAGCGGCGAGAGCCGGTGCAGCTGGTAAGGGCTTTGCCGTAGTGGCGGATGAGGTTCGAAATCTGGCGGCAAAATCTGCGGAAGCGGTAAAACGTACGGCAGAGCTGCTCGCTAAATCGAACTTGGCGGTTGAGCAGGGTGTATCCGCAGTGGATGAAGTCTCTGGCTCCATTCAAACAGTGATTGAGTTGGGAACCCAAACCAATCAAGCGGTGGTGGGCATGGGCAAATCGGCACAGGAGCAGGCGGAAGCTGTGAATCAAATTTCAGAGGGCTTGTCTCAAATTTCTGCCGTGGTGCAAACCAATGCTGCCACAGCGGAAGAAAGCTCCGCTTCCAGTGCCGAGCTTTCCAATCAGTCGGAAATACTGCACCATGAAATTCGCAAGTTCCAACTTCATGAAGCGGAAGAGTCTCCCTTTTCGCCTATGGGAGAAGCGCAGTCCAATTTTGAGCTGGGAGAAATTCTTTAAAAATCAATAATCAAATGAAACGTAAGCATAAGTAAAAAAGCCGTATCTTCCCACTGGAAGATACGGCTTTTTTCTTGATAATACGTAGATTAGCAATTGCAAATAATGGGGATATATGGAGATATTTGGCGACTTCATAATTCCATAAGGAAAAAATCATAAATTAAATCTATGTTTTTTATTAAATTTTTACAATTGACCAACCGATATACATACCAGAGGATACGGATAGAATTGGCAGCTATCTGTATAGCGCTTTTGAATAGAGCGTCAGTAAGTGCGTTTCTGTTTAAAAGTGAATGAAAGTTTGAAAGGGAACAAGAAATGAAAAGAGAAAATCAAACGGAAACCAAAAGCACGGCAAAGATAGGGTTTCAGAGCTTGGGAGCTCGAATGATGGCCTTTATTGGCGTACCAGTACTACTTTCTTATGCAATTATAGGGGCAATTTTGCTAAGCTTAGTGGGCTCCTCAGTAAGTCGCTTAACGGAAAACGAGCTTCAGGCAAAATCGGAAAGTGCATCGTACCAAGTAGAACAGTTTTTAATGCAGTATTCGCAAATTTCAAGCAGACTTTCCCAAAATGCAGATTTACAGCAAATGATGACAGAATCAAGCAAAACCCATTACATGAGTGATGATGCAAAGTTTGCAAACTTGTACCAGACGATGCAGAACATGCGTGGTAGCGATAAAAACATACTTTCTATTTTTATTGCAGATTTGGATGCAGAACAAAGCATTAACACAAATGGTGGTAATAACAAGAACTACAAAACTGCCGAACGCCCATGGTTTATTCAAATGCAGGAGAAGAATGGCGTTACCTTAACGGAACCTTATGAGGATATTAATACAAAACAGCAGGTTGTAACCATTGCTTCGCCGGTTTATAAAAAAGGAACATCGCAAATCATTGGTGCGGTTGGGCTTGACCTAACATTAACCAATTTGAGTGAGGCAGTACGTAATTTTAAAATCGGTAAAGAGGGATATTATATTTTGGTATCTGCCGATGGTAATATCGTCTCTCACCCGAAAGATGATTACCTGAACCAGAATATTTCAAAGACCGAATTAACAGATTCGATTATAAAGAATTTTCAAAACAAGACGGTGGGATCAGTACAGTACACCTCTCACGGAATAGAAAGCCATGGCTATACCTGTGCAGTAGGGGATACCGGCTGGATGGTCGCCACTGGGCTACCAAACCAAGAGTATTATCAGGAGTTTAACGCAGTTCGCTGGGTACTTATAATCAGCTTTGGCATTGCATTAGGCGCCATTTTAATTTTGTTAATCCTTATTTCCAGAAGGCTGATTGCCCCCTTGCGTAAGCTGACGGTTACCGCTAACCAGATAGCCGATGGGAATTTGGATGTTGAAATCGTTGTAAAAAGCCAGGATGAGATTGGGCGTTTGGGAGATGCGTTCAGCCGAACGGTGTCTCAGCTTTCCAATTACAGAGGTTATATTCAAGAGATTGCCAGCACGCTGGAAACAATGGCTGACGGAGATATGAGGATTCATTTACAGCAGGAGTATGCAGGGGAGTTTGCACCGGTTAAAAAAGCCTTGCTCGATATTTCCTCCTCACTCGGTTCGACCCTTTCTTCCATAGATGAAATTGCAGCACAGGTAAATTCTGGTGCAGAGCAGGTTTCGAGCGCGGCACAGGCTTTGGCAGCCGGTGCAACACAGCAGGCAGCATCCATTGAAGAGCTTTCCTCCATGATTGCCCGTATTGATGATTCAGCGAGAGAGAATGCCAAGAATGCAGAGAATACGGTGGTTGTGTATGAGCAGTCGAACCAGAAGTTCCAGTCCATCAGCAAAAGTGTGGCAATGCTAGAAGGCCATATGCGCGACATCAGCGATTCCTCTGCAACCATTATGGGAATCACTCGTGCCATTGAAGACATTGCATTCCAGACCAATATTCTGGCACTGAATGCCGCTATTGAAGCGGCGAGAGCCGGTGCGGCGGGTAAGGGCTTTGCCGTAGTAGCCGATGAGGTTCGTAACTTGGCGGCAAAATCTGCGGAAGCAGTAAAACGTACCGCAGAGCTGCTCGCAAAATCGAACCATACGGTAGAGTTGGGTGTTTCAGCTGTGGAGGAAGTCTCCGGCTCCATTCAAACCGTTATTGAGTTGGGGACACAAACGAATCTAGCGGTGGTTGGCATGGGCAAATCTGCGCAGGAGCAGGCCGAGGCCGTAAACCAGATTCCAGAGGCTGATGTAGACCCGTTCGCAGACTTTAATTTCTAATATTTACAAAGTCATAAGTTTAAAAACATGATATAAAAACCGCCCTGCTTCTTTATTAAGAGAGCAGGGCGGCTTTTTAATATTTGATAAGTAAAACAAAAAATCAAAATAAAAATCCCCTGCCATAGGCAGGGGATAAGTGGGGTATAACCTTTTTATTTTGGTTCGGCAAGAACCTCCAGAAAACGGTTCGAAAGCACATCGTATTCGTGGTGCTTTAAAATATAGTCTTGCCCGCGTTTGCCCATAACCTCTAGTTCTGCTTTGGGAGTAGAGGCAAGAATCTGTGCGGCGCGCGCAATCTCGGCTGGGTCTTCCGGCGGAATGGAAATGCCGCATCTTGCGTCGGCAACCATGTCGTTACCCGCTTCAATTGCAAAGATGACTGGTTTTGCCGCCATCATGTAGTCCATCAGCTTATTGGGGCTTACACCAAAACGGAACAGCGGCTGACGCTGCAAGCCAACATACAGAGCATCCATCTGCTCCAGTAAACCGGGAACCTCATCGCGCTTCACGGCGGGCAAAGCTTCTACCACGTCGCTTAGCTCCAGATCCTTAATTTTTTGAATCAGGCGATCACGTTCCGGCCCTTGGCCAACCAGCAGCAGCTTTATTTTTTTATCGCGCAGCAGCTCTCCGGCTTCCAAGTAGCTGTCGAGTGCGTTGGCTACGCCATGTGCTCCGGTATAGCCAATCAAAAAATAACCTTCCTCGTGGTAACGGGTCAGCTTTTCTGCATACACGTGCGTACCGGTTTCAGCGTTTTCCCAATCCTCTTTTACAATTCCGTTGGGAATGCACACAAATTTATCCGGCCGCATGCCGTGCTCAATCATGTGCTCCTGCGCATTCGGCAAAATAGAAACGATGGTATCGCAATGCTTATAGCAGTAATTCTCCGCCGCCTGCATCAGCATAATGTACGGGTGATATTTGGGAATTCCTCCCAGCTCCATTGGGCTGAGCGGCCATAGGTCGTGCACCTCGTAAATCAGCTTTGCGCCATGCTTGTTTGCCATTTTACGCAACGGGTAAATCTCAAGCGGGTAGGTGGAAGAGGCAATAATCGCATCTGGCATACCGGTTTGAGTAATCTCGCTCTCAAAGGTAGAAAGCCCACGGAAAAAAGAGAGCATGTTTTTTATGCGCCCCATTCCGTTACCGTGGTATTCCGGCCCGGTAATCCAAAAATAACGAATGCCGTCGATCATTTCTACCCAGTAGGGTCTACCCTCCGGGTCGGGATTATCGCCGCGCAGGTGGGAATAGGAGGAGGCCACAATTGTGACCTGGTGCCCCTGCCGTACCCAGCGTTTTGTCATGAAATACGGTCGGTATTCCATGCTTTTGCCGGTTCCGGCGTAGTGATTGGACAAAATGATGTTCATGCCGCAGCCTCCTTAGTTGTTTTGTGTGAGAAGTGCCGCCGCAATTTTCTCGCTGGCTGCGCCGTCTCCAAACGGCATCAGTCCGCGTGCTGCGGGGTCTGGAATGGTGTGTAGTGCTTTCTCAAGAATATCCTCGGTTTCAAGCTTTGCAAGAATGTTCCAGTTGCCAACCAGCGTTTCCACCCATTCGGTCTCCTGACGCAAAGTAACGCAGGGAACCTCCATAAACCATGCTTCTTTCTGCAAGCCGCCGGAATCCGTCATTACCTGCTTTGCTCCGCTGGTTAGAAGGAGCATTTCGAGATAACCGACTGGGTCAATTAGGCGGATGTTGCGAAAGCCTTCTTTCGAGATGGCTTCTTCCGCTAACGAACGGGTACGGGGGTGAATCGGTAGAACCACAGGCTCAGGAAGCTGCTCAAATGCACGGAAGATACGAACCAGAGTCGGCAGGCCGCCATCTGTTGTTTCTGCTCTATGAAGCGTGGCCAAACGATACCCCTTGGGAGTAATGCCAAGCTTTTCATAGATTGCCGATTTCTCCGGGTTAACTTTTGCTAGCTTCAGAAAATGCAGAACTGAATCGAGCATAACGTCTCCCGTAATGGAAACGCCTGCAGTGACTCCCTCAATTTTGAGATTGTCTGCCGCTGTTTGAGTAGGGCAGAACAGCCAAGTGGAGATATGATCGGTGAGTACACGGTTCTGCTCCTCCGGCATGCGGCGGTTATAGGAGCGCAAACCAGCTTCTACATGCGCTACGGGAATGTGCAGCTTGGAAGCCGCCAAAGCTCCGGCCAGTGTGGAGTTGGTGTCGCCATAAACAAGAAGAACATCCGGTTTTTCTTCCAGAAGAACTTCTTCAATATGCATCAGCATTTCACCGGTTTGTTTGCCGTGTGAGCCAGAGCCAACTCCCAAATTGTATTTGGGACGAGGAATAGAAAGCTCTTCAAAAAATACGTCAGACATATTGTGGTCGTAGTGCTGCCCGGTGTGCACAATAATTTCTTCACATGCGGGTGCCAGCGCGGCAGACACCACAGAAGCCTTAATGAACTGCGGTCTTGCGCCAACAATCGTTACGATCTTCACTGGGCGGCCTCCTCTGAACGGTAGCGCACGTCGCTGTCGCTCATATCGAGAGTAGAGAATTCCAAATCATCAAACCCAACAGCCTGTCCCGTTTTTTGGGATTTATAAGCCGCTAAAATAATCTTGAGAGCCTTAATGCCCTCGGTTCCGCTAACAAGCGGCTGTGTGTTGTTGTTAATTGCTTCTATATAATTGGCGTACAGCGCATTGTGGCCATGGCCATATACATCGGTGGGGTCTGTTCCTGCCATGGCAGATACCGCTTCGTCCTGTGCGGCGGGAGCAGAGAAATTCCAGGTTTCTACACGGTTTACCGCAAGGCCGCCAATAACAACCGCACCGGTTTCACCGAAGATGGAAAGGGTTTCTTCCAGATTCTTGGGGTACACGCAAGCGGTGCCCTCAACCAACCCAATTGCACCGTTTTTAAAGCGAATAATGATGGCGCCAAAGTCCTCCGCGTGAATGTCGCGCAGGTAGTTGCCGGTCATTGCCATAATCGTTTCCGGCTCACCACCAAGGTTCCATTGCAGCAGGTCAATGTTATGAATGCACTGGTTCATCAGTGTGCCGCCGTCCTGTTCCCAAGTACCGCGCCACGGAGCCTGCTCGTAATAAGGCATGGAGCGGTTCCACAAAATGCGGGCAGTACCGTTTACCAGCTTCCCGAAGCGGTTTGCCTCTACCGCATGGTGAAGCTCTTGAACCGGAGCGTTAAAGCGATTCTGGTGGCAAACAGCTAGCTTCAGGCCACGGGAGTTGGCTTCTTGAATCATGAGCTGTGCGTCGTGAGTAGAAAGTGCCATCGGCTTTTCTACCAAAACGTGCTTGCCGCGGCGCAGGCAGTCCAGCGCAATTTCAGCATGGTAGCCGCTTTCGGTGGCAATGGAGCAGCAGTCAATTTCTTGCTCTTCGAGTGCCTTTTTATAATCGGTGTAAACGGCAGGGCGCTTACTGGTTTTTTCTTGCAGGCTGTCTGCCTTTTGTTCTGCCCGTTCCTGAATGAGGTCACATACGGCTACAAGTTCCATAAGTCCATCGTTTTCCGCTGCTGCATCAATGTGGTTTTTCGAGATTCTTCCGCAGCCAATCAGCAGGAAATTCAGTTTTTTCATAACGTTCCCATCCTTCATTTTACATCCAATATTTTAGTTTCTTACGCAGCAAAGAGCGCTGGCCCCGCCGGCGCTCCTTGCCTTGTTTTTTTACAGAAAACAGCCAAGCCGTGAGCGGGCTTATTTTCACCATTTTAACAGGGGAAATGCTGTTTAAATTACAGGAACCATATTACAGAAGCTCAATGTTGCTTCTGTTTTCTACGCCCTTCATTGCGTTTCTGGTATCGAAAATCGCTTTGGAGAGAGACTGAATCCGGTTGTAATCAAAGCACTCGTGAGCGGTGCAAACGATAACAATATCGGCATTTTTCAGCTCGTCGTCTGTCAGCTCGGTAAGACCTTTGTGAGTCTTGCCCTTGTGCTTATATTCCGAAATATAGGGGTCAAAGAAAACTGCGTCTGCACCCTGCTCCAGCAAATGGTCAATCACATTCAGAGCGGGGGACTCACGGTAGTCGTCAATATCGTTCTTATAGGCAACGCCCAATATCAGAACACGTGCACCGTTCATTGCGGTTTTATTCCGGTTTAGAACCTTCATCGCACGGTCTACTACGTATTCGGGCATAGCGGTATTGATTTCGCCAGAGGTTTCAATCAAGCGGGTGTGGTAATCAAACTCGCGAGCTTTCCAAGTGAGGTAGAAGGGGTCAAGCGGAATGCAGTGACCACCAAGGCCCGGGCCGGGATAAAACGCCTGGAAGCCATAGGGCTTTGTTTTCGCAGCGTCGATTACATCCCACACATTAATGCCCATGCGATTGCAAATAATCGCCATTTCATTGGCAAGGCCAATGTTGATGTTGCGGTAGGTGTTTTCAAGCAGCTTCTCCATTTCTGCAACAGCAGGGGAGTCAACCTCATAAACACCGCCCTCAAGAACGTTGCGGTACAAAGCAGCGGCAACCTCGGTGCTGTCTTTGCCTACGCCGCCCACAACCTTGGGGGTGTTTTTGGTTTTGTACTGCTTGTTACCGGGGTCAACACGCTCGGGAGAAAACGCAAGGAAGAAGTCTTCTCCGCACACGAGGCCGCTTTCCTCCAAAATGGGCTTTAACAGCTCTTCTGTTGTGCCGGGGTATGTGGTGGATTCCAGAACAATCAGCATACCGGCATGCAGGTATTTTGAAACGGATTCTGTGGAGCCCTTCACATAGCTGATGTCGGGCTGCTGGTATTGATCAAGCGGAGTGGGTACGCAAATGGCAACGCAGTCTACGTTGCTAATAAAGGAGAAATCGCTGGTGGCGGAAAGCTTGCCGCTTTTTACCACATCCTCCAAAGCGCTGTCTACCACGTCGCCAATATAGTTATGCGCGCGGTTAACCTGCTCCACCTTCTGCTCCTGAACGTCGAAGCCGATGGTTTTGTAGCCGGCCTTGGCGATTTCCACAGCGAGGGGCAGGCCGACATAGCCTAACCCAATAATACCTACTGTGGCGGTTTTACTTTCTATTTTGGAAAGAAGCTCCGTCTTGCGATTTGACATAGTTTGTTACCTACCTTTTTGTTTGCATTTCTTTCACTTTTATACTTCAGGCGGAACACTCCGCCGTTGCGTGTAAATAAATTATTCTGCCAGTGCGTTGAGCGCTTCAGCTACATAGGTGACAATTTCTGGGGTGATATAGCCGTGCATGGGCAGGCTGAAAACGCGCTTGCTCAGGCTTTCACTCACCGGGAAATCGCCCTCTTTGTTGCCGTACTCTTCATAAACCTTTTGCAGGTGCAGAGCCTTGGGGTAATAAACCATAGTAGGAATTCCCTTTTCTGCAAGGCCTTTCATCAGGCGGTCACGCTCTTCCGTGGTTTTTGCCTTGATGGTATATTGTGCCCAGCTCGACACATAGTTTTCCGGAACGACCGGAACATCGAATTTATCTTTGAGAAGAGAGGTGTACAGCTTTGCTGCTTTGTTTCTGGTTTCGTTTTCTGTATCGAAAGCGCGAAGCTTCGGCAGAAGAATGGCAGCCTGCAAAGTATCGAGGCGGGCATTCAGGCCGACACGAACGTTATCGTACTTAAAGCTTCCCTTACCGTGTACACGAATGGAAACCAGCAGGTCGTACATTTCTTTATCATCGGTAAAGATAGCACCGCCATCCCCGTAGCAGCCCAAAGGCTTTGCCGGGAAGAAGCTGGTAGCAGAAACATCACCAAATGCGCATGCCTTGCGGCCATTGTAAATACCACCAAAGCCCTGCGCGGCGTCTTCCATCATCCAAAGACCGAATTCCTTGCAAATGGCTTCAATTTCATTATAATCAGCAGTTTGGCCAAAAAGGTCAACCGGAATAACAACCTTGGGGTTGAGCTTTCCTTCTGCTTTTACGCGCTCAATTTGCTGGCGCAGAGAAGCGGGGTCAAGGTTAAAGGTATCTTCTTTTACATCGCAGAAGATGGGGGTTGCACCCATCAGGCTGGCTACCTCGGCGGTTGCCACAAAGGTGAAGGCAGGTACGAAAATAGCGTCGCCTGCGCCTACGCCCCAAGCCATCAACGGCATTTGCAGTGCGTCGGTTCCGTTTGAAACGCTAACGCAGTACTTGCGCCCAACGTATTTGCAAAGCTCTTGCTCCAATTCTTCTACCTGAGGGCCGGAGATAAAGTGGCATTCTTCCAAAACCTTTGCAATTCCCGCGTCAATTTCCTGTTTTAGGCTGCGGTACTGGGCCGACAAGTCGTTGAATTCAATTTTCTGCATGTGATTGTTCCTCCTTCAGGCCTTCCGGCGTTTGTGTGTACTGCCTGCCGCATTTGGGGCAGTGCAGAGCTTCCTCCAGCGTTTCGCCACATTCGCATGCCCAGCCGCGCTGCCGAGCGGGGCTGCCCATCATAATAGCGTGCGCAGGAACGTCTTTTGTAACCACGCTGCCTGCGGCAATAAACGCGTGTGCGCCAATACTGTGCCCGCACACAATCGTTGCATTAGCGCCGATGCTGGCGCCTTCGCCTACCGGTGTGCGAACGTAAAACTCAGTACCGCGCTGCGGGTATTTGCAGCGTGGGCGCGGTACGTTTGTAAATACCATAGAGGGGCCGCAGAAAACATAATCGCCAAGCTCTACGCCCTCATAAATAGAAACATTATTTTGAATTTTGCAGTGATCGCCTACGGTTACACCAGGGGCAATGAATACGTTTTGCCCTAATGTGCAGCCCTTGCCAATTTGGCAACCGGAGGAAATATGGCTAAAGTGCCAAATCTTACTTCCTTCTCCAACAAGACAGCCGTCATCTGCGAAAGCACTTTCATGTACATAAAAATTTTTCTCGCTCACTGTGAGTAACCGCCATTCTTCGGCAGCAAAATAGAAATAGCCGGGTAGTTCGCACGCAGCTGCCGAATTTTGCGCACGGTTTCCGATTTTCTCTTTTTCTCTGTTTTCGGCATTCTTTCGGTTTATTCTCAACCTTAATACAAACCGAAAGAACGGGCAAAAGGAACAACCTGCTGTGAGCTCTAAACTGTGGGGGGCTCTCAAACCCAAGCTCATCAGGCATCCATACGCTCTTTTTCTAATACCGTCAAGTTATTATATCGCTATTATTTACCAGAGTCAATCGTTTCAATCTGCAATACCGTGGATTCATATTGACAAGAATTTCCGTTCGTATTATCATAAACAATAACTTTCGTCTAGTAAATTGTAGAAAACCGGATATTTTGCGTATTCATTCCTGCTCGGCCGATCCGGTGAGTGCCTAAGCAGGGGAAAGGAACAGTTATGAGCGAGTTTGTTAGCCGCGATACATTTATTCCCTATAATGTCCCAGACATTACAGAGGCAGAGATTGATGAAGTGGTTGCCACGCTGAAATCCGGCTGGCTTGCCAAAGGCCCTCGTACCATGCAGTTTGAAAAACAGTTTGCGGAGTATTTGGGTGCAAAATACGCTGTTGCAATGAACTCCTGTACAGCGGCTCTTCATATGGCACTGGCGGCACAGGGAATCGGCCCGGGGGATGAAGTAATCACCACACCGATGACCTATGTGGCTACTGCAAATACAATTGTTCACTTGGGGGCTACCCCCGTTTTAGCAGATATTGATTACCACACTACCTGTATTGACCCCGATGAGATTGAAAAGAAGATTACTTCGAAAACGAAGGCAATTGTTCCTGTGCATTACAGCGGGCAGGTGTGCGACCTTGACCGTATTTACGATATTGCAGAGAAACACAATCTATTTGTTTCAGAAGATGCTGCTCATGCTCTTTGGAGCCGTTATAAAGGCAGACTGATTGGCAACTCGCTGAAAGGCGCCGCTTGTTACAGTTTTTATGCAACAAAGAACTTGTGCACGGGTGACGGCGGCATGCTGGTAACCGATGATGAGGAAACAGCGGTAAAAGCACGCATGTTCTCAAACAGCGGTATGAGCCAGAATGCTTGGAACCGATATGCCAAAGGCGGCACTTGGAAATATGATATTGCTGAGTTTGGCTACAAAAATAATATGTTTGATATGCAGGCCGCTTTGGGTCTGGTACAGCTGCGCCGTCTGGAAGAAATGCAGGAGGCTCGCCTAAAGATTGCCGCTCGTTACCAAGAAGCGTTCGGCGCAATGGATGCGATTGAGGAGCCGTTTGTTCCGGAGTACACCACGCACTGTTGGCACTTGTATGTGCTTCGCATTGTGCCGGAGGTGCTCACCATTGATCGTGACCAGTTTATTACCGAGCTGAATGCACGCAATATAGGCACCAGTGTTCACTTTATTCCGGTGCATAATATGTCTGCTTATACCAAGCGCTACGGTTATAAGCCCGAAGACTTCCCGAATACGCAGAAGCATTTTGAGCGCTGCTTATCTTTGCCGCTCTACCCCGGCCTGACCGATGAGCAGGTACAGTATATTATTGATGCGGTTGCGGATATTGCTGCTAAGTACCATAAATAAGTAAAATGCGATTGAAAAACCGCCTGTTTATGTTTTATAAACAGGCGGTTTTTGGTTTGTTCAAACAACCACCGGCTGTGCCGGTGGAGCGAAAAAAGCTTTAGCGTTGAAAAGGACAAAAAAACTCCCTTTGTTGTAGAATAAGCATGCGGTC
>NZ_JAWFXC010000018.1:0-34660 GCF_032576335.1 Clostridium sp.
AGACCGCATGCTTATTCTACAACAAAGGGAGTTTTTTTGTCCTTTTCAACGCTAAAGCTTTTTTCGCTCCACCGGCACAGCCGGTGGTTGTTTGAACAACACAAAAAGTTCCCGCTGTAAGTAAAATACGGCGGGAACTTTTATAACCACATTCACTTGATACTCAGATATAGCATACGATTCAATAAAGAATAAAAGATTAGCAATGCAGAGCAAACGGTTATATCTTTCATGTAAAAATGCTGATTGGTAGACGAGTACCATTTGGCTACTGGGTGTTATGGCTGAAACATAACACCCAGCATGATATTTTTTATTTTTAGCCGTAAAAGACGTAAATCAAATAATCGCCGTTTCCCTCACTCAACATCACGGGATTAAATCTTATATCCTCTGGTTTTGCACCAGCTAGTTCTATACCAACATTCATAACATCTTGAACATTTTCCATGCAATTTTTGTGCATCCAATAGCTGTTATCATAGCCCAGTTCATTTACTGTGTAATGAACTGTACTATCTGGCATACGATACCCAGCACCACCACTTACCTCAACCCCACCGCTTTCAAGATTCACAATTTTTGTAATTTTAAAATCAGGGTTGTGCATCATTCCCAGTCGTTTCCCCTCGGCAACCATATCTGCGATGATTGCTTCGGTATTATATGGTTTTGTATAATTGGGGTACATCGGCTTTACACCGTTGTTCGTTGTACTACCCGAGTTTACAGGCTGGTAGCTGTCAGGAACTATGGCATAATTGGAATACGTTGCTTGACCGCCTTGCTTGACTCCTTTTTTTACATCAACCTTAAAGGAAAGGTGTGCGCCCCCTACCTCTGCCGTGATAAAGGTTGTTCCCTCTTTTACGGCTGTAATGCGGTATTTATCAGTGTTTTTGATTGCAGTCATTTTCACAATACTTCCGGTTCGGGAATCAGACACTTTCACATCTTTTTGTGTAAGACCGCCCTTTAATATCACTTTAAAGTCGTAGATATTACCGGGAGCCATAGTATAACTGCGGGTATCCAGCTTAAAGGCTTTGTTTGCCTGCTCATAGGTTGTTGCCGCAACAGACATACTCAAACTGATTGCTCCGATTAGGGCGATTGCAATTGCTTTCATTCGTTTTTTCATCAAATGGTTCTCCTTTTTATCCGACATTTTATATCATTAAATCATTATTTTTTATCACTATATATAGTATCGGTTGGTACCGTGTATAATTTATAACCACCATTCTCTTATGACAATGTAACAATGAACGAATAAAAATCATCTCAAAAGAGCCTTACCCCCCTCTTTTCTTTATACCCTTTATACGATTATTTATATTTCAAATAGAGCAATTTCTATTGTAGTAAATAGCAAATTTCGCTATAATAACCTCACGCCGCATAGCCGAAGCAATGCTTCGGACGAACAAAAGGAGAGACCGACATGGATGATTTTTTACTGCAGCTTATCGTTGTGTGTACTTGCACGTTTCTGGGAGGGTTTATCGACTCCATTTCAGGAGGAGGCGGGTTAATTACTCTACCTGCCTATTTGGCGATTGGCCTGCCGCCACACCTCGCAATGGGCACAAACAAGCTTTCTTCCACAGCCGGTACCCTTACCGCAACTATCCGCTATTTGCGCGGTGGTAAAATTCACCTTCGCACGGCGGCAATTGCCGGTGCCATGGCACTCATTGGTGCAGTGCTCGGTGCACGCTTGAACATGGTGCTTAACGAAGAATACCTGCGCTACCTGCTGCTTGCAGTCTTGCCGGTGATCGCATTCATTACATTAAAGAAGAAAAAGAATCGTGGCGAAACCGATGAGCACGAACTTTTAAAGCCCTCTCTGTTAACCATCCTTTCAATGGCAATCGGCTTTGTCATCGGTACATACGATGGTTTTTTTGGCCCCGGTACCGGAACTTTCCTCATCTTTTTGTTTACCGGGCTTACCCGCTTTGATGCCACCACTGCCTCTGGCAATGCGAAGGTAGTCAATTTAATGTCGAACCTTTCTTCACTTGTTACCTTTGCCATTGCGGGGAAAGTACTGTTTATACTGGGTTTACCGGGTGCCGTATTTGGCATTCTGGGTAATTACATTGGCTCCGGATTAGCGCTACGCTACAACACCAAGGTAATTCGACCCATGCTGATTGTTTCTCTTATTCTTCTATTCTGCAAGGTTGCATACGACATTGTTTTGCCCGTTTAAAAGTGTAAAAGTGCGTTTTTTCTATCCTATACGGATAAAATCAGCTACTCTATACAAATAGTAACACGTTTTTTGTATATCCGCTTATTTGGATGTTCGAATTGTAATAATATTTTCGAAATGTTTCATAGCTTGTCCATAGTGATACACAAGTGATATAAGGTTTTAGATTCATATTCCATTACAAAACAGGTAATCTACCATTATTCGCTTTTAACTTTATTCATTATGGACTGTTAATAGAACATTATAATAATTAGAATCGACTTTAAATTTACTCTCCAGTCACCGTATTCGGTTAATCGTTTCGCTTCAGCAAAAGTTCCCAAAAGCTCACAAAAACAGACGTTTTATATTACAGGAGGGAAAAACATGTCTAAAAAATACAAATTGTATCAGGTTGACGCCTTTACTGAGCATCGTTTTCGGGGAAATCCGGCTGGTGTTGTACTGAATGCAGACGGTTTAACAGAGCAGGAAATGCAAGAGATTGCTAGGGAGTTAAACAACTCTGAAACCGCCTTTGTATTTTCTTCTGATTCACAGGAGTACGACGTGGAGGTTCGATTCTTTACTCCGGTTCGGGAGGTACCCATGTGCGGGCACGCAACCGTTGCGTCGCACTATGTACGTGCTTTAGAGCAGAATTTGCCTGCAGGACGTTTGATGCAGAAAATTGGAGCAGGTATTTTGCCGGTAGACATTATTCGGGATGGCGATTCCATTGAAATTGCCATGACGCAGGGAATCTTTCGATTGGGAATGCCCTTGCAGGCTGACCAAATTCATGAGCTTTGCGAAGCACTTCGCCTCTCACCCGAGCAACTACGTGAGGGTTGGCCAATACAGGAGGCATCTACGGGCTTTGGCAAAGTAATGGTACCAATTCAGAGCGAAGAGGTGCTCGACCATTTAGAGCCGGATTGGGACGCCCTCTGCCGTTTAAGTGGCAAGGTTGGATGCAACGGTTATTATGTTTTTGCCCCCGCTCCTAAAGGTGCCGATTATAAATTCTGTGGCAGAATGTTTGCACCCATTAGTGGTGTGCGGGAAGACCCGGTAACCGGCAATGCAAACGGCCCCTTAGGCGGTTACTTGGCGCATTACGGTTTTCTCTCCCCAACGGATGGAGCTCTGCAATTTTCCGCTCTGCAAGGCAAGGCGATTGGTCGCCCGGGAATCATCTCGGTGAAAGTAGAAATGGAAAACAACGAGCCAAGAGAAATTCAAATCTCCGGAAAAGCTGTGATTGTGTTTAGCGCACAGCTCGAAGTATAATATTAAGCTTCACGATACAAAAAAGAATCCCTTTCAGGGATTCTTTTTTCTTTTTATGCACTTATTGAATGGATTTTAAAAGTTTACGGCTTAATTGGTCTCTTCAACATGACAAGTGGATTAGCTTTACATTATTTTCCAAAAATTGGAGCGTAAAAGTAAGTTAAAAAGCTTATTTTCTTTAGTGATACAGGCATTCTCACTTTTAGTGTATAGTGATTTGCTTTACAAGGTATAAATGTGAAAGCAAAATTAGAAAGGAAAAAAAGTGAATGAAAAGTAAGAAACCGTACCTCAATAATCTATTCAGTATCAAAAAACACTGAATTTTTACTGAGGTACGGCGATTATTCAAATTGCTTTGCCTATTAATATTTATTGCGATAATACCTATCGTTTAACAAACGCTTTTTCTTAGTTGGGAACGGGTGCCGACGATAGCGCTTTCTGCCGGGGCCTCCAGGAGGCGGTCTGCGCAACGTGCTAAGAAGCACAATGATTACAATAAGTATCCCAAGGCCAATTAGTGCCCAAGAGACAATCCCCCACCAATTCATGGATTTTTGCGTTTGAACTTCCACACCAGAAGCAATGAGCTTATTTGCCTCACTCACCGCACTCACCGGGGGTAACGAAATGGTAGAGGAAGATACGTCTGAAACGCCCCAAAACGCGCCCAAATCACTGCTAGAATCTTCTGAAGAAGAAAGAGAGGATACTTGGGAGGCTACCGGCTTTTTCTTGGGTGCTTTGGAAGAAGATGTGCGGGACGAAGTCACAGCAGAGGACGACACCGACGAAGGAACCGATGCCGTTGTTGGCACCGCAGAAGAAACCTCCTGTTTTGGCGGTGTACTGCTGGGTGGAGCCGAAGATACTTGCTCCGGCGTACTGTTGGGTACAGAGGGCGTATCACCTGCATTTGCTTGAGACTGGCCTTGTCCGCTTACAGTCGGCTCTATGGATGTTGCCAGAACCGGTGTGCAAATGAGAGAAAAGCCCAGTATCAGCGTCAGCATTGACATCATAAACTGTTTACTTCTGTACATGCGCCATTCCTCCATTTTAATCCTACACTGGTAACTGTATTTTGCTTTTTTACAGAGAACAGTATAACAAAAAAAGTCGTAAAAAGCAATCTTTGTAGTTATTTGTAAGCATTTTGTAACGGAATGTTCTTTAAAAGTTTACGCCCCTCATCCACTACCGTAATTACTGCACTTTCCGCACGCTGCGTCCATTGGTCAAGCTTGGTAATATCCCACTCTCCACCCATTCCCAAAACATGCAGGCTCAATGTTGTTTTTTCTTCGCTCACCTGCACCAAAATCATGGGCTGCCTTTCCCCAAAACCTACCTTTGTTGTTTGGTAGTCCACCGTAATTACTCCACAGGCAAGTATAATCAGGCAGAGAGTTGAGAAAAACGACGCCAAAAAGCAGCGTCTATCTTTCACATCCTTCAAAACAATATCTCCTTTATTTCATAGATAAAATATCGTTTCTTCCCCTGCTTTTATCAGAGGAAGAAACGTCTCTTGCTATTTTTATTTAAGTGCTTTCAGCGTTTTGGCAAGTGCCTCACCAAACAGCTCACCGGAATACACTGCTTCATCCAGTGTATTTACTTCCGTTCCCACTTCAACGAGTAAAGATCCCTTTGTCATATTTAAATTGTATTTTCTGGCGCAAAAATTGAGTGGGCGAGCCAACCCCGGGAACAAATCAGAGAGTTGCTTTTGCGTTCTCACACCTAGGCGCAGATTGTACTCCCAATCTGGGAACCCCAACGTACCGTCGTCATCACAGCCTGATAAAATCATAATTTGTGCCGCTTTTTTCCCGTTAATCACTGCGGTTGGCTTATAGCGTGTACCGTTAGCAGCGGTCATGGAATCGCGGTGAATATCCAGCGTAACCTGAATACTGGGGTATTGCTTTAAATTTTTTGTTATGGTTTGAGCCGAACGGTTATACGAACCGTTGTACGCTGGTGAATCATGAATCGTGGTATCGTGAACCACGCCGATTCCAACTGCCCGAAGCTGCGCTGCAATGGCATTACCTACCATAACTACACTGCGAGAACCATCCGTACTTCTGCTTTCCGAACCAGCGGGAACAGAGGAGGCTTCCTGAAGAAGATAGGCCTCTGTTGTATGTGTGTGGTAAATGAGTACCTGAGGCTTGCCGTCTGTTTGTATTTTGACCGCAGGTTGCTTCTCTAATTCAGCTTTAATGTCTATTTTATGATTTTGATTGCTATTTTTTACAAATACATTCTGAAATTGAACTCCCGAGTTCTGAATGGCCAATTCTTGAATCGGTGCACCGGGCCCGCTGGCAGCGGGGGCTTGACTTTCTTGTGATGTTGCGGACGAACCGCCCTCTTGTGCTGAAGCTGCGGTAGAAGAGCTTTGCCCCTCTGCGGGGTCACGCACAGCACTGGTGGAACTTGCTGGGGCATTACTTTGACCCGGCTGCTCTACAAGCTCTTCTACATCATGCTCGGAAAGGCCTGTACGCAAAAGCTCTGCAGCACCATCCGGCATAATAAAACCAGCCGCGGCGAGAGCCGCTGCCTCTCTTTGTGCCAGCACCTCTGGGCCCAAGCGTGTAATAAAACAGGTAACAGAAATTAATGCAACTACCAAAGCCGCTGCATTGCGCAGCGGAGAGGAACCATATTTTCTTTTTCTTTGCAGATTGATAATTTTCATATACTTCTCCCCAAACAGACTGTTATATTGTTATGCGTTATTGCTTGGGGATATACCAAATTTACGGTGCGGTAAGCATCGTTAAATCCTCTACGGAGAGGGTGGGATTCAGTGCACGGTTAATACCCATAGCCAGCATTTGCGCAGCCCGAAATACCAGCAAATCAATTTCACGTGGGGTAACTACCATTCGCGCGCCACCGGGGGTTAATTTTTCTTCACTGCTTTCTGTTCGGGAACGGTCTCCGCCAAATAAATCGAGCGCCAAAGTTTCCACATCCACCACAGTGGGTACGCCAATTCCAATGACAGGAACGCCCATTGTGTTCTGGTCAATACGGGGGCGCATGTTGCCCACCCCCTCACCGGGAGAAATACCGGTATCGCTAAGCTGTACGGTACAGCCAAGCCTTGCCAAACTGCGGGCAGCGAGGGCATCAATCACCACTACTGCGCTCGGTTTTAGCTGCTTGCAAATTCCTTGAAGAAACTCTACTGTTTCAAGACCGGTATCCCCCAGTACACCGGGGGTGATAACCGCTGCACCACGCAGGCCGGTAAGCCCCGTTACCCGCGCAAGCTCCCCTTTAATGTGGCGTGTGGCGAGAACGCGAGCCGTGGTATGCGGGCCCAAGGCATCCGGTGTTATTTGCCGGTTCCCAAGCCCTGCAACCAATACAAGGCCATCCTCCGGAAGAAGCGCAGCAATTTCTTTTCGCAGTAATTCCTGGCACTCGTCCTCCAAATCAACCGTATCTGAAATAGGGGGCATTTCAAGTGTAACGTAATTCCCTATTTCCTTATTTAATTGCCGTGCACCCTCCGGCCCTTCTATTTTAATGCGTGTTATTTTACACCTTCCATGCTGCTCTTCTGATTGAGAGATATCGGGAAACGGGTGAGTAATTGTTTCTGTTGCTTCAATCGCCAAATCTGTGCGAAAAATCATTGCTTTTTCTCCTCTCTTATGCTATACTCATTAAGTTATTAAGGCTTTGCGAAAAGTAAGAAAAAATTCTTGCATTTTTTTTTACTTTGTGTTAATATTTCTGTTACATGACAGATGCGACAAAGGAGGTGTGACTATGCCGAATATTAAATCAGCCAAGAAGCGCGTTAAGGTAATCGCTGCTAAGACTCTTCAGAACAAAGCGATCAATTCTGCTTTGAAAACAGAGATTAAAAAGGCCAACCTTGCTCTTGAGGCTAAGGCTGAGGACAAGGCGGAGGCTGTTCGTACTGCGATAAAGAAGATTGACCAAGCTGCTGCTAAGGGAATCCTTCACAAAAAAACCGCCGCCAGAAGGAAGTCTGCCCTTGCCCGCAAGCTGAACACAACCAGCGCTTCCTAATTTTTAGGACAGGTTGTTTTCAAAATCTTTGTATTGAAAAGCAGAGCTTTGTGCTCTGCTTTTTTTATTACCTAAATTAGCTTTCCAATCACTAACTGCTTTATTAGCTGTTTGATTGGATAAAAATAATTATCAATCACCCTGCCTGTTATGGGGCCGAGTGAATTATTTTACGATTCCTTACAATTTGAGTGCGAATTGACTTTTACGCAAATTTTGGGTATCATAATAACAAACGATTGAATTGGACGAACACCGGGAAGCTTAATTTGTTTTTGGAGGCGTTTTGTAATGAGGAAAAACAATACGTTGGCACTTATTCTTGGAATTGTTTCCGCCGCCGTCGCGGTAGCCGCGATCGTAACGACCACGCTTCTGTTCCTTGAAAAGAAGAAGAAGGATGAAGAAGAGCTGGAGCATTATTTGGATTACTCCATCCAGTAAGTGAAAGCAAAAAAATTGGGCAGGGTAACAGGAGCTTATGTTCCCGTTCCTGCCCGTTTTGTTTTATTACGACTTATCCCCCGGCTTTGCTAACAGTGCTGCAATGTAGCCAAAAAACACGGCTGCTGCAATACCTGCTGCACTGGAGGTTACGCCGCCCATCAGTGCGCCGAGCAAGCCATGCTCCCGCACTGCTTCTTCTGTTCCCTTGGCCATTGCATAGCCAAAACCAGACAATGGTACAGTAGCACCAGCCCCTGCAAATTTTACAAGCGGCTCATACAGACCTACCGCTGTTAAAGCAACGCCCATAGTAACAAATATGACTAAAATGCGGGCGGGAGTCAGCTTTGTTCTGTCGATCAGTATCTGGCCGATCACACAGATGAGACCGCCTACCACAAAAGCCTTAATATATTCCATGGATTCAGATCCTTTCCCAATTTTCAAGGCTATTGTTTCCGCAGCTTCCTTTAATTATGTATTGCAGACAGTTCGCACCCTTTAAACTGCCAATCACTGCAATGATAAAAATGGAAAGAAAGTTTTCGAAGTTGACTCATAAGGAGTGATAACAATGAAAAAGATGATATTTTTTGATATAGACGGCACCCTGCTTACCTCAGGAAAAGAAGGGTATTTCGTACCGGACGGCACACTGCAAGCCATCGCGCTTGCAAAACAAAACGGACACGGGGTAGCAATTTGCTCCGGCAGGCAAGAAACTTTTATAAAAAAAATATTTGGTGATTTTTTTACAAGCTACATAGGGATGAACGGAACTCATGTGGTGTATGAAGGCAAAACTATTTTACAAAAACTATTCACTACGGAGCGCGTTCGCGAAATTATGGAGCATTTTGATTCCTACGGTATCTCTTATAATTTTGTTGGCCTACACCATGGCTGGGGTAGAAATTTGAATTCCGAAATGATTGAACTGCTCAATCAAGTCTACCATCTGGGCGATTATATTATTACCGACTGGGAACCCGAACAGGTTCAGGCTGGCGCAATGGATTGCATTTTTTTAGATAAAGACCATTATGAGCGCTGTCGCCCTGCGTTTACCGGCACTATGGTACTCAATTTGCACCCCGGTGGGCGTTCCGGCGACTTATCTTTCCCAAATCAAGATAAAGCACAGGCGATTCGCTACTTTTGCGAGCACACCGGAATCGATTTGAAGGACACCGTCGCGTTTGGTGACGGCACAAACGACGTTACCATGCTCAAAACAGTGGGGATCGGTGTCGCAATGGAGAACGGAGTGCCCGAAGCCAAAGCTGCCGCAGACTATGTAACCGACTCCATGCTCTGTGGCGGAATCGAAAAGGGACTGCGGCATTTGGGACTGATTTGAGCGAAATTTAAAAGCCATATATGGAACATTTTTTAAAAAATCGGCATACTGCGTAGGTAGAACGTTTTAAAGAGGACTCAGACGACGGTCTGCACTGGGAGAGATACAACACGATGTCAACCACTCTTTTATTGATATTTGAAGTTATTGGTACTGTAGCCTTTGCTATTTCAGGCGCGATTATTGCGATGCAGCACAAGCTGGATTATTTCGGCATTTATATACTTGCTGTTACAACCTCCATTGGCGGCGGTATTTTAAGAGATGTGATACTGGGGGTTTCTCCCCCTGTTGGACTGGTTAACCCAATTTATTTAGTTGTGGCATCCATCACTACATTTTTATTACTCGCTCTTGGCCGATTCCGCCGAATCGTAAACGGCAATAACCCCTTTTACACGTGGAGTTACCTCATTTCAGACGCATTGGGGTTAGCTGTATTTACCGTAATTGGAGTAGACGCTGCCATTTCAGCTGGGTATGAGCACGAAACCTTTCTGTGTATTTTTGTGGCCATGCTGACTGGCGTAGGCGGAGGTATGATTCGCGATGTACTCGTTCAGCGGATTCCCGTCGTGCTTCGTCGCGAGATTTACGCCTTGGCCTCAGTGGCAGGTGCACTGCTGTATTACCTGACGAGAACACACATACCGCAATCCATCGCGGTGTTAATCAGTGTCATCTTCACCACGAGCATTCGAATGCTCAGTCTATATTTTAACATCCACGTTCCATCCATTTCCCCCGACATAAAAGAGAATGTACCACCCGCAGAAGAGCCAACTGAACAGGAAAATTGAAAACAGCACCCAAAGCCAGCATAACTGGCGGTCGGGTGCTGTTTCTTTACTTAATCCTCTTTTGTGAGGCATGCGCACAAAAGCTGGTACATACCGATGGCGACACTTCCCCAGAAAATGTAGAGCGGAAAACTCCATTCACTGTACTTTGCATACAAAAGACAAACGATACTCAAGGTAAAAAAGCTCGTCGCACATAAATACCGCTTTATTGCATCCACATACCACAGCCCCTTTTCACTTTGTTCTACATTATTAAAAATAAAGGCTTTCTTGCGTTTATTGTTTCTCGCTTTGTAAATGTATTTCAAATCCCAGACTGCCAATTTGAGTCTCGATTCGTGTGTTTGAATCCATAGAATAATCGCATATTCCCTTTTCACTGGGTATGATTTGTGGGGGCAGAATATCGCAGGTAACATCTTTTTGAGATAATGCAATCAATGCTTTTCCGCTGATAATATTCGAGATTTCACCTATAGCGGAGGTTACAAAGTCATCTACCTCGTCCACCTCCATTCCACCGGTTAAAATACGAACCATCTGGAGCATGGTGTTCTTAGGGAATATATATAAAACATCTCCAGTCAAATCACCTGTTACACCTATGGCAATGGTAAAATCGCCGCAGTCATCTTTATTGGTGGAGGCTAGGCTTTCCCTTACCTCTAAATCGAGCATTAACTCGAACACTTCTTGAGTTGCCTCAAAAAAAGAACGGTGCAAAGTATTATTCATGAGATTGCTGCTCCTTTCTCTTTACGAAGTTTGCAATCTGCTGGTCTTCGGAAGCGACGTGGTTAATCAGCCACGCTAACAGGCGGCCTGCAAACTGCTGCATAAGCTGTTCCTGGTAACCATTTTCTTCGTATTCACGCGAGATCTGCAGCACATAAGCCACCATTTCGTAATGCAGCTTTTTGTGTGATATCAGTTCGGGGTACCCCACCTCACGCTGTAGGTTTTCTTCATCTTGAAAATGAGTTACCACATAATCCTTCATAAATTCTAGAGTTTGGCTAACCCGCTCCGTCTTTTGCTCCCACGGAACCGGTTTTCGAACAATCTCTACAAAATCGGTAACGCGGCGAAACAGCTCCTGATGCTGCTCATCAATGAGCGGTACACCCAGCATGTATTTTTCTTTCCAGAGCATACATAAGTCCCCTTCTCATAGTTAAATATGGAATATTTTAGCGAATTTTGTTGTATGCGTATTATAACACAGCAAAAAGGCAAAAGAAATCCCCCACTTAGAAAGTAACACAACTGTGTCTCTAAGTGGGGGAAAGCTATTTATAAGTTTTGGCCGAAGTTTTCTTCAGACAGTTTCTGTATTGTCTTAGGAGGTACCGTATCCTCTGTTTTTTTCTTTGTAGGAAGCACGCGATCTTGCAAAATTAAAGGCTTTTGTTTGTCACACGCATCATTCCATTGCTGTACCGTAATGGATGCACCGGTCATGTACCATTTTTTCTGCGGTAGACGATACGAAACCATCATACGAAGTGAATTTCCATCTGCATATACCGTACTGCGGTACAGCCATGTTTTTTCTAAAATTACAGGATTATTGCTTGGATAAAAGGGTACACCCTTTGTAAAATTCACACCATCTGTAGATTTTGATAAAAAGAGTGCAAAAGAATAATTTTTTTGCATAATCCCTGTTTGAAGCAGGTAATACGTTCCCTGATAGTGAATGACATCTTGATGCCAAGGCAGGTACCCAACCGGTAGCTCAATTGTGCATTGCTTCGTATCCGTCCACGCTGTACCATCGATACTCGTAGCGTGCATTAGTTTCTTTTGAGAGGTGGTATACCAAAACTGGTATTGATTATTTTCATGATTTACTGCTAAGCTGAGAATGCCAGCTTTGGATTGCTGCATCAATTGCGGCACAGACCAATCCAAACCGTTGCTGCTTATTGTGCGGTAATAATAATCCATGCTGGAATCGGGGCGCTTTGTTTTCGGGTTTCCCTTATTATAACGGTACCACATTTCCATTACATCACCGGTCATGACAAGGTGAGAATCGGAATAATGTGCGCCTTGTTTTACATCGGACGGAATACCGGAGATTGGGTTTTTCAGCCCCGCCGGTGTAACCCATGTTTTACCATCGTTTGATGCAACAATGCAGGGGTTCTCATAATCGTCGTTGCCAAATGGATACGGTGTAATTGACATCCAATATTCATAACCGTTCCACCTTTTGGGGAAATATAAAATCTTAGGGTGTGTAGACTGATTATAACCGTCATACGTAGGTACTGCAGCAAGATTATATAGCTTCTGCAAAGTAAAGAAAGAAGAGCTAAAGGTTCCTCGTGTTCCCATTGGTCGCTCAAACGGTTTTGCGGTTGGATTTTTCCCAGAATCTGGATTTGTTGGCTTTACCACTGTTTGAATTTCACTTGGGGTAGGGATAGAATTTTCAATTGTAGCCGTATTTTTTTTATGCAAAGAACAGCCTGCCAACATTGTCACAGAAGTACAAATTGCGACAAGTGTTACAGCAACACGACGATATAGATTCGTCATATCTGAACACCCTCTTTCCGGAAAAACAAATTCTATTGTTTAATCTGACGATATAGTACCCGAATGAAAATGAAAAGTCAATGAGAATAACGGAACTGTAATCATTCTGGTAAATCGCGGGCAATATAAAAAAATAATGCTATTTTTTGTATATACTATTATGGATTTTGCCACAGGTTACTGCACTAATATAGTAACCCTTTTTCACATAGAATAACGACTAACGCCATGGTAAAAAGAGGGCGAGTACTGAAAAGCAAAAGCCTTTCAATACTCGCCTAACATAAATTTTAATTTCAATTATTAATTATTTAGCAGATGCTCTTTTTTCCTTAATCGCAGCCTGAGCAGCAGCCAAACGAGCAATCGGCACACGGTAAGGAGAGCAAGAAACATAGTCAAGCCCTGTACGGTGGCAGAACTCTACGGAAGTTGGGTCACCGCCGTGCTCACCGCAAATACCTACATGCAGGTGTGCATTTGCGCCGCGGCCTTTTTCCGTTGCCATTTCTACGAGCTTGCCAACGCCCTTTTGGTCAATATGAGCAAAGGGATCGGACTCATAAATCTTGTTCTCATAGTAGTAATCGAGGAACTTGCCCGCATCGTCACGGCTGAAGCCAAAGGTCATCTGGGTAAGGTCGTTGGTACCAAAGCTAAAGAAGTCTGCTTCCATTGCAATTTCATCCGCAGTTAAAGCAGCACGGGGAATCTCAATCATGGTGCCCACTTCATACTTCATGTTCATGCCGGACTCTGCAATGAGTTTATCCGCAGTTGTTGTAACAACATCTTTCACGAACTTGAGCTCTTTGACTTCGCCAACCAGCGGAATCATGATTTCAGGAACGATGTTGATATTCTTCTTGCGGGAAATATTGATTGCAGCGCTGATAACAGCGGTGGTCTGCATCTCAGCAATTTCAGGGTAAGAAACCGCAAGGCGGCAGCCACGGTGACCCATCATCGGGTTAAACTCGTGCAGGCTTGCAATAATCTCTTTGAGCTCTCCTACCGTCAGGCCAAGCTCTTCTGAAATTTCTTTAATGTCCTCTTCCTTGGTGGGCAGGAACTCATGGAGAGGCGGGTCAATAAAGCGAATAACTACCGGCAGTTCTTCCATTACATCGTAAATGCCTTCAAAGTCACTCTGCTGGTAAGGCAGAAGCTTTGCAAGCGCTTTACGGCGGGCATCTGTTGTTTTTGCAACAATCATTTCACGCATTGCTTTAATGCGGTCGCCCTCAAAGAACATGTGCTCGGTACGGCACAGGCCAATGCCCTGTGCGCCAAACGATTTGCCCTGAGCTGCATCATGCGGGGTATCTGCATTGGTGTAAACCTGCAAGCGGCGAACTTCGTCTGCCCATGTCATGTACTTATCAAAGTCACCGGAGATAGATGCCTCAATGGTCGGCATTGCCTGACCATAAATGTTGCCGGTGCTTCCGTCAATCGAGATATAGTCGCCCTCACGCACGGTTTGACCGCCGAGAGTGAAATATTTCTCTTCTTCGTGCATGGAAATCTCACCGCAGCCGGAAACACAGCAGGTTCCCATTCCACGTGCAACAACCGCAGCATGAGAGGTCATGCCGCCGCGAACGGTAAGAATGCCTTGTGCAACTGCCATACCCTCAATGTCTTCGGGAGAAGTTTCTAAACGAACCAGAACCACCTTCTCACCCTTATCGCTCCAAGCCTTTGCGTCCTCCGCGGTAAATACTACACGGCCGCAAGCCGCTCCGGGGGATGCTGCAAGACCTTTGCCGATTGCCTTTGCCTTTTTCAACTCAGCTGGGTCAAACTGAGGATGCAGCAGAGAATCCAGCTGCTTGGGCTCAACACGCAGAACCGCTTCTTCGGTGCTGATTTTTCCTTCTTCCACCAAATCAACCGCAACCTTTAAAGCAGCGGCTGCGGTGCGCTTACCGTTTCTGGTTTGCAGCATGTACAGCTTCCCGTTTTCAATGGTGAACTCCATGTCCTGCATGTCGGTATAGTGGTCTTCCAGTCGCTGTGCGGTTTCCGCAAACTGGGTGTAAACCTCAGGCATAATGCTGTTTAAGTGGTCAATTGGTTCTGGAGTACGAATACCGGCCACAACGTCTTCGCCCTGTGCATTAATTAAGTACTCACCGAACAGCTTCTTTTCGCCAGTAGCAGGGTTACGGGTAAACGCAACGCCAGTACCAGAGGTATTGCCCATGTTACCAAATACCATAGACTGCACATTGACCGCGGTGCCCCAGTCATAAGGAATTTCGTTAATACGGCGGTATACATTTGCGCGGGGATTATCCCAAGAGCGGAACACAGCCTTCACTGCTTCCATTAGCTGTACACGAGGCTCTGTGGGGAATTCGGTTCCCTTTCTTTCGCGGTACAGTGCCTTAAAGCGAACAACCAAATCCTTCATATCCTCGGTATCCAGATCGGTATCCTGCTTTACGCCCTTTTCTTCCTTCTTCGCGTCGATGACACGCTCAAAGTCACTTTTGGGAATCTCCATAACAACGTCGGAGAACATTTGGATAAATCGGCGGTAGGAGTCGTAAGCAAAGCGGGGGTTATTGGTCAGTGCTGCCAAACCCTCCACTACGGTATCATTCAAGCCTAAATTGAGGATGGTATCCATCATACCGGGCATGGATGCACGAGCGCCCGAACGCACAGAAACCAACAACGGGTTCTGGGAATCCCCAAATTTTTTGCCGCAAATCTCTTCCATCTTAGAAAGATATTCTGAAATTTGAGATTGAATTTCTTCGTTAATCTGCCGTCCATCGTTATAATACTGGGTGCAAGCCTCGGTCGTAATGGTAAAGCCCTGCGGTACCGGCATTCCCAGCACCGTCATTTCTGCCAGGTTGGCACCTTTGCCGCCCAGCAGATTTTTCATACTGCCGTTTCCTTCTGAAAACAGATACACATACTTATGACTCATTACTTCTACCTCCTATAAATTTAAGAAATCTATGGAACCAGTTTATCCACATATAGGGATAAGCAATTGGACGTCTATTGTGGATTATATCAAAGTCCGCATCAAAAATCCATCCCATTTCACATCTATTATAATAATTTTTTGTGAAGATACCTGCTTTTTTTATGTATAAACCTTGAACAGAATAAAGCGCTCCCTTGCGATTAGTAATTTTTTCACAAAATTTTGTATAACTCTTATCAACATTCACAAGCTGTCCTTTTTTAATTTGCAATGGTCATATTTTAATTTTCTATGAAAAAATTCAGTAAAAATTAGTGACTAAAACCACTTGCAGAACAAATAATCTATGTGTTATAATTTGGAAAAATATTACAGATTACAATTGATGATACTTACCTTAGATAAACAGAGTTAAAATCTATTCGCATACGAATTAAAACTGGGAAGTATAAAAGTTGTATTTGTATATACTTAACGTTTTTGATGACGCCTGTGAATTGGAACGATATCCATTTCAAGCGTCTTTTTGTTTTAAACCTTTATTTATTTCGCCACTCGTTTTTCAATTAGAGAATCACACATCGATTCGTTTGTGGAAAAATATGTTTAACGTGGGATTTTTATTGCGGTAACATTTACAACTGCTGAACTTGAGGGTTTCATCTTACTTATTTATTCCACTTGATTGTTTCCGCAAAATTTCAGCAGACGAATTGATATGGATATAAAAATTTTTGAGGTGGTATTATTTATGAAGAAAAGAGTTCTTTCCGCATTTTTAGCAACTGCTATGGCCGTAAGCCTTACCACAACCGCATTTGCTGCATCCACTGTACCGGGTTATATTGGCGGCTACTTGGCATCTGAAATTAAAAAACAGACCAATGGCGAATATGGCACCTATTCCGTTTCGGCCTTAACTGCTCAAAAATCAGAAGCGGTTTCTTTTGTTGAGAATGTTCCGCAATCAACTGGTGATGGTGATGTAGAGTTTGTTGATGTTGTCAAGCAGCGTGAGATTACTTACTCCGTCGTACCCGCTGGCACTGTTATTTCAGTAGCTGTTGAGAACGGTTTCAAATTTGCAGGCAGTACTCACACTACAATCAATACCTTTGCAAAGAACTCTAGCGGCGCTTTTGTAGAACAGGATAACATTTACATTCAAAACAGCGGTACTACCTATACCATTCCTGCTGCAATGGAAGGGAAAATGATTGCAGCTCAGACCACTGTGGTAAATAACAGAGAAGAGAATCCGGAAAGCTTTTTTGCTTATTTCTATGTGGATTCTTCCGCTGCTGCTACTGCTACCACTCCCGCAACAGTAACAAAGCCGGCTGCTGCAACAACCGCTACATATAAGAGCGACACCGGCAAAAGCCTGAATATAAAGGCAAACAAGGTTTATGAGTTTAAAATTACCTCTTTAAATGGCAAACAGCCTACCTTCAACGTAACAGGCAGCGCATTCAAAGTAACATTTAAAGCCAAAAGAGGCAATGACTACCACTACCTTGTAAAAGCAGTGGGTAAAGTCGGTCAATACGGCAGCATTTACGTAAATGGCGATAAAACTGCTTGCACCACGATTTCCATTGTAAAATAATATTCGAGGATTATTGCTCCCATTTGCGTGGCAAAATTCCTTAGTATGAAATCTGCACTTTGCTTTTGAGAGGCAAAGTGCAGATTTTCTCTAAAAAAGAATACAAATCGTCTTTTTTCTCACACAATTAAAACAATCTTTTAACAAAACCATAAAATAGGTCTTGAAAAATTTTGATGATATGCGATAATAATACCGTATGATTATTTGCGAAACTGACGGAGGATTCAACATGGAGAACTGTGCCATTGTCCTTGCGGCGGGTGAGGGAAAACGAATGAAGTCCCAAGGGCCCAAGGTATTGTGTCAGGTTTTATTTAAACCCATGCTCGAATGGGTGATTGACGCCGTAGAGGGCGCCGGAGTTTTAAACTTATGCGTAGTAACCGGACACCTGCACAGCGAGGTAGAATCCTTTTTGGATGGTCTTGCCAAAACAAAGCAGCGTACCGCTCCCTATGAATATGTGTACCAAGCCGAACAGAAAGGTACTGCACATGCCGTAATGATGGCAGAACAGTTCCTGCACCGCCACAGTGGTGCAAATGTTCTCATTTTAAGCGGTGATGCACCGTTTTTAGACCCCGAAACCATTCGCTCTGCTCTTTTCGAGCATATAGAAAGCGAACAAGCGGTTACGGTCATTTCAGCCGAGCCGATAAACCCATTTGGGTATGGTCGCATTGTACGCGACAGTAATACAGGCGCTTTAAAAGCAATTGTAGAAGAAAAAGAAGCCGACGCCTCCACAAAGCAAATTCGTGAAATTAATTCCGGTGCCTATTGGTTCCGGGTAGACAGTTTGCTTTCGGTGCTGCACGATATACAAAACAAAAACAGCACAGGGGAATATTATCTTCCCGATGCAATTCGGCTGCTCCTCTCACGTGACCAAAAAGCTGGTGCTTTTTTAACGAACGACAGTAATGTTGTTTTAGGCGCAAATGACAGAAAGCAGCTTTCGGAACTGAACTTGATCGCCAAACAGAACGTATTACTCCGTTTGATGGCCGATGGAGTCGATATTCCCTGCCCGGACGGCATTTTAATCGGACCCGACGTAACCGTAGGGAACGACACACAAATTCTGCCCGGCAGTATTTTAACCGGCCGCACTCGTGTGGGCAAAGGCTGTACCATTGGCCCGAACACCCTGCTGGAAGATGCGATTGCCGGGAACAACTGCGTACTGCAAAACGTGCAGTGCAGCGGAGTAGAAATAAAAGACGGGCAAACGCCCGAACCTTTCACCAATCTGCGCGCTCGGAGCGTGTATTGATATATTAACGTTCATAAATCGCCGCCTATGGCGGCAAAATAGTTTAGGGGGATTTTTTTAATGAATTTTCATGGTAAGGATATCAAGATTTTCGCGGCGAACGCTAGCTCGCAAGTCGCCAAGCAAATTGCAGATTGCCTTAGCCTGCCCATGGGGAAATCAGAAGTTTCTACCTTTAGCGACGGGGAAATTGCCATGTCGTTGTTTGAATCTGTTCGTGGTTCTGATTGCTTTATTGTGCAGTCTACCTGTGCACCAGTTAACAACAACATCATGGAACTGCTGATCATGATCGACGCAATGAAGCGCGCCTCTGCTGCCCGCATCACTGCAGTTATTCCTTATTTTGGCTATGCCCGTCAAGACCGTAAAGCAAAGGCACGCGACCCGATTTCCGCTAAGCTGGTGGCAGATTTGATTACAACAGCCGGCGCCGACCGAATTCTTACTATGGATCTGCATGCACCCCAGATTCAGGGATTCTTCAACATTCCCGTAGATCATCTTTTGGGCGCACCGATTCTCTCTTCTTTCCTGAAAGAAAGGGTGGGCAAAAACGGCGATGATTATGTCGTGGTTTCCCCCGACCTCGGCTCTGTAACCCGCGCCCGCAATTTTGCCGCTCGTATCGGAAGTCCGCTGGCAATTATTGACAAACGCCGCCAAAAGGCCAATGTGTCTGAAGTTATGAACATTATTGGTGACGTTCGCGGTAAAAAAGTCATTTTGGTGGATGACATGATCGACACTGCAGGCACACTCTGCAATGCTGCTACCGCATTGGTAGAAGTTGGCGGAGCAGTTGAGGTAATTGCCTGCGCTACACACGGCGTGCTTTCCGGCCCTGCTGTAGAGCGCATTAAGAACAGCGTTATCTCTGAGCTGATTCTACTCGACACTGTTCCTGTTGCACAGGAGAAGTGCCTGCCTAACTTTACTATCCTGCCTGTGGCTCCTCTTTTTGCAGAGGCCATTGAGCGCATTTATGAAGACAAGCCGGTTTCTCCCATGTTTGTTTGATTTACAAATGAAAGAACAACCGCGGGGCAGAGTCATACTCCTGCCCCGTTTTTCATCCCATACTCACAGTGAGGCGGGGCGGAGTTATTTCCGTCCCGCCATCAGCCTATTCTCAATTTCTGCCAGCAGAGGTGTATCAACATGCTAAAATCTTTCTTTTCCAGGCCTGCGGTTACCCCCGGCCCGGTAGAAGCAATCATTGTTGGTCTGGGTAATCCCGGGCGGCAATACGAACAAACCCGCCATAATGCCGGCTTTCAGGTGCTAGACCACCTAGCCGAATCGCTTGGTGTGAAAATTGACCGTTTAAAATTTAAGGGTCTGTGTTCGGAAGTAAGCTTTGGCGGTAAAAAGGTACTGCTGTTAAAGCCTTCTACCTTTATGAACTTAAGTGGGCAAAGCGTAACCGAGGCCATGCGTTTTTATAAGCTTACGCCGGAACAGGTTATCGTTGTATTTGATGATATTTCGCTCGCACCCGGGCGTTTGCGCATCCGCCGCAAGGGCAGTGACGGTGGTCAAAACGGAATGAAGAACATTATTTACCTTTCGGGCAGTGATGCCTTCCCACGCGTAAAAATGGGTATTGGCAGTAAACCAAACCCCAATTGGGATTTGGCGGACTGGGTGCTCTCCACTTTTTCTGCACAAGAAATGAAAAGCCTAGGCGAAGCCAAAGAGAACGCCATAAAGGCATTGGAATTGATGGTTCAGGGAAAAATAGACGAAGCCATGAGCCAGTATAATTCCTAAAACCGTACACGCCGACGCAAAATCCGACCAACTTTTCGTCCCACGCCTCGTATTCTGAATAAGGGAGCGAGTCCGGAAAATGCTATTTTTCCATTAAGCAAGGAGCTTTCCATGAAATTTCTGACTACCGCCATCCGCGCTCTGAAGGAATTCTCTGCGCTGGATCAAGCCGTAAAAACGAAGAATCTCCCGGCAGCTGTTACCGGGCTTTCGGGAATACACAAAGCAAATATCATTTATTCACTCTGCGCTCTCAACGAACGCAGAGCCTTTGTTGCGGCCTCGGAAGAAGCCGAAGCTCAGCGCCTACATGACGATTTAGCTGCTATGGGAATGCGCCCGGCACTGTACCCTCTGCGCGATTTAAATTTTCGTGATACACAGGGAAGCTCGCATGAATATGAACACCAGCGGCTGCATGCGCTTTCCTGCTACCTGACCGGTGGGTGCGACTGCATCATTTTTTGTATGGATGCAGCTCTTCAGCATACTTTACCGCCGGAGGAGCTGCTACGGCGTACAGTAACACTACGTACTGCCCAGCAAATCACACCGGATGAAGTTGTAAAGACTCTTGTTTCTTGCGGGTATGAGCGTGCGGACCAGATTGAGGGCACGGGGCAATTTGCGCTTCGCGGTGGAATATTAGACTTTTTTACACCGGACGCGGAACACCCGGTTCGCGTGGAGTTTTGGGGAGACGAAATCGATACACTTTCGTTCTTCGACCGCGAAACGCAGCGGCGCACCTCAAATATAAATGAAATTACGATTGCACCTTCTGTAGAGGCACTCATTGAGCACCCTGCTGTGCTGGCGGAAAAGATTCGTGAGCACGCCGCATCTCTTCGGGGGAAAACGGCTGCCGCCGCCCGCGAGTATCTGGAGGCAGAAGCCACAAAGCTTACAGACGGCGCACTTATTGGCTGTGCGGATAAATATATTCCCTTTTTGTACGGTAAAACTGCTACTCTGTTTGATTATGCAGACGAAAACACCCTGCTGTTTGTATCGGAACCAGTGAAAAATAAGGAAAAGGTTCGGACCGCTCTATGGCAGTGGGGTGAAGACTTAAAAGATTACCTCAGTCACGGCATCCTCTGCCGTGGGCTAGACACTTACAGTGCCGATTGGGCATATGCTCTGGAGCAATTTCTCTCCCGCGGCGCAATCTATTTAGATGCATTTGCACGAGGCAGCTACGAAACTCCCGTTCATACGCTCGAAAATATGAACCTGCGCCAAAACTCGGTTTGGAGCGGCAGCATGCAGCTTTTAACTGAAGATGTGCAGTCAATGCTGCACAACAAATGGTGCTGTGTTGTATTAGCTGGCAGTGAACGTGCGGCGCAAAATACCGCATCCGATTTGCACAATCAGGGAATCCCTGCGGTATATCTTGCAAATCCACAAGAGCTCGCACCCGGGCAAGTCATTGTAACACAGGGTGGTCTTTCTGCCGGTATGGAATACCCCGGCGCACACTTTGGCCTCATTACACACGGGCGCCTGCTCTCTCAGCGCAAGCAAACCCGCAGTAAACGCTCTAAAAATAGCCAAGAGATTTACAGTCTCTCCGACCTAAACCCCGGCGACTATGTGGTTCACTCCTCACACGGTATTGGTGTGTTTGAGGGCATCCATAAAATAAGTATGCAGGGCATTGTGAAAGACTATCTCAAGCTGCGCTACGCAAAGAATGATACGCTTTACGTGCCCGTTACTCAGCTTGACCTTGTTTCAAAATACATTGGCCCACGGGAAGACGCACAGGTTCGCCTGCACCGTCTTGGTGGAGCTGATTGGCAGAAGACCAAGGCACGTGTCCGCTCCGCTGTAAAGGATATGGCAAAGGAGCTGATTAAGCTCTACGCACAGCGCATGAACGCAAAAGGACACGCATTCTCAGAAGATACGGAATGGCAGCATGATTTTGAGTCACACTTTGAGTTTGAAGAGACCGAAGACCAATTGCGCTGCATTGATGAAATCAAAGCGGATATGGAACGAGAATCGCCCATGGACCGCCTGCTGTGCGGCGATGTTGGCTTTGGCAAAACAGAGGTGGCACTGCGCGCCGCATTTAAGTGTGTGAGTGATTCCAAGCAATGCGCCATGCTCGTACCCACTACCATTCTTGCGTGGCAGCATTATCAAACCATCATGAAGCGGATGGAGGGCTTCCCTGTGCGGGTTGAGCTTTTGTCTCGCTTTCGCACGCCCAAGCAGCAGGAAGAGGTGCTAAACCGCCTCAAGCGCGGCGAGGTCGATTTTGTAGTGGGTACGCACCGACTTGTCTCAAAGGACGTACGCTTTCGCGATTTGGGTCTGGTAGTGATTGATGAAGAGCAGCGCTTTGGCGTAGCTCAAAAAGAAAAGCTAAAAGACCTCTGCAAAAATGTAGACGTACTTACGCTTTCCGCAACACCCATCCCCCGCACCTTAAACATGGCGCTTTCCGGTATTCGAGATATGTCCGTCATTGAAGAAGCACCGCACGACCGCCACCCAGTGCAGACGTATGTACTGGAGCACGACAATGGCATTTTAGCAGATGCCATTCGTCGCGAGCTTCGCCGCGGCGGCCAGGTTTATTACCTGCACAACGACATTGGCACCATTGACCGAGTCAGTGCTACTTTGCAGGCCTTGATTCCAGATGCACGAATTGCAATTGGTCACGGTAAGATGACCGAACACGAGCTTTCAGAGGTTTGGCGTCGGCTGGTTGAACAAGAAATTGACGTTCTGGTTTGCACCACTATTATTGAAACGGGTGTAGATGTTCCCAACGCCAATACCCTCATTATCGATAATGCAGACCGCATGGGGCTTTCTCAGCTTCACCAGCTGCGAGGGCGTGTAGGGCGTTCCTCCCGCCGCGCTTATGCTTACCTTACGTTTACCCGTAATAAGGTATTAACTGAAATTGCGCAAAAACGTCTTTCTGCCATCCGTGAGTTTACGGAGTTCGGCTCTGGCTTTAAAATTGCAATGCGAGATTTGGAAATTCGTGGTTCGGGCAACATTCTTGGCGGTGAGCAGCACGGGCATATGGAAGCCGTTGGTTACGATTTGTATCTAAAGCTTCTTGGTGAAGCGGTCAGCCAAGAAAAGGGCGAAGCACCACCTCCCGGAGAATGCTTAGTCGATTTACAAATTGAAGCGCATATTCCGGAGCGATATATCGAAAACTTAAACCAGAGGCTCGAAATCTACCGCCACATTGCAGATATTCGCGGTGACGACGATGCCAGCGATGTTCTGGATGAATTAATTGACCGCTTTGGCGAACCACCGGCTTCTGTACGAGGGTTAATCGATGTAGCTCTGCTACGCAATATGGCAGCTTCCCTTGGTATTTATGAAATTAAGCAGCAGGGTGAAACACTGTTACTGTATGTAGAGCATGTAGACATGAAGCGCATCTCAGGCATGATAAGCAGCTTGCGTTCGCGTGTGATGCTAAGTGCGGGCTCAAAGCCATATATCAGCGTAAAAGCAGCCAAAGGCGCACCGCCATTAGAAACTCTGCGGGAAGCCTTACGCGCAATGCAAGGCACCGAAGTAGATGGATAAGATTTCCACCATTTGCTGGACAAAGCCTTTCTCTGCGTGTATAGTGGAAAGTAATATCACTTTAATAGCCGATAAACGCATTGTATTTCCGCTCCTATTTTAGATCAAAGATAGAAGCGTTTCTCAAGCAGTGAAAGACTGATAAGTGATGAAAACACCTATGAAATTTAAAAACGGAGTGTGACGTATGAATTTTTTGAAAAGACTGACGGCATCTCTTCTTTGCGTAGCGATGCTAGCAGGAACAGCGGCTTGTTCAAGCTCAGATAATTCTTGGGCAGCCAAAACAAATGAAAAAACGATTCCCATTGGCGTATATATCTATTACGAATATCTTGCTTACCAAACCGCTTCTTCCAAAATAGAAGATTCCACCAAACCGGTTCTGGAGCAGAAGGTGGAAAACACTGATGCCACCGAATGGATTAAGAAAAAAGCTTTGGGTTATACCAAACAGCTTTTTGTAATCGATAATAAAATGAAAGAGCTCAAGCTTTCACTCACAGAGGCAGAAAATAAAGAAATTAGCAATACAGCGGCAAGCCAATGGAACAACTACAAAGATACGTTAGAGGGCTATGGCATTTCGAAAGAATCCTTTACCATGGCCACAGCGGAGCTCAATGCAAAATCCGCTAAGGTGTTTGAGGCTCTTTATGGCAAAAAGGGAAGCAAAGCAGTGAGCGATGCCGACCTGAAAGCATACTTTGAGAAGAGCTACACCGACTTCTCTTATGTGTATATTCCACTCTACAATCCTACCACTTATGCAGCATTAGATGAGAAAACTCAAAAAGAATACAAGAGCTTTTTAGAAGAGAATGCAGCCTCACTCAATAAGGGAAGCACAACCTTTGATACCGTAGCAAGCGAAACTAAGAAAAAATTGAAGCTGGATACTTCCCCTTCCCAGACGGTTACCACCGTACTCAATGAGGAAGCCGGTTACCCAACCGAGTTAATTACTTTGATTAACGGGATGACGCCTGGCGAAGCCAAAACCATTACTATAACCTCTATAAATGCTATGCTTCTTGTCGTTAGAAATGATGTTACGAAAAAAACAGCTACTCAGCTTTCCGGCGATGCAACTCGTACTGAAGTTTTGTCTAACATGAAGCAAAAAGAGTTTGAAGATGAGATGACAAAGCTTGCTGAGGAAAGCAAGGACATTACCATTAACCAGAAGGCAATTGATTCTTACCCGCCAACTAAATTTGTACCAAAGGATAACGGCAGCTCTTCTACTGCAAGCTAATTCTATCACCATTAGTAAAGGCCTCCCTTTTTTATAGGGAGGCCTTTCATCTTTATATCTACACGTATCGTTTTTATCATCTTTCCTACATTACTAAGCTATCTTTTTTACCAAGCCATCTTATATCGTAAATATGAAACAGTTAGCTAGTGAGTGCTTAGAATAAGAAAGGGCTGTGGCAAACCGCCACAGCCCCTGAGTAATATTATAAAATTTCGATTGTTTTGCACCGCATTTGGTATCAATGCATTTTCAAAACTTTCTAACAAACTTTACCATCGTACTGCAATATCTTCAGTTATATTGGGAATCACTTTCCGAATACGAAATGCCCTGTTATTAATTATAGTGAATAAAAGCCTTTAAAGAAAGGTACCCTAAGGGAACATTGGAAACCCATTACCACAAACTGAAATTGTTTTCGGGAGCCATAATTGGAACGCGGGACTTATACCACGCAATCCCCAGGAGCAACCCCGCCGGACCGGATCCATGCAATTGAATACCGAATTTGCGGTGACTGACGTTACCTGATATTTAGGACTCAACCCTTTCATTGTTTTATGAGATTACCCTTGCACTCCAGCTGTCTAAGCCCAACAGACCGACGGACTGGTGTTGCGATTCTTCTTGTACCATTGGACTCACCCCTTTCAAATGAATCTTGATTTCAGGCGTTCCTTCCGCTGGCTTATTATGCGGCCATTTTTGTGGCGGCACCGAAAGCCATTTTCAGAATAAAACTGCAAATTGCTGTTTTTTCTGATTTCGCCTGTACCAATATCCTTTTCCTTTGCAACTATATTATAACATATATTAGGTTAAAGTCAATAGTTTTTCCACATAATAAATCAAAATTATGTTGTTATTATTTATAAGAAATTTTTTATTGACTTCCATTCTGAACAACGGTACAATAATGATACCTTTTAACAGAGATAAGGAGATGACAATATGAACGAAGAATTCGGCCCAGATGTTTTGACTCTGGTGGACGACGAAGGTAATGAGCATGAATTTGAAGTGTTGGATGTAATCGACAACGAAGACGGCTGCTTCTATGCCCTGCTCCCCACCTTTGACAACCCGCAGGACAGTGTGGAATCTGAAGGCACTTATTATATTTTCGAAGCAATCGAACAAGACGGCGAGCAGCAGTTAGCTGAGGTTGAAGACGAAGAATTGCTGGATAAGCTTGCAGAGCTCTTTGAGAGCCGTTTTGACGAGCTGTATGACGAAGAGGAAGATATTTCTGACGAAAGTGACGAATAATTTCTTCTAAAGAATTATTTTTCGTATTTTTCTGTTATACTAATGCTTGCAGGAACAGAGAAAATCCTGCCTGGTGCGTGGACCGTTGCAAATTAACCCTACAATGTACAAATCGGGAGCCCCAACTCCGGCGACGGATTGCAGACCTCCCGGCCTCTGGCTGGAAGAAGGGAGCATGAAAGCGTTGGGTAGGCACCCACCTGCTTTTCAGTAGCAGGTTTATTTCGCACGATACGGCCAGGCGGGCCTTTTATAACAAAATCAGCCCTTGCAGCATGTATATGCTGCAAGGGCGTTTTTCTTTCTTCTCCGCATTCTTTGCGTGTTTTTGTTCATTTTAAGGGCAGAATAACACGGTAAAGGAGTGTGGGTATGAAACGTAGCTTTCGCGTGCTGGGCGGCTTTCTCGCCGGCGTGGCGAACGGTCTTCTTGGTGCAGGCGGCGGCATGGTAATTGTACCTATGCTGCGTAAATCTGGCCTGCCCGTTGTAAAAAGCCACGCAACCTCCGTCGCCATCATTTTGCCTATCTGCGTATTAAGCGCTTGGCTGTACTTATCCCGCGGCAGTGTGACCATCGGTCAGGCGATTCCCTACCTACCATGGATGCTGGCAGGCTCGCTCATCGGCTCCTGGGCATTGCCCCGGCTGAACCGGATGCTGCTTCGCCGCCTGTTTGGCGCACTCATGCTGTGGGCTGCTTGGAGGATGCTGTTTTAATGGAATGGTTTTGGTTGGCATTAGCGGGATTAATATCGGGCATTCTGGGCTCAATGGGAATGGGCGGCGGCGGAGTTCTCATCATTTACCTCACATTAATCGCCGGGCTGGATCAACGCGCCGCGCAAGGGATTAATTTAATCTTATTCATTCCTTGCGCTGTATTGGCTCTGGTTTGCTATATTCGCAAAGGGCTTATCGATTTCCGCACTGCATTGGCGGCAGCCGCTGCGGGCCTTGTAGGCGCACTGGGAGGGGTGTTTCTCTCCGGTTGGCTGGAGGTTGCTTGGCTTCGCCGTATTTTTGGAGTTATGCTGCTGTTTATAGGTGTACGTGAGCTGTTCGCGAAGAAGCCTCCTCCGGGAGAAGAGGAAGAAGAGAAAAAAGAAGAGCGCGGCAATCAGCAGGCGGAAAAATAGGCATTATATTTTGAAATGATAAATTATAAAATCCGTTCCACTAGTGGAACGGATTTTATTTTTCTATCTGCCATTTAGCCTAGGTCATTTTACTTTGTGCTAAAGCTTCTTTTATGTTCTTTTACTTATTTGTCATGAACAAATCACCCATGCCAACAAAAGCTTCTGCGGTCATTGTAAGCCCCATCTTATAGCCGTAAACAAAATTTCCAACAGCTGTAAGCCGGACTAGCTCCCCCTGCGCATCCACATATTTTTCAAATAATAGCTTTTCCTCATCGTTTAGTCTACCCATAAGATTTTTTTCGTTTAAGGATAGAAGCCGCAGTGCTTCTCCATATTTTGAAGAGCACTGAAAATCGCCTACCTCCGGAGATAGGTTACCGTAAGCAAACTCTTCTAAAATGCTGGTCATAGTATTCTTCCTTTCTACATCGTTACCAACGATGCCTTGAAAGAACCCACCACGCATGCTATACTATTTACGCAGCAGTTGCTTTTTGCATCTGTTGGTTGGGGGAAGTGGCGTAAAACGTTTGCCAACATTGGGCGCCGCTTCCTTTCATTTTTTATTAAGGGCATAAATACCGTCCCGTAATCCTTGTGGTCTTGATACGCCTTTTTGTTCACAATATTCATCGAGCAATCGCAATTCCTCTTGAGTTAGACGTACATCGACACGTAATGTCTTTGGATTATCCGAAGCAGGCCGCCCTCTAGATTTTTTTGGCACACTCGCCTCCTTTCTTTGCCAACAATTATATTGTAATTGAATACCGCCAATAAATTAAGTATTAAATTACCGCCAATAATTTTTATATTATATAATATTAATGAAAAGCTGTGCTTGCTTTTTTAGCTAAAGCACAGCTTTTTTTATTTTTTCACCACGCAGAGCCTTCCGCCTAAGCGCAAAACTACATATAAAAAGTTATTTATAATAGAAGATTTTCAAGCGGTTGCCACCACAGGGAGTTTCTTCTTTCTTTTCATTCGCCCCTCAAGCCGGGGCAGGCTCGCCTTTTCTCGATGAGGAGAAAAGGCGGAAAGACTCACCAAAGGCTCCGCCTTTGGAATCCGTTTGGGAAACGACCCCAAACCGTAAAACAATAGCTACTGTAAAGGCGCTCCATTAAAAATGCCCACTCTCCTTTGCTCGTTCAAATAGATAGTTGATTAAAATCTTCCGTCGGCGGTCATTTTTAGAGCACTCTCGTTCCCTCGTAGAGACATGTTATGCAGCTTGGGTTTTATACTTATTTACGAGCGGCAACGCAAAACCTTACGAACAATCTGCAACGCACAGGCTTGTTTCCTGTGCGGAAAACAGAAGCAGAGCGGGAGCTCACCCGGATTCCAAAGGCAGAGCTTTTGGACGTTGAGAGGGAATCCAAAGGGAGAGAATCGATACTCTCCCTTTGGAAGGCCTTTGCAACCTTTCACCCTTTTGTGAAAGGTTGCACCCGCCCCAGCACGAGGGGCAAAGCCCTGCGACAGCAGAATTCCCTGCGCCAGAGCGCAAAACTTAATATATCAACTATACTTTTGTAAAGTAAATATTAGCGGCTCGTGCCGCAGAAAATTTCTTCTTTCTTTTCATTCGCCCCTCAAGCCGGGGCGGGCACTCCTTTTCTTTTGATGAGAAGAAAAGGAGGAAAGACTCACCAAAGGCTCTGCCTTTGGAATCCGTTTGGGAAACGACCCCAAACCAGAAAACAAAAGCTACTGTAAAGGCGCTCCATTAAAAATGCCCACTCTCCTTTGCTCGTTCAAATAGATAGTTGATTAAAATCTTCCGTCGGCGGTCATTTTTAGAGCGCTCTCGTTCCCTCGTAGAAACATGCTCGGTAGCGAGGTACTTATTTCTTTTACGGGCGCAAAATCAAAACCTTACTAAAAGAAGCCTTGCGCTATAGCGCAAGGCTTCTTTACGATTCATGCAAATAAATCTTCCATAACTAGCGCTTTTTATTGCTTTGCAAACAAAGGCAACGTTAAAAGCTGGAATTGGCGCTTAACACAGAAGTAAATTACCGCGCGTGGGTGCGGATTGTGGAAAAACCAGTGTGAAAGCACCTCTTGAGCATATGGAGGATGAAATAGAATTTTTCTAGCTTTAATGTGGTAATATCTTAGATTACAAGCCACACATATTACGCGTGAGGCTCTGAAATCTCCTCTAACCGATAGATGTCGGTACGGCGATTTTCCATGGTTTGCATGCGTGCGCGCACTCGGTCAAGATAATCCAAATCAATTTCAGCCATAGTAAGCCCTGGCTCCTCTTTAGCGCGTGCAATTACCGTTCCCCATGGGTCTATTACCATACTGCCGCCAAATGCCGTTAGGCGGGCATTTCGGCCAATTTGGTTCGGGGCAATCATATAGCAGCTATTTTCAATCGCTCTTGCTCGCAAAAGCGGCTCCCAATGATCCTTGCCAGTAGGCAATGTAAAGTTTGAGGGATTAAACAATACCTGGGCGCCCTGTTCCGCCATCAAACGATAAAGCTCTGGGAAACGCAGGTCATAGCAAATGGCAAGACCAAACACGCCCAGCTCCGTTTCAACCGTTACCACTCTGTCTCCCGCGGCAACCTCTTCCGATTCCCGCACAGCTTTCCCGGTGGGTAGAATAATATCAAAGGTATGCAGCTTACGGTATTTGGCGAGCAGCTCACCTTTCGGTGAAAACAAAAAGCTGGTATTGTACACTCGTGTATCGCCGGGAATCTTCTCTGCCCAGCTGCCCCCATGAAGATAAACTCCAAACCGTTTGGCTGCGGCAGAAATCCTCTCATAGGTTTCACCAGCTTCATCTTCCGCAAAATCAGTCGCTGGAAAAGACGCCTTGGCAATCACGTTCATATTCTCTGTTAAAACAACCAGACGGGCTCCATTTTCAGCAGCCTCCTGAATATAATCGCAAATATGGTCAAGGTTCTGTTTTTTATCTTCTCCTGAATGAAGCTGAATCATGCCAACTTGATATTTTCTCATTCAAACCCTCCTGAATTATCAGCGAGCTTCCGTGTCGGACTTTACACATTCCGGGCAAAGGCCATAGAAAACCAAGCTATGGGAGTTAACCTGTAACCCACAGCTGCGTGCCATCTGCTGGTCAACAGAATCCGGCAGAAGCTGATATTTTAAATCCCGAACAGAACCGCACTCCTCACAAATGAAATGCTCATGCGGGTCAATAATCGCATCAAAGCGCTCTTGTCCGTTCACAACACCAACACTCATAATCTTTCCTTCCTCTTTAAAACGAGAAAGGTTGCGATAAACGGTACCCAGGCTTAAATCGGGGTACTCCTGCTTTAACTGCTGATAAATCCATTCTGCTGTGGGGTGCGTGGAAGTATTCATCAACACATCTAAGATCGCTTTTCTTTTTCGACTGAAATTCTGACGTCTCTGCATAAACTCGATTCCTTTCAAAAGAAAACGATAATCATTATTTTTCTTATGATTATCATATCATGATATTCACGGAATGTAAAGATTCCGTTTGAATTTAGCGAGGGGACTTGCAACATACAGGCTATTGTTCGCATAAGATGCTAAAAACACCGAAAATGAGGGATGATGGATGCTGCTATCCTTGCTGCGGGAAGCTATTTCAAATTTGATGTTCTTTGTGCTGCATGTAACTGGTAATGGGTCATTCCCACGACCGCTTTCCGCACAAGAAGAACGAGAGTACCTAGAACGATGGAAAAACGGCGACACAAAAGCGCGCAGTAAACTCATTGAACACAATCTGCGCTTGGTTGCACACATTATTAAGAAGTACTACTCCAATTTGAACGACCAAGAAGACCTTATCTCAATTGGCACCATTGGGCTGATTAAAGCAATTGATAGTTTTAACTGTGATAAAGGAATTCGTCTGTCGAGCTATGCCGCCCGGTGCATTGAAAACGAAGTATTAATGTTTTTCCGCAGCGGAAAGAAGAGTGCGCAAGACATTTCTCTAAACGAGCCCATCGATACTGACAAGGATGGGAACACATTGACTCTAATTGACATTATGTCTACGGAAGACAATATAGTTGATAACCTTGATTGCAAGATTAAATCGGAACAACTAAAAAAATACATTTGCCAGTCTCTATCTCCCAGAGAGAGAACCATTATTGAGCTTCGCTATGGTCTCAATGGTCAGGCACCGTTAACACAAAGGGAAGTCGCGTCTGCTCTGGATATTTCGCGTTCTTATGTATCTCGAATTGAGAAAAAAGCATTAGGAACCCTATTCAAGCAATTTGATAAATAGTCGAATTGAGTTAGAAATACTCATAATTTACCATATTATACCAGATTTTTCTAACTAAGTAAAGAGCAATATGAATCAATTCTATTTTTGCAGTTGCTTATTAGTTATTATCATTAAATTTGTATAAAAGAAGCCGAATAGAAAGCGTAGATGCTTCCTCTTCGGCTTCTTTCTTTTGTGTAACCTTTTCTGTGTTCTATGTTCTATAACCGACCTTGAGACCATAAAACCAAAATTCCTATCAGAATAAATGCTAATGAAACCCTAGAAAAGTACGAACTGATTTTTTCTAAAAGTATATAAGATTTGCTGCTGCCCTTCCATTCTTCCAGTTCCTGTTGCCACTCTTTTCCTAGTGTTATTCTCCTAATGATTTCTAGTACAACTAATAGTAGCGTTGCAATTAGCAATATATAATTCGCTGATTGGTAATACATTACGCGAACAAAGGATATCACCATGAAAATTGATACAAGAATAGGTAGGACTTGTCTCGTATAAATACCTAACTTTTTAATACATTTCATCTCTTTTGAGGATACCCCCTACTACTTTTCCTGAACAAAAACTAAATAAATCAGTATTAGGATCGCTACTGTAATTATGAGTCTGCTAAAATATATATTGAATAATTGTAAAAAGTAATATGTTTTTTTGCTCATTAATTCTTTGTGAATTTCTTCTTGCAATGGTTCTCTGGCAATAAATTGCTGAACTACTAAAAAAATCAAGAAAGAAATCAAAACGATAAGGCTTAGTTGAATATTCGAGTTGCCAGTTAGTAATAGAAATACACATTGGATTCCCAACACAATTAAAAAAATAGTCAATAAAATTTGTGCGACATAATACCTAACAAATGAATTCATCTGCACTCCTTTATTTATCATGATTCTAATTATCTATATCCTTTGATATCAAATTTACTATAAACCCAATTAGCAAATCCATCGTTGTCATAAGTATACATATATCTAATATCAATGTTATATCCTCGGTAACCTTGACTGTCACCGTAAATTTGCGCAATTGAGGCCGCTACTCCTAAAGCCGCAAGAATTGGAATCTTCTTTTTCTTCATCAAAGCTTTTGCTATTTCTTGTACGGAAGCTCCTTCAGGAATAACTCCAAATGCTGCTAATTCTGTATTTGTAATTCTAAAAGATTGCCTATAAGTATCTCCGATTTTGGGGTTGCTTGGAAAGCCCATAGTGCTAATACCACTAGATGCTCCTTTTGGCCCAAAAGTAATCCTGTTTGGACTTTTGTTGCTTTCACGCCACACATAATATTGGATGTCTTTCTCTGAAAAACCATGACTTCTTAAATATCGGCTTTTTCTTCATCAGAAACATTTAAATAAGAATTTGCTTTAGTTTGATTAATTGTAATTTTAGCATACTCATTTTCTGAACTGCTTGCGGCAAAAGCCAAGTTTGCAGTAGGCCCTACTAGCATTGCACATACGCAAATTGTACTAATAACTTTCTTTATAGTTTTTTTATTTTTTCTCCTCCAAATGTGTTCTAAAAATTGTTTTTTTACATTTTAAATAAGACCATTAAAAGCGCCTACTGAATTCTCTTATATATATTAACGATTAAGCAGCTCATATTGTTACATATATTTTTAAAAGAATTTAAATAAAGTCATTTGGATACATATCTTTACAAAGCTTCTTTTCAAGCTTTTAAAGTAGGTTATCTTAAGTGTTTCAATTATTAACACTTTCGCAAAATAATGTATTAAATTATTGTGCGAAAAATACATGTAATAAAATTCGATAACAATTTTCTATTTATAAAACATTATATAAGTAAAGAAACATTGATTTTCGTGGGATTTTGGGTATAATAGTATTATTCTTACTATTTAGGAGATAATTAGCTTGCCTAGAGAAAAAGACAACACAACAAAAAGTGGAACCCCTGCTGGGATGAAAGAATTGCTGAAAAAGGCAACAACAGACATGCTAGTATTATTTCTGTTGCGCCAAAAACCAATGTACACCTATGAAATGATGCAGGAGATAGAAAAATTGAGTGGAGGAGTTCTTACATTCAACACTCTGTACATTGCAATCTATCGTCTTCAGAAATACGGTTATCTGCTAGAGTCGGATAAAGTACTTTCGGAAGATAATCGTATGCGCATTTATTTTTCTATTACCGAAGAGGGTAAAACCTATTTGGAGAACATTATTTCAGAATACGCAATTATTACTAATACGATTGACCAGATTCTTTCCATTGATAGGTCAAATTTCTCAAGGGAGGAATAATGGGGGTTGAAAGAAACAATTCCCTATTTTTCATTGTAGGGAAAACGTTTCTTTCATATCAGAATTCTAATACATAGATTCTTGTGCCTACATCTTTGCTTTTAAAAAGCACCTAGTTTCCATTACATAAGGCATTTGTAGTCTATATCCACTTATTCGCTATTATAAGTGGAAAAGCAGTTCTCCTCTATTCTCCTTTAGCAAACCATCATTCCAGCAAACAAAAAAACAACACCAGATAAATATCTGGTGTTGTTTTTTTATGGTGGGCCTTCGGGGACTCGAACCCAGGACCGACCGGTTATGAGCCGGTTGCTCTAACCAACTGAGCTAAAGGCCCTTATAAATTTTTTAGTAGCAAGTAGGAAAAAAGCCGCCGCTAAATAATAACGACGGCACTTCCTGCAATTTGCTTGGCTCCCCAAGTTGGACTCGAACCAACGACCCTGCGGTTAACAGCCGCATGCTCTACCGGCTGAGCTATTGAGGAATATTCGTGTTGGCATCATCCT
>NZ_JAWFXC010000019.1:0-33404 GCF_032576335.1 Clostridium sp.
AACGCCTTTCGGCTTTCCGTGTCGTGCGCCGTTCTCTGTGGCGCTTGACTATAATACCAAACCATTCACTTAATGTCAATGCTTTTTTTAAAGTTTTTTTGATTTTTTTCAAAAAACTTTCAATTTGCCTGAAAAAGACGCACTTCTGAGAAGTCTATTTCGCGAAAAGAGTCGGAAAAATCCAGCCCCAGAGCCATTTTCTCTGGAAAGAGGTCTGAAAGGGGCTGTAACACAAAAGCACGGGTTAAAATGCCCGGATGCGGCAAACGAAGTTCTTCTTCGCGTAAATTCGTGTCTTCATATAAAAGTAAATCCAAATCTATTATACGTGAACCATGAAATTCACGCCGTTCACGACCAAGCCCTGCCTCTATACCAAGGCATGCTCCGAGCAGCGCATGGGGAGATAGCTCTGTGAGAAGTAGCGCACAAGCATTGAGGTAATCGTTTTGGGCACTTAGCACCTCTACCGGCGCAGTTTCATAAAACCGTGAGGTAGCAATCACAGTTGTACCCGGCAGGTTTTTCAGCGCTTGAAGTGCATGTGAAATATTCTCTACCCGGTTTCCCAAGTTTGAGCCCAACCCTATCACTGCTTTTTTCAATGGAAATCACTTCGCTTTCTATTTATAAGAACTGCTGTGTAATCAAAATCCGCTTGGATGGGGGCCTCTGGTTTCTTTAGCAGAACCTCTAGCTCCATTACCTGCGGAAAATCTTGAAAAAGCTGTTCGGCAATCCGCTGGGCAACCCGCTCCAGTAAATCATACGATTGCTCCTTCATAACACGTACGGTTGTTTTTAAAATTTTTGCATAGCTAACCGTATCATCAATACAGTCGCTCGAACACGCCGCAGACAAATCGACCGAAGCGGTCACATCTACTTCAAAGTTTTGGCCGTCTCTTTTTTCTTCTGCATTGACACCATGATATGCAAAAACACGCAAACCCTTTACAATGATTTTATCCATAATTCAATCCTCCCTCTTTTGCGCTCAGAACGGCATAGGCTACCTGTGCCGCTTGTACTGCCTCCCGAACATCGTGTACACGCAGAAGCTGCGCCCCGCCGGCCTGTGCAATTGTATGCGCCGCTAGCGTGCCGGGTAACCGCTCCTGAGCGGGTGGGTTACCGCCACTTTTGCCAATGACCCCTTTGCGTGAAGCCGCCATAAGAAAAGCACAGCCCTTTATTCGGGTTGCCTCAACGTTTGCCATGAGGCGCAAATTCTCTTCATATGTTTTGCCAAAGCCAATACCGGGGTCAAAGCAGATTCGTTCTGGGTCGATCCCGATCTCTTGCGCGTACCGTAGCTTGTCCTCAAAGAAACGCCGCACACGGATTAGAATATCCTCTGCGGGGTCTTCCTCTAACACATGGCCATTGTGCATGATAATGCAGCCACATGTACTCCCTTGCACCGCTGGGAACATTGCGGGGTCTGTAAAGCCGTTTACATCATTAATCACATCAGCACCCGCAGAGAGCGCCAAAGAGGCCACCTGCGGGTAAAAGGTATCTACAGAAACAGGAATACGCAGCCGCCCAGCCAATGCCTTTAGAACCGGCTCAATGCGTCCCCACTCCTCCTCTGCAGGAATCGCGGTAAACCCGGGGCGGGTAGACTGCCCACCAATATCTATCATTCCGGCTCCCTGTTCCTGCATTGCTAGCGCATTTGCCACAGCGTTCTCCGGTTCAAAGCTTCTGCCGCCATCTGAAAAGGAATCGGGTGTTACATTTAATATGCCCATAATACAGGCAGGCCCATTCAGTTGCAGGAAATATTTTCCCGCGCGAAACCCGCTCATCGATGACCACCTAATAGAACCATTACTTCACTGCGGGTTTTCGCCTCTGTACGCATTGCGCCACGCAGTGCAGAGGTTTGTGTTGTTGCCCCGGCCGCACGTATTCCACGCATGGTCATACAAAGATGCTCTGCCTCCGCGACAACCGCCACACCATACGGCTTCATATTATCGTATAAAAAGTCGGCAATCTGAGCGGTCAGGCGCTCCTGCACCTGGGGGCGAGAGGCGAAGGTCTTTACGATACGTGCGAATTTAGAAAGACCAATGATTCGGCCATCCTTTGGAATATATGCAATGTGCACCTTACCAATAAAGGGAATTAAATGGTGCTCACAAACAGAATACAGCGGGATGTCTCGTACCAAAACCAGCTCACCATGCTGCTGTGGCTCGTGAAAAATCTTTAAATGGTCCATGGGGTCTTCTTCTAACCCAGAAAAAATCTCTGCATACATTTTAGCTACACGGTCCGGTGTTTCTAGCAGACCCTCACGCTCAGGATTTTCTCCCACTGCCAGCAGCAGCTCAGTTACCGCTGCGCGAATTCTCTCTTGATCCATATTAAAAAGCCTCCTAACCTTTATTTTTCCATTGGGGCAACATCCCCACGCAATTCTTCCAAATGAATGTAAAATATCAAGCATTGTGTTCATTCCCGGTGTGTTTACAGACATAAGGCAGGTAAAATCGCCAAAAATAACGTGTGTGCTTTTCTTGACAAGCGAATCATGCTACAATTTAGTAATAGCATACCGAAAACAACGTTAATATGCAATAGATTCCCGCACGCGAAAAAAATAACAAATTGCGTGCAATAACAAGGAGGAAATAAATTACATGCATTATGAAGGTACCATTTTTCGCCCGCCGTCAGAAGCTGACAGCCTGCTCGTACAGGTAACGGTAGGCTGCTCGTGGAATAAATGCACATTCTGCGACATGTATTCGGAGAAGCAATTCCGAGTGCGCAATATGGACGAAATTAAAGCAGACTTAGTAGAGGGTTCCCGCTATCGCAGTCAAATTCGCCGCATCTTTTTGTGCGACGGTGATGCGCTGGTGCTGAAAACGCCAATGCTGCTTGAAATATTAGAAACTATTCGTGAACTGTACCCTGATTTGGATGCTGTTCGTGTTTATGCTTCTGCTAAAGATATTCTGCGCAAAAGTCACGAAGAATTGTGTCAGCTGCATGAGGCAGGCCTTGAGATGGTGTACATTGGTCTGGAATCTGGAAGCGACAAGGTTTTAACCGAAGTAAATAAGGGAATTACAAAGCAAGAAATGATTGCTGCGGCAAATGCTGCCTCAAAAGCAGGGCTTCGCCTTTCTGTCAGTATTATTTCAGGGCTTGGCGGGCAGGCGGATTCACGCGAACACATCCTCGAAACAGCGGATGCTCTCAACAAGATGCAGCCAGATTATGTTGGTATGCTGGTTCTGCATGCTGGGAACGACACTGACATGTTCCGTAAAATAGCGGAAGGTACCTTCCGATTGCCCAGCGCAACCCAGGTACTCGAGGAAATGAAGCTACTGATTGAGAATCTAGATTTGAAGCACTGCTACTACACAAGCGCGCACGCTTCCAACTATATTGATGTACGTGGCCGCTTACCAGAAGATAAGGATGCGATGCTTCGCAACATCGCACGACTTACGGAATTGGTTCGTAAAAGAGAGGGCGCTCATAATTAACCCCTCTCCCATTACCGCCCAAGAAGCTGCGTTGCTTTTGGGCGGTAATATTATAAATGAAGGGATTATGGAATGACCACCATTTGTCACACTTTAAAGGAATGTATTCAAGAGAAATCGTTGGTGGAACTTTACACCAATGGAGACGACGAGTTTTCAGTCGGGCTACCTCTCTATATGGATGATAAAGGGATTGTAGTGTTTAATGTAGACCCCCAAGGAAGAATGGACGGCTACTCTTACTACGACTTGTCTTCCATTCATATATTAAATACCGATACCGCTTACCTACAAAAACTAAATCATTACCAAAATTTTTGGGCCGATAACAAAGACTGCATGGGCACAAACGTATTATTACCAAGCTTTACTTATGATTCTACCGAGCCACTATTATTAGAGGTTTTAAGAAAGCAACAAAACGAGAATCGTATTGTTGCAATTGAAACCTGTTGTGCAGATAATTTGTATACCGGCTTTCTGATTCAGCTAACCGAGAAAACAATCGTATTAAATACGATTGATATGGAAAATGCAAAAGCGTTAGAGAAGATTCTCATCCATTCAAAAGACATTGTATTCGCCGAGTTTAACAGCATCGATAATCTTTTGCTGGAATCTGCTTTTCGAACCTTATAAGTAATAAACCAAACTAATGCTACATTAAATTCGTGATATAACGGAAAAACCGCCTTCGGGAAAAATCCCAAGGCGGTTTTTTCTGTATAAAACCTCAAGCTAACTAAAAAGGACGAACAAACGAAATTAACTAATTTTTGCAAGGATTACGAAGTTCAGAACGAACAGAATGGTCGAAATCCATAGAATGGGATGAACCTCTTTGGCCTTGCCTTTTACTACCTTAATGATGCAGTAGAACAGGAAGCCCGCAGCGATACCATAAGAAATGCTGTAGCACAGTGCCATGAAGATACCGGCGAAGAACCCGGGAATCGCATCTTCCATGTCTTCCCACTGAATGTCGCGAAAAGAGCTAAGCATCATGATACCAACGATAATCAAAGATGGGGCGATAGCCGCATCGGGAATTGCACTAACGAGGGGAGCAAAGAATGCGCTAAGAATGAACATAGCCGCAGTGACCACACTGGTTAGACCAGTACGTCCGCCTGCGCCGATACCGGCGGCACTCTCCACATAGGTTGTGGTATTCGAGGTACCAATAATCGCACCAATGGAGGTTGCGGTTGCATCTGCAAACAGCGCTCTTTCCATTTTGGAATTAAAGCTTCTGTTCTCCGACAGGTTGTCCTGCTCGTTGTCAGTGAAAATACCAGCTTTACGACCTGTACCAATAAACGTGCCAATTGTATCGAACATATCAGACAAGCTGAATGCAAAAATCGTCATTAATACAAGGGGAAGCTTTGAAGCATCCGAAAATAGAGACTGCATACCAGGGTTGCCGAAAGCGGCACCAAAGGTCTCTGGCAGTTGGTTTACTGCATCTGTAAAGCTAATGGAATTACTCATCGTGGTAAGGCCCAGCGGAATACCAAGAATAGCGGTAACCATAATGCCTAGCAGAATGGCACCCTTTACGTTGCGAATGATTAAAATAACCGTAAAGATAATACCAAACAGTGCCAAAAGAACTGACGGGGAGTTAAACTGAACAATTGCAGGAACAATGCTGGAGTTCGCTACAACCGTGCCACTGTCTAACACAATGTTCTGACCGGGATCAGAGGTAAACGAAAGAAGACCGCACTTCTTGATACCAATATAAGCAATAAAAACACCGATACCACCGCCAATTGCGTGCTGCAGCATGGGGGGAATTGCATCAATAATCATTCTGCGAATTTTTGTTACAGTAATTACGATGTTGAGAAGACCGCATAGAAAAACCATTGCAAGTGCTTCTTGCCATTTAAAGCCCAAACCGAAACAAACGGTAAAAACAAAAAATGCGTTGAGTCCCATTCCGGGAGCTTGTGCATAGGGTACGTTGGCAAACAGACCCATAACGAGGGTACCGATTACCGAAGCAATAATGGTTGCCAGAAACACTGCGCCCCAAGGCATTCCAGTTTGCGAAAGCATGCTCGGGTTTACCATAATAATGTATACCATGGTAAAGAAAGTTGTTATACCAGCCATGGCCTCGGTCTTAACGTTGGTCTTTTGACCCTTCAGGTCAAAAAAATCCCCCTTCGGGTGAAACGTACTCTGTTTGTTTTCCGCCATTCCGTTCATTCCTCCTGAAATAAAGTAAGAAGCCTATTTCACGGCTTCTTAGGGTATTTTGCCTATCTCTTAGGACTTGAATCAACAATCCTAAGTATAGAGAATTCTCCATTCAAAATCAAGTGTGTGAATCGACAAATTTTTGGTTTTGGAAACAGTTTATTCATAACTTTTTTAAGAATTTTACATATTTTTCTCTTTTTTCTAAAATTCTTCGTTTTATGATTGCCACAATTTGGCTCTGTTTATACAAAAAAGAGGGTTTGTTCTTGTGAACAAACCCTCTTCTATCCCTGCAAAGGAGAATGCTTAGTATGCAATTCCCTGCCATTTCATCGCTTCAGCAACCTTTAAAAAGCCTGCAATATTTGCACCAATTACCAAATCACCCTTATGGCCATATTCTTCGGAAGCCTGATACGCGTTATGGAAGATGTTCGCCATAATCTGCTTGAGCTTCTCATCTACCTCTTCAAAACTCCAGGAGTAACGCATGGAATTCTGGCACATTTCTAAGCTGCTTACTGCAACACCGCCTGCATTGGAGGCTTTTCCGGGGGAGTACAAAGTCTGATTAGAGCGGAACACTTCGATCGCTTCTGGAGTACATGGCATGTTCGCGCCCTCTCCAACAATAATAACTCCATTGTCTACAAGCTGCTGTGCTTGCTTCTCATTAATCTCGTTTTGTGTGGCGCAGGGCAGAGCAATATCGCATTTTACACTCCAAATTCCACCGCAGCCGGGAGTATATACCGCTCCGGGAACACGCTCGGCATATGATTTGATTCTGCCTCGTTCCACTTCTTTGATTTGTTTTACGACCGCCAAATCAATTCCCTTTTCATCATAAATATAGCCGTCGGAATCCGACATAGCAACTACCTTTGCACCCAGCTGTGTTGCTTTTTCACTGGCATAAATCGCAACATTACCCGAACCGGAGACCACCGCGATTTTACCTTCAAAAGAATCTTGCTTTATGTAGGACAGCATCTCCTGTGCAAAATAGCAAAGCCCATAACCGGTTGCCTCTTTACGAACCCATGAACCACCAGAGTAGAGTGATTTTCCGGTGAAGGTACCGGTAAATTCGTTACTAAGCCGTTTATACTGGCCAAACATATATCCAATCTCCCGGGCGCCTGTTCCAATATCGCCTGCGGGCACGTCAGTATCTGCACCAATGTGTTTGGTAAGCTCAGTGGTAAAACTTTGGCAAAAACGCATTACTTCACCATCGCTCTTGTCTCTTGAGTTAAAATCGGCTCCACCCTTTGCACCACCGATTGGCAAACCGGTCAAAGAATTTTTGAAGGTCTGCTCAAACCCAAGAAATTTTAATATGGAGGCGTTCACACTGGGGTGCAAACGAATACCACCTTTATAAGGGCCAATTGCCGAGTTATACTGAACACGCCAGCCTCGGTTCACCTGCACTTCACCTTTATCATCCACCCAAGACACGCGGAACTGAATCATCCGTTCTGGCTCCACAAGCCTTTCTATAATACCCGCCGCTACAAGATCCGGTCGTTTTTCCACTACGGATTCTAGGGATTCCAGAACTTCCCTCACCGCCTGAAGGAATTCCGGTTCTCCTGCATTGCGCTGGCATACAGTTTCATACACGGACAAAAGATATTGATTTTGAAAAGACATGTGGTTACCTCCTATAAGTAATTACTCTGATTATACCCCCTCGTCTGAATTATATCAATACTCAAACTGCATTTTATTGATTAATTTTGATATTTTTAGTATTTTTAATGATTATATATGATGATGTATGAATTATTTTGTAACTTAAATTTCAAATTCAAACCCTTGAATAATAATAATCAACTATTTTTACTTATCCAAGTTCTCTTTTACGCCATTGCTGAATTGCAAAACTGAGCGAACCATACTCCCGAATATAAAAAAGAACGATTCCATGAAAGGAACCGTTCTTTTATTAGATAAATGAAATGAGTGAAAAACAGAATGGTATCCGCAATACCAATTAAAATCTTATTCTACGCGCCCTTTGAGCTTATCGAGCTCCTCATGCAGTTCTTTCGGCAGCTTATCGCCAAACTTATGATAGAACTCTTCAATTCCCTCGGCTTCCTTCGCCCACTGTGCTTTGTCAACCTGCAAGATGCTGCGCAGTGTTTCTAAGGAGATTTCATCCTCAAGCCCGGCAATATCAATATCTTCTGCCTTGGGTACAAAGCCAATGGGTGTTTCCACTGCATCTGCTCGGCCTTCCACGCGTGCAATAATCCAATCCAGCACGCGCATATTGTCACCGAAACCGGGCCACAGGAAATGACCTTCATCGTCAAGGCGGAACCAGTTAACATTGAAAATCTTGGGTGCTTTTTCGCCCAAGGTTTTGCCCATATCAATCCAGTGACCGAAATAGTCACCCATATGGTAGCCGCAGAACGGCAGCATTGCCATGGGGTCGCGGCGTACAACACCAACAGCACCGGCAGCGGCAGCCGTTGTTTCAGAAGCCATAATTGAACCTACGAACACGCCGTTATCCCAATCGCGAGACTGGTATACAAGCGGGGTAGTTTGTGCGCGGCGGCCGCCGAAAATAATAGCGGAAATCGGCACACCTTCGCCCTTATCAAACTCGGGGCTAATGCACGGGCAATTTTCAGCAGGTGCAGTAAAGCGGCTGTTGGGGTGAGCACCCTTCTCATCAGAGGTGGTGCCGTCCCAAGGCTGGCCTTTCCAGTTCAATGCGTTCTTAGGCGGGTTTTTATCAAGGCCCTCCCACCAAACGGTATTATCATCTAAATTATGAACTACGTTGGTAAAGATGGTACCCTTTTTCGTAGACTCCAGAGCATTGAAGTTGGATTTTGCATTGGTGCCGGGAGCTACGCCGAAAAATCCGTTCTCCGGGTTAATGGCATACAGTCTGCCGTCTTCTCCGGGGCGCATCCAAGCGATGTCGTCGCCAACTGTCCAAATTTTATAGCCCTTATTACGGTAACCCTCCGGCGGGATAAGCATAGCCAGATTGGTTTTACCGCAGGCGGACGGGAACGCAGCCGTAACGTAAGTTACTTTGCCTTCCGGGTTTTCAATACCCAGAATGAGCATATGCTCTGCCATCCAGCCCTGTTCGCGGCCAAGATTAGAAGCAATACGAAGTGCAAAGCACTTTTTGCCGAGCAGAACGTTTCCGCCGTAACCGGAGTTTACGGAAATAATGGTGTTATCTTCTGGGAAGTGGCATATGTAGCGCTTTTCTTGGTCAATTTGGCACTTGCAATGCAGGCCGCGAACCCACTCAGGATTATCGCCTAAAACATCCCAAACTGCCTGACCAACACGAGTCATAATTGCCATATTGAGAACAACGTAAATCGAATCGGTGAGCTCCACGCCAATTTTTGCAAGAGGGGAACCAACCGGACCCATGGAGTAGGGAATTACATACATTGTGCGGCCTTTGTAGCTATCTTTCGCAATGTCATAAAGCATATCGTAAGCTTTTTGGGGCTCCATCCAGTTATTGGTAGGGCCTGCATCCTCTTCATTACGAGAGCAAATAAAAGTACGATCTTCCACACGTGCAACGTCATTTACTGCTGTTCTGTGCAGGTAGCAGCCCGGCAGCTTCTCTTGGTTCAATTGAATCAGCTCGCCAGTTGAGCAAGCCTCAGCTCTCAATTGCTCAAGCTGCTGCTCTGAGCCATCAATCCAAACGATCTGATCAGGGCTGACAAGAGCTTTCATTTCTTCGATCCAGTTCAATACCGTTTTGTTGTTTGTCATTCCAGTTCTCCTTCCGGCTTGTTAGCCAAATAACGATAACTCTGTTCTCATTATAATCGATATGAAGACAGGAATCAATTCATATTTGTCAATTGTCAACCAAAAATGAGTATAAATATCTGTTAAATTCATTTAGAGAATCACGAAAAGAACACTGAACTACATACCCCTACAATATAACTGATTATCTTACAAATTCATTCGGGAAATCGGATTGTATGTCCATACTGGCAACCGCATTTAAATTTAGCCCGGCTCGCTTGCCCGCCTGGAACTCGTAGAACCCCTGTGATGCCACCATGGCAGCGTTATCCCCGCACAGTGAAAGCTCTGGGCGATAAAACTCCCAGCCATTTTCATGGCAAAGGGCTTCTAATTCGCGCCGAAGCAGTGCATTTGCCGAAACACCGCCCGCTATTACCAGCTTCTTCTCCCCAGTTTCACGCATGGCTGCCGTTACATTACGTACGAGGCAATCGACCACAGCGCGGCGAAATGAGGCAGCTAAATCCGCTCGTGGAAGTTCTTCCCCTTTTTGAGTTGATTTGTGAATTAAGTTAATCACCGCCGTTTTCAGGCCGGAAAAACTAAAGTCAAACGGTGAGCCGTCCACAGAAGGATGCGGCAAAGAAAAAGCATTGGGGTCGCCAAACTCAGCCTCTTTGTCTAAAAACACGCCGCCCGGGTAAGGCAAGCCCATGGCACGAGCCGCTTTATCAAACGCTTCTCCTGCGGCATCATCCCGTGTGCAGCCAAGCACATGAAACTGTGTATAATCTGCAACATGAACAATATGTGTGTGTCCGCCGGAAACCACCAAGCACAAAAAGGGAGGCTTGAGCTCCGTATTCGTCAGGTAATTTGCCGCGACGTGCGAACGAAGGTGATGCACCGGCACCAAAGGCACTCCTGAGGCATAGCTGAGACCCTTTGCATAGTTTACACCCACCAAAAGTGCGCCAATTAACCCCGGTGCAGCAGTAACTGCAATGGCATCCAATTCCTTTAAGGTTATGTTTGCTTCATCCAACGCCTGCTGCACCACACCTACAATCGCCTCCGCATGGCGGCGCGACGCTATTTCGGGTACAACACCGCCATATTGGCGATGCTCCAGCACCTGCGATGCGATTACAGACGATAATACACAGCGGCCGTCTTCCACTACGGATGCCGCAGTTTCATCGCACGAGCTTTCGATTCCTAGCAACTTCATTTTTGTTTCCCCTTTATTTGATTCCACGGCGTTCCGCCATGCTCCCAGCCTTGTTCTGCCCAATACATGCGGTCTGCGGGATTATTGGCAAACCCAAACACAGACTGTCTCATGATATAAAACATGCCTTTAGTTCGAATGGATGGTGCAGAATCCTTTTTAATACTCTTATATAGCCGCTCCGCTGCTCGCTTCAACGAGTGTTCCGCCTTGATACGGCGGGATTCCTTCATGTCTTTAAAACCTGCCGCCCAAAAGGTAATTCCACAGCGGTAGATATGACTGATTCCCCAAAAAGAAAGGGAACGGGCAATTCCATTCATTGCATACTTTGTTCCTGCGCCCGCTGTAGTAGAAACGATTAGAGCACTTTTACTGAACATTTCCCTTCTTGGGCGGTGAGCCATAAAGAAATAACCAAAATGATCCAGCATATTTTTCATTGGAGCAGCCATTTCCATTACATACACCGGTGATGAAAAAATCACACCATCCGCTTCGAGCATTGCATGCTTTATCGGCTCCGTATATTCGTGGTGCGGGCATTTCTCTTCTGCTTTTTCAAAACAAGTAAAGCATCCAGTACAAAAATGTGGCAAGTCTTTTGGCAGATAAAATTCGGTGAATTCCGCTTGCCCCAAAGCAGCCAAGCGTTCTTTGACAATTTGAACTGCATCGTACGTGTTCTTTTTGCGAGGGCTACCGTACACGATACAATATTTCATTGGGATCCTTCTTTCAAATAAACACTTTGGTCATAATCAGGCCGTCTTCCTTCGGCTGCTCATATAGTCCCTTGCGAACACCGACCTCTTGAAAACCACAAGCGTGATACAAACGAATCGCTTCCTGATTTGTAACACGCACTTCCAGCGAGAGGGTGGCAGCTCCACGACTAATTGCAGAGCGTTCTAATGCCTGCAATAAAAGCCTCCCTGCCCCATGCCGGCGACAGTTTGGGTCTACCGCTACGTTGGTGATATACGCTTCATCTACAATAACATGCATTCCAGCATAGCCAATGGTTTGCCCCTTGTACTCCGCCACCTGAAAGCAGGCGGTCGGCTCTGAGAGCTCTGCCGCAAGCCCCTCCCGTGACCAAGGAATGGAGAAGCAGAGCCGCTCCAATGAAGCTAGTGCATCCAAATGGCGTTCCTGCATAGAAACAATGTGTAAGCCCTCAATGCTCCAGCTCATACAACAGTTCCTCTAGTGCTTTTCGTATTTGGTCACAGCTGGCACGGTAAATTTCGATACTCCCACCGTATGGGTCGCCCACACCGCCGCCCAGTACCTTGATTCTTTCCCGCGGAACACCGGCTGCTTGAAGTGCCCCGGCATGGTTCTGCATCATCACCACAAACAAATCTGCGGTTTGCAGCATCTCCTGCGTTACAGGTTTTGCACGGTGAGAAGAAAGCTCCACCCCAAGCTCGCGGCATACTGCCACGGCATTTTCTGCGGCAGGTTCTCCCGCATTTGCAAACAGCCCGGCACTACTGCAGGTAATATCGGTTATGCCGCGTTCCAAAAGCATTTTGCGGAACAACCCCTCTGCCATTGGGCTACGGCAGGTATTGCCCGTACAGATAAAGACTATTTTCATTATCACTTACCTCTTTCCTTTTGGGACGAGCGGGTATACGTACAAATTATTCTTTCGCATCGTACCATGTTTTCCCGATCTTTGCTTCTGCAAGCATCGATACGGAGAGCGAAACTGCATTTTGCATTTCCTCCGTGAGCAGTTTTGCAGCTGCCTCTGCTTCTTCCTCCGGCGCTTCCACAATCAGTTCATCGTGTACCTGCAAAATCAGCTTTGCCTGCATATTTTCTTCCCGCAGTCGGTTTGCAACACGAATCATTGCAATCTTAATAATATCTGCCGCTGTCCCCTGAATAGGCATGTTCATGGCAACACGCTCACCAAACGAGCGCAGATTAAAATTGCTGCTTGTCAGCTCCGGCAGATAGCGACGGCGGCCAAATAATGTTTCGGCATACCCACGTTCTTTTGCCAGCTCTACCACGCGGTTCATATACCGCTGAACCCCATCGTAATGCGCTAAATACGCTTTAATATAATCGTCGGCTTCCTTTCGGGTAACACCAATGTCTTTGGATAGTGAAAAAGCACCAATACCATAAACGATTCCAAAGTTGACTGCCTTGGCACGGCTACGCATAATGGGGGTTACCATTTCTTCTGGCATACGGAATACTTGGGCAGCAGTGATGCGGTGAATATCCGCACCCTCTCCAAAGCCCTCAATCATATTCTTATCGTCTGCCACATGCGCCAGCACCCGAAGTTCAATCTGCGAATAGTCCGCATCCACCAGAACCCAACCCGGCCTTGCTGTGAAAAAGCGGCGAAGCTCACGCCCCTGCTCCGTGCGAACGGGAATATTCTGCAGGTTTGGCTCAGTGGAGCTTATGCGTCCGGTTCGTGTTTCTGTTTGGTTAAAGCGTGAGTGAATGCGGCCATCCGCTCCAATCACCTTGAGCAAGCCGTCGCAGTAGGTGGATTTTAGCTTGGTCAAACCGCGGTACTCCAAAATCATTTCGACTGCCGGGTGCTCATAGCGCAGCCCCTCTAAGACCTCTGCATTGGTGGAATAACCGCTTTTCGTTTTTTTACCGGTTTGAAGCCCCAGCTTTTCAAAGAGCGCCTGCCCAAGCTGCTTGGGCGAATTTAGATTAAATTCGTAGCCCACCTGCTCATAAATTTGGCTTTGGATTTCATCAATTCGCACTTGAAGGCCTTTGCCGTACGCTTCGATTCCTGCGGCATCAACCGCTACGCCCACCGTCTCCATTTGGGCGAGTACCTTAGCAAGCGGAAGCTCGATGTCCCTAAGCAGCTCCATTTGCCCATTTTTCTCGATTTCCTGCGTTAGGCAGTCCACCAAGCCTGGCAATATCGCTGCTCTGGCAGCATCCGGGTATTCCTCGTTGGCACTGGGCAACGCTACCTCATATTCTGCTGCAAGTCGTTCCTCACTGTATTCGGAGGAGGAAGGATTGAGCAGATACGCCGCAAGCACGGTATCCATACCCAAGTTTTGCACTTCAACTCCCATTTGTGACAGCGCAGCATAAAAAGGCTTGCTGTTGTGTATATTTTTTACAATTTTTGAATCACCACACAAAGCACGCAGAAAGGCTTTTTCCGGCTTTAGAACATAGACCGTACCATCTATGGGCAAAAGAAGAATGGTGATTTCGTCATTGGCATAGACTGCCGTTATATCAGCTCTCCCACGCTCTTGCAATGGGATTAGCAACCCGGCTCCATCCTCCAGTGCTTTCACCGGTAGAGCCTTCGTGGTTTTATTTTCAGGAGTGTCCTGAGAGGCTGCATCCAGCCCCAGCTTTGGGATAAGAGAAAACAGCTCGAGTTTTGCCATCAGGCGGGCAGCAGCAGCTTTATCGCCTGACTGCATGCGGTAGGTTTCGAGCTTTGTTTCAATCGGAACATCCGTGCAAATTGTACCCAGCCTGCGGCTAAGGAACGCGTTCTCTTTCCCCTCACGCAGCTTTTTGCGGACACCATCCTTGATTTCAATCGATTCAAGATGCTCATAAATATAATCAATGTCATGAAAATTACGGATTAACTCTCCTGCACCCTTGGGGCCAATACCAGCCACGCCGGGGATATTGTCGGAGCTGTCACCTTGAAGCGCCTTTAACTCAATCATCTGAGGCGGTGTCACGCCGTATTCCTCTAAAATCTTTGCAGCATCGTAAACCGTAACCTGCGGCTGACCGAATTTGGTTGCCGCAAGGCGCACAGTTACCCCATCACCGACTAATTGCAGACTGTCACGGTCACCGGTGGCGATGACACACTCAGCGCCTTGCTCGCGGCTAGCCTTGGCAAGTGTACCAAGAATATCGTCGGCTTCAAAGCCCGGCTGCTCCACCAACGGGTAGCCAAGCAGGCTCAATAACTCCTTAAGTGCCGGCATTTGCTGTGCCAGCTCTTCCGGCATCCCCTTGCGCTGCGCTTTGTAACCATCGTACTCCAAGTGGCGAAAGGTAGGTTCCCTGCGGTCAAACGCAATCGCAACCGCATCCGGCTGGGTTTCATCCCATATTTTTTTCAGCATGGTTAAGAACCCGTAAATACCATTGGTAAAGTGACCGTCCTTGGTGGTAAGCAGCTTAATTCCGTAAAACGCACGGTTTAATATGCTGTTTCCATCCAGCACCAGTAATCTCATTCTTTTTCTCCATTCTTCCGCATTGCGCGAAGCGGCGCTCTCTCTGATTCATTCTGTAAAAAGGGGCATTCTTTTTTATCCGCACTTTTTGCATTCGCCGCAAGGTGGTTTTTATTACATTTATTATAACATCTTCCTGTGAAAAAATTAAGTGCTTTTCGCCCCGGATTGTGGTATATTAATAAGAACCTTACGCCGCTAATGGCTGTAAGAATCGTGAACTTTTGTCGGAAAGGATTTTATTCATTGAAACTGGGTTCTTATCTCATTGAAAACCGAGCCGCGCTCGCGCCAATGGCTGGTATTACCGATGCTTCGTACCGCCAGCTATGCGTGGATTTTGGAGCAGGGTATGTTGTAACCGAAATGGTGAGCGCGCAAGGATTAACGTATAAAAACTATAAGACGAACCAACTCATGAAGCTCTCAGACACTGAGCGCCCTGCGGCGATACAGCTTTTTGGGGATGAACCGGATTATTTGGCTCGCGGAGCGGAAATCGCGATGAATTTTTCGCCCGATGCCATTGATATTAATATGGGCTGCCCTGCACCCAAGGTGTGCGGCACCAGTGGCAGAGGGCACGGAAGCGGCAGTGCGCTGATGAAAAATCCGGAGCTTTGCGGCAAGATTGTTGCGGCAGTAAAATCGGCAGTAAATGTACCGGTAACCGTAAAAATTCGCAAGGGCTGGGATAAAAATAGCATCAATGCCGTGGAGGTTGCGCAAATTTGCGAGGCAGCGGGCGCGGATGCCATTGCCATCCACGGAAGAACCCGTGAGCAAATGTACCAGCCAAGCGCAGATTGGGAGAGCATTGCCGCTGTAAAGCAGGCGGTACGCATTCCGGTGATTGGCAACGGCGATATTACCGATGCAAAAAGTGCCGCTCTTATGCTGGAGCAAACCGGATGCGATATGATAATGGTCGGCCGTGCCGCTCTGGGAAACCCGTGGATATTCCGAGAGATTCACGCTTACCTTTCTACTGGAGTGCTTTTACCGCCCCCTACCTTAAATGAGCGAATGCTCGTTATGCTTCGCCATGTACAAGCTATGTGTGAGGATAAAGGAGAGGATCGCGCCTTGCGCGAGGCTCGAAAGCATGCCGGCTGGTATTTAAAGGGATTACCTAACGCAGCGGCATTTCGCCGTGAGGCCGGTCAGCTTACCGTATTCCACGACATTGAGCTGCTCGCGCAGAAGGTGCTTTCCACTGCTTCCAATTAAATCTTACTTTTCTATGTATATAAAAAGACCCTCAACCGCAGAAATGAATCTGGGTTGAGGGTCTTTTTCCATCCTTTGTTTCAAGAGAGCTTTCGGCTCCGTTTGCAAATGCTATTCTGTTTTGTCTTCCCCTGAGGCCGCCTGGCCGTCCACATATCCCTCGCCGGCGATATAGGCAATCACCGCGCCGAGCGACAAAATCACACCGCTCACCTGCTGTGTGGTGTTTGCATCTGCCCCGAACAAAGCCAGTACACCCACAATAAATGCGGCTACCGCAAGCCAGAATTTACGCGATGTCAGCTTCTGTGCCCAATTGATTTTATCCATTTTTACCCCTCTCTCTGCCGGGCGAATTTAAGAAACCATATTTCTTTACAGTACGGTAAAGTTACACGGTACGGTCTGTCCACCCGACGTGACCATAATATGTCCATGCCTTGCCACTGGTTCCAACGGCAGGCCTTTTACGTCGATAAGCCATCCACGGCCTTTGGAATCCAACCGAGGCTCCGAGGCCAAAATAACATCTCGCCCCGTAGTGCTCACCGTAGGTTTTTCTTTGCAGTGGGCGAGCACCGTATACATTTCGCCAGCCGCCATGCTTTTGCTGGAGGTATCCAGCGTAAGACCAACGATTTCCGGAACAGAACCATTAGAAAAATCCTTGTAACAAAGATTGAGATCTACTCTCCCGGAAATTCCCGGCAAGCTGCCGTCACTGGAATATTGCCACATATCGTATTCACCGGGGTAGGTCACCTTGGTGCTGTACTGCGCCAGCCAGAACGAATAACCGACAAGCTGCGATATATTCAGGCGATTCACTGCCCAATCCTTGTTTGCGTACACTCCGGCGGGAAAGCCTGCCGCAGTAATTCTCTCACAGAAGCGCAAACAGATGGCAGTTGCCATCTGTTTGCTGATTCCGCCGCGCTTGGTTTTGTAGCCGTCGGCATCTTCCATATCAATGTACACAGGGTAGGTGGGCTTTAGACCCTTCAGTAGTCGCAAGGCATGCGCCGCCTCGCTATCGGCTTCCTTTACCGTCATGGCATAACTGTATAGATACACACCCCACGGGATGCCTATTCGGTTGCACTCAGCTACATTTCGCGCCCACTGCTTGTCATCCTGACTGGGCATATCACTGCCATACCCGCAGCGCAGGATGGCAAAATCGATGTTACCCTTTAGCTTGTCCCAGTCAACGCAACCGTTGGCGTTGCTCACGTCGATGCCTTTAAGCATGATAATCTTCCATCGTAATCTCTTTATACTGCTGAGCGGTAATCCAGCCTTTGCCAATTGCTCGACTAAGCATCGCTTTATTTAGTTTATCGCTGTCATATAGTCTTTTAAGTGTTTCAAACATTATTATCCCTCCAAACTTGATATAACTAAATTATCCACAGCGGCCTGTAAATCTGTAATTTGCTCATTCCGGCTCTGTTCTTCTACTTTAGCCTGTGACGCCTGCGCCTGCTCTGTAAGAATTGTGTTGATGTGGTTTTGCGCACTCTCAACGATAGTAGTACCTGGGTGAGGGCAATTGCTCTGCGTCTGCAAAATCCAATCTTTTCCGTTTTCATCGAGGATGATGTACACATCGTCGGTAGCGGTAATGTTTAGCGCTGCCATTGCCTTGTCTGCGGGGCAAGTGTTAATAGGGGATTCTTTGTCCCAAATTCGAAAATCCATTCTTAAATTTCCTCCTTAAATTTTATCCATTGTGTGCCGTCACCATAGTAGGATTCGTAATTATGATATTTGCCATTTTTATATAAAAAGGCATCTAAAAAATTAATAAACAAATTATCATCTTTTGTTCTAAGGATCTCAGTGCTGTATTTGGGCCAAGTTGAGTTCAAAATAGCGATAGAATCTTCACGCAACACATCATTTTCTAAATAAAATTTTTCAATCTTATTTGAAGCAAGTCCATATATAACTTGGTTATTATCCGACCAGAGTCTTGATAATGCAGGAGATTGTGGAACTGAATTTGGGAACATAAGTATCTCTTTTGAAATCAAATTAAGTTTACAAACTCGTGTTGAATAAACAGAGTCTTTTTGCCCATAAACAGTAAAGTAGAGGTCATTGTTTAATAAGATACCGTTGGTTAAATTCAAACTTATATTAGCACGACCATTTAAATAATCTGTAATATCTGAAGATAAAGAGTATGACACTTCCGTGTAAATATTTAGAATTGCATTATATACAATTCCATTTATAACCATATTTGTTTTATCAAAAGTTAAAATATAAATCATATTGTTAAGAACTATTCTACAAAAATATGATACATACTTTATATCTGGCAGGGTTGAAATAGTGGACAGCGTTTTTGTTTGTAAATTATATAGGAAAGATTCAGGTGTTCGCCCCCCATTGGGAGATCTTTCCCAATATTGTGATGTGAATTTGAATCCACCATGCCAAAAGGTAGCATTATCTATTACCCCCGATATATATGGAGCTATAAATGCATTTGATGGAAATCCAATAGTGTATTTTTCTTTTTTTAAAGTCTCTCCCTCAAAATCAATGTAATACAATGTATTATCATACACATTCTTATATTTATATTCACCACTCGACATTCCAGTAAACGTTGTTACATGTGGAGGTATAACGATTTTTTTATCTTGTAAATGATTAATTCTGTTGTTCCAGATTTGTATTCCCATGCTAGCATTTTGATTAGAAATGTTATTAGTACTGTCACTCTTTAAAAAATGGACTACACTATTAGTTAATGTTGTAAAATTCAATTTAGATAGGTTGTAACTTACAACTGCTGGTGATTCAGTGGAATCTAAAGCATAACTAATATAATAAAGGTCATCATCTTTTCTGAAGCCGATACCAATATCGCCCACTCCAGACATTTGAATCTGAGAATCAAAATAACCTCGCATTTGAAAACTGTATTTGTTTACTAGCGCTTTTACGGGAATTTTTATGGGTGTCTTAATCCATATACCGTTTTTGCTAGTTGGTTCTTTTGGCTGGCAAAAGACGTTATATGATTCATTGCCAGCCGACTTAAAAAAAGCTGTGCTATCACCCTCTACTCCGTCTACATTAATTAAGACTGAAGATAAAGTTACGGTGATGGCAGTATTTGGCTCCCAAGAATCAATGTCTATACTTGTACGCTGTAATGTTCTAAGGGCATAGCTTTTTAGAACTCCATTAATCACAATGCAATCCCACGCTTTTCCGTCTGGTTTTGTTGCAGGGTAAAACGTAACTTGACACCCCTCAGTAAAAACAAAATCAGGGATAGTTAACCACCATGTGCTGTTAGGTACATTTGTGTCAGCCACTGTTTCTGTAGCCACCCATACAGCATTATTACCATTCGCCTTTTTGTTCCACACCTCCCGTTCTTTTTCTGTAACATGGCTTGTGGTGTCGTTGCCGTGCGCGTTGATATCGCTGATTTTCTGGTTAAATAGATTTCGGTTTACCGCGTCCGAGCCTTGAAATATACTTGTAATATCCGGCAATTCTCTTTCTCCTTTCAAATATAAAATAAATTTAAGTAATTAAATGGACAATGACGTAACCAAATACATCATTGTCCTATCACCCCTTATTTAGAACAGCTTATTACGACTGCTCCGTATCACTCACTTTTGGTCTTCTGCCTCTTTGTCATTTTCATCTGGCAAATCTTCACCGTTTGGCTCTTCACCAGCGATTGCTTTGCTTAGGGCTAAGTATTGGTCCTTCGTGAGCCTGCCAGCGGCAAAGAACACATCTAATTTCTCCTGCAAGTCTACTGTAAGCCCATTTTGAATGAGCATTTGGCATAAATCGTAAACAAAAGTCATCATTTATTACCCCCTAATTTCTCTAGCTCTTTTTCGTACTCCATTTGTAAAAGCCCCTGTGTCAGTGTTAGGGTGGAGTCTTGTAGGGATTTATTGCTGGCTGACATAGACTCAATGGTTTCTGTCAGAGTCTTGTTTTGTTCTTTTAGCAATGAGTTTTCGCTTTCCAAATTTTTTATGATTTCATTTTGAACTTTGAATTTCTCATTGATATCGTCATATAGACACGGCATTTTTGTTTACCTCCTTTTTAATTTTTATTAATCTATAATCGTAAAGCGTAAGCATACTTTTGTTTACGATTAATTCTCTACAAAATTGGAATATAAGAAATTTCAATTTTTGAGTACAGATAGATAGAAATTGTATTAGTAGCCAATCGCACAGCAAAATCGGTGTCTTGTGGAAAATTACTATTTTCCACATATAGACCACCAGAACTGCGTCCTCTTGATGTTGTAAAAGTGTTACCATCAATAAATATATATTGGCTTGTTGACGAGGGAACACTCACACCATATGCGTTATTGTGCATAATCACTCTGACAAGTAGAGTTCGTCCGTTTCGAATAACTTGTCCTTTTGATGTCCAACTACCTCCACTCCAGATATATGTTTGTTTTAACGGACTAGTATACAAAGCATTTAGAGCCAAAGCACTAGTGTTTACAATTTTGATAGCTGTACTTGAAGCTGCAACAGCAGTCATTGCTGTTGAAGATGCAGCAATCGCAGTCATTGCTGTTGAAGATACAGCAATCGCATTCATTGCTGTTGAGGATGCTGCAACAGCGATCATATCTGAATACGAGCTTGCATCTAGTCCAGCACAACCTACAGCAAATTTACCTATGGCAATATTAGAATTACTTATTGCATTCATAGCAACGGTAGAATTAATACAGGCATTCCTTGCCGTTGAGGATGCTGCAATCGCATTCATTGCCGTTGAGGATGCTGCAACAGCGTTCATTGCAGTTGAAGATGCTGCGACAGCGTTCATTGCAGTTGAAGATGCAGCAATCGCGGTCATAGCAGTTGAAGATGCAGCAATAGATTTCATTGCCGTACTGCTATTGGCAATTGCTTTCATCGCATTCGCATTGTTTACAAACTTTGCAATTGTCTCCTTAACCACGACCATTTTGCTTAGAATCGGGTTCAATGTAACCAAAATACCGTTTACAGTATCCTCAGTTTGTTTTACTTCTTGTTCCGCCGTGTTGCCTTCGATTATCTTAGGCAAATTTGTACGAATACTGCTGATGTTCCCTTGAATTGTTTGCAGGGATGCAGTACCTTTTGATAAATCATCAATGGCAACTAAAAGCGTATTAATCGCAATTGTACTTTTTGCAATCTCTCCCATGGCAACCGTACTGTTTAAAATGGCGTCCATTGCAATGCTGCTTCGAATTGCAGAGTACATCGCCGCTTGGCTGTTTGCAATAAGCTGCATTACATTCTGTTTTTGTACAGCTGCTCTCATAAAATAACGGTTGCTAATTAACGCGTGTATGGTTAAGGCATTCAAACTGTTTTGAACAACGGTTTCACTCGTGCTCTCCTGTGCAGATATTTTATCCGCAGAATACGTGCAGCTTGTTAATGCAGTAAGTGCCTGAACACTACCGCAAATGTCCGTCATCGCTTCGTTATTGGCTATGATTTCATCAATCGTATTTAGCGTTGGCAAGACGCTCGAGGTTAAATGAAAGGTTGAAACCAACCACTGTCCAACCTTTTCACCAGATAAGAATTTCTCTACATATCTGCTATAACCCTCTTGGAACTTGGATTCCAAAATATTAAACAAATCCGTAGTCATATTTTGCATCACAACAAAGCCATTGCCATTCGGGAATGCCTCTACTCCATAGAATGCGTTCAGCTGTTCCCCCAAAACGCCGCTGTCGTTCCATAAGCTGTCTACATTTTTTACATCTAGACGAGCATATACGTATTCGCGTATTTGCTTATGTCCATACAGCCACAGGCTTCTAAGGCAAAACTCATTCCATAGATTTTTATTCTCTTTTGCCATGATGAAGCTTTTGTTGCCAAAAACAGAAATATCGTTGATATAGTGAACATAGTTTAAGGGCTCCCTCATGTCACTATTTACTTTCATTACTTCAGCCCAACTCATGATCCGTAACCACCTCTCTAATTTTTCCGTCAGCTAAAAATTCTGTGGTTTTTTTCAGTAATATTGTATTCTCCGGTTTGCTCTTTACAATTTGCTCAATGTTGCCGTTGCCTAAAAATCTCGTAATTTCAATGGTGTCTTCCATTTCTTCTTGTATTGAGCCATCGGCAAGAATGCTGGTCATTTTCCCATCAACACAAGTACCAACACTGCCTATATTCCACTTTCTTCTCTCTTTTTCCGTTACATGCTTGGTCGTGTCATTCCCGTGTGCGTTAATATCGCTGAGTTTCTGGTTAAACAGAGTACGGGATACCCCGTCCGCTCCTTCAAATAAACTTGTAATATCAGGCAATCCACTCTCCCCTTTCTAGCTGCGTTAAGGTTAGGTTTTTTTCGTCCAGTTGGTCAAAGGTGAGCGCTTTGTCGTCTAGCTCATCCCAAGTGAGGTAAATGTAGGCGATGTCCAGTAGCAGGTTTGCCGGAATTGTCTCATAAGCCGTTGCATACAAGGGCTTTAAATCGGCAATTCGGCTCTCTCCGCGGTAGCGAACCTTTATCACAAAATCCTCTACACTAACTTCCACACTCAGCCCCATGTACGCTTCCACCATATTGCGCAGTACATTGATGTTGATGGGCGGTTTGGTCATCAACTTTGCTTTCAGTGCATCGCGCCTCGCCTGTAAGGTAGCGTTCATGGGGGAGGAGACGCCGAGCAGCTTCTCCCAGCGCCGCGCCCCCTCTTCGTCACAGGTGGAGACTGATTTGTTTTTCACCATCCTCCGCACCTGCTCGGACAAAGCATCCATTTGTATATTTACGACTCCGGCAATCGCGTCGATTTCTACAACATCCTGCAGTCGGTCGATTAAATAGCCTTTAAAATCGTTCTTGTGGTCGTAAAACATCAGCCGGTCACCTCGCTCACTGTGATCGCCCCCATTACCGGAACCTGATACGCTGAGAAGGATTTTTCCAAGGATAAGTTTGCACTTTCCCCGTTTAGCGTCACCGTTCCAACATCCACTACGCTTTCATGCGAATTTAATATGTTCGCCACCAGCTTTGCGTAAAAAACCGTTTCTTCCGCAAAACCGATGCTGCCAACGTAATCGCTGATGGCTTTTTCCACAGAAGCTTTTACAAGGGCTAAGTTCGTACCACGCCGCAACCGCACTTGCGCTGCAACCTCAACCGGCAAATCTACGGAGGTACCCACCGTTACGGTGTGCCCAATGGGAGCAATGCCGTCACCGTTTGTCCCCATTACCGATTGCACCTTATCCACAAGAGTCTGAGTAGCGGTATTGCCCTGCTCATCGCCGATAACCAGTCCAACGCTGCCCGCTCCCATGGTTAAAGCGCCAAACACTTGCACTGTTCCTACACCGTCAATGGAGAGCGTTTTTTCTTTGTAGTCTGCAATATTACCACCATACGGCTGCTGCCGAACTGCGGTATGGAACCTTGCGCGCAGGGACTCATCGCTTTCCTGATCCCTTGCCGGAATGAGAGCAGGAGCAACCAATTGTGCAGACGCCAAACCATTGATGTTATCCACCGGCAAAATTTCGCCGCCGTACGCATTCCCCTGAATTCCGTACTTGTCGCAGATGGCCTTGTACTGCCCAACCGCAAGCTTTTCCTTTGTTGTAAAGGAAACATCCTCAATGGCAAAGCGACTGCCAAGCGGAATATCCTTTGGCGCACCGGAGGAATCAAAAGTATTGATCTGCCGTATCGCCTGTGTTGCCTGGTCACGGTCAACACCAAAGTCGGACGTAACCCGGTCAAGCCACTCCTCCTCTGCTGTATCTGCAAACAACAGGTCTGTCAAATAGGCTATCATATAAGACTGCTGCGCCAAAACAAACGCAGTGGGCGCCAGTGTGTGGTAAATGATGCTTCCCTCACGTTTGTCGATGTTATTCGGTACTTGATCAAGCATCTGTTTTAGGATTGCTTCATATTCATAAGGTTCAGCCAAGCGTTACACTCCTTTCTGTGTCAAAATCTCCAAAGATGGTATTCACTGTAAAATACACAGTCGCCACTTCACCATCAAACGTAATCTGGTAGTTTGAGATTCCCGTAATCCGGTCATCCTCACCGAGTGCTTCTTCTATGCGCCTGCGGAAGTCAGCTTGTACATATTCATGGTCTTTTCCGATTAGATCCGCAAGCTCTACCCCGTAATCATACGAAAAAATATCATATAGAAAACGCTCGGTAGAAAGAGCGAGAGTAGCCGCTTGCGCAGCAGCTTCTTTCCCGTCAATCATCCCCTGAAGGCGATTCCCGGACAACCGCCACGTTTTGGACGGGTGAAAGCTATATACGTCATCACCATAGGTTTTTAGCACACTCATTCCATCACCCCTATCACCGCAAAACGTTGGCCTCCATGCTTTTGGATTAAACTTACCCTCGACCCAATGGTTATTGTAAGGCCTTTGGGTACATCCACCATGTCAAGCGGAATCACCAGCGGGCGGTTGTCAACTTTAATATTAGAGCCACCCCATGTGCCATAAATCAAATCGCACAGTGCCTCATTTTGCAGGTACTCTTTTACTATGCTTTTAATGGCTGTATTTAAATCCATATCATCACCACACAAATTTTAATTCCAAGCTCATCGTGTGCTTGTTGTGCCCAAAATTGTGCGTTACTTGGTCTGCAACCGCCCATAGGTCAAGACCCGCTTCCGCAATTTTTATTCGGATACCGCTGCCCCCAAACACGCGGGTATCTCCCATACACTCAACCTTGAGTGACTGAGTCTCTCGGTTCTTTAGCTGCAGCAATTGATGTGCACGGGCAGCGAGCTGTGATTCATTTAGGTCGGCATCCACCTTATCAAAATATTGCAGCTTTCCCCATCGATTTACGTTGCTGTTGTCAGAAGCAACATAGGTATTGCAAATACCCGTTTTGCTATCGTCTTTGGCAACCTTAATATAGTTAAAGGTATCCTCATCGATGGAGCGTTCGTAATCAAAACCAGTTGCCATGGAACCGTCGCCAATTAAAATTGGTAACCGCAAATCCACCATATCCCGAAGTTCTATGGCACCAAACTGGTCGCGAAGCACATACCAATACCCATTGGTATAAAGGTTTTCCTGAATCGATTGATAAATCATATCCAGATGGGTCTGGTTATCAAATCGGTTTCGTGTTAATTTTACTTCGGTATTATCGACTTGCCCCATACGAATACGGTCTCCAATACCAACCGCAACCGTGTTTAAAAACTCCGTTAGGGTACTCACCGGGCGAATGATAGAGTTCTTTGCCTTTAAATACCGTAGCTGGTCGTAACAAACACAGCTATACTTTTTGGTATCCTGTTTTGTTGTAAAGAGAAATCCATAAAAAATATTTGCATTACCGTAGGTGAATACCACCGTGCTGCCATTTGGGAAAATCCCCGTTTTATAGGTAGGGTACTCAAAGCTAAACTTACTGGCTCCATTGTTCCAAGAAGATTGATGCGTTATATTCAGTGCAATGTCTGAAATATCGGTATTATTAATAAGTAGCATTTTTCACCAACCTAACTATTTGTAGCTGATTCCGCCTTTGAAATTGCGAGCTTTAGTAGCATCTTCTTCCACCCATTTTTTCAAGGTGTTTCCGATCCAATCAAAAGTATTCTGCATCTTTTTAGCACCCTCTTCCTTTGGCTTTTGGGACGATAAAAAAGATGCAGTATATGGATGTAATTCGAATATAACTGCTTTATTTGTTACAGTCTTTCCTGTATCTTTTTCTGTGATTACAGTCTTATTGGTCTGTGAAGTGCCAGATTGTGATATGCTAGGTGTTCTATTCCACGGTAATTTATCAAGAGTACTATCAATCGCATTTTTTGCTTTTCCCAACACGGAACCAATTGTATTAACAATCTTTCCGAATTGCATCTCAAAATCTTTTATTCGTTTTCTGTCTAAGCTATATGGAGTGATTTTATTATCAAAAACGATAACCTTAGGTAGCGCGGGTGCTTTTCCAGGACGCTTAACATATGGAACATCCGTTGTTTTCACTCCAGCAGCCTTATACTCCGTTACCTTTACTGTTACGTTATAAATGCCGGGGTATTCTTCCTTTTTGCTGTACCCTGTTAAGTATCCGGACATTGACTCATTTCGATTCTTTGAAACAAATATAAATCGGCTTGGGTCTTTGGTGGCAAGCAACACCTCAAAACCTGTAAAAACTTTACTGGCAGCAGTCCAATTTGGTAGCTGGCTCGTGTTTTGCTCCGTCATTTCACATTCAAATGACCAGGTTCGAAGCTTTCGGGATTCCGGCACCGGGAAAAAGCCTTGCCCGATGCCATCGTAAGAGGTAATTTCGCGTTCGCTGTTATCCTCTACATTCTTTATCCCATAAAGCAAAATACCACCCAAATTTACATAATAGGTCATGCATACACCCCCGCTGGCTGCGTTTGTAGATTTTGATATACAATGTCGCCTAAGCTATGGTTAATTTCGTTCAGGTCAGCCGTCTGGCTCACATTCTGGTTCTGAATGATTACCTGTGGCACATATTGCTGCATACGGAATACCGCCATTGCTTTCTGTGCTGCCAAATCAAACTGATAACGTAGCACTTCTTTTTCAATTTCCATTTTACCAGTTACCGGGATAGGTGCCGTATTGGTAACTTCTGTTTGAAGAGGAGATGCGCTTAACCCAGCAGTTTTAGAATTTGCATTCGGATTCTGAGCTTTTTGCTTATCCATCGCACTTTGAGCAGTCTCCTGTGCTTCCTTCATCTCTTTAAATATCCCTTTATTATCCGTCGTATCTGGCAGCAATTTATCTAAAGCAGCAAATGCCGCAACACCAGCCACACTGCCTGTTATGGCTCCAATAATTTGTATGATATTACCGGATGTAATGCCGCTTGCTAAATTCATTACTTCCGTCATAATTGCCGCCATTTTCATTGCCGTCTGGTAAATCGTCAATGCAATAACAACCGCACTTAAAACAGGGATTAATATGTTACTGTTTTCCGCTACCCACTGAATTGCACTGCCAAGCATCTGCATTCCGTTACCGACTACATTGAAGAACCAATCAAAACCGCCATTTAATAATTGCTCATTGAGTTGCTGTAGCATCATAGCGAGACCCTGCACCACGGCACCGGACTGGTCTCCCATTGCAAACTGCATATTTTGCCCAAACATCGCTGCTTGTGTCTGCAATGAATTAAAGTTATCCATCACAGTTTCCTGCGTTGCTCCAAATTCATCAAAAACTCCAGTCAGGTAATCAATTGCGCCGCCCATATCGCCACTTCCAGTCAAACCCGTTACGGTATTCTCATCCACACCGGTAATATTGTAATTACCCTGTACCGCAGAAGCATCACCTGACAACAGTGACTGAACGGAAGAAATTGCTGTATCTGCCCCTTGAGAGGGGTCGCGTGCGTAAAGACGCTCCGCTAATCCATACATTTGATTTAACTGACCCATATCACGTGTTAATGGTGCAAATGCTTTTGTTGCGTTTATTGTACCATCTACACCCAAGACGGATTTTTGCGCTCCATATGCTTCTGCATAATCATAAAGCGCAGATCCGGCTGATTTACTGCCCAGCATCGATTGCATTGAAATCTTTTGTACCTGCTGATTTTCCGCATTTTTAATGCCACTTTTAAAGAAGTCTAGTGCACGCTTACCAAGCTTGGCTTTTGATATCAATTCAGCCATCTTACTATTGATTTTATCCATTCCATTGGAAGCATTATTAGAAGCGTCTTTTATGCTAGATAGCCCCGTTTTAAACTCCAGTGTTGCTGCCGAAGCCATTTTTTTATATTTTTTAAAGCTTTTTGTTGACTGCTGAGCTTTTTCCATATCAGAAGTATATTTTTCTACTAAATTTATTAAACCTTCTAAAGTATTAGCGATTGAGATCACCCCTTTCCCATTGAATTTTTGGGCAATAAATCATAGAGCCAGAAGCGGCGGAAATTCCGCCGCTTTATTTTTTTCGCATCTCACTATTCACAATCAAGTCACTTGCAATAATGAATGCTCTCTCCTGTACCGGCAGCTCCATAAAATCATGAGGAAGTAAATTGTGGTTTTGCAGGGCCAGATGTGCATAGAAGCAAAAACCATCCTCGCCCTGCTCGATTAGTTTTTTGCTTCATCCACCTTATTTCCAAAATCGATGGTTACGTCTGCATGCTCATTATAAATATTGAGCAGTGCGCCAATTTCACCTGCGGTAAACATCGTCTTTAGCGCATCCGTAGGGCTCAAAATTCTTCTGCCTTCTTTTTCAGAAAGAGCATCCAGCAATTCGGCACTGCTCAAATTCGGGCTCACCAAGCTCAGCGCAATGGTGGGGTAAAGAGCCTCCAAGCCCTTAAGACCCTTTGTTTGAACCTCAGCGGACATCTGTCCCATTTCATCTGCATTGAGTGCGCGCATTTCAAATTCTGCGTCACCAAAGCTATCCAGCTTAAATGTAACGTTCGGTTTGCGATTCGGGTGCAAAAACTGCATCAAAGATTTATCCATAGTAAAGCCTCCTTATGCCAAGTCAAAGTCGTTAAATGTAAATGAAGTCTCAATGGTCTGCGCGTTGTCACTGCTGTCATCCAGCGCAATCAAACCAATATTCGCCAGCACTACATCCGACAAAGTTACGCCGATGCGTTTACTCTGCGAGCTGGCAGAAGCCGCATAAAACTGCAGGCTAATATTGGGTACCGCACCGCCGTTTTTATAGTCGCGCATTGCTTTAATAAATGCAGGTGTGGTGTGGTAATACGTCATATCGCCACTGCCCTTCAGGCCACGCTGTGCCGCCTGCTCCATGGGGTCATTTAAGAACCTTCTGTTTTCAACCACTGCCTCCAGCTTTGCATTGATTTTGGAAACCTTAAATGCAGAGACAATCGAACCGTTTAGTCGAATAAATGCCTCACCGTCATGTCCAGAAAAAACATCCTGTAATCTTGTTTTAGCCATTCTTCAATCCTCCTTAAAGTGCTGTTACGGTAACATAGATTTTATCAACCGTATCTACCGCCTTAATGCCAACTACTACATTGACTGCATCACGCTCTGAACCAGCATCCACGGTAATGTCATCTGCAGAGAAGCCCTCCACATATCCCGGGGCAAGGTAATTTTGTGTGGTCATTTCAAATACCATTGCTTTAATCTGTGCGCGGCCCTCTACACTATTGCGAATTTTACCAACACACTTGGTGTCTAGCAGCTTCTGCAGGTCGCCCTGATATTTTTGAAGTGTACGCATCACCAAACCCTTGCCAAAGTCCTTCGGGCGTCTGTCATCAAATTTAGTCAGACTGGTAATGTCATACAAGACTGCCGGAGATCCGTACAGCGGCACAAACAGAACTTCGCCCTTCTGCGTTCTGTCAATCTGCTGGTCACGGGTCAAATGGGGTTTTACATCTGTCCAACCAGTGATACCTCGGCTATAAGTAAGGCTATTCTCCACACCTGCTTGAGCAATCAAGCCAGCAATAGTCGCACAGGCCTCTGCCGGGGTCAACTCATAATCAACCGTAACACCACCGGTAGAATTGCATACGTAAATGTTTTCGCAGTTCGGGTTCATACCGGTTACAACACCCTGCACATACGCTTTATTGGCATTCTGCTCCTGAACAAAGGCTACAACAGACTCTGCCATAGCTGCATTTGTGCTGCAAACCACATTAAACTCACGTTTTTCCAGTTCAGAGAAAAAGGCGGTATAATCACTTTCCGTAGTTCCGTCTAGACCACCGCTCAGTTTTACCGTAACCGCCTCCAATTCACCAGAGCCGGAAAGTGCTACATAATACGGTGAATACTCTGCCGCAGACGAAATTGTCTGGGAATCTACCTCCTGCGTACCAAGGTAGGTTTTCACCAGCCACTTTTCACCGCTGGCACTAACAATAACAGAAAGGTCATTTCCGCGAGAACCAGCATATACTGCTTCTGCTGTAATTGCGGAACTCAACTTTGCGGATGCCTTTGCACCTGCTGCGTTGAGTCGATACAAAATGAGTTTCTTCGCTCCGTTCATCACTTCACGAATCAGCTTCATTGAGGGATCCGTAATTTTGTAACCCAGAGAAAAAAGTGTATTATCCCCTGCGTTGATAACGGTCACTTGTTCGCCCCACCGAAGAGGAAGTGCCATTGCCACAACACCGGTAACACTCAAATCATCCTCACGCGCGCCGGCTTTCAACTCAATGTTTGTGCCTGGTAAGATTTTTGTAATCAATCTTCATCAGCTCCTTAAGAAGTTATATTTTGGTCTGCGTGTCCAATGATCGCATCATCAGGCACAACAGTTTCCCATACCTTTACTGAACTGGTCATGTAGGCCAGTCCCTCTTCCACACTCGCACTGCTTGCAAAACAACGAAAGCTGCTTGTGTCGTTTTCCATCATATCTAAATTCTGCTCCAGCAGAAACATGGCATTTTGCAAATCTCTGCGTTCCGTACCTTCCACTGGAACATACGTAATTTTCAGTCCAAATTCAAATTCTGCTGTATGCCTAAGCTTCTTTTTATTGGTCATCCAATCGCAATCAATAAAAAATGCAGGTGCTTTCGCAATTTGCGGCAGTCCAATGTATATTGCCGCATCTGGAAACAATGTGGCAGTAAGCTGTGCCCCAGCTAACGTTAACTGATCCAGAATTGTTAAAGCTCCATTGTCCATTGCATCTCGCAGAGACTGCGAAATGATTATTTTTTCAGATACTTGCATAATACGCCTCCAAAATAGAATAAATTGTATATCCAATAACTCCCAAATACTATATGTTGATAACTCGGTTGAAATTGTGGAATCACTTTTTTGCTTTGCCGACATATTTTAAAAGAAATGAAAAGAAATGTGGTGATGCAAGTGAACGCGAGTTACAGAATTTCAATGCGCACTCCAATCGGTTTGCAAAGCGGAGTACTTTTTATTGCGGAAGAAGGAGAAAATATTCGTGGCTCCATTCGCACAATGGGGAATACAAGCTATTTTAAAAATGGAAAATTAAAAGATAATACATTTGAATTTTCAGGGATTTTAAATACTGGTTTAATGCGGTTAAAATATAATGCAAAGGGAAAAATAACAGAAAATAAGTTAGATGCAACGGTGAAAACCGATTACGGCGTTTTTCCTTTAGCAGGTATGCGAATCGAATCTTAAATGACCTTTTTTCTTCTTTATCACATCACGGTCTCTCTATTACACCCAACAAACCTTTGATTTCTTTCTCTCTTAAGAGCAAGTTTTATTTTATTTATATTTTTTTAAAAATACGATTAAGAAAAACCCTTTGCAATTACAGTTTCTCTAGTAATTGCAAAGGGTTTAAAAATTTGGATGGCTTAGTGCTCGGATAGGAAAAACAAAATCGAGAAAACTAAGGACGTACAATTTTATGGAAAGGAGATTGTTTCAATTGACAGATTATTCAGTAGAAGAAACTGCAATGCTTTATTCTGCTCTACAATCCAATAAAGATCAATTAATAGGGCAATTGCAAAACCCATATCATATAGAAGATGTAAACGAAGCCGGCGAAGGAATTCGTACGCTTCAACCGCTCATGGCAAAAGTTAAACAAGATTATATTTCACGTGGTGGAGATGCCTCTAATCTGCAACACCAAAAACACCTGTAATGCAAAAAGAAAACAGCGCTTGAATCTATATAGATTCAAGCGCTGCTTTATAATTGAATTTTTAAATTTTAATATAGTACAATGGTGTCATCCTGTACAGCACACCCACATTCATAGCTTTGCTGCTGTTTTGTTTCCAAATCATAAATGGAATTAAAAACATAAGAATCCGTTTCATCGCTAATAATATATTCTGCCACTAAATAACGATCCTCTATGCAAGCAACAAACTGCCCCAACTCCTTGCTGTATTGACTGCTTACCTTAGTATTTAGTACACCTTGTATTTCATATGTATCCTCCAACTCGGTCACACGATAAATCCGTGCAGGAGTAGGCTCAATAAAAAAGCTTGCTGGTTCCTCATCATCTTTTAGATTCAATTCTGCAACCACCGTTTTTTTGCTTCCAACTTTTTCCACCATGCAAATGCGCTGGTCACTATTGGGGTAATATTTTGCGCGGAAATATAGGCTATGTTCATCTTGACCTACATAACGCACCAGGCCCTGTGTTCCGGCGCTCAGAAGAAGCTCCAACGGCAAGTGTGTCTCATCTGCTTTTACGGATACAACAAAATCAAGCAACGGGCAAAGCCAAACGTTATCGTTAATTTCATCCCCTAACCATCTGCGATTCCGATAACATTTTTCTTTTTCTTCGTCGCTGCCATATGGTTCTAAAATCAAAAGCATTCGTTCACCGGCCGCGTCAAACGCAATCAGCTTTTCAGCGGATAGGTTGCAAATACGCTTATCTCTTACATAATAATAACGCTCTTCCTCAATATCATAAAGGTAAGCAATTCGTTCAAAGCCGGAAGCCTTTTTGTATTCTTCAAACAAGTGCTTGTGCGATTCATTTTCTTCTGTATAAAAAATCACGCGGCTTTCATCCAGTGCCATGCAGTCTGAAAAGCTACCAATAAAACGTAATTTCTCCGAGTTTTTCTCCTGACCGGTCTGCTTGTCAAAACGCAAAAGTCGTGCAGAACTATCCCCATTTTCCATAATTACAAGAATATCATTGGGGAACGAAAAAAAGTGAAGGACCACAGAGGGGTCTCCCAAAAAACAATTGGCTATCATGCGTTCCGTTTCAGTTTTTCTATCATATTCAAGCAAAAACAGGCTGTAATGCCCTTCCTCAGCTTTTTCTTCTGCATAGTATACCGTTGTCTCACTTATTTCAATCAGCTTTACATGGCTGTCAGTGACCTTGTTGCGTAAATCCACAACCGTCATTTCATTCCCCCGCTTTCCTGCCGGTTGCAGCTATTCCGCCCGGCTATATCGTAAATCATAACTAAAAGTCTATATAACAATACGATAATTATATTCTAATCAGCTTACCTTAATATAAATGCTTTAGCCAAATGCCGAGGCAAGCGATTCAATGCTCTCTCAGGCGTCGAAAGCTCTGCTTTCGGTCACGCCGTGAGGTTATTCAATCATTTCATTACAATTGCCCACTAGTAAAATCCGCATTGTCTTTTCAGCACTTACGCGGATGATTCAAT
>NZ_JAWFXC010000020.1:0-32061 GCF_032576335.1 Clostridium sp.
AGACCGCATGCTTATTCTACAACAAAGGGAGTTTTTTTGTCCTTTTCAACGCTAAAGCTTTTTTCGCTCCACCGGCACAGCCGGTGGTTGTTTGAACAAGAGAAAACAGGCATAAAGCAGAGATAGTCTCCGTTTTATGCCTGTCTATTCATTCATGTGCTCCAAAAGGGTTCTTTTCAATTATCTAAATCTTGGAGGTCCAGGATTCCACGGGGGTCTTGGTGGGCCGGGAGGTCCGGGGTTCCACGGGGGTCTTGGCGGACCAGGGTTCCACGGAGGTCCGGGGTTCCACGGGGGGTAAGGTGGCCTTCCACATTGTGGACAAGAAGGGTACAGCCACCACCACAAAGGCATCGGCATTTCAAATTCCTCCTTTTGTCCATAATATGCAGCTTGTCATACTTTGGGAAAGGAATTCGTTTTTCTTTGTATTTGTTGGTTGCAAGGAGCCTTGCGGATCGTATTTTGTAATAGCATCCAGTTACAATATATAGTTTTTAATTTGCCACAACCCATTAAAAATATAAAATACTCTATCCTCTTCCTAGTAAGCTCTATTTAATAATTAAAATCTATAAAAAAACTAAGCATCATCGACATCGCCGATGATGCATTTAATAAAATCGATTGTACTGATTGTGATTAAGCATTTTATAAGTAGAAATAAATGCCTTTTTGATATTAAAATTGAAATTAAGTATTAAAAAACGCTCTTGAGGTAACATAACTGTTCACTCAAAAGCGTTTTTTTGCTATCTTATAAGCGTATTTTATTGCAAGTCCCATTTGCGCTTATGACGCTTATACAGCACGACACCAATATAAAGCAGTAAGAACCCGCACAGTATCGCGATTAGGGTAGCCGTTTGCCCCGGCCCGCCCATTTTCACCTCTGCCCACAGAGTATCCAGAAGCAGATTCGTATCCTCCGGTAGAGTTGCGAACGTTTCTGACTGCTGTAAAATCTCTTTTGGCGGGTAATAAATCGGGTTGTTTTGAACCTCTTCCGGCAAAAGTGCCTTTGCAGCACTCTCCGGAGTAGAGTACCCAATGTACGACACATTCGCTGCCGCAATCTCCGGATTACACAAAAAGTTGATATAGGCTTCCGCTGCCGCTTTGTTTTGGGAAGTGGATGGAATGCACATGGCATCTACAAAAAAGTTTGTACCATTCTTAGTTGGGATGGCAAACCCAATTTCAGGGTTAGAATCCACCAGGGTTGCGGCATCCCCTGCATAATAGGGAGCAAGCCATGCTTCGCCACTGGCCATCTTATCAAAGATTTGATCCATTACATACGCCTGAACAAGTGGTTTTTGTTGTTTGAGAAGCATAGCCGCTTCTTCCCACTCATTTGGATTAATGCTATTAAACGAGAAGCCCAAACGCTTTTGCGCAATTCCAAACGCATCGCGCGGGTTATCGAACATCAATATTTTTCCGGCGTATTTTTCATTCCATAAAATATCCCAGCTGTCTACTGTTTCTTTGATGTAATTTTTATTGTAGAAAATACCTACCACACCCCATGTATAAGGCACTGAATATTCATTGGTAGGGTCGTAGACCGGTTTTAGAAAATTAGCATCGATATATTTTGAGTTAGGAATATTTTTATAATCGAGCTTTTGCACCAGCTTTTCTTTAATGAGTTTTGAAACCATGTAATCGGACGGAATCACAACGTCGTAATTCGCACCGCCGCTTACAAGCTTTGCATACAGGTTCTCATTGCTCTCAAAGGTGGTGTAGTTTACCTGAATTCCGGTTCTACGGGTAAATTCCTTGTTTACGTCAATACTGCCGTCCACGCCGTTTGAGATATACTCTCCCCAGTTATACACATTAATGGTTACACCGGTTTTGGGTACCGACTCTTCTGCCGCATTTGCAGACAACGGTAGTATAACGGGCAGTAAAAAGAGTAACGAAAGTGTATAAGCCGCCAATCTTTTTTTCAATTGACTATGCCTCCTCCCTCTCTGCTTCCTGCTGTTTGTCCTTTGACCGGCGAACATTTACAATTAGCAGCAGCACCAGAATGGTACCGAACAATAACGTGGAAAGCGCGTTTATTTCAGGGCTAATTCGTTTTCTGGTCATGGAATAAATATAAATCGGCAGTGTTTGCGTTGTTCCACTGGTAAAGTAGCTGATGACAAAATCATCAATAGAGAGCGTGAACGCCATAATCATTCCGGTAACAACACCGGGAATAATTTCAGGCAGCACGACCTTAAAAAAGGACATTACCGGAGGGCAGCCCAAGTCCTGCGCAGCCTCATAAAGGTGCGGGTCCATCTGCCGCAGTTTTGGCAATACCGATAAAATAACATACGGCAATGAGAATGTGATATGAGCTAGAATCAGCGATACCATTCCCAAAGATACTCCACCGAGCGCACGGGCAAAAAACACAAACAGCAGCATGAGAGACACACCGGTTACGATTTCGGGATTCACCATCGGGAAATTCGTAATGTTCATTACCGCTTTACGCGCCCAACGCTTCATACCGTTAATGCCGATAGCAGCAGCTGTTCCAATCGCCGTTGCACCCAATGAGGAAATGAGTGCAATAATCAGCGTATTTTGCAGTGCTTCTAAAATGAGGCGGTCTTCAAACAGGCGACGGTACCAGCGCAGGGAAAACCCAGACCACACTGAGCGGCTCATGGTAGACGAATCGTTAAACGAAAAAATAATTAAAATCACAATTGGCGCATACAAAAACAAATACACCAGCGCCATGTAGAAACGGGATACGGTCTTGGTCATATCAGCATCCCCTCCCCATCTTCATTTCCCTCGTCAAACTGGTTCATGATGCCCATGCAGATGAGAATGAGCAGCATCAAAACAAGAGAGATTGCAGAGCCAAGGTTGGGATTATAGGCACTGCCCAAAAACTGCATATCAATTAAATCGCCAATCAAAAGATTTCCGCCTCCGCCGAGCATTTTTGAAATAATGAAAGTACTCACAGACGGTACGAAAACCATGGTAATGCCTGAAATAACACCCGGCATGCTCATGGGCAAAATCACCTTGAGGAACACCTTTCTCCTTCCGGCACCAAGGTCTTGTGCGGCTTCCACCACACTCTGGTCTATTTTGGTAAGCACCGAGTAAATCGGGAGAATCATATAAGGTACGTAGTTATATACCATACCCAGCACCACCGCACCCGCTGTATTAATGAGGTGCAGCCTGCCAAAGCCCAGGCCAACAAGGAAGGTGTTAATAATGCCGTTATCCTCTAAAAGAGTCATCCACGCATAGGTGCGCAGCAAAAAGTTCATCCACATGGGAAGCATCACCAGCATAATTAAAATGCCCTGCCGGTGCGAGTTAGCTCGTGAAATCAAGTAAGCCAGCGGGTATCCCATCAGTAATGAAATTACAGTAGCAATCAGCCCCAGCCAAATGGACCTCAGAAACACATTGGAGTACTGGCCGACTTCTGCTATATTTTTTATGGTAAAGGCGCCTTGTTGGTCGGTAAAAGCAAAATACCCCACCAAAATCATAGGTACTATAATAAAAATACCCATCCATACAAGATAAGGCGCCGATGAAGTTTTCGATTTAATCATTAATTCTCGGCCTCCTCTCCCTCATCCGGGGGCTGAGAATCCTCCTCCATCTCGTCACTGAAGGTGCTGTAATCGCCAAACGTACCCGAGTATTCCGATTTTTTCATAATATGAATATCATCTGGCTGCAAAATTAGGCCAATTTCATCGCCCACCTCTTGGTAATCGGTAGACTGAATCATCCATTTAAAGTCCTGTACATCTACAATAATCTCATAGTGCACGCCTTTAAAATTCACAGAGGTTATCACGCCAGATATATGCCCCTCAATGGGCGAGACCACCTCAATGTCTTCCGGGCGAATCACAACATCCACCGGTTCCATGGGACGAAAGCCTTTATCAAGGCAATCAAATTTGCGGCCTGCAAACTCAACGACAAAGTCTCGGTGCATCACACCGTCAATAATATTGCTTTCCCCAATAAAGTCTGCAATAAATGCGTTTTGCGGCTCGTTATAAATATCCTGCGGGCTGCCAATTTGCTGGATTCTGCCTTTGTCCATAACCACAACGGTGTCAGACATAGAGAGTGCTTCTTCCTGGTCGTGCGTAACAAACACAAAGGTAATCCCCAGCTGCTGCTGAATTTTTTTCAGTTCAGCCTGCATGTCTTTGCGCAGCTTTAAATCGAGCGCACCCAAGGGTTCGTCGAGCAAAAGCACCTTCGGCTCATTTGCCAGTGCCCGTGCAATTGCCACACGCTGCTGCTGACCACCGGAAAGAGAATTGACACTGCGGCGGGCAAAACCACTTAGGTTAACCATCTCGAGCATTCGAGTAACTGTTTCACGAATTTGCGCTTCTGGCTTTTTGTGAACACGCATACCAAATGCTACATTCTCAAATACATTCAGATGCGGGAACAACGCATATTTTTGAAATATCGTATTTACCTCTCGCTTATGTGCGGGTAGGTTGTTGATCTTTTTCCCATTAAAAAGAACATCGCCTGTGTCTGGTTTTACAAATCCGCCAATAATACGCAGAGTTGTCGTTTTACCGCAGCCAGAAGGGCCTAACAGCGTAACGAACTCACCGTCGCGGATATTGAGATTGAAGCTTTTCAGCACATTCTCTTTGCCAAACGACACATCAATGTTCTGTAATGAAATAATTGTGTTATTTTCCATAAGTGCATCCCCTTTGCGGTAAATATAAAGTTGCGCCAAACCAATAATGGCTCTAACGCAAGCCCAGCTTCGCCGTATTTGTTGCCCCCCGCAAAGGATTTTTCACAATCACTGCTGACTGCGGCAACTTAACAAAGCCGATTTTTAGATGCATACGCAACTAGTAAAAAAAGTGTTGCTATAAAAGACTCGAATACATATCTTTCCCCCGCCATTGGCGGGGGAAAGATATTCTTATCACATTCAAGCAACACTCTAAAATAATAGTGTGAAAAATGCGAATTGTCAAGATATTATTTGATTTTATACCGAATTTTGATATTTTTTGAATATATCGCTCAATTTATGCGGTTTTTAATTGGTTTTTCTTCCATATCCTTTGATTTTCATGGGTTGTGATTGCTTTTCTTCCGAAAAATAAAAACGACAAAGCGGAAAACCGCCTTGCCGCAGTAAATTCAAATTAATTATGATGCACATGATTTACAAAGGCGTCTCCTACCATTCAGTATACCCCTAATGTAAAGCAATATTATGTATAAATCGGGGCAGCGCATTTAACTTTTACGTGCGGGTACTAGAGATGCTTCGGCTGCCTGCATTACATCAACTGGTACCGGGTCTTCAGTTGCCACTTGCTCTACCGCTGCTGTGGCAGGCTTGTTTTCGGCAGTCTGCGTGAGAGCCGCTGCCTGAAGCGCCTGTGCAGCCGGTGTTAATGCACTGCCGGTAATGATGCCGTCTGCACCAATGGAATAGATTTTGTCGCCAATGGTACGGGTCGTTTTTATGGCATACTCACCGTTTTCATAATAATATTGATTTCCATCATATGTAACAAAACCCGTGGTGGGGTAATTCAGCTGACTTAGCTTAAACCAAGATGTCCATTTATTTTTGGCACGGCCAAAAACCGGTTCTTTTTTCATGTTATAGCCTACATCGCGATTATCAATTCCAACATTGTTGCCAACATAAACACCAACATGACCGGGCTGGAATAAAATAAGGCCATGTGTTCTGGGCAAAGACGACCAATTGCTATAATTAATGGTACCCTTTGTTTTGGCAGCCTTCAGCATCCCGCTGCCGGTACCCGAAACTTGCAGCAAATTGGAGTTCGGGTTTGATTTTTCGCCTGTCCACCACAAATAAGATTTTATTAAACCAGAGCAATCGGTATATCGGCTACCGTTCCGAAGCTGACCATAAGAACCGTAGCTATACTTCCAGTTTTCTGTATAGGCTTTCAGAACATGCTCAGACAAACCAACGCCGGTTTTTACTTCTGCCGCCTGCGCAGGTACACACAGACCAGTAACGGTTAACAGGCAAAAGGCAAATGCAGCGCAAGCCGCCAATAATTTCTGCATTTCTGAAATCCTCCCTAATTTTACATTAATTTGCGAGCTACTCTCATTACAAAATATTACAACTGTAACAAATTGGTTACAGTTTAACATAATCCTTGGAAGATTACAAGTTATAATTCTGCTTTTTTGCATGATTTTGGTGCACGATTTGTTAAAAAACACAGGAATATTCTTCCAGATGCTCTAAAACGCAGGTCAAATAAGACTTTTTCTGCTATTTCTGAACACCAAAACAAACACAATTGGGTAACATAATACCGGCAGGTAACCCTTTTGAGGAACCTGCCGGTATTATTCATCTTCATCTTGTTTTAAATTGACTACACAACTCTATTCTTAAAAAAAGTCGTTATATTCTATCGAATCGTTTTTACCAGTAGAGGGTCGATCCAAAACAAATTTTGAGACCTCCTGCTGCAATGCCTGCGCCTGTGCAGCCAGCTCTTCACTGGAAGCAGAGCTTTCTTCCGCTGTGGCGGCATTGTTCTGCACCACAGAAGAAACCTGCGAAAGCCCCAGCGTAATTTGTTCAATAGCACTCGCCTGCTCTATGGATGCTCTCTCTACATGCCCAATGGATTCGCTAATCAGCTTTGCCTTTTCTCCTGCCTCCGAAAGCACACGGGAGGTGTTCTCGGCGGTTTCAGTGCCCTCCTGCACAGTTGCTCCGGCGTTTTGGAGTAATACCGCGGTTTGTTTTGCCGCCTCTGCCGACTTATGTGCTAAATTACGCACCTCATCCGCTACAACAGCAAAGCCTTTACCTGCTGAACCGGCACGAGCAGCTTCAATTGCCGCGTTCAAAGCCAGTATGTTCGTCTGCAAGGCAATATCCTCAATCACCTTGGTGATGTTCGAAATTTCGTCGGAGGATTGGCGTATTTCTTCCATCGCTCTGGTCAGCTTTAACATTTCGTCGTTGCTCTGCCGAATTCCGGAGGCCGCTTGCTCAACATATTCCGTAGCCTGTCTTACATTCTGTACGTTTTCCTCCGACTGCTGCTCTACCGTAGCAATGGAGGCCGTAAGCTCTTCCACCGTAGCCGCCTGCTCGGAAGCGCCGGCAGCCAAAGCCTGCGCCGCGGCAGAAACCTGCTCCGCTCCGGTATTCACCTGCTGAGAAGCGATATCAATTAGGGATAGTGTTTCATTCAAGGAACCTGAAATTTGCACCAGTGCCGTTTGTATGGGCTTAAAGTCACCTACATACTCCAAATCTATCTGCACACGCATATCACGCTCGGCCATTTGATTCAGTTTTTCTGAAATATTGTGAACATAGCTTTGCAGAGAAGCAACTGTGGAGCGAAGTGCCTCTGCCAACACGCCAAACTCGTTTTGCGAACGGTAATCGAGGTCAATATTCAAGTTGCCCTGTGAGAGCTGGGTCGCAACCTCTGCCATTTCTTCCAAGGGGCGTGAGATTTTACGCCTTACGAACCGAATCAGTAATACAATTGCAACAAGCATTAACACGATTTCAACAATAACGGCGATGAAAACGGCCATTTGTACCGCAGCATTTGTTGCTTCGAGAGATACACCTGCAAAATAAATACCAACTGCTTTACCGCTTGTATCAATAATCGGCTGGTATGCCGTGGCGTAAGGCTTACCAAGAATCGTAGCGGTACCGTAATACGGCTCTTTTTCCTCCAATACCTGCTTTGCTAATTTTGCATCCAGCTTTGTACCTACCACACGCTTGCCTTTATCCTCAATGGTGGTGTTGGCACGCTCGTCACCAATAAAAATAGTAAATTCACTGCCAGTCATATTTTTCATTTTATCTACAAACTTTTCTTCGACCAATGAATAGCCGGTAGATATCGCGCCCACTATTTTCCCCTCAGAGTCTTTAATGGGTGCTCCGGAGTGAATGCCAAGCCGAACTTCACTGCCTACATCTGTATGCGTCGTTACCTCACCCTTTAGAGCATTTGCTATATCAGCCTGGCTGGATAGCGTATCCCCCGTTTTATCGCTATGTGTGCGGGCAATCACCGTACCCTGGCTGTTTACAACCGTAACAAAGTCTACATCCATTGTCATTTCTTTCATAGATGCCGTAACCGCCGATTTGATTGCGGCCGCATTCCCCTGTTGCAGCGCGGTGATTACACCCGTTTCAAGCGCTAGATTTTTAGCATCTACTGCCGACTTTGTTGCGTAGTCTTCGGCAATTGCATTTAATGTAGTAATAGCCATTTGGCTGCGTTCCGTGTCGATTTGCTGAATTACATTTTGGTTGCTGTAAGACATATATAGAACACTGATACTACCCACTGCCAAAATAGAGCAGATAGCAAATAGAGCTAGTTGAAAACCAATTTTACGGAAAAGTGGAATTTTGTTTGCTTCCGCTAATGACCGTGTCGTGTTTTCCGATTCTTTTTTAAATTGAATCATGTTTTTTCCCCTTTAAAATGTGTTATTAGAAAGATTTTTTGAGCAATGTAAATTTCGATCTGTATAATTTCTGGTACTACAATGTCAGGGTGCGCTGGAAAAGCGTGACGACTTTTTTTGACATTAATTTACAACTTTTATAGCCCTATTATATCGGAGCTTTGTTTCGCTGTCAAACCGAAAGTATGAAGTAAAAATGGCTTATCTTTGAGGAAAATTCACAAAAAACAAAAATGATTCCTTGTTTTAAAAAATAGCCAAAATTAATATAAACAATCCATTTTATATGTAAGATAAAACAGAAGCCGCCGAATAAAAAAACGGCGACTTCTGTTATATTCTTATTCTATTGTGAAGCGAGTTCACGTTCAAATCGCAGTCTGCGTTCTTCCCAAATGGAGGCGTCCTCCTGCGTGATTTCTCGCAGCACCCGGCAGGGGTTCCCAACGGCAATGACTCCCGCTGGTATCGATTTTGTTACCACCGAGCCGGAGCCAATTACACTTTGCTCCCCGATTTCTACTCCACCGTTAATTACCGTGTGCCCCCCGACCCAAACATGATTACCAATTGTGACCGGGCTGGCAAATTCAAGAAAGGTGGCTCGTGTCGTTGCATCAATGGGGTGCGAAGCTGTATATATGCCTACCTGCGGCCCAAACATAACATAATCGCCGATGGTAACAGGGCAACCATCCAGAATCACACAATCAAAATTCGCGTAGAAATGGTCGCCTATGTGTATTTGGCTACCGTAATCGCAGCGAAAATTGGGCTCGAAGAAAACATCTTCACCCATAGAACCGAGAAGCTGCTGCAAAATACTGGTGCGGTACTCCCAGTCCCCCTCTCTTGAGGCATTATAAAGCCGCAGTAGTTTTCTGGCACGGAGCAGGCCTGCCATGAGTTCATCGTTTATGTGGTAGAGTTGCCCGCTGGTCATACGTTCTTTCATACTCATTTTTATTTGCCCTTCTTTCCCGTTTTTCTTGTGAATTCTTTTCACTAGCAAGGTTCGGTTTTACAAGGCTTTTGATTAACAACAAATGGTGCTTACCTAAATTATAAAAGGTAAGCACCATTTGTCAATCTGAAATAGAGTTCTTTGATAAAACACCTACGTATTTTGCTTTCTTCCGTTATGGCTCATTTGTATTTATCGTAATTGGAAGAATGCTGCGAGCCCCAGTAATCTTACGAATTGAGAAAATCCGCGGAGTATACGCAATTAGGATGGAGTTTTCATCCGCTATTACAATAACGCCGTACTCATTTATGCATATTGTTCCGCTTGCGCTCGAGGCTGGCCCCATTGTAAACTCTACATTATCTCCGGGAGAATTAAAGGAATACATGTTTTTCACTTGGTCACTAGCGCAGCTTTACAGATAAGAGCCAGCGAAAGCACACACACGAAAAGGAAAGCTCCGGGCAATTTCGCCGGAGCTTTCCTTTATCTATTATTCGCTTTTCTAACATAAAAATAGTTGCCGGCCGACTTAGCCAGAAATGCTTTGGCAGCAAACCTGTGAGGTAACAGGGCAGCGTATGCAGAGGCTCCTCTCGTATGCCTCTTTTTTTATAAAGCAGCAGATCGCACAGATACTTTCTTTGCTTAGCAGGTACGTCATGGAACAGGCATCCTGCTTTGCTGCCTCTGAATTAACACCAAGGATCGTGACCAGAAGCCAAAGTAAAAGCTCGAATTTATCCAGCAGCCGAATCACTTCGCGCTCCCCTATCTGTGTAAGGAACACACGCCGCTGCAAATCTCTAAATAACAATCCCTTGCTTGTAAGTCTGCTTACCGCAAGGCTTGCACTTGCCTTGCTTACAGAAAGCTTATTGGCAATGTCAATTACGCGAACAGACCCTCTATCCAATGAAAGCTCGTAAATTGCCTTGATGTAATGTGCTTGCGATTTTGATAATTGCACCTCTGTCGTCACCTCCCAGAAAACTGCTTACGATGCCTTTGCCTGATTCAAGCGGAAATATATTCCTTTTTGTGCCATCAGTTCCTCATGGGTTCCCAGCTCAGCAATACCAGTACCATCCAGCACAATAATTTGATCCGCACTTTGAATGGTAGAAAGCCGGTGTGCAATGACCAATGTCGTGCGATGCTTTGCGATTTCATCCAGCGCCGCTTGAATCTCCTGCTCGGTTTTTGTATCAAGTGCAGAAGTTGCTTCATCCAAAATTAGAATGGGTGAATTGCGCAGTATGGCGCGCGCAATAGAAATACGCTGCTTTTGCCCGCCGGAAAGGCGGATTCCTCTCTCCCCAATCTCCGTATCGTAGCCATCTTCCATTTTCTCGATAAAATCGTGCGCATTGGCGGCCTTTGCAGCGGCAATCACATCTTCTCTTGTCGCTTCCTTCCAGCCGTAAGCAATATTATCATATACCGTACCATTAAACAGAAAGGTGTCCTGCAACACCATGGAGATATTGTCTCGCAGGCTGGTCAAAGTTACGTCGCGAATATCCACGCCGTCAATCAGGACCGCTCCCTGCTGTGGGTCGTAAAATCGGTTTAGAAGATTTGCAATGGTGGATTTGCCCACACCGGTTGTGCCGACTAACGCAACGGTTTGCCCAGGCTGAATGGTAAGGTTCACATTTTGCAAAATTGGCATATCTTCATGATACGAAAAGGAAAGATTGCAAAGCTGAATTTCACCCTTTACACGGGGTAAAACCGCAGAATTTTTCTTTTCTTTTACATCGGGTGCGTCGTCAATTACTTCAAATACACGGCGGCACCCGGCAGTGGCTTCTCCCGCACGCTCCACCAAGCTAGAGAAGCTTTTTACAGGTGCGTAGAACATGGAAAGATACATAACAAAGCCTACAATATCGGCTATGCTTACTTCTCCCGTACCAACCAAATGGCCGCCATATACGACTACAATAACGGTACCCAGCGCTGTTACAAATGCCAACAGCGGGTAGGTTGTTTCAAAGAAAAAGCTGGCCTTTAGGTAAGCACGGCTATGACGCAGAGAAAGGTTCTCCACCTTTTTTTCTTCCTGCTCCTGTTGGTTAAAGATTTGAATTTCTTTAATGCCAGAGAGATTATCCTGTACCGTTCCCGAAAGCTCCCCGCGGATTTTGGAGTTTTCTTTCCACGTAGGGGAAACATGTACGCTCTGCCAAATGGTGATACCCAAAAGAAAAGGAATTGTTATGAGGCTTACGAGAGCCAGCTTTAGATTAATGGTAACAAGCAATGCGCCCACACCCAAGAAGGTTAGAATATTGACAATAAAATCTGGTATTACATGTGCGAGCAATATTTCTGCATCCATTGTATCGTTCACGACCCGTCCGGTTAAATCACCGGTACGGCTCTTATGAAAATAACGCAGGCTCATATGCTGAAGCTTTCGGTAAAGCCGCCCACGCAAATCTGCTACATAATGCAAGGCTGCGTAATGGTTTAAATAACCGGAAGCCGAGCTACCCGCCGCCTGCAACGCCGTTGCAAGCAATAGCAATAGGCCAATACGCAGAGCTTCGGCAGCAAAATGAGCCGAACCATCCGTTGCAAGTCCGGTAAGCTCACGGAGCGCCCAAGGAGTGTAAAAGCCCGCAAAGGTTGAAATGATCAAAGCCAGTAGTGCTAGGGAAAAATGCCCCCAATATTTTTTCGCTTCCTGTAAAACGCGAAGGGTGGTCTTCATACCGCAATAGCCTCCTTTAAGGCAGAGGCATCTGTGCGTATTAAATCATAGGTAAGACAGACCGGTCTGCCAGAGCCCTGCTCATACACAATTTGTGCATCAATTGAAAAAGCATCCCTCAGCACCTGCGGAGTCATTACCTCTTTGGCGGTACCGTGCATTATGATGCTTCCACTCCGAATGGCAATCATATAATCGGAAAAACGGGCGGCAAGATTTAAGTCGTGAAGCACCATTGCGATGGTACAGCCCTGCCTGCGGTTGAGGTCGTAGAGAAGCTCCAGCACCTCAAGCTGGTGCGCCAAATCGAGGTACGTGGTAGGCTCATCTAGTAAAATCAAATCGGTTTGCTGAGCCAGCGCCATTGCAATCCATACCCTTTGCCTTTGCCCACCGGAAAGCGTGTCTACCTCGCGGTTTTCAAAATCTGTCAGCTTTGTTACAGACAATGCCCATTGAATGATTTTCTTATCCTCTGGAGTCAGCTTGCCAAAACCACGCTGATGCGGAAAACGTCCATAGGCCACCAGCTCACCTACGGTTAACCCACTGGGTGCGGTCGGTGTTTGCGGCAGAATCGCCATCTTTTTCGCTATCTCTTTGGTTGAGAGCTTGCGAATGTCATCTCCGGACAAATAGACCAGACCATTTTGGGGTTTTAAAATACGGCCAATTGCCTTTAAAACCGTAGATTTTCCGCACCCGTTGGGGCCAATAATGGATGTAATCTTTCCGTGCGGTATTTTCATATCCAATGCTTTTACAATGAGAGCCTCATCGTAAGCAATATCTAAATTTTCAGTTGTTATGCTGTTCACCGTGTGATTCATGTTTCCTCCCTCTCCTGAATGCTCCCAAAACCGAATGGTTAGTTTGACTTTGCAAGCAAATATAAGAAATATGGTGTGCTTAGTACGGTAATTACTATTCCCGTAGGAACATCGGTTCCCATACTAATACTTCGTGTGATGGTGTCTGCCAGTAAGACGACTGCCGAACCAACCAGGCAGGTAGCCGGTAGAAATACCTTGTGGTTGGGGCCAACCAATCGCCGAGCTATATGGGGTGAAATCATTCCCACAAAGAAAAAGTTGCCGCCAAGTGCCACACTGCCGGATGACAATGCAACCGCCGCAAAGGAAAGACCCAAAAACTCCCGGTTAACCGCTACACCCAAACCCGTTGCCGTTTGGTTGCCCAAATGCAATGTGTTAAGCACCTGCGACTTATAAAATACATAGCAAAGCAAAAGCAATGTCCATGGAGCAAGAACCGCTAGGTAGCTCCATTTGTCTCCCCAAAGACTGCCGGCACTCCAGCGCTGAATAAAATCCATTTGATTTTGGTCGAGCTTGAGAGTCAACAGCGTAGTGAGTGCTCCATACCCACTCGAAAGTGCTACGCCGGTAAGAATAAGCCCGGTTGGAGAAATGTCTCTCCCGCGCCGATGCGACAATATAAAGATGAGGCCTGCCGCTGTAATTCCGCCTACAAAGGCAAGCAGAGGCAACATAATTGCCGATGCCATCCCCTGAACTGAGAAAAACACGACAAAAATAAGTACAAATAACCCGGAGCCAGAGCTAATACCCAACGTGCCGGGGCTGGCCATATCGTTGCGGAGCAGACTTTGCATAATACAGCCAGAAGCTCCCATTCCAAATCCTACAAGCACCGAAAGTATGATGCGGGGAAGCCGAAACTCAAGTACGATTAAATTCTGCCTGTGGGTTCCCTTACCCAATATAACTTGGAGAACCTCCGAGGGAGAAAGATTCATCTTACCGGAATTCATTCCGACCACTGCAATTACAAGCGTTAATAGTGCTAAAAACAGGATCACGAAAACGCCCCTTTGAATGGTGAACCGCTGTTTTAAGGATGAACTCATTCAAACTCCCTCCTTTGCTTACGTGCAAGGTAGAGAAAGTAAGGAACACCCACTACGGCAAATATAATTCCCAATGGGGTTTCATACGGTTTGTTGATTATTCTTCCCATTAGGTCTGCAAACACAGTTAATAGTGCACCATACACGCCGGAGGCAGGGATAATGTAACGGTAGTCTACCCCCACCAAATAGCGTACAATGTGAGGTGTAATCAACCCTACAAACCCTACCGGCCCAACCACAACCACAGAAAGTCCGGTAAGAAGCAATACGATAATGGTGGATATACCCTTCACAAGCCCGGTTCTCATTCCAAGCCCGGTAGCCACGTCTTCCCCCAAACTCATAACGGTAACGCTAGGGGATAACACAACTGCCGCCAAGGTGGCAATAAGAAAAATAGGAGCAACAATGGCAAGCTCATTCCATTTGGCGTTAGCCGTTCCTCCTGCCGTCCAAAATGCCAAAGCCTGCCCCAAATGATACTTTATGGACAGGTACTGTGAAAACGCACCAAATAGCATCGATATGGAAATACCGGCCAAAACCAACCGTTGCGGGGTCATTCCCCGTTTACCAACGGAAGCAATGGAATAGGTAATTCCGGTTGCAACGGCAGCACCCATACAGGCAAACAGCATGGTTTGACCGTAGGTGCGCCCGGGAAAATAGGCCATACAAGCCGCTATTGCAAAGGTTGCACCCGAGGAGATTCCCATTAAACCCGAGTCGGCTAAAGGATTCCGGGTAGTTCCCTGCATTAGCGCACCGCAGATGGCAAGGCTGCACCCAACAATCAAATCTGCCACAGTGCGGGGAAAACGAAGCGTTTGAATAATTTGGTGCTCAGTCTGGCTTGGGTCGAAGTGAAAAACAGCACCCCATGCGGTAGATAAACTCATATCGGCGGCACCGAAGCTGATCGACGCCGCCGACATGAGCACCAAAAGCACCGCACCCACCAGCATGTACAGTGTGAAGCGCGCTCTACCGCGCAGCTGCTGTTTTGCAGGGAGTAGTTGCATGAAAAAGAATCCTCTCTATCCGTTGTTTCATATGGCTAACATAAGCCCTTATTGGGTTATTAGTCTAATATCTTGTTACGACTTTAAGTTCTGAAAGGCTTTATCAATGAAATCAATTTGTTCAGTCAGGCTCAAAACATCGGAATAGAAGAACAATCCTTGGTATTCACCGGGAACCTCAATGACATGGCCAGCGGCAACTGCGGGGATGCTCTTCCAAATCTTTGATTTCATATATTCCGAATCTTTGCCCTCTTGGCGGCACCATAAAATATAGTCACCAAAATATTCGTGAGCGACCTCATAGCTAATGTTTCCTCTTTGCTGCTTTGAACTTTCAATTAATGCCGCAAGCTTGTCTGGGTATTTCAGGCCCAAATAATGATACATCAGCGTGCCGCCACGGGAACCAGTTTCGTAACCAATTCCAGACCATTCACCCGATGGACCCCAGTCTTCTAATATGCTGAAGGTTTTTCCCTGAAAGCGGTCAGTCTGGAGGGTTTTTTGAGCATTTGCCAGCTTTTCTTTAAAAACAGCAACACTTTGATTTGCCGTTTCTTCCATACCAGTTGCTTCTCCAATGATTTTAACACGCTCTTCAGAGGGTACACTTTCTTCAATCACCAATACCGGCGCAATTTTTCCGAACTTTTCAAAATCTTCCTTGTCATAAGTAACAATCAAGTCGGGCTCCAGCGCCATTACTTCTTCTGGCTCCCACTTTTCTATATTCTTTGTTGCCATCATTTTGTCATAAAAGGGCATGGTTTTCTGCGCCCAGCAATAGTAACCCGACACATTGAGTCCCGCCGCATACACATCACCTATGTACCAGTTTACCACCACATTCTTCGGGTGAACGGGAACTTTAATGTCTCCCATTACGGTAGAAACAGTGCGAATTCCGTTTTCTTCTTGAATTGCAGAGCTTGCACTTTCCTGTGGCTGGCTTACATTTGCAGTTGTATTTTGGCAGCCTGTGGCAGCAAAAATCACCGCAAAACTTAAAATGGCAGGGATTATTCTCTTGCCGATTATCTTCATCATCATTCTCCTTGGCTAAACTTCTATTTTTGTTCTTGCGCGCTCTTTTAGTTAGATTAAGCTAACTAAATACAATCGTATCATTAGAACTTCTTTCTGTCAATTGGAAAACATGAGAAGTGCCGGAAGTTTAGCTTAAGGCTCTTCATTCAAAATCTCAGTATACATGGGATTACTTTGCAATTTAGCATATAATCAAATATTCATTTTAGATTCTATTTATCCCATTTTGGATTCTATTTTATTGCAATGCGATTTGATTCAATGATATACTAATGGTACCAAACTATCTACAGGAGGATGCCGAATTGGACAAGACGAATGAGTACGAGCAGGGCTGGGGGGCATTGGCAAAACACTACCATTTGAAAGAATATCGGCATCAGCAGTTTGCAGAATACATCTTTCCTGGTACTTGGGAAAACGGTTGGATACGAGAACTCCATGCTGGTGAGGGCTTATTTGCCGCCAGCGCTTGGTTTCAATATGATAAAAAGATAGAGTATACCATTCGAACATCTCGGCACTTTCTGCTGGTGTTCTGCATTGACCAAGGCACCATTACCATAACACAGCAAGGAAAAGCGGCTCGAAAATTAACGCCATTTACACAACTTGTGATTGGCAATGGTAAGCCACTACGAATTACAATTCCAGCAGGGGAACACGTTTGCTTTACAAGCGTAATGATTTTTAATTCCTGCATATCTTCATTTTTAACGAACAACAAAATAAGCTACCCTATTTTGCTAGATGATGCAAAGGAATGGATGCCACGCCACATTGATACACCAAACATTATGCTTGTTATGGAGCAGATACGCTGGGGGGTTCGCGGGAACCGATTGCCGCTGCCCGCTTATCTTTGCAAAGCCATGGAGCTGCTGTACCTGTTTGCACATAACAGAGACATGGAGCTGCACAAACGCAACCGCCGCCACTATGTGACATGGGAAAACGAACAAAAGCTCTACCGTGTAAAGGAGAGAATCGATGCAAATCCGCTGCCGATGCCCTCTACGGAAGAGCTCTGTATTTTAGCTGAAATGAGTGAAAGCAAGCTTCGTATTAGCTTTAAAAGCCTATATGGCCAAACGCTGTATCACTATAAGCGAGAAGCGGTAATGAAACGAGCGATGCAGTTACTGGCGGACGATGAACTCAATATTAAGAATATAGCGGTTCGCTGTGGCTATGAAAACGCCGCCAAATTTTCGGCGGCATTTCAAGATGTTCATGGCATTACACCCAGTGCATTTCGTAAAACATTTGACCTGTAATCTTTACCGAAATGGAGAATTCGAAAAAAAGGGTTGAAGTATAAAAAATACTTGTTACAATAAAAACATCGAGCTTGATAAAGATAGAACAATTGAAAACGAACAAATAATTATGAAACACTGTACTTCCTATTTCATCGTACCCTCTTGGTAACCTAGAAAGTACAATTGCTCGCAAACACGGAAAGAAAGTGTGTATCGAATGGTAAATAAAGTTTTATTTTTAAAGGAGCGATATGATGTCTTTGGCAGATTATATCACTAATAAACCGATCATCGAAACCGAGCGGCTTACCGTTCAACCGTTGCAGCCCACTGACATTCCAGCTCTCAAAGAGTGGATGCCGGACAAATCACTTTATACCTATTGGGGAAAAGGCCCGGGAAAAACGGATAAAAACCCCGAGCTGTTATTTACGAAAGTGGAAAAACCTACGAAGAGCTTTCACCTTGGAATTGTGATGAAAGAGAATCAAAAGGCAATTGGGGAGCTATGGGTTTATTTAATTGAAAAAGATCGGATGGGTAAGGTGGCAATACGCCTCTCGAACGAATACCACGGAAAAGGAATCGCCCATGAAGCATTAATGGCTGTAACGCGATTCTGCTTCGAGAACACAGAGCTCCAGCGACTTTGGACGGATGTAGATATTCGTAATACTGCGTCTATTCAGCTTCTTGAAAAATGTGGTTTTCAAAAAGAGGGTCTTATTCGGCAGGGCAAGATGGTTAGTACATGGTGCGATTATTATATTTATGGCTTGCTCAAAACGGACGTTACCAACCCCAATTAACATTACCGTTAACATGCTATATTTTATGTTTATCTTGAAAAGCCGGAGCTTTAAATCTCCGGCTTTTTGATTTGAAGCAAATTATCATGGTGTACAAAACTTCTACATAGAATGCTTTGTAACAGTTGCTTTGAATCTAAATCAAATCTCTTTAAAAAATAAGCTCCGGAGGCTAAAACAGCTTAGCCCTCGGAGCTTATAAATATAAATTACATGTTTCGATGTGTACTGCCCATAGGAAGCATACTCGTTCGTTCTACAAGCTTATGAATTCAATTTCCCTAGAATTCTCTCTTTCACCTCTGCAAGATTGCTGCTGCAAAGTGCAGGTAAAAATGCTACAAGCTCATTAGGCTCAAAGTTCCACCACTCCAGTTTTAACAGCGATGAAATCAATTCCTCATCAAATCTTTTTTTAATAAACTTGGCAGGGTTTCCACCCCAAATTGTATATGGTTCAATGTCTTTTGTTACTATGGAATATGCAGCAACAATCGCTCCGTCACCAATTTTCACGCCAGGCATGATTACACTTTCTCTACCAATCCAAACATCATTGCCGATTATCGTGTCGCCTTTATGGGGTAGTTGTGACAAATGAGAAGGGGTATTTTCTTGCCAAGCTCCACCAAAAACATGAAATGGATAAGTGGTTACGCTACTCATTCTGTGATTCGCACTACCCATAATAAATGTGGTACCGCTCGCAATGGCACAAAATCTTCCGATAATTAATTTATCACCAAATTCCGGATAGTTAAATAAAACATTGTTTTTTTCAAAGCCTATTGGGTCAACTGCATCATCGTAATATGTGTAATCACCAACCAAAATGTTTGGTGCAGTAACCACATTCTTTAAAAAAACTGAAGTTTTGTATTCATTGGGATAGATTACATGGGGATTCGGTACTTGTTTCATTTCATCTTCTCCTCTATTTTTTATAAATCACCTCCAAACATAGTTTTTAATACAATTGCAACTGCTTTTATTTTTCTCAACTTTTCCATTGTGAATAGCTCCTAAATCTATGAAATAACCATTTGAATCATCATATCAAATAAAACAAATAAAGTCATGTATGAGTTCAAAACTCATACATGACTTTGGTTTGGTGCGGCTAATGGGACTTGAACCCATACGTTAAAAACACACGCCCCTCAAACGTGCCTGTCTGCCAATTCCAGCACAGCCGCATATCTCGAGAAGGCAAAATGCCGACTCGACGAAGAGTATTATAGCATTCTGATGAAAGACTTGTCAACTAAAATTCGATTTATTTCAAAAGTTTTTCTATCATTTCGTGGTATTCTTCATAAGACATCATGCTATTGAGCACTTTAAGCAAAGCATTTGTAGCTAGATGCTCTGGCAGATAAAGGTGAGAAAGTAAAAGCTTCCGATTTTGCGCGCTGTTTTCTCCGCCCGTTAAGCCATCACTAAATAAATCTGCTTTTTGTATTTTTCGAATTGCAGTATTCGCATCATTTGGTAAATCCTCTTCTTCGCAAAGAACACCGGCACGGCTAAGTGCCTCTAAAATCTGCTGCTTTGAAACGCCCTCAACCCCTAGCTTCCCTTCTTTGGAGGCTTTTTCTTTCCGACGTTCCTTGCCCAGAACATCCGGTATATAAGCGTGCTTTATATACTTCTCTGGGATTGCACTCATCAGGTGGTGACGAATCATAAAGCCCGCAGAGTCACTGTCGGTTAAAATAAGCAAGCCTCTTGATTGCGCCATACGGCGAATGAGCGCCATCTGCTGCTCATCCTTAAAAATTTGAAAGCCGCGTGTCTCAATAATTAGGCCATCGATAATCGACGACAGCTTAATTTTATCGTATTTTCCTTCCACAATCACAGCTTCTTTTATTTTAATCAAGTTATTCGCTCCTTCTCGGCAATTAGCAGTAGCCGGGCTATCAGCTTCTCCATTAAAATTCGGTCGTTGGTTCGTGAGCTTTTCAGCCCAATATCGGTCTCCAGCAAAACAGAAAGGCTCTCCCTTAGCTTCTCCAAAGAAAGGCTTTTCATATCGCGCTCTGCATTTTTCAGGCGGAACTCCTTGCCTTTGTAGGGAAAATAGCTTGCCAGCTCTGCTGAGCTATGCCCTCCCTGCACACATGCACGCACCCGGTACATATCCACATAAGCGGAAGACAAAACCGCTAATACGGCTACCGGCTCTTCCCGCTGTTGGTACAGTAAATCAAGCAGTGAATAGGCTTTGTCGTACTGTGCTGCAACCAGTGCTTTGGAGAGCAGGAACACCGTTGTTTCTAAATTTTTTACCGCAATTTGATCGATTATCGCTCGTGTGATAGCGCCGCTGCCTATGTACGCACAGAGCTTGTCCAGCTCATGAAATAACGTTTTCAGCTCTTTTCCGCACTGGGTAATTAGAAAGCCTGCATCTTGCCGAGAAAGCGTACAGCCACGTTTTTCTGCATAAGCGCACAACAGTTTCTCTAGCTCTGCCCCATCACGCTGGCGCACCTCAACTACCGTTCCCTGCTTTTTCACGGCGGTAAGCCATTTCTTCCAAGCGGTGGATTTTTTTACATCCATGACAAGTGTTGGTTGAAAAACGAGCAAAACGGTACTTTCCGGTAGATTCTCCACCAGTTCATACAGCTTATTGAGTTCCCGTGCTGGCAGCTTTTCCACATCCAAATCGTGAATAACTACATACTTTCTCTCTGCCATCATGGGCAAGGCCTCTGCTGCGTCCGCTACACGGTCTGCTAATAGGCCATCACCCGAAAAACGCTGTACGTTAAAATCGGCAAATGGAATCTCCGATACTTTTTTCAGTAGCCGCTGTAAATAAGCGGAAATGATATATTTTTCTTCTCCATATACAAAGTACAGACCGTCCAGCTCCAAACGGTCAGCAGTTTTTTTCCATTGGACTTCCGTAAGTTCCGGCATCAGACGTTCCTCCTCAATGCGATTTTTCCTCCCGGGCGAGTATCGATGATCACATGGCCTGCGTCACCGGTAGACACAGATACAAGGCCAATGTCTCCGAGATGCGTTAGATTCGACTGCGCGGTTTCCTCCGACATAGAGAGCACCGTTACAAGCGGCGCAAGTGCTTCCATATTGCGCGGCAGGTCATCCGCTACCACAAAATCGGCCTGCTGCCAAATAGCAGGGATACGGCTTGCCCGACTTTCTGCCGATGCTAGGAGTATTCTTACGCCATTCACCGTAATTCCCGTATAGCTTTGCTGTCCATTTTTATACTGCTCCACAAGGATGCTATCCCACAGCTTTATCTCTGCCTTGCTTTCATAATAGTCTACCTGCTCCGCACGAAATAGTTGCTTTTGTAAAAACTTATTCTCTTGTCCGTTTTTCCACAACAGTACCTGTTTTGGTTGAAAATAAGAGACAAGCTCCGAAGCGAGCAGAGCTTCATCCTTATTATCACTCAAAAGCTGTATGTAATCAAGCTGGCTTACCCCTTGCCCCTGCAAATAGTTACGGGCAGCGGCAGATTGAAATCCTCCGCAGCCAATTACTGCACCATGCCCCTGATGCGTTAATACAACACAAATACCATCCCCCTCCTGCAACACTGCAACCCTTGTTACCGTGCGCATGGAAAGCTGGTAAGAAAACACGCCGCACAACAGCAATATACCGCTGAGCAGAATCGTGCACTGCTTTGTCCGGTGTGAGGGCGGCATCACCAACAGCACTGCCGCAAGCAGCAGCGAACCGGCAAGCCACAAATGCACAAACCCATAGGAAGCAGAAATACTTGCCCATGGAACCTGCCCCAGCAGGTTTGCACACTCTATCATATAATTTGAGAGCACACCAGTACCAAATGCGAACGGCATGGCCAAAAAGGGCAGCCCTGCCACATAAAGCCCTGCGCCGATTGCGGCGCTTACCATTAACAAGGTAGATGGCAGTATTTGCATTACGTTTGATATAGGCGATATTAGCGAAACCGTACCAAAGGACAAAATGAGGATTGGCAAGGTAAAGATGGTTGCTGTTATTGTGGTACACACCGCAGAATTTACACCATCGAGAACAGTACGCCCAACGGGAACGGCTTCATAGATCGCTCGTAAGCGGATACTAAGCGGCCCCGCACACAAAATCATTCCAAGCGTGGCTGAAAAGGAGAGCAGCAGCCCCAAATCTGCGGCGGCATATGGGTTTGCCGAACCAATCAGCAGTGCGGCAATCCCCAGCGAATTGAGGGAATCTGCCTGACGACGTACCACAATTCCAAACAAATAAATCAGACTCATAATGCCGCTTCGCAGTACCGAGGGCACAAAGCCCGTGACTGCCATAAACGCAAATACACCCACCATTGCCAATGCCGCACCGGCACGGCGCGGCAGGCGGAGCAAACCGAGGAACAGCAGAAAAAACTGCGCCATAGTCGTCATATGAAGACCAGAAACAGATAAGATATGTGTGACTCCGGTTGTTTGAAAATCGGATTTTATTTGCTCCCCAATACCCGAGGTATCCCCCAAAAGCACACCGGCGGAAAGCCCGGCCTGCTTAACAGGCAGTAAGCGGTACAGCGCCCCTGTCATACCACGCCGCAAAGAAAGCGCAGCCAAATACGGCGGCTTACTCTTTGCCGGAGTAATCTTTACCGGCTTGTACTCATATAGGTAACCAAACAGAGTAATCCCTTTGGAAGCATAGTACGAAGGAGAATCGAACCCCTCGCCACCGCGCGGTGTGTAAAAATGCGCTTCGGCCTGTATGGTGTCGTAAGGCTCTACATTCAATGCATTCTGAGCAGAAATACGTACCTTTTCTACATAAGGAGCCGCGTCTGCCTCTAAATGCTGAACCTCAATGACATAATAATACCGTCCATAGGCGCTGACGGGCAGCTCGCAAACCGTACCCGTCAGCACTGCGTCGCGCCCGTTCATTTGCTGAGCGGGTAAAACCACTGCCTGAGCATACGCATAAAACAAGCCGAACGCCGCCGCTGCCGAAAGCAGCGCCATCTGAACGGTACGAAGGGAACGGGTTTTTCTCACACAAGCCAGTACACAAAAGGCTAGCCCACAAACACAGCCCATGGTAAGGGCGCCCGACGCACCAAAATACACCGCCGCCGTTAGAGCCAGCAGGTAACTGAAGCCGATGAGTGCGAAGGGGCGCATGAAAAACCCTCCCGAAAAAACCCTGACTTACCAATACAATAAGCCTTTGGGAATATTATTTAAAGAACAAGGGAAGCGGCTCTAAGAAGATAATGTCGTCACGCTTTGCAGCATCGCCTTCAGCCAACACGCAGGCACGGCCAACCACATTGCCGCCGAACTCGTGAACCAGCTTCTCAATTGCTTGCAAAGATTCACCGGTACTGATCACATCATCCACAATTAAGACTCGTTTTCCGGCAAGGTCTTTATAATCCTCTTCGGAAAGATACAAATCCTGCACGTGGTCAGTTGTAATGGATTTTACCTCCACATGAATGCAGTTGCGCATATAAGCCTTCACACTTTTGCGCGCCACCACATAACGGCGGCAGCCTCTGCGTGCCATTTCATAGCAAAGCGGAATACCCTTTGTCTCCGCCGTAATTACAACATCGTGCTCCGGGCAGCGAGCCAGTAATTCTTCTGCTGCGCGTTCCGTAATCTCAACGTCGCCAAACATGACAAAACCGGCAATATCGAGGTGTTCGTCAATGGGACAAATCGGGAGCTGTCTTTCGCACCCTGCGATGGTCATTTGATATGTTTCTGCCATAATTCTAATTACAGACCTTTCTTCACGTAAATTCAAAACGAAGTGCCATCAACCGGGAGGCCACTCCATAGATCGGCCACCAAGCAAGTGAAAATGCAAATGCTGCACGGTTTGGCCGCCGTCGTTACCGCAGTTGTTTACAAGGCGGAAGCCGCCTGCAAGGCCAAGCTCCTTTGCAAGCTGCGGTGCTTTCTCAAAGATATAAGATACAATTTCGCTGTTCTCACCGGTAATCTCCCAAGCGGAAGCAATGTGCTGTTTGGGAATAATAAGTATATGCACCGGTGCTTTGGGGTCTAAATCGTGAAATGCAAGTATTTTTTCATCTTCATATACTTTTTTGCTGGGAATTTCGCCATTTGCGATTTTACAGAATACACAATCCATCGAAAATTCCTCCTTAACATAAAAGCGTTCTTTTCAATTTTACTTACTTTATATGATACAAGTGTCAAATTTAAAAATCTTTGATTCGGCAGCAAAAGCCTAATAGAGAACCATATACAGCATATGTGTTTTCCATGCAATTGCTGCCAAATTTATTGAAAAGATTATTTCTAGAACAATGTTTTTATCTGTTTACTTGAGCATGCCAGCAATGATTTCGTTGGCAGCTGCCAGTGCTTCTTCCAGCTTAGAGGGGTCTTTTGCTCCTGCCATAGCCAAATCCGGCTTACCGCCGCCATTGCCACCGGCAATTTTAGCGATGGGGCCAACCAGATTGCCCGCATGCACACCAAGTTTTTGTGCTTCGGCGCCTGCTGTTGCGGCTATGGTTGCTTTGCCATCCGTTACGCCTGCTATAATGGCAACTACGTCTGCCTGCTGGCTCTTAATCTGGTCGCACATGGCGCGAAGAGCCTCCGCTCCTGTTCCGGGAAGAACCGCCGTTATCACGCGCACACCACCAACTGGCTGTGCATTTGCCAGTAGACCACTGATGCGAACCGAGGCAAGCTTTCCGTTCAGACTCTCAATTTCGCGGTCTTTTTCTTTCAGTTCTACGGCAACCTGCTTTGCACGCTGTACCAAGTCAGATACATTGCTTAGCTTTAAAGCAGCAGCCGTTTCCTGCATCATCTCTGCCTGGCGGGAGAGCAATGCCAAAACGCCGGTTCCGGTTACACCCTCAATACGGCGAACACCCGCCGCAACCGAGCTTTCCGACACAATGCGGAACAAGCCAAGTCTTGCGGTATTCTCAATATGCGTACCACCGCACAGCTCGCGGGAGAACTCGCCGGCGCTCACAACACGAACCACATCGCCGTATTTCTCGCCGAACAGAGCCATTGCACCAAGCTTCTTCGCTTCTTCAATGGGCATTTCACGGCATTCCACTGAAATCCCCTGCAAAATCATTTGGTTTACCAAAGCTTCGGTCTGCTGCAATTCTTCCGCAGTCATTGCGGAGAAATGGGTAAAGTCAAAGCGCACATGTTCATCCGTTACAAGCTGGCCTGCCTGCTCCACATGAGCACCCAGCACACGGCGCAATGCCGCCTGCAATAAGTGAGCTGCGGTATGGTTGCGCATAATCGAAGTGCGGCGCTCGCCATCTACCGTTGCGGTAACCGCATCTCCCTCTGAAATGCGACCGGACGTTACTTTACCGTGGTGTAGGAAAATCCCGCTGGGGTTTTTCGTGGTATCGGTCACCGTAAACTCGGATTCTCCGGCTGTAATACAGCCGGTATCGCCCGTCTGGCCGCCGCTTTCCGCATAGAACGAGCTCTGAGCGAGTACAAGCGTAACTTCATCGCCCATTTCTGCGGCATCCACACGCTCGCCGTCTTTAATCACAGCCAGCACTTCGGTTTCGCAAGAAATACTCTCATACCCTACAAACGTTGTTGCAGGGAGTTCTTCCGTTCCGTTGGCACCGCCTGCCCAAGCGTCTGCTCCTGCATTTTTACGAGCTGCACGGGCACGCTGCTTTTGCTCGGTCATCAAATTACGGAAAGTTTCTTCATCCACCGTCATGCCCTGCTCGGCAACAATCTCTTTTGTAAGATCGAGCGGGAATCCGTAGGTATCGTTCAAACGGAACGCATCCTCACCCGAGAACACTTTTCCTTCCATCCCTTGCATCAGGTTGTTCAAAAGCTGCAAGCCTTGGTCGATGGTGCGTGCAAAGCTTTCTTCTTCTACGTGAATGAGCTTTACAATCATATCGCGTTTTTCGGAAAGCTCCGGGTACGCATCTTTATTTTCAGCAATTACCGTTTCCGCTACTTCATAGAGGAACGGGCGGTCAATGCCGATTAACTTACCATGGCGTGCCGCACGACGCAGCAGGCGGCGCAGCACATAGCCGCGACCCTCGTTGGAGGGCATAACGCCGTCACCAATCATAAAGGTAGTGCTGCGAATATGGTCGGTAATCACGCGCAGAGAAATATCCTTTTGACTGTCGTCGCCGTACTGAATATTCGCAATGCGGCTAACGTGCTTCATAATATTCTGCACCGTATCGACTAAGAAGAGGTTGTCTACGCCCTGCATAATGCAGGCAAGGCGCTCAAGCCCCATGCCGGTGTCAATATTGGGGTGATCCAAAGGAGTGTAAGTACCCTTGCCGTCACTGTCAAACTGAGTAAACACTAGGTTCCAGAACTCGACATAGCGGTCGCAGTCACAGCCCGGGCCGCAAGTGGGGGAACCACAGCCGTAGCTTTCGCCACGGTCAAAGTGCAGCTCGGAGCAAGGGCCGCAGGGGCCGGAACCATGCTCCCAGAAGTTATCCTCTTTGCCAAGGCGAACAATACGGTCGGGAGAAACTCCAACCTCTTTTGTCCAAATCTCAAACGCCTCGTCGTCATCCTGATAAATGGTGATCCATACACGATCTTCGGGCAGAGCCATCACCTTGGTGCAAAACTCCCATGCCCAAGCCGTTGCCTCGTGCTTAAAGTAATCACCAAACGAGAAATTACCCATCATCTCAAAGTAGGTTCCGTGGCGGGCCGTAATGCCAACACGCTCAATGTCTGGTGTACGAATACACTTTTGGCAGGTGGTGACGCGCTTTCTGGGGGGAGTAACCTCACCCGTAAAATACTTTTTCATGGGTGCCATTCCGGAGTTAATCAGCAAAAGGCTGTTATCGCCATTGGGTACCAGAGAAAAGCTCTTCAGGCGCAAATGCCCTTTGGATTCAAAAAAAGATAAGTACTTTTCGCGAATCTCGTTTAATCCTGTCCACTGCATGTTATAAAACTCTCCTGTCTGATTATAATGCTACTCTAAAAAACGGCTAAATACCTTTTCCCGCTTATTTAAAGTTATTTCTTTGAATATATAAAACTAGCTAAAGCGGCAAAGCACAAAAAAACAGACCTCCACCGCCCGAAATGGGACGGAGAAAGCCCGTGGTACCACCCAAATTGCGCATACGCGCCACTCAAACCCCTTAACGCGGGGAACGGCCGAGTTCTTCACCCGGCGGCTGCGGGAGGGGCCCACTGTCTGCTGCCTGCAAGGGTCTTTCAGCCAAACCGGCATAGTGCCGGAGGAACCCTCTCTCTGCTGCAAACACAAAAACAGCTTTTTTCCCATAATCGCCTTTTATCTATTACAAAATCACTTTGATTTTACTACGATGCAATGGTATTGTCAATTGGTTTTTGAAAGCAATGCGTTGGCAATCTCCTGAAAAACCGGGGCTCCGTCACTGGCGCCCTGTGCGTCCTCTGAAAGCACCACAATGCTGTACCGTGGTGTATTGAGAGGGAAAAAGCCCGCATACCAACCTTGCTCTACTTCTTTATTCCCCACATACTGCCCGGTTTGCGCCGTACCCGTTTTAATTCCCGCTCCACCGAGAACCGGCTTCCCCTTTTTGGCGGTACCTTCTTCCACTGCGGCGCCCATAAACTGCCGTAGTTGTGCTGCCGTATCCTGCGACATAACGCGTACAGCCTCTGTGCTTTTTGCCCTTTCTACATACTGCATTTTATCGTCCACAAGTCCCTCCACCAAACTAGGCGGAGTATACAACCCACCGGAAGCAACTGCATTTATTAAGCCTGCAATTTGAACCGGAGTTGCAGACAGTTTGCCCTGACCAAATGAAAAATTTGCTAGGGCGCGTGGTACCAATAGCTCCTTTTGTTCGGGCAAACTGCCCGCCGCAGTAGTATACCCCGGTGCAAAGCTCTGGCTTTGACCGAACCCAAGCGACTGAGCCATTTTAAGAAGTGTCTCATTTGGTATTTGCTGCATTAAACGGACAAAATAGCTGTTGCAGGAGTGGGCGATTGCTCCCTGCATATTGAGCTTCCCATGTGCCTTACCGTTAAAGCAGTGGTATACTCCTCCGCCAACCTCGATTCCACCGGTGCAGGTAAAGGTGGTATCCGGTGAAACACCGCTTTCTAAAGCCGCCGCCGCAGATACCACTTTAAACACCGAGCCAACGCTATAAGCAGAAATTGCTCGGTTCATAAGCGGGGAATCCGGATTATCCATCGCTGACTTTAAATCGGTTGGCGAAAAATCCGGCAGGCTTACCATGGCACGGATTTTTCCACTGGGTACCTCCGTAACCACTACGGCACCTTTTTTCAGGTATTTTTTCGCGGACTTCTCCGCAATTTTTTGTATTTCTTCATCGAGCGTGAGTACTACGCCCTTTTTGTTTTTCTCTGAGGTATCTTTTATCTCTTTATTTTCACCGGACAACACACGGTTTACCGCATCCACGCGGTAGCTTACCGTTATTCCGCCAGGGTCAGCCGATAAATAATCCTGATACGCTTTTTCCATTCCTGCCACGCCAATATTACTGCCATCCAAATACCCAATTACATTGGCGGCAATTTGGTCGTTCGTATTGTAACGGCGGTATGTTTCAAAGGTATCGATCCCCTCGGCTTGAACCGCTTTGGGTAAGGTAAGCAAAAACGGTTTGCCCTTTGTGAGTAATGTATAAACCTCTTCCATTCGCTCTCGCGGTAGCACATCTGCCAAAATGGATGCTGTCTCTGGCGTAGGGTTTACTACGGCTGTATAGCCGATTTCTGTTCCCGTGAGTGGTTTTAGGTTTGTATCGTAAACGGTTCCGCGCCCAGAAGCTACTGTTAAACGGTAGCTGCTTTGGCGGTCAGCCGCTTCTGCCAGCTGGTTACCTGTTGAAAGTCGGTAAAGGTTTGTGACTAGTAATAACAAACAGACCATAAAAATAGAGTAAAAAGCAGCCACACGCTTGCTCATGTTCAATCCCTCCCGTACTATAGCATATCCAGAATCAGGAAGCTTTAAACAACGTTACATGGCGTGCTTGGAACCTGTCTTTGCTTAAAAAAGCCTCATTTTTTCTATATAATTTAATCGAATGAATTGATAAAATTAAAAATAAAATTTGTTCTTTTCTTCTCAATCCCACTTTACACAGGGGTTTAATTTCGATATATTTTTAATAATAAATCTGAAAGGCAATTTCAGAACCTCGCATTCAGCATCACTTCTCACTTCACTACTGCATGCGAATCAGCCTACGGAGCAGGTACTCCCCTGTTTAACAAAATGCTGAGAAAGTCCTAGCCACGCCTTCAGTATTCGAAGGAGGAAACCGAATGAAATTTCAAATCAACGAAGACCATTACCAGCTCATTTTTGAACATAGCCCGGACGCAATCTTAATTACAAGCCCCAAAGGAAGAATCCACCGAGCAAACCCGGCAGCATGCCAGCTCTTTTTAAGAACAGAGGAAGAGCTTTGCTACGTAGGACGAGCTGGAATCGTAGATTTGGGTGACCCCAAGCTGGCACTCGCTATACAGGAGCGTGAAAAGTACGGAAAAACACGCAGTGAACTTACCTTACTGCGTAGTGATGGCAGTAAATTTATTGCCGATTATACGTCTTCTCTTTTTCAGGACAAGAATGGGGAATGGCTTGCTGTTCTTTCCATCCGTGACCTAACCGATTATAAGCAGACCGAGGCAAAGCTGCGCAGAAGCCAAGAGGAAAGCGAATTTCTTGCCATGCATGACTATTTAACTGGTGCGCTGGCGCGCAGGTGCTTTATTGACATGCTAAGTGCCGAGATGAATAAAGCCCGGTGGGAGAACCAACCGCTTACCATAGCCATTGCAGATATCGATTATTTTAAAAATATTAATGATACCTATGGTCATATATTTGGAGACACTGTTTTAAAGCGCTTTTCCGTATGTCTTTCAATGACCTTGCGCCCTTACGATTTTTTGGGGCGCTTTGGCGGAGACGAGTTTATACTTTGCTTCCCCAACACAAAGCTGGAGGAAGCATTCACTTTACTTAAAGAAATACGCTACAACGTAGAGCAAATGGATATTTATAATGATTCAAAGCAAATTGAGGTAACTGCCAGCTTTGGTGCAGCAGAATACCGGAGTGAGTATGGCTCTGATACCAACGCATTTTTAGACAAAGCAGATGATTTATTATACCGTGCAAAACAAAAACGAAATTTTGTATATAGTGAAGCATTCCTTAAAGAACGGTAGAAAACACAATAGCCCCGCCAGTATATTACCGGCGGGGCTATTGTGTTAATACTCTATTAGTATGATAGCCACCATTGAATCAAGGTGGCTATCTAAATTAAAAAAGCCGCCCCATGCGGAACGGCTTTTTAGCTCAATTCAAAAGAATTACTGAGCAATCTCAACATTGGCAGCCTTGAGCTTGCCGTTGCGAGCATCGGTTTCCACTTCAAAAGTGACCTTCTGGCCTTCAGTCAGTGATTTGTATCCCTGACCAGCAATAGCGGAAAAATGAACGAAGATATCTTCGCCGCCATTGTCGTTGGCAATAAAGCCATAGCCTTTTTCTGCATTAAACCATTTAACTGTACCTTTCTCCATAAGAAAAGCACCTCCTTGAAAAAATGTTGTATCCAAAACTGTAAAAAGAAAAGCCCATATCTTGCATAAATCATTAACGGACAATGACTTACATCAAGATGTGAGCTCATTTTCGTACATCATTTAGAATGCAAGATTAGTATATCATGGGGAGGCTGCTTTGTCAAACAGTTTCCCATGTTTTGCTTTTCTTTTTCCGCGGTATTTCTTGGCATTTTTTGGCCTAAAAACAGGTAGAAACTGCACGAAAAAAACGATTCTCTCATACCCTTATAACAGGGGACGTCCACCAATTACAGGGAGTGGATTACTATGCCAGAAAATGTACTTCAGGCAACGCTTTTTCCTTACCAGGTGAACCTGCCGTATCCAAAAGTTGTAATAATGGAACCAAACCTTCGGTATACCACATTAATTTCGGATATCTACGCCGGACGAGGATCTGAGTTAACCGCAGTGAATCAGTACTTGGTACACAGCTATTATTTGGAAAAATATCCTGAAATATACCGCGCTTATCAAAAAATTGCACTTGTTGAAAAAATTCACCTAGAGCTTTTGGGCAAGCTCATCCTCAATTTAGGTGGAAATCCACTGTTGCAATCCGGTGTAACTGGCCATTATTGGAGCGGCTTGTTCCCAGATTACCAATTTACGCTCAAAAGCATTCTTTTACGAGATATACAAGGAGAGCGTGATGCCATCTCTCACTATAAGCTGTTGATATGCCAAATTACAGAGGACCAAATTCAGCGCTTGTTTGCCCGAATTATCTTAGATGAGCAGAGGCACCTCAAAATACTAACAAAATTTTTAGCAGACCCCTATATTCCGGAACCGTTACCGAATGATTTTACAAATATTGGTAACACTTAAGCCATATCCTAGCGGGAATTCTCGCTGAAGGGAATGGTACAGTTATGCCAAAAAAGAAACGGAACGATACTTGGCTTGGGGTATTGGCCTTTGTATTGGCCGTTATTAGTGTCGTCTGTTTTTTTACTGCGTACCAGTTGCACGCACAGGCAAAGCAGAACAGCAATGCGTTGCCATCCCGTGTGCTGGTGGGGCAATATTCTGAAAATCCACAAATAGATTCTCAAAATTCTCTGCTTATCTTAATAAATATCCGCCGGCTAAGCCGGCGGTTTTTCTTAGTCGCCTATAAGGCTCCATTACTGGCCGCCCTTGCAAGGGCATATTACGGTCTGACACT
>NZ_JAWFXC010000021.1:0-19756 GCF_032576335.1 Clostridium sp.
CCAGACCGCATGCTTATTCTACAACAAAGGGAGTTTTTTGTCCTTTTCAACGCTAAAGCTTTTTTCGCTCCACCGGCACAGCCGGTGGTTGTTTGAACAGTACAAATAAAAACCGACCGGCTCTTGTAGCTGGTCGGTTTTTATTTTGTAAATTTATTTTTTAAGAGACAGTTACAGTTGCAACCAAAACCGGTGCACGGTTGCCAACCTGCGCATAAATGGGGGTACTGCCACTGTTCACTGCGGTGATGGGATAGCTCCAGCCGCCTGTGGTAGACTGAACCGTTCCACCCGTTAGAACAGACGGATTACCAATCAAGAATTTCACATTACTGGTAATAACGGTGGGCATTACACGGAGAGAATAGGTTTGACCCTTCTGCAAGCTAAAGTTAGTACCTAAATCAGTAAAATACACGATTTTGGGTAAAGCATTACCAGTTACGGTAAAGGACGTAGATGCCCCTGTTACAGAAGAAGTTGTTGTAATGGTCGCCTGGCCCTCGCCCTTTTGGATTACATGGAAAATGTAGCCGTCTGAAGACTGCTGTGAGAATCGAACCTCTGCCACATTGGGGTCAGAAGACGTAGCGATGGGTGCAGCAGCATCCGCCGTAGTGATTCGATAGAAGTAATCTTGACTTTGCTCTGTAAACGCATATGTGTTTAGAGCGCTGCTCGCAAATACATTCGGATCAGTCGGCTTTGTCGGCTGCTGAGATGCTGTACCGGCATAATCGACATAGCTATAGTTCATGTCGCAAAGGCCGTTTACGCCGGGCACGTTTTGCGCACTGTATTGCCACATCGTATAGGGGCGGTTAAAGTTAGGCTGGCTTACTCCCCAATGAGCAATCCACGTATCATACTGGGTTACCAGCGGGTTAGTAAGACGGGCATTGTAAAAGTTTACGTAGCTATAAACCGCCGTTTTGTAACCGGCCTGCTGAATTTTGCTGCAAAACGCATTGACTATCTGGCCCATTTGATCCGCGGAGAGAGAGTTATGTACTTTATCCTCAACATCAAAAACAACTGGGTATTGCATAGGGCGCCCTTTAATGGCATTCAGGCACATCTCTGCCTCCTGTGCTGCCATAGTGGGGTTTGTGGCATAGCTGTAATGGTACGCACCTACTGCGATTCCGTTTGCAGTTGCACCTTTATAGTTTGCCTCAAACTGAGTGTCGGTTTGCTTAGCCCAGTTTTCATTGCCATAACCGGTACGGATGATGGCAAACTGAATCCCTGCTGCCTTTACCTTCTGCCAGTCAATCACTCCGCGATGCTGTGAAACATCGATTCCCGGAATACCAACGTTTACCAGACAGTTCACAGAACAGCTCACCGTAGCCCCAGTGGGCGAAGTGGCTGTAACCGTTGCCTGGCCTACTGCAAGCGCAGTTACCGTTCCTGTGCTGCTAACCTGCACAACAGACGGGTTGCTGGAAGTCCAAGTGGCCTGCGTTACTTCTGTTGTGCCGTTATATACCCGCAGCTGCATGGTATCTCCCTTTTTCATCTGAGCAAAGGTAGAGCTGATCATAAAATCGGTTGTGTATGTATCTGCATACGCTGGTATTATCAGCGTCATCAACATCGCGAAAACCAAAAAGAATGACCCCAATCTTTTTTTCAATCCAATTCCTCCCACAAAATAATATTTACTGGCATTTTTCATCAAAAAAGATGCGAAAAACACAGCAATTACATTTATTATATTTCTCCTACCAGATTATGTCAAGTTACATACCTGTGATTTCTACAAAATACATAAATTACCAAAAAGGGGAAGCGCGAACGCTTCCCCAACTTGAAATTATGAACTGATTTCTCAGAATTAACTGGCTTTTTCGGTTACACTTACGTTTGCTTTATACTCTCCAAAAGCCCAAATACTCGCATTGTTTTTCGTTACAAGTGTTACGGGAAACTCGGAGTGACCGGTAAAGCTGTCTTTCCCAGCTAAATCAATTTGTGCAAACACATCGGCCGCCGTAACGGCATCAATTTGTTTGGCTGGCCCAATCAAGGTCATCTCCAAGCTTTTTGTAAATACCTGCGCCGATTTGCTTGCCGCCAAGTTTTTCACTTGAAAATCCGTTACACTGAGCTTTTTACTTTTAAACCCATTAAAATTTAAGTTAACGGTAGCTGTATACACATTACTTAAATTTTTGCAGCCTGGTGGGAGTGTAATATCTACCTGAAGATTTTGGTTATTGATGGAAAGCTTTGAAAAATCAATCGCTTCCAGGCTTAGCTCATTCAGGTTTGCAAGAACATCCTCTGGCCCAGCAACCTCAATGGTCTCCGGAGTAATTTTTTGTACAGCGGAGGCGAGGGCTAGTCCCACTGGCTTGCCGGTGAAGGCGGGTGACAGCTTTACCACCTTTCTTGCTAAAACAGTAATATTTACATCTACAGACTTATTGCTCATCGTCAGCTTATCGGTTGAAAGCTTTTCACCATAGGCATTATACAGCACCAAATCGGTAGTAAAGCTTTTATTTTTTGTGAGAGTCTCTTTTACTTCGTATTCCGCAGACACTTTTTTTATCTTTGCAATTTCACTTTCCGGGCCAGAGATAACCACTGTATCCTCTGAGAAAGAAGGTGGGCTAACAAAATAATTGGGGTCTGCTTTAAAGGTAATATTATCTTGCACCGGGAAGGTTACTTCCTTATACACATCCACATTGGCAATGATGGAGCTTGGCTCAATCGAAACGATCTCGTAATCTGCCAGAGAACCTACCTTTTGGGCAGTAAGCGGAAGTGTGTAGTTATTCGGTTGAGTAATGGACGACGCCAAAGAAGCTACTACCTGAATGTTTTCGGGCTTAATCCGATTAACAACGATGCTGTTGCCTCGAATGGATACCTTTGCTGTTTTAACGGTTTGATCAAATACTTTCAGCCCTTGCTCCTGGCTGGCATCTGAAAGCTTAATAGTGACCGGCACATCGTAAATAATACGAGGTCGTTCCTGGGTGTTCACAGTTGCCATAATAAACCACAGAACAATTGCCGTAAGAACGGAGAAGACCATTACAAAGCGGTCATTATAAAATAAAATGGAAGTATCCAGCTTTTTATTCTTCATCTTTTTTTGCCCTCCTAATGGAAGGAATCTTGCGAGACCGCTTTTCACTGGATTCCTGCTCCGGAATAATTAAAGTTTGCAACTCACTTCTTAAGGTCTCTCTGGTATAGTTACGGGTTAAAACTCCATTTACCGCAATCGAGATTTGCCCCGTTTCTTCTGAGACTACCACAACCACTGCGTCGGAGTTTTCACTAATGCCAATAGCGGCACGGTGGCGCGTACCCAAATCCAAGCTGACCTTGTCGCTTTTGGTCAGAGGGAGTATACAGCCAGCCGCGTACACCATGCCGTCACGTATAATCATAGCACCATCGTGCAAAGGTGCTTTATTAAAGAAAATATTGCCGATTAACTGTACCGAAGCATCTGCATTAATCACCGTTCCTGTATCCGCAATATCTCCTAGTTTTGTTTGGCGTTCAAACACAATCAAGGCTCCCATTTTCTGCTTTTGCAGAACAACAGCAGCCTCAACCGTTGCATTAATTCCACGAGTGAGCTTCTGGTGAAGGTCTGATTCATCTTTTACGCCGGTAAATAACCAGCCCTTGGCGCTGCTGCCAATGCCGCTCCGGCCAAGCTGCTCCAAAGCACGGCGTAATTCCGGCTGAAATACAACCAGCAACGCAAACACACTGAACTGAAAGAAATAGTTCAGCAGAGCGCCAACCATGTGCAGGTTGAGGTAATAAGACACGCCCCATACCAGCAACAGAATCATCAAGCCCTTGACCAGCTGCTCGGCCCGTGTTTCCCGAACCAGCTTGATCCCACTATATATGATAAAGGATACCGCAATGACATCCAGAGCATCCGTTAGCTGAAACGACTTCACTAAGCCGATAACATTGCCCCAACCATTTATGAGAAGCTCCATGTTTTTCCTCTCCGTAGCAGACTCGCAGTAAATTACCCGCAACTCTTGCCTCTTTTTATTTATTTTACCATATATACAGCAATATGCAACAATTTAATTTAGGATTCCGCTCTGATTTTGCGAATTACCATGAGAAACCGTTCGATTTCATTCTTATTATTAAAAGCAGAGGGTGATACGCGCACAGTTCCCTGTTCTAATGTTCCCATAAATTGATGTGCTGCAGGCGCACAATGCAAACCGGGACGTACCGCTATTCCGGCGTTATCTAGCTTTCCAGCTACCTGTTCACTCGACATTCCCTCCAGGTTAAAGGAAAGAACCGGTGCGAAATAGGCTTCTTCCGGCCGCTGCGTGTAAAGCCGCACATCGCTCATTTTAGCCAGACCATCGTATAACTGCTGCACTAGCCGCATCTCATGCGTAAATATGACTTTTTCTGTTTTCATGCGTACAAATTCCATACCGGCTCTAAGCCCTGCAATTCCCGGTAGATTCGGTGTGCCGCTTTCCGCCTGCTCTGGCATTTGATCCGGCTGCAGGAATGAAAACGACGTTGTTCCGGTTCCGCCCTCCAAAATCGTTTTGGGCAGTGAGCCACTCTTAGCAATTAACATTCCGGTTCCCATTGGGCCATATAGCCCTTTGTGGCCGGCCATGCAAAGGTAATCAATCGCATTATCATTTAAGTTTATGGGCAACACGCCGCCGCTTTGCGCACAATCTACCGCCGTACAAATCTCATATTCTCTGCCAAGCGCTGCAATACGCTCAACCGGCAAACGAATTCCCCAAACATTTGAGGCATGCGTGCAAACAATCAGTTTCGTGTTGGGTTGAAATGCCTGGCGAAAATGATCTACGGTTGCATTATTGTCCCCAGGTACGACCTGTGCCTGCGTAAACGTTATATTTTGGTCTGCCAGAGCTTGAAGCGGCCGCATAACCGCGTTGTGTTCCAGATTAGAGGTCACCACATGGTCACCCGGCTTTAAAACACCTTTTATAACCATGTTAAGAGCCATGGTACAGTTCATAGTAAATGCAACACATTCCGGTCCGGGAGCAGAGAACATATCCGCGGCAAGCTGCCGGCAGTTATAAAGCTCCTCCGCAGCAGCCATAGAAAGTTTATGCCCGCTGCGCCCCGGGTTCGCGCCCTTCGTCCTCTGTGCGTCTGCCATCGTAGTTATCACACGAGGAGGCTTTGGATACGTGGTGGCTGCATTATCGAGGTAAATCATACCCCACCAGCTCTCTCAGATCTTCCCAAAACCCGAACACCTGAATTCCTTAAAATATCTTCCGCTTGATCGGTTCTATCCGGTACAAAAATTCCATAACCGCACCCGAGTCGGTCTTGCGTGCGCGGTGTTCTCTCTACATACGATTTAATTCCATAACGGAACAAAATGTCCCGGCTTTTCATCGCATAAGTGATGGAACCAAGCAAAATAACAGGCTTGCCCACAAACATCACCTCTCTGTTTTTATTAACAGAATATGCGGTGGGAAGACGAGTTGATAACCTGTTTTTCTACTTTAGCAGACAAACTGCATGGGCAGCGATGCCCTGTCCCGCTCCGGTAAAGCCAAGATGCTCCTCCGTTGTGGCTTTCACGCTAACCGCATCCAATGAAATTTGGCAGGCACGTGCAATATTTTCCCTGATCTGAGAAATGTACGGGCGAAGCTTTGGAGCCTGCGCCACCACAGTAGCATCTATGTTTTCTATTTGGTAGCCTTTTTGGGCGATTAATTCGCATACCCGGTGCAACAGCTTGAGGCTATCTGCCCCCGCCCATTCGGGGTCTGAATCCGGGAACCATGCTCCCAAATCGCCCAATGCTGCGGCACCAAGCAAAGCATCTGCCACTGCGTGAGATAACACATCTGCATCGGAATGCCCCAATAGACCAAGCTCATAGGGAACTTTTACTCCTCCAATGATTAAGGGGCGCTCCGGCACCAAACGGTGCACATCGTAACCATGCCCAATCCTCATGTATAACCACCCTCCCTGCTTATTAAAACTGCCTGTGCAAACAAAATATCTTCGGGCGTTGTTAACTTAATATTATCCGGTGAGCCCTCACACAGGTGAACTCTACCGCCGGATTGCTCAATAAGCTGGCAGTCATCGGTATAATCACCTGAGACCGCTTTCATTGCAGATTCGTACAACTCACGGCGAAACACCTGCGGTGTTTGTACGTTCCAAAGCTGCGAACGCGGCGGAGTATCCACCACAAAGCCTTGTTCATCCACTTTCTTTATTGTATCTCGTGCCAAAATAGCAAGAGCGGAGGCCCCATAGCTATGTGCGTCAAGAACTACTCGGTCAATCAACTCTGGGCGAACCAAAGGGCGGGCACCATCATGAATGGCAATGTACGAGCAATCCGGCGGTACGGCAGCCACACCACAAGCTACGGAGCCCTGCCGGGAGTTTGCCCCAGGAACGATATTGTAGTGTTTTCGAAACAAATATTGCACAATCATTTGATTCATCTCTTCAATATCGCACTCCCGGCAAACTACTACCACTTCGTCGATTGTCTCTGCCTGTTCCATGGCCATCAGCGTACGCACAATGGCGGGAATACCGCTAAGTGGAAGCCATATTTTTGAATCGGTGCATTTCATTCGGCTGGAACTGCCGGCCGCAACTACAATCGCGCAGCAACGGTTGCCATCTCTCATTTTATTCACCGGCTTTCTCACAAAACAAAGGCGCCTGTACGGCACCCTTTTGTTTTATTATAATATGGATTTTGCGCCATAGCAATTACAATGCTGTTACTTCATCAGAATTCAGAGTTCATTCATATTTAAAACAAAAAATATTTACAATACTTTTGGATTGATTTTTGGAAAAAAATACGGTAAGATGAAATCGTCAAAACAGACAAAAAAAGGAGTGATGATTTGTGAAAGAACTAAGCCCAAAACGCGTGGCCGATTCCGCTGTTGAGCAAATCCAAATTGTACTGAGCAGTCATATTAACGGTGCAGGACGACTGTTTGGCGGCCAGCTAATGGAATGGATTGACATTGTTGCAGGAGTCGTAGCCAGAAGACATTCCAATCACAATACCACCACTGCCTCCATAGATAATCTGCAATTCAAAGAGCCAGTTTATTTAAACAATACGCTTGTTCTGTACGGCAGAGTCACTTATGTTGGCAAAACCTCGATGGAAATACGGGTAGATACTTACGTAGAACACCTTGACGGCAACCGAAAGCTGGTAAACAGTGCCTATTTTGTTATGGTAGCTCTCAATGAGAATGACCACCCAACGCAAGTTCCTCCCCTGCTGCTGGATACCGAAGAAGAACAGGTAGACTGGAAAGCCGGTGAACGCCGGAACGAGCTGCGCCGCCAGCGCCGCGTAGAACAATATTAATCATAATTTAAACCTTGATGAAATACCTTCCGATTGACTAGTAAAAAGGAAGGTATTTCTTTTTACTAGGAAGCATGGCATTTTTTCTCCTTTTGTTATTCTTATTTTGGGGTGAAACAAATGAACGCGAAAGAATTGCTTCGCAGAATCTCTCAAACCTATTCTCACCAGCAAATAGAAGCTAGTTTGGTTCAGGTTTTTTTGGAGCAAAACGGCTTTGCTGCAATAACCCCTAATCTGCAAGAGCTGGTGCAAAATGCAGAGCCAAGCTTATGCGAATTACTGCATACATTACAGCCACTCACACTTACCCTGATAAAATCCGTTTTAGAAGAAATGGTAAGTCTTCACGAAAGAGGGAAAAATGGTGTTGTTTTCACACCGGAATATATTGCAAACTACATACTAGCGCAAACCATCCCCTCCCCATGCTCTAAAAACTACCGTTTGATTGACCCAGCTTGTGGCAGTGGCTCCTTTTTACTGCCCGCCGCGGAACAGTTACACCGTATCAGCGGCAAACCGATGCGTGAGATTATTTCGAATCACTTGTATGGAATTGATATTCGCGCTGACCAAACCCGGCGTATCAAGCTTTTGCTTACTTTGCTTTCTTTACAGGTGGATAAAAGCGCAGAAGGGCTCGAGTTTCATCTTGCCACTGCAGATTCACTTGATTGTGATTGGACACAGCTTTTCGGTTGCAGTGATTTTGATTCTATTGTGGGAAACCCGCCTTATCTCAATACACACGCCATTTCCAAACAAGAAAGTGAACGGCTGAAAAAAGGCTTTCACACCACTCGCCGTGGAACATTTAACCTGTTCTATGCTTTTATTGAGCAAAGCCTGCATTTTCTTTCGGAAGGAGGGGCAGTCGGCTTTATTATTCCCAACAATTACCTTTCCATTTCTTCCGCACAAGAATTACGAAAACTATTGGGGGAACGCCGTGCGGTTTCAAAGGTGATTGATTTCGGCGAAAACTTAGTCTTTGAACCGATTCATACATATAGCTCTCTTTTGTTTTTAAATAAGCAAAAGAATCAAACCGTCTCTTATGCAAAGCTAAAGAAAAGTGCCAATATTTCAGCTATTTTAAACAGCACGATTCCATTCCAAACGGACGCAACGCACTTAAACGCTGCCGGGTGGAAGTTCTTATCCCAAACCGAACAGGAGAACATTCAAAAAATTGAGCAGGCGGGTGAATCCATTCAAAAACAAATCCGAATCGGGATTGCCACCTTGCGGGACCATATCTATTTTATGGATGGATTTGATACCTCTGCAGGTTATTATTTTAAACAGCGCGGCAGAACTCGCTACTTTATTGAACCGGGAGCTGTAAGACCCATTGATAAAATCTCTGAAATCACGGATGCTGCCTCTCTTCCAAAAGAAAGACAGCACATTTTATTCCCTTATAGCAGTGATGCAGACCCAAAAACACCGTATCGAATTCTAGATGAAGAAGAGCTTGCAGCTCGGTTCCCTTTATGTTACCAGTATCTACTGGATTGCCGACCAATACTTGCCGCGCGGGACAAAGGAAGACCAAACCCGGTAGCTTGGTATGCCTACGGTAGAAGTCAGGGGCTAAATTGCCGTGTTCCAAAGCTGCTATTGCCCATGTTCAGCCGACGCCCGAAATTCTTAATGGAAGCGGATGGAGAAATCCTTTTTTGCAATGGCTATGCAATTACAGAAGGAGGACGATACCCTTTAGCGGTATTGCAAACCATATTGAATTCCGGAATTATGGAATACTATATCTCCCGTGTGAGCTATTCCCTAAGGGGGGATTATAAATGCTACCAAAAGAAATACTTGAAGCATTTTTCCATACCGGAGCTCAGCGAAAGTGAAATATACTTTCTGTTATCCGCTGCAAAAGAGGAAGAAATAGATTCATTTCTATATCAAAAATACAATCTAATTCTTTCATAAATTATATTTTAAAATGCCTGCCCTTCTTCTGGCTGCCACTATATACGCTTACAAAAGAATCATCCCTTGCTTCGAGCAGGGGATGATTTCTGTTTTGAGGTATTATTTTGCAGGAACCCAACTCTTAATTAAATCGGGATGCTCTTTTGCCCAAGCTCTTGCCACTTCCAAAGGCTCACCGCCCTTTTCTTCAATAGCCCCCATTAAATCGCCAAGTTGTTTTTCACTTAATTTAAAATTCTTAAGGAAGTCCACAACCTCCGGCATATCTTTTGATAAATCTTTCCGTGTTATAATGTGAATGTTTTCAGCAGCTCCATAAACACCCTTGGGGTCTTCCAGAACCTTTAAATCCCAGCGAGAGAACATCCAGTGTGGTTTCCACCCAGTTACTACAATCGGCTTTTTCGCGTCTATTGCCTTTTTCAGAGCGGCTGTCATTGTGGGGCCGCTTCCGGGCAAAAGTGTATAATTTAAGCCATAATCTGCAATGGCTTTGTCGGTTGCTTTCATAATACCTGCACCGGAATCGATGCCAATGATTTCACCGCCAAACTGGTCTTTATTTGCGTTCAGCTCATCAATGCTGTTTATCGACACATAGCTAGGTACCGCAAGGCCAATCATCGCATTTTCGTAGCTGACTCCCAAATCTTCCAGCTTATCGCCGTACTTTTTCATGTAATCCTCATGGGTCGTTGGGAGCCACACATCCATAAAGGCGTCGGTATTCCCGCTGGCTACAGATGTAAATACGGGGGCAACGTCTGCCATTGTTAATGTAACTTTATAGCCCATCTGGTCTTCCATTACAGCGGCTGCCAAATTGGTCATTGCAATTCCCTCCGACCAATTCACATATCCCAACTTAACTGTCTTCTTTTCTGCTCCGCCAGAACTACCACCCGAAGGGCCGCACCCCGCCATTGCACCAAGAAGCATTACAACACTCATCCCAATTGCTACTGCTTTTTTCATTGTTTTCCTCCTTCGATCTTTGTCACTATATTTATGGCACTATTCAAAAGACTGCTGTTTCCCCACGGTTTTAGGGAAAGAAATGATGAAAAGCGGCAATCTACAATGTAATCTTATGCCTTCTTTTTGTTTTTCCCAAGACTCTGGGTAATACGGTCAATTACCATTGCAAGAATGACTACCGCAAGCCCACCTTCAAAGCCTTGACCCATCTTCATTTGTGTAATACCCTGTAACACTACGTTACCAAGGCCGCCCGCACCTATCATGGCCGAAATAACAACCATCGATAACGATAGCAGAATGGTCTGGTTCAGCCCCGCCAGAATGGTTGGCATCGCCATGGGAATTTGCACTTTCCAAAGTAGCTGGCCAGAGGTTGAGCCAAACGCCTTCGAAGCTTCAACCACATCTGCTGGAACCTGACGAATACCAAGGCTGGTAAAACGCACAACCGGCGGCATTGCAAAAATCACGGTTGCCACCGCACCCGGTACTTCTCCCAAATCAAAGAAGTAAACCGCAGGGATTAAGTAAACAAACGCAGGCATGGTCTGCATAAAATCCAAAACGGGTCGTATCACGTTATTGGCTTTGTCACTGCGTGACATCCATATGCCAAGTGGTAACCCCAGAATGAGAGCAATTAAGGTTGCAGTCACCACCAAGGCAAGCGTTTCCATTGTTTGGCGCCATAAGTTCATCGATACAATCAGCAATAAACCTGCCACGGTAAAAATACCGGTTCCTCTGCCAGCAAGCCTCCATGCGATTACCGCCAGAACGGCAATGATAACAAAGAAAGGAATTGCATTAAAGATAAAATCGAAACCATCAATGATACCGGAAAGGCCATTTTTAATTCCGGTGAAAAACGGTGCTAAATTTATGGTAAGCCAATCAATGCCTTTTTCAACATAGTCGCCAATGGGTAGTCTAATCATTACCATTCACCTCTCCTACAATACCAGCCAATACAGACACTTTAAAGATAAGCCCTAAGAGCACATTCTCACTGTCCACAACAGCTACCGGGTATTTTGTTTTTAAGAACAAGGGCGAAATATCTTCAATTAGCACATCCGGCCCAACGGTGCAAAAATCCTTTTCTAGTATGCTGGCAAGGTCTTCTTTTCCCTCCCGAATGAGGCGAGTTACATCATCAATGGTAACAAGCCCAAGCAGGTTGCCCTGCTTATCGGTAACATACACGCTAGAGATTTCTTCTTCCCGCATTTGGTGAAGTGCCACGCGTGCACCGCCTGTAACAGTGGTTACGGTGTCTGCCTCCCTCATAATAGACGATGCGGTAAGTACCTTTGATCGGTTTACTCCCTGAACAAATTTGCTTACATAGTCGTTCGCAGGGTGGCTTAAAATCTCTTCCGGAGTACCAATCTGCACGATTACGCCATCCTTCATAATGGCAATGCGATCACCCAGCTTTAGAGCTTCGTCCAAATCATGCGTGATAAAAATAATCGTTTTTTTCATCCTGCGCTGCAAATTAAGCAGTTCATTCTGCATGCCTTTTCGAATCAGCGGGTCTAACGCACTAAAGGCTTCATCCATAAGCAACACATCTGGTGATGTGGCAAGTGCACGGGCTAACCCAACACGCTGCTGCATTCCACCGGAAAGCTGAGACGGATACGAATTCTCGTACCCTTTTAGGCCAACAACTGCAAGCATCTCTGCTGCTTTTTTCAGTCGAATACTCTCGTCCTCTTTTTGAATCTCTAACCCAAAAGCGACATTTTCCGCTACCGTACGGTGTGGTAACAGCGCAAAATTTTGAAAGACCATCGCAATCTTTTTTCTACGAATTTCACGAAGCCGCTCGGCGTTGCAGTCTGCAATGTTTTCCCCATCAATTAATATTTCACCCGCGGTGGGGTCAATTAAACGGTTCAAGCACCGTATTAATGTAGACTTACCACTACCGGAAAGTCCCATTACAACGAATATTTCCCCTTCTTCTACTTTGAAAGAAGCATTATTTACACCAATACTGTGCTTGTGTTTTTTAAGTACCGACTCTTTACTTTCTCCTGCTTTTAAAAGCGGGATCATTTTTTTCGGGGTAGCACCGAAAACTTTATATAAGTTTTTAATCTCAACCTTTGTCATTTCTGCTCATCCCCCAATCACATTTTCTATCTATCCTCATAGTAACAACCTATATCCAATGTTTAAGTTGTTAGTACAATTATATTCGAGCATGAAATTCTTGTCAAATAAAAAATCCGAAGAACGATTTCACTTCTATATAATGTATCCAATTTTGAATGAAAAAATAAGAGAAAAAAGGTATGATTCCCTGCTTTTTTATAAACATACAACAAATAGAACTATCTATTTTTAGATTAATTGCAGAAATTATAGAAATTGGATTTTTTTACATGCCTCTATTTTGACTTAGCTTTTCATTCATATTATTACCTAATTTTTTGTAGAAAATCTTTTCAAATATACCTTGTATTACACAGTAAGATGTGATACATTGTATTAGGAGGTGAAACAATGGATGATTCAGAGTGGGTTGCACAGCTTCGGCGGGGCATCATGGAATTTTGTATTTTAGCGCTCATTCATAAAAAAGCCTGCTATGGTTACGAAATCGTTTCGACTCTTGAGAAATACAATTACCTTTCCATAACGGAAGGAACGCTATACCCTTTACTGCGAAGACTCCAAAAAGAAAACAAATTAGAATCTTATTGGCAGGAATCGGAAAGCAGCGGTCACCCGCGAAAGTATTACCGATTAACAGCATTAGGGCTTGATTTGCTTTCTAAAATGTCGTTAACATGGGTTGATTTCACAAAAGAGATAAACGACCTCAACAATCAAAAGGAGAGTGGCTTAAGTGAATAAAGAAGCTTATATCCATGCGTTAAGGGAAAATTTGAGAGGGCTGCCAGCGGAACAAAAGGAAGACATCATAACTGAAATCCAGCAGCATATAGACGATACCATTGCCGCTGGTAAGGATGAATCTGAAGTATTGCGTAGACTAGGGGACCCGAAAGGCCTTGCGGAATCTTTAGCAGGAGAATATTATGTGGAAAACAACCGTCTTTTAAAAGCCATTCCTTTCATTGCTTCAAAAGGTGCTGCCGGCTTTTTGATGGTTTTTGTGTTTGGCGGTATGGCATTGCTGTTTGGTACTGGTGCGGTTGCTTCCGTAATTGGCGGAATCATGCGCTCCTTTGGCAACATGGATGTTGAAATGACTATGTTTAATATGCAGGTACCGCAGGCTTTAAGCATACCCGTAAGCTTGGTAACCGCTGGGCTTTTGGCAGGCTTGGCATTTTTATGCTACCGCGTTCTAAGAAATTATTTTGTACGGGTAGTAAGTGAATATAAAAAACGAATGCAGCTATTGCGCTAAGATTGAATGAGATAGAGAGCAACTGGCTTTGTTGAGCCTCTTTTGCCTGCACAAAAAAGACCTTACACCGCACTGAAAACGTGCAATGTAAGGTCTTTTCGATTGTTGAATCAAAACTCTAACGAAAATTTGCTATGTTTATTTGATTAAACCAGCTTCTTTATAAAATCGCTCTGCACCTGGGTGCAGGGGAACGGGAAGATCCTTTGTTACAAAATCTGTATTCTTCATATTATCCAATGAATAATGAAGCTCATCCAAATCCTCTACGGATTGACGCAGAATCTTCGTGATGTTATAGACCGTTTCTTCATCCATATCAGCATTTACACAAAGCACACACTTAACGCCAAAGGTTGGTACATCTTCCTTTTGCCCGGAGTAAGTGCCCGCCGGGATGATTGTCTTAAGGTACTGCTCATTGTCGTCAAGTATCGCCTTTAGCTCGTCATCTGTGTAGCGCAGCAAGTGGCAAGACTCGCTTTTGAAAAGATCCTGCATCGCCTTAATCGGAATACCAGCAAGCCCATGCATTGCATCTAGCTTTCCCTCTAGCATAGCTTTGCTACCAGCACCCAAGCCGTAGTTCACTAGCTTTGTATTACTTGAATTAATACCCACTACCTGAAGTGCAATTCTAGCAGAAAGCTCTGTCGTAGAGCTTTCTGGCCCTACAGCAACACGTTTTCCAAGCAAATCGTGCACAAATACCGCGTTCGAAGTATCTTTCGCAATCCAGTTCGATTGACTGAAATACACCGCACCAATTGCACGCAGGTTTTTCATTGGCTTGCCAGAGAACTCTTCTTCTCCCCAGTAAGCGCAATAGGCTACATCACCACTCACTAAGCCAAGGTCTATTTGCCCGCCCCGCAGCCCTTCGATATTGGTAAGAGATCCATTTGAAGCACCAATGTTGATCTTCATTTGAGGTATGTTTTCATTAATTACCTGAGAGATGGCACGACCAACCGGGTACATGGTACCACCGCTGTCTGCTGTGCCAATGGTTAATACCTGAATGGGCTGTTCCTTTTGTGGGGTATTTGCGGAAGAACTGTTGTCTGCCGACTGACACCCGGTAATCATCAATGCAAAAATAGAAAATACCGCCGCAGATTTTCTCAAATATTGTGCTGTAGTCATTGACATCACCCCTCTCCTGTATTAAATGCCCCATCGTCGCTAACTTTGCTGCCTTTTTGCCGCAGGCAGCTTTCTGTTTCGTATTATACCATGCCTTGCAAAGTATTTCCAATTGATTTATGCACAAAAAAGAAACCAGTTTGTTTACCAATTGTATTATGGATAAGCATATGAAAAATGTACAGCAAAAATGCAAAAGACAGGCTTCAAAGAAACCTGCCTTTTGCATACCAAATTACATTGTAGAACAAAAAATGATTATCTTATAAACAAATAAGTAATGAACACGTAGTTGAAAGAGACTTTTTTACAGAGTTGCTACCCAAGGAGCAATTACAGTACAGAAAATGGGGTTAACAATGTCCAGTACGATTAACGCGAAGGGAGTGAAAACAACCCAAGCTACGTTTGCGGGGCCGTATTCAGAGATAACAGCGCGCATGTTTGCCATCGCGTTCGGGCCGGAACCAAGACCAATACCAACATGAGCAGCGGCCATAACAGCAGCATTGTAATCTCTACCGCAAAGCATGAAGGTTGCAAGCCATACCCACAGGAACATGAGAACGATTTGGCAAGCAAGGATGATGATAAACGGACCAGCAACATCGGCCAGCTTTGTAACGTCAATTGTCATCATGGTCATTGCGATAAACAGGTCGAGTGTAACAGAGTTGAGAACATCAACCTCTGCCTCGTTTACTTCGTAGCTGGTGTGGTCTAGAATATTACGAATAATGACACCACCGAGCATACAACCAACGAAATAGGGGAACTCAATTGCGGGGAGATTGCCCACAGCAATTGCAATATAAGAACCAAGGCCAGCAGAGATAACAACCAGGCAAACGCTTCCCATAAAGCTCTTTGCACTCAAAGGAGTTACATCACTATCACTTTGCTTGCTGGCATCCACTTCATTTTTGTTTGATGTGAGCTTATAACGCTTAATCAGGAAACGAGATGCAGGGCCGCCAATCAGGCTGGCAAAGATCATACCAAAGGTTGCGCCCATAACGCTAATTACTGTTGCGTTAGCGGCACCAAGTGCTTCATACATAGGAGCGATTGCACCGGAGGTACCAACACCACCCATGAGGGACAGAGAGCCTAAACCAAGGCCGAGCAGCGGGTGCAAGCCCAAAGGCTTTGTCAAAAGAATACCCAGTAAATTCTGAGCTAAAATGGAACCAATTGTTGTAATGGTAATGCCCATTAAAAGCTTTCCGCCGGCATTCTTAATCAGCTTGGCAGAAGCAGTTAGACCAACAGCCGTAAAGAAGATATCCATAAAGAATTCTTTAAGAACCTTAACATCGAAATTAACTGTTAAAACTCCGCCATTCTTCAGAACAGACAGTAAAATACTAACAATGAGTCCGCATACAATAACGCCCGGAATACAATAGGTTTGAAAAAATTTAACGCGCTTTACAAGACCACGGCCAAGCAGTACAACGAGGGCCGCAAGTGCACAGCTTTGCATTACGTCAAAAGATACTACCACAAAATCCTCTCCCTTATGTAGTTATGTAGTTACTATTATGTGAATCGAACCGCCGTTCCATTCATACACCCTATCTATCTGGTTTTCTCACCAGCCTTTCCTCGTTTTCTAGGGGGCTTCCCCGGCCACCTTGAATACAACTAGAGTATATATCGAAGAAAGAGTGATTTCAATTTAAGTAACTAAGGTAATTCTTTTGTAGCTAAAGTAACTGTAAGACTTATGTATAACGCAATAAACATATTCTGATATTTTATTTAGTTTGACTATAAGAATACTTAATTGCGGGCCGTCCACCGGTTTGATAGTCGATTGTGCTCGTAATTTCGTTTGTTTCCACCATAAAGCTCATATAACGTCGAACCGTGATACGAGAGAGATGCACCCGCTCTGCTATCTCTTCACTGGTAAAGAGTGTAGAACGGTTCTCCATTAAAAAGTGGCGTATCATATTCATGGTGCTTTCATTTAGCCCTTTTGCTAAAATTTGTGCAGGAGCCGTTTTGCTGGCACTGGTAGACAACAGCTCATCTATATCCTCCTGTCGGAGTGCTCGGTCAATTGTATCCCACCGCTCGCGGGATTGACGAAACTTATCGAGCGCTTCTCGAAAACGATGGTATTCAAACGGCTTCACCAAATAATCTACAATCCCGCGCGATACCATTTGGCAAACAATTTGAGCGTCGCTGGCAGAGGTAACCATAATAATATCGGGTGCTTTGCCCATCCCGTGCAGGCAATCCACAAACTCCATGCCGTTCATCACGGGAGTGTAAAAATCCAAAATAATGAGTGGAACATCGTGTGTTTTTAAATATTCCAGCGCCTGCGCGCCATTTTGAAATACTGCTCGAACGGCGAACCCGGGAGTGTTTTCAATATACCGGCAATTGATGTCCGCCACCATAGAATCATCCTCAATTATAATTACCTGATACATCCTTTTGCTCCTCTCTGGTGAAAGTGATTGTAAAAACGGTACCTTCTCCCTCTTCCGTTTCTACATCGATTCGTCCGCCGTACTGCCGCACAATACGGTGAACTAGGTACAGCCCCGTACCCCGGTACTCTCCTTTTGTGGAAAAACCTTTTTCAAACATATGCTCCATCACCTTGTTTGAAATACCACGGCCGGTATCTTCACAAATTAATATATTGCAGTCTGGCCGGCAATACAGGCCAAACTTAATCTCACGAAGCTCTGTTTTGTTCTCATTAAAATCTTCAATTGCGTTCTCTAGCAGATTACCTACGATGGTAGTCATATCGTCCACCGGGATGAGAAGATCCTGTTCAATGCAGATGCTGTCTCCCATTAATTTAAGCTGAATGCCCTGCTCTGCCGCGTGCATCATTTTGCCTACCACAAGCGCGCATAGCTCCGATACACGAATTTGATCTGCCGTTTGGCAGATTACCTGCCCGGTAATTAGGTTACTATTAATAATGTACCCGATTGCTTTTTCATTTTGACCCGTTTCAAGGTACCCTAAAATAACATGCAGGCGGTTCGAAAACTCATGGTTATAGGAACGAAGCGCATCTATCATACTGCGTGCACCGAACAGCTCGTCAGACATATGCAGCATTTCGGTTCGGTCATATAAAACCGTGAGTACCCCTTCTGCGGGAGTATTATTGTCTTTTCGAATGGGTACCTCATTCACCAGCACCGAATGCCCGCCTACAATCCAGGAGCGGCGCTCCTCCGGTTGCCCGGTGCGCAAAACCGCCTCCTGCTTTGAGTCTGGCAGCAGCTCAGAAACCAACCTGCCCTCCAATACCTCTTCTTCACCGAGCATACTCCGTGCCGCAGAATTCACAAACAATACCGTACCCGCCGTGTCTGTTGCCACCAGACCCTCTGCAACCGCACTGAGGACTACATCCTGCCGCAAATAGCGGCGCAGCAGCTCCTCCGGCTGAAAACCCATCAATGTTTTGCGAAGAACACGAAGGATGGCATGGCTCAAGAAAAACCCGATAATCAACATCACGCCCAAAATCATGAGGTGCACCAAGGCGATGCTTTGCGCGCGAGCGGTAATAACGCCAACAAACACAGACACCATCACAAAGCCTATAATCTCACCCTTCGAATTACTAACCGCATGGAACGCGCGGCGTTGTGCGCCTTTGGTTCCATAGCTCATGGTGATATATGGCTTACTGCCCTGCAAAATGGAGATTTCTTCTCCGTCCACATAGGATTCCCCCGTGCTTTGGCGGTCGGTACGATAAAAACGTACGCCATCTTTATTGCAGACCTCTGCTACGCTGATGTTGGGGATGGTACCATACAGTGCATCCAGCGACTGCTTAACATAAGGGGATGGATACCCGCTTTCAAGCATGGTTACCACATCGGTCCCCTCTGAAATATAGGCGGCAATACCGCTAATCATGGTGTCCATTTCTTTTTGCTGTCGGTCGATGTCAAAGTACAGCGTTCCACCAAGTGACAGTAAAATCACTAAGGTAGAAATAAGCATGAAGCCGCGGTACAAAACCCGTTCCAGCTCACTTTTTTTCTTTTTATGTAGCATGATCCGGCACCTTCTTCTTCGAATTACTATCCCTTAAATCTTAAAGTGCAGCAAACCCGAAAGTTCACTTAATCACTCATCCATTTGTTCCCTTCGCAGCGTTAAAAATAAGGTCAATTTTTTCTCCGAATCTTTGGGGATTATCCTCTTTAATTGCTTTTAATAAACTTAAAATCTTATCTTTACCATGGTAATCCATATCATTTATGATAGCAATATACCGATTAAAATCTTGCTGACTATTGATGATTCGTTTATTTAAAAGCTTTGCCCATTCCGGCGCTTCTTCCATATGGGGGGTACACTTCGCAATACATTTGAGGTACTCATCTCTCTCAAGCTGTTCTATAAGATGAACCAATCCAAACATTACCTCATCGTCATTTGTGCCGTCATGAAAAACTTTACATATTTCGTAAACGTCATCAGAGGTTATCGGTTCCTCTAATTTTTCGAAAGCATCATCAAACAATTCATAATCCGAACTTGTGCTTAACATCCTTGCAACATATAACCGCTTTATTGTTTCTTGATGATTCACACTAGTTTGCCCCTTCTCTTCGTTTGTAGAAACAACAGGATATAAAAAAGCCGGATTATAAAAATCCGACGAAACAATTTAGAATGTGATATATTTTCCCATAATTTACTTTTATGATTGCTTTTTTTGGTAAATACTGTTATTATATATTAGTAAGGCACATTATAAGTGCAAAGCGAGGATGGGTGTCACAAGCACCCACCCCCTGCTACGGAGAGAAGACCTCCATAACAACAGCTTACGCTGCGGATTGCTTCACAATTATAACCCATTTGTTCCCACTTGTAAACAG
>NZ_JAWFXC010000022.1:0-17087 GCF_032576335.1 Clostridium sp.
TCATTTTGGACTGTATTCAATTACAAGGAGCTGGGGTATATGGGTATTACCAAATTACCAAACTTCATTTTGGATCGTATCCAATCGCAAGGAGCTGCACTATATGGGGTATCCCATATTCCACCTGACACAGATGCAGAAAGCGGACTGCATCAATTACAGTCCGCTTCAATCCAATGGATTCTATTTCTTTTTGGAGCCATATTTCCGGTACAGCAGTTCGATGTATTCCGCTGCCTTGTCTTTCTCCCTTTGGGGTAAAGCAGAATACTGGCGCAGTAGGTGTTCCGCAGATTCATCCGGAGCTAGTCCGAGCAAGTAGTCGGACGAAACGTGGAACAAGTCGCATAACCTTTTTACTGTATGTAGATTGGGTTCCCGGATGCCGGTTTCAAAGTGACCATAGTGGCTTGCCGATATATCCAATATCTTGGCAACTTGTTCTTGCGTCATGTCCGAGTCGATTCGCAAATCCCTTAAAAGCTCATGAAATTGCTTCTTCATTCGTTCACCCACCCTCTGAAATGATATAAAACCATTATATGGGTGAGCATAGGGCTTATTTATAAATCAATACCATTTGAATGTTTAACAAGATTTGACAATCCTATTTGTAGAGATATATAATAGGGATACACAATGTGAGGAGATGTTTTCTTATGTTAAAGCAAGCAAAATTGAAATACATAGCATGTCTTATAGGGGTATTGAGTGCATCCATTGCATTCTCTGGCTGCTCCACTGCTGAGGCAGAGGCAGTCCCAGCAAATGCGGTAATCAGTGAATCCAGTTCACAAATCAATACCGTAAATCTGGACAACCTCTATACACAAACAGAAGCTTTCTATGCTGCTTACGAACAGAATCAGGTGTCAGAGCCCGACCTCGCCAAAGCCTGTGCCACGGCGATACTGCTACAGGAGGAGCTTACGAACAACGTAAACCTACAAGCAGATACGGTCTACTCGGAGAAAATCAACAAGGCGTATGATATGCTTCTCAAGATGGATATCACGAAGCCTGACCTACAATTACAAGGTGATGTAGCTGGTACTTTCCCGAAGCTAGTAGATGCTACGGAGACGCTGGTATTATTAGTGGGAGGGGAGACGGCTTCGGAACAAAGTTCCTCGCCTAGCTCTGGGGTATCTGAAACGCTATCGAGCGTAGCCCCGCCCGTTTCAAGTCCCGTGTCCCAGACTTCCAGTTCGCCTAATCTCAACTCTGCAAAGCCTGCATCACAGGCACCAAAGGTAGAGTCGAAGCCAGCAAGTGTAGCCCCGAAGCCGGAGTCGAAACCCGCCTCACAAGCACCTGCTCCCAAACCTGCACCAAAGCCGGAGAGCAAGCCTACAAGTACGGCACCGACCCCAGCACCAGTAGCTCCCGAACCAGCAAAACCAGCTCCAAAACCAGCTCCCGCACCAGCACCTGCTCCCAAACCAGAAACAGGTGCCATCAAGACCCTCTACAGCGGAGCGAATTATGGAGCTAAGTCAGAATCTGAATTTAATCTGGTCATGGATAAGGCGAACGCCGCTAAAGGAAGTGACAAATATGCTTCCACTTACAGCTTCTACACGGATGCTACAGATGAAGAGTGGAACATGTATTTGGGGGTAGAGCGCAATGATACTTGGTTAGATATAGCCGCTCTAGCATCTTATGTAGGTTCTGGAGGCTCTGGCCAAGGCAGTGCTGGCAGTGCTTATGACTTCTTCACAGGTAAAAATACAATGTGTGGAGATAGAGCCAAAGCAAAGCAAGCAGTTCTTCAAGCAAACGGATACGATGCTAAACTTGCTTGGGGTACACGCAATGGAGTAGCCCATATGTGGCCGATGGTTAAAGTAGGCGGACAGTGGTATCACCTTGAGGGTAATGGTTACGGCACGGCAGTCCCCTCTGGTTACAAAATGAACGGTTCTGGTTACAACAGATAAGTATTAAGGGGTAGGATTAGCACTATACAATAAACAATAGAAGCTACAGATTCCAATACAATTAGGAGTCTGTAGCTTCTTTATACATACACACTAGGATTTAAAACTATAATAATACAGCAAGTGAGGCTGGCGAAGGTACTTTGCGGAGTATAGGTTGTTACAATAGATTAGTTGTTTCGATACCCTTTCCAGTACGCATAAACTAGCATGGGGATAACAGTCCATGCCAGAGGGTTAAAAGCACTAATTAAGAAATAGCGCAAAGGAACCGTGTTCGTTTGGTTTCGTTCTGAGTACCAAAGTAAAACAACCGATTGTAAGATTGTAATGGCACTCAGATAGAGACAAAACAGTGTTAAAAATCTAAACATTTCTATCAACCTTATCACTCCTAAATAATAGTGGTGTCGCCACACTTAAAAACCTCACTTGCCTTATTCATTATAGGATAAAGAAAATAGAAAAGCAAAGCTTTGTGCATTTGAAGCAGGTTTACTTATAAGGGGTAGGATTTTACAAATATAAATACAACAAAGAAGCTTCAAACTGTAATCAACACTACAGTTTGGAGCTTCTTTATACATATACACTAGGACTTTAAACTATAATAAATAGTGAGGTTGATGGTGTTTTTAATTCATTGTCTGTGGGGGTATCAAGCAGCCCTTACGCTGCCTTGCATTCCTCTGCTTTAAAATCTCTCAAGTGGTAAAAAAGCTCCCCTATAGTGGCTTAAAACGCCCCCCTAAGTGGCAAGAAATTGTTTCTCCATTTATCCCTAAAAACGGCTGTGCTATGCGATTTTCAACCTGTTTTAGCTTCTGTTTTTTTAGCTGACATAAATCCATATCGAAGATATGAACCTATCGGCCTGACGGCCTAGGTTCTTTTTTTATGTATTTTCCCCCAGCAAAAATAGGAAGGGCTTCCGATTGCTACTGGATTGATTGAGAAATTGACAGTAAGCTCTAACACGGAATAGAGAGAACATGACATCAGCCTTTCACAAAGAAATGACAAAGCATGGATTCCAAGATGGTATGGATACACACACCTGCACCCTGACCCTTGGATTAGAATCGGCCTGACAAGTTGCTCTTGGGGGGATATCTAGCCGGGAAGAAATAGAAACATTAGAATCGGCAGTATGGATTCGCTGTTGGAAGAATGGAGTACCCTCTCTTTTCCCCTCGTTTTTCTGTATTTGGGGTAGATTTCGAGCGAACGGCAAGGTGTTTGCCCTCTCCTTAGACTTTGAAATTTGCGTAAGCAGTGGTCACGAGAGTTGGAATATAAGGGGTAGCGAAATCAACCGGAACCGCAGGAACAAACACTCTGCATAGCAGTTTTCAAATAAGAGTGTTTCAGGAGGGGCTTCATATCCTTTCCGGTTGATATTGCAAAACAAACCGAAAGGAGACGGTAATATGAAGACAGAAGATTCTCTTACCGTAATTAGCCTAAAGGGGTATTCCTGTGCGCTGCTGCCCGGTAATAAGGAACAGCGAAAGAGAGAACGCTTTCATTTAGAAAGGATTTCTAGAGGAAGCGAATTGCCGATTTCCAGTAAAATCATCCTTTTGATTTACACACTGTTCAGCTACCTGTATCAAACGGATGACCCACGAAACCGTACCCAGTTCCAGATTAACCTGAACAAATTCGGGGAATTTGCAAGGATTAAAATGGACAAAGCACAGCGGCTCAGCTTTTTGATTCAATTTCAAGAGTTGTTTGAGGTGTTTGGGGTAGAAAATCAAGGAACTGCTTTAAAGAAGGAGCGGCTGTTCACAAACTTGGAGCTATTGCCCGACGGTGTGACCCTCTATTGCGAGACCACCTACTTCAGTAAGATTTTGAGCGAAATTCTTACACAGGTAGATGCTCAATTGGAAGAGCACATCATACTGTATTGGTACACACCCATGATTCGTTCCTCTATTCTGGGTGCAAAGGATTCCAACGCTGCACTTGCCGTCTTGCTCCTTGCTGTATTGGTTGCCCAGAGAGGTACAGGCGGGAGAGCGGTTATTATTTCCCTGCGAGAGCTGGTTGAACGAATCCCAGAGCTGAATAGCTATGTTTGGAATACTTCTCTGGATGTTGGAAACCGCAGTCGAAAGCTGCGTAGATGGTTTAACCGTCTGTCGCATGGATTGGGAAGCAATTACTATTTTGAGAAGTACAGTAAGCTCATGGAGCACTTTCAGTCCTTTAAACTCTTCACTTTTTTGGGAAGGGATGGGAATAAAGACAATCCCACAGTCCCCCAGCTGAACAGCTCCAAAAATAAGATTGCAATTCGCTATGAGGGATATCAGAACGCCAGCTTAGCAAAGCTGCCGGCTGAGGACTTTTCCTTTAGAGCCTTCATTCCTCTAAAAGACTATGAGAGGATGTCTTATCGCAACAAGATAAATTCTCTGAAATACTTTCTCAAAGACTATCTGCTCCATCTAGGGGTAGAGGGGGTAGCTGATGATAACTTTTGTTGTGTGCTGCCGAATCATCATGATGCGCACCCCAGCATGCACTTTTATAGTTCTGGGAATCACCCATGGCCAAACGTTAAATGCTTTGGCTGCGACTTTTATGGAGATCTTCTGGATTTGATTCAGGCCGTAGAAGGGGTAAGTTTTGGGGAAGCACGAACAATAGCAGAGTCCCTGTTTGTTAGGGACACGGAAGGAGAATGAGAAATGGATTTCAGTCAGGCTCAAAATCAAAACGTTCAAATGTTAGTGGGGTATTTGGAGTCCCGCTCTGTCGGTGGGATTCCTGCTGAAATGGCAGGAACCGAGCTTTTCTTTTGCCCAAAGGATAAGCTGGAAGATTGCGAAATCCGTTTCCGAACAAGCACCGGTTCCACCTTGCGCCACAAACCGTTCGACACCAATGGTTCGAACTACTACAAGGATAAGGACAAGCCTTGCGGCGTGTTCAACGCAAGAGCGGCTCAGGAAAAGGTGTTTGCCGTCACTGAGGGGGTATATGATGCACTTTCCCTAACAATATGCGACATTGCTGCTCTCGCTTTATTGGGGACGGGGAACCGCTACTTTTATGACCTGCTGGATTCACTTTCTTCTCGGGACTGCGTGATTTTACTCTGCATGGATAACGATGAGGCTGGTCGAACAGCAAGTGCAAAGCTGCAAAACAAGCTGGCGGAAAAGGGGTTCCAAAATGTGTATGACATCACTGGGACACTTTGCCCTGCAAATGAGCTAGGGCTAAAAGACCCCAATGATTTTCTAAAGCATAGCGACGAAGAGTTTGAATCCAATGTCAATCTGATAAAAGCAGAGGCAGAAAAAGTCCTGCTGAATCAGCCCAGTCAGCTGGATACAGTCACCGAACTGCCCCCTACCTTGGATCAGACATTTGATTCTATCCTGAATGGGATGGAATCGTCCGAAGCCCTCCCGACTGGAATACACGAGCTGGACAAAATGCTGCACGGGGGTATCCGTGACAACAGCTTTGTCACGCTGGTGGGTGCGCCGGGAGCAGGAAAAACCGCCTTTCTGCTTGCAATGCTGAATTCTTTTGTACGGCAAAACCGAAAAGTGTTTTACTGTACCTACGACATGGCAAAAAGCGAGATGCTTCAGCGCATGATTTCTCTACAAAGCTTTCGACAAGCTCCCGAAAAAGCAATTCCCTACAGCACCCTGTCTGCCGGGATGCAAAAGCTCGCTAAAACAAAGCAAATAGCTGTCGCTGATGCTTTGCACATCTTAAGGAAGGACGTATTTCCTCATGTGACACTGCTCAATGCAGAAGACGCTCGGTTTGCCGAGGATTTGGAACGAATGGCAAAGCACTGCTTTACCCATGGTGTGAAAGCTGTTTTTCTCATTGACTATTTGCAGCTGCTGCGCAGTCAACGGTATGCACAAGATAGCAAGACGAACATAGAAAATGTGAGTGCAATTCTTCATCGTATTGCTAAGACATACAGTTCTCCTGTCCTTGCCATCTCTGAAACCGGAAAGCAGTACTATTCCAATGACAAAGCAAAAGCAAAGCTTACCAATGGTCATTTCCAAAGCAGCTTCGATTTGGGCGCACCAAAAGAGTCCGGTAAGATTGAATTTAGCTCAGATATCTGCCTTGCCATTGAGAGTCACCCTGCGGATTCTTCAAAGGGAGTCATCACCCTTTTAAAGAACCGCTATGGACGAAAGACCAGCCTATGGGTGGAGTACCAATTGGCTTACGGCTTCTTTGGGGTATCTGGTGGAAGCTTTGCTTCTTCCTCAAAATCTCCCGGTAGCTCTCTGTCCCAATTAAATGGCTTTAAGGAACGATCCTAAAGACCTGCTTTCTCCAGCTCCAAACCTCATTGGAGCTGGAGATTCTTTTTGTATGAAGCATTTTTTGTGTTTTGAAATGCACACGATAGCTGCTGAACTAAAACCATACGATTGCTGCAAAAGGCACTGATTTTGGTCTTAATTTCCACTTCGGTTTTCTCTTAATTTTTCTGCGGAATTCTCTCAGCTTCTCTTTTTTTGCATTTTCCGGCTGGCTGGGCGGGGTTTCGGGCTGCAACAACTCCCAACACTGCCCCATTATCTTAATTTTTCTCTGCGCATCAGAACAGCATATCCAAACTTTTTTTGCAGAGTGTTTTTAAGGATTTTTCACAAAAAAATGAAATTGCTTTGGATATATGATTTTGAGAGAAAAGTTTTCATGTGCCATTCAATTCTGTAGAGGCTGGGGTACTGTTTTATGGATACAGAAATGTATTACTAAAATTTAGTAAGGAGGTTTGTTAAATAATGACAAACGATATGGAGCCAAATTACGCCGGGGAGTTTAATACGGTGAATTGGCACTTAAACAACCAGTTCTACCTCAGACTGCAAAAACAGGTGCGTAAAACCGGTAAGATTTTGGTGCTGGGGAAACGAAAAGTCGGCCATGAGCTGTCTTTAGAACAATTTCAAGGCATCGACAAATCGCTTTCGCTGGATGTAGAGGTTGCAAAGCTGGAGAAATTCTCCTTAGAGAAGTATCTCGGCGAAGGGATCGACTACTTAAAGCACACCACAGCGTTATGCGGGGTGTATCTGCTTGAGACCAGCTGCTGCAGTGTCCAGCACAAAACACAAACCGGCGGCTTTACCAGCTCCATCAGCACCCGGAGCCTACCCTTGATGCAGGCGTTTGCTGGGGGATTGTCACAGCAAACGATGACAGAAAATCGTCACTTTCTGCTCAAGGGACTGGACGAACAGATCCGCACGGGCAAGGTACATTCGATCCGTTTGGAGCACAACAGCCGGGGAGTTCCCACGCTTCGGCAGGAGGTAGTCAACCTGAACACCATGAAGCTGACTCCCCATTTTCTGGTGATAGAGGCAGCGACCCATTTGCTTCGCCTGTGCCAGAGCAGTCCGGTCAGAATCCGGTATGCGGAAGGAACCACCATTGCGACTCGTGATGTGAGCCTATGCCGAGGCTTTTTGTTCCGACAATACCGCTACGGCTGGCAGTCGATTCTCTCCGGTGCGTGGGATGGCAAATCCGCCACCCTGCATCTTCCAGTCTGTCACAGCAATTCACAAGTCACGATTGAGGAGTTTAACCTCTATCGGATTTGTGCAGTCGTTCCGTTTCAAACAACAGGAAAGTAACCTCTATTCCCCCGGTTTCCGCTACTCCCGCTATTCCCTCGGTTCCCGCTACTCCCGCTGTTCCTTATGGGGCGCACGGCGGGGCAACGTCCGTGCAAGCTGCTTTCGGGGGCATACGGGGACTGCCGCCTGTTTTCGAGCCACACGGCGGCTCACAGCGGTCACACTGTCCAATGGCAGGTTGGGCTGTATTCTGCAAGGTTTACCGCCCCGCCTGCCCTCGCCGCTTCGTGGTGTAGGGGTATCATCCTCACCGCTGGGCTACGGCTGCCAACGTGCTGTGCAAGGCTGCTTGGGGTATTAGGCGGCTGTCCTCTGCCTGTTACCGCCACACGGGGCGAACACGGGCGCAACACGGTTCGGGCTGCTGTATGAGAGCAGCCCGCTGCGTTGTATTAGGTAACTTGTTTGTTAGGGTGTACTTAAATAGACTACCCGGCTGCCTCTTGTTTCCTATGGCTTCTTTGTTTCAAAAGGTTTAAGGGGTATTTGGAATATGGGCAGCTTCGCCGTTGGTAGTTTTTCAACAGATTGGAGGCTTTTCATGCGAATATATGGCTATGCTCGGGTGAGCAGCAAAGAACAGCATTTAGACAGACAAATTGCAGCTCTACGCCAGTTTGGGATAGAAGAGCGCAATATTATAGAAGAAAAAGCTTCTGGCAAAGATTTTAACCGACCGAACTATGCGGTATTGCGAAACGCCTTGCTTCGTGAGGGGGATGTACTAGTTGTAACCTCGCTTGACCGCCTATCCAGAAACAAAGCGGACATTAAAGCGGAGTTGGAATATTACCGCCAGCGGAATGTTCGCATAAAGGTTTTAGATTTACCAACTACCCTAATTGATTTAGCAGAAGGACAGGATTGGGTTCTGGATATGGTGAATCATATTCTGATTGAGGTTTTATCCAGCATTGCAGAGCAGGAGCGTGTCACCATCCGAAAGCGTCAGGAAGAAGGCATCGCCGCAGCAAAAGCAAAAGGAAAGAAATTCGGTCGACCTGAGATTATGATGCCGGAGGATTTTCCGCAGCAGTTGGAGCGAGTCAAAAATCAGGAGATTTCGGCAAAGCAGTTGATGCAGGAGTTAGGATTGAAGCGAAACACATATTACCGTTTTGTACATGAGTTGGAGCAATTATCTTAACTATCATTGTTTTAACAATAACAAGGGAGTGCTGCCTGTCAATTACAAGCAGTACTCCCTTGTTCGTTTAAAAAAACAGGAGAATATTTTTTCATCATTTCACCTGCAAACTTTCAAATAATGCAGATAATATTATAAGTATACTTATAATAAATGCTTACAATTTTAAAAGTTTTACTTTTTATATCCCTTATATGACACAAAATACCGCTATGTAACGTAACGCCCCTCTTACGAGAGTACTCATTATAAAAGCTCCAAACCATCTATTGCACGTTCAATACAACAGATTATCTTTCCTTCCAGCGTTAAAGTGACTACTATGCTTTTGGCACCTTTATATTCAGGCAATTTCTGAAACACAATTCTCTCTGGGCTTTGGTAGTCAATTTCTCTTTCAAATGAGATATCTGCTCAATTAGTATTAATTCGTTCTGATTTGATTCTAAAAGAAGGTTTATTTTGAAAAACATTCAGTACCCATAAATACCATAAATCAAAACCATTGACACATTAGGGCGAAGGAGTTGATCCTTCGCCCCTTGTTTTTTGCTGTTTTTTTATTCAGTTACAGAATAATTAACATATTTTTTTATTTTGTTAAGGATATTGCCCTTTGTTTTTCCAGTTGAACAAGGAGGCTGTGCTTAAACACCAGCAATGTGGTTTTACATTGACTATTTACAAATAGGCTGGTGTATCAAAATGGAGTTGAACGAAAAGTATGGCAAACAGACTTTAACGCTGGAGGAAACGGCAAAGGAATTGGGAGTGAGCGTCCCTGACCTTGATCATCTTATCGAGAACGGAGAATTATGTGTTAAAAAGATCGGAAATCTCACCATTGTTCCCATTTCTGTACTGGAACGATATTTGGGACTTGAAGAATCAGCAGGTCAGAGTTATGATACCAAACCAAATAACGAAGAGGAGGTTTTCAAAATGGAAACGCCGTACGGCACAGGTAGTATTCTATATGTAAAAGCAAGAAACGTGTTCCGATACGCCATCAGCAATGGGAAAGATGCAGTCACCGGAAAACGCAACAGAATCATAAAAGGGGATTTTTACTCTCGAGAAGAAGCAGAAGAAGCACTGCGAAATGCTTTGAAAGAAATGGGCGAGGCCGCTTCTGGCTCTGGGGTAGCTCCCACCGTACCCATAGCACCAACCACTCTCCCCATGCAAAATGCTCCACGCATTACCGTTCGGGACTATTTGGATCGGCATCTCTTTACGATGTTTACAGCTCCCACTGCACGCACAAAGCATTGCTATGCCACGAGCGCAAAGCTAATTGTAAAATCAAAACTTGGAGATATGTACTTAGACGAGCTAACACGAATGGATATTCAGGAATTCCTGAACAGTATGTCCCATATGTCGCAGAGTACCTTGGATAAGATTCGTCTTGTCCTGCGTAAAATGACTGCTGTTGCTGCTGAGGACAATCTGATCCCGAAAGATGTAGGCCGAATGGTGAAAAAAGCGAAATCTACGCAAAGAGATTTACGTTCCGATGATGAAAAGGTGTATTCGAAGGAACAAATCAACGCCATCTTATCCCATGCAAAACAGGATAGCGATCCTATGATTTACACAGTTCTTATATTGGAAACACTAACCGGAATGAGACCGGAAGAAGTTCGTGCCTTGCTGAAAACCGATGTGAACTTTGCTACATGTGAGATTCACATCCATCAGGCTGCCATCATGAAGCCAATACTAGGGAGCAGCGCACTTTCCAAAACCACTGGCAGAGAGTGCGCAATTGGGCCCACAAAAAGCCCTGCAGGAGTTCGTACCTTGCAAATAGGTGAATACGGAATCGAAGCAATTCAAGAATGGTTGGGGTATTTGGAAAAGAATCACCCTGCAAAATACCAGAACCAGTTCCTGTTCCCCTCGTCAACTGATGTTCCTATGAGGGATGACGTTCTGAATACCGCATTTAACCGCTTCAAAAAGCGCCATGGCTTTGGAAAAGAGTACACCCTCTATAAGTTCAGGCATACCTTTGCCACCACACTAGCAGAGTCTGGCGTTTCTGTCAAAACTGCCATGCGTTTGATGGGGGATTCTACTACCAATGTAATTTTGGGTGTCTACACACACGTTAGAAGTGACGAGGCGAAGCGTACTGGTCAGCAAATCAACCAAGTGTATTGTGATATGCTTTCGCTGCCGCAAACAGAACAAGAAACTATTATGGAATAAATAAGCCCATATTCCCTATTAACGTAACAGCCTGAATTGACACAGCTTATCAATTCAGGCTGTTTTTTTGAATTATTATTCATTTTAATGTGAAAATATAATTCTTTAATATCAATAAAAATCACTGCTTATGTGGATACCTTTGGATACCCTCAATTGCTTTTTGCTCTTTTTACGCTTGGGGTAAAATTAAAAAACGTAGGATTCATGCGGTTTTCCGCAACTCCTACGTTTATTCTATCTGTCTATTCGGGATTACAAATCAGCTGCTCTACCAACTGAGCTACACCAGCATGACTCAAAAATTGAGCGCTTGAATAATATATCATTTTTATTAGATTTTGTCAATACAATTTCTGCAAAAAGTGAGAAAACCACATTGAATTCCATTCTCTTTGCCGAATCCACACAATCCTTGAAAGAAAAACCAAGCCGTATCCCTACTTCGGCTTGGTTTCTTTCTGCTTTTCCAATGCGCTGTTCATCAAACTTAAAAGCTCAATTTCGCTGCGAAACGGGCTTTCTTTCTCCCCCTCCAGCCAATGCAGGTTGCCCTGCCAGGTTGAGGCTCTGCGATACAGCACATCGACAACAAATGTTGCCTTTTCCTCATTCATATTCTATTCTCTCCCGTTTTACTCCCCTATTGGGAGCCCTATTCTACCTGCAATCATATAGAATTGTACCCGGTTTGTCAAATACATTATTTGCACAAGCTTGCAGTAGTGGCACCAATCAGCGCAATTAAATCTGCCGGCTTCAACTCCACCTGTGTGCCAATTTTACCGCCGCTTACGATGATGGCAGGCAGCGCCATACAGGATTCGTCAATAACTGTTCGAAATTGCTTTTTCATGCCAATGGGAGAGCAGCCGCCACGTATATAGCCGGTAACGGCATTGATTTCATTTACATGAATCATCTCAACTGATTTTTCTGCGACGGACTGCGCCGCAGCCTTTAAGTTCAGCTCCTGCTCTACCGGAATCACAAATACATAAAAGTTTTTACTGGCACCTCGAGTCACCAGTGTTTTAAACACCTGCTCCACCGGTTGATTCAGCTTATGTGCCACAGATACACCATCGATAAGTCCGTCCTCGTGTGAATAGAAATGGAATCGATACGCTACTTTTTCCTTATCTAAAATGCGCATCACATTTGTTTTATGTTCCTTTGCCACTGATTTGCTCTTCCTTTCTTATCAAGTAAAATCTGTATTATTACGGAAACGGACAGCCGCGAAAAACGGCTGTCCGTGCTTAAGGCAGAATTTATTCTACAATCTTCCACTTAATGCCTTGGGGGGTATCCTCCAAAACAACATGACGCGCTTTGAGTTCATCTCGAATACGGTCAGCGGTTGCCCAATCCTTTGCTTGGCGAGCATCGTTACGCTGCTGAATCAGCGCTTCAATTTCCTCATCGAGAGACTGATTATTTCTCTGGTACAAAAGCCCTAAAACATCGGCAAGCTGTTCGTACAAAGCCAAAGCCGCATTATAAAGCTCTTTGCTCTTCTCACCGGGAATCAGGTTGGTATTAATTTCACGCGCAAGGTCAAACAAGACCGAAATCGCATCTGCTGTGTTGAGGTCATCGTCCATTGCGGTGATAAAACGCTGGCGGAATGAATCCAGAGCATCAACCAGCTCCTGCTCGCCCTCTTTCAAGCCCTCAGGGGCATTGTCACGCGCAAAGATAAGGTTGTCTCGGCAATTATAGAGGCGGTCTAACGCCGCTTTGCACTGCTCAATGATTTCAACGCTATAATTGATGGGACTGCGATACTGGGACGAAACCATCAAGAAGCGAATCGGCTCGTAGCCATACACGTTCGCAACCTCACGAACCGTGAAAAAGTTGTTGAGAGATTTGCTCATCTTATGATTATCTACATTGATATAACCATTGTGCATCCAGTAATGGGCAAAGGGAACCCCGTTGCAGCATTCGCTTTGGGCAATCTCATTCTCATGGTGGGGGAAAATCAAATCCTGACCACCGCAGTGAATGTCGATTGTCTCTCCCAAAAAGTGACGTGCCATAGCAGAGCATTCAATATGCCAGCCGGGGCGGCCTTTGCCCCAAGGGGAATCCCAGCTTGGCTCGCCGGGCTTTGCGGACTTCCACACAGCAAAATCCATGGCATCTTCTTTCACTTCATCCACGCTGATACGTGCGCCAGCCTGCAAATCGTCCAGCGGCTGGTGAGAAAGCTTGCCATACTCATCAAATTTCTTTGTGCGGAAGTAAACATCCCCGTTCCCCGCAGCATAGGCATACCCTTTTTCTACAAGGCTTTGAATAATCTGGAGAATATCTTCCATGCTTTCCGTTGCAAGAGGATGCACCGTTGCACGGCGCACATTCAGTCCGCTTGCATCGGTATTATATTCCTCAATATACTTGCGGGAAACCGTCAAATAATCGGAGCCTTCCTCGTTTGCCTTACGGATGATTTTATCATCAATATCCGTGAAATTTTGGACAAAGGTAACCTTTAGGCCACGGTATTCCATATAGCGGCGCAGAATATCAAATACACAGATGGGTCTGGCATTACCAATATGAATGTAGTTATACACGGTGGGACCGCAGGCGTAAATTTTTGCTTCTCCCTCTTTTATAGGGATAAACTCTTCCTTTTGTCTTGTTAATGTATTGTATATTTTCATAGAAAACCTCCTGCGCTACTGCGCCGTCATTCTATTTTTATCTTAGTCTTTTAACGTATCTTTCATTCATGTTTTTCATATAGGAATCGCTCTTTTTGGCAGGTCTCCAAACGATTTACAAGCTGCTCCAGCTGTTCACCCAATGCCTCGCAAACATTTTGCAGGTCTGCCATCTCTTGCTGCATGGGGTCAGACACATGAATCTGATCCAAATCGTAGGGCCTTTCACCGTTGATTCGGGCAATTTTGGCGGGAACACCTACGGCTGTTGCCCCCTCAGGCACCTCGCTGAGTACCACCGCACCGGCGGCAACACGCGCGTTATCTCCCACCTTAAACGGCCCAAGAATTTTTGCACCGGAGCCAACCATTACATTATTGCCAAGGGTTGGGTGGCGTTTCCCGTGGTCTTTTCCCGTTCCGCCCAAAGTAACCCCTTGGTACAGTGTGCAGTAATCGCCAATTTCGGCCGTTTCACCGATTACCACGCCCATACCATGGTCTATAAATAAGCCTTTGCCGATTGTTGCGGCAGGGTGAATCTCTACCCCAGTTTTATGACGGGCACGCTGAGAAATATATCTGGCAATCAGCTTCATGTTATGGCGATAAAACCAATTCGCTTTTCGATAGGAGCGCACAGCCCGAAAGCCTGAATAAAGCAAGTAAACCTCTAACCGAGATCTTGCCGCAGGGTCACGTTCTAAAATCGAGTCCAGCTCCGCTTTTAAATTTTTAAACATACCCGACTCCTCCATTATGGCATCACAATTTGGTAAAAGCAATAAAATGGCAATAAAAAAACCTCTCGTCCCCCAAAAGGGACGGAGGCGGCATCCGCGGTTCCACTCCGTTTTATTACTCAGCGGCGGTAACGGCGCCGTGCCGAACAGAGATACTCAGCGCACATTTGTGCCTGTTCCCCCTGCTTGCTCTCCTTTTACGGAACACGGGTGCATTTTCCGCCGAACTCCCCGCAAAAAGCGCTTACAGCCGGTGGCGCTTTCTCTCTGGTGCGTTTGTTCCGGGTACTTTTCCCGTTTGCAGCATTTGAATACTATTGTATGCAACTTTATCAAATTGTTGCCATAAATCAGTATACAACAAAGCTCTCAGCTTGTAAAGAGCCGGTGATTTTCCATTTTAAAGGCATTATATTCATTTGAAAGAATTAAAACTCTCAAAATCAAGTTTTCACCATACATTTATTTTGTCTTTTTTAAATTCTCCAATAAAAAATATCGATTTCTTGTTTTAACATATATGATAAGTATGTGTTAATTTTCTGTTTATCATTTAGGAAGTGATTAATTCGTTCGCAAAAAAAGTTTTTCACTACGGTGTAAAGGCATTCTGCTGGCGCAGAGCTTGCCCCTCGTGCCGGGGCGGGCACAACCTTTCACGAAAGGGTGAAAGGTTGCAAAGGCCTTCTAGGGGAGAGTATCGATTCTCTCCCCTAGAACCCCTCTCAACGACCAAAGGCTCTGCCTTTGGAATTCGAGTGAGCTCCCGCTCTGCATCTGTTTTCCGCACAGGAAACAAGCCTGTGCGTTGCAGATTGCGTTTAAGGCTTTGATTTGCCGCCAATAAATAGCAGTAAATACAACGATACGATAAACTATATCTACGATTTAATAATTGGACTATTTTTTCTTTTGTACCACTCGACTAAATGAAATATAATACAAGCCAATCCGCACAACACTGCACCCTCAATTAGTGGCAAAGTCCCTACCCAAGCAACAAATTGCCAAATCTCCGTGCTATCCAGCCAATCAGGATTTATACTGAACAATGTCTCAAAATAGGAGCTTAAAACTAGCTGAATGGAGCAGAGTAGAAAAAAAGCGGATTTTTGCCACTTGGGCTTTAACTGATTCCCAAAAACTAGAACCCAAAACAGAGCCGTGCAAATTACCATTGTAATGCCAAGTGCCGTAGCAAAAGCATCTAGGAAAAAAAACTCGTACAAGCGGAACATCCATCCAACACAAAAGGCCGTCGATAAAAGCGCCATGCCCCAAAGGAAACGATACGCGAACGGCTGCAACAGGGTTTTCAACAATTTAGGGCACTTTCGCGGAAAGGAGCCGCGTGTTAGATAAATGCACACAGCTGGTGCAAGTAGAGTATAGAGATACTTGAATTCTTCAGAAAAAACGGTTACCTCAAATTCATAAGGCAATATCACTTGAACCACAGCAAGCAATTCAAAAATAAAAATAACTGGGTAAAATAGAATGATTGCTCCAAGAATTAAGAGTTTTTTTTGAGAAGAGAGCTTATAACGCTTTTTTTTTGCTAATTTGTAACGTTTTTTTACTGGAGTAGCATGAATACTCAAGTCATCCACCGGCACAATGATTCCCTCCTATTTTTATAATACTTTTTAAATATATATTTATTATACCATACTATAATAATCTTCTCTTATATTTACTTATTTGAATAATAGTGATGGTCTAGAGAATTTATCTATCTTAATGCCGGGGCGGGCACAACCTTTCACGAAAGGGTGAAAGGTTGCAAAGGCCTTCCAAGGGAAGAGCTCCCGCTCTGCATCTGTTTTCCGCACAGGAAACAAGCCTGTGCGTTGCAGATTGCAAGTAAGGTTTTGATTTGCCGCTCGTAAATGAAACAAGTACCTCGCTACCGAACATGTTTCTGCGAGAAGACAAGAGCGCTCTAAAAATGACCGCCGACGGAAGATTGCATTATGCTATCTGTTTGAATAAGCAAAGGAGAGTGGGCATTTTTAATGGAGCGCCTTTATAGAAGCTTTCGTTTTCTGGCTTGTGGTCGTTCCCCAAACGGAATCCAAAGGCGGAGCCTTTGGTGAGTCTTTCCTCCTTTTCTTCTCATCAAGAAAAGGAGAGCCTGCCCCGGCTTGAGGAGCGAATGAAAAGAAAAAAGAAATTCTCTGCGGCACTAGCCGCTCTAAAATCTGTTGGACTTTTCATTTAGTCTAGAGAAAGTTTTTGCATAGTTGCTGGTAAAGTAAGCAGAAACTGGCTGTAAAGAATGTATAGGCAAAAAAGAACGCCGTTCCAATGAAGGAACGGCGTTAGCCACACAGGCGATGTGTGCGGCTTTGTACTCTTACAGACAATAGCGCGGCGAAGCTGGGAGATTCTATTTATTCCTCCAAAGTGCTCAGGGGGTTCGCTGGTGATTGTGCCATTCCCACAAGGGAGTAAAAATCTTGCTAATGTGATTCAACATAAAAAATAACCCACAATTCTTCGCGGCTCATCACTACCGCAAATGTGAACTGCCGTTTAACCCCAGCTCCGCGTTGCCTTGTCTGTAAGGCAACAAAAAAGCGCTTGTAACGGATAGGCCCTCCTCATTCAGGGCCAATTCCACAACAAGCGCTCATTCTATCAGTGCATCTCACAACCAGAACAGAAAATGATCCATTTTGCGCTCCCTCTTCTGTTTACAAGTG
>NZ_JAWFXC010000023.1:0-12398 GCF_032576335.1 Clostridium sp.
GTTTCCGCTATTCGGATGAACCATAAAACACAATATGTTGTGTAGGTATAACTCTACAATTTAATTATATCACTATATAAACGAACATACCGAACATTTCAAATATTTTCTAAAATTCTTTTTGCATACATCCTCAAACTGTCCATTGTGCTGCCGTCGTTTAATTTGTCTGCTATCTCGTTCCACTCCAACCCATCAACATATTTGTATCGCAGGATAACTCTTCCTTTAGCATTTCCAACAGTAGTTAATATGCTTTCTGCTTTGTTGCGCCAGAATAGAGCGTTCTTGTATTGTTGTTCAAGGTTAGATTCTATTTGATTTACCTGCCGCTTAACTTCCGGGTCTTGCGTCATCCCTGCAATCTTGACTGAGCGCACACCGTATGGAGGATAGTCCGGGCATCCGCTTACTGCATCAGTTACATACTCCACGCCCTTATCACGCAAACCAAACAATTCTTTTTCCAGTGACCTGCACTCTGCCAACACCGCCGTGTACTGCTCTAATACATCTTTGTTTGTCATGATGCACCCTCCAACAACTCCGGGTTATCCCAGCGGTTACCAATGACTTTCATCCCAACGATTTCTTCATCAAAAAACTTCTGTTTACCGCTAAGATGTTTCCAGCTAAATCCTGATATTTCATCATTCCAGATCAGCAAAAAGTTTCCTGTGCTTTTACTATATCCTGACGATATTTGTACAATATCACCCTCAAAAATGTTTCTTCCAAGGGTTTCATTTTGCTCATTATGGCTAAACTCTACACCGCCTGTAAACTGCCCTACGGTTTCGGGGATAACCGAGAACCCGCTGCATCCGTCATCTTCGGTAATAAACCGCTGTCCTCTAGCGTTTTTCCATGTTCCTCCATAAACCCATTTGCCGTTTACCCATTCCCCGTTGAGGAATATTTTTCCGCTTTCTTTTGGGTCCTTATAAAATCCTCTAAACAAAATCTCATACATTGTAAGCATCCTCCTTGCTTATCCTCTCAAACTCAATTACCCATACCCAAGGGTTGTGCATCCATGTACAATCGGAATCCTTTTTTAATGTGCTGTTCCAAATGTCAATAAAAGCGTGCCGCGCACAAATTCCTTGCGTTACAAGATTACTTTCGTATTTATCCGTAAGCTGTACACCTTCTCTTATAAAATCTACCAAATACATATCTTGTAATTTCTTTATCCTCACATCGGTCACACGCAGGAAGATTCTTGCGGCTGCTTTGGGCATATGGATGGATGGTTTCCACTTGATACGCTGATCATCCAGAAGAAAACCGTTTGCGTCGTAAAGGTCGATTTGCGGATTGTCGGCTGCGTAGAGATAAAAAGATTCGTCGTAATGGGTATATCCGTTTTCATCTGTTCTGCATAACTCTGCGAACGTTTCCCTCACATAGAGGATGTCACCGGGGTTGTAAATAAACTCCGGGTAAGGCATCGTGCCAACTTGACGATATACATAACTACCCTTTGGAGCAGATCGCATTGGCATAGGCGTTCCCGGCGTGTCTACAAAATACGGCGGCTTCACAACCAGTCTTTTAGCAGTTTTTCTACCATCAAGCGTTGCTTTTACCTCTTCTGTATTAAACAATACTGGCTTAATCATTTCGCACCCCTCTCAAAATCCTTATACATCATGCTTGCTTGTATCCCTGTGTTGTGCTGGTACTTACCACTGCGGTACGGAGTGTAATCTCCCTCTAAGGCGTGGTAATAAATCTGGCATATCTCCACACCGGGGTAAATAACCAACGGCTGCACAACAAAGATTTCTAGTGTCCAAAATCCTGCAAATCCTACGTCCCCGAACCCAGCCGTTGCGTGTATGCACATTCCAAGGCGCCCAACAGAGGAACGACCCTCGAGCATCGGAACATATCCCTCTGTTTTGGTGTACTCCACTGTGCGGCCTAAGTAGAGAAGTCCGGGCTTTAGCTCTAATCCAGTTTCCGGGATTGTGAGTATGTGCGCTTTGTTAGGTTTACGCATATCAAGCACCGGATTGTCATACACCATCAGCTCATTATGCAGGGTGAGGTTGTAGCTGTTGGGGTTTAGTCTGCTAGGCTTGAACGGCTCTATGGTGATGCTTGAATTTAGTTTGCGGTAGATTTCTTGACCGGAGAGTATCATAATTCACCAGCTTTCATGAAAACGAGCCAATGTGTTTTACTCTTCCTGTTGCCGAATAAAGGCTTCATTTCTACCGCATCAAGCAACTGCCTCAAACTGATTTGTTCTTCATTCCATTTGAATATCAATACCCCTTGTGGTTTAAGAACTCTCACGCACTCTGTAAAGCCTTGTTTTATGTCCTGTTGCCAAGTGTCAGCAGATAGTTTCCCGTATTTTTTGGCAAGCCAAGACTTTTCTCCGGCTCTAATAAGGTGTGGAGGGTCAAACATAACCAACCGAAATGTACCATCAGGAAACGGTATGTTACGAAAATCGGCCAACACATCCGGTTTCACTTTCAGTTCGCGGCCGTCACAAAGCGTATCTTCCAATTCGCGGTTATCCATAAAAACCGTATCTTGATTTTGCTTGTCAAACCAAAACATACGGCTACCGCAGCAAGCGTCTAAAATTGGTTTATCCATTTTTCCCACGCTCCTTTAGTGCCTGCTCCGCGGCTTCTCTAGTCAGGAATACGGTTTTGCCAAATCTCCTGATAGTCCATTGCACATTTTTTGAAACGTCGAGAGTAAACCAAACCGTTGCGCCATATCCACCGAATGAAGTAACTTCGGCTTCTTTGATTTTCCCAGTGTTTGTGCAATAAACCGTATCCCCAACCTTGCACGGCGGCTCTATAATCTTGCCATCCTCCACCGCTTGCCCCAACTCTGGAATCAGAGCGAGAGCAGCGGCGGGGTTTTGCTGGTAGGTGTCTAGTAGGGTTTGGAGTATGTTAGACAATGTAAGTCACCTCGTTTTTAAGAGATTCAATAGCGCGCATTCTAGCTCTTTCTCTTTGCTTGGCTTCGCCTATCTCTTTTTCCGTAATTATATCACTGTGCAAAATTAAAGACTTAACAGCAGTATCAAAACGCCGCTTGTTAACTGGATGCCTGTGGTCTATGAGCCGGTATAGTGTTTGACGAGAATATCCGGTAATTGTAGAGAGTTCAGAAATGCTTATATTTAAAGCTTGTGCTAAGTATTTTGTGTTCATAAGCTGTTCTCCTTTTCCCTTTGTTCCAGAGCATCCATCAATTCGTTTAAGACACGAGTACATAACGGGAAAAATCTTCTTTTCAACAACCCGGGGCTAAAATCGTTCGGATTGTTTGATTTTAACAACAGAGCTTCTTTGATTAGAGCTTCATCAACTTCACGAATCGCCATTTGTATCATCCTTTCCGTCCATCACAGCACCGCATATTGGGCAATGCTCCGACTTAAAAGGCGTTTCATCCCCTAGCGCTCCACAACTATCACCGCATTTAGAACAGTAATACCAACCTGTGTCAGATTCTATCCACCGTGCGTGCACCACCTGCTTATACTCTCCGTTGGCGATTTTGCGGAGGTATGAGGCGGCTAACCGTTTTGCTATATTGATTTTAATTTTTGAGATATACATACAATCTCTAGCGTCCATTTCCAGTAATCTAGCCGCTTCAAGCGGTGTCATTTCAGGCATGATGTCCCTCCTGTTCCTGCGCTTGCTGGATGAAATAATCTGTTGTAAACCAACTTGGATGTATGTTTTTAGAGCGAATTGCAACTGTACGCATCATACCCAGCGCCCTTTCCAGTGTGGCTTTTTCAGCCTGTAATCGCTTAAAATCAATCTGCATCATAGCGATTTGAGCAAGTTTAACAGGCGACATGATTTCTTTTAAATTCGAGTTTTCTTCCGTCAGCCGTTCCACCTCTGCAACCAGGGCGGGAATATCGGTGCGGGCGTGAATTATAAAATCAGCATCACATATACATTCCGTTTCGCATATTTCATCTTCATAATTTCTGCACTCAGTCAAAACATGATATCCAATTCCCATCCACGGGCCTTTTGTAGCCGCCTGCTCTCTTGCCTTAATCTCTGCAAGTTGTTTAGCGTCCATTTTTCCCTCTCCTTGTCATTATGCGGGCGAATAAGCCTCTCGACTTGCCCTCTTCTTGTTTGTAGCACTCATTGCAGTAGCTGTACTCCTGATATGTCATGTGACGCATAGCCCAAAGCGGGATACTATATTTCTTTTTGCACTTTAAGCAAACCCTGTACATTCGCATTACTTTTCCTCCTGTTTGGGCTTTCTGGCGTAGGCAATCCACGTTTTGTTGTAGCCACTCAACCTATATCCGTCGCCTTCTGTAAAATCGACTTGCTCATCATCAATATTGCTGATAATTTTCCAAGCTTCATAGTCGTATGGCGGGATATCTTTGATATACACCGGCTGCCCATCCATCTGCCGGATCTGGTCAAGGGTTAGGGGATTGTTTTCCGGGGCGGGGCGTAAATTCTCTGCATTAAACGCAACCGCAGCTCTAACCACTTTATCTATTGCGTTTTCTTCATCAATTCTCAAATTATAATTACTTGGTAAAAGGTTTACCGTAATGATTGCATCAGTTAAACGATCCATCGTTATTCTCCTTTCCGCTAATAGGCGGTGTCATAGTCCCTCCATCGTCATGGAGGCGGCGCGCCTTTAAACCGGTACCTATGACTTATATTTTTGATTGTATCAGCTCGCACCCTACCCCTACGCCCGGCTCTGTATGCTTACCGCACTTAAGACAGCAGTACACGCACACGGGCTTTTGTTTTGCTGGGCATATCCTTATCGCACAAACTGCATACTCTCGGTAGCAGTGGTAGCAGGTGCCTGTTTGCTTGCTCACGCTGGGGTTATCTCCACCAAAATGTTACCGCCGTCATGGAATTTGTGGTGCACCTCTCTTAAGTACCGCCTGTCATCATCTTGCAAAAGATATCCCTTAATCCCATCCACAAACAACTTACCCATGTAAGCGTGATTGTCTATGTCCAATCGGTCGTCCCAATAAAATGTAATTGATACCGGGTTATCAAACATATTGTGCCGTATACCTTGTTGCAGCAATGCGGCCTTTACCATGCCGTGCAAATACTCTGCATCCTCTCGACGCTTGCTCCAATGTTTACCTGCATATACCGCATTAAAACCAAATCGTTTACAAAATGCGCTCTTGCCTGATTTGCTGTGAGGATATGGGATAGTAAACGTCATGCTGTCACCTCGTCATCCGGTAAATCTCGCAGTTTTATTAGCACTGCCGTTAAATCTGCATCCATGACCTTTATCTTTGCTCGTCTCAAACTATCACATCGATATAGGTCAAGCAGATCGCCTCTTACTCTAACAACGGTTTTTAGTGCCTCTAGCTTAGTCATAGCGGGTTTCCACCTCCGAAAAGCGTTGATACTGTCCGTCGAATCGCATTTCTACTACACCGCACTTCCCGTACTTATTTTTATCGAGCAAGACTTCCGTTTGCTCCGGTGAGTATTGTCCGCCCTTATCCAGCACGTAAGGCCGATACATCAACATAATGTAATCTCCATCAGCTTCAAGGTTCCCTGACTCTTTTAGGCTGGTCATACTAGGCTTTTTAATTTTTTTATCGTCGTCCGGTCTTTTAAGTTGTGACAAAACAATCATGGAGCATTTGGTTACTCTAGCAATGCGTTTTAACTCTGCGGATATATAATCGACTTGATTTTTACGTGATTGAAACCTTTCAGAAGTTCGCATGTTTTGCAAAAAATCCACAAACACCAAATCTGGTTTAAATCTTGAAATTTTACCGGCCATGGCTTCAACGGAATACAAATCGTCCACAATTAGTAAGTTACCGTCAGAATACAAACTATCAATTTCTGCTCTAATTCTGCTTTGCTGTTGCTCTGTAAGAGTTTTTCTGTCTATTTGCTCATAATCAAGACTTAACCTAGCAGCCATCCACCTGTCTAAAATCTGTTCTTTCGACATTTCCAAACTGAAGAATAATATCTTTTTTCCGACGTTACGGATGGCCGCGTTAATAGCTAAACACGTTTTTCCTGTGCTAGGGTAAGCCCCTATGTAGCACAGTGAGCCTTTTCGTAGGCCTCCAAGATTGCGGTCAAGAGTTTTAAAGCCTAATTTTATTCGGTCGTTAGGATTTACCGGCTCATAGAGTTGCTCGATATACTCAATTAAATAATCCTTGTTACCTCTTTTATCAGGGCTTTTTTCTTTTTCTATCAGCTTTTCCAGATTACTAATTGTTGTGTTGTAATCAATCCCACACAACAACATGTCGTGTAATGCTCCTGTAAGCCTCCTGCGCCCACTTTCTCGCTTAACTATGTTGATATAGGCATCGTAGTTCGAAGTGCCTAGAAAGGCTTCTGAACACATTAAAACGTATCTCTTGGTTTCCGTATCTTCAAGCAGTGTAATCATGATAGGGCCATCAAAGGATTCGTTTTTGGATTTAGCTTCAACTAGCTTTTCGAACACCGTAGCTGCTAATGGATTTTCAAAATCTGACGGCGCCAAATCTTCCAAGGCAATATAGCACTCATCCGGAAACACCATTAGCCCTCCAATGATGGCAGCCTCCGCGTTGTACGTCTGCTGGTTCATAGCCTCCTAATGCCTCCCCAAGAATCATAATCACTGTTTCCCTGTACAGAAGAACATTCCGCTTCATCTTCCCAGCGCTTTTGGTTTAGCCATGTTGTGGGATATGGTACAAACTGCCCGCCCTCTTTTTGCCACTGGTCAGACTTCTTTTGTGCTGACAGTGCAGAAAGCATTTTATCCAATAAGCAATCATCCGGCTTGTATTTTTTAAAAGCCTTTTCCGCTGCTCCCTTGCCTACCTTTTTAGGGTAAGCATCCCAAAACTTTGAAAACCGTGCATCAATCCCCTTGGGGAATATAGGGGGTATACTATCTGTTTCTTTATCTATATTCTCTTTCTTATTCTGTTGCGTTACATCGATGTTACAGTCACGCTCTGGTAACGCTAGTGTCACGCTATTTGCGTTACTTTTTAGTTTTTCTCTGCGTTTTGCTTGTCGTATCCGGCCTTGCTCTCTGATTTCACTTAGTTTTTCGGCGCTCTGGTGTTTTTCCCAGTTGGACAGATAGATTTTATTATCAATAATTTCAATCATATCCAGCTTTTGAAATGTACTTAAACTAAGCTGTATCAGTTTTATGTCACGGTCAAAAACAGAAGCTAAAATTTCATCAGTGTAGGCAATTTTATCGGTCATCATCAAAAATCCGTTTGCGTTACTTTTCCCCGCCAAACATAGCAATTTAAACCAAATTACAACAATTGCATCACCGTTGGGGAGTGTTTCAATAAACCGTATTTTTTGGTCGTCAAAAACATCAGTAACAATCTTAATCCATTTGACTTCTGCCATTTAAATCACCTCGCTAAAGCGGTAGATCGTCGTCCGTGGGAATTTCCTCAAAATCGCCTGTATTCCCCGTGGTATAACTCACTTCCGGTTGATAGTTTGCCGCCTGTGCCTTGCCGCCGTCTCCATCCTTTTTCGAGTCTGCAAAATGTACGTTATCTGCCACAATTTCAGAAACTTTTCTCTTGTTCCCGTCCTTGTCGGTATAACTGCGAGTTTGAATCGAGCCTTGAACAATGATTGCAGATCCTTTTGTAAACCACTTACAAACCAGCTCTGCTGTGCTTCTCCACGCAACCACATCCACAAAATTTGTTTTCTTTTTTTCTCCATATCCAGTCTCATTAGCAATCGTAAACGACGTTACCGCAACATCATTCTGTGTGTGTCTTAATTCAGGGTCGCTAACCAATCGTCCTTGCAATACACTTAAATTCAGCATCTAAATTTTCCTCCGTATGTTTTTGTTGTTATAGCTAGTAGGCATCAAAATTTCGTTTTCGTTCCATCCTTTTTCGATTCTCCATCGAAGCGTGGAAGAAGAAATTCCTATCCTTCTGGACCATTCCGAAACAGGCAATTTGTTTCCACAAGCAGTAAAGTAAACCGTATTTCTTCGATTGTTCTCCTGTTGCTCATATGTGGCCCACCTACAATTATCTGGCTCATAATTTCCACTTGTGTTTATACGGTCAATTGTTAAATGTTCTTTATATCCGTTTTGCATTGACCAGTTATAAAATTCTAAAAAATTAACCCTCCATAAATCACAAACTTTAATTCCTATTGCACCGTAATTTTTGAAAGCTATGTTTTTAGGATTACTACATCTGCTTTTCATACCGCACCATATTACCCACAATCTTGAGCCGCTCATCCCATGTGTTGCTTTTGCATTTTTGTTCGACACTTCCGCTCTAAGGCAACCGCAACTTTTTGTTTTACCTGAAATTAAACTATCTGCCAAAATCACTTTTTCTTTCCCACAAGAGCAATGACATAGCCATTTAGTTTTTCCTCGGTTATCGTTATCCTCTCGCTTAATAACAGTTAACCTTCCGAAGGCTTCACCTGCGTGGATTTTAGATTTCATTTGTCCCTTTCTGCTATGTTGGCGTTCACAAATAATTTTTACCATACTCTCTAATAAAGTCATCTATTGTGGATTCTGGCCTCTCTGCCAGCCATTTGCGTTCACCATACTCATGTAATCGCTGCATAGTTTCCTTGCACTGGTGGGCGGCGTAGCGTCCGAATATGTGGCATTGGTTATGGCAGAGGTAAACATACAAGCCGTCACGCTCTGACTTTTTGCGTAAAGCGCCTCCGAACAAATGGTGCTTATCAAGTGGGTCAGCGTTACCGTTCGCTCCGCAGAGCCAGCAAGACTTTACTCCGTCCATAATGACACCATCCTTGCTATCTCATCGGGTGTGGCTGTGTCCACATCGTTTTCCTTGCAATCAAACACCAGCAACTCAATTAATCTGGACATTTGAGCGGTGTCGTATGTGGACGAGCCGTAATAGCAAATCACGTTACTGTATCCGTCTATTTTGCTGGAGCCTAAGTCCTCGCACACCCACCCAATACCATGACTAGACCAGTTTTTTATCCATTGAGCTTTTGCGTCATCACGTATAGGTACGGTTACCGAGTTGTCTCCTACGTCCCGGATATAGTGTCTATAAAGCTCGTTAACCGGCATCCGTAGTTTTGCGGCAAGCTTGCCTAACAACGTCCAAAAGTAAGCGTTGGCATCAAGTGAGCGCTTTTTCCGGTGTTGCTTTAAATCAGCATCATACAACCGGTCTTGTAGTTGTGCTACAAACTGCTTAGCGGTGGCTGGAACTTTAACACGCAAAGCAAGCCAAAAGCCCTCGCTGTCTTGCGTCCACCGTGCTTTATCAAACTGGATAATCATTGACTTACACCACTTTTAATACAATCTAAGCAAATTCCAAACTTATCTGCGGCCTCTTGCGGAGTAAGGTCTACTCCCTTATATCTCATAGCTTTAATGTCGCCTCCACATCGTGAGCATTTAAGAGGCTTGTGTTGCTGTCTGCTGTGCTCGTCGGTGTCTGCGTCCTTAGTATCATCAATCAAAAACATACCGTTAAGAGCATATTTGCGAGCGTAGCTTGATGCAGTGCCAGTTATCTGGCTATCGTCCATGCCTTTTTTGGATTCCGCTTCCCTTGCATAAGCACTGTTTTCAATCGATTCGCCGTCTGCGTTTTGCAGCCGGGCAGTCGCTTTTACATAAATTCGAGCACCGATAATTTCAACGCTATCGCACAAAGTAAGTACCAAAGAATTTTCTTTTAGCAGCGGCTTTACAGCTTCTAAAATATCTTCGCAGGAGCGATAGTTGTAATTGCCAAAGCTATTCTTTTGGTTCTTAGGTGCTTTAAGTTTGGCTTGCACCTCTGAAAGCTGTTCAGTTATTTTCATTTGGCACATCCTTTCGTAACGGGCATTGCCAGCCGATGCTGTCACCTGGCGAAACCATTTCCTCGCCTGTCAAAGCGCATTCATAGTGGTTTTTGCGGTTTTTAAAAGATAGATTGCACCACTCGCAGCACTCATTACCATTAACAAATCTAATCTCAATCGTCGCTTTGTGTCGGGTGAAGTCCACGCAAGGCGTTATAGTAGCCATCAACGTAATCCTCCTCGTTAATATATGGGTCTGGCGGCTCCTGCCGCTCTCTCATGCGCTCGGCAAAGTCTAAGCCGTGGTCATTCATTGGGTTCACCTTGCGGCGTTTTTTCCGCCTCTAGCGTTTGGCATCTGTCGTACCAAGTAATTAAAGATTGGTTAGCACTCTTTAATTGGTCATCTTTTTTTGACAGTTCATCTTCCAGTTCTAAAATTTTCGCAGCCTGACGAATAATAATGTCTTTGTTATCCATTGTTTTGTGCCTCCTGTTCTTCTGCAATTCTGCACCTGCACCCATCTTTTAAAGTCTCATACCGCATATCAATAATGCTACGTAGGTTATCACCTAATATGGGGGCAGAGTTGAGAGACTCCATGACACGGGTGTGCTCTCGCTCGATTGCTTTGAGCCGTATTTTTTGGGATTTGATGACTTTTTCGGAGCTATTCACTTGACAAAACCCCTTTCAAGTTGTATTAATATAAATAACTTGTTTTCTTGTGCGCCGTTAAGCTTTGCAGAGCTTGGCGGCTTTTTTCTTTTGGTAATGGCGGCGCCAGTCAGCTCTATCTCTCTCGCGTTCTTCTGTGTTTTTTTGGATACCAACAATCAACTCGGTTTCGCCGAACTCCATAATGTCTGCGGCGCAGCACTCGGCGCGGAAGTTTTCATAGACTCCGGGAGCGTATCCTTTCATTTCTGCCCCTCCTTTTGTTTGCTTTATAGGCCTTATTGGAACTATCTGCTTTGATTTCTTGGTTTATTTTTATGTCCTTGATAATTTTGTACTTGGTGCAATTGTGATGGCACGTCTCCTTGTGACGCTTGTTAGGGCATCCGTCGCAGCATGATATATACACTCTACCGCCTCCTTGGTTCAAACTTTAAGCACACAGCCATAGAGTAGCCAAACAGCGCGCTAGATGCTAATATCCCAATAATGTTTGAGGTGCCAAAGGATACAAGCAGTAGGCCAAAAGCTATGCAAAGCATAAATACCGATGTGTTTTTCATGGTGACTCCTCCTCCACTAATCCGGCAGCAAATCCACATACCCCCAAGGCTTCGTCTGGCTCTAATATATCGCTATCTACCAAAACTTTTACTAATGCAGCCAAAACAACTATTGCGTGCTCTGCGTTATCGGGATAACCTCTAATAAAGGTCTTGTGGGTATTGCTGTCATAGGTAATCTCTGTGGTTAAAATGTCGGGTATTTCGAATGTGAGAACATCAACGTCAATCAAAGTCATACCTGCTCTCTTTTGTGAATTTGTAGCAACGCCAGAAGTATTTTAGTAAAAAATCGTTATTGTCTCCGGTGCAGTTCATCCGCATGGCCTCGCCAATGATGATGCTTTTAAAAGTCTCTAACAAGTAGCTTTCCGTCTCAAAATCACCCAGCGGGTAGTTTAAAATATCATCCATATAAGACACTCCTTAATTATTTTTGTTGTGCCTTTGGACGTCCTGTTGGCTAAACTTCTTTTTAGCTGAAAAATCCTCCCCATATAAGCAGGGCTAAAGAGATTGCTGTACTAGCAAGCGCTATCCATATGCTGTAATTACCTTCTTTGGGCTTGCCGTGTAAATTCGCGTTAATTAAAAGACTAATTGAATAAAGTACAATTAAAATAATTTGTGGTGTTCCCATTGTTTCCAGTCCTTTCAGCATTCCATTAGTTTAGCTGTATGTTCAGCCGATCTGCTTCTTTTTCCAGTATCTCTAGAGCTGTTTCAAGTATTGCTTCACTACTAGCTGTTTTTAAACCGTCCAGTATGTTTGTAAACGCAGGCTCCCACAAAGTACCAAATCCGTTTTTTCGCAGTTGTCGAACAAGCCAGCGTTGGCTAATGTTTTTGTCTGCCTGCTTAAGCCTAATTAAACATTCCCGTACTTTTAATCCGTCCAAAATTACACCTCCTTCCGGTAACCGAATCCGTTTGTATACCATAAATAAAACTTGACGGTAGGAATCTTAAAAGCCCTGTTCTGCTTTCCCATTTGTTGCCAAGAGATTCCAAAAGGGTTAGGTGCATTATCAATATAAGCTCTAATCCCATCAGACTTAGCACACAAAAATCTAGATACAACTTCTACCGGAAGAAAGTCAGGGTATTGATCGACGAGGCCATTTAGTTCATCGATTTTTTTTGTGATAACTTCCGGAGCGAGAATGTTTTGCAAAATTTAGACCCCCTATTTAATCAATTTCCGAAACACAGGAATAGCGCTATCAAAATAACGGAAAGACGGAACTTGCTTTTCGCAGCTTTTAGCTTTGTCGTAGACGTACT
>NZ_JAWFXC010000024.1:0-12332 GCF_032576335.1 Clostridium sp.
GTTTCCGCTATTCGGATGAACCATAAAACACAATATGTTGTGTAGGTATAACTCTACAATTTAATTATATCACTATATAAACGAACATACCGAACATTTTAAATATTTTCTAAAATTCTTTTTGCGTACATTCTCAAACTGTCCATTGTGCTGCCGTCGTTTAATTTGTCTGCTATCTCGTTCCACTCCAAGCCGTCAACGTATTTGTAACGCAGGATAACTCTTCCTTTAGCATTTCCAACAGTGGTTAAAATGCTTTCTGCTTTATTGCGCCAGAATATAGCGTTCTTGTATTGCTGTTCAAGGTTAGATTCTATTTGATTTACCTGCCGCTTAACTTCCGGGTCTTGTGCCATACCTGCAATCTTAACCGAGCGTACACCGTAAGGAGGATAGTCCGGGCATCCGCTTACAGCATCGGTTACATACTCCACACCCTTATCACGTAGCCCAAACAATTCTTTTTCCAATGACCGGCACTCTGCTAATACCGCCGTGTATTGCTCTAACACATCTTTGTTTGTCATGCTACCCTCTCCTTTAACAATCGTCTTTTACGCTGGTCTAACGCCTCTCGGCTCTTGCCCATCTTTTTAGCCAGCTTTGCTATACTCTTGGTTTTAAGTATTTGTGCATCCTGTTCCGGCGTGAACCTCACTTGATTTTGGCCTGTACGTTTCTTTGGCTTTTCTTCTCCGCGCCCCATAAGGAAAGACTCTTTGTAATATTCGTCTTTTCCTTTTATCCGCAATGTGTAGTACCTGCGCCCGGGATGGATATAGCAAACTATTCCAGTACGTTTTAAACCGCTTTCCAGATTTACTTGGATTTCATCACCTATGTTCACGATGCACCCTCCAACAATTCTGGGTTATCCCAGCGGTTGCCGATGATCTCGCAACTAGGTAAATGCACGAATATAGTATCACTCCAAAAATCTTTATTCACAATCCATCTAATTGCAAATTTACCACAGTTAAATACAATGGCTCCGATAGATGAACCGCTTGATACTATATCCCCCTCAAAACCTTTTGTTTCATTTTTATTCATCAGCCCTGTAAACTGCCCTACGGTTTCGGGGTCAACCTCAATCATGTTAGGGATTCCGTTTGTAGTCCCCCAAAGTATATAGGCGCACTCCCACATTTTAAAAATATAACCTTGTACCCACTTGCCGTTATCTAGCCGCTTTCCTCTAAACAAAATCTCACGCATTACCCTCACGCTCCTTTATCAGCTTGTTAATCAGCATCTCTAAATACCATCTCGCCTTTCGCAAGTCCTCTAAACCGTTTTTATGTTTCCAGCGCCAAACATAACGGTGGATATGTGCTGTGTAAACAGCCTCTATCCCAACTAACCCCTCAACCGATGCCTCAATAGCATCTATGCACTCGACTTTTCCGGCGGTGTAGTGGTCTGGATGGTTTATAATATCAGGCATTAATTACACCTCCATTTTTAAACTGGTCGATTTCGACGGGTTTAAAATCTTTATACATCATGCTTGCCTGTATCCCCGTATTGTTCTGGTACTTTCCACTGCGGTATGGAGTATAATCCCCATCCAGCGCGTGGTAATAAATCTGGCATATCTCCACACCGGGATAAATAACCAACGGCTGTACAACAAAGATTTCTAGTGTCCAAAATCCAGCAAAGCCTACATCACCGAATCCCGCCGTTGCGTGTATACACATTCCAAGTCTGCCAACAGAGGAACGACCCTCGAGCATTGGGACAAAACCATCAGTGCGGGTGTACTCCGCTGTTTGCCCTAAGTACAGTTTTCCGGGCTTTAGCAAAAAACCCGTGCTTGGTATTGTAACCGTGTGAGCGTCGTTTGGTTTTTTCATATCTAACTCATACTTGTCATATACCATCAGTTCATCGTGCAAAGTGAGATTGTAGCTATTTGGGTTGAGCTGTGACGGCTTGAACGGCTCTATGATGATTCTGGAGCCAATGTGCTTGTAGATTTCTTGACCAGAGAGTATCATGTGTCACGCTCCTTAACGAGAGACATGTCATACCCACTCTCTACAAACTTTACCGTTAAATCATGATTGCAAGCGTTGCCTAGATAGGTGTAAATCAAATCCATGTCCTCACGGGTAAATTTCGTTTCCAGAAACTTATTGATTCCGCCAAGTATAAAATCCTGAAACTTCCGATTCTTCCGTTCTGAGCGAAACGGGCTGGTTTCATGTGCCCCTCTGGATAACCATTCCAGCACCTTGCATTTGACATCAAACTCTGTTTCACAGGTACGGAGTATAAAATACTCATTTGCTTCGCGGTGAACTATCAACTCGCCTTGCCCGTTAATAAAGCTTTCAGGAAATGCGCACATCAGCCTTTGTGTGATGTTCCAATCAACCATTCTTTCCACGCTCCTTTAGTGATTGCTCCGCTTCTTCGCGGGTGCCAAACACCCTAAACCCATACAGTTGTTTTATCAAAAAAGCGTTTTCTTCTGACATTATGCAAGGCCGGATTTCCATGTGAAATTCAACTTTGTTTTCGTCAAGACCTGCGGCTTTTGTAATATAAAATAAATTTGTTCCCACCTTGCAAGGCAACTCTATAATCTTGCCATCCTCCACCGCCTGCCCCAACTCTGGAATCTGAGCGAGAGCCGCGGCTGGGTTTGTTTGGTAGGTATCTAATAGGGTTTGGAGTATGTTAGTCATTAGTTTCTGCCACCTTTTCAATCAATTTTGGTAATGCTTTTTTTACTAATTCCGTAGATGCTCTATCCACGCATTTTTCAATGATTTCATCTTTGCAGGAATAAACATAGTCTTTAACCGCCTGTTCCACTCCTTTTCTAACTCCCCATTTAGTGTCAATTGATTCTGCACTATATGTCCTCGCCATAGCCGAAGATATTTTTTCAACAACCTGTTTTGCAATATCATCCTCGTTTACAGTAATTGTAATATCAATCATAGTTATCATCCTTTCCCATAACAGCACCGCAGTACGGGCAGTGTGATGTACCGTTATCTGCCCACCAGACATCTTCTCTGTATCCGCATGCGCTACAAATAACTGTGTCTGGATAGTCAGAGTTTGTTATCCACCTTGCGTGCACCACCTGCTTATACTCTCCGTTGGCGATTTTGCGGAGGTATGAGGCGGCTAACCGTTTTGCTACATTAATTTTAATTTTTGAGATATACATACAATCTCTAGCGTCCATTTCCAGTAATCTAGCCGCTTCAAGCGGTGTCATTTCAGGCATAGTGTCCCTCCTGTTTCGGTTTGCGAGCGTATGCAATCCACTGCTTTTCGTAATTTTTGTGCTTAAAATTGACATATCCATTAGACGCGCTTTTCATAGCGTTCCAATTGACCGCCCAAGTGCCGTGTTTAATTCCATCTATACTTTGATATACAACGTACACCGGTTCCCCGTCCATATTCCGGAGCTGTTCAAGGGTTAGGGGATTGTTTTCCGGGGTGGGGCGGAGGTTCCATGCCGCTATTGCCCCAACCGGTGTATCAAAATATCGCATTGTCGTTGCACTGCACCCACGGCACGACACAAAATAATCTGTACTTTCACCTGTATGTTTTGCGCATACACCAGCACATTGCAACGAGGCTTCTCCCCCACAAAACGGGCACGGTTTTAATTTACTCATTGTTTACACTCCAATCTAAGCACTGCCCACATTCAGAGCAGTATTTTTCGTCTGGCGAAAGCTCATACCCATCGTGGCAAGCAGGGCAGAAAAGCATTACACGGTCAAGGCCATCCGGCCATACAGCCAGTTTACGTTTAACTTTTTTCGGCATCTGCTTTTCTAGGGATGAAATAGCGGTATCAAAACAGCCACTTAAAGCATTGTAGCTATGGGGAAACAGTTTCTTTTGTTCTTCAAGATATTCGATTGCTTGTTTAATCTCCATCGTTATTCTCCTTTCCGCTAATAGGCGGTGTCATAGTCCCTCCATCGTCATGGAGGCGGCGCGCCTTTAAACCGGCACCTATGACTTATTTGTTTTTTGGTTGTATCAGCTCGCACCCAACCCCAACACCCGGCTCTGTATGCTTACCGCACTTAAGACAGCAGTACACGCACACGGGCTTTTGTTTTGCTGGGCATATCCTTATTGCACAAGCTGCATACTCTCGGTAGCAGTGGTAGCAGGTGCCTGTATTCTTGCTCATACGGGCGTAATCTCAATTTCTGTACGCGGATTTTCCCGGTCTAGCAAGACTCTGCTGCCGTCTGTTGATACTACAATCTCGCTGTTATCATCAACCAATACACCAGCTAACACGAGTATGTCTTGCAAAGCCTCCAACAAATTAACTAGGTCTACTCTGCGCTTTGTTGGCATGTAAAACGTCCCTTTGAGATTTACTTTAACCCCGATTTTTTGTCGTGCTGCTCGTGGTATGTGCAGCATACAAGCTGCCTCGTACGCTTTGTATTGCTTAGATTGAGTTATAAACGGCTTTCCGGTTTTCCCATTGCGAAATATTTGCTGGTGGTTTTTCTTGGTGATAGGGATAAGCGGGATGGTAAACGTCATGCTGTCACCTCAATCTGTAATTCTTCGCGCGGTCTGGCTGGAAGTAGAATCCATACTCTTTCGCACGCTCGTAAATACGGCTACCTACTGCCTCGTCGCAGGAAAGCAGATCGTCCACCGACCGCTCGGTAGATATGACGGTTATTAAATCTCTCCGACCGTATCGGTAATTGATGATTTCAAAAGCAACGCTCATTTCTGCCGCTGTGGGCTTCTTCTTGACCACATTTCCGTACTGGTCATATTCGTCCACTGTTTTAAAAAAGTCGTCTATATAAAGCACAGGGGCTTTTTTAAGTGGTAGTATCATTGACTGACGCTCGTCATCGTCGTTTGCCACTGCTTTTATGCGTACAATCTCGTCACGCCACAACATATACTTAACAGCCATCCCAGCGTTTAGAAAAGCCCCGCATATAGCAGTGCAAATATGAGTCTTGCCACAGCCAACTTGCCCGCCTGCAAAAAACCATTTGTTATCATGGTCGTGCATAAACTGCTTTGCTCCATTTAACAGCGCTTTTTGCCATGGTTCCGTGGCCTTAAAAGTATCAAATGTACATTTATCCATTTGTTGTTTTATTCCGCTGCGCTCAATGTTTCGTATGCTTTGACGGATCCCCATGCAATCACAGTCTCTAGTGACCACATAATCGCCATCCGGCACGTATATAAAACCTCTGTTTAAGCACTTATGGCAGTCGTACCAACGTAAATCACCGGGGGCTAGATTAAGCAACTTGCTTTCTTTTTCCGCTCTTGTTTCAGAAGATTTTTCCGTATTTTGGTACTTCCGGCGGATTTCCTCCGGCAGTCGCGACATTATTTCTTTGATTGGGGGTAAAGCATCCACCTATCTGGCCTCCTTTGTTGTCGTAATTACCATCAAGCACCTTTACCATGTTTGCATCTTTTATCAACCAGTCAAAGTTAGCTTGCCAGTTACGGTCGTTTTTTCCTTTTAAAAAACTGCTCGCTTCTGCTTTTTCAAACAAGGCCTTAAAATCATCCAGACCGTACCCGGATACCCAGCGCGCCTTAATTGCTTTTTTTCTTGCTTCTGACAATCTGGTAACTTTTGGATAACTCACACAGACAGAAGAATAAAGATTTTGAATATCAGAGTAAGGGCAGGGCGATTTTTCGCCCGTTTTACCTTTATCCTCTTCTATATCTTTATCTATATCTTTATCTTTATCTTCTTCTATATCTATCTCTGTGCCTTGACTGTCAATGACATGTCCTTGACTTAACAATAATTGCTTTTTACGTTGTCTCTCTTCTTGTTTTGCCAGTCGGTTATACTCACGCATAGTTTCGAGTTTCGCTTGATTCTGGTGCTTTTCCCAATTGGTTATAGCGATTACTCCGTCGATAATTTCTATCATCCCGTATTGCTCAAATATTTTTAAAGCAAGCCTTATTGTGTTAATTGGGCGCCTAAAAACGGCGGCTAACATCTCGTCGGTGTACGCTATTCGGTCGCTTAACATCACTATTCCGCTGTTATTTGTCTTACCGGCAAGGCAAAGTAGCTTAAACCACACTACTAAAACGGTGTCAGCGTCCGGCATATCCTCAATTAAGCAAATTTTTTCATCATCAAATATGCCGGTAACAATCTTAATCCATTTGACTTCTGCCATTTAAATCACCTCGCTAAAACAGGAGATCGTCGTCCGTGGGAATTTCCTCAAAATCGCCTGTGTTGCCGGTTGTATACCTAACGTCAGGCTGATAATTCGCCGCCTGTGCTCTGCCGCCGTCTCCATCCTTTTTTGAGTCCGCAAAGTGTACGTTGTCTGCGACAATCTCGAAAGCTTTTCTTTTATTTCCGTCCTTATCCTGATAGCTACGAGTTTGAATAGAACCTTGAACCGCAATCAACTGGCCTTTGCGGAAGTATTTGCAGACGAACTCAGCTGTTTTTCCCCACGCGACAATATCGATAAAGTCCGCTTGCCGGTCTGCGCCAGCCTTTTGATATGAGCGGTCAACGGCAATTGTAAAACTTGTTACTGCGGTATCACTATTAGTGTGGCGTAGCTCCGGGTCTTGTACCATACGTCCCATAAGTACAGTTACATTAAGCATTTTTAATCACTTCTCACTTTCCAAATTTGGCACAGGTAATCATCCATTTTTATACCAAACACGTGGTATTTGTTGCAAAATGTATCTATGCCAATGCTGTGTATTTCTTTGTGCATTTCCCTGGACAGCGGAAGAACCCGCATACCCTTGTGAATTATTTCTTTTCTGTCACGTCCTGCACCTACGGCGTCCATATGATGTAGTTCCGATTTTTCACCAGTTATGCAGCACTTTTTGTGGATTATACAGGTGTAAAGATAACGGGCGGTGTCCGGGGAACGGTCAAGTAATCGGTCAGTTGTCGGTATATCCTGCTCAATGCAAAAGTCGATTAAGTAAGAAAGAAACTCGTTGGCCGTTGTCATACTACAATCCGACAAGCTGAAATAATCACAACCGGTTTTTGCTATAAAATCATACTTAGATACCGCCTTTATTTCATCAGGCAGGTGGCCAGACCATATGGATATATCTCTCATGGTGGCATATATCTTTTTACGCTGGTCTGCACTGATTTTACGCCCATCATCCAGCCTGATTTCACATTCTGTTATGTTTCGTTTGATGAGTAAATAATCATCTTCGAGGGGTGCGACTACCGTTAAAACCCTATCCTCATATGCGGATACATAGCCTTTAATTATCACCCCTTATCCCTCCCTAAGCTAACGGGTCGCTTTCTTGTGGCTGTCGATACACTTCTGTTTCCGTAATATCAATAATTTTACTTTCGTCAATTGGCGATTCATCAAGAACCTGATTACCGGTATCAACTTCTTCCTGTGAATACATTCCAGAAAAATCCTCTGGAAACGCTTCTCGAAGTGCTTGAACCAACGCAACTTTGCGAATCATCGTTGCAGGTTTTTTACTCCATTGCCCATTTACTTCGCCATCTTTTTTAGTTCCAATATACTCGGAAAGCGAAACAGTGATTTCAACCGGCTCAACATATTCCTTGATAAAGACTTTTGCCCATCCTCCTACCAACTTCTCGTTTTCCAATACTAGCGTTCCGATTCTATTTTCAAGAGTTGAATCTTCTTTTTGCACAACCACTCCGGCTTGCTGCCCTGCGTAGTCCTTGTTGCGCCGAGCCCGCTTAGTAAATACCTCTTTACCTGTTACCATCGTTGCAGGCTGATTCCCGCCGTACTTGATAAGGTATGCTTCACGGAGAAACGGATTCAAATGCTGGAACCGGCAAAGATTAAGGAACATAACAATTTCCTGATCACTGACATTTCCCCCTCCAGAAACAAGATAGTTTCGGATGATATTCGGGGAAAGCTTCACCTTTTCGCCATTAACCTCGTACTCTACGAATTTATTTTCCTGCTGTTTAGCTAATTGATTTTGCACTGCCATTATTGTATATCCTCCTTTTTAGCCCAACCGTATTTAATTCCGTATTTCGTGCAAAGTGCTCCCATTTCGTGGCGGAAGTCTGCTGTTGTGTCGCAGAAAGTGACACTGATTGTTTTAAGTTGCTCACATTCCGAACATTGCTCCGAATCCGGCGTGTATTGCTTTGCTTCCTGCGGCGCTGACGGCTCTGAAAAAGTTGTGTTGATAAGTTGCGGCTCTGGTTTTTTTCGCGCTTCTGCGGCCTTACGCTGCGACTCTTCGTAATCTTTCAGCCGTTTTTGCTGCTCTTCAAAACGAGTCTTTTCGGCCAGCGCCGCGCTCATATCTAGAGTCTGCAAATAAGCATCAAGCATTTGCTGTTCGCACTCCAGATTCATTGCCTTTACAATTGCAATATCGTTTCTGACCTTGGAAATTATGTCTGCAATTTCTTTTTCAATGTCAGCCATTTTGTAGGAGACATTTAACCAGCGTTCATTCCATATTTTCTCCAGTGGTAAAATCGGTAGTAAATCATCAACATGAGCGAGATAAAAACCATTAATCTGCGTTTTTTTCTCTGCTTTTTTCTGCTCATCAAAAACCTTAATTTGAGAATCGATTGTGCTGATTGGCTCGTCAATCATTCTGATAAGCTCTTTTACTTTGCTTTCAAAGTCCTCGTAAGGAGTAAGGCAATCTTTTTTAACCTCCTTGCGCTTATCATCAAGCGCAGCACGTAGTTTGTTAAGTGTTGCCTTATCAGACTTTGCAGGCTTTATGCTATCCTCTGTAACAACCAGATTGTTGTAATAATCAAGTTTTTGGGACAGTTCTGTTTTAAGCTGCTCATGGTTAAAATCAATCGACTTCGGCAAAGCTTTTGCCAAATCTGTTGTCATTATAAGTTCCATGTTACCTCCTAAATCTCCGGCAAAATAAGTGACGGTCTCTTCTGTTCTATAACACATTTCCAGAACGCTTTTTCACGCTCCGCAAGCCATTGAATATCGCTTTCTACTTCTACGCGCTCAATAAGATAGTGGCGGATTGCAACTGTAAGTACACCGTCTTTCCGGTACTTGATTTGGGCTTTTAAAACCGCAAAATCATATCCAGTAGCTAATAGCTGGTGTATTACCTGGATGTAATAATGCTGCGGTATTTTGTTGTTCCATTCGTCCCACTGGCCAGACCTCATTATTTCGGTAGTCTTGATTTCCAAAACCCCTTTTTTTCCAGTGCTGGTTTCCGTTAATTCTCCATCAAGTGTGGCAAAAGCAAACGGACAATCTAAGTTATTGCGAATCATACCAAACTCATCGTAATAGACTTGATACTGCGGAAAATCTAGCGAAAACAAAGCACGCAAATGCTTTTCAGCTTCTTTTCCATACAGAATGTATGGTTTATTAGATATATCAGGTGCAGTGCGATTTCCTGTCTTTTCTTCCCACAAATCCGTATTTGATTTATAAGGGGATAACCCTACCACGGCCGCAGCTTCTGACGCTCCAATTCCGTTTCGGCGCGCCTTTATCCAATCGTTATGATTCGTCGGTTGGTTCATTTTTACCATCCTTTTGAAACGGGTCTGGCGGCTCCTGCCGCTCTCTCATGCGCTCGGCAAAGTCTAAGCCGTGGTCATACATAGCGTTCAGCCTTTGCAGCCAGAGAGGCTTGTAGGCTCTCGATGTCTGCTCTTAATTTAGCGTTATTTTCCAAAAACAACGTGCAGTTATCTTCCGATTTTGCAAGCGCATCTTTTAATTCAAAGATTTCAGCGGCCTGCCGAATGATAATGTCTTTGTTATCCATTGTTTTGTGCCTCCTGCTCTTCTGAAATTCTGCGTCTGCACCCATCTTTTAAAGTCTCATACCGCATATCAATAATGCTACGTAGGTTATCACCTAATATGGGGGCAGAGTTGAGAGACTCCATGACGCGCAAGTGCTCTCGCTCAATAGCGTTGAGCCGTATTTTTTGGGATTTGATGACTTTTTCGGAGTTAGTCATTTTGCTACCTCCACATAGTCAGGGATGTAGATAGGGCTGTTTTCCCATGTTATCTGCGGAAGAAACGAATCAAAAATCTCTACTAAATCATTCTCCGAAGCATATCTTACAAAAATTCCGGTATGTTTTTTCGGTTTGCTCTCATAAACGTAAAGTTCATTGTTATCATCCCTTGCAATCCACGGATATCCTGTTCCTGCATACAATCGCATTAAAGCCTTTTCATCGTCCGTAAACGTCAGGCGGGGCTTGCTGCGGATGATTCTTTCAGGGTTGTCAATAATATTCATAAATATATCTCCTCTACCGTTAACCCAAAAACTGCAATATATTGGCCTTACCTGAAAATATCCGTCTTTACTGATTCTGAACTCGCCGTCATATCCCTCAATTTCGAATGCTTCGTTTGTTTTCAGCGGAGTATCCTCACCACCTAGAATACTGAGAATGCGAAATGATTTACCTCTAGTCATACTTGACAATCTCCTTTCAAGCTGTTACTTTATAAATAAGTTAATTTTTCTTGCGCCGTTAAGCTTGGCAGAGCTTGGCGGCTTTTTTCTTTTGGTAGTGGCGGCGCCAGTCGGCTCTATCTCTCTCGCGTTCTTCTGTGCTTTTTTGGATGCCAACAATCAGCTCATTTTCTCCAAACGCCATGATGTCAGCAGCGCAGCACTCGGCGCGGAAGTTTTCATAAACTCCGGGGGCATATCCTTTCATATCCTTTCTTTCCTTTCGTTTGTTTGTAAATCCGATCGCTTCGGGAAGCATAAATGTCATAGCCCACTTTTTCCTCGAGCTCTTTTTTATAAGCGCTGCAATTGTGCTTGCAGGTCTCCTTGTGACGCTTGTTAGGGCATCCGTTGCAGCAGGATATATACACTACTCTACCGCCTCCTTGGTTCCAGTTTTAAGCACACCGCCGCAAAATAGATAGCAAGCGCTGTTGTCACTAGCAAGCCTAAAACGTTGGTTGTGCCAGCAAACACTATGAGCAAACCTAGTGCAATGCAAAACATAAATACCGATGTGTTTTTCATGGTGATTCCTCCACTGGTTTTTCGTCGAAAGCTATCCATGTTTTCCCGTAATTCTTCCATCTGTACCCACCGTGAACTAATGTCAATATAACCGGTTTACCAAAAAGCACAAATGAATCAATCAATGCCCAAAAACTGCTAATAGGCCGTTCCAAATCCTGAATCCATATATGGTGACGGCGCATTGCCTCTGCCATTAAAAGCGGTCTGTTTTTCGGAGATTCTGTCCATTGCTCTATAATTTGCTCGTGCGTTTTAAATTCTTCCATTTGTTTCATCCTCCACTAATCCGGCAGCAACTCCACACACCCCTAGTGCTTCGTCTGGATCTAATACATCGCTATCTACCAAAACTTTTACTAGTGCAGCCAAAACAACTATTGCGTGCTCTGCGTTGTCGGGATAGCCTCTGATAAAGGTCTTGTGGGTCTTGCTGTCATAGGTAATCTCTGTGGTTAAAATGTCGGGTACAACAAGCTCGGATACATCAATGTCAATCAAAGTCATACCTGCTCTCTTTTGTGAATTTGTAGCAGCGCCAGAAGTATTTTAGTAAAAAATCGTTATTGTCTCCGGTGCAGTTCATCCGCATGGCCTCGCCTATAATGATGCTTTTAAAAGTCTCTAACAAGTAGCTTTCCGTCTCAAAATCACCAAGTGGGTAGTTTAAAATATCATCCATATAAGACACTCCTTAATTATTTTTGTTGTGCCTTTGGACGTCCTATTAGTTTTTAGATCCTGCCTTTTGATTTTCTATGTAATCAATAAGGTCGGATTTGGTAACTCGCCACAACGATGTTGCTTTAAAAGCTGGAAACTGTCCTTTTTGCGCTCTCTTTTTTAAGCACTCTTCGCTCACGCCGAGTAATGCGGCAGCATAGTGCAAATCAACAACAACCGGAACAGCATCCCAATTGTAAACAAACTTGGTGCGTGTCACTTTAAAGCCTCCCTTATTTCGTCCTCCCACTTGGTTAAAATCTCATCACATTTTGCGAGGATTGCATCAGATTTAGGTGGGTTACTTATACCGTTAATAAACCGGCTTAACTCCCCGGGGTCAACCCGAGTATAAGGATAAGGGACTCCAATTACATTAATCTCTCTTAATAAATCCGCTTGTTTTTTCCCGATTATTTCCAAGCGATTTTGGATGTTATATGCAGACAAAATTTAGACCTCCTATTTAATCAATTTCCGAAACACAGGAATAGCGCTATCAAAATAACGGAAAGACGGAACTTGCTTTTCGCAGCTTTTAGCTTTGTCGTAGACGTACT
>NZ_JAWFXC010000025.1:0-10706 GCF_032576335.1 Clostridium sp.
TCACCTACACAATAAAATCTGACTTATCACGAATTTGAGCCGTTGCATCTTACTTGACGCAACGGCTCTTGCTTTGTCTACATGCCAAGAATAGTCCAGAGTATCCTTGCATTAGGTCGGTGAACGGATTTTAATTTTCATAAACAGCGCTTCCTTTCATATTGACATTTTTTGATGTGAAGCATATACTATATCATATCAAGATAATTTGATGTGAGGTGATAAACGTTGGAGCTTACTCCGGAGAAGAACGCTAATGTATTTAAGGCATTTTGCGATGAAAAGCGGCTTGCCATTTTGGAACTGCTGCGCAGCGGTGAAAAATGCGCCTGCGTGCTCATTGATCAAATGGAAATCGGTCAGTCCTCCTTGTCCTATCACATGAAGATTTTATGTGAATCGGGTATTGTCGAAAGCAGACAGGAAGGCAAATGGACACATTATAAAATCAGTGAACAGGGCAGCCACGAGGCCATGCTCCTGTTAAAAGCAATTACCACCCCCAATGCAACCGCTGAAGATACTCGTTGTTGCAATCAATAACGGCCATCTGATGGAAGATGGCTTTTATTCGGCACAACATATCAAGTTTTTTTGATATGACTATTGAATTTAAGAAAGAGAGGCGCTTACCCTATGGAGATCCTTCAAAATACGTGGCTGTTCTTTCAAGACCAAGTGCTTGGAATGAAATGGCTCAACGCCCTAATCGGTAATCTGCTCTCGTTGTTCGGTCTTGATGTAACAGGACGAATTGGTGGCAGCGTTCAATTCTTTATCTATGATGTACTAAAAATCACCGTACTGCTCTGCGTGCTGATTTTCATCATCTCGTACATTCAAAGCTACTTCCCGCCGGAACGAAGCAAGAAAATTATGAGCCGCTTTCACGGCGTGTGGGCAAATATCATGGCAGCACTGCTTGGCACGGTAACGCCTTTTTGCTCTTGCTCCTCCATACCTCTGTTCATTGGATTTACCAGTGCCGGACTGCCCCTTGGCGTGACTTTTTCCTTTCTGATTTCCTCACCCATGGTAGACCTCGGGTCGCTCGTTCTGCTCATGAGCATCTTTGGCACAAAGGTCGCTATCGTCTATGTCGTTGTGGGCCTGGTTATCGCGGTCGTTGGCGGTACGCTGATTGAAAAACTTCACATGGAAAACTATGTGGAAGAATTCATTCGCTCGGCAAGCGGCGTAGATTTTGAATCGCCTGACTTAACCCGCAAAGAGCGTGTCATTTACGCCAAGGATCAGGTGGTGTCAACCTTCAAAAAAGTTCTGCCGTACATTCTGGTTGGCGTGGGCATCGGAGCTATCATCCACAACTGGATTCCTGAAAGCTGGATTGAGATGGTGCTTGGCAGCAATAATCCTTTTGGGGTAGTGCTGGCAACTCTGCTTGGCGTTCCCATGTACGCTGACATTTTCGGCACGATTCCGGTGGCCGAAGCGCTGCTCTACAAAGGCGCGCAGCTTGGTACGGTTCTCTCCTTTATGATGGCAGTCACAACGCTTTCCCTGCCCTCCATCATCATGCTGCGCAAGGCGGTAAAGCCGAAGCTGTTGGGCACATTTATTGCCATCTGCACCATCGGCATTATCATTGTTGGCTATCTGTTTAATATTTTCCAGTATCTACTGGTTTAATGGGAGGGAAAGAGAATGGCTAAAAACTGGTATCCAGTCATCGATTATCTTGCTTGCACTGAATGCGGAACCTGCGTGGATTTTTGCTCCCACAGTGTTTATAACAAAGCAAAAGCCCCGTCCCCTGTGGTGATGCAACCCGGAAACTGCATTGACCGTTGCCACGGCTGCGGCAACAAGTGTCCGGCAGGCGCCATCTCCTATGTAGGCGACGATACTGGCTGGACACCGCCAAACGGCGAATGCAGTGCAAAAAAAAGCGTAGATTGCTGCCGCGGCGGGGCTTGTGAGGAGGATTCCTCCAAGGCTGTGCTTGTGGAATATCTCTATCTTGATCTCAATACCTGTGACCGCTGTATCGGCGCCGATGCGGTACTGGAAGAAGTTTTGGGCAGTATCGCGCCCGCTCTGGAGGCTGCCGGATATACCATGCGGCTTCAAAAGGTACAGATCGCCACAAAAGAACTGGCGGAGCACTACCGATTCCTTGCGTCGCCCACCATTCGTGTAAATGGGCAGGATATCTGCGGACCTGTTGCGGAAAACACCTGCGGCTGCTGTGGTGAAATCAGCGGAACCGATGTGACCTGTCGTACCTTTGCATACAAAGGTCAAGCCTATGAAGTACCGCCCAAAGCCATGCTGGCCGAAGGAATTCTAAGAGCTGTGCTCGGCATGGTGCAGCCCGTTTGTGACTGCGGCGAGTATTCACTTCCAGAAAATCTCAAAAACTTCTTTGAGGGAAAAGCTGTGAAGACCGGTTGCTGCCCTGAAGGTACTTGCGGATGAGTAAACAAAGGATATAAAAACAGTTATTCCACTTTTGATTTTCGCCGTCATTGCCGAGATTGACCTTTACGGTTTTGGGTATCCTTGCGGCCACGGCGGGCAGCCTTGTATGGAGTGTTTTGCTACTGCTGCTCTATTTCATTGGGCACGGCATTCTCGCCGTGATTGCGGAGCCTTCCATGGGCTTTGCCCAAAAGCTCTCCCAAAGCGAGAAGTATGGAAAAGCCAGCGCTATTTTGAAAATCGTCATGGGCGCGGTGATCCTGCTCATCGGTTTCTATTTGTTATATTCAGGTTTCTAATCATGAATTTAAGGAGGTTTTTATTATGGCATTGTTTGGTTTTGGTAAAAAGAAAAATGCAGAGGAAGAATTGGTGCAGTGTGGTTGCGGGGAAATGTGCAAGCCCTCCGAAATTGCCGCAAAGAAAGCTGACGAAGAAGCAAAAGCAAAAAACTCCGGTTGCTGCTGTGGCGGTGACTGCAATACAGAAACGATTGCGGAAGCCGAAAAAGCAAAAGTGAGCGGTTCATCCGTCAAGGTGCTTGGCTCGGGCTGTGCAAAGTGCAATCAACTGGAAGCGGCTACCTTGGAAGCGCTCAAAGAGCTTGGCATGGATGCCACCATTGACCATGTGACAGACTTTACACAGATCGCTGCTTACGGTGTGATGACAACTCCTGCATTGGTTGTGGACGGCAAGGTCGTTTCCTTTGGAAAGGTTTTAAAAAAGGACGAGGTCGTTAAAATCCTGCAAAAAGTACGGGGGTAAATTTATGGCAAAGGAAAAATCACAAAGCATTGGCTTCTTTCAAAAACACCTGACCGTGTGGGTTGCTCTCTGTATGACGGCAGGTGTTTTAATTGGTAAACTTTTACCTGCCGTTCCTGCATTTTTAGGCCGTTTTGAGTATGCCAGAGTTTCTATTCCGGTCGCCATCCTCATTTGGGTGATGATTTATCCCATGATGATGAAGGTGAATTTCCAGAGCGTCAAAAATGTGGGGAAAAACCCAAAGGGGTTATTCGTCACATGGGTGACAAACTGGCTCATCAAGCCGTTCACCATGTACGGTATCGCCGCGCTATTTTTCTATGTGGTTTTTAAGGGCTTGATTGCCCCTGACCTCGCCAAGGAGTATCTGGCGGGTGCAGTACTCTTGGGTGCGGCACCCTGCACAGCGATGGTGTTCGTCTGGAGCACGCTCACCAAAGGAAACCCTGCCTACACCGTAGTACAGGTAGCAACCAACGATTTGATTATTCTGGTTGCCTTTGTGCCGATTGTGAAATTCCTACTGGGCGTTTCCAACGTGTCCGTGCCATGGGACACGCTGATTTTATCGGTCATTTTATTTGTAGTCATTCCGCTTGCGGGCGGTATTCTGACCCGTGTGCTGGTGACAAATCGCAAGGGCACAGAGTATTTTGAAAACACCTTTGTCCATAAATTTGATAATGCCACCAGCATTGGTCTGCTGCTCACTTTGGTATTGCTGTTTTCCTTCCAAGGTGATGTGATTTTGAATAATCCGCTGCACATTCTACTCATTGCTGTGCCGCTTGTTTTGCAAACTTTCCTTATTTTCTTCATCGCTTATTTTGCTTGCAAATGGCTGAAGCTGCCCCATGATATTGCCGCCCCTGCGGGGATGATTGGCGCGTCCAACTTCTTTGAACTGTCGGTCGCTGTGGCGATTGCATTGTTTGGTACTACTTCACCGGCGGCTCTTGCCACCGTAGTTGGCGTGCTGACCGAGGTGCCGGTGATGCTGTTGCTTGTAAAAATCGCCAACAAAACGAAAGGATGGTTTCCAGTATGAGCAAACCTAAAGTAGCATTTATCTGCGTACACAACTCCTGCCGCAGCCAAATTGCCGAAGCACTGGGCAAGTACCTTGCGTCTGATGTCTTTGAAAGCTATTCTGCCGGAACGGAAGTAAAGCCGCAAATCAATCAGGATGCTGTGCGGCTGATGAAGCAGATTTATGGCATCGACATGGAGCGAACTCAGCGCAGTAAGCTGCTGGAGGAGATTCCCCCAGTGGATATCGTGGTGACCATGGGCTGCAATGTGCAGTGTCCTTTTTTGCCCTGTATGCACAGGGAGGATTGGGGGTTAGATGACCCAACCGGCAAAAGCGATGTGGACTTTGAACGTACTATAAAAGCAATCCGCTCTAAAATTGAGAATTTGAGAGAGCGAATCGCTGACAACAAACTATAAAGAACGAGGCTGGCGTTTGTCAGCCTCGTTTTCCTATTCTCCGTTACATCCCCAGTATCGTCCAGTCAATACTTGCATAAGGACAGTGGAAATTTGCGGCAACATATGGTACGATAACTTTTAACAAGTATTTGAATTGCTAATTATTTATAATCTGTACAGTAATTAAAGGCATCCGTAAACTCCTGCTGCAGCCAAATTACGGAGATTATCGGCAAGCACTTTATCTCATATGTGCAACTTATATCAGGTAATTGTCTGTGAGAATTGATATACTGGAGAAAGGAGTGAAGCAAATGTCTGTTCAAACAATAGAAACAATGGCAAAGTGGGTAGAAAATAACATAACAGAAAGCCCAAGCCTGCAAGATATGTCATCATATGTTGGTTATTCACCGTATTACTGCTCTACAAAGTTTCGGGAGCACATGGGTATGACATATAAACAATTTCTTGCCCAATGTAAATTAAAAGCTGCTGCTAATGATCTTTGCATAACCAATGACAGAATAACCGATATTGCTTTTCGATATGGGTACTCGTCATCTGAAGCGTTTGCAAGAGCTTTTTCACAAGCGTTTCAATGCTCGCCACGCCAATATCGGAAAACTTCCGGTGTTTCTCTTAGCTCACCTTAGTCTATAGGGCGTATTGCTCCCTCCGAATTTGTAAATGCGAGGAGATAAAATGTCTGACAAGTTTGGAAGAAATGATCTCTGCTGGTGTGGCAGCGGTCGAAAATATAAGAAATGTCATGGCCCTATTGATGAGCAAATTGAAATTTACCGCTTAAAGGGATATGAAGTGCCTTATCGAAAATTGCTTAAAACAAAACAACAGATTGAAGGTATTCGGGAAAGCAGCAAACGAAACATCGCTTTACTGGATTTCATTGCAAATTATGCGGTTGATGGAATCACCACGGAAGAGCTTGACCGGCTTATCTTCGAAAAAACCAAGGAACTGGGAGGCGTTCCAGCAACACTCAATTTTGACGGATACCCTAAGAGCGTGTGTATCTCAATTAATGATGTTGTATGTCATGGTATCCCCTCTGATCGTATATTCCTGCGAAACGGCGATATTGTAAATATTGATGTGTCTACAATTTATAACGGATTTTTTTCAGATTCTTCACGCATGTTTTGCATTGGTGCTGTTTCCGCTGAGAAACAAAAACTGGTTGATGTTGCGAAAGAGTGTGTGGAGCTGGGCATTGAACAGGTAAAACCGTGGGGATTTCTTGGTGATGTTGGGCAAGCTGTTCAAGACCATGCAAGGGAAAATGGATATTCTGTCGTTCGAGAAATCGGAGGCCACGGTATTGGTCTACAATTTCATGAAGATCCTTGGGTCGGTTATGTGACAAAGCAAGGAACAGGAATGCTCTTAGTCCCAGGACTTGTTTTTACTGTAGAGCCTATGATAAATATGGGAAAATCCAATATAGTAACAGATAAATGCGATAATTGGACTATTCGCACTGCTGATGGGAAGCCTTCTGCGCAATGGGAAAAACAGGTGTTAGTAACCGAAACTGGTTATGAGGTGTTGGCATATTAATGAACAGTTAGGAATAACCAGAATTTCTTATTATGAGCATAATGAGAACCTAAATGAGCAGACCCAGCTCCTTGCAGAACTGGACCTACTCATTATTACTACATGCCAAGAATAGTCCAGACAATCCTTGCATAAAGACGGTGAACGGATTTTTGTTTTCATTTTAATTCTCCTTACATCTTCTATAATATTCTGGTTGACAATGATTGCAATCTTGCATATAATATATAGAATCTCTTTGCACTGCATTACATTCAGCATGAATGCGAGATCAACAGTACAAACTGAGCAGGCGATGAACCTTTTTGTAAAGGTCATGGGGCCGGGCCGCCCAATGAGCGGCAACAGATTGCAATTTGAGCACATCTGTGGGACAGTAGTATGTTCCATAGGTGTGCTATTTTTTATACCCTGATGGAACACATGACCCCGAAATGGAGTGCCATAGAGCTATCAAACGACTGCCGAAAGGCTAAAACGGAGGTAACTTTTATGACAGACAAAAAGCAAAACATGGCTGGCTTAACCGCCACCGAAGCAAAACGATTGCAGGAGCAATATGGTAAGAATGAATTGACCGCACGGAAAAAAGAAAGCTTTTTCAAAAAAATCCTGCATATTATCTGCGAACCAATGTTCTTACTGCTCATTGTTGCTGCGACCATTTATTTTATTCTGGGAGAATCCAGGGATGGTGCGATTATGCTCATTTTTGTGGTGGGCATCATTAGCATTGATGTAATTCAAGAAGGGAAAACCGATAAAGCCCTAAATGCCCTGAAAGATTTATCTGCCCCGCATGTCACTGTTATTCGTGATGGCAAGGAGCAGACCATTGCAAGTGCTGACCTTGTGCCCAGCGACTTAATGATGATTTATGAGGGGGTTAAAATCCCGGCAGACGGCATTATAATAAAATGTAACGACCTGTGTGTCGATGAATCTTCGTTGACCGGCGAAGCGGAAGGTGTGTGGAAAATCAACACTGAGAGTGCAGATTCAACAAGCGACTATTGGCGGCGTGATTATTGTTATGCTGGCACGCTGGTTACACAGGGCACAGCAACGGTACTGGTAGATAAAATTGGTGGCAGCACCGAATATGGAAAAATCGGTGCTAATGTTGCATCTGCACCAGAGGAACCCACACCCCTACAAAAGCAAACCGGAAGTCTTGTTAAACTATGCGCAGGAATTGCTGCAGTCTTGTTTGCCCTTGTAGGAATATTCACATGGCTAAATATTCCTGACCACAGCTTTGGCGACAGGCTGATTGAAAGCATTTTGTCGGGCATCACCCTTGCCATGGCAATGATTCCAGAAGAGTTTCCTGTCATCCTCACGGTATTTTTATCAATGGGAGCTTGGCGACTTGCCAAAAAGCAGTCACTGGTGCGCAAGTTGCCTTCAGTGGAAACGCTTGGCGCCGTATCTGTGCTATGCGTAGATAAAACAGGTACCATCACGATGAATCAGATGACCGTGCAGGATACGTGGGCTACTGATGGCAACACCATAGCACTTTGTGAAGTAATGGGTATGGGCTGCGAGACCGATGCCTATGACCCAATGGAAAAGGCAATGCTCAAGCATTGCGAAACCCTTGGAATTTTAAAGGAAGATCTTTTTGCTGGAGAACTAATCAGCGAATATGCCTTTACAAATGAGTTGAAGATGATGGGGCATATTTGGCGCAGAGATGACGGAATTACCGTTGCCGCAAAAGGGTCCCCTGAGCGTATCTTAACTATTTGTAAGCTTACAGATTTAGAAAAACAAACAGCAGAACAGAAGATCTCCGAAATGTCCAAACAAGGTTTGCGTGTAATTGCAGTTGCCACTGCAAAGCTACAAAGTGAAGCAGAAATTCCTGCACAGATCACAGACTGCCATTTAACGCTTTGCGGACTGATCGGGCTTGCCGACCCACCCCGTGAAGGTGTAAAAGCAGACATCGCCGTTTGCAATAAAGCGGGTATTCGTGTTGTTATGATTACAGGTGATAATGGCATCACCGCCGCGTCTATCGCAAAGAAAATCGGTATGCAAAACAGCGACCATATCATTACAGGCGATATGCTAAGCGAAATGACCGATGAAGAACTGCGTGAAAAAGTGAAGGATGTCAGCATTTTTTCTCGTGTCATTCCTGAACATAAAATGCGTATTGTAAAAGCATTCAAAGATAACGGTGAAATTGTCGCGATGACCGGTGATGGCGTGAATGATGCACCCGCTCTCAAATATGCCGATATTGGCATTGCAATGGGTAAACGCGGCAGTGAAGTTTCCCGTGAAGCAGCAGATCTCATTCTAATGGACGACAATTTTACTACTATTGTAGAAACGGTAAAAGACGGTCGCCGTATTTATGATAACATTCGCAAGGCTGTGGGCTATGTGTTCACCATTCATATTCCCATTGCCTTTGCCTCCTTACTTGCACCAATCCTTGGCATTGCCCCCTCAGCACTGCTTTTACTTCCTCTCCACGTTGTTCTGCTCGAGCTACTCATTGACCCTACCTGCTCGATTGTACTAGAGCGTCAGCCTGCCGAAGCAGACATTATGGAGCGAAGCCCTCGAGATCCAAAGGAAAAACTGTTGACCGCAAAAACTCTAGCCAAAAGCATTTTGCAGGGACTTATCATTTTTGCGGCCTCCTTTGGAACGTATTACGTAATCCTCGATGGAAATGTTGATAATGCACCAGTTGCCCGGGCAATGGGGCTTGCAATTATCATGCTATCCAACTTGTTTCTTGTACAGGTCAATAGTTCTGATCACGATTTTACCTTTCAATCGGTAAAGCGCCTTGTGAAAGACAAAGTGATGTGGGCAGTTAACCTTGGTACACTGGCTATGCTTGGCATTATTTTGTATTCGCCACTCAATGGCTTATTAAAGTTGGCACCACTTTCTGCTTCTCTGTTATTAAAGGCTGTTATTATTGCATTTATCGCAGTGTTTTGGTTTGAGTTAGTGAAACTGGTAAAACGACAAAAACTGAAAAATGGTTCAATGCAATAAAAATAAGAGCTGCGTGAATTCTCACGTGGCTCTTACTTTTTTTACATGTATTGTGGTTTCAATCCCCCAATCTATCGGCATCTGCCTTAGTTTTGTGCACTGTGCCATGCGGATGATGTGGTGGTGCATAAATTGAATAGAGTTTTAAAGGGCATCGCCCTTTATTAACAACATTATGCCATGTTCCGGCAGGGACAAAAATAACATCATCTGCTGCTATACATTGCTGGAAATCCAATTGCTCTTTGCGGTTTCCCATCAAAGCAACACCGTTTCCTTGTTCGATACGCAAAAACTGATCAGTATCTGGATGTATCTCTAACCCAATTTCACCGCATACGGGAATACTCATCAGAGTTAACTGCAGGTGACATCCAGTCCACAATGTCGTGCGATAGTTCTGATTCCGCCCAGTTGCTTGCGAAATGTTGGTAACATAGGGATAAGGCCCATGGTCTTGTTGGCATGACTCTACGGTCTGATTTCCGCAACCCCTTCTGTTTTCATTATATCGACTCACAAAAAAACACCTCCTTTTTCAGCTTAGGTAACATCACAAAATTATAAATTGCACAGCATTACCCTTATATATCTTATGCGATTGGATTAATAGGGTGATTGAATCCTGAGGGTAATTACACTTAAACCCCTCTCGATGATATTAATCCTGGATACAAAGATAGGCTTACAACCTTTTTAATAAAGTAAATAAGGAGCTACATCACGTTGTGATATAACTCCTTATCTTTATTGTTCCGAATATTCTATTGCATGAACCGGACATGCCTTTATTACACTTTGGAGTTTTTCATAATCAAGAGCCTGTTTATCATATGCTTTGACAACAGCTTTTTTCCCTTGCATTATAAACAGTGTGGGATAGTTCTTTGCACAAAGGGTACAGCCCATACAGGCATCCTTGTTAATATGGAGGCCGGGCTTAGCCAGCATTTCTCCCGGTAGATCCTCATCCCGAATAATTTTTGCCGAAATCCATGAGAAGATGATTATGGCAAGTACAGTGAGCGCCCAACGAATGGCCATGAACTTGGGACCTAAAAACTTTGCTTCATTACCTTCTGGCACTTTCTACCCAGCAAAAATCGGAATCTGTTTTGCTACCTATCACAAAAAAGCAGCTTGCTGACTACTTCGGTGTACAACGCCCCTCACTTTTCAGGGAACTGAAACGAATGAAGGACGAAGGCTTAATTGAGATTGCAAACAAAAAAATATATATCAAATTTATCAGTGAGCCATGGTATTTTTCTTAAGAAGCTTTACCCTTATTTTAGATTATGAAATTAAGCCGTTGCATCTTTATCTTGATGCAACGGCTCCTGCTTTGTCTACATCCCCAAAATCGTCCAGAGTATCCTTGCAAAAGGATGGCGAACGGACTTTTTCATAGTATCTGTGTCCTTTCCATTGTTCATATTTGTTTAATT
>NZ_JAWFXC010000026.1:0-8791 GCF_032576335.1 Clostridium sp.
TTCTGTTTACAAGTGGGAACAAATGGGTTATAATTGTGAAGCAATCCGCAGCGTAAGCTGTTGTTATGGAGGTCTTCTCTCCGTAGCAGGGGGTGGGTGTTACAGCACTCATCCCCGCTTTGCACTTAATATGTGCCTTACCCTTACAGTTTAACAGTATTTACCAGAAAAAGCAATGATAAAATTGAATTTTGGGAAAAATCATCACATTTTTACTTGTTTTGTCGGATTTTTAGAATCCGGCTTTTTTATTTGGAAATAAAACACCGCTCTATTCTGTTAAAGCAGAAGTAGAGCGGTGTTTCTTCCTATTTTAATCCTTCTTGCGTCGTGGATATTACTTTTTTCCCTGTAAAAGAAATTGTTGCTTTGGAACTCTTATCTCCATTCCCTACCCAAGTATACGTATTAATATTTGCTCCTGTTTGACCGGTAAATGTGCCTAAAGAGCCTATTATATCAGTCACTTCGCCATAAGTCATACCAACTTTAATGCGGGCGAACTCTTCAAGCGTTACTTTCTCATATTCTTCATCATTTACGGTGTAGAGAGTCCCATTCAATAAAGTTCTCAAATCGATATCGGGCTCACTGTTATCTAGTATTGCACCGTATGTGTTCACCGTTTTTTGAACATCTCTCATCTCTTTGTCGCCTAATTTTTCATAAACACCCACCATGCTTTTTTCGCTCATAAGCAATTTCGCAATAAATGGGTTTGTTTCTTCTATTCCCTCTTTATTTTGATAAGTGATTGTTCCACTAAAATAAAACAGTGAATTTTCGGCATCCCAGCTAGATCTATCATGCTTTATTTGAGCAGTTTCCGGTAGCTGAAAATCTCTTTTTAGCATAATATCTAAATTGTACTCGACACCATTCGATAGCATTTTTCGTATCTTTTTTTGTTTTGGTGATAAGTTTTCAAATTTTGGCTCTGTGCTTCCACTTGCAGTAGCATTTGTCTGGGTTTCTGGTGTTGGATTATTCATTTCTTTGTGAAGAGCCATTATTGAAAATATAATAGCAACAAGAAAAATTGAACCCAACCCCATCGCAAAAAGCATTGCAGATTTCTTGTTATTTTCAACATTATTATTTGTTGATGCGGTGTTATTTGAAATTCCCGTATTCTTTTCATGTAAGCTTGCAGATTCATTCTGAAAAGTAGAAACCGCAGGTATTTCGGTTTCGGATTTCTTTTGTTCTGGTTCCTGCTGTAATTCTGCCATAGGAACATATTGAGATGAATCCAATGGTTCCTTTTGGCTATTCTTTATTGCATTCCCGCAGCTAATACAAAACTTACTGTCGTCTGGTATATTTGCCCCGCATTTTTCGCAAAACAATGTTATCTCCCCTAGCCCATAATTTTCAAAACGATATCTTAAGTAGAAATAGGAATTCTTCACTATCGTATCGCATTTAGTGTATTTTTCAAACGCGTTATTTTTTTGCCATTGGGTTGTGTTATGGCACAAGTAAGATGAAATACCGCTCTATTCTGCTATTACAGGGAGCGGTATTTCTTTTTATTCTGTTTTTGTAGGAACAGATTTAGCGTAATTCTGTTTAGACACAGATATTGCAAACACAATTGCAAATATAAATGCAAGAATACCCCACACTTGTAAATCTTTAAATACTCCTGTTTCTATAACGCCCGCTAACCCCGCAATGCCATATAAAATTGCCGCCGCTATCGCTCCGCCTTTTGATTCACGCGCAGCAACTCCCACAATTCCGGCGATTAAGAAAAGAATTGCCACAAAGAATCCTGTTCCTCCACTTGTGTCATTCGTATCTATTATAGCAGCAGCCACTCCTGCTGCACATGACTGAAACAAAATCAAAATAGAAAGGACGATTGATATAATTCCAATAACTAATTTTGCTGTTTTCATCCCCTTTCCCTTTGGTCTCATTGTTTCTGGCTGTGCATTAATCTTTTCTTCTGAAATGGGTATTTTTGTAGCATTAACATTTTGTGTTTTATTCTCTTCTAAAATAATTACTTGTTGCCCGCAATTCCCACAGAACTTGCTTTTTTCCGCAATAGGACTCCCGCAATTTTTACAAAACATTGTTATCTCCTCCAGAAGTGATATCATCACTTTTTTATTTTAGACCCGATTGCGTTTTTTCCGTCACCTTTCCATTTTGAAAAGTAACATTAGCAGTGGCTTTCGACTCTCCCAATCCATCCCAAGTCACTTTAAAATTTTGATTCGCGTCAGAATCGGAGCGTCCTCCTAACGAACCAACAATCTCGGAAACCTCATCATAACCCATTCCAGATTTAATACGGTTAAATTCATCTAATGTTATTTTTATTGAATCATCGTCACTAACAACGATTAATTTACCATCTTCGGGTTTAATAATGCTCTCTGATTGTTTCACATTAAAAATGGATGGACCATATTTGGTTGCGATACCGAGACTATTCGTACCTTTTGATTGATCGATTAAAACCGAATCTCCTAGTTTTATGTATAGGGGATAACTAATTCTCTCTGACATCAGAATGCTTACCGTAAATGGTTCCGATAATGTTTCTGATTTTGAATTCTTATGAGTTACAGTACCACTCCCTGTTAGAATTGCATTTTGCCCTTTCCAGCTCGATTTATCGTGTGTATATTTTGCAGTATCTGGATTTTTTAAATAATCATTTACGAAATTTTCAAATACTGAATGAGCTAATTGCCTTTCGATCTTTATTCGAATTTGCCGATCGACTGGTGATAATGAGGTCTCTCTTGGTTCTGTGGAACTTGCAACTGCTGGAATTTCCGATGCAGTGCTGACTGAATTGCCATCATCATCTGAATTTCCTAAAATAAAAACAAAGAAAAGAAAACACATCAGGCCAAATACAGCAATAATCCAACCCCATCCCGTTTTTTTTGTTCTTTCTTCTAACTCTACTGTTTGCTCGGTAATTCGAACAGAGTCCTGTTCTGTTTTTGGCGTTTTATCGCAACTTACATCAAACCCGCAATTTTCGCAAAACTGACTGCCATCTGGTATATATTTGCCGCAATTATTACAATACACGCTCTTTCCTCCAATTACGTTTATTCAATGAATTCATTTTAATCCTACCTGCGCAGTTGTGTACACTTGTTTCTCTGAGAATGTAATGGTTGCTTTTGAATCCTTATTTCCATTCCCTACCCAAGTATAATTCTTTTTATCGGTTCCGGCTTCCCCAGCAAACGTTCCTAAAGAGCCGATAATTTCGGTAACCTCCGCATAAGACATTCCGGTTTTAATGCGCCTATATTCCTCTAATGTCACTTTTTGATATTCCTCATCATGAATAGAAAACAGACCACCTAAAAACTCCGCCCCATCATATTCTATTGCTTCCTGATATGCAGCAGCTCCCAATGTATTGAATTTATGCTGATTATCATACAGTTCCCTTTTCCCCAATTTCCCATAAACTCCTAATGTGGCTTTCTTCCCTACAAAAGCTTTCATAATATAAGTCTCGGTTTCTTGTTTCCCCTCTTTATTCGGGTAAGTAACGGTTCCCCCGAAAGTGTAAAGAGAATTTTCTATATTCCAACTAGATTTATCATGTTTTACTTTGGTGGTATCCGGTAGATAAAAATCTCTCACTACAATCTCTTCAACTAATTGTAAAACATCTTCCGTCATTAGTTCTCGTACTTTTTTTTGCTTTTCTGTTAATTTGCCAGACTCAGAGCTATTGCTTGTGAACATAAGGTCTGCGGAATAGCTTGGCTCTCCCCCCGAGAGACTATATATACCTATTATGAAAGACAGAAGTGCAACAATCACAATAGCTGAAATTCCGAATAATATTTTCTTTGTAGAGATTGGGTTTTTCCCAGAATACTTTGTTGTTGGTGGTGGTGGTGTAGTAGTATTTTGTCTATTGGCTGAATTTATAGTTTGACCTTGTATTTCGTTTACATCGCAAGTAGAAGCTGTGGATACTTCTGGGACTTCTGAAACTTCTGAAACTTCTGGGACTTCTGGGACTACGTCGATTACTTCTGTTTCTGTTATTGCTACTTCTGAAGAAGTCTCTGAAGCATCTTTTAAATTTTGTATTTCATCCTCTTCTTTAGGTGTTATTGGTTTACCACAATTCGTACAAAACTTACTTTTATCCGCAATGGGGCTACCGCAATTTCCGCAAAACAATGTTATCTCCTCCAACATGAATTGTTCTATGAACGTATTTAAAATAGATATATGTCGCATTTTATCGTAACATATTTAGTAATATTTTCCAATAAGTGTTATTTAAAAAACAATCTTTTTTTACGTTAATGATACATACGAATAAATGCTTTGCATGAGATAAATTGAAAAAAGCCACCCATGCCGGGCGGCTTTTCTCAATCATACATCATTTGGTTTTGTGGATTGCTTCTTCGCATTCTTATTTTGGTTTTGATTCTCCTGTGTAATTGGAGTTTGGCCATTGCTTTTCTTTTCGCGAACGCCTTTGGGGTCTGGCTGGCTGTCCTTTGGCATATTAATCACCTCAAACCCAGTTTTCCCCCATTACAATCAAAGCATTCACAAAAGCAATAAGCGAAAAAATCACTAAAGGACAACCCCTGCATTTCATTTACAAACTCTAATTTACACAAAGTAAGATAGGTGCTAAAATATGGTAAGAACGTACCCTGTAAAAACGCCGCCGTACAAATTGCAGAGGGAGGCAAATATGGAAGTTGCACTAAAAAACATTATGGAATCCATGGTTCTTCAAAAGCTGGATGAAACCATCGACATGCTGGACTGCTGTAAATGCGACAAATGCAGAATGGACATTGCTTCTTATGCCTTAAACCATCTTCCACCCAAGTATGTAGCAACCTATGAAGGCGAAGTATATGCAAAGCTGGAGGCTTTCTCCCTTCAATATGAAACTGATTTACTAAACGCGCTTTACCAAGCTGCAAGGGTGGTTACGGAAAATCCCCGCCATAAGCTCTCTTAATTTCGTCTATTAAAAATTCCGCTGCCTGTTTTTGGGTTGCGGATTTTTTGTACTTACTTTTTGGTAGTACTTGCTGTATTTGCAGTATTTGATGTATTTGTTGTACTTGTTGTGTTTGCGGTATTGGATGTATTCGATGTATTCGTGGTTTCTGAACTGCAAGCGGCCTCTTTTGCAGCGATTATGGCAAGATTATCCCCAATTGCAGTAAAAATTGAGCTCATAATATTAATTTCATTTGCACTTCTTCCCTGAGAAATAGACATAGCTATGGTAGCTGCCGCCAAAACAAGGTCTTTCCCCTGGTTACACACTTTTTATCACCACCCCAAACTATCATATGCAGAAATAAGAAAACCGCCCAATCCATGGGCGGTTCACTAGAGGAAGGAAAACAAAAAGAGTTATTTTATAAAAATCCTGTTTTACGGGCACTTGTTGTTCGTCTGCTGCCCGGCGGCACGGTATTCCGTCCACTCCGCCGGGCTGGGATGCAGTGTTTTGTTTCATTGATATAACTATACCCTACTCATGTGTATAGATTATTGCAATAAAATGATGAAACGTTTAAATTGTGATGAAAAGAATTTGAACAAGTCGTTATAAGAACAGCAATTAGCTTCCCCAAACAAAAAAGCCTCCTCCTAATGAATTAGGACAAAAGGCTCTTAGATTTGATTTAGTGGATTGCTTTTTTACGGTACTTTTTACCAGCAACCTCAACATTGCCAATTGTAATTAAGGCGTCGCAATCAAACCCTAAAACAATGGATTTTAGCTTTGTAAGCTCCAAGCGAGACACAACTACATAAATTACGGTAGTCTCCAGTTTGGAATAGCCACCGTGCCCCTCTAGTAATGTAACGCCACGGCCAAGGCGAGCCGTGAGTGCATCTGCAATATCCGAGTAGCAGTCCGAAACAATCATGACTCCTTTCGAATTATCAAAGCCATCTACCACAATATCAATCACCTTAAAGGCAATAAAATAAGCAACGAGGGAATACATGGCACGGTCCCACCCATATAATAAGCTGGCGAACCCAAGAATGAATACATTGAAGAACATGACGATTTCTCCAATGGAGAAACTGATTTTCTTATCAAAAATAATCGCTACCATTTCGGTTCCATCCAAAGAACCGCCAGCACGAATGATTAAACCAACGCCGGCGCCATTGATAATACCGCCGAAAATCGCGGCAAGAAACACATCGTGTGTAAGGCCAGAGATTGGGTGAAGCAATGAAACACCAATGGAAAGACAGATAATCGCAAACAGAGTGGAAATCACAAACGTTTTACCAATCTGCCGGTAACCCATTATTAAAAACGGGAGGTTCAGGCAAAACGTAAATATCCCCAAAGGCAGGTGCGTTATGTAGCTACTCATAATCGAAACACCCACTATACCTCCATCAATAATATTATTAGGAATTAAAAAAACCTCAAGCCCAATGGAAGAAAGTGTAGCGCCAAGAATAATGAGAGTAGTACGAATCAGAATTCTTCGCATTCGGTTGTAATCATGTTTCATAGTTGTTCCTCGCTCCACTTAGATTTACATTAATTGTAGCATAAAATCGTTTCTTGTTGCAAAAAAATATTTTAACAGTTATTGTGTTTGATTATGTAATAAGCTAGTGGGCTATCTTTTTTTGGTATTCTTACTGGTTCGCGTGATTGCAAAAGCATCTATCCTTTTTGCTCGCACGAATCGACGTCACCTATTTTTTATGGTATGATGAAATACATATAAAGTATAAACCAATTAACCTGTATCTCTAGGGAGCATTCTTATTTAATACTAATTCTGAAAGAAGGCATACTGCTATGAGCCTTTACTCGAAAGCGAAAATTGCCTATTACTCCGGTACCGGCGGCACAGAGATGGCTGCCAATTATTTTCAGGATTATCTGCTCGAGAGCGGCGTTGAAAGCGCCATGGAGCACATTATGGATGGGCGGTCAATAGAAAATAAGGCGCATGATTTACTTATCATTCTATTTCCCGTTCATGCTTTTCATGCCCCAGCCGCAGTATACCGATGGCTCAATTCCCTGCAAAACGCACCCGGAACAGCCGCAGCGGTAATCTCTGTTTCCGGCGGGGGTGAAGTTTCACCGAACACGGCGTGCAGAGTAAGCTGTATTCACCTGCTCGAAAAAAAGGGCTACCGGGTTGTTTACGAAAGCATGCTGATCATGCCCTCTAACTGGGCAGCCAAAACAAAAGAGCCGCTGGCTTCCCTGCTCGTTCAGATTCTGCCGGAGAAGGTTAAAAAAGCAACTAATGAGCTTTTAAGCGGAACCCATAAAAGAACCTCTCCCCTTAAAAAAGACTCTCTTATTTCGTACATAGGGAAAATCGAAACATATGGCGCAAAAATTTGGGGGCGCTTTCTGCGGGCGCAAAGCTCTTGTATTGGCTGCGGCCTATGCGCCAAAGAGTGCCCTGCTGGTAACATTACAATGAAGAATCGTCGCCCAAAATTCAGCAGCAAATGCCATATGTGCATGAAGTGTATTTATCGTTGTCCGGTAAAAGCCATTACCCCGGGAATCGGCAAATTCGTTGTCTTAAAGGAAGGGTACGATTTGTCACTTTCTTCTCAAGAAGAATCGTTCGGCTCCACTTCATATAAGAATGTAATCGAGAGCGATGCTCTTTTCGCTGGAGTGAATGAGTATTTAGAAAATAAATAAGTTAAAATGTAGTAACAGTTAGGAGAGTTCTATGGAAACAGCAAATTTGGAAGAAAAAAAAGAAGCCACAACACCAACCAAAACCTTTGCAAGCTTTATTCTTCTTGATAAAGCCGAGCTGGACATTGATTTATTGCAGCGGCTAATTCGAGAAGATTGGAATCTTACTTTTGCAGAAACCAGCATGAATGAAGATAGACAAATTCTTGTTGCTGATGTAAACGGAATGACTCTTGCAATTAGTTTAATGCCTGCTCCGATTCCGGATCAAGAAGCTTTAAAAAATGCGAGAACCAATTTCCGCTGGCCGGGAGCCGTAGAAGTTGCTGAGCAGCATCAAGCACATATTCTGGTTGCATTAATGTACAAAGAGAATCCCGTGGAAGAAGCCGCCAAGCTTTTTGTTAAGATTTGCAGCAGCTGTCTGAAACTTCCAAACGCAACTGCAATTAATACATTGGGTACCGTATTTGAGCCGAACTTTTACATGAATGCTGCGAAAACGGCGTTGGAGCAGGATGAACTGCCCATATTAAATCTTGTATTCTTTGGCATTTACAGCGAAGATGGCAAAACCGTTAGTGGCTACACGTTTGGTATGGAGCAGTTTGAGAAAAGAAATATGGAAGTGCTAAACAGCCAGCATGATCCGAACGAAGTGATGGAATTCTTATACGATATTGTTGGCTATGTATTAGAGCAAGACGTACTCCTGCAAGACGGTGAAACCATCGGCTTCTCGGAAGAGCAAAGACTGCCCATCACTTTAATTGACAGCTCTATTTTAGAGCAGAAAACCCTACAAATCGGTTTTTAAGAGACATGTCATACGTATCCATTTTAGTAAGTTAATTACTTCGTGCCATGAATAAATATCCGCCGGCTAAGCCGGCGGTTTTTCTTAGTCGCCTATAAGGCTCCATTACTGGCCGCCCTTGCAAGGGCATATTACGGTCTGACTCTTGCAATAGCTTGTTACTTGCTACCCTTGAAAGAGTCTTCGTATTCTCTAAATGTCAATTGGTCTTGTAACTTATCCTCTTCTAATTGTTTTTGAATATATTCTGCGATCTTTTTGGTGTTCTTTCCTACTGT
>NZ_JAWFXC010000027.1:0-7532 GCF_032576335.1 Clostridium sp.
TTATCTTTTATTCTTTCTTTATTCTAGTGATTTTAAACCATTGTTTTTTAATAAAAAAAAAAACATTAAATGTAGGAAAAATTAGGCTAGATGTAGGAAAAATTAGGCTAGCAGTGGGAAAGATGTAGGAAAAATTAGGTTGTTCACAATCAAACATAAAAAATGTAGTTGATTTGAATTACTACATCATTATGATTTATGTAGCGATTTAAATTACTACATAATGGTGATTAGCATGTCTGAATTAGTTGTGTTTAAAGCAAATGAATTAGCAGTAAGCCGTTATGATCTAACTGAACATGAAACCAAGCTAATTCTGTTTTGCGTTGCAAAGTTGAACCCTACAATTGAAAACCCAACAAGGGATGAATTAACAGTTAAATTCTCATGTTCTGAATATGCGCGCACTATGGGCTTAAGTTATGAAAATGCTTGGGGAAGATTGAACAGTGCAACTAGTGATTTATTTAAACGCTCTGTTGAATTAATTTATCCTACAGGAGCAGTTTCTAAACGAATTTTCAATTGGACGGAATACGCTGAGTTCAATAGAGAAGAACAAACTGTAACATTAGTATTTAGCTCATATATTCAACCACTTTTATTTCATTTAAAAAAATTCATTAAATACAACCTTGAGCATGTTAAAGCCTTTGAAAATAAATACTCAATGCGAATATATGAATGGTTACTAAAGGAGCTTTCACAAAGAAAAACGCATAGGGGAAACATTGAGATAAGTATCAAGGAATTTAAGTTTATGCTCATGCTTGAAAAAAACTACCCTTTATATGCAGAATTGAATCGCTGGATCCTAAAACCTGTTACAAATGACTTAAACACTTACAGCAATATGAAGTTGACTATTGAAAAACGCGGTCGTCCTGCTGATACGCTGATCTTTCAAGTTGAACTGGATAAACAAATTGACCTTGTGACTGAACTAGCAAAAGATCCCGCATCAAAAAAAGAAGATAAGGCAATCCGTTTAACGCCTGAAAATCGTCTTCATGAGGGTCTAAAAACAACATTGCATGATGCTTTAACTGCAAAAATTCAACTGACTAGTTTTGAAGCAAAATTCCTGAGCGATATGCAAAGCAAGTACGATCTTAACGGCTCATTCACATGGCTGACTCAAAAACAACGAACTACGCTAGAGAAAATTCTGGCGAAATACGGGCGGATATGAGGTATCTATGGCACTGGTATCAGTTACAGAGGCAGCCAGACTAACTGGAAAAAACAGAGCAACAATACATCGCTATATTAAGCAAGGAAAACTGTCGCAAATTTCTGATGCAACAAATACAAAAAAAGTAGATACATCAGAGCTTATTCGTGTATTTGGTTCACTAACTGCGACACATGCAACACTATCGCAAAGCGACGCAATGCAGCACGATGCAACACCTAAAACAGATCAATCCGTTGCACTGTTACAACAAAAAATTGCACTTTTAGAGCAACTGCTTGAAAGCAAAAATAAAGAATTACAACGTCAGGACGAGCATATAGACAGCCTGAAACAAGCCATGTTGTTAATTGAATCCAAGCTACCGCCAACACCGGAACCCATTGCACCAGTACCAGCCAAAAAATCGTGGCAATTCTGGAAAAAATAGCCGGTTGGCGTCATTTTTACCGCGAAACCGAAACCGCTATTTTGATAACAAAAGAGCAACATCAATAATGGTGTTTTTTACGGTAGAAAAGAAGTGGTTTTAACCCGTTGATGGCATTTTTTGATTGAGTGCCTAAGCGGGTGTGCGCTTAAGCACGATTATGTTAAACAAAGCTGATTTTCAGCTAAATTTAGGTAATAAGAATGGGTAGATGTAAACGCAACATGGAGGCATTGGACTCGTTGTAGATATTCATTATCTACAGGAGAACCATGAGTAATTTTAATAAAACCTATGACCGTACTTCGACAGGAAAAAAACGCAATTATCGAAAAACTCAATACCGTTTTTACTGGCGTAACCCATCATGGTGGAACCGGATTTATACAACCAAAAAAAGACGGGGAGATGACAGAAAAAATCTGTTTAAGATTATCAAAGGTTGCGATCCTGAGTGCATTGTATGGATGCCTGACAAAAAACCAGACAGTTATTTCTGGTGAAAAATACCAGCGGATTTCCGCTGGTATTTTTATTTACATATATTTATCAAACACTTATAATGTGCTGTTTTTATAAATCGAAAACAAATCACATCCTACACTACTAATTATTATATTAAATAATATTCAATTAATAACTATTATGCTAAATAGTGCAAAATTTATTTAAAGCCCCCCCCATAGGAGAGCTTATATATTCTTGAGTATCACAAGCAACTCGCAATAATAATTCTAGTGAATTTCTGTTTATATTTATTTTTTTCTTTTCTTTCATACTAAGATTAACCTCTAAATATACAGAAAGAATTTCAGTGATATCATGACCATTAGATAAACTCCATTTATCTACATGCTTTTTATTTAAAGATTCAGCCTCAATAAGAAGATCTTCAACTAATTCCTTTCTATTTGACCAAAGGGGTAATTGGTCAATAAATTCAGATTCATTGGCATTTATTTCATTTCCGGAAACAGAAAAATAACCTTTTATATTTATTCCATTTAAAATAGAATTACCACCTAATTTCTTTTTTAGCACCTCATCAGCAGCTCTATATTTTCCAAAAAATCTAGATACTTTCTCTATTGAGTTTTTTAATGATTGAAAGTACTCATCAGATTCATACAAGCCATAGTTTGATATTATTTTTTTTAGTGAATTACTATTAAACAAAAATATTTCTAAATCATTGAACAAAAACCCAGAATCTCTACAAAAAACATTATAATTGATAAGATCAGATATATTATTATTAACAACAACATCATAATCAATATCAGCCATCAACATAACATAGTTATTTTCCTTAGCATATTTGTCATTCAAATATTGGTGCTCAACGTATAAAATACTAGGCTTACCATCAAGAACTTCCAGCCTTATGTTATCATTAACATAAGGCTTAATCATTTTATGGTCTTTATCTCCTTCAATAAAAATAGTTTTTTTTCCTTCTCTATCGAAAAAAAACCTAGCTTGAGATAAAGAATTTCTTATTTTAGATTGAATTAGAGAACTTTTACTCATGAATACTCTGCCCCCCTCTAACAAAATCATTTAGTTCAACAACTTCATTCCATCTATTACCAATAATCATTGTTGAATGAGTCGCCATTAATATTTTAAATTCTCTTTTTTTCCTTATTTGTTCAAGGCTAGCTATATACCCCTCTTGCCAAGATGGATGCAATGATATTTCTGGCTCATCAATTAAAATCAAGTCACCTTTCTTGGATTCAAATATTAATTTCCCTATCATAACTATCATATGTTGCTCACCAGATGATAATTCACTTATATTTATCATTTTTCTACCATTTTTAGGCTGAACAACAAAGCCTTTTCTTGAATCAATTTTTATTTCTTTAAATGATATTAGATCATTTAATGTTTCAGTAAATAATCTTAATTGATCCGCAAGGTTATCTAGAGCTTTAAATTTTGATTTAATATCATCTAAGTAAATTTTTAATACTACGTTACCAGTCCCTGAATTTTCATAATCAAAAAAACTACTTAATTGGCTTGTGGTTCTTGAAGTACTTTCAGATATAAGGCCTAACTTACTAAAATCATCTTCATACTTTTGTATGTCAGATATCAATGAAAGTAATTCCCTCTCATTAACGATATTTTTATCGTTATTATTTTTATTAAGGGATTGTATAAGCCTTTCAGGAAAGGTTGTTTCCTTCTTACGACCTATCTCGAATTGATTTCTTATTCCATCTTGTATTTTTTCAGATATAAGAGCAGCTAAATTATCTATCATAGAACTGCTTTTTTCATTTCTACTTCTACTTCTAAAATGTCTTGACCTAGTAAAGTTAGACCTTATTCTATCCGTTGATATAAAATAACTGTTTAATCGTTTTACAACATTATCTAACCATGTAGTATTTTTGAAAATACGATTTCTATCCTCATCGTTTAATATATCTATATGTTTATATATAAGTTCTCTTGAATTAAAGATCTCACCAGTGTAATCATTCATCCAAGAATTATAATCTATTCTAGATATAGTTGTTTTAGCTTCAATGGAGGACATTAATGCAGATAATTCATTTTCTGGAGGTAATTCAACTATTGCGGTTGGAGAGTCATCAACATTTACATCTGAAATAGTTATTACTCTATTATTTTTTATAATTTCAATCTTATACCTTAATGAATTTGTATCATCTTCAATATCAAAAATATTGAAAAAATCATCCCCATCATTAAAAAAATCCCCAAAAAGATCTTTAGCTATCGCTGCTTTTTTCTTCTTTTTCTCATTTTCATCTATATTTTCAGATAAATAAAAAACCACTTTACTAAAAGACTCATGTAAAAATGAGTAGTAGTTACCTGATGTTAAATTATTTATCATCCTTAAAATAGTAGATTTACCATATCCATTAGGTGATGTTATTATTGTCAAATCATCATTCAATTTTATATCATATGTGAACATATCGAATAAATTTGATATTTCTATTCTTGATATGTATAGCTTCGTTGTCATTTTTTATCCTTTGATTTTATCGTGATTATTTAACATACTTCAATTAAATAATCGCAAGTAAACATAAGATTTTTCTCTAAATAGAACAATGCCTAACTACAGCGCCCATTACTTAATAATTAAATAAGTTTCATTTTTATCGCCATATACCTTACTAGTATCTACTTTAACACAAGGCTTTTCATCACAGAACGATATCTGTGCCAACGGAGCTTTTTTTTGCCAGTGCGTTTCCATCTTTTGCATAGCTTCAATTCGGTCATAACCACTATTGATAAAATAAATCATTCCCCAAAGACAGCTCCCCATGACAGCAAACATTGTCAGGGCGATATAAATCGCGGATTTCCACGTATAACGCGACATTTCACGTCGCATTGCACTCACGGATTCATTAGCTGCTGTAACCACCTGATTCAGCGCATTAACGGCGGGTTTCTGATGCGCCAATCCCGTTTGTTTGAGTTCTTTTTCAACCTGAGTTAAGGCTGCATTCACCGATTGCCTGATCGTGTCGGTCATCTTACCGGAGGCACTGTCCAATTCATGGATCACCTGAGCCAACTGTGCTGTTTGGCGGCTTAATTTAGCGGATTCCGCCTGAAATTCTTCAATCAACGCCGCCACACGCTTTTCCTGCGCTTGCTGATGCCCAATCAGCGCCGCAATTTTTTTAATCTCATCACTCATACAAAACTCTCTCTATCGTGAAAATGACCAGCCGTCATCCGGTTTCTGTCGCTTCTGCTCAGCGAGGCGCTGCCGTTCTTTTTCCTGCTGACGCCGCTGCTCAGCCCAATACTCACGCTCCTGCTGCTTAACCATGTCCTGATGAATGCCCTGAAACTCCGCCATCGCATCGTTAACAAGGGACTGAAGATCGATTTCTTCCTGTATGTCCTTCATGGCATCACTGACCAGTGCGTTCAGCTTGTCAGACTCTTTTTCAAAATCAAACGCTTTGTCTGAAGTCGCTTTCGAGTGAGGCTCTGACGTCTGCTCGTGTTTCAGTGTCAGATTATCACGCTCGCTGAGGGCTTCCCGTAGCGTGGTGGTCACATCAATCACGCTGTTACATTCATCACGACAGTGCTGAGCCTGTCGCTCCGCTTCTCTGCGCTCCATCAGGGCGTGTAACTGCGCGGGTTCAAACTGCCTGACCTGTCCTGCGCCAAAATGTCGTTCCGGCTCACGCTCAATCCCCTGTGCTTTCAGGGAACGCGCATCAACGCGGTCGGGATGCTGATACCGTTCAAGATGCTTATTCTGTAAGTCAGCCCAGCGTTCTCGCTGGGCGATAAGGTATGCCTTGCGTTCGGTCGGCGTTTCGCCAAAACGAGCTTTTTTTGCGCCGCCCCGTTCAGGGTTTTTCGTGTTAGCCCGTTTAAAATAGGGCTGCGGGTCACGCTCGATACCGTCATTAAGCCGTTCAGAAAACATAATATGCGCGTGCGGTTGTTCTCCGCCTTCAATCGCCGCTCTGGGGTTATGAATGGCAAATTGATAGGCGTGCCGGTCGCCAATTTCCTGTTGAATAAAATCACGAACAAGCTCAAGGCGTTGTGCGGGTGTCAATTCACGCGGAAGAGCAATTTCAATTTCGCGGTAGGTGCAGCCGTTGGCACGTTCAAACGTGTCAGCGGCTTTCCAAAACTCGGACGGTTTATGCGCTGCCCATGCGGGCATATTGCCGGACTCTTGATGCTCAAGGTCGTTGTCTTTTTCACGGGCATATTTTCCCTCCCGCGCAATATAATCGGCATGGGAAGCGGCTTTGCCTTTCCCGCCGGTTTTAACGCTGAGATGATAAGATGCCATGCTGTTTTCGCCCGCTGCAAGCGCGCACCGTTTCTAAACGAAGTAAAGAAACGTCTAAGTGCGCCCTATCAATAAAAAGAATGATAGGGATTGTAGTAGAATTTGACCTGAGTTGCCAATCATGAGCATAATTATTTCATTCTAAAAACAGCGTGAGTGGTAAAGATGAAAAACGAAAAACAGGCCAAATGGGTGGCAGACAGAGTGCAATATATCCGTGGTTTAAAAGCACCGAATGAGCCACAACGTTTATTGGTGATTTTGCACGATAAAGCGGATAAAACCGCCCAAGAAATAAAGACGCTCTCATTGTTAATTCAGGCAGAGCGGGCAGCAGAAAAAGCACAGGAAGCCCGCACAAAGGTGATGAATCTTATTCAAGCAGAGAAGCGTGCAGAAGCCAAAGCCGCCCGTAAAGCGCGTGACCATGCCCTTTATCAATCAGCGGGGTTACTCATTATGGCGGGGTTAGTGGACAGTCAAACGGGTAAACCGGTAGATGACCCCGCGAAACTACTGGGTGCATTAGCCAGCTTGCATGAATTATCCCGAGATAATCCCAAATGGGAAGAATGGAAATTGAAGGGGCAGGTATTACTCAATCAGAAAAAGGAAGATTAGAGAAGGTTGTTAATACCCTCTAAAACGCCACAGGAAGTCCCTGGTGAGGTTTTATTGGCTCGATAATGGAATTTATCACCCAATACTGAAAACGCGGCACAGAAGCTCAGACAGCTCCTTCCTGATTGAGCCGTGAGCGAAGCGAACTCAATGACACGGAAAAAACAGCGGCGCGGTAGCAGGATGGTCGGAGACAAAAGAGAGGGACAGCGAGTTGCCCGAGCATAGCGAGGGAGCTACTGAGGTGTTTTAGGTTTGTCTTGAAAAGGAGCAAACGTTGTTTGCGACATCCTTTTAACTACGGCAAATCGACGGCAGTTTTCTGATTTATCCACAGGGCTGGGATCTATTCTTTTTTATCTTTTATTCTTTCTTTATTCTAGTGATTTTAAACCATTGTTTTTTAATAAAAAAAAAAACATTAAATGTAGGAAAAATTAGGCTAGATGTAGGAA
>NZ_JAWFXC010000028.1:0-3982 GCF_032576335.1 Clostridium sp.
AAGTGTCAGACCGTAATATGCCCTTGCAAGGGCGGCCAGTAATGGAGCCTTATAGGCGACTAAGAAAAACCGCCGGCTTAGCCGGCGGATATTTATTATAATTAATAGGAATTTGGAAAAGAGTTAATCGGCGCTTGCTTTTCAAGAATAATTCCCAATATGTGGCAAGTGTGATATAATTACAATCAGATAATAAAGTGATGGGAAGGTGAAAAAATGGAATATATCTTAATTGGTATTATTATTATTTTGTTATTTGTGTTGTTATTGTTAGGCAAAAAGAAATCTTCAACGATCGAAAAGCTCCCATTCCAATATAAGAAAATAGCATATTTTTTTACAAAGAATGAACTTAAATTTTATTGCGAGTTGGTGAAAGAAACGACAGACCTCAATCTCGTGTTATTTGCAAAAGTTCGCCTCGCCGATATTATTGAGCCAAAGGAAAAAGGAAAACAGTGGCAATCTCAATTTAACCGTATTAAATCCAAGCATGTTGATTTTGTGCTATGCGACTTGCCCAGTGTGAAACCTGTACTGGTAATTGAACTGGACGACAGCAGCCACGATAGACCAGATAGACAAGAGCGTGATTCATTCGTAGATAAAGCTCTTTCTCAAGCAAGAATTCCAATTATACATACAAGGAATAGCAGTGGATTAAAAGAAAAGATTGCCAACGCCGTTTCAGAAAAACAGAGCATAAAAGTTTAATTAGACCTTGTTATTATAGCAATCCAAACAGAAGAAAAGTCCTGGCAATAAGCCAGGACTTTTCTTCTGTTTGAGCACCGCCAACGGCTGCGCCGGGCGAATTTTGCTTGCAGGATAGGGGAGGGGAGTTCCGCACATTATGTATGCCGCAGTAAAGATGCTATCGCCTCGGACTTTTCGCGCACCGACATTTTGCCAGCACTGTACAATCCCCAAACATAACCCTCAAGAACATAATACATTCTTTCCGCTTCGGTTTCGTTCCCCTCTTCACGGCAGATTTTCATTCGAGAATAAAAAGACCGTGCTACAAAATCACTTTGTAATAACTGGTAAAAGGATTCATCCACATAAAACACCCCCAACTATATTAAGGATATTAAACGCAGGAGTGAATATTATTGCTATATTTTGCGTTATGTTGATTATACCAATATATTCCAAATATGTACAGATATATACATAAATAGAACGCAAAAAAACCACCTGAAAAACAGGTGGTTTTCTGTTGGTGGACGATATAGGACTTGAACCTATGACCCTTCGCACGTCAAGCTATTAGTTGTGTCGATTAATCCCGCATTAACACTGCATTAATTTACTCGTCTGACTTGCATTTGACTTGCATCGATAAAAAATCATCTAGCTTTTGCATCGACTTGCGCTTATGGGTTTGGTCTAAATGAGTGTAAATTTGCAAAGTGGTTTTAACGTCTGCATGGCCTAATTGGTTTTTAGCTGTTAGCACATCAACTCCGGCCAAATATAATAATGTCGCAAAAGTATGCCTTAGCCAATGCGGTGTGATGTTTGGTATTGTGATATCTATACCGTTTGGGTTAAATTTAGAGAGTGCAATATTTCCGTTTTTATCTACATTGTTACCGTATTTGATATTAAGCTCTCTTAAATAGCTTTTCCAAACGTTTTTCCAAATTGTGTTTGACCACATTTTGTTTTTGCTATGTATAACAAGGCCAGACGACGCAATTGGGATGAGATAATCGACAAGTGCGGTAGGTATGTCAATAGTACGGATGCCGGCCGGTGTTTTTGTCATATCTTTTAAAACCGGTTGCCCATTTATCATTTCCACAGCTTTATTAACAACGATCGTCTTTTCTGTTAAATCTATATCCTCCCAAGTAAGAGGGATAAGCTCACCACGGCGCAAACCTGCGTACATCATTATTATAGCTGCTGTCTGTATCCTGTGTGGAGTGTTTAATATCCAAGCTTGTTCTTCTACTGTCAATGCACGTCTATGCTCTTGTGGAGCTTTCTGGGGGATTTTAACAGGCGTTGCCGGGTTGTACTCCATCACCCGTGAGTCAATCGCTAAATTAAAGATTTGTGATGCTGTTATCTTAATATCGTTTAATGTTTTTTTAGCTGTTGGTTTATGAGTATTTGGGTTATTAACAGCAAGCTTGTTTATAATCTGCTGCAAATCCGATGCTTTGATTTTGGATATAGGCATATCATCAAGAGGTGATAGGTGTTTGACATAGCTCTGGTACGATTGATATTGTGAGTTAGACACGTCAAGTTTTTTAGACTCTAAAAATATGTCTTTCCATTTGGCAAATGTATCTTGATCAGATAATACGTCAAGCCCTTTGCCGATTGATATTTTGACCTGCTCTGCTTTTTTATCAGCCTCTTTTTGAGTAGCGCCATAAACGGTTTTGTACTTACGCTTGCCTTCAACTATACCAAGATATATTTGTACCGCTATGCGGCCATCCTTACGTTTGGCGTTTGATTTTTTAGGCATACCCTATCACTTCCAATAATTACTAAATTGTGGTAAATTTTTCCTGTTGTAATTTGTCAAACTTTGACATATTATAGTATTACAAACAAACAACGTTATTTGTTAAACGGAATAAATGTACAAAAATAACATATTATTTTATTTTAGGTCTTGAATAAATCGAAAGTTTGTTCTATAATAAAAGCACGCTACTTTTGGGGAAATAACGTGCGATTACATAGGGGTGTGATTGTGGACAAGTTAACGGATGCAGAAATGAAAAAACAAATATTAGAAATCGTGAAACGAGAAGGCATGGAAATTATTCCTCTTTTGATTGATTACGCTTTGAAGCTAAAAAAAGAGCATATTCCAAAAGAGCAGCGCGGTCATCAATAGTAAAATTTTTAGCAATTTCAAATAACGGCTCAAGTCCTTTGGTAAACTCATCACTTTCAGTGGTGGGTTTATTTTTTTGCTCTTTTTTTAATTGAATTAAATCAACACCATAAAAATCAGATATTTTTTCAATGTATTTTCTATATGATTTGCTTCTTCCGTTTCTCCAATCATAAATAGTTGACCGCGGAAGTTCTAATGCAATTTCTATATCGGTGTCGTTTCTGCTGTCTGCATCAAACAGAGATATTATTCTTTTAGCTAAATCTTCCAAACGAAAACCCTCCTATTTGTGCATATAACTAAATCTCGGGAAAATCCCGAGAAACCGTTGACTTTCGGGAAACTCCCGAATATAATAACGTTACAACAAACATTGTTGAGCAAACAGACAATAACAAAGCGAGCCTTTAATCATCCGACTAAAAGCGAAAAAGCCTTATTAAGTTGTCCTGACAGTCACTTATTATAGGTTAAATTAGCTTGTATGTCAAGGTTAACGGTATAGAAATGGGGATTGGTAATTTATAACAAATAACCAAAAAACAGCGAATTTGACTTATTTTAGCAGGAAAGGAGGTGTTTTCTTGGAAAATAATTTGAGGCCGTCTATTTCAATCTTCGTAAATTTGGACTGGTGCAGAAGAACTGATATGGTTAACGATGTTTTAAAAATTGTGAAAGAAATTCAAAAAGAATGCCCCGATATGCTGGTACACATCGAGGCGAGGTTCGATTAATTTTTGGAAACAAAAATTGTTTTTAGATTTTCGCCAGAAATGGAATACGACTCTTTTTCGGTCTTTATCCAGTAGCTTGAACTCAACGGATAATAACCAGACAAGATTAAATCTCCTGTATAAGTTTCTTCGACCTTCATGCTTCTCGCTGATGTAACGTTGTTGCAATCAATAACAGTGCCGTCGAAATAAGAAAATCTGATGCTATACACTTTATCACCTCCCCTCTTGCCAATATCTTACAACAGGAGGGGAGAAAAAGAAAGGGGCTTGACCATGAAATCTAAAGCTTTAAAAATCAACCGGTACTTGTGGTATGTGTATGGTGTGGTGTTTGCAGTTGTACTGCTGGCAACGGTGTTGCAATGAGGAG
>NZ_JAWFXC010000029.1:0-3960 GCF_032576335.1 Clostridium sp.
TTTCTTTCTCTGGTAGAATAGTTTTATATTTTCTATGCCAAAAAATCTTGAAATATTTTTGATATAATTTAAAGCAATTGTCTGAAAATGTGAAATTTTGATCTGGTTTTATTGAGTTGAATAATTCAGATATTTTGTCCTGTAATGTTTCATCTCTTATTTTTTTCAAATTATATAATGAGTAATCTGTGAAATCTCTTTCACTGTCTTTTTCTGTATAAATGAGATTAAATCTTCTCATTAAACCATCTGTCATTGATTCATTTGAAATGTTATTCGCATAACTTTCAAATGTATTTATAAATAACAGTGTTAAAACTATATTTTTAGTTTCTATTGTTTCTTTTTTGCTTTTCCTTGTTAATTTTTCGTGGTCATATGACTTTAACAAATATTCTTTAATTTCAGATAGCGGAGATCCGATTTGTTCTATCTGTTTAAACATTTGTGAAACTTCATCTTCAATCCAAAAACCATATTGATTTTCGCCGTTTTTGGTTTCGGGAAGATTTGAAAGTTCTTCGATAAATTTCGCAGGGCCATTAGGTTTTACGAAATTTGACTCAATAACTTTTTTTCCGTCAATACCTACTGGTATAACCTTTTTTATTTGTGAATTTGAAAAAGTTTTCGCACTTCCAGAAGGTGCCAAAATTGTGATCCAAGTGTCAAGCGGCGATTTTTCGTCGCTTAATGGAATTGTATATGTGATTTCATTTTTAACACAAAAAGCACTTAAAAAACTTAAAAAAGAAAAAATAGGAAGTGTTAATGGTATTTCTGTATTTTCTAAAAAGTTATTATATATAAGGCTTAAAACATCAACATTTTTATTTTCTTCTGTAATAAATGGTTGAGGTATTAATGACATTATTTCAAATAAATCTTCTTCATTCACTATGTCTAATGCTTTATTGTTAAGGTATGTTAGTTCTTGCTCTTTTAGTTTTTGATTATTGAAAAACTGACCAAATTTCGATTCGTTAAATTCTTTTAGTTGTCTTTCAGCTAATATTTCATCAATTGATTTTTCATTCATAATTAATTTCTCCTATTTTGGTTATATTATATATATAACATATGAAAAAACATTGTCAACGGTTTTTATGAAAAACCTATGACACGTTTTAAACCTTGATTTATGACACTATGACACTATGACACTACAGATAAAGCCTTGATACATAAGGCTTTAAGCACTTTTTAGGGTTATGACAAAACCTATGACAAAAGTTATGACACTTGTCTTAAAATCACAATTGAGAAAAAAAGCTGTTTTTTATGTCATAAGAAAAGGAAAAATATTCAGACAGGTTCTTGTCAAAAACTCCGACAAAGTTATGACAGAAAAACCGCCCTGACCGGGCAGGCCAACCCCTCACAAGCAAAAACCAGCCTCTGGCTGGTTCTCACTTGTTCACGGTTAAGGTTTTATCGTAGTGGGTTAGAAGAGTGTTCAGAACGGTTCTAATGCGGTTTAAATCGACTTCTGACGACACTTCTTTGATGGTTTTGTGTTTGCTGATTTTTGAGCTTTTCAAGGAAGATTTTTTGTCTGTGTTCGATTTCTTGCCTTCTCTGGTTCTGTCTTGTATGGATTGAAAACGTTCTGACGTATCTTCTAATATTAGAAATAATTGAATGTAGAGATCTTCTACATACTCTAGATCGCTCTTGAGTTCTATCAAGCGACTTTCTGAATTGCTGTTGATTTCTTCCAGCTTCTTCAACTCTTGAACGAATAAATTGTTGTTGTGTATTAACTGTTTCAATTTCTCTTGATAGATCAAATTTTGCTGGTTCTTCTTCTCTTGGTTTTGTTTTATCATTTGTGAAATTTTGCTCATTGCTTACATCCTCCATAGTCTTATTATTATGAAAAAAATCAATATCAGGTTCATTCCTAGAAGGAACATTATTATTGTCTGATATTTCAGATCTAACATTTTTACTGTCATTTGCTTTTTTAATTCTGAACTCAACATTTTTCTGATCTTTGCTCTGTGTTGGCTTAAAACGAGTTCTATTTCTGCTGTGTCTTTTTTTAAGCTCTGTGTCAAAATTTTCTCTATGGTGTCTGAGTTGGTTTTCGACATACTGCTGATCTGCTCTGTGATCGATTGTTGATTCTGTTCTATAAGTTTTGTAATCTCTGTTCTGTTCATATATATCTCCTTTTAAGCTGATAGGCTTATCAGCCTTATCAAATTTTATTGATATAGCATTTTCTCTAACCCTGTTTATTATTATGTTTTTAGACTGAATAAATGATATTAATTCTTCTCTGTTGTTTATTTCTTCTGTGATTATTTTTGATAAAATCTCTTCTTGTAATTTCTCAACAACTGCCTTTTTTTCTTCTGATATTTTATTATTTAAAGTGTTAACGAGGGTATTTCTTGCTTTATGTTCCTGAACATCTAAAACAGAACTGATATTATTTTCATAGTTTATTTTCTCACAAAATGAGTTAAATAATTTTTTATCAGATAAATGATAATAACATTGAAAATGTTTTTTATTCATTAATGAATTAAAAGTTGTATAGTTTAATTCAAGTCTGTTTTTATCTTTGTGTTGTATCCAGATCACTGGTGGGCGGTTTTCAGGTTCTATTCCTTCAAACATCATTTCTTCAAATTCATTCATTATTTTTGTTTTTAATTTTGGATCGATGTCTTTTTCTTCAAAAGATAAAACACCAGTTATGAAAGGGTTTTTGAAGTTTTTTTCTTTTATGTATTCGTTGAAATTTTCAATATCAGATCTGTTCGTTTGAGATAAAACTTCAACAAATTGTTGTTCTTCTGGTTTGTTAGTTCTTAATAAATAATCGAGTGAGTTTTTAACACTTCGCTGATTTTTCTTTCCTCCGATATGTTTATGTATCATTTTTTAATTTCTCCATATCTTCGAATATTTCCTCAATTAACAATGCAAATTCTTCACCGTTCCCAGATAAAAATTTATCAAGATTTGTATTCATTTTTTTTGCGATCTGGTTTATGTTGTTTGAGATTTTAGAATATAAAAACAAGATTTCAGAATTATCATTTTTCTTTATTTGTGATTTTAATCTCTTTGAGTTCGTGAATAATATTTCACGAGCTGCTGCTGCTCGTTTCATATTTAATCTTTCAGCGATATTTTCAAGCTCTGATAATTCTTCATCATTCAAACACAATGAGACAAAATTTTTTCTTTGGTATCGTTCTCTGTAACTCAAATTTAACTCCTTTGGGTTTAAGGTTTTGATTTTAAGGGGATTGAAGGGGGAACCCCTCACAAGTAAAGTAATACGAAGTATTACTCTAACTTGCTATCTATTACATAGATAACAAATTAAAACCTTAAGTCAAGGGCAAAACTGAATATAATTTGACCTTTTATAAAACCGTGAGAAAATAAAAAAGCCCGTCAGGGCTTTATTATTTTTGAGGGGTTGAACAAGCGAAAATATATTTGAATATGGCACAATTTAAAATTCGCTTGTTAATTACTCCAGTTCTTCAATAAGTTTGTGTTGATAATTATTACATTCAAGACTTTTCAAAATTGATATTGAATCAGCTTTTTTCAGGTTGAATTTTCTGCAAAATGTTCTCAATGTAATATCTGTATTTTCATTTAAATATTCAATGTATTTTGTGAAATCTACTTTTATTTTTTCTTTTTTCTTTGGTGTTAGTTTTTTATTTAATTTGAAATCAAAAAACTTTTTCATACTATTGGCAAATAGTAGAGATATTTTCATACCAAACACTAAACAATCACCCTGAATTTCTGTTCCTTCTCTTTTTAAAATAAGATGATAAAACACTGCGAATTTCCAACTTTGCATCATGTAAGTTCTGTAAAAGTTTTCTTTCTCTGGTAGAATAGTTTTATATTTTCTATGCCAAAAAATCTTGAAATATTTTTGATATAATTTAAAGCAATTGTCTGAAAATGTGAAATTTT
>NZ_JAWFXC010000030.1:0-1603 GCF_032576335.1 Clostridium sp.
CGATACCGGCGACGGACCCGTCTGCTACTGGTTTCGGCATACCACAAAATCCTGACGCCTCCGCATGGCGTCGTTGTCCAACCCCGGGAACGGGGAAAAACCAGTTTCCCCCGCTCCCGGCGTTTCTTAAAACACCCGTTAAGGAAATACTGTGAAAAAAATTAACCGTACACTCCGCAAATGTTGTCTGTCGGGGCTGATCAGCCTGACTTTGTGTGCACCTGTTCCGGCCGTGTATGCCGCCAGCATCGAGGCGGGTTTTTCTCCAGAAGGTTCGGCGCTGCAGCTGGTACTGAATACGATCGTGACTGCGCAGCAAAGTATTCGCTTGATGGGCTACAGCTTCACTTCACCGGAAGTAACGCGAGCACTGATCCAGGCGAAACAGCGGGGTATCGATGTCAGAGTGTTACTTGACTGGAAAGCCAACAGCGCGAAAGGGAGTGCAGGTGTGGCGGCAATGAATCTGCTGGCCAATGCCGGTATTCCTGTACGAACCGTCAGCCAGTTTAAAATCATGCACGACAAGGTGATTATCACCGACGGCCGAAACGTGGAAACGGGGTCGTTCAACTATTCCCGCGCTGCGGCGAACAGCAACTCCGAAAATGCCCTGGTCATCCGGGATTACCCTGCGCTGGCTGATACCTATCTGAAGCACTGGCAGTCCCGGTGGGAGATGGGGAGGGACTGGTCGGTCTCCTATTAAGTTTTTCTTCTAAATCAACATTTCAATCTCCTGAAAGATACCGCTGCGCCAACAACGATATCTTTCATTTTGTAATTTAGTCTTCGCCGACCTACGGTTCCTGTAGTATCTTTGTTCAAGTATTCAGTCAGATGCTTGAGGAGGCAGAGATGTCACAGGTCGTAAACGTAATTACTTCCTCACAAAAACCTAAACGTCCATATCGGAAAGGAAACCCGGTATCAGCGAACGAACGCCAGAAGGCTTCTCTGGCGAGGCGTAGTAATACCCATAAATCCATACATGCGCTCATTCAGATTCCGTTAAAAGAGAAACTGGCTCAGTTTGCTGAGGAGGAAGGAATTACGCAGGCTCAAATGATTGAAAAACTGATTAAACTTGAAGCAGAGCGCCGTGGAAATGATGTGTAAAAATTCACATTCTTGATCCGGTTGGCTATGAGTGCTAGATTACTGATCGTTTAGACATTGCTGGTTGGCCACGCCTTAAAGTGGCAGGGAACTGGTTCTGCTGAGGTATAACCCCGGAATCAGAAAGCAAAAACCCCGATAATCCTCACTAAGTTTGGCGACTGGAGAAGATTACCGGGGCTCACTTAAAACTGCATAGAGATTGTTGCTCTATGCAGGGAGTATAGATTTATGCTCAGAAAAGTTCAAGACCTTCTGTGCTCACTCCTTCCGCGCAACATAAGCGCAGGAAGCGGTGACTGATCATAACCAACAAAGCTCACGCAAGTATGTTCAGGTAAACAATCCTGAACCTGTTTTCACGGTTCCCCAGGACTACACTCCTTGGCCTTTCTCGCTGAAACTTATGGTAAAAGCCAATGGTTTCACTGAAAGCTTCAGTTTCGATATCGCATCAGCGATGTCGCGTAGGGACGGAATACGA